>NZ_JACGAG010000020.1 GCF_014050525.1 Clostridium sp. cel8
GGTTCACTAGCTCAGTTGGTAGAGCACATGACTTTTAATCATGTTGCCCGGGGTTCGATTCCCCGGTGAGCCACCAAAAGAAGTACTTGAGTGTACTTCTTTTTTTATTGTACAAAATTTTTGTTATAGGACATAATAAAACAAATGATACAAAGCAAATATATTAATTAACTTGACTAAGGGATAGTAGTACTATATAATACGATATGTAGATAAGTGCATAATTATTAATATATATTGCATAATTATGAAGGGGGAATATAAAATGAAAAAGAATAAACATAAAAAAGTAATTGGAATTTTACTATTTATAACTATGTTAATAACACTAGTAGGATGTGGAAGTAATAATAATTCATCTAGTACCTCTGGAAATTCAGAGTCAGAAACTATGAAAAGAATTAAGGAAAATGGCAAAATTGTACTTGGAACAAGTGCTGATTTTCCACCTTTTGAATTTCATAAAAAAATAAATGGAAAAGATCAAATAGTTGGATTTGATATAGAAATAGCAAAGCAAATTGCAGAAGATCTCGGTGTTAAATTAGAAATTAAAGATATGAGTTTTGATGGATTATTAGCCGCTTTAAATTCAGGAAGTGTAGATTTTGTTATATCTGGTATGCAAGCAACACCAGAAAGAAAAAAGAACGTTGATTTTTCAGAAGTATATTATCAAGGTGATCAGAGTGTGATAGTAAGAAAATCAGATATAAATAAATATAAAAAGTTAAGTGATTTTGCAAATAAGAAGTTTGGAGTGCAAAAGGGTTCTACTCAGCAGGAAATTATGATGGAACAAGTTCCAAAGGCTAATTTAGTTGAACTTGCCAAAGTAAGTGATCTTGTTTTAATGCTTAAAAATAACAAAGTAGAAGGTTGTCTAACTGATTCACCAATTGCAAAGGCTTATGCAGATGCAAATGATGATCTAGCTGTTGCAAATATAAAGGTAGATGTAGAAAATATAGGAACTGCTATAGCAGTAAAGAAAAATAGTAGTGATTTGGTAAGTAAAATAAATAAGAGTATAGATAAATTAAAGGAAAATAATACTATTGATAAGTTACTTGTTGAATCAACGAAGCTCATAAACTAAATTATAGAAAGGATGTTTATTTTGGATTTTAGTTTTATAACTAAATATTATCCATTCTTTATTAATGGTGCAAAGTTTACAATTATTATCTCCTTTTTTGCAGTAATTTTAGGGGTAGTAGGAGGAGTAATAATTGCATTAATGAAAATGTCGAAAAACAAAATATTGAAGGGAGTTTCTTCTGCTTATGTTGAGTTTATAAGAGGAACTCCATCGCTTGTACAACTTTACATAGTAGTTTATGGGCTTCCAAATGCAGGAATTCATATTCCTGATATAGTAGCGGGAGTTATAGCACTTGGAATAAATAGTAGTGCCTATGTTGCAGAAATAGTGCGTGCAGGTATACAAGCTGTTGATAGGGGACAGATGGAAGCAGCTAGGTCACTTGGTATGAAAGAAGCAAAAGCTATGAGGTATATAATAATACCTCAAGCTATAAAAAATATTTTACCTGCTCTAGGGAATGAATTCATAGTTGTTGTTAAGGAATCATCTATAGTATCCATAGTTGGAATACATGAACTTATGTATAATGCAGATACTGTAAGAAGTGTATTGTTTAAACCATTTATTCCACTTGTTATAGCAGCATTAATTTATTTTGTAATAACATTTACTCTTTCAAGGATTGTCCGTAAATTTGAGGGGAGGCTTAAGCTCAGTGATTAAAGTAAAGGGATTGTATAAAAGTTTTGGAAAACTAGATGTATTACAAGGAATTGATACAGAGATAAAATCAGGTGAAGTTGTAGTTATTATAGGTCCAAGTGGATCTGGTAAAAGTACTTTTTTAAGATGTCTAAATCTCCTTGAAGAACCAACTGCAGGACAAATAATTTTTGAGGGAAATGTTATAAATAAGAAAAATGTAGATATTAATAAAATAAGACAGAAGATGGGCATGGTATTTCAACAATTTAATTTGTTTTCTAATTTAACTATACTTGACAATATAACTATAGCTCCAAGAAAAGTCAAGGGAATTTCTAAGGAAGAATCAGAAAAATTGGCATATAGTCTATTGAAGAGAGTCGGTCTTGAAGATAAAGCTGAGAAATATCCATCTCAACTTTCAGGAGGGCAAAAGCAGAGAATAGCAATAGCAAGAACTCTTGCTATGGAGCCTGATGTTATATTATTTGATGAACCAACTTCTGCACTTGATCCAGAAATGGTTGGAGAAGTTTTGGAAGTTATGAAGGAGTTAGGTAGAGAAGGAATGACTATGGTAATAGTAACTCATGAAATGGGTTTTGCAAGAGAAGTTGGAGATAGGGTTATTTTTATGGATGGTGGAAAAATAATAGAAGAAAATATACCTTCTGAATTATTTTCAAATCCTCAAAATGAAAGAACAAAAAATTTTTTGAGTAAAGTTTTATAGAACTGAATTGAAATTAAAAGAGTATCTATGACTTGATACTCTTTTTTAAATACAAATTTTCTAAATATTTTTTCCCTGTATAAGTTTTAAAGTATTTATTTTTCATATGTTCTATAGTTGATTTTTCAACATTATCTTCATATGCATTCACAAGAAAATCACTTTCTATAAGTATTTGAAGATCGATTCCATCAATTTTATTGTAACTATGATGATTTCCTATTAAAAAGCAGATTCTATCTATTTGGGATTTTGCTAAATCAGTATCTTTTAGGAGTTCTCTAGCTATAGGAGGCCCTTCTATTTCTTGATAGTTTCCTGCTGAGCTATTGTATTTTCTTTCACTTTCCTTAATTCCTATATCATGAAGGATTGATGCTAATTCAAGTATTAGCATTTCATCTTTACTTAAGTTTTCAAGTTCCCCTATACTTTTACTAAAACCATATACTTTCAATGCATGATTTACTCTTTTAATGTCGTTTCCAAAATAAAGTATCATTTTTTCTATAACATAGCTAGATATTTTACACATAATTACCTCCTCATAAATCTTATTTTTTATTATATACAATGTATATAATTATATCAATAGATAATATGAATTTAGTAGAGTATAAAATATTTTATAATTGTAATCCTATTCATTTAGTTAATTTATAAAAAACTCTTGAAAAAAATATACAATAAGTATATTGTAAATATTAATAAAAATATATAAAAAGGGGGATTTATTTTATGAAAAAGATTATTTCAATACTTATTACTCTATCAGTAATGACATTTTTATTTGCAGGATGTGGAACTCAGAATAAAAGTTCAAGTACTTCAAGTAGTGAAACTACACTTGAAAAAGTAAAAAAGGCAAAAAAAATAGTTGTGGCAGTAGATGATACTTATCCACCAATGGAATTCAGAGATGAAAATAATAAACTTGTTGGTATGGATATAGATATGGGAAATGCCCTTGCTAAAAAAATGGGAATTAAAATTCAATTTGTTTCAACGTCATGGGATGGAATATTTATGGGGCTAAAAAGCAAAAAATATGATGCTGTTATTTCTTCCGTTAGCATGACAGATGAAAGAAAAAAATCAATGACATTTTTTGGACCATACATTCATGGTGGCCAGGTAATATCCGTAAAAACTGGTAATACAACTATAAAGTCTTCAGATGATTTGAAAGATAAAATTGTAGGTGTGCAGATTTCAACTACTGGTGAAGATGTTGCAAAGAAGATTCCAGGAATTAAGCAAATAAAAACTTATGACAAAATAACAGATGCATATAATGATTTAATAATAGGGAGAACAGATGCAGTTATAGTAGATAATGTTGTAGCGAATTATTACAAACAGAAAAAGAGTGGTTTTGATGTTTTAAGTGAAGATCTTACAGATGAACCATTTGGAATAGCATTCAGAAAAGAAGATACAGATTTGAAAGCTGAATTTGAAAAAGCTTATAAAGAAATAAAAGCTGATGGAACAATGACAAAGATCTCAGAAAAATGGTTTGGATCTGATATTTCACAATAATATTTTATACAATAATATTTTATATTAATAAAATGCTAACTAGCCTGCCTCAATTAATATTTTGGGACAGGCATATAAAATTTAAATGATCAACTACTAACAAGAATTACAGAATTGGGAGGAAAATATGAATATAAATATAATTATTACCAGTATGCCAGTTATATTAAAAGGCTGTGTAATGACAATAGAACTAACAGTAATTTCTTTATTAATTGCTACTTTGCTTGGAATTTTAATTTCTCTTTTAAAAATATCTTCTAATAAATTTTTATCATATATTGCTTCATTTTATACATGGGTTGTAAGAGGAACTCCGCTCCTTGTTCAGTTGTTTTTTATCTACTATGGTCTTCCCACAATAGGAGTAACACTTACTGAATTTCAGGCTGCAGTAATTGCTTTAAGTTTGAATAGTGCTGCATACATGGCTGAAATAATAAGAGGTGGAATACTTGGTATAGATAAAGGTCAGACTGAAGCTGCAAAAGCTCTTGGGTTTTCTTACATACAGACAATGAGAATAATAATTCTTCCCCAGACAATAAGAATTATTTTACCTGCACTTGGAAATGAATTTATAGCAATGATAAAGGATACTTCACTAGTTTCTACAATAGCTATGGTTGAACTTATGAGAACTGCACAGCAAATTTCATCTGCTATGTTTGCGCCTGTAGAAATGTATTTTACTGCAGCATGTATGTATCTCATAATGACAACTGTGTTTACTGGTTTATTTACTGTTTTTGAGAAGAAAATGTCCAAATACAATTAGGGAGTGAGTAAAATATGTATATGATAGAAGCTAAAAATTTAACTAAAACTTTTGGCAATCTTACTGTATTTAAAGATATAAATGTAAATGTAAAAAAAAGGTGAAGTTCTAGTAATAATAGGTCCTTCTGGTTCTGGTAAAAGTACTTTTTTAAGATGCCTTAATAGTCTTGAAATACCTGACTCAGGTAATGTTAAGATAGAAGGAGAACTTATAGATTATAAAGATAAAAAAGCTACCAGAAAAACAATTGAAAAAATGGGCATGGTTTTTCAAAACTTTAATTTATTTTCCCATATGACAGTTCTTGAAAATGTAATGGTAGCTCCAATAAAGGTAAAAAAGGAAGATAAAGCTGAAGTGGAAGAGAGAGCTAAAAATTTAATCAAAAAAGTTGGGCTCATAGATAAGTTAGACATGTATCCTTCAAAACTTTCAGGAGGACAAAGACAAAGAGTTGCAATAGCAAGAGCTCTTGCTATGAATCCAGATATAATGTTGTTTGATGAACCAACTTCTGCATTGGATCCAGAACTTGTAGGAGAAGTTTTAAATGTAATGAAGGAACTTGCCAAAGAAGGTATGACTATGGTAGTAGTTACTCATGAAATGGGATTTGCAAAAGAAGTAGGTGATAGAGTGATATTTATGGACAGTGGGAAAATAGTTGAAGAAGCGTCGCCAGATGAAATATTCAATAATCCACAAAATAGCAGAACTAAATTATTCTTAAGTAAGATAATTACATAAAATATGATTTATTTTCATATGATAAATTTTTTTATATCATATGTCATTTAATAAAAGCTATCAGCAATAAATTATTATTGAGGATAGCTTTTTATGCTATAATTTTTAATATGACATGTAATTAATTTAATATGTTATTGGATTGGAGGGAACAAATGAAAGACTTAGATTTTTTTAAAAGAATATGTGAGTCCCATGCTCCTAGTGGAAGGGAAAATTGGATTTATCCTGTTATACAGGATGCTTTTAGTGAGTTTTGTGATGTAAGTATAAGCAAATTAAATAACATATACATAAATAAAAAAGGTAGAAGTTCAAACAGTATAATGGTCATGGCACATACAGATGAAGTGTTTTTAATGGTTAATAAAATTTTAGATAGAGGATTCATTGAATTTAAATCTGTTGGAATTGATGCTAAAAGTCTTGTATCTCAACAAGTTATTATACATGGAGTAGAAGATATAAATGGAATAGTAGCTTTTAAATCGAGTACTGAAGATAAAGATTTTACAGTTGAAAATATGTATATAGATTCATTTATGGATTCTGATAAGTTGAAGTCTTTGGTAAAAGTAGGGGATTATGTTACTATTAATAGGAAGATTGTACCTCTTTTAAATAATAATATAGCTTGTAAAACTGCTGATAATAGAGCTGGTATTGTAGCTATGTATGTATGCTCACAGGAACTTAGAAATGTAAATCCAGATTTGAATGTAAGTTTTGTTTGTTCATGTCAAGAAGAGGTTGGTCATAGAGGAGCAAAAATGGCCAGCTATGACATAAGACCTGATATTGGGATAGCCATAGATACTACTTTTGATGGTGGAAGTAATGGTGATATTGATAGAGAAAATAAATTGGGAAATGGACCTGTAATTTGTATAGGACCTAACATTCATCCTAAGCTTCGTGAAAGAATAACAGATACTGCAAAAAAATATAATATACCTTATCAAATTGAAGTAGAACCAGGAAATACAGGTACGGACGCCTGGGATATTCAAACTTCACTTGGTGGAATACCAACATTACTTATATCTATACCTATAAGGTATATGCATACTTCAGTGGAAATGGTTAATATAGAGGATATAAGAAATACTGGAAGACTTCTTGCAAGATTTATTCAGAATTTAAGTTCTAGTGAATTGGAGGGACTATTTTGTTTTTAGAAAAACTATGTAATTCTACAGCTCCTTCTGGTTATGAAGGAGATACAAGAAATTTAATAAAATCTGAGTTAGAAGGTATGAAACTAAACTATTCAGTTGATAGAATTGGAAATATTGTAGTACATAAAGAGAATAAAAAAGATAAATCTTCTAAAAAAGTTATGTTATCTGCTCATATGGATGAAATAGGTTTAATAATTACATCATATAATAGCGATGGAACTTTAAAGTTTTCAGTACTTGGAAATGTAGATAGAGCTTCACTTTATTGTAAAGTTGTATTAATAGGAAAAAATAAAATAAAAGGAGTAATAGGATTAAAACCGATTCATCTTCAGACCAAAGGTGAGAGGACTAAGGCAGTTCCTTTAGACAATCTTTCTATAGACATAGGGGCAAATTCTGAAAAAGAGGCAAGAGAAATTGTAAGTTTAGGTGAATTTGCTGTGTTTGATATAAATTATGAACAGTTGCCTAATAACATAATTAAAGCAAAAGCTTTAAATGACAGATTGGGGTGCTGTGCATTGATTGAAGTGTTGAGGGAAGATTATAATTTGGATTTGTATATAAGTTTTAATGTTCAGGAAAATGTAGGAAAAAGAGGCTCTATTGTTTCAATTTATAATATAAAGCCTGATGTTTTTATAATGGTTGATACAGTTTGCACGGATGATACGATTGATAAAGGTGAAAAATTAAATAATATAGTATTGGGAAAAGGACCGATTATACCATATAAGTTTGGAAAAACATTATTTGATAAAGATACTGTAAGTTATATAAGAAGTAAAGCACAGAAAGGTTCTATAGCATATCAAAATATTGCTTGTATTAAAGATAAAAATGAACTTTTGTCTTTAAATAGTATATCCTTAAGTTATAAACTAGGTTGTATACTTATACCATGTAGATACATGAATTCAATTGTTTCTGTATGTAGTTTAGATGATTATGAAAATACAATAAAATTATTACATAGCTACTTAAGAAGTTTTTAATTTGTACTTATTATAAACATATTGAAAGGAGATGAAATACTAGAATATTTTTCTGGTAGATATTTATGGATCAGCTTCTAATAGATTTAATTAATTCTTATGGAGTAAGTGGAAGAGAAGATGAAATAAGAGATTTAATAAAAAAACATTTAGTTAAAAATAATGTTAAGTTTTATGAAGATAGTATGAAGAATATTATTGTAAAAATGGGAAATGGGAAAGAAAAAATGATGTTATGTTCTCATATGGATTCTATAGGATTTATAGTAAGCCATATAAGTGAAAATGGAATGATAATAATGGATAGTATTGGGCAATTTAAAAAAGAATATGTAAATAATGGATTTATAAGATTTGAAAATGGAGTTTTGGGGAAAGTATCTTTAAATAAAACTAATATTGTTGCAGATATAGGATTGGATAGTAAAGAAGGTGTTTTGGATAAAATAAAAGAAGGGGATACAGCATCTTTAGTAGGACCATATTTAATTGTTGAAAATAATAATATAATAAGTCCAACGCTCTATAATAAAGTTGGATGTTATATACTTTTAAAGCTAATAGATGAAATGAAAGATGATAAAATACAAGATAAAGAGTTTGAAACGTATTTTGTATTTTCATCACAAGGTGAAATTGGAGGAGCTGGAGCTAGATCAGCTGCAAGGCAAATAAAGCCCAACTATGCTATAATAGTCGGAACAAAAGAGGATATCAGTAAAGAAAATGTAAGCATAGGGAAAGGGCCTGTTTTAAGAATAATGGATAAATCCCTAATAATGCATGAAGAAGTAAAGAAGATGCTAGAAGAAGCGGCAATTAAATCTAATGTAGCAATTCAACATAGTATAAGTACAGATAGATCTGAAGGTGGATCTGTGCACAAGGAGTTTTCAGGAATACCGACTGGTGAAATTGATATTCCTTGTAGGTATAAATATTCAATTTCTGAAATGGTATCTTTAGATGATATAGATAGGGAGATAAAGTTATTAAAACAATTAACTAGAAAGGTTTTAGTATGAATAAAAAAGTTAAATGGATATTAGTTTTATTGTGGCTAGTTATAATATTTGAATTTTCAAATCAACCGGCAACTATATCGGATGAAAAAAGTAAGTATGTTGTTTATCTATTTAGTGAAATGGGAATAAATCTTAATAGTTTATTTGGTAATTTTGCAAATTTTATAGTAAGAAAGACAGCACATTTTTCTGAGTATTTTGTACTTTATATATTGCTTTTTAATGCTTTATATGACAAAGCTAAAATGAAAAAGGTTCTTTTAATTGCAATAGTAATAGTATTTTTGTATGCTTGTTCTGATGAGATTCATCAATTTTTTATACCAGGAAGATCACCTAGGATAAGGGATGTTTTCATAGATACATTTGGTGGACTCATGGCACTTTTATTAAATTTTTATAGGTATAGAAAAAAACAAAATGTTAAGGTTATATAATTTTAATATAGAACAAAGTTCGAAGCTCTAAATTTTTTTTAGAGCTTCTTTTAATTTTATCCAGTCATTTTGGTATTTGTTTTTAAAGCTTTCATTTCTATTATAAGTTAATGCGGAAGGATGATACATAGGAAATATATGTGTTTTTAAATTTTCGTTATAATATAATTTACCATGGCAGTTGCCAATAGATTTAAATGTAGTAAGTCTTCTTAATGGTATATTTCCAAGGGTGACTATTATCTTGGGATTTACAAAATTAATTTCTTCATCTAGTATATCTCTAAATAAGTTTACTTCAGATATCTTTGGAGTCCTATTTCTTATAGTTTTCTTTCCGTTTTTACCAATGCTTATTTTTATAGGTCTGAAGAAACATGTGTTTGTTATTCTTATGTTACTTCGATTTAATCCTATTGAATTTAAGTATTTCTCAAAAGTCTTTCCTGCCATTCCAACAAAGGGCTTTCCTTCTATTATTTCATTTTTTCCTGGTGCTTCTCCTACAAATAAAATATTACAAGGTATAGGACCATTGCCTGTAATATATCCCCCAATACTAGAGTCAGTATAGCTATTACATATGAGTTTTATTTTTTCTTCTAAATATTTGTTTATATCCATATATAAATCCTTTCTAATAATTAAGTTTATTATATTTTTTTACTAAGTGTAAAGATTATTCTAATAATAGTATATCAAATGTATCAATACATTTTTATATATTGATAAGTAATGATATAATTTAGCCTAAATTAATATTAACTTAGAGGTGAAATTTATGAAAATTCCGTATATAATGACTCCAGGTCCTACTGAAGTTAGTGAAAATGTAAGACTTGCAAGAAGTAAAAGATGTACAAATCCTGATTTTGATCCTGAATTCTATGATTTTTATAAGGAAACTTGTGAAATAACTGCAAAATTTTTAAATACTAAAAATCAAGTGTTAATACTAAATGGAGAGGGAATACTTGGACTTGAAGCGGCATGTGCATCTCTTACGGAAAAAGGTGATAGAGTTCTTGTAATTGACAATGGAATATTTGGAGAAGGATTTGCAGACTTTATTAAATTATATGGTGGACAAGTTGTATTTTTTAAGCAAAATAGAAAAAGAGCCATAGATATAGATAAATTAGAAAAATTTTTAGAAAAAGATAGTGACTTTAAGTATGCTACAGTGGTACATTGTGATACTCCATCTGGAGTATTAAATGATATATCAAAAATATGTCCTATGCTTAAAAGTAAGGGAATACTTACTGTAGTCGATAGTGTTTCTGCTATGGGTGGAGAAAAATTGGAGGTAGATAAATGGGATATAGATATAGTAATAGGAGCATCTCAGAAGTGCATTTCTGCACCTCCAGGACTTACTATTTTAAGTGTAAGTTCCGATGCATTTAATTTTATGAAAAATAGAAAGAGTAAAATAGCATCCTTTTATTGTAATCTACTTGTATGGAAAGATTATTATAAAGACAAGTGGTTTCCATATACACCGCCTATAAGTGACATAGTTGGCTTTAGACAAGCTGTAGAAAACATAATAAAAGATAAAAATATTATAAATAGACATCATAGAATTTCTGTTGCAGTTAGAGAGGCTGTTAAAATGGCTGGATTGAGTTTATATACTGAAAATGGATATTCTAATACTGTGACAGTAATTGAAGTTCCAAATGGAATAGAAGATGCTAAACTTATAGATTATATGAAAGACTACTATAATGTAATGATAGCAGGATGTTTTGGATACTTGAAAGGTAAAGTTATAAGAATAGGACATATGGGTGAAAATGCAAAAGTTGATAAGGTAAGTTATACACTTTATGCTCTTCAAAAATCATTAGAGCATTTTGGATTTAAATGTAAATGTGATATGCCTTCTTATTTTTTAAATAAAATTTAGAAACATTTTAGAAATATATGTAGATATTTTATAGTTGATTTATTCTATAGATAGAGATATTCTAGAATAGAATAAATCAACATAACCTTGTGTGTCAATATAAGTATATATTAAAAAAATTGAGTATATAGTATATATAATAGATTAAATTAAGATAATGTAGTAATTTGATATTGAAAAGAATTAAGTCTGTGATATAATAAATTTCGTTGTCTTGAAGGAGAACAATACAATCCAAGCAAGACGACAAAGCAATGTAAATCAGCATTTAAAAAAAGATAAAAAAATGTTGACAAATGCAAAATAAGATGATAGAATA
>NZ_JACGAG010000021.1 GCF_014050525.1 Clostridium sp. cel8
GCCTTAAGGCATAACGCTGGTAATATGCCCTTATAGGGCTTAGGAAAAACCACCAGCTAAGCTGGTGGATATTTATTGGAAACGATAGCAAGAGATAAAGCTATGTTAAAAATAGGTAATATTTGATACTATACTGATTTAATATAGTATTTTTAGCTTAAAAAAAACTATTATTAGTTTGAATAAATTAAAATAGTATAATATAATATCAGTATGCACTTGATATATAATTTTAATATATATTATGTATTAAGTGTAATGAATGGTGCATGTTTACAAATAATTGTAGTTTTTTTAACAAACTGTTTAACAAAATGGATAGTAATTAAAGAGGCAGGTTTTGTGTTAACTCTAAAATTTATTTTGTTTACTTGCATCAGTTTTTATTTATATTAGCTTTTAAAGGAGTGGTTTTTATGAATTTAGCTGAATTGTATAAAAGTAAAGTTGTAAGTGCAGATGAAGCGGTATCCCATATAAAATCAGGGAGTAATGTAGTTTTTGGCCATGCCTGTGCTGAGCCTAAGGTACTTTTAAATGCAATGGTTGAAAATAAGGAAAAGTATAAAGATATTGAGATGTACCATATGATACCACAAGGTGAAACAAAATATGCAGAAGAAGGTGTGGAGAAATATCTTCATGTCAACTCATTATTTGTAGGTAAGGGTACACAGGAACTTGTGAATTCAGGAAGAGCAGGATATATTCCAGTATTTTTTAGTGAAATACCAAGGCTTTTTAAAGAAGGATATATTCCAGTAGATGTAGCACTTATAGAAGTAAGTAAACCTGATGAACATGGATTTTGTAGCTATGGCGTATCTAATGACTACATACATCCTGCTGCAGAATGTGCAAAGTTGGTAATTGCTGAAGTAAATGAAAATATGCCAAGAGTTATGGGAGATTGTTTTATACACATTTCTGATATCGATTATATAGTTGAAAGTTCTCGACCTGTAGTTGAACTTAAGCCAGCTAAAGTTGGAGAAGTTGAAAAGAAAATAGGAAGTTATTGTGCATCACTTGTAGAAGATGGCTCAACTTTGCAGCTTGGAATAGGTGCTATACCTGATGCAGTACTCTTGTTTTTGAAAGATAAAAAAGATCTTGGAATACATTCAGAGATGATATCAGATGGAGTTGTAGAACTAATAGAAGCAGGAGTAATTACAAATAAGAAAAAGTCGCTTCATCCAGGAAAAGTAGTTGTAACATTCCTTATGGGAACAAAAAGATTATATGACTTTGTAGATAATAATCCTATGTTTGAATCTAGACCAGTAGATTATGTAAATAATCCTCAAGTTATTATGAAGAATTCTAAAATGGTTTGTATAAATTCATGTGTTGAAATAGATCTCATGGGACAAATATGTTCTGAAAGCATAGGAATGAGACAAATAAGTGGAGTAGGTGGACAGATTGATTTCACAAGAGGCGCAAGTATGGCACCAGGTGGAAAGTCAATTATTGCAATACCATCTACTGCAGCTCATGGAAAGATTTCTAGAATAGTTCCATTTTTAAATAAAGGTGCAGCTGTAACTACATCTAGAAATGATGTTCACTATGTAATAACAGAATATGGTATAGCTCAGCTTAGAGGTAAAACCCTTCAGCAGAGAGCTAGAGAACTTATAAAAATAGCTCATCCAAAATTTAGAGATGGATTGATAGCTGAGTTTGAAAGAAGATTTGGATGCAAATATTAAAGTTAATTTTTTATTATATGTAAAAGGTATTTTAATTAAATATTTTTAATTAGATTTAAATTAGACTTAAAAAGACAAATGCACTTTGATAAAAATTTATTTTAGTGAATTTGTCTTTTTTTGTATATATTTGTTATAATGTTGTATAAATATTATTTTTGTTGAAATCCATTTTTAATTCTCTTTTTAAAATGAATTTTTTTGCATTTATTTCGAGGCTATCATTAAGGGGAGCGAGATTTATTTCTTTATTGTATTTTTTAGATAGTGCTAATTTCAAAAATCTATCAGATAGTTCAGGGTTTTTTGATAGTAGGGAACCGTGGAAGTAAGTACCAAAGCAATTTTTGTATACACATCCTTCATATCCGTCTTCCCCGTTGTTTCCGTATCCTTTTAGTACTTTACCAAGAGGCTTTAAGTTACCTATATAAGTTCTACCAGAATGATTTTCAAATCCAACATAAGTTTCTTTAAATGTATCGTTGTAAATCACTATATTTCCTATAAATCTCTTGTTACCGCTTTCTGTGTATATATCAATTACATTAAGTCCAGAAAGCTTTTTACCGTCTGGTGTAGTATAGTATTTCCCAAGAAGTTGATATCCACCGCATATAGATAAAAATACCTTTCCATTTTCAATATATTCTTTTATTCCGGATTTTTTATTTTTTATTAAATCCTCAGATACTATGGACTGTTCATAGTCCTGGCCACCTCCAAAGAAGATTATATCATACTTTTCCCACTCAAAAGGATCACCTATAGATACGTTATGTATATTTACTTTTATTCCACGTTTTTCAGCTCTGTATTTCAATATCTTTATATTTCCAAGATCACCGTACACATTTAATAGATCGGGATATAGATGACATATGTCAAGTTCCATAAAAACACACCTCTTTATCTACCATAATTTTTTTATGTATCCTTTTGAATTTAAGTACTTTCTAAATCCTATCATGGAAGTATATGTTGCAAGAATGTATACTCTGTTTTCACTACACTGTTTGATTTTTTCAGTAAGATTTTTAAAATCATCACATAATATGAACTTATTTTCATCAAGACCTGCAACTTTAAGCCTTACTGCCATGTCATATAGCCTTATTCCTGAAATTAGTATGTTATTTATATTAAGGGATAATAAACTTTCAAAATTTACATCCCATATCCAAGATACATCTCTTCCGTCTGCATAATTGTCATTTAATAGAACAGCTAAATCAAAGCTCTTATTATCAAGTGAAATACTGTTTATTGCTTCATCATAACCAGCAGGATTTTTTACAAGGATTATTTTGACCTCTTTACCATCTACATCTATAATTTCTTGTCTTCCAAAGCTACTTTTTTGATTTTTAAGTGAAGTATATATTACAGATGATGGTACATCACAAGTTTTTGCTACTGAATATGCACATAATGCATTGTATATATTGTAGTCACCAGGTTGATTTATGTAGTATTCTTCTCCATTAATCACTACAAGTGAGCCATTTTGAGATGTTTCCTTTATCTCATCTATAGCATAATCTAAATTTGGCCTTTTATAACCACAATTGTCACAGTAAAAATCACCTAGATGGCTGTAAGTTATAAAATTGTATTTATATGGATGTTTGCATTTTTTACAGAATTTAGAATCAGCATTTATTTTTACTTCTTTTTTGTTGTTTAAGCTGCATTTGAATCCATAGTAAATAGTTCTATTTTCAACATCAAGATCACCTAGTAGTGGTTCATCTGCATTTAATACAAGATTTGAAAGAGGAACTTTTTTTATACCTTTTAAAATTTTTTTCAAAGTTGTATACACTTCTCCATATCTATCTAATTGATCCCTGAATAGATTAGTAATAGTTATTATTTCAGGAGTAACATAGTTTGTAAGAAGTGTTAAATTTGCTTCATCACATTCTATAACTGCGTAACTTGTTTTACTACATTTTTTAAAAGAGAAGTTTTCCATAAAGCAAGATATTATTCCAGGAAGCATATTTGCACCTGTATTATTTGTTATAACATGCTTTTCATTTTCTTTTAATATATTGTATATCATACTTGTAGTTGTCGTCTTTCCATTTGTACCAGTTACAACTATAATTTTATAGTCTTTGGATATAGTTTCTAGGATATTTTTATCTAATTTTAAGGCAACTCTTCCTGGAAAGTTACTTCCCCCTTTAAACAAAGCTTTTGATACTTTTATAATAGACTTTGAGATTATAATGCTTAAAAAAGATTTTATCTTAATTTTTCACACCACCTTTTATTTAAAAATAGAACTATCTATTTTTAACTCCTAAATATTATAATACAATACAATTAATTTTACATCAAAAAGTTATATCATGTTTATAAATTAGGATTAATTAATGACATTATATTTATGAAAATTTATTAAATATAGATAACATATAGGTAACAATATGTTAATAATATAGTTATTGTATAATGAGTAAAAGTGATAGTATAATAAAAATTGTTGTAAAATTTATAAAGAGAGAGAGTTGAAATAAGTGGGCGCAATTGAAATAATGCTTATGGTTAAAGCAGTTATAATAGGAATAGTAGAAGGAGTTACTGAATTTTTGCCAATATCCTCTACAGGACATATGATAATAGTAGGAAGTTTGATTAATTTCCAAGATCCAACTTATAGAAAAGCATATGTGGACACTTTTGAAATTGTTATTCAGCTTGGAGCTATACTTGCAATATTAGTTTTATATTGGGATAAAATATCTGGATCACTTAAAAATATTGCTCCTGGAAAATGGGGATTTAAGCTGTGGTTTAATATACTTGTGGCATTTATACCTGCTGCAATAATTGGATTTTTATTTGATGATATGATACAGGATAAATTATTTAATCCTATTACTGTTGCATCTGCACTTGTATTTGGAGGTTTCCTCATGATATTTATGGAAAATAAGTACAGGAGGGGAAATAGTACGAAGAGAATTGAAGATGTAAATGTAAAACAGGCATTTAAAATAGGTTGCTTTCAATGTCTTGCACTTTGGCCTGGAATGTCAAGGTCTGCATCAACAATAATAGGTGCATGGGTAAGTGGACTTACAAATGTTGCAGCGGCAGAATTTTCATTTATACTGGCAATACCAACAATGATAGCTGCAAGTGGTTATTCTCTTTTGAAGGTTAAAATAGCAATGACAGCTTCTGAAATAATAGCTCTTGTAATAGGGTTTGTTGTTTCTTTTGTAGTGGCATTAATAGTTGTAGACAAGTTTATAAGTTTTTTGAAGAAAAAGCCTATGAGGGTGTTTGCAATATATAGGATATTTATTGGAATAGTTGTATTGGGATTTGCATTTAAACATATTATATGAATATATTTATTAAAAGTATATTATATTTGAAGTCAATTTTATTTAATTGCTATGGATATTTATTCCATAGCAATTTTTATAATTCTATTTATTATTTATTGATTGTGTATATTCTTAGTTCTAGATGTAAATAATAAGGTAAAAGCAATATAATCTTATCCAGGTGTATCAATATATGAAAAAATGAGAAATGAATAGAATATAGAAGATAGGGCAAAATAAAATTGTTATATGCATAATTTAATATACTACAACATTATAAGCTGTGATATAATATTCTCCGTTGTAAGGCAAGGAAGTAAAATGTTCCAAGCAAAACGACAAAGTAAGTCAAGTCAACATTTTGAAAAAAGTAAAAAAACTGTGTCAACCGTTTTTGAAAATGTCCCAAAAAACTTTTAACATTAGCACCAGTTTTCTGGTGCTTTATTTCTATGCT
>NZ_JACGAG010000022.1 GCF_014050525.1 Clostridium sp. cel8
AAGGTCAAGCTACAAAGGGCGCATGGTGGATGCCTTGGCACCAGGAGCCGACGAAGGACGTGATAAGCTGCGATAAGCTTCGGGTAGACGCAAATAGTCTGTGATCCGGAGATTTCCGAATGGGGAAACCTACAATGGAAGCATTGTACTATAAAATGAATAAATAGTTTTATAGGGGTAAACCCGGGGAACTGAAACATCTAAGTACCCGGAGGAAGAGAAAGAAAAATCGATTTCCTTAGTAGCGGCGAGCGAAAGGGAAAGAGCCCAAACCAGGAACTTGTTCCTGGGGTTCGGCTGGACATTAGAGGTAAATAGGTTAATTGAAGAGAGCTGGAAGGCTCCGCCAAAGAAGGTAAAAGCCCTGTAAATGAAAACCGAAAAAACCCAGTCCATGCCAGAGTACCACGAGACACGAGAAACCTTGTGGGAATGAGGGAGGACCACCTCCTAAGGCTAAATACTACCTGGTGACCGATAGCGAAGAAGTACCGTGAGGGAAAGGTGAAAAGAACCCCGGGAGGGGAGTGAAATAGAACCTGAAACCGTGTGTCCACAACCGATCGAAGCACTTTTATGTGCGACGATGTGCTTTTTGTAGAACGAGCCAGCGAGTTACGGTATGCAGCAAGGTTAAGCACTTAAGGTGCGGAGCCGAAGGGAAACCGAGTCTTAATAGGGCGACAAGTTGTATGCTGTAGACCCGAAACCGGGTGACCTATCCATGGCCAGGTTGAAGCGGAAGTAAAATTCCGTGGAGGACCGAACCACGTTGGTGTTGAAAAACCATGGGATGAGCTGTGGATAGCGGAGAAATTCCAATCGAACTCGGAGATAGCTGGTTCTCCTCGAAATAGCTTTAGGGCTAGCGTCGTGAATGAGTAATGGAGGTAGAGCACTGAATGGGCTAGGGGCTGACAACAGTTACTGAACCCTATCAAACTCCGAATGCCATATACTTGAATCACGGCAGTCAGACTACGAATGATAAGATCCGTGGTCAAAAGGGAAACAGCCCAGATCATCAGCTAAGGTCCCAAAGTGTAAGTTAAGTGGAAAAGGATGTGGGACTTCTAAGACAACTAGGATGTTGGCTTAGAAGCAGCCATTCATTTAAAGAGTGCGTAATAGCTCACTAGTCAAGAGATCCTGCGCCGAAGATGTCCGGGGCTAAAACTTACCACCGAAGCTATGGACTCGAAAGAGTGGTAGAGGAGCATCCTGTACGGGTTGAAGATGTACCGTAAGGAGCATTGGACTGTACAGGAGAGAGTATGCTGGCATAAGTAGCGAGAAATAAGTGAGAATCTTATTGGTCGAAAATCTAAGGTTTCCTGGGGAAGGTTCGTCCGCCCAGGGTTAGTCGGGACCTAAGCCCAGGCCGAAAGGCGTAGGCGATGGACAATCGGTTGATATTCCGATACCACAAACTAGCGTTTGACAGATGGAATGACGCAGGAGGATAGGATGTGCACACTATTGGATGTGTGTCTAAGCACTAAGACAGGTCAGATTGGAAAATCCGTCAGGCCAATGTTGAGGTGTTATAGGGATCCAATTTTGGAGAAGTATCTGATTTCACACTGCCAAGAAAAGTTTCTATGGAGCTTGTTTGTGCCCGTACCGTAAACCGACACAGGTAGATGAGGAGAGAATCCTAAGACCATCGGAAGAATTGTTGTCAAGGAACTAGGCAAATTGACTCCGTAACTTAGGGATAAGGAGTGCCCCGAAAGGGGCCGCAGAGAATAGGCTCAAGCAACTGTTTATCAAAAACACAGGTTTCTGCTAAAGCGAAAGCTGAAGTATAGGAGCTGACGCCTGCCCGGTGCTGGAAGGTTAAGGGGAATACTTAGCGCAAGCGAAGGTATGAACTTAAGCCCCAGTAAACGGCGGCCGTAACTATAACGGTCCTAAGGTAGCGAAATTCCTTGTCGGGTAAGTTCCGACCCGCACGAATGGCGTAATGATTTGAGCACTGTCTCGACAACAAATCCGGCGAAATTGTAGTGCAAGTGAAGATGCTTGCTACCCGCGATTGGACGGAAAGACCCCGTAGAGCTTTACTGCAGTTTAGCATTGAGTTTCGGTATTGCCTGTACAGGATAGGTGGGAGGCATGGAAATCAGGGCGCCAGCCTTGATGGAGCCGCCCTTGGGATACCACCCTGGCAGTACTGGAATTCTAACCGGAGGCCATGAAACTGGTCACGGGACATTGTTAGGCAGGCAGTTTGACTGGGGCGGTCGCCTCCAAAAGAGTAACGGAGGCGCCCAAAGGTTCCCTCAGAAGGGTCGGAAATCCTTCGAAGAGCGCAAAGGCATAAGGGAGCCTGACTGCGACACATACAGGTGGAGCAGGGACGAAAGTCGGGCTTAGTGATCCGGTGGTACCTCGTGGGAGGGCCATCGCTCAACGGATAAAAGCTACCTCGGGGATAACAGGCTGATCTCCCCCAAGAGTCCACATCGACGGGGAGGTTTGGCACCTCGATGTCGGCTCGTCGCATCCTGGGGCTGAAGTAGGTCCCAAGGGTTGGGCTGTTCGCCCATTAAAGCGGCACGCGAGCTGGGTTCAGAACGTCGTGAGACAGTTCGGTCCCTATCCGTCGCGGGCGTAGGAAATTTGAGAGGAGCTGTCCTTAGTACGAGAGGACCGGGATGGACCGACCTCTGGTGCACCAGTTGTTCCGCCAGGAGCATAGCTGGGTAGCTATGTCGGGAAGGGATAAACGCTGAAAGCATCTAAGCGTGAAGCCCACCTCAAGATTAGATTTCCCACAGCGTAAGCTGGTAAGACCCCTTGAAGAACACGAGGTTGATAGGTCAGGAGTGTAAGCATGGTAACATGTTCAGCTGACTGATACTAATAGGTCGAGGGCTTGACCAAAATATA
>NZ_JACGAG010000023.1 GCF_014050525.1 Clostridium sp. cel8
ATGTTAAAAGATTTAATTTATACAATATCAAAAGATAATCATACTGAAAAAGCACTTAAGGAAATTTTAAATTCACACCCTGAAATAAGATTTATATCAGCAGTAGGTGTAGATCTATGTGGTAATAATACTGATGAAAAAATACCTATAAAGGTTTTTTTAAATGATATAGAAGGCTTTTTAAATGGAGCAATTCAAACAGATGGTTCCTCTATAGTTCTTCCTGGAATTGCCACTTTGGATAATGCAAAAGTTGATATGATTCCGGATCCAGATGTAAATTGGTATGTAGACTACAATCCAGACAACATTGATCCTGAAACAGGAAAACCTGTTGGTACTCTTAGAATACCTTGCTTCCTATATCACAGCAACACACCAGTGGACTCAAGATGTGTACTTAAAAACTCTATAGAATATTTAAAGTCAACTCTTTTGGATCTATTTAAAAAATATCCTGATTCCCTATCTTCAATTGGTGTAAAATACGATGACATAAAAGACATAGTTGGAACATCTGCAACTGAACTTGAATTCTGGGTAAATACTCCAAACAACAAGCCTGAAGTTGAAGACTTATCAACTTCCCAAGTATTAAAAGAACAATATTGGGCAAGAACAAAAGGTGCCGTAAAAACTGCTCTTGAACAGTCACTTATGACAATGGAGCTCTATGGATTTGAACCTGAAATGGGTCATAAAGAAGTTGGAGGAATTCAGGCAAAAGTAGATAAAGATGGTAATTATAAAATAATGGAACAACTTGAAATTGATTGGAAGTACTCCACATCAGTCCAATCTGTTGACAACGAGGCATTTATAAAAAATATAGTGGAAGAAACATTTAAAGCAAATGGACTTAACGTTACATTTAAGGCAAAACCTGTAGAAGGCATTGCAGGAAGTGGAGAACATACTCATATTGGAATTGCACTAGAACTTAAAAATGGCAAAACAGTAAATCTATTTTCATCAGATAAAAGTTTCTTAAGCATATTTGGATATGGTTCTATAATGGGAATACTTAAAAATTATGAAGTTTTAAATCCATTTGTTTCTTCAACTACTGATTCACTTAGAAGACTAAAACCAGGTTTTGAAGCACCTGTATGCATAGTAACTTCTATAGGACGTTCAGTTGACATACCTTCAAGAAACAGATCCGTACTTATAGGTGTTGTTAGAGAAACTGGAAATCCTCTTGCAACAAGATTTGAATTAAGAGCACCTAATCCAAATACAAATACTTATATAGCTCTAGGAGCACTATATCTTGCTATGACAGATGGTATAGAATATGCTGTGAAAAATAATAAAACTGAAGATGAACTTCTAAAAGAGCTGTCAAAGAAAAAGGGAGAAGCTGCAGATTACCTTGAAAAAGACAGAGAGTACAGAAGCGAAATTGACGTATTTGAATCATATACTGATGAAGAAAGAGAAGCTCTATTTGGGAAAGCTCCTGCTACAGTTTACGAAAACTTTACTGCACTTAATAAATATCCAGAAAAAAGAGCTGTACTTACAAAAGGAGATGTACTAAAAGATAAGTACATAGAAAGTTTTAAAACAGCTTATATAGAAAAATGGATAGTTGAATTGAATCACAGAGTTATAAATAAGTACTCTAAGGAAATAAGATCCTTTAAAATGCTTCATTCAATAGACAAAGCCCTAGATATAGACGTTGCAAATTGGATGAAAATAGATGATTTAAGACATGAACTCATGAAAGATTCCTACAGCAATAAGAGTCTTTTCACAAAGATAAAACAAGCTGTTGAAGAGAAAGATTACAAAAAGGTATCAGATCTTCAAATAGTTATAGAGAAAAAAATGGCTGAACTTAGAGCTTT
>NZ_JACGAG010000024.1 GCF_014050525.1 Clostridium sp. cel8
TAGCCTTGAGCATAACTCTAAGACCTTCATTCTTCTAGCCCCATGAGGGCTATTTTTTTCTATCACTAAAATTTATATCATAGGATTTCCTCAACTTTTGTCGAATTTTTAAAATATGCAATCTATAAAAATTTTAAAAGGAGGAAATCTCTATGTACCAACGTCAAGAAATCTTTAATATAATTGAGCTTTTTACTTCTAAAAATACTATAAATTTTTATACTAATATTTTTGAAAATCTTGATATATCTCCTATACCCGATAGGGTTCCTTCTAAATATGGACCTATCGGTTTTTCAAGACATGCTCTTTTTAGAGCTTTCATAGTCATGAAATGTGAGAAATTTGCTCAAATTACTGATCTTAAAGATTTTTTAGAAAACAATTTAATTATTGCACATCTTTGTGGCTTTAATATTCTTAAACCACTTCCTTCATACAGGACTTTTCAAAGGTTTATAAAAAATATTCAAAACTCCTGTTTGAAAGAAATTATGAAACACCAAGTAAATACTCTCAAGAAACTTGGATTTATAGATAGCAACTTTATATCTGTTGATGCAACTCCAGTTAAGGCAAACACTAAACTTAATAACCCTAAATGCTTCGCATCAAATAAATTTTCAAAGAAAAATCCTCCAAAGTCTGATAAAGACTGTAAACTTGGAGTACATACTGCTAATAACTCCAAAAACATTAAAATCAATAATAACTCTAATAAATCAAGTGAAAAATATGAATTTTACTGGGGTTATAAAAATCACATTATTTGTGATGCAGTATCTGGACTCCCTATAGATGAATATACAAGTACTGCTGATATCAATGAAATTTCTACTCTAACTAAATTTCTTTCAAGTACAAACAACTGGTTTTCACTTAATAGAAGTTATGTTATTGCAGATAAAGGTTATGATTCAAAGTTAAATCATGATTTTATAAAAAACAACCTAAAAGGTCTTGCCTTTATCGCTATGAACAAAAGAGGAAAGAAAAATCCTAAATTAACTTCCACTGGAAACATTATTTGTCAAGGCGGTCTAGCCATGCATAAAGATGGACGACAGTATTTTGATTCATACATCAAGCAAAAATTTTGCTGCCCATTTAAAAAATCCAAAGATGATTCACTGTGTCCCTGCAAACATGAAAAATATTTCAATGGCAGGAAAAACAGAGGATGTGTCCGTTATATAAATAAAGGTACTGACTATAGAGCTTCAATTAATCATGAGTCTAAATTTTTTAAAGCCATCTACAGTTTGAGAACAGAATCTGAAAGATATAATTCCAGATGGAAAAAGCTTAATAACGAAAGAGCTTATGTCAGAAATATAAATTCTGTTTCAAACTTAAATACTATAGGACATATATGTCTCCTAACAACTGCGATAGCAGCTATAAAATCTAATAACTCTGATAAAACTAGATCCCTATCGGGATTAAAGAGAGCAATTTAGCTTAAAACCTACTATTTTTTAACATACACTTTTACCTTAGAATCAGTCCGCCTATTTTTATGTTACCATTAATTGTAATGTGCGTTTTCATAAGAAATTTTTAACTTTTATTTTTCAATCTATAATATTT
>NZ_JACGAG010000025.1 GCF_014050525.1 Clostridium sp. cel8
CTGTTTCAATTCTCCTTAGAAAGGAGGTGATCCAGCCGCAGGTTCTCCTACGGCTACCTTGTTACGACTTCACCCCAATTACTAGCCCCACCTTCGGCCGCGTCCTCTTACGTTAGACTACGGACTTCGGGTGTTGCCAGCTCTCATGGTGTGACGGGCGGTGTGTACAAGGCCCGGGAACGTATTCACCGCGACATTCTGATTCGCGATTACTAGCAACTCCAACTTCATGCAGGCGAGTTTCAGCCTGCAATCCGAACTGAGAGTAGTTTTTGAGTTTTGCTCCACCTCGCGGTATTGCTTCTCTTTGTTCTACCCATTGTAGCACGTGTGTCGCCCTGGACATAAGGGGCATGATGATTTGACGTCATCCCCACCTTCCTCCGCGTTAACCGCGGCAGTCTCGTTAGAGTGCTCATCTTTACATGTTAGCAACTAACAATAGGGGTTGCGCTCGTTGCAGGACTTAACCTAACATCTCACGACACGAGCTGACGACAACCATGCACCACCTGTCACCCTGCCCCGAAGGGCTTCGCCTATTTCTAGGTTATGCAGGGGATGTCAAGTCCAGGTAAGGTTCTTCGCGTTGCTTCGAATTAAACCACATGCTCCGCTGCTTGTGCGGGCCCCCGTCAATTCCTTTGAGTTTTAATCTTGCGATCGTACTTCCCAGGCGGAGTACTTATTGTGTTAACTGCGGCACAGAAGGGGTCGATACCTCCTACACCTAGTACTCATCGTTTACGGCGTGGACTACCAGGGTATCTAATCCTGTTTGCTACCCACGCTTTCGTGCCTCAGCGTCAGTTACAGTCCAGAGAATCGCCTTCGCCACTGGTGTTCTTCCTAATCTCTACGCATTTCACCGCTACACTAGGAATTCCATTCTCCTCTCCTGCACTCTAGATATCCAGTTTGAAATGCAGCCCCCAGGTTAAGCCCGGGGATTTCACATCTCACTTAAACATCCGCCTACGCACCCTTTACGCCCAGTAAATCCGGACAACGCTTGCCACCTACGTATTACCGCGGCTGCTGGCACGTAGTTAGCCGTGGCTTCCTCCTCTGGTACCGTCATTATCGTCCCAGAAGACAGAGCTTTACAATCCGAAGACCTTCATCGCTCACGCGGCGTTGCTGCATCAGGCTTTCGCCCATTGTGCAATATTCCCCACTGCTGCCTCCCGTAGGAGTCTGGACCGTGTCTCAGTTCCAATGTGGCCGATCACCCTCTCAGGTCGGCTACGCATCGCTGCCTTGGTAGGCCGTTACCCCACCAACTAGCTAATGCGCCGCGGGTCCATCTCAAAGCGGATTACTCCTTTCATCCGAAATTCATGCGAATCTCGGTATTATGCGGTATTAATCTTCCTTTCGGAAGGCTATCCCCCTCTTTGAGGTAGGTTACCCACGTGTTACTCACCCGTCCGCCGCTAATCAATCCCCGAAGGGATCTCTTCGCTCGACTTGCATGTGTTAGGCACGCCGCCAGCGTTCGTCCTGAGCCAGGATCAAACTCTCAATTTAAAAGTTT
>NZ_JACGAG010000026.1 GCF_014050525.1 Clostridium sp. cel8
TGTCAACCGTTTTTGAAAATGTCCCAAAAAACTTTTAACATTAGCACCAGTTTTCTGGTGCTTTATTTCTATGCTGTTTTTACTTTTTGTCTATGAATTTGTTTATTACAATAGCGTTCAAATGAAGCTTGTTTCCATGGATGATTCATTGGAGGTATATAGTGTTTCTTTGGAGGTTTTGGAACATTTGCAAAATCAAAATTTTTTGAAGAAGAAACATGAGATGGAATCAGTTCAAGAGCATAAACTTTTTCGTTAACACAGAAAAATAGCTCATTGTTAAATGCTTTTATAACTATACCGGAGGTTCCTTTGCGGTAATATACAGCATGACCATTAGTATCTACTGGAAGATAGTATTTTTTATGATACTTTATACAATTTCCATTGTCTATCTTTCTAGTTGTAAGTACAGCAAGAGTTAAGTTGATTTTTTCAATATCGGGTTGTTTTTCAAACACAGATTTGATATGATCAACTTGTAAAGCAAATTGATCATTGAATTTTTTTATGTAGGAGTTTAAAAATTCATTTGCTTGTTCAATTGAGCTTATACCAGCTAAACGCAATTCGATGGGTAGTCGTGATTGTAAAGTTTGAAACATGCGTTCCACACGTCCTTTGGACTGTGGGATGCTGCTGGTTTTAATGTGAATGCCTAATTGTTTGCATGAATATCCAAATTGAGTAAATGTATCCTCTTCAACAGAAGGGGATTTTTTTTGTTTATATTCAAAAACAGTACGTCTATCTGTTAAAAACATATATGGAATACCATATTTGGTTAGTATTTGATAAAGAATGTGGTAGTAAGCATTAAGGGTTTCTTGAGTATCAAAATATGCACCTACAATTGCACCTGTAGCATCATCTACGGCAATATGGAGTTGTGTTTTATTACGACCAAACCAGTGATGTACAGAGGCATCCATCTGAATTAGCTCACCAAAATAAGCACATCTTGGATGTCTTGGATGCGCATCTTGTATATCAAGGATAGCACTTTGGATCTCAGCAGTTTGTTTTTTTGATTTAGACTTTTTCTTCATATCTGTAAGCTTCGCATGTAAAGCCTTTCTAGAAGAACGCTTCGCTTTAGGAGATAGAATGAATTTCTGTAATAAAATAGAACGTATAGTAGTTGAAGATACTTTGATTCCCTCGAACTCGTTTAAGAGTTCAGAAAAATGAGTTATATTTGAGCCTTGATATTTTGTTCTATATAAGTCAACAATATTCTGTTTTAATGAGTCATCTAGAGAATGTGCAGGTTTTCTTCCACGATTTCCATGGACAAAAAATTTCTTTCCAGTTTCTTTATATCCCTTTATCATTCTGTTGATATGTCTAACAGTGCAGTTTAATTCAACTGCAGCTCTTTTCTTGTTACCGTTTTTCTCTACTAATTTCTTAATAACTTCATACTTTAAATTTTCATTCATTGTTAAATCAACCTTTCTAATAATGTCCACCTCATTTCTTTTCTATGAGATTTTATTATAATATAAATTTTATTTATT
>NZ_JACGAG010000027.1 GCF_014050525.1 Clostridium sp. cel8
AAATTTATATAAAAATATCTCTTATATACTATATAATACTTTATTATTTACATATTGATACACCAGGTAATGTTTATGCATTTATTTTTAAATAAAATAATATTTAACATGACATTAAAGATAATTCCATCTAAATAAATAAAAAGATATAAAAGAACTTATTATTTAATCAACAAGATCTTTTATATCCATAAAATTTATTAATACTATTTTATTTCCACTTTATATTTTTTTCTCAATTCATCATTAAATTTTGAATACTGATATGCCTGTCGTTCTTGTAATAATCCTTTCTTTATAGCATCTTTAACTTCATCATAAGAAGCTATAGAAGGTTCCTTTTTTTCTTCAACCTTTATTAAATGATAACCGAACTGAGTTTTTACAGGTTCACTTATAACTCCTATATCTAAGGAAAATGCCGCATTCTCAAACTCTGGTACCATTTGTCCTCTAGTAAATTCACCTAAATCTCCTCCCTGAGCTTTAGATGGACAAGATGAATATTCCTTTGCAGCATCTTCAAATGACATACCTTGTTTAATCTTCTCTAAAACTTCTTTAGCCTTTTCCTCACTATTTACTAATATATGTTTTGCTTTTACTCTCTCAGGATTTTTATACATATTTTTATTTGCATTATAATAATCTTCAACTTCCTTATCTGTTACAGTTGCTTTTTCCATAACTTTTGATATAGCCACTTGGGTTAATATTTCTTTCTTAACAGATTTAAGCATGGATAAGTATTCATCACTCTTTTCAAACTCCATGTCTTTTGCATAGTTATAAGTCAATTCAAAAGATATCATTTCATTTAATAGATGTTTTCTTCCTTCATCAGTAGTTAATGCTGCTCTCTTATCCACAGGAAATCTATTAATTGCATTATTAAGATCACTCTCTTTAATCTCAGTACCATTTACGATAGCTAATACATTATCATTCATATAATAACTCCTTTTAATTTTATAGTTTTATATATAAATTAAAAGAACTCTAGAATGCTCTAGAGTTCTTGGTGGCCAGACCAGGAATCGAACCAGGGACACGAGGATTTTCAGTCCTCTGCTCTACCGACTGAGCTATCTGGCC
>NZ_JACGAG010000003.1 GCF_014050525.1 Clostridium sp. cel8
TTATTATAATATAAATTTTATTTATTTGGGACATTTTCATCTTTCTTATACTAGGACATTATCATCTTTCAATCATATTTATATGCTATGCTATAAATATTTAATTTGACAATACTTAAATTTTATATTACAATAAGACCAATATAACCTTTAAAAACTTTGACGGGAAATAAGTAAATATGTAATATTAAAAGAGAGTGATGTTTGGTGTAAATTCACAATACTTACATATTGAATCTCATCCCTGAGTTGCAAGCTGAAATTTTAAGTAGGCTGAGCCGGTTTAAAAAGCCGTTAAATTTAAATTAAGATATCAAAATTGGATGGTATCGCGGTATTATTTCTCGCTCCAAGAGAATTAATACCGCTTTTATATTTTCTTTAAAAACAAATAAATTAAAAATTATGATGAAGATAAGTAGGTATAATATATCTTAAAGAGAGTGACCCTTGGTGAAAAGTCACATTTATATTATATTGAAACTCCCTTCTAAATTGCAGTCTGAATTTAAAAGTAGGACAAAGCCGGTTTATCCCGTTAATGATCAATAGTGATAAATTTGGGTGGTACCGCGGCAGACCTTCGCCCCATGGTTGAGGTCTATTTTTATACCCTTTTTTACTAAACAATTTCTATCGGCCGAAGAAATTGAGATTAAATAATATTTTTAATAATTAGAATATTGTATTTTTTTATTTTATTTGGAGGTAATTTTAATGTCAGAAGTAAATTATATTAGCGAAAAAATGGACTATGTTCCTATATCAAAAATGCATTATAAAATTTTATGGCTTATAGGTCTTGGAATATTTTTAGATGGTTTTGATGTGTATCTTGCAGGAGGTGTACTTGGATCCCTTCTCAAGAGTAACTGGTCAACAATGAGTCTCAACGCAACTTTTATATCAGTCACTTTTATAGGACTTTTAATAGGTTCTCTACTTACGGGTTTCCTTGGAGACCACTTTGGACGTAAATTTTCATATCAACTCAATCTTTTAATATTTGGAGGAGCATCTCTTGTTGCATCATTCTCTCCAAATATGATATTCTTAATAGCTTGTAGAGGAATAATGGGAATTGGTCTAGGTGCTGAAATTGTCACAGGTTATGCCTTACTTGCAGAATTTGTGCCTTCTAAAACTAGAGGAAAATGGGTTTCAATGTTATCACTTATAACAAATGTATCAACTCCTGCAGCTGCATTTTTAGGCTATCTCATAATTCCAAGATTTGGTTGGAGATGGATGTTTGTATTTGTTGGCGTATTTTCACTTATTGTATGATTTTTGAGAAAAGATATGCCTGAATCACCAAGGTGGTACGAGGCAAATGGAATGAAAGAAGATGCTGAAAGAGTAGTTAATATATTCTATAAAAAGGCAGAAATTGAATCAGGTTATTCAATAGAACAGCCTTCTGTAGTTAGTAAAAATAACCTTATAACAAAAACTAAAGGTAAGTTTTCTGACCTATTTAGCAAAGATATGATTTCAAGAACAATAGTAGGATGTGCTCTGCTAATTGCAGTAAATACTCTCATATACACTTTTGTAAGTTGGGCACCAACTTTTTTCCTAAGAAAAGGAATAAATATTTCTGCCTCACTTGGATATACAACAATAATGATGATCGGTGCGCCACTTGGGGCATTTATTGGAAGCTTCATAGTAGATAAAGTTGGAAGAAAATGGTCTATAACCGCATTTCTTATTGCTGCTGGTGCACTTGGATATGCCTATGCATCTCAAGATATAATGTGGATAATACTTACAATGGGTTTCTTCTTAACTATAATGATATATATCCTTTTAACACTTGGCCTTGCAATTTATGTGCCAGAACTTTTTCCTACAGACATAAGGCTTAGAGGATCTGGATTTTGCAACGCAGTGGGTAGACTTGCTACAATATTCAGTCTTTATGCTGTGGCATGGATACTTAAAAATTATAATACTAAAGTTGTTTTCATAGCACTTGGAATACTCCTCATAATAGTATCTATTATAATTGCATTATTTGGAACTGAAACTAAGCAAAAATCTCTGGATGAAATTTGAATTAAGCTTTACATTATATTAACATTATAGCTATAGATTCTTAATACTTTAGGAAGAAAATATTACTAGATAATAAAAATAAGGATAATTCCAAAAGCTGTAAAGAAAGGAGGCAATGTACTTAGAAACAAAAACACCATAAATCTTCCTGAAAATACAGAGAAATCATGAAATTGGTCTGGATATGTAGTTACTCCTTCATCAAGTAGTAATATATATACAAGTGTATCTGGAAGTTGGACTGTTCCAAGTATATCTTCTTCAAATCCAAATGCATCCGCAGCCCAATGGATTGGTTTAGGAGGATATAGTTCTTCTGATCTTCTCCAAATGGGCACTATCGAAAAACTTCAAAATGGACAAACTGTTGCAGAGGTATTTTGGGAACAGTTACCTGATTCTGCTGAAAGCATAATGACTATTCCAGTCAATTCCACAATAAGTGTCACTATTTCAAAGGAATCAAGCCTTGTATGGAACTTGACATTCACAGTAACTACTCCAAATGGAACTACAGAAACAAAAACAATAACTAAAGAGCTTACTTCTTCCTATGAAAATGGAATTGGTACGTCTGCTGAATGGATAAATGAAGATCCTTCAAATCAGTATTCAAAACTTTTTCCTCTAGGAAACACAGGTACGGTAAAATTCCAGTCAGCAAAGGTCAATGGAAACTCTATAGATGATTCTTCAAATGTTGTCCATCCTATAGCAATGGAATATTCAAATGGTTCTATTGCAATATATCCTTCATCCTTAGGCGCAGATGGAGAATCATTTACAACAACTACAAATACTAATCCAAATACTAATTTCAATGGCTATTCAAGACGTATAAGACGTATAATAAATCACATAGGTAATTTCCAATTTGGAAATACAGTATCTATAAAAATATCAGCAGCATGGAAATATTAATCCATACTGCTGATATTTTTTATTGTTTACATATTGGTAGTAAAAAGTATACAGTTAAAAAATATGATATAATATACGCATATTTATTTTTAAAGTTGCATTGAGATATAATAATTTATTCGGTTCATAAGTAATTGTTAAATATCAATTGCAAACTATAAATTAATCAAACGGGAGAGTGATTATTTTTGGATCCTAGCTATACATGGCAGCTAATAAGTTTAATATTATTAATTGTGCTATCAAGCTTTTTCTCAATGTCAGAAACTGCACTTATGTCTATTAACAAAATTAAATTAAAACATATGGTAGATAAAAAAGTTCCAAAATCTAAACTTGTTGAAAGCCTAATAGAGGATCCAAATAAGTTGTTAGGAGCAATTCTAATAGGAAACAACATTGTTAACATAGCAGCATCATCACTAGCTACAGTTATTGCAACAAAAATTTTTAAAAACAGTGGTATAGCTATCTCTACAGGAATAATGACTATACTTGTTCTTATATTTGGAGAAATAACCCCAAAATCTATTGCAAAGCAAAAATCAGAACAAGTATCTTTAATGGTTGCAAAACCTATTAAGCTTACTGTTATTATCTTTAGACCATTTGTATATATCTTCACAAATATTTCACATGTTTTTATTAAATTATTTGGTGCAGATCCAGATGCAACTGAACCATTTATAACAGAAGAAGAATTAAAGACAATGGTTGATGTAAGTGAAGAATCCGGTGTTCTTGAAAATATTGAAAAAGAAATGATATTTAATATATTCGATTTTGCAGATCTTCAAATAAAAGATGTTATGGTACAGAGAGTAGATATTAGTGCAATCGACAGCGAGGCTACCTATGACGAAGTTATGGATGAAATAAAAAGCAAGCAATTCTCAAGGATACCTGTTTACAGTGAAACAATTGATAATATAATTGGTATAATAAATGTTAAAGATTTTGTTATGGTAGAGAATATTAGGGAGGACTTTTCAATAGACAAATACATGAGGGAAGCCTACTATACATTCGAATTTAAAAAGATTATTGAAGTATTTAAAGAAATGAAAAAAACTCGTAATCACATTGCAATAGTATTAGATGAATATGGTGGAACTGTAGGACTTGTTACAATTGAAGATCTTTTAGAAGAAATAGTGGGTGAAATAGAAGATGAATATGATACAGAGAATAACTCAATAAAATTTATTAAAGATAATGAATACATAGTTGATGGAAGCACTAGAATTCATGATATCGCCGAACTTCTCAATGTGAATATTGATTTAGAGGAATTTGATTCAGTTGGTGGTCTTATGATTGGTAAGCTTGGGAGAATACCTGAAGAAAAAGAAAAAACTGAAATTAACAATATTACATTTATTGCAGAAGAAGTAGGAAAAAATAGAATTAAAAAAATAAGACTTATAACTCATTTTAAAAACAGTAGAGAAAACAATGACCAAAATGATATTTAGGTAAAAATTTAATTATGCAAAACTACATAAACATTAGCATGATGAATTAATATATTCATGCTGCTGATGTTTTTTGTAGTTTTATAAGTATCATGTATTCAGCTATTCAATTAAATACATCTCATGTTGAGGTTCAACAGGAAATATTATTTGCATCTACAATCATTGAATATTTGTTGTTATTCCCACTTTCGCATTTATATTCCTATTGTATACTTCTAATCCATAAAAATAACTTCCATAACTTGTGTTTATATTCATAGGATACATATTTTCACTATATACTTTATTAACGCCATTTACCATGTCTTTTTCTATATTTGATTTGTTAACTTTTAAGAGATTACTTATCTCTGCTAGACCTTCTATTAAACTATCTTGCATATTACTTATAATCGATGAATTATCTGATAAAATAGGCAATCCATATTCATAAAAAGCATTAGTGGTTTGTTTTGATAAATCATTAAAATTATTCATAAATAATGAAATCTTATTTTCTTCTTTATCAAAATTTATCCCCACATTTGTATTACCAGATTTAATAAGAAACATTTTCTCTATATTATTTTTATAGCCTTCTCTATCTACTTCTATTTTATCTATATCATCTTTATCAATATTAGATATAAATATTTTAATTTTAGTAGCATATTTAGGACCTACAAAATTATAAAAATCATTTATTGTAAGAGTACTATTATCAGAAATATCATTTGCACTATCATCAGTAGAATTATTTATATTATCATTTATTATATTATTAGCAATAATATTACTTATAACTCCAGTTTGACCAAGAATAATCACTTTCTTTACCATGCTTTTATTTTCTGCTATTGTTGTTGCAGCCCATCCATATTTATTATTATCAACTAATATTATAGGATTATTATTTAATGCTGATATTGTAATTTATAAGCAAGATTTTTAGCTTCTGTAATTTGGTTGTTTATATATAACGTTAAGCTTTCATTACCTTTATCTCTAGCTTTATCATACCTTTTTTTATCTTCAGGTATAACTTGTTTTAAATCATTATATGCATTTAAATAATCTTTTTTATTAAAAAAATCCATTCCATTAATAAAATTTTCATATGATGAATTCATTTTATTACATAACTTTATTTTATTTTTAATCTCATCATCATTTTTATATTTCAACGCAGTTATTATACGATGTTATTGCTTTATAAAATTCATCATTTTTATAGTGATTTTCTGCTTGTAGAACATTACTATGAAATTTTTTATTATTTAAATACATGTTATATTTACAGATTCCTTCTAAAAAATTGTTTTATTCTATCCATGCAAATTTCTCCTTTTTTTATATTGATTAACACTTTATTCATATAATATCTATATTTCTACATAATTCAGTAAAATCCTGCCAACATATAAAATATTCTTAATATATATTTTATATAAAATTATAAAACTTCCATAAATCACACTTAATTAATCTAATTTATGTAAATTCCTTCAAATATTAGGATTATATTTTAAAATTTCTCTAATAAATCTAGATATATTCTTTTTCTTTCCCCTTACACTTTCTACAGAATATAGGTGCAAGTTATCTATAGCTCTAGTAATTCCAACGTAAAAAAGCCGTCTTTCCTCTTCAAGAGAATCTTCAATGCTATTTGCATGTGGTATTATTTCTTCGTCGCAGTTTATTATAAATACATTCTTAAATTCCATGCCTTTAACACCGTGAATAGTGCTTAATATTATCCCTTCTCCAGCTTTTCTTCCTTCCTCAACCTTACTTGAAAACTCTTCTACATATTTAAGTAATTCATCTATATTGTTAAACCTTATACAAACTCTTCTAAATTCATCTAGAACATGTTTAAGCTGCCTCATTTTACAAGAGCTATTTTTGCAATAGCTTTTAATGTATTTTATATATCCAATTCTGTAAACTATAAAGTCTACTGCATCATAAAGAGATAGTCTTTTTAATTTAGATACATTTCTTTTTAACTTTTTCATCTTCCTAATTTGAGATACTGAAATCTCCCCTATTCTACTGAATTTATCGAAACAATTTTCCTTTGCATAATCATTTTTCATCCTATTTATATTTACCTTACTTATATATCTAAAAGGCCTATTTATAATTCTACTAAAGCTTTCCATATCATATTCATCAATTGAGAGTTTAAAATATGCAATAATATCTCTACATATAAAATGATTAAAAAAATTATATCCTTCATCTAAAAATCTAAATTTTATATTTTTCTGTAAAAAACTGTCTATTATATCTCTTGACTGTAAATTAGTCCTATATAAAACTGCAATATCGGAATCAGTGTACATTTTAGATGTAACAATAGATCTTATTTTAGATGACATATATTCCGCTTCTTCATATTCATCTTTAAAGGTAGTAATTTCTATTTTTCCATTTTCACTTTTACATGATTTTATAATCTTCTGATTTCTATTTTTATTATTAATTATAAGTACTTTTGAAAGTTCAACTATATTTTTTACACTTCTATAATTCACATCAAGAAAGAGCTTTTTTCCTCCATTAAAATATTTATCAAAGTTTACAATACAATTTGGATTTGATCCTCTAAATCCATAAATACACTGATCTTCATCACCTACAGCAAATATTGAATTTCCCTGTGATATCAATTTTAAAAGTTCTATTTGAAGATCATCAGAGTCCTGAAATTCATCTACAAGTATGTACCTAAATGTATTTCTACAATATTTTAAAACAGCTTTATTCTTTAATAAAAGCTCTTTTGCTCCAAATTGCAAATCATCAAAATCCATAAGATTCCTCTTATTTTTATACTCCTCATATGCATAAAAGCACTTTTTAAAAACGCTTTTATCAATTCTGCTTCTAAAATAATCTATACTTTTATTACTTGTCTTAAACCGTGATATATCATTTAAAACGCATCTTACATTTTCATCATCTAATGAATCTACATATAAACTTAAAGTTTCTTTTATAATGGATATGGACTTTTTTTCATCTATTATATTTATCTTATTTTTATAGTAACGGATTAGTATTCTATAAAACAAAGAGTGAAATGTACTAAAATAAGGTACTTTTCTATTACCTTTTGATATTTTGATGTATCTATCTTTCATGTTTAACGCTGCTGCTTTTGTAAAAGTTATTACCAATATATTATTTGGATCAACTCCCCTATTATAGACTAAATTCAAAATTCTATTTATAATAACTGTTGTCTTTCCAGAACCTGGAGGTGCACAAATAACTACACTATTATAATTTGTATAAACAGCTTTCTTTTGATTTCTATCAAGCTCCATAGTATGCCTTCCTTTTATAAATTTATTCAACTAAAATGTTATTATTGTAATACTCCTAGTAAAGTATTACAATGTGTATATACATAATTATGGTCATATTAACTACAACCAAAACACAATAGAGGAGATTTTATTATGGAAAACATAAAAAATTTTGATGTGAGGAATAGTAGAAATCTTACAATGTTAGTTGATTTTTATGAACTCACTATGGGAAATGGGTATCTTGAAAGCAATATTGGCAATAGGATTGCCTATTTTGATATGTTCTTTAGAAAGATACCAGATAATGGCGGTTATTGCATCATGGCTGGAGTTCAACAGGTAATAGAATACTTGTCAAATTTAAAATTCTCTGAAGACGATATAAATTATTTAAGAAAAAAAGGAAACTTTTCAGAAAAATTTTTGGACTTCTTGAAAAACTTCAAATTTACATGTGATGTCTGGGCTGTTCCAGAAGGAAATCCAGTATTTCCAAATGAACCACTTGTAACTGTAAGAGGTCCTGTAATACAGGCCCAATTTATAGAAACTATGATACTTCTCACAATAAATCATCAAACCCTTATAGCAACAAAGGCAAATAGAATATGTAGAGCTGCTAAAGGAAGACCTGTTATGGAATTTGGCTCAAGACGTGCACAGGGATATGATGCTGCTATATATGGTGCAAGATCTGCTGTTATAGGTGGTTGTGATTCAACAGCTTGTACTATATCAGAACAAATGTTTGGAATACCTGCTGTAGGAACAATGGCTCACAGTTGGGTACAATTATTTCCTTCTGAATACGAGTCATTCAAAGCATGGGCTGAAATTTATCCAGATAACTGTGTACTTTTAATTGACACATACAATGTACTAAAATCAGGACTTCCTAATGCCATAAGGGTGTTTAAAGAATGTCTTCTTCCAAAAGGTATAAAGCCAAAGGGTATAAGAATAGATAGTGGTGATATAACATATCTCACTAAAAAGTGCAGAAAGATATTAGACGATAACGGTTTTAATTATGTTAAAATAGTGATATCAAATTCACTAGATGAATTTATAATAAGAGATGTACTAAGTCAAGGTGCTTGTATTGATTCCTTTGGTGTTGGTGAAAGACTTATAACTGCCAGATCAGAACCTGTATTTGGTGGAGTATATAAACTTACTGCAATAGAAAATGATAATGGAGAAATTATTCCTAAAATAAAAATAAGTGAAAATGAAGAAAAAATAACCAATCCAGGATTTAAAAAAATTTATAGATTATATGATAAAGAACAAAATAAAGCAATAGCAGATCTTGTAACATTGAGAGATGAAGAAATTGATCCTACAAAACCACTTGAAATATTTGATCCTGTATTTACATGGAAAAAGAAGAAATTAAAGAATTACTATGTAAAGGAACTTATGGTTAAAATATTTGATAAGGGCAAATTAGTATATAATAGCCCCGATGTAATGGATATACGAAATATTGTAAAAACTGAAACTGAAAAAATGTGGCCTGAAGTTTTAAGACTAGAAAATCCACATACTTATTATGTAGACCTATCACAAAAACTCTGGAACTTAAAACAGGAACTCCTTCATAAATATTCTCAAACTTACGAAGAATAAAATTTTATAATAAAAGACTTCATTTTATGTGAGGTCTTTTATTATTTCAGTAAATCTTTTAATCACAAGAGCTGTAAGTCCCCATATTACATAATCTTTATATTTATAAAAATAAGTTTTAACTTTTCCTTCTCTAAACTTATAGTCCTTCCCATTATTTATAAGATGGTATGGAAAGTTTTCATCTGCTTTTTGCACCACTTTAGATTCATACATTAAAGGTTTTGAATTTATAAAAAAACTTAAAGGCACCTTAAAAATATGATCCACTTCATATTTGCTTGGATTTATTTTATAATCTCCTTTTAATCTAGATACAAATGGAAACATAATAAAATTGAAAGGTGTAATTATATAATCCATGTCACCTATAAATTCAATGTTTTCTCTCTTTAAGCCAAGTTCCTCCATTGTTTCCCTTATTGCAGCATCTTTTGGTTTCTCACATTTCTCTATTTTTCCTCCTGGAAGGCATATATCTCCAGGCTGATGAAAAAGATTCATAGACCTAACCTCAAATATTAGATTTGGATTATATTTTGAACCAGATAGGAGAATCATAACAGCTGCTTTATTGAAACTTTCTATTGAACTTGGTTTCCTATTCTTAAATATATTATATATGTTATCTATCAAATTTATCCCTCTCAATTCTAATTGTAAAATACAAATCTTAATGATATACTTTTAATATTATATTCATATTATAGTATTCTTCAATACAAATATGTAGATAAACTTAATATAAATAAATGGAGTGATTTGCATTGATAAAAAATAGATTTTCCATAATTCTCACCATTATAATTACATTTTTAATTAATATTAATGTATACGCAAAAGATTCACAAAATGTCGCTCCTCCCAAAATATACGGAACTTCGGCAATTACAGTAGACATGCAAACAGGTGAAATAATATATGAAAAAAACATAGATTCTAAAATATATCCTGCTAGTACTACTAAATTATTAACAGCAATACTATTATCTGAAAACAAAGAAAAAGATTCTACATTAACATATACAAAGGGTGCAAAACTTCAACCGCCATCTTCTTTAAACAAGGATATACATCCTATTAACGTAGGAGATACAATGTCTGCTTCATCTGCAATGTATGGCATGCTTTTACACTCCGCAAACGATATAGCATATATGATAGCAGAAAACGTATCTAAAGATATTCAATCATTTGCAGATGAAATGAACAGTAAAATAAAGGAATTTGGACTTAAAAATACACATTTTGTTACACCAAACGGTCTACATAATCCAAATCATTATTCTACAGCATATGATATGAGTGTTATAGCAAGACAAGCTTTTAAAGTTCCTTGGATAAGAGAAGCTATATCAAAGAGCACAATTAATATAAAGACTTCAAGTGGAATAACTTTTCCATTAAAAAATACAAATAAACTATTAGGTAAAGATGGTTGTATTGGAGGCAAAACTGGATATACAGATGCTGCTGGAAGATGTCTTGTCGCAATATATGAACGTTCAGGAAGAAAAATACTTGGGGTTGTAATGCACTCAATTTATGATAAAGATGACACCTATGTATTCAACGATATGAAAAAAATAATAGATTGGAGCTATAATGAAAAGCCCTCTACATTGTTTAAGAAAAACTCAATTATAACAAATAAAACTATTCAATATAAACCATTAGGAATAGGACCAAGTGTAAAATTAAACGTGCCAATATATATATCTCAAGATATAACTTATTATAACAATGAAGTAAATAAAAATGAACTTAAAGAAAATATAAATATTAAAAGTAGAGCAAATTTAAAAGAGATTAAAGGTAATTTGCCTATAGGTACACTTAAAATATCACAAAGGGATTTTTCAAAAAGCTATGCACTTTATTCTAATATATCTGAAATTGAAATATTAAAAAAAAGTCTTCCAATTTACATAACATCCTTTGTATTAATAATTTTTCTATTATATATTCTCGCAAGAATTATAATAAAGAAATTTCGTTAAACTTTTAAAATTTACATCACTAAAATAAGAGCAACTTTTTAGCCGCTCTTATTTATTTTATCTATTTAATCAACAACACTACTATCTAGTTTTAAAGTGTTTTCATTTATTTTTGAACAGAGATTTGATAGTTCTTCAGAAATAGTTAAAAGTTCTTCAGATGATGCTGCTATTTCCTGGGATGCAGCCGAAACATTTTGTGATGAAGCTGAAACATTCTGCACTTTTTCTAAAACTGTATTGTTATCTTGTAGTGTTTTATCCATAAATTCAGCAGTATCATTTATAAGTTCAGGTATACTTTTTATAGAAGATACAATATCTTCGAAAGAAACTATAGTATCATTTGCAGCAGTTGCTTGATCTTCTAATACATTTCCTATTTGGCTAGAATTTTTAATAATATCATCAGTTTCACTCTTTATTGAGCTTACAAGGCTAATTACCTTTTCAGAAGATGCTTTTGATTCTTCTGCAAGCTTTCTAACCTCATCTGCAACTACAGTAAATCCTTTTCCATGTTCTCCTGCTCTTGCAGCTTCTATAGAAGCATTTAGTGCAAGTAAATTAGTCTGCTCTGATATTCCGGATATGACATCTGTTATTTTACCTATTTCGGAAACTGTTTGAGATAAGTTATCTATTCTACTCATTACTGCATCAAAAGATGACTTTATATTTACTATAAAATCTATGAGTTCATAGATTTTATTTTCTCCTTCATTTGCCTTTTCTCTACTTGTTTCAGAATTTTTAGCAACAATCATAAGTTTTTGTTTTACAGAATCTATTTCATTTTTCAATCCTTCAATTAAAGTTACTACATCTGCTATTTCATTTGCTTGAGTTTCAGCATCCTTTGATATTTCCTGTACTGAATTTACAACATCATTTGCAGATGTTGTTACTACACTTGATGTTGATTTCAAAGTGCTAGTTGAGGATTTAAGATCTTCAAATTCCTGAGATCCTAATTTTATATTCTTACTTTTATCTTCTCCCTTAATTAAACTCTTATCACATACAATATCTTTTTTTTCCATTTTAAGCCCATCTATACTATTAGAAAGATTATTTCCCACTACAAAAGCTAGAATCAAAAAAATAATTCCAATTATTGTTGAACTAAAAATAAAATATGTACTATCATTAATATTTTTGAAATTTAAATAATAGTATAGAAAATTGACTAACAATATTGGAACTATTGCAAAACATGCACATATTGTTATTAGTTTTTTCTTCATATTGCATTTTCCCCCTTAAGTTATAACATTTTGTATGTATACATTTTAATTATAACAATAATTTAAATGATTTTAAAGTATCTTCTAAAACTTCCAATCTAAAATCATCTTGACACAAAAACACAACTATTATATGATTTAATAGTAATTGATCTTATAATTGATCTAACCTTTCGTCTTCTCGATGAGAGGTTTTTACTTTAAAATAACAGGGGTGAATACAAATGTCTAAAATTAGAACAAGATTTGCACCAAGTCCAACAGGATATATGCATATTGGTAATCTTAGAACAGCTCTATATGCCTATTTGATTGCAAAACATGCAGGTGGAGATTTTATACTTAGAATAGAGGATACAGATCAAGAAAGATTTGTGGAAGGTGCTTTAGATATAATTTATAATACTTTAAAAATTACAAATCTTGAATACGATGAAGGTCCAGATATAGGCGGACCTGTAGGTCCTTATGTACAAAGCAAAAGAAAAGATATATATTTAAAATATGCAAAGGAACTAATAGAGAAAGGAGAAGCATATTATTGTTTCTGTACAAAAGATAGACTTGAAAATCTTAGGAAAGATGCTGAAAGTAAAAAAGTTACATATAAATATGATAAACACTGTCTTAATTTATCAAAAGATGAAATAGAAGAAAAGCTAAAATCAGGTGTCCCATATATAATAAGACAGAACAATCCAAGAACCGGAGTAACAGTTTTTCACGATGAAATATATGGTGACATATCAGTAGATAATGAAGAATTAGATGATATGATATTGATAAAATCAGATGGATTCCCAACTTATAACTTTGCAAATGTAGTTGATGACCATTTAATGGGAATTACTCATGTAGTACGTGGAAGTGAATATCTATCTTCTTCTCCAAAATACGTTAGATTATATGAAGCTTTTGGATGGAAGGTTCCAATATATGTACATTGTCCTCCAATAATGAAAGATGCCCATCATAAATTAAGTAAGAGAAATGGAGATGCTTCTTTTGAGGATCTTATTAAGAAAGGATATTTAAAAGATGCAATCTTAAATTATATAGCTCTTCTTGGTTGGAATCCTGGAGGAGAAAATGAATTATTTACTCTAAAAGAACTTGTAGATATATTTGACTATAGAAATATAAATAAATCACCAGCAATGTTTGATGATGTAAAATTGAAGTGGATGAACGGAGAATATATAAGGAAACTGGATATTAAAGAATTCGCTAAAATAGCCTCTCCTTATTATAAAAATGTACTTCCAGAAAATTTAGATTGGATAAAGATAAGCAAATTAGTTCAACCTAGAATTGAAATATTAAGTGAAATTCCTGACTTAGTTGATTTCTTTGGTAGACTCCCTGAATATTCTGCTGATTTATATATTCACAAAAGAATGAAAACAAATATTGAGAATTCAATTTTAACATTAGAAAAAATTATTCCTATATTTGAATCAATTGAAAACTGGACAATAGAGAACATAGAACATGCATGCATGAATCTTGTGAAAAAACTTGGAGTCAAAAATGGTGTAGTTCTATGGCCTATAAGAACTGCCCTATCCGGGAAAAAATCGTCTGCTGGTGGAGCATATGAAATTGCAGATATAATAGGGAAAAAAGAATCCTTAAGTAGGCTTAAAATAGGACTTAAAAAGCTAAAATCTTATTCAAAATAAGTATAATATAGGCACTACAATAGAATTAATTTTTAATCTATTATAGTGTCTAAAATTATACATATATCTAAATTATATATCTTTAAATGAACTTAACTTTTTCCATAAATTTGGATATTTTTTTTGAATGTTTATCAATTTAAAGTTATTATCTATAAAAGTTTGTGAAGTTTTACCTTTAGCTAACAATTCATTACTACCTTCTTTAAGTACCTTGTAATTAAGTGAAATCCTAACTGGACTAAGTTTTTCAATAGAAGTCTTTATTATAACATTATCTCCATACTTTGCTGGTTTTACATACTTACAATAAGTTTCAACAAGTGGCATCATTATACCCATATCTTCTATTTCCTTATAGGTAATATCAATTTGCTTTATAAAATCATCTCTTGCTACTTCAAACCACACATAATACTTTGAATGATGCACTATTCCCATTTTATCTGTTTCAGCATATCTTACTTTTATTTTTGTATTACTAACATACATACCTTCCTTTTTCTCCTTTACATTCACTTTGATGTCTTTATCCTCTTGCTTATCTACATTAACAGTGTTATCCTTTTTGGGATTAATATCTGAGCTTATAGCATTTTCTATTATCTTATTTGCTTTTTCTTTTCCCTTTTTCAATGCAGATATATCTAATATATCCTGTTTATTTGGATTATTTTTGTCTTTATGGTTATCTTCTTTATCATTAGATTTAAAATCAATCTGCTGCATAAGGTTTTTCTTTATATAATCCATTAAAAAACCCGTATCTATAAGAGATTTTTCATCATAATCTACTCTTTTTCTACCATGATCTTCTAAACTTCTTTTCACATGTCTATTGTGTCTTCTATTATATCTTTTAATTCTCTTCATATATCTTGGCATCATATAAAGTGCAAATTGCATAAAATCATCATCATGATATCTTTTCAAAGCTATACCTCCATACAAAATATATAATATATGATATGAAAATATTTATGCAATTTGTGCCATTAAAAACAATAGATCATTTTTTTATATTCATAATATCAACTCTACTAGCTCTTTTAGGAAGTATTGAAGAGCCTGGTCCTCTCTTTTTAACTTTATCCTCTGGAATTTTAAGCTCCCTTGATATAATTTTTCTTACTCTCTTTCCACAAAATGTTCCCTGACACATTCCCTGTCCTGCCCTAGTTCGTCTTTTTATAGCATCTATTGAATCCGCCTTAACAGGTCTATTAAGTGCATCTATAATTTCCGCTTCAGTCACATTTTCACATCTGCATATAATATGAGTTTTTGGATCTTCTGAGTTCAAATCTCCTTTGAAGTTTTTATCTTTTTTAACTATAATCGGTTTTCTATATGGATTGAATTTATCATTTTTCTTCAATTTAACTCCAGCAAATGATAGTATATCTAATACTTTAAGAGCTATAGCAGGTGATGATGTTAGTCCCGGTGAATCAATACCTGCTACATTTATAAATCCTTTAGCTTCAGTTTCTTCTATTATAAAATCCTTCCTGCTGCTAGTTGGCCTTACACCTGCAAAAGAAGTTATTGCCTTTTTCATGTCAAATCCATTAACTGACTTTTTTGCAGTTTCAACTATATATTTTAATATTTCCTCATTGGTAGATACATCTTCTCTATCTGATACCTCTTGAGCATTAGGACCAATCATAAGATTACCATGACATGTTGTAGTTACAAGTATACCCTTTCCCTTTTCTGTAGGCACCTGAAACAATACACTATTTACCAAATAAGATTGATCTTTATTAAAGATAATATACTCTCCATTTCTTGGAATAATTGTAAAATAATTTTGTCCTACCATATTTGATATTTTATCACTATATGCACCTGCCGCATTTATAACATATCTGCTTTTAATTTTTTCTCCACCACTTGTTATTTCAAAAAATCCCCGTTTTTTTACTATGGAAGTAACTTCATGTTCAAGTTTTAAATCCACTCCATTTGAAACCGCATTTTCAGCAAGTGCAATAGTCATTTCATAAGGTGAGCAAACTCCTGCATTTTTACAATAAAGTGCCAATTTTACATCTTTATTTACATAAGGTTCCATTTCAAGCACCATTTTGCCATCAATGATTTCCATTCCATTTACTCCATTTTTTATTCCATTATCATATAATCTTTCAATGTGCTTTTTTTCATCATCATTAAATGCAAGTACAAGAGATCCTGTCTGCCTATACCCAAAATTCAACTCATTGTTCAATCTTTCATACATCCTATTTCCTTTAACGCAAAGTTCTGCTTTAAGTGTACCTGGCTCATCATCATAGCCACCATGAACTATCCCACTATTTGCCTTAGATGCGCCACAGGAAACATCATCATCTTTTTCAAGTAAACATATCTTCAATTTATATTTTGAAAGTTCTCTTGCAATTGCACATCCTACTACGCCTGCCCCTATAATCGTAATATCAAACACATTACCATCCCCTTATTTAATATACAGATCAAAGCCATTTAAACATTTATTTCTACCTTTTGTCCAAGTAAATCCTTGTTTTTCTCAATTAATGGCTTTATATCAAGATTTATAAATTGTTCAACTTGATCGCTAGCCCTACCTGTAAACTTACGAGGGTCAATTAAATCCATTATCTCCTCCTTTGTAAGATTAAAAAATGGATCATTTATTATTCTATCTATTAAATCATTTTCTCCACCTTCCATTTTGACAATTCTAGCTGCTTCCATAGAATGAACCCTTATTCTCTCATGAAGCTCTTGTCTATCTCCTCCTTTTTTAACTGATTCCATTATTATATTTTCCGTAGCCATAAAAGGAAGTTCTTTTTTCACATGCGATTCAATTACCTTTTCATATACAACCATATTTTCTGAAATATTCATATATAAATTCAAAACACCGTCCAAAGCTAAAAATGCCTCAGGTATTGCTATTCTCTTATTTGCGGAATCATCAAGTGTTCTTTCAAGCCACTGTGTAGAAGCTGTTATTGCAGGGTTTAGAGCATCTACTATTATATATCTTGCAAGAGATCCCATTCTTTCACATCTCATAGGATTCCTCTTATACGCCATAGCAGAAGAGCCAATTTGATTTTTTTCAAAAGGTTCTTCTATTTCTTTCATATTTTGAAGTAATCTCATATCATTGCTAAATTTATAGGCACTTTGTGCAATTTCAGATAATGTATTTAATATTATTGAATCTAACTTCCTAGTATATGTTTGACCTGTAACCATAAATTCCTTTTTAAATCCCATCTTTTCACTTACCATACGATCAAGCTTTTTTACCTTTTCAGAGTCCCCATTGAAAAGTTCCATAAAACTTGCTTGAGTTCCTGTAGTTCCCTTTACCCCTCTGAATCTCATATTTTCTATTACAAATTCAAGATTCTCTAAATCAAGATATAAATCTTGAATCCAAAGAGTTGCTCTCTTACCAACAGTAGTTAATTGAGCAGGTTGAAAATGTGTAAATCCTAATGTGGGCATATCTTTGTATTTCATAGCAAACTTTGAAAGAAGATATATTACATTCAAAACTTTTTTCTTAATTAAAATAAGGGCCTCTCTCATAAGTATCAAATCAGTATTGTCACCTACATAGCAACTTGTTGCTCCTAGATGAATTATACCTTTTGCCTTTGGGCACTGAAGTCCATATGCGTAAATATGGCTCATTACATCATGTCTAACTTCTTTTTCCCTTCTCTTTGCATCTTCATAATTTATATTATCCATATTGTTTTTAAGTTCCTGTATCTGTTCTTCACTTATATTTAGTCCAAGCTCTTTTTCACATTCTGCAAGTACTACCCAAAGCTTTCTCCATGTTTTAAATTTCTTATCCTCTGAAAATATATAACTCATTTCCTTAGATGCATATCTTGTATTTAATGGCGTGTTATATGTATCTCTCATACTGTAAATTCCTCCATAGATAATTGATTTTATGTTTTTGTTCATATTATATCATATAATAATTGTACATTAAAATTTTTTACAATACATTAATATTTCTAAATAAAGTTCTATATTTTTAATACATTAATATAATTTAATTGAGAATAAATATTTACAAATTTACAAGGAGGATAAATGAAATGTACAAATTTAACATAATAGATAAGGTATCTCTTCTTCTCATAGTTCTTACAGCTTTAAATATTGGTGTAACTGGAATTTTGAATTTCAATTTAATTCACATGTTATTTGGAAGTTCCCTTAACCTATTTGGAAGAATAATCTACATAATTGTAGGAGTAGCTGGAATAGACATGACAATATTTTTATTTAGAACAAATAAAAAATATAATTTACATAAATAAAAGGCCTAATGGCCTTTTATTTATGTAAATTATATTTAACTAATTAATTTTCTTAATCTTCTAAAGAATCTATCAATTTAACTATTTCTTCAACAGCTAATGATTCGTCATCTCCTGAAGCAATAACTTTTACTGTTGAATTCTTTGTAACACCTAATGATAGTACTCCTATTAAACTTTTAATGTTAGCTTTCTTTCCATCAAACTCTATAGATATGTCTGATTTAAAAGAGGAAGCTTTTTTTACTAATAGTGTAGCAGGTCTTGCATGAAGTCCTGTAGCACTTTTAACTGTAACTTCTTTAGATACCATTTAATTCACCCCTAATTCATAAGTATTAACATTCAAAAACGTTCTTCATTAATTATACCATTTTTTTTATAGGTTTCAACTAATTTTTACTTCAATTTATGTTGCAAAGAAAAAATTTAAACTTTCTAATTTAACTTATTTACAAATTTCTCTATTCTTTCCAAACCAGAAACTATATTTTCCATTGATGTAGCATAAGAAAGTCTTACATAATCATCAACTCCAAATCCAATTCCTGGAACTACTGCAACCTTTTCCTTTTCAAGAAGAAGTTTTGAAAAGTCCATTGAATTTTCAATTGTATTTTCATCATATTTTTTTCCAAAAGTTTTAGATATGTTCATCATTACATAAAAAGCTCCTATAGGATTAAAACAAGATACTAATTTTATGTCATTTATTTTTTCTACCATATATTTTCTTCTTCTGCTAAATTCAACTATCATATTTTTAACTTCAGGACTATCAAACTTAAGTGCTGCCACAGATGCATACTGTGCTATTGAATTTGGGTTAGAAGTAGTATGACTTTGAACATTTGACATCAATTTTATTATTTTACTATTTCCTGCTGCATAACCTATTCTCCAGCCTGTCATAGCATATGTTTTTGAAACTCCATTTATAACAATTGTTCTATTATAGGCATCTTCAGATATACTTGCTATACTTATATGTTTTTTATTGTCATATATTAATTTTTCATATATCTCATCTGATATTATAAATATATCTTTTTCCTTTGCAAATTCAGCTATTACTTTAAGCTCATCTTTAGTATATACACTTCCAGTAGGATTATTAGGACTATTTATTATTATAGCTTTTGTCTTATCTGTTACTGCAGATTCAAGTTCATCTATAGTATACTTAAAATTGTTCTCCTCTTTTGTATTTACAAAAACAGGCACTCCATCAGCTAATTTTACAAGTTCTGGATAACTTACCCAATATGGCACTGAAATTAATACTTCATCTCCTGGATTAAGTATAGCAAAAAGAGCATTGTAAAGACATTGTTTTGCTCCTGTTGATATTATAACTTGATTAGTTTTATAATTTAGATCATTATCTTTTTTAAATTTTTCCACTATCTGTTCTTTTAACTTCTCAATTCCAGAAGCTGGGGTGTATTTTGTAAACCCTGCTTTCATAGCATCAATTGCAGCTTTTTGAATATATTCTGGTGTATTAAAATCAGGTTCCCCTGCGCCAAATCCAATTACATCAATACCCTGAGCCTTCATTTGTTTCGCTTTTGCAGTTATCTCCAAAGTTATTGATGATTGAATTTTTTCAGCTTTTTTTGATAAAATCATTTTAACTCCTCCATTATATAGTAAATTTATCTCTTGACTATTAAATACTATTCAATAAAATAAACACTACTATAAAATAATATTTAAAGAAAATTAACTAACTTCTCGAAATCAATATAACTCCTATTATTATAAAAACTACACCTATAATCCTTATAAATGATATATTTTCCTTAAATAGAAAATAGGAAAACAGCATAGTTATTATATATCCTATACTAACCATAGGATATGCATAACTTAAATCAACTTTACTTAAAACTTTTATCCATATTAGAAAACTTAAACCATAGGATACTATGCCTAAGACTACAGGTATATTTTTAAGTATATTAAGTACACTAGGTAAAAAATATTTTAGTGTAAAGTTAATATCTAAATTTACAGCTCCATATTTAACAAGAACTTGTCCTAAAGCACCTAAAAATACTGAAATAAGTATTAAATAAATCATACACTACCTTCCATTTCTAATCTGTATTAGTAAATTGTAGTTTCAAAAAATATATATATTTTAATACATTATAAAACCAATATACAAATACAAATATTATAGGAAAAGAATATCTTCCTTGTCCTTCTGTAATAAAATAAACACATGTAAACATAAAAAATAATATAACACTATATACATTAAATCTATTTAATATATCTGTTTTTCCTTTAATTATCAACATAAGAATAACTATACTATAAACTAATATAGAAATTATTCCTATACCAAAAATTACTATTCTTATTAAATTAGTAATTTTAATAATATTTTTCTGCAGATTATAACTTATATTACTTCCATATATACTATAACCTACGTCATCTCCTACAAAATATGTATTAAAAAGCCTTTTAAATCCTAAATCTATAAATTCCATAGGATGTGCTTTTATCCACTTCTTGGCTTCAGCACTCAACATCTTATTTTTTTCTGTCATATTGGCATTTTTATAAGCTTTTGTTTTAACAATAGAATTTTCTACATCCTCTGCAGGCATCCATCTTCCTTTATCATTTTGGGAATTATTATTTATATAAAGCACTATTCCTCCATTATTAGAAACATAGGTAAACTCACCCATAAGTTTAGAATTTCTATATATCCATGGAGAAATTACAATTGCAGTAAATAAAAGTACTATAAGTGAATTCTTTATAGAAGATAGTAACTTTCTATTTTTTATAATATCTACTAAAAATATCAAAAAGAAAAATATTATAAAAAATGGCTTGATCATAGTATTAAGTCCTGCCAATATTCCAATTAATATATACTTAAATTTCATACTTCCCATATATAAATTTGTTGCAGCTAGGAGAATCGCTGTAAAAATTAATTCAGTTCCAAGAATACTGTTATAGAATATGTTATTTGGAATAAATACAAACATAGCAAATATAACTCTTCTATCTATTTCACTTAAGTCAAGCTTATATAAAATCGATTTAAAAAGTAAATAATTTATAAAAGTTAGAACTATATTGAATATTTTTGCCTTAAATACACTTGCACCAAATAACTTAAATATTCCTCCAAGTACAATTGAATATCCTATAGAAGTATATGTATCTCCCCAAGTTCCTCCATTTGCTATATTTACAGCCATATTATAATAATAGCTAAAATCTGAAAACGGTACAGAATTTACAAATATTACCCATAATGAGGACATAATTATTCCAATGGCCATGATTATTTTATAGTAATTTGTGTGTGTATCATTATTGTCGTACATTTTATTCTCCTTATTTTTCCTAAAAATAGAATTTCTTCTCTTTTTAAGGTATACTCCATTTAACAGATTTGTTATTTCCATAAAAGCTTACGCCCTTTCTAAAATTTTAAGTATATTATGATTACTATACTAATTGCCCATAAAATTATATTTATCAAAAATGGTCTATCTTTTGTAAACACATCTTCAGGCTTTCCACCTATATTTTGTTTATCCATTAAATATTCATATCTAAATACTCCATATAATACAAATGGAATAGTAAGCATCATATCTTTAGTATGTACAGAACTAAAAGTATATAAAGAATATGCCATTAGTATAGATGGATTAACTATAGTAAGCATTTTATCTATACTGTTTATTGAATATTCTTCAAGTATCTTTCTATGTTCTCCGCTTTTATTCTTCAAAGTTATAATCTCACTTTTTCTTTTGTTTAATGCAAGAAAAAGCGACAGTAAAATGGTACATAAAAATAACCAAGGTGAAACCTCAACTTTTGTAGCAAGACTTCCGCTTTCTACTCTAAGGACAAATCCAAAGGTTATTATCATTACATCTATTATAACTATATTTTTTAATTTAAAGCAATAAAATACATTAATAATTATATAAGTGATCATTATAGAAAGTATTTTAATATTTAAAAAATTACAGCTTAAAAAAACAACCAGAACAAGTAATATTATATCTAAAATTGCAGCAGACCTTTTACTTACACGTCCACTTGCTAGAGGTCTATTTTTCTTTACTGGATGACATCTATCCTTTTCTATATCAATCATATCATTTAACACATATACTATAGAAGACGTAATACAAAACACTACAAAAGTCAGTATATTTATTACTAATAAATCAAATTTAAAAAGATTTCCTGAGAAAACAACTGCAGCAAATACAAAAAAATTTTTAATCCACTGCTTCGGCCTCATTAACTTAAAAATATCTATCATAAAATTCCTCCAAAACAAATACAAGACAAATTACTGAGAAACAAAATTTCATATAAGTTATACACCTTTTTACATTTTAACACAGTATATAATATAGTCAACATAAAGTTATTTAAATAAGAATAATAACATATATGAATATTATTTCTATAAAAACAAATTTAATAAGGACTTGATAATGTTATCAAGTCCTCTAAATAAACTACTATCTTGGTTGAATGATTAACTTTATTGCTGTCCTCTCTTCACCATCTATCTCAACATCCGTAAATGCTGGAATGCATATTAAATCGATTCCACTTGGTGCCACAAAGCCTCTTGCTATAGCTACTGCTTTTATAGCCTGATTTAAAGCTCCTGCTCCTATAGCCTGTATTTCAGCTGCTCCACGCTCTCTAAGTACACCTGCTAATGCTCCTGCTACAGAATTTGGACTTGATTTTGCTGAAACTTTTAATACTTCCATAATAAACCTCCCACATATTAACTTTATTTGTTATTATTATTACTGTATAATATATTATTCTATAAAAAATTAAAAATTCCTTTTAGATTTCATAAAGGGTTATAATTTTAAAAAATCCAAAAGGAATATTTATTCTTCTATTTTTAATTTATAATAATTAACGTTATTATTTTGCATACTCAACTGCACGAGTTTCTCTAATTACATTTACTTTGATTTGACCAGGATATTCTAATTCATTTTCTACTTTTTTCACTATGTTCCTTGCCATCTCAACGGCTCCTGCATCGTCAACTTCTTCTGGTTTAACCATAATTCTAAGTTCTCTTCCCGCTTGAATGGCATATGACTTTTCTACGCCTTCACATGTATTTGCTATTTCTTCTAGTTTTTCTAATCGCTTAATATAAGCTTCTAGTGTTTCTCTTCTAGCACCAGGTCTTGCTGCTGAAATTGCATCAGCTGCCTGTACAAGCACTGCTTCTAAAGATTGAAATCCTACATCGCCATGGTGAGCTTCTATTGCATTTACTATAATAGGAGATTCATGATATTTTTTGGCAACTTGTGCCCCTATAACAGCATGAGGTCCTTCAACTTCATGATCAACAGCCTTACCTATATCATGAAGCAATCCTCCTCTTTTTGCTACAGCTGGATCTAACCCTATTTCTGAAGCCATTAATCCAGCTAAATATGAAACTTCTATTGAGTGTTTAAGTACATTTTGCCCATAACTAGTTCTATATTTTAATCTTCCAAGTAACTTTATTATCTCTAAGTGAAGTCCATGCACTCCAGTTTCAAATGTAGCCTGTTCTCCTTCTTCTTTTATATTACTTTCCAACTCTTTTTTAGCTTTTTCCACCATTTCTTCAATTCTTGCCGGATGTATTCTTCCATCAATTATAAGCTTTTCTAGTGCTATTCTAGCTACTTCCCTTCTTATAGGATCAAATCCTGACAGTATTACAGCCTCTGGTGTATCATCAATAATCAAATCCACACCTGTTAGCGTTTCAAGAGTCCTTATATTTCTGCCCTCTCTTCCTATTATTCTACCTTTCATTTCATCATTAGGAAGAGTTACTACATGAACTGTAGTTTCAGCTACATGGTCAGCTGCACATCTTTGAATTGCATATGTTATAATTTCTCGGGATTTCTTATCAGCCTCTTCTTTGGCCTTTGTTTCCACATCTTTTATCATAATTGCAGTTTCATGTTTAATCTCTTTTTTAACCTTTTCAAGCAAAATTTCCTTTGCTTCTTCTTTACTAAGTCCTGATAATCTTTGGAGTTCCTGATTTTGTTTTTCATAGAGCTCCTCTACACTTAATCTTAATGCTTCAATTTTCTGCTGTTTTTTATCAAGACTATCTTCCTTTTTTTCAAGTGCATCATTTTTCTTATCTAACAGTTCTTCTCTTTGAATTAATCTTCTTTCAAATCTTTGAGCTTCATTTCTTCTATCTCTAGATTCTCTTTCAAAATCATTTCTCAATCTATGAACTTCATCTTTGGCTTCTAACACAGCTTCTTTTTTTATGGATTCAGCTTCTTTTTTAGCTTCATCTTTAAGCCTATTAGATTCTTCAATAGCCTTTTCCTTTATAGCAGACGATTTATTTTTTATAATATAAAACTCGATTAATATAATAATCGCTATTATTATACCAGCGATAATTTCATATATTAATACAGAATTCACATGAACACCTCCTTTGCTTTTCATTTATGCATCTATATTATCGGTTAACTTACACAAGCATAGAAAAGGTGTCATATTATTCAATTGGTAATTTCTAAATACATGATAAACCAGAATTTGTCTTAATTTTATATTATATTTTAACCATTGTCAAGTTTATAATATATTGCTCCAAATCATAGCACTACAATTTTCAAATCACAAATCAGATAATACATTTATCTATACTATAAAGCAAGGCATAAATTATTTGTTTTCCAATTTCTGATTATTTTTTCCCTTATTTTCTTTATTATTTTTAACTTCACTTTTTTCTTTTTCAACTTTCACGAGAGGTAACTTATATTTTGCTCTTATTTTGTTTTCAATTTCAACTCTTATATCTGGATTTTCTTTTAAAAATTGCTTTGCATTCTCTCTTCCTTGTCCAAGTCTTATTTCTCCATAGGAAAACCAAGCCCCACTTTTTTGTATAAGTTCTTCTCTTACACCAACATCCAGTACATTTCCCTCTTTAGATATTCCATGATTATACATTATATCAAAATAAGCCTGTTTAAATGGAGGTGCAACTTTATTTTTTATAACTTTAGCCTTAGTTCTATTTCCTATTATGTTATCACCTTGTTTTATTGCATCAGATCTTCTTATATCTATTCTAACAGAGGCATAAAACTTAAGTGCTCTCCCACCAGGTGTAGTTTCAGGATTTCCAAACATAACTCCAACTTTTTCTCTCAATTGATTTATAAATACAGTAACACATTTTGATTTGTTTATTGATGCAGTTAACTTTCTAAGCGCCTGTGACATAAGTCTTGCTTGAAGACCTACATGAGAATCTCCCATTTCTCCTTCTATTTCTGCCTTTGGAACTAATGCAGCTACAGAATCAATTACAATTATATCAATGGCATTTGATCTTACAAGTGCTTCAACTATTTCAAGTGCTTGTTCTCCAGTATCCGGTTGAGAAACTATTAAGTTTTCAGTATCAACTCCAAGATTTTTTGCATATACTGGATCCAATGCATGCTCAGCATCAATAAATGCAGCTGCTCCTCCAGCTTTTTGAGCTTCTGCTATCATGTGAAGAGCTACAGTAGTTTTACCAGATGACTCTGGTCCAAATATTTCAACTACCCTTCCACGTGGAATTCCTCCTATGCCAAGAGCTATATCTAGATCTAAAGATCCTGTTGAAATAGCATCAATATCTAACTTACTATTTTCTCCAAGCTTCATTATAGAACCTTTTCCAAACTGTTTCTCTATCTGTCCCATAGCTGATTCTATGGCTTTTAATTTTTCACTATTTAAACTTGCCAAAAGTTTCACATCCTTTCATATTCGAACGCATGTTCTTATTAATTATATACCATAGTATTTCCATAGTCAATAGTATAATTTTTATTATGCAAATCTATCAGTTTTATCCATTAATAAAATATATTTTAATTATGGACATAATTTTAGAGTTTTAATCCATCAATTTTTTACTAAATAAAAAATTAATGGATTAAAACTCTATCTATCAGATCTCATAACTTGTTTATTTTTCACAAAATAATCTACACCAGATATTATAGTTATTATTATTGCAATTCCCATTGCAACATCCGTTACTATATTGAATATCATATGCTGAGAATTTACCATATTTGTAACAAGATAAGGTGTTTCATAATTATAATTTAAGTTTATAAGAGCTAATATAATAGCAATTATTTGAGTAAAGGTCTTTGCCTTTCCCCAATGGCTTGCAGCTATAACTATTCCATCAGCAGCTGCAAGTGTTCTAAGGCCTGTTACAGCAAACTCTCTAGCTATTATTATCATAGCAGCCCATGAAGGTATTATATGATACTCCACAAGTGATACAAGAGCCGCTGTTACTAAAAGCTTATCCGCCAAAGGATCCATAAATTTTCCAAATCGTGTAACTTGATTCCTACTTCTAGCTATATATCCATCTAATTTATCTGTCATAGAAGCTATAACAAATATTGCTATAGCTATAATTTTAAAGTAAGGAACGTCTTTAACTGCCATAAAGACTAGAAAAGCAGGAACAAGTATCATTCTAATTATTGTAAGTTTATTTGCTAAATTCATCACATACAACTCCTAATAAATCATATTCAAAACTATCTATTATCCTAACCTTTATTATACTACCAATTCTCAGTTGACATTCATCATCTCTTTTTATATATACAAATCCATCTACATCTGGTGCCATTTGATAATTTCTACCATAATAAAATTCATCCTTTTCCCCTTCTACAATTACATCGTAGATTTTACCTATCTTTTCTTTATTCATTTTCATAGATATCCTCTGCTGAAGAAGCATTATTTCCTTCTCTCTTTCAGATTTTATCTCATCACTCACCTGATTCTTCATATTATAGGCAGGAGTACCTTCTTCTCTGGAGTATTTAAATACTCCAAGTTTATCAAATTTCACATTTTCTACAAATTCCTTTAATTCATTAAAACTCTTTTGATCTTCTCCAGGAAATCCAACTATAAAAGTTGTTCTAATGTTGATGTTTGGAATTTTACTTCTCAATTTATTTATATTCTCTATTATCTGAGATTTAGTTCCCTTTCTTCCCATTGCCTTTAGAATTTTATCACTTATATGCTGTATTGGCATATCTATATATTTACATACTTTTTCATTTCTAGCCATTTCATCTATAAGATCGTCGGTTATTTCTTCTGGATAACAGTAAAGTATTCTAATCCATACTATTCCCTCAATTAGAGATATCTTATGTATAAGTTCTGCAAGTGATTTTTTCCCATATAAGTCAATTCCATAGCGAGTAGTATCCTGTGCTATAAGCACTACTTCCTTTATTCCTTGATTTGCTAAGCTCTCACATTCCTCTAAAATAGATTCCATTTTTCTACTTCTATATTTACCTCTTATTTTTGGAATTATACAATATGTACAAAAATTATCACATCCTTCTGCAATCCTAACGTATTCAGTACTTGCAGAACTAGTAATTACCCTATTTCCCTCATTTATATTTTCATTACTATAATTAAATTTATATATTTTTTTATTTTTTCCTTCTATGAAATCTTTTATACTGGAATTTAGCACATCATAGTCATTTACTCCAATCATTATATCAACTTCAGGTAAAAGTTTTCCAAGTTCCTCTCCATACCTTTGAGATAAACATCCTGTAACTATAAGTATTTTACACTTAAATTTCTCTTTATACTTAGACATCTCAAGTATAGTATCTATAGACTCCTGTTTTGCAGATTCTATAAACCCACAAGTATTTACAATTATTATATCGGCCTCTCTCATATCCAATGTAAAATCATATTCAAACTTTAAATTATCCAAGATAATTTCTGAGTCTATTTTATTTTTGTCACAACCTAAACTTATAAGTCCCACTTTTAATTTATACAATTTATTCCTCCTAGATTAAACCTTAAATATATTCTTATAAATAATAAACACATATGTTATTTTAAAACTACTTTATACTTTTTACAAGATAAAATATAGAACTTAAACAAAAATTTATAATTATATATTAATCATTCTTTGTATTCCTCTTTATCTACAAGTACTTTCCTTGGTTTTGTGCCATCTTTTCCTGATATTATTCCTCTATCTTCCATTTGCTCTATTATTCTTGCAGCTCTATTATACCCTACTCTAAGTCTTCTTTGGATAAAAGACGTAGATGCCTGTCCTGAATCAATAACTATTCTAATAGCTTCACTTAGAAGTTCATCACAATCATCACTTTTACTAGGAGAAGTATTAGTATCTATTTCTTCAATTATCTTATCCTCATAATGAGGTTCACCTTGTTTATCTTTTATAAATTTAACTACATTTTCAACTTCCTTTTCAGATATAAAAGCTCCTTGAATTCTAACTGGCTTTGATTCTCCCACAGGATAAAATAGCATATCACCTTTCCCAAGCAACTTTTCAGCACCACTTGTATCAAGTATTGTTCTTGAGTCAATTTGACTTGATACTGCAAAGGATATTCTTGAAGGTATATTTGCCTTTATAACTCCTGTAATTACATCTACCGAAGGTCTTTGTGTTGCTATAACAAGGTGCATACCAGCTGCTCTTGCCATTTGAGCAAGACGTCCTATATAATCTTCAATTTCATTTGGACAGACCATCATAAGGTCCGCAAGTTCATCAATTATAATAACTACAAAAGGAAGCTTTCCTTCAACATCACCTTTCTTTGCAATTTTATTATATCCTTCTATATTCCTCACTCCATTATCTGCAAATAACTTATATCGTCTATTCATCTCTTGAACAGCCCAATTAAGTGCTCCAGCTGCCTTTTTAGGATCTGTAACTACTGGTATTAAAAGATGAGGTATTCCATTATATACACTTAGCTCTACTACTTTTGGATCTATCATGAGAAGTTTTACTTCATCTGGAGAATATTTATACAAAAAACTTATTATCATTGTATTTATACATACACTTTTACCTGAACCTGTTGCTCCAGCAATTAAAAGATGCGGCATTTTAGTCAAATCAGAAACTATACAATTCCCACCTATATCCTTTCCAAGAGAAAAACATAGACTTTCTTTTGAATCTGCAAATTCTTTTGACTCTATTACCTCACGAAGATATACAGGAGTTAGTATTTTGTTTGGCACTTCTATACCTATGACTGATTTTCCAGGTATTGGTGCCTCTATTCTGACTCCTGTAGCCGCAAGTCCAAGTGCAATATCGTCTGATAAATTAACTATTTTACTTACCTTCACTCCAGGACTTGGTTGAACTTCAAATCTTGTAACAGAAGGCCCTTTACTAACTTGCATAACTTTTGCCTCAACACCAAAGCTATTTAAAGTTTCTTCCAGTTTATTTGCATTTTTTATTAGTTCTCTCTTATCTTCCCTGTTAAGCTGTGATTTAACATTCAGATTCAGTAAATCTTTTCTAGGATAATTGTATTCCATTTCCTCAGTTTCACTTTCAATCATCTTCTTATTTAATTCTTCATTTATAGACTTATCTGGAACTTTATCAGATGCTATTTCTATCTCAATTGGATGATTAATATTATCATTTTTAATTTCTTTTCCTTCTTTATTTCCTTTATTTTCTAATAATATCTCTTCTTCTTTTGATTTCATGAAATTCAATATTTTTATTCTATTATTCAGACCTTTTACAAATCCATCTCTTTCTTCTTTATTTTTTAATTTGTTTTCATAGATTTTATCTTCTATTTTTGTATCTTGAACATCCCTTTCTCCAGTTGAAATACTATATTTTATTTTATGCAGCATGTCATAAAATCTCAGCTTAGTTATAAGCATAAATGAAATAAAGTACACAGCTAAAAATATAATATAGCATCCAGTATCTCCAAATAGTTTAAAAAGTGGTATGTCTATAAGCAAGCTTATTATTCCCCCATGAAGCACACTTTCTCTATTGTATAATTTCTTTATGCTTTCAAATATACTATAACTAGGATAATAATCTGACATAATTATCATCTGCATAAAAAGAAGTGTATTTATTATAAATAAAAGTATTCCATAAAATTTCTTTCCAAAGCTAATTTTATTTTTGGAACCAACAAAACAACCTCCTACAAATATTATCAATATAGGAAATACAAAAGCACCTAATCCCATTATTGCAATTAATATTTTCTTCACACTTTTACCAACTATTCCTGATGTAGAAGGCGAGAACACACTTACTAACATCAAAATTCCTATAGTAATAAGTATTATTCCCTTAATATCATTATTTTCATTGTGTACTTTTTTTCTTCTTGCCACATAATCACCTCCAGTCAACAATATATTTATTCCATAATATATTCTACATTAGTTGTTTCATTTCCTCTTGTATAAAATACAAATACCATAGGAAATATTCCTATGGCGTGTATGTTCATATTATTTTCCCTGTTTACTAATGAGTTCATGAAGCTTTTTAAGTGCCTTTCCTATTCCTCCAACTTCATTTATAATTCCAATATCAACTGCTTCCTTTCCAACTAACATTGTACCTACGTCATTTAAGAGATCATCTGTTTTTGACATTAATTCATTTAGTTTTGAAATGGAAATATCAGAGGTCTTAACTATAAAGTCATTTATACGATCTTGTATTTTATTAAAGTATTCAAAGGTTTGAGGCACACCTATTACCATACCATTCATTCTAACTGGATGAACTATCATAGTAGCAGAAGGAGTGATGAAAGAATAATCAGAACTTGTAGCTAGTGGAACTCCAATTGAGTGTCCTCCTCCTACTACAAGTGAAACTGTAACTTTACTCAAACTTCTTATCATCTCAGCTATTGCAAGGCCAGCCTCAACATCCCCTCCAACTGTATTTAAAACTATAAGTACTCCCTTTATTGAGCTATTTTCTTCAATTGATATAAGCTGAGGTATAACATGCTCATATTTTGTAGATTTTGTCTGTGGAGGAAGCACTTCATGTCCCTCTATCTGTCCTATTATAGGTATCATCTGAATTTCACTTTTATTAGTTCCAAGTGTTTCTCTTCCAAATTCCTTTATATTTTCTCTCTTTCTTTCATCTTCTATTGCTTGTGAGTTTTTAGCTTCATTTATCATAATATCTCCTCCATGCACAAAATATATACATTATATTTTGTGCATAGATAAGATTCAATATTCATTTAATAATTTATTTTTGACTTAAGCCAAATTCACTATGAAGTACATTTATAGCTTTATCTGAAACACTACTCTTTACAAGGCACCATATTGTAGTATGGGAGTCTGCAGTTTGAAGTACCTGTACATTTTCCCTTGACAATGCTTTAAGTATCTTTGCCATGACTCCAGGTATTCCTCTCATTCCGCTTCCTATAACTGCAATTTTACTACAATTTTGTATTGCAGAATATTTTAATCCCAAATTCTTCATTACAATCTTAAAGTTTTCAAAATCGCTTTCATCTATAGTAAATACCTTTTCTTTAGGAAATACATTTATTAAATCTATACTTATTAGATTATTTGCAAGTTCATCAAATACGCTATAATAATTTTCATTATTTGTATTTTTGCTATTTTCTATAGTTATCTGTACTCTGTCCTTCATTGATGTTATACCGCTTACAAGCTTTTCTTCATCTTCTACAACTAAATTGCTTATTACAGTTCCCCTACTGTTATTTAAGGTATTTTTAATAACTAAAGGCATATTTTTGCTCATAGCAAGTTTCACAGCTCTTGGATGTATTACCTTTGCTCCTTGATCTGCAAGCTGAAACACCTCATTATAGCTTATATTCTCAATTAAAGAAGCATCAGACACTATTCTTGGATCAGCAGTCATTATTCCATCTACATCTGTATATATTTCAACTTTTTCTGCACCTAAAGCATTTCCAAGAAGTACTGCAGTTACGTCACTTCCTCCTCTTCCTAAGGTAGTTACAAATCCATTTTCATTTATCCCTTGAAACCCTGCCACTACTGGAATTTTTCCACTTTCAATAATTTTTAATATTTTTTCGGTTTTTACGTCAATTACAGATGCATTTCCGTAGTTGTCATCTGTAATTATTGATGCCTGTCCTCCCATTAAAGGTACAGCTTCTAACCCATATTTTAAAATTTCATCTGACACAACTGCTGTACTTATGATTTCACCACAGCTCATTAACAAGTCAACGCCTAGTTTATTTTTATTTTTGAAATCACAACTTACTAAAGATAGAAGAGTATCAGTTGCATAGGGCTGTCCTTTTCGTCCCATAGCAGATACAACAACCACAGGAGAATAACCCTTACGTTTTGCCTCTAATATTTTGCTTACTACATTTTCTCTTCTCTTGTGAGTGGAGACAGAAGTACCTCCAAATTTTTGTACTAATATCTTCATGTTTGTCCTCCATTGTATTTGTCATTTTGATAAAATTACTTTATTACTAATGTAATTTTATCAGTAATATCTTCAACATCTATATTATTTTATTACTAAATAATATAATTGTTAATGAGTTTTTTTTAAATTTTTTTCTTCTGCATCTATTATTATTGTTTTAGCTCCTATTTTCTTTACATAATTCCAGGGTACTTCTATAAATTCACTTTTTCCAAACAAAGAGAATTTTGACTTTGAACTATTTAAAAGCAATATTTTTAAGTTGCCATCGTCATCTATTATTATGTCATTATTGCCTAAAGAATTAAATCTCTCACCATCATTTACATTTATAATCTCATATCTTTCTACTTCACTATAAAACTTTATATTATCACTCAAAAAAACACCTCCAAATTTCATAGTACTTCTTTTGTATAATAAATACTATGAACTTTGTTAAGGTGTTATTACTAAACATTTAAACTCTTTCCACTATGAAATGGATTTTTATAATCTTCCAATAAATCTGATATTATAGAAACATCAACATCTTTTCCAACAAATGCAGAATTTTTAATTCCTCTTTTAAATGTCTTTTCCATTACTGAATTCAACTTTTCATTATTTATTGTATCTATCTTATTCATTATCTCCTGTGGTGTATTTACTTTATTTAAAAATAAAAGTGACTTTCCATTGTTAAACATTCTACTTGTAGTGCTTTCCATACCAAGTATATAACTTGCTTTTAATTGCTCTTTGAGTTTATTCAATTTATCAGGTTCAATATCTTTTTTTATAAATTTATTTAACTCTTCTTTTATTATGCTCACTGCATCGTATACATATTTGGGATTTAATCCTGTATAAATAGTTACTGCGCCTGCATTATTAAATGATGATATGTAAGTATATATAGAATAACAAAGAGACATTTCCTCTCTCATTTTTTGAAAGAGAATAGATGATGCTCCTCCACCAAGTAAATTGCTTAAGAGAATCAATGTATATAGATCTTCATTCCCATTTTCTATACCGCATACTCCAAGTGTTAAATGTACTTGTTCTATATCTTTTTTCTTAAAAAAATGATTTCTTTTAAACTCAGGACTTGAATACACAAAACTATTTCGACTATGATTATCCCATTTTCCAAAGTATTTATCTAACATTTTTATTGTCTTATCACTGTCAAATTTTCCGCATATTGATATTACAGAATTTTCAGGTGTATAATGTTCATTTATATAGCTAACTATCTGTTTTTTAGTAAATGAACTTACATTTTCTTTTGTTCCAAGTATAGGATAAGCCAGAGAATCATCACCCCATACTGCACTACTCTGAAGGTCTGACAAAACATCTTCTGGTGAATCCTCACTCATGTTTATTTCCTCTATTACAACTCCCTTTTCTTTATCTATGTCACCAGGTGAAAATTTGCTTTCAAAAATCATATCTGATATTACATCAAGTGCCAAATCAATGTGAGAATCCAGTACTTTCACATAAAAACATGTAGCTTCTTTACCAGTAAAAGCATTTATCTGTCCACCTACATCCTCTATACATTCAGCTATTTTAAATGCACTTCTCCTTTTAGTACCTTTAAAAAACATGTGCTCTATAAAATGTGATATTCCATTTTCAGATATATCTTCATTCCTTGATCCATTTTTCACCCAAAGTCCTACACTTACAGAATTTACATAGTCTATATTTTCTAAAACCACTCTGAGTCCATTATGCATTTTGAATACATTATACATATACTGCACTCCTCTACAATTATTACAATATTAATTCATTTACTTATAATAATATTATGTACTTTATTATACACTTTCCATACAACAACTATGTATTTAAACAGATTTCTTGTAAAGAATAAAAATAAAAAGGCACATAAGCCCTTCTATTTTTGTTCATCCTTTGATTCTTTTTTTCTCGAATCCTTTATGGCATCTTTTCTAGAAAGATTAATTCTTCCCTGATTATCTATTTCCACCACTTTTACAAGTATTTCATCTCCTACGGAAACTACATCTTCAACTTTGTTTACTCTTGTAAAGTCAAGTTTTGATATATGAACCAAACCTTCTTTCCCTGGGAATATCTCCACAAAAGCTCCAAAATTAGTAGTCTTAGTGACTTTTCCAAGATAAATTTCTCCTACTTTTACATCTCTTGTTAAGTCATCTATTATTTTCAATGCCTTTTTATTAGCTTCACTATCATTTGACATTACAAATATTTTTCCATCTTCATTTATATCTATCTTTACTCCTGTTTCGGCAATTATCTTGTTTATAACTTTTCCACCTGCTCCTATAACATCTCTTATCTTATCTGGATCTATATTCATAGTATATGTCTTAGGTGCGTATTTTGATAGCTCCTTTCTAGGACCACTTATACAATCATTCATCTTTTTAAGTATAAAAAGTCTTGCTTCTCTAGCCCTATACAATGTTTCCTTTATACATTTAAGAGAAAGACCATGTATTTTAGTATCAAACTGAATAGCTGTTATTCCAACCTCAGTTCCTCCTACCTTAAAATCCATATCTCCAAAGAAATCTTCTATTCCCTGTATATCAGTTAATATCTTTTCTTGAGATAAATCTTCACTAGTTATAAGACCCATTGCAATTCCAGCAGCTGGTCTCTTAATTGGAACTCCTGCATCTAAAAGTGCCAGCGTACTTCCACATATACTTGCCTGAGATGTTGATCCATTTGAACTCAATACTTCAGAAACTAATCTTATAGTATATGGAAATTCCTCTTGTGATGGAATAAGTGGTAAAAGTGCCTTTTCTGCCAATGCACCATGGCCGATTTCCCTTCTACCAGGTCCTCTAAGTGGTCTTGTTTCACCTGTACTATATGATGGAAAATTATAATGATGTATATATCTTTTAGACTCTTCCATTCCTATATCATCTAATACTTGAGCATCTCCAAGTGAACCAAGAGTTGCAACTGTAAGTACCTGTGTAAGTCCCCTTGTAAACAGTCCAGTTCCATGAGCTCTAGGAAGAAGTGACACTTCACAGCTTATTGGTCTTATTTCATCAAATTTTCTCTCATCAGGTCTTCTATTTTCATTTAAAAGCATATTTCTTACTATTTCTTTTTGCATCCTATACATAACATCATTTATATCAGCAGAAATATCACCTTCATAGTCTGGATGATTATTTTTAAACTTATCTTCATCTTTAAATTCTTTATCTATTTTTTCTTTAATTTCATCTAAAGCACTATTTCTTTCATCTCTATCTACTATATACATTGCACTTTTTACCATATCGAAGGAAAAATTTCTAACTTCTTTTTCAAGAGTTTCATCAACTTTATACAATTCTGGAATAACCTTTTTCTTACCATACTTTTTCATTACTTTTTCTTGGAATTTTGCAATTTTTTTGCACTCTTCAAATCCAAATTTTATGGCATCGTACATAACATCTTCTGGTATTTCTTCTCCTCCAGCTTCAACCATCATAACTCTGTCTTTTGTGGCACACACAGTTAAATTCAAAGTACTCTTTTCTCTTTCTTCTACTTTAGGATTTATTACAAACTTTCCATCTACTATTCCAACAGAAACTGCTCCAACTGGTGTATCAAAAGGAATACTTGACATGCACAGTGCAAGAGATGCACCATTTATAGAAAGTATATCAGGAAGGTTATCCTGATCTACAGATAATACCGTACAAACTACTTGAACATCATTTCTATATCCCTTTGGGAAAAGTGGTCTAAGTGGTCTGTCTATTGCCCTTGCATGTAGTATTGCCTTGTCTGTTGGCTTACCCTCTCTTTTTATAAATCCTCCTGGTATCTTTCCAACAGAATATAATCTTTCTTCATATTCTATACTTAAAGGGAAAAAATCAACTCCTTCTCTTGGCTTATCAGAGCAATTAGCATTTACTAAAACAACAGTATCTCCATAACTTATCATAAAAGCACAATTGGAAAGCATTCCTACTTTACCATAGTCAACTTTTAAAGTTCTTCCTGCAACATTAGTTTCAATAATTTCACTCATTAAATTACCTCCTTTACAATAAAAATAATAATAACTTCTTAAAAATAAAGAGCGGTTTAAAAGCCGCTCTAAAGTTATTTTCTTAAATTTAATGCCTTTATGATAGCACGATATCTTTCAATATCCTCTTTAATTAAATAATTAAGAAGACCTCTTCTCTTACCTACCATCATCAAAAGGCCTCTTCTTGAGTGATGATCTTTCTTGTGGACCTTTAAATGTTCATTCAAATGATTAATTCTTTTAGTAAGAAGAGCAATCTGTACTTCTGGTGAACCAGTATCACCTTCATGTCTTGCGTACTTCTTAATTATTTCTTGTTTAACTGCCTTTTCCATTTTGTAACACCTCCAATTGTTAATCTCCTATATTCCAAGAATATCGTCGGCAATTCGAAATTCTTAGCATAAGGATCACGTCTGTAATTATAGCAAATAAAACTAGTATTGTAAATTAATTTTACAAATTAATTTCTAATTCCCTACTATATGCGTAATCTCTGTCTTTTTGAAGTTGAGTTTTTAAGTCATCTAAACTGTCAAATTTAACTTCATCTCTAATTCTCTCTATAAAGAATACACATATTGTTTTATTGTATATATCCTTTGAGAAATCCAATATATTAGTTTCAATACTGAGTTTTCTATCATTTGTAGTTGGATTACAACCTACATTTGTTATACCTCTATAGTATTTATTTTCAAATTTCACAATAGTATAATATACACCTTTATATGGTATTATAAAATTTTTATCCAATTTTAAATTTGCAGTTGGAAATCCTAATCTTTTTCCAAGGTGCTTTCCATTAATTACAGATCCAGAGATTTCAAAAGGTCTAGTAAGCATATTTCTTGCCTTTTTCATATCTCCAGTTTCAGATATTATTTTTCTTATAATAGAACTAGAAACAATTTCTTCTTCATATTTCACAGGTGGTATGATATCTAGGGAAAAATTATATTTTAGGCTAAGTTCTTTGAGTAACTCTATATCTCCTATATTTTTATAGCCAAATTTATAGTTGAAACCAACTATAAGTCCACAAGCCCTATAGTTATTTAGTAACTTGAGCACAAAATTCTCAGGATCTATTTTCATAAATTCAGTATCAAAGTTTGCCATATTTATTATATCCAAACCTGCTTTGTCTAATGCTTTAAGCTTCATTTTATTGCTCATCAATATTCTAGGTCCAGAATTTTTGTTTATAACTATTCTTGGATGATGTTTAAATGTAAAAACCATACTCTTTACATTATTTTGTTTTGCAAGCTGTATTGTTCTATTTATAAGACTCATATGTCCTAGATGGAGTCCATCAAAGCTTCCAAGTGCAATATATGTTTTTTCCTTCAAATTAATTTTAAAATTATCTTCTATTATCATCATGGTAAATTACCCCGAAATCAACAACTTTTTCATTTTAAATCCAGTACCTTTTTTATTCATTCCTATACCTATAAACTTATTTTTATCTATGTAAACTCTGTAGAGTACATCTTCCTCTATTTTATTTAGAAACTTATTACTTTTTATTGGAAGTCCATTTAGTACATGTTTTTTAAAATTATCTTCTATATGTACACATGGATAACCTTCAAGTGCCATATCCATTGGAATCAAATGCTGAAATACGTTGACCTCATTCAAATCCAAAACAGATATAGAATCAGAAATATCAAATCCTCCAGAGTGAGTTCTTAAAAGTTCCCACATAGTTCCACCACAACCTAATTTTTGTCCAATATCATGGCATAAACTCCTTATATAAGTTCCTTTTGAGCATTTAACCTCAAACTTTACATATGGCAAATCAACTTTCAATATATCTATAGAATATATAGTTATATTTCTAGTTTTTCTTTCAACTTTTATACCTTTTCTTGCAAGTTCATATAATCTCTTGCCATTTACTTTTAATGCAGAATACATAGGAGGAATTTGACTTATATTTCCCTTAAAACTCATTATAGAGTCAATTATCTCTTTCTCATTTACATCCAAATTAGATTCAAATACAATTTTTCCATATTTATCATAAGTATCCGTAACAACTCCTAATTTTAAAGTTGCCACATATGTCTTTGATCCTTCCATTATATAATCCACTAGTTTAGTTGCACGTCCTATACAGATTGGAAGCACTCCTGAAGCACCTGGATCAAGAGTACCTGTATGCCCAACCCTTTTCATATTACAAATTGACTTTACTTTTTTTACAACATCAAATGAAGTCATTCCCTTTGGTTTATTTATATTTAATATTCCATTCATCATGCCATCTCTTCTTGAATTTCTTTGAGTATCATATTTTCTACAGTATCTATATCCTTATCAGATACTTGAAGTCCTGCAGCTCTTATATGCCCTCCACCTCCAAATTTTTCTGCAATCTTTCTTACATCTACATAATTCTTTGACCTTAAGCTAACTTTTATTTTATCTTCAGACTCTTTCAAAAGCACAGAAACTTCTACAGTTTCAATTTCAAGACCTGTATTCACTATGTCGTGGGTATCAATATCTTGATCCTTTGAAATATCATCTATCATAGATTTTGTTATTTTTATTACACATATTTTATCATCTATAATTTTCATATTGTCAATTGCTCTTCCAAGCAATTTTATATTCTCGATTTTTTTATTGTCAAATACAATTCTATGAACACCTGTAAAATCAAAGCCAGTACTTATAAGTTTCCCAGCAATTCTATGTGTTCTCTCACTTGTAGAAGAATATTTAAAAGATCCTGTATCTGTAATCAATGAAGTGTAAAGACATTTAGCTATATCCTTATTAATTTCAACATTTAATTCAATTAATATATCGTATATAATTTCAGACATAGCTGCTGCTTTTGTATCTATATAGTTAATATCTCCATATTTCTCATTGGTAACATGGTGATCTATATTTATAATTTTATAATTTCTATTTTCAAAATTCAAGTTAGCATTTATTCTCTTCTTATCTCCACAATCAAGGACTATAACACATTCTGTCTTACTTTCAACTTCAAATTTTTCAGGATCTATATTCAAAGATCCTGGAAGAAATTTAAAGTCTTCAGGAATTTCTTCAGTAGAGAGAATAGAAACTTCTTTTCCCTTACTACTCAATCCTTGAAACAATGCAAGTGCACTTCCAATTGAATCTCCATCAGGAGATTTATGAAAAGTAATAGCTATATTTTTACTATTAGAAATCTCTGATATTACACTGTTAATTTCCATTTTTTTCATTCTCCTTTATCTTCCTTAGGAGATCATCAATATGCATTCCCTTTTCTATACTGTCATCTATCTCCATAATAATCTCTGGAGTATTTCTAAGTCTAATTCTATGTCCTACTTCTCTTCTTATAAACCCAGATGAATTTTTTAATGCCTGAAAAGTTTCATCCTTAGATTTATCATTTCCATAAAGACTTACATATACTTTAGCGTAACTTAAATCTCTTGTAACATCAACTCTTGTAACACTTATCATAGCAGTAATCCTTGGATCTTTTACATCATTTCTTATTATACTGCTTATTTCCTTTTTCATCTCTTCATTTATTCTACCGGTTCTATACTTAGACATTAATACCACCTCCAAATTAATGAAAATGTGAATACGCAGTTTAAAGTTCTTTCTTCTTAATTTCTTCAATAATATATGCTTCTATTATATCGCCCTCTTTTATATCATTGAATTTTTCAATTGAAATCCCACATTCAAATCCTTGAGCAACTTCCTTTACATCATCTTTAAATCTCTTTAAAGATGCAAGTTCGGATTCGAATATAACTATTCCATCTCTTATTATTCTAACTTTGCAATTTCTTACTATCTTACCATCAGTTACATAACAGCCTGCAATTGTTCCTACATTTGAAATTTTATATATTTGTCTAACCTCAACTTTTCCTATTACCTTTTCCTTATAATCAGGTTCTAACATACCAAGCATTGCAGACTTTATGTCATCTATTGCTGTATATATTACCCTATAAGTTTTAATATCTACCGACTCTTTTTCTGCCGCTTTTTCTGCATTGCTATCTGGTCTAACATTAAATCCAATTATAATTGCATTAGATGCTGAAGCCAAGCTTACATCAGTTTCTGTTATAGCACCTACTGCACCGTGTATTACTCTTACTTTAACTTCATCTGTTGAAAGCTTTTGAAGTGATTGTCTAAGAGCTTCTATAGAACCCTGGACATCGGCTTTTACAATTATATTTAGCTCTTTTACTTTTCCCTCTTTTATCTGATTATATAAGTCTTCAAGGGAAACTTTATGAGTTGATTGAAGATATTCTTCTCTTTTCTTCTCTTTTCTCCTATTAGCTAAATCTCTTGCAGTTTTCTCATCTTTTACTTGATGGAATCTATCACCTGCTGCTGGTACTTCAGACAATCCAAGTATCTCCACAGGAATAGATGGACCAGCTGACTTTATATTTTTTCCCTTATCATCAAACATTGCTCTTATCCTACCATATGTGGTTCCTACTACTATAGAATCGCCTACATTTAAAGTTCCATTTTGAACAAGAAGTGTTGCAACAGCTCCTCTTCCTTTATCCAATTTTGCTTCAATTACAGCACCTTTTGCATTTCTATTTGGATTTGCTTTAAGTTCTTGAACTTCAGCAGTTAAAAGTACCATTTCAAGAAGCGTATCTAATCCTTCTTGAGTATGTGCTGAAACTGGAACACATATAGTATCTCCACCCCAATCCTCAGGTGTAATACCATACTCTATAAGTTCTTGTTTTACCCTATCTGGATTTGCTCCTGGTCTGTCAATCTTATTTATAGCTACTACCATTGGAACATTTGCTGCCTTACAGTGATTGATTGCTTCTACTGTCTGAGGCATTATTCCATCATCTGCTGCAACTACAAGTATAACGATATCCGTTATTTGAGCACCTCTTGCTCTCATTGCAGTGAAAGCTTCATGACCAGGTGTATCTAGAAATGTTATCTTTTCTCCATTTATATTTACTGTATAAGCTCCTATATGCTGAGTTATTCCACCTGCTTCTTGAGATGTTACCTTTGATTTTCTGATAGCATCTAAAAGGGATGTCTTACCATGGTCAACATGACCCATTACAGTTATAACAGGAGGCTTTTTTTCCATATTTTCGTCCTCATCATCATCTTCTTCTTTTTCTACAGCTTCCATATCAATATCTCTTTCCTTTTTCTCAACAATAACATTGAACTTTTCTCCAAGCTTTTGTGCTGTCTGAAAGTCAATTTCCTGATTTATTGCTGCCATTACTCCCATAAATATAAGTTGTTTTATAACTTCTGTTGACGATTTACCCATTTTTTCTGAAAGTTCTTTTACAGTTATAGTATCATCAATTTCTATTATTTTTTCTTCTTGTTCATCTTCCTTTTTGTCAGTATCATTGCTAACTTCAACATGATTTTTAACATTTTTCTTTTTATTCATACTGTTTTTATTTTTCTTCTTTGTTTCTTTAGAAGTTTTAGTTGAAGTTCCCTTTTTTTCTGATTTACTTTTTACAGAAATTTTATCAGTTTCTTTAGTTTCATTAGTTTTAGCATCTTGAGTTTTACCATCTTGTTTTTCAGAAAAGAATTCCTTTATAAGTTCCGCATCCTCTTCTTCTATAACGCTCATGTGATTTTTTACTTTCACACTAAATTCTTCTGAAAGAATTTTAATCAATTCTTTACTTGAAATACTTAGTTCTTTAGCCAATTCATAAATTCTTACTTTTGACAAATACTTCACCCCCGAAATTAAATTTCTAACTATGAAGGTCTACAAGTTTTTTGCTCATATTCCTATCCGTGATACCTATAACTTTTATCTCATCATGCCCAATTGCATATCCAAGTTCTTCCTTAGAATATCCTGTCAAAACTTTTATATTATATTTGTTACCATATTTCAAAAATTTATTTAAAGTATTTGAAGAAACATCTTGAGATAATATAAGCAAATATATTTTATTTTTCTTTATATTATCTTCACATTTATTATATCCCTCCAAAACTTTACCTGCACCTTTTGCAATACCTAAAAATTGTAGAAAACTATCTTTCATTTTCTATTTCTTCCTTTAAGGCATTATATAATTCAGTATCAATATTAGTTTCAAGATTTTTTTGAAGTCTTTTATTTTTAAATGCATTTTCCAGACAAGTAATATTTTTGCAAATATAAGCTCCTCTACCATTTTTCTTACCTGTAGGATCTAAAAAAACTTCTCCTTCTTTATTCTTTACAATTCTTATGAGTTCTCTCTTGGGTTTCATTTCCATACATCCAAGACACATTCTCTGAGGTATTTTTTTCTTTTTCATAAATCACACCATCCTTAATTAATAATATGATTATCTGTAATTTCTTTATAGTTAACTTCATTCTCTTCATCTAATGTTTCTTCAGAAGTATTTTGAAAATTTTCCATCTGAGATTTACTCTTTATATCAATTTTCCATCCTGTAAGCTTAGCTGCCAATCTAACATTTTGCCCTTCTTTACCTATTGCAAGAGATAGTTGATCATCGTCTACTATAACTTGTGCAAACTTTTTATCCTCATCTAAGTCAACATCGAGAACTTTTGCAGGGCTCAATGAATTTGCTATATATTCTTCAGGAAGTTTACTCCATTTTATTATATCAATTTTTTCATTTTTTAGTTCATTTACTATACTCTGTACTCTTATACCTTTAGGTCCTACACAAGCTCCCATTGGATCTACATTTTCGTCATTTGAATGTACTGCAATTTTTGTTCTAGATCCAGCTTCTCTTGCAATTGACTTTATATCTACAATTCCTTCAAATATTTCAGGAACTTCAAGCTCAAATAATCTCTTTATAAGACCTGGATGAGTTCTTGATATAATAATTTGTGCTCCTTTTGTAGTATTTTTAACTTCTACTATATAAAGCTTGATTCTATCGTTGTAATTATATTTTTCTCCAGGCATCTGCTCATTTGGTCCAAGGACAGCTTCAGTTTTTCCAAGATCTATTAAGACATTGTTCTTATCTTTTCTAATAACAACACCTGTTATTATATCATCTTCTTTTTCTGCAAAATCATTGTATATTATTCTTCTTTCTTCTTCTTTTATTCTCTGAATTACAACCTGTTTTGCAGCTTGTGCAGCTACTCTTCCAAACTTTCTCGGAGTTACTTCTATAGATACTAAATCACCTACTTCATATCTTTGATCGATTGCTTTTGCATCTTCAAGCAATATTTCATTTAAATTATCTTCTAAATTTTCAACTACCTTTTTCTGAGAATATACATGAATTTCTCCATTTTCCCTATCCATAGTAACCTTCACATTCTGATTTCCTCCATGTGAAGAATAATTCTTTTTGTAAGCAGCAACTAATGCATCTTCTATAGTGGTAAATAATAGATCTTTACTTATCCCCTTCTCTTTAACTATCTCTTTCAAGGCCTCTATAAACTCCTGATTCATTTCCATATACCTCCCCTTAGAAATTGACCTTTAAACTTACATTGGAAATTTTATCTCTTGGAATATCTATTTCTTTTAATCCAGACTTTACTTTCAAATACTCTTTATCAAAATTCAAAAGTTCACCTTCATATTTTTTCTTTCCCTCAAATAAACCATTTATCTTAACTTTTACCATGCTTCCCATATACCTCTTTAAATGTTCTTCAGTATATAAAGTTCTTTCTATTCCAGGTGAAGATACTTCTAAATAATATGAAAAACTTATAGGGTCTTTTTCATCAAGCATATCACTTACAGATCTACTTACTCTTTCACAATCGTCAAGTGTTATTCCACCATCTTGTTTGTCTATATATATCCTTAAATAATTTTCATTTTTCTCCTTTACAATTTCCAAATGGTATAATTCATAATTTAACTTTTTAACTATAGGCAATACCAAATCATATACTCTATCTGTTAAACTAGACATGTTATATTCCCTCCTTACTATATATTCTAAACAATTCAAGAGAAAAAATGTTAATAGCTATAATTAAAAACGCAACTTACGCTGCGTTTTTACAAATAGAAAGAGTGGGTATAAACCCACCCTACAATTAAACAAAACTCTGTAGAATTACTAAATCAATTTTATCATACTAAAATACTTATTTCAAGATAAATATAAGTTTTCATATATTAAATAAATCAATTACTTCAAAATTAACGAACAATTTTAAGTTGTTGTCTGGCTGCTATTATTGACAGTAAATAGTTTATAACAAAATACATAAAAGCCATCATTATAAAAATAGTAATAATTTGAGAGGTTTTAGCATATTGTCCCATAATTATCATTCCCTTGCCTGTAAGTTCCTCAATTCCAACAGCCCAAACAAAAGATGTATCCTTAATTACTGTAATAAAAGTAGAACACAAAGGTGGAATCATATTTCTAAATGCTTGAGGCAATATAATATGAATTAATATTTTACTATAAGTAAATCCTTGAGATTCAGCTGCTTCCCATTGCCCTTTATTTATAGAATTCAATCCAGCACGAACAATTTCTGCAATAATTGCGCTAGTAAATATAGTCATAGCTCCAATTCCTGCATTTATAGGTTCCAACTTTGTCATAAACCTAACAGCTAATATAAATAAAAGAAGAGGAATATTCCTAACAATCTCTATATAAAATCCTGCTATTTTACTTATAATCTTATGATTTACATAACGTGCAATTCCTAAAAAAGTACCAATAATAGAACTTAGTATTATTGTAGCAATAGCTATATGTAGGGTAGTTAAAAATCCTTTTAGCAAAAATAAGATTATATCCGGCTTAAAAAGTACTGATATCATGATCTCACCCCACTTTTCTTTTCAAGGATAAGAGCTAGTCTAGCAAGTGGCATACATAACATTAAATACAAAATCGCTGTAACAACATATGCAGGTCCATAGTAAAGATTATTACTTGACCAGGAGTCTGCCTGATACATTAAATCTCCTCCAGCTATCATAGCCATTACAGATGTATTTTTTATAAGTCCAACAGCTTGATTTGTAAGCGGTGGAAATATTATTTTCACCGCTTGGGGAAGTATTATATATCTCATAGCTTGGACATTTGTAAATCCTTGAGATTTAGCTGATTCCATCTGACCTCTAGGTACCGATTCAATTCCTCCTCGAACAACTTCTGCAATATACGCGCCATGATATATTCCAACTCCAATAGCCCCTACTCCAAATACAGATATTGTAATATTAAAATGTGGAAATACATTATACAAGAAAAAAACCTGTACTACAAGTGGAGTATTTTGTATAACTGCAACATATATTTTGTTTATTTTTTTTAGTATTTTATTCTCTAGTGTTCCCATTACTCCAAAAATAACACCCAATACCATAGCTAAGACTAATGCAACTATAGATGCCAGTATAGTTACCAGGAAACCATGTAGAAATATAGATCTATCATTGAACAAAGCTTCCCATTTAAATGCTGCAAAAGGGCCTGGCACTACTGAATACCCCATTTAGCAATTAGTTTATCCAATTCTCCTGATTCTTTCATTTCTTTTATAGTTTCATTTATAGTCTTAGCTAAATCATCATTTCCTTTTTTAGTCGCTATTCCATAATCCTGTGGACTAAATTCTTCTTTTAAAAGAACTGTTGAATCATCTAAATATCCATTAAGTATTGATTTATCTACTGAAAAGCAATCAACTCTTCCTGAGTCAAGTGCAGATTTAATATCTGGATATCCAGGAAATTCTAAGAATGAAACCTTACTTCCAACTTTTTCTGCTTCTGCTTGTATTGCATCTTTACTTGTAGAACTTTGAGCTACACCTATCTTCTTATTATTTAATCCTTTTAAATCCTTTATTCCCGAATCCTTCTTAACCATTAAGCCTACATGATCTGTAAAATATGGATCTGAAAAATTATAGCTTTTCTTACGTTCATCAGTTATAGTAAAAGTAGCTGCAATCATATCTACTTGTCCACTATCCAAAAGTGGTCCTCTAGTTTTAGCAGTTACACCTTGAAACTTAATTTTATTTTCATCTCCAAGTATCTTTTTAGCTATTGCCTTTGAAAGGTCAACTTCAAATCCCTCGATTTCTGAAGTTTTAGGATCTTTGTATCCAAATTTAGGTACATCTAATTTAACACCTACATTAAGATAACCTCTATCTTTTATTTTCTGTAATGCTGATGTTGATTCACTTGAATCCTGTGAACTAGAACCACAACCTGTAAAAATCATTCCTACTATAAAAATTAAAATTCCAGCAAAAAATTTTCTCTTTCTCATATACTTGTCCCCCTTATAAATATAAAATAATTTTAATTAATGTACAATACGGCTTAAAAATAATTTAGTCCTTTCATTAGATGGATTTGTAAAGAAATGTTCTGGTGGTCCTTCTTCTAATATCTCTCCTCCATCTACAAATATTACTCTGTCAGCTACTCTACGCGCAAAACCCATTTCATGAGTTACAGCAACCATTGTAATTCCCTCGTGTGCCAAATCAGTCATAACATCAAGTACTTCCTGGATCATTTCAGGATCAAGTGCTGATGTAGGCTCATCAAATAAAATTATTTCAGGTTTCATATTAAGTGCTCTTGCAATAGCTACTCTCTGCTGCTGCCCTCCTGATAGTTGATTAGGATATGCATTAGCTTTTTCTTTAAGACCTACCCTTTCAAGATAAACCATACCTGATTCCTCAGCTTGTTTTTTAGGAACTTTTTTTACTAAAATAGGTGCTAAAGTTACATTTTCCAGAACAGTTTTATGTGGATATAAATTAAATTGTTGAAAAACCATAGCTACAGATTGCCTTATTTTAGTAATTGGTGCTTTAGGAGCTGTTATATCAATTCCATTTATTATTACTTTTCCTTTTGTGGGTTTTTCTAAAAGATTCATACTCCTAATTAATGTACTTTTACCTGAACCACTTGGACCAATTATAACTAACTTTTCTCCATCTGGTATCTTTAAATTAATTTCTTTTAGTACATGCAAGTTCCCAAAATACTTGTTAACACCTCTTAGCTCAATCATATAATCACCTTTTCATACAAAATTGAATTTTATATATATTTTGATATAATAAAATTTATTTTTGAATAATATTTGAATAATGTTAATATAAATTATTCTTTTTGTTTATTAATTTTATAATTATTATGCACTATATGATTTATATTGTCAATATACAAGTAATAATTTATCATATGTATTTATTTATTTCAAAAAATGAATATGTATTATTCACTTTTTGAAATATTTGAATATGTATTATGCATTTATTGTATAAAAAAGAATATTTAATCCTATACTATCCCCTATTTTTATAAATATACGCGTTAATCACACAAAAAAATACCTATAGAATGGACACTTTTTTCAAGTATCTATTCTATAGGTAGCATTATACTTTTATATATCAGTATTTTTTTATAATTTATTTTCAATTTTATGCAAAAAGACACAACTGATTTGTTTCCGGAAGTCCCCTAAGACAACCATGACTATCAAGCATCTCAATTACACTTTTAGAAACTTTAGCTCGTGTTTTTATATCTTCCTTTGAAATAAATTCACCACATTCTCTAGCATTAACTATATTTTTAGCTGCATTTTCACCTACACCTTGAAGTGCATTTATAGGAATTCTTATTCCATCTTCTTCAATTAAAAATTTCGTAGCATCAGATTTATATATATCCACAGGAAGAAATTTTATTTTTCTTTTATACATTTCATATGAAAGTTCTAATATTGTAAGTAGTCCTTTTTCTTTTTGTGTAATATCATTTCCCATAGCATGTATTTCATCCATTTTTTTCTTTATAGAATCTTCACCTTTTATAATAACATCCACATCAAATTCATCTGCCCTTACAGTAAAGTAAGTTGCATAATAAGCTTTTGGATAGTATACCTTAAAATATGCAATTCTAATTGCCATCATTACATAAGCTACTGCATGACCTTTAGGAAACATATATTTTATTTTCTTACATGACTCAATATACCAATCAGGGACACCATGTTCTCGCATAAGTGCTTCTCTCTCTTCTGTAAGTCCTTTACCTTTTCTAACTTTCTCCATTATTGTAAAAGCATCTTTAGGTGGAAGTCCCTTTGATATTAAATACATCATTATATCATCTCTACAGGCAATACAATCACTTAAAGTTGTATATCCTTCTTTTATATAATACTGTGCATTATTGAGCCATACATTAGTACCATGTGATAATCCTGATATTCTGACCAAATCTGCAAAACTCTTTGGTTTTGTATCTACAAGCATTTGCCTTACAAATTTAGTTCCAAACTCAGGGAGTCCATAAGTTCCAACAGGACATCCAAGCTCTTCTGCAGTTACTCCAAGTGCATCTGGAGAAGTAAATAAACTTATTACTTTTGGATCTCCAATTGGAATCTTTTTAGGATCAACACCAGTTAAATCTTGAAGCATTCTCAAGACCGTAGGATCATCATGACCAAGTATATCAAGCTTTAAAAGCCTACCACTTATAGAGTGATAATCAAAATGAGTTGTTATTACATCAGTATCATTGTCATCGGCAGGATGCTGAATTGGTGTAAAATTATATATTTCATTATCACTTGGAACTACCATTATACCACCTGGATGCTGTCCCGTAGTTCTCTTTATACCAGTACATCCCATAGTAAGTCTTTCAACTTCAGCCTTTGGAACTACTATATTTTTTTCAGAAAGATACTTTTTTACATACCCATAAGCAGTTTTTTCAGCTATAGTTCCAATAGTTCCAGCTTTAAATACATGGCCTTTTCCAAAAATAACCTCAGTATACTTGTGTATTACAGATTGATACTCTCCTGAAAAATTCAAATCTATGTCTGGCTCCTTATCACCATTAAATCCAAGAAATGTTTCAAAAGGTATGTCATGACCATCTCGCCTCATCTTTTCTCCACAATTTGGACAATTTTTCTCTGGCAAATCTGCTCCAGAACTTACAGAACCATCAGTAATAAATTCACTGTGTTTACATTTAGGACAAACATAGTGTGGAGGCAATCCATTAACCTCAGTTATATTTGACATTGTAGCTACAAAAGAAGATCCAACAGATCCTCTAGATCCTACCAAATATCCATCTTCAAGTGACTTTGCTACAAGTTTTTCAGCTATGAGGTATAACACTGCATACCCATTGTTTATTATTGAATTCAATTCTTTATCCAATCTCTTCTGAACTATATCTGGAAGCTTTTCACCATATATTGAATGAACTTTTTTCAAAGTCATTTCCTTTATTTGCTCTTCAGCTCCATCTATTTTAGGTGGAAATGTTTCATCTGGTATTGGTTTTACATTATCATCTATCATATCCGCAATTTTATTTGTATTATAAACAACTACCTCATATGCTTTATCATTTCCTAAATAAGAAAACTCAGATAGCATTTCATCTGTTGTCCTGAAATAAAGAGGAGGTTGACTGTCTGCATCTGAAAATCCCTGTCCCGCCATTATTATTCGTCTAAATACTTCATCTTTAGGATCCATAAAGTGAACATCACCTGTAGCTACTACAGGCATATTATATTTTTCTCCAAGATGACATATTCTCTTATTTATTTCCTTAAGTTCATCCTCATCTTTTACTATTCCATTTCTTATCATAAATTTATTATTTCCAAGTGGTTGGATTTCAAGATAATCATAAAACTTCAACATTTCCTCTAACTCATTATCACTTTTTCCGCTTATAATTTTCCTGTATACCTCTCCTGCTTCACAAGCACTCCCTATTATAAGACCTTTTCTGTACTTCATAATAAGACTTTTTGGCATTCTAGGCTTTTTGAAAAAGTAATCTAAATTAGAAAATGAAATAAGTTTATATAAATTTTTAAGCCCTGTCTGATTTTTTACAAGTATTATCAAATGATATGTAGGTTGTTTTTTTATATCTATATTTTTTAAATACTCTTCGTTTAACGTAGCAAAATCAGATATATTTCTTTCTTTAAGCATTTTAAAACACCTTAAAAGTATTTGTGCAGTTGCACCTGCATCATCAACTGCTCTATGATGTTTTTCAAGACATATTCCAAGGTGTTTACAAATTGTATCTAATTTGTATTTTCTAAGTTCTGGAATTAAAAATCTACACATTGGCACTGTATCAATAATTGGACTCGTAAACTTCAAATTCATATCTCTACAGTTTTTCTTTATAAAACCTGTATCAAATTCGGCATTGTGAGCAACAACTGCAGCTCCATTTATAAATTTCATAAACCTTGGAAGTACATTTTCTATAGTGTCGGCATCAGAAACCATATCATCTGTAATACTAGTCAATTCAACTATATTAATTGGTATTGGTCTTCCTGGATTTACAAATTCGCTAAACTTATCTATTATCTTTCCATCTTTTATTTTAACAGCACCTATTTCTATTATACTATCATTTCTACATGAAAGGCCTGTAGTTTCTATATCAAAAACTACAAATGTATCATTTAGTTGCACATTATCTGCATTTTCTGCAATTGGTATACTATCGTCTACAAGATATGCTTCAACTCCATATATAACCTTTATATTATTTTTCTTAGCCGCTTCCATAGCTTCAGGATATGCCTGAACTACTCCATGATCTGTTATTGCTATTGCCTTATGTCCATAGGATGCAGCTCTTTTTATCAGACTTGATGCAGAACTTACTGCATCCATAGCACTCATCTTAGTATGTAAATGAAGCTCAACTCTTTTTTTATCAGCATTATCTACTTTTTTTGGCTTTATAGATTTTACAATATCCTTTGCCATTACAACCATTTCCTTAGCATATGGATCATTTACAGTTTCGCCTCTTACCATGCAGTAAGTTCCTTCTTTTATTTCATCAATTATTTGGTCTGCATTCTTTGGCTTTGGGAAAAATTTAACCGTAATTGAACTAGTATAATCAGTTATATAAAATGTAACTATTTTTCGCCCTGTTTTAGTTTCAATTATCTCCCTTTTAAATATAGTTCCTTGAATTACTACAATACCTTGAAGTCCAGTTATAGAGCTCATCTCTACAGGATGTGAATTTATTGGCTTTCCAAATATAACTGAACCAGACTTGGAACTAAACTTTTTATTCTTGGTATTATTATATTTTTTATTTGAGTTCTCAGAGGATTTTAAACTTAAGTTTCTATTTTTCATTATATCCTTTATATAAATATCTTCCCTATTTTTACTATAATCCAAGAAATTATCATTAACTAAAGTTTCATCATATATCAAGGATGCACTGCATTTTATTCCAAACAAATCTCTCATTGTTCTTACCAAAAGTTTATCAAGATTCCTGTTTTTTAATAAATTACACAAAAAGTGGTTTCCATTATATATTTTTATCGCATTATCTTCTATCTTCTTTGAAGATTTCAACAAAAAATCTTTGCACACGGGAATATAAGAAGAAAGTATATTTACAATTTCAATCCAATAATCTTTGCATGCATTTTTTAAAGATACATTTGATACATCTTTATAACATATAAGGTCAACATATGGAAAACATCCTAACTTTTTTGTAACTATTTGTTTTATCTTTGACTTTACTTTAGATCCAATATCATTTTTAGACTTAATTATTATTTTTAATCTATTACTTTTTTTCAAGTACTGTATTTTTTGCAATTTTATATCTTCTAAAACAATGTCACTGTCCTGATCAATGTTTTTTTGTAAAAAACTCATAATATCAGAACTCATAACTTGACCTCCTTGTGCAAAAAAATTACATTTTTTCAATCTCTTCCATAAGTGCTTCAACAAGATTTTCTTCTTTTACCTTCTTTACAATTACACCTTTTTTAAATATAAGTCCTTCACCATTTCCACCAGCTATACCAACATCCGCTTCTCGAGCTTCACCAGGTCCATTTACTACACAGCCCATAACTGCAACTTTGATATTTTTATGGGTATTTGCAAGACGCTTTTCAACTTCATTTGCTATATTTATAAGATCAATCTCTGTTCTACCACAAGTAGGACACGATATAAATTCAATTCCATCTTTAATCAATCCACAAGATTTCAAAATTTGTCTACCTACTTTTACCTCTTCTACAGGATCACCTGTAAGCGATACTCTTATTGTATCACCTATTCCTTCCATTAAAAGTGTACCTATTCCTACACTTGATTTTATTGTGCCCTTAAAATAGGTGCCTGTTTCAGTAACTCCAAGATGAAGTGGATAATTTGTTACCTTAGATATTTTTCTATAGCTTTCAATCATCTGAACTACATTTGATGATTTTATAGATATCACTATATCATTAAAGTTTACTTCTTCTAATATAGAAACATGTCTTAATGCACTTTCAACCAAAGCATCAGATGAAACTTTTCCATATTTTTTCATCATGTCTTTGCTTAAAGAACCAGAATTTACACCTACTCTTATAGGTATATTTGAGGCCTTAGCACTTCTTGCTATTTCTTCAACTTTGTACTTACTTCCTATATTTCCAGGATTTATCCTAAGTCCAGATATACCATTTTCTATAGATTTTAAAGCTAGCTTATAATCAAAATGTATATCTGCAATTACAGGTATATCCACATTCTTTACAATTTCTTTAATAGCATCACATGCTTCCATATCAGGTACTGCACATCTTACAATATCACAGCCTGCTTTCTCCAAGCTCTTTATTTGATTTATAGTTCTCTCTTTATCTCTTGTATCTGTATTAGTCATTGACTGTACAGATACTTTGGAATCTCCTCCTATAAATGTATTCCCAAGCTTTATTTTCTTAGTTTTTTGTCTTATCATTTAAAATCTTCCCCTTAAATCAACAAATAATGTTATCTAAAATTTAGAACACCTTTATAATTAAAATTGAATAGGATGTATTATGTCCTTTACCGTTACAAGAACCATAAGCATCATAAGTATTGCAAATCCAAAATAATTTATCATCCCAACCTTATTTTGATCTACCTTCTTTCCTGTTATTAACTCAAACAGAAATAATAATATATAACCACCATCTAGTGCTGGGAAAGGTATTATATTAAATATAGCAAGTTGTATACTTATATATGCACAAAAAGCCATTAATGTAAAAATCCCAGCTTTTGCAGCTGCTCCAGATAATTTTATTATTGTAACAGGTCCTCCTACATCATTCATATTAGCTCTTCCTATAAAAAGCGTTTTAAAAAATTTGAAAGTTTGATTTATAAGAGATCTTGTTTCTAAAAATCCATAGGTTATTGACCTACCTATACTTGGATTAAGTATTTCTTTTCCATATACTCCAATAATATATCCTTTTTTAGATTCGTCAAGTTCTGGCTTAACAGAAACACTCTTAATTTGATTTCCTCTTTTATAAGTTATATTAAGAGTGTTTCCACCATTCATATACACTTCCGTCTGAAAATCCTGCCATATGAATACACTAGAATTGTTTACCTTAATTATCTCATCTCCTGCTTTTAATCCAACTTGCTGTGCAGGTTTATTCGCAATTGTTTTATCTATTATAGGTACGATACAGCCCTTTTGAAAAGCTATAATTGAAAATAAAAATACTCCAAGTATAAAATTCATTATAGGACCTGCCGCTACAATGCTAAGTTTTCTAATTGGACTTTTATTATTAAAAGCCCTTATATCTGTACTTTCTCCTTCATCTCCAAGCATTTTTACATATCCACCTATTGGAAGCAATCTAATGGAATATTTTGTTTCTTTACCTTTTATTGAAAATAGCTGAGGTCCCATACCTATTGCAAATTCTTCAACTACTACTCCATTTATCTTAGCTAAAGTAAAATGTCCTAATTCATGAATTAAAATCAATAGACCAAAAGCCATTATAGCAGCAATTATATACAAACATCATTCCTCCTAAAATAATATTAAAATAAATTTAACAGTTCTTATCATATTTACATTTTACATAACTCTTTACTCTCGTATTAAGTTCGATTATATCCTCTAGTCCATAGTCATCTACTTTCTCAAATTTATTCATACAATCTTCTAAAATATCCATTATATCTAAAAATTTAATCTTACTTTCAAGGAATAAGGAAACTGCAGCCTCATTTGCACAATTTAATATAGCAGGCATTGTACCACCTGTTATTCCAGCTTCATAAGCAAATTTAAGAGGTTTAAATGTATCCATATCTGGTTTTTCAAAAGTCAATTTTGCAATTTTATAGAAATCTAATTTTTCTACTACGGATTTATTTCTCTTTGGATAGTTAAGTGCATATTGTATAGGTAATCTCATATCCGTACTCCCAAGTTGAGCCAATACACTTCCATCTATATACTCTACCATAGAATGAATTATACTTTCAGGATGCACTACAACTTCTATCTTTTCATATGGAATATCAAAAAGCCAATGTGCTTCTATAACCTCAAGTCCTTTATTCATAAGTGTTGCAGAATCTATAGTAAGTTTTCTTCCCATCTTCCAATTAGGATGGTTTAAAGCTTCATTTAAAGTAACATCTACAAGTTCATCTCTTTTTTTTCCTCTAAATGGTCCTCCAGATGCTGTTAAAAATAACTTTTCTACTTCTTCTTCCTCATTTCCTCTCAAGCATTGGAATATAGCTCCATGTTCAGAATCCACAGGAACTATATGTGCATTATATTTTTTCATCTCCTGTTTTACTATTTTTCCTCCTGCAACTAATGTTTCTTTATTAGCAAGTGCTATAGTCTTTCCTGCTCTCACTGCTTTAAGAGTTGGTACAAGTCCTATAATTCCTACAACAGATGTAACAACTATGTCAACCTCTTCTAAAGATGCTATTGTATTCAATCCGTTAAGTCCTAAAAGTACTTCTGTTTTGAGATTTTTGTCAGTGCAATATTCTCTAAGCTTATTATATGCGTTTTCTTTCATTAAAACAGCATATTTTGGTTTAAATTCATCTATTATATTTATAAGTTTTTGAAAATTTTTATTAGCAGAAACAGCAATTAATTTAAAATTTTCTCTTTCTTTTCTAATTATATCTAAAGTTTGGGTTCCTATAGACCCTGTAGCACCTAATATAGAAATTTTTTTCATCTAAACATCCTCCGTTACCTATTCAAACTATTACTCTTCAATCTACTTTTATACAATTATATTTCAAATTGTAATTACGACACGATTAATTATACCATAATTTCTATACTAGATTTAAAAATATTAAGTAGAAGTATACTACAACTCCAGAAAAAAGTATACTATCAAATCTATCCAATATTCCACCGTGTCCCGGTATCAAATTGCTGTAATCCTTTATTCCTGCATATCTCTTAATAGATGATGCAAACAAATCACCAAATTGAGAAAAAACTCCACATAAAATTCCAATCGCAACATAATGATATATACTCATTGGCACCTGTCTATAAATTGAAAACAAGCCAAATAGAAAACAACCTATAGTACTAGATATTATTCCTCCTATTGATCCTTCAATAGTTTTTTTAGGACTCAACTTAGGACACAACTTATTTTTTCCAAAAAATTTTCCAGAATAATATGCTCCAGTATCACAAAGCCACGATGAAATAAATATAAGCCATACAAAATAATTTCCATAATTTAAGTTATAGATTAACACTATAAAACTAAAAAATACAGCTGAATATAAAAATCCTAAAATAGTTATAGATATATCTATAAAATTATATTTCAAATCCAATACAGTTATACACATAAGTGCAAATAATGTTATTACAGTACTTAAAAATACAAATTTGTAATTATAATAATTATTTATGGAAATATAATAGATTATACAAACTAAGTATCCTATTATAGAAATTGGATTAATCCCTTTTTTTGAGGCTGCTCCATAAAATTCATACATCCCCATAAGTGATAGAACCATTATTGCATATTTAAGATATACTCCACCTATAAATAAAAGTAAAATAAAAGGAGCAATTATGAGTGCTCCCAAATATCTGTTATTCAAATTATAACACCTCCAAAAATAATACTATACTTTAATCCAAATCTATTTTACTCCTCCAAATCTTCTATCCCTATGTTGATAGTCATATATTGCCTTTCTAAGATCTTCTTTTTTAAAATCTGGCCAGTATATATTAGAATACCAAAATTCTGAATATGCACATTGCCACAAAAAGAAGTTACTCAATCTTTTTTCCCCACTTGGTCTTATTATAATATCAGGATCCGGCATATTTCGAGTATAAAGATAGTTGGAAACAATTTTTTCATCTAATTCATCTTCATCAATAATTCCGTTTTTAATATCTTTATTTATAAGTTTAAAAGCTCTTATAAGTTCTGCTCTTCCACCATAATTTAATGCAAGATTCAACACAAGTCCCGTGTTATTCTTTGTTTTTTCATAGGCAGATTCCAGTTCTACCTGACATACATCTGGAAGTTTAGATATATCCCCAATATGATTTATTACAACATTATTTTTATTTAATTCATTGAATTCTTTTCTAAGATATTGAACTAAAAGTTTCATAAGTGCAGATATTTCATCTTTAGGCCTTTTCCAATTTTCCGTAGAAAAAGCATATAAAGTTAGATACTTAACTTTTAAATTATTGCACTCTTTTACAATTTCTCGTATATTTTCAACTCCAGCTCTATGTCCAAAAGTTCTTGGAAGATTACGCTTCTTTGCCCATCTTCCATTTCCATCCATTATAATTCCTATATGTTTAGGTATATTATCCATATCAACTTCTATTATAGTGTTTGCATTATTAACTTTTTTATTAGCACTTCCTAGCATTTTCAGCTCCTCCATTATTTAAATCAATAAATTATGTTATTTTAATAAAACCTGCGAATTCGCAGGTTCTAAATATTGTTATTATATTGACATAACTTCATTTTCTTTAGCTGCAACTATATTTTCTATATCTTTTATAAAATTGTCTGTTTTTTTCTGAATATCATTTTCTGCCTTTTTAAGTTCATCTTCTGTTATCTCATTATTTTTCTTCATATTTTTTAGTTTATCATTACACTCTCTTCTTATACCTCTAATAGCAATTTTAGAATTTTCTCCGGTTTTTTTAACATTTTTAACTATCTTCTTTCTAGTTTCCTCTGTAAGTTCAGGCACAACCAATCTTATTACTTCTCCGTCATTTGAAGGATTTATGCCCAAGTCAGATTTCAATATAGCCTTTTCTATAGCCTTCATAGCACTTTTATCCCAAGGTTGAATAGAAAGCACTCTAGGTTCAGGTATAGATATGTTACAAAGTTGATTTATTGGAGTATTTGTACCATAATATTCAGCTTCTATCTTATCAAGCATAGCTACATTTGCTCTTCCTGCTTTCATAGAAGCTAGTTCTTTTTTTAAAATTTCTGTAGTTTTTTTCATCTTTTCATCTGCATTTTTTAAGACATCTTTAATCATAGAAAAATACCTCCTAAAATTTATTATTTATACACAAGTGTACCAATTTCTTCTCCAAGAACAGCTTTTATTATATTTTCTGGATTATCAAGACCAAATACTAAAATAGGAATATTATTATCCATACAAAGTGAAGTAGCAGTTGAGTCCATAACTTGAAGGCCCTTTTCAAGTACCTCAATATATGTAAGTTTTTTAAATTTTTTAGCATCGTTAAATTTATGTGGATCCTTATCGTATACTCCATCTACCTTTTTAGCAAGAAGTAATACATCTGCCTCTATTTCAGCAGCACGCAAAGAAGCTGTTGTATCCGTTGAAAAATATGGGTTACCAGTTCCCGCTGCAAATATTACTACTCTATCTTTTTCAATATGTCTCATAGCTCTTCTTCTTATAAATGGTTCTGCTACTTCTCTCATTTCAATAGCTGTTTGTACTCTTGTATTTACTCCTAAACTTTCAAGTGAATCCTGGAGTGCAAGAGCATTTATACAGGTAGCGAGCATTCCCATATAGTCTGCAGTAGTTCTATCCATGTCTTTACCATCTCTTCCTCGCCATATGTTTCCACCGCCTACAACAATTGCAACTTTAACTTTCATAGCTATAAGATCCTTTATCTGTTTTGCTATATTTTTAGTAACATTAAAATCTATTCCATAACCATTTTTTCCTGAAAGAGCCTCTCCTGAAAGTTTAAGCATTACTCTTTTATATTTACAATCTTTCATATATTAATACCTCCAATTATCAATTATAATAAAATTAGATTTATGAATCCACATGCATAGAGCAATTTTTCTTTCCTACTCTAAAAAAAGAGAACACACAGTGTCCTCTTTTCAGTTTCTATTTACCTTCCATCTGTTTTTTTACTTCCTCTACAAAATCGCATTCTTTTTTCTCTATGCCTTCACCTTTTTCAAATCTTGCAAATTCAGTAACTTTTATAGGTGAACCAACTTCCTTTGACTTATTTTGAAGATACTTGGCTATAGTCAAATCTGAATCTTTAATCCATAATTGATCAACAAGACAATTTTCCTTATAGAATTTCTTTATTTTTCCAAATACCATCTTCTCAACAATTTTTTCTGGTTTTCCCTCATTTAATGCTTGAACTCTATATATTTCTTTTTCTTTCTCCAGTACTTTTTCATCAACTGAAGCTTCATCTAAAAATTGAGGATTTGCTGCAGCTACTTGCATAGCTAAATCCTTAGCAACTTCATTTAAAGTATCACTTTCTTTATCACATTCAACTTTAACTAAAACACCTATTCTTCCGCCGCCATGTATGTAGCTTGAAATAATTCCATTATCAACAGTCATCTTTTTAAATCTTCTTACAGCCATATTTTCTCCAAGTTTTGAAATAAGTTCTGTAAGTGCCTGTGATATTGTCTTTGTCTCATCTAAAGCATATTTTTCTTCTACAAACTCCTCTACTGAATTTGCAGTTGTTTTTGAAGCTTGCTTTGCAACTGCATTTGCAAATTTTACGAAATTTTCATTTACAGCTACAAAATCAGTTTCACAATTTATCTCTACCATTGAAGCACTTTTTTTATCCTCAGAAACATAAGTACTAACAATACCTTCCGCAGCTATTCTCCCTGCTTTTTTAGCTGCAGCTGCCAATCCTCTTTCTCTAAGTACTTCAATTGCTTTTTCTACATCACCATTTGCTTTTAACAAAGCTTTTTTGCAGTCCATCATGCCTGCTCCAGTTCTTTCTCTTAAATCTTTTACCATTTTTGCAGTTATCATAAGTATCTACCGACTTCAGCATAGTAATTAAATGCTAAGTTGCGGTCTTCAACTCCTTTCAATATCTGATTTAATTAACATATACCATTACTCTGCAAGCTGTTCTCCCTGTCTTCCTTCTATTACTGCATCTGCCATTTTAGAAGTAATTAATTTTACAGCTCTTATTGCATCATCGTTTCCAGGTATAACATAATCTACCTCATCTGGATCGCAATTTGTATCTACAATAGCTACAACTGGAATTCCAAGTATTCTAGCTTCTGATATAGCATTTCTTTCCTTTCTAGGATCTACTATAAATATTGCTCCTATATTATTTGCATCCATGGTCTTAATTCCGCCTAGATTTCTCTCAAGCTTTTCCTTCTCATTTTTCAATTTAATAACTTCTTTTTTTGGAAGAACTTCAAATGTTCCGTCTTCTTCCATCTTTTCAAGATCTTCTAATTTCTTTATTCTAGTTTTTATAGTTCTAAAATTCGTAAGCATTCCACCTAGCCATCTGTTATTTACATAAAACATATCACATCTAGTAGCTTCTTGCTGAATTGCTTCTTGTGCCTGTTTCTTAGTTCCAACAAATAATACACCTTTTCCACTAAGTGCAACTTCCTTTACAAATTCATATGATTTCTCAATCTTCTTTACTGTCTTTTGCAAATCTATTATATAGATTCCATTTCTTTCAGTAAATATATAAGGAGCCATTTTAGGGTTCCATCTTCTTGTTTGATGTCCAAAGTGAACACCTGCTTCTAATAATTGTTTCATTGAAATAATTGACATTAATTTCCCTCCTAGGTTTTTTCCTCCATTATCTTCATATTTATAGCTTACCTTTATGGCACCTGCCTATAAATTAGATAATGTGTGTAATTATTACTCTATGTAGTATATCATAACAAACTTATCTATTCAATAAATTCTATTTTATTTTTTTTAGTTCGTCCAAAAGTTTATCATTTAATATTTTTATATGAGTACCTTTCATTCCAAGAGACCTTGACTCAATAACTCCTGCACTTTCAAATTTTCTAAGTGCATTTACAATAACTGATCTTGTTATTCCAACTTTATCTGCTATTTTAGAAGCAACAAGTAATCCTTCATTTCCATCTAATTCATTAAATATATGTTCAACAGCTTCAAGTTCAGAATAAGAAAGAGTTCCTATTGCTAATTGAACTACTGCCTTTTTTCTTGCTTCCTGTTCAATTTGCTCATTTTTAGCTCTTAAAACTTCAAGACCTATTATAGTGGCGCTATATTCTCCAAGAATTAAATCCTCATCTGTAAATTTATCCTTTTCTCTTGATAAAAATAAACTTGCAAGTCTTTCTCTAGCTCCAACTATAGGCACTATAGTTAGAAACTTTTCACTTATTTCATCTAATTTATCATAATCTTCAAAATCAAATAATTCTTTATTAGTTACATTGGAAATAGTTTCACTTATACTTAACAATTTATTATTATATCTTTCTGAAAATCTCATGTCCTCTATAAATTTACTGCTTAAAGGATTATTTTCGAAACTTTCAGAAAAGTTATAGCCTAATATCTTATTATCCTTACCTACAATATATACACTACAATTGAGAAGTTCTCCTAACATATTGCATATATCATTAAAAACCACTAGATCTGTTCCAGATTTTTGTAATATCTTATTTAACATTCTTGTCTTACTTAACAAAGACGTCATTTAATACTCCTCCTTAGGATGATTTATCTTCAATTTAAAATTACTGGATATGTTAAAACATCAAAAACAAATACAACTAACCTTTATAAACAATCATCTTTGATATTAAAGTTTATATGAATTATTTTATACATAATACATTTTAGAGTTTTTAAAATATTTAGAATTATCTCGTATCCTTAATTATGATAGCACACTAATTGCTATAATTCAACATAAATTTTTAATTTAATTTCCTTAACATAATTATATGGGAGACAACATGTCTCCCATTGTAATACTAGCATTACATATAAATAAATCTTATTTGCTGTTTTCTTTTTCAATTGTATCTATATCTTTAGATTTATATTCTCTGTGCTTACATTCGCTATTGGAACATTCAAGGTAATTTCCTTTAGACTTACTATATTTTTTTACCATATAGCTTCCACAAGAAGGACATTTTTCATCTGTAGGTTCAAACCAACTTACAAAATCACATTCAGGATAGTTACTACACCCAAAGAATTTTCTTCCCTTTCTACTCCTCTTTTCAACTACTTTACCACCACATTTAGGACATTTAACATCTAATTCTTTTACAATAGGTTTAGTATTTTTGCATTCAGGATATCCTGGACAAGCTAAGAAATCTCCAAATCTACCATGTTTTATTACCATAAATCTTCCACATTTATCGCACTTTATATCAGTTACTTTATCTTCTATAGTTATTTTTGCAACTTCTTTTTCAGCTATATCAATAGCTTTTTTCATAGGCTCAAAGAATTCTTCTACAACTTTTCTCCAATCTTCCTTTCCCTCTTCAATTCTGTCAAGTTTGTCTTCCATTTCAGCAGTAAATTCAACATCCACAACTTGCCTAAAATATTCACTAACTATGTTATTTACTATATCTCCAAGTTCTGTAGGAAGAAGTGTCTTTTTATCTCTTTCAATATACTTCCTATCAAGTAATGTAGATATAATAGGTGCATAAGTGCTTGGTCTTCCTATTCCATTTTCCTCTAGAGTTTTTACAAGAGAAGCCTCTGAATATCTAGCTGGAGGTTGTGTAAAATGTTGCTTACCTTCAATGGATTTTTCAACAAGCTTTTCTCCTGCTGCAAGTTCAGGTAAACTATCATTTTTTTTCTTTCCATCTGTAGAATAATCATACACTTTCATAAATCCATCAAAATTTACTTTTGATCCGCTTGCTTTAAGACCATAATCTCCATTTACTATATCCACAGATTTTATATCGATTATACTAGATGCCATTTGACTTGCTACAAATCTCTTCCATATAAGATTATATAATTTATACTGTTCAGGTTTTAAATCCTGTTTTATAGAATCAGGTGTTATGTTAACATTTGTAGGCCTTATTGCTTCATGAGCATCTTGTATATTCTTCTTGCTTTTAAATTTTCTAGGACTCTTTGGAATATATTTATTTCCAAAACTATCTAATACAAAATTTCTACAGTCTTCTTGTGCCTCTTCTGATATTCTAACAGAATCGGTTCTCATATATGTTATAAGACCAACAGTACCATGTTTTTTTATATCAATACCTTCATAAAGTTGCTGAGCTACAGACATAGTCCTCTTTGTAGAAAAATTTAATTTTCTGTATGCATCTTGCTGAAGTGTACTTGTTGTAAAAGGTGGAAGTGGGTTTTTGCTCTTAGTTGCATTTTTTACATTTTTTACTAAAAATTCTCCAGATTTTAGACATTCTATTATATTATCTACTTCTTCCTTGCTTTTAATATTAATTTTCTTTTTTTTAAATGTTGTAAGTTTCACATTAAAAGCTTTTCTAGAAGATCCTTTCTCTTTGTTCAAAACGCATTCAACTGTCCAATACTCCTCTGGAACAAAATTCTTTATTTGCTTTTCTCTCTCACATATCATTTTAAGTGCTACAGACTGAACTCTCCCTGCACTTAAACCCCACTTTACCTTTTTCCAAAGTATTGGGCTTATTTTATATCCAACTAATCTATCAAGAACTCTTCTCGCTTGCTGTGCATTAACTAAATTTAAATTTATCTGTCTTGCATTTTTTATTGATCCTTTAACTGCACTCTTTGTTATTTCATTAAATTCTATTCTGCACTTTTCATTTTCATCCAACTTTAAAACATGGGATAGATGCCATGAAATTGCCTCTCCTTCTCTATCAGGGTCTGTTGCAAGATAGATTTTGTCGCTTTTATTAGCTTCTTTTCTAAGCTTATTTAAAAGTTTTCCCTTACCCCTTATAGTTATATATTTAGGATTATAATTATTATCTATATCAACTCCCAGTTGGCTCTTTGGGAGATCTCTAACATGACCCATAGATGCTTCTACTATATAATTCTTACCTAAATATTTTCCTATTGTTTTAGCTTTTGCTGGTGACTCTACTATAACTAACTTTTGTCCCATATCAAACTCTGATTAAAAAGTACTATCAGAGCATCACACCCCCTCGTTCTTTTAAAATAAAACCACTTTTTCAAAACCATAAATAATTAATTCTGATTTTAAATTTATTAATTTATAATACTATCTTTATCATGTATCTTAACATAATAATTACCTGAAAGACATATTATTCGATTTTTTAATTGCAATTCAAATAATAACTCATATAATTGTTTTATGTCAATATTAGTTATTCTAGAAATGTCATCTATATGCATTGGAGTATCCCCTATTACGTCATATACTCTTTTTTGATCTAATGTTAATATATCTATATTTTCCTTACTTTTAACAGGCTTCAAAGTATACTCAAGATTTAAAAGTTCAAATAAATCATCTAAATTTGTAAAGGGAAATGCACCATCTTTTATAAGTTTATTTGTTCCCTTACTTTCATATGAAAAAATCGATCCTGGAACTGCCATAACAGTCTTACCCTGTTTAGCAGCGGTTCCAGCCGTTATCAAGGCTCCACTTCTTTCAGCAGCCTCTACTACAACAATTACATCACTTAAACCACTTATTATTCTATTTCTCTTTGGAAAATTATATGCAAGTGGTTTACTCCCAGGTAACACCTCAGATAACACACATCCATTTAGTAAAATATCATTGTAAAGCTTCTTATTTTCACTAGGATATACTACATCTACACCTGAACCAAGTACTGCACAGGTATACCCACCTGAATCAATACATCCTCTGTGAGCAAAAGAATCTATTCCCCTTGCCATACCACTTATTACATTTATTCCATTTTTTGATATTTCCTTACTTATTATCTCCGCTGCATTTTTTCCATATATACTGCACTTTCTTGAACCTACAATTCCAACATTTAAATTTTTACTTAACTTATTTAAATTACCTATATAAAATAAAATTGCTGGGGAATCATCATAATTTTTTAACATATATGGGTATAATTCATCGTTGAAATTTACACTTCTTATTCCTTTTTCATCACAAATTTCAATCATAGACTCTAAATTATCTTTTTTCCATGCAGCTTTTAACTTTTGAGAAACCTTTTTACATACATTATGATTTTCCCATATATCTATTGGCTTATTGTAGTAAATAAAATTCATCCAGATATCTTTTGTATTTTGAAAATTTTTTAGTATATCTATTTTTAGCCTATCAGATATTCTACAATGAGCAAACCACAGATCATATATCTCCATTTATACTCCTCCATATACATATAATTTAATATTTTAATTATTAGCAGTGAATACAATTTTATTCTGATATTTTTTAATTTATATTAAAATATTTAGTTTAATGCGGATAATTTTGGTCAATAATTAAGTGGAGGTGATATTATGGCTGTAAAAATAAATACTGCATTTCTCTTTGGAATTGAAGCACACATAATATCTGTAGAGGTAAATATAGAAAATGGATTTCCTTGTTTCAATATAGTTGGCCTTGCTGGAACCTCAGTAAGAGAATCTAGAGATAGAGTAAGGGCATCCATAATAAATTCTGGTTTCAAATTTCCAATAAAAAAAATAACAGTTAATCTAGCTCCTTCTGATATAAAAAAATTTGGATCTCTCTTCGATCTTCCTATAGCACTTGGAATACTATATGCTACAGGTCAAATAAATTTTATAGATTCAAATGATTTTATCGTTGTAGGTGAGCTATCACTTTTTGGAAATCTCAACAGCATAAAAGGTGTTCTTCCAATAACTATAGATGGTTTAAAAAACAACATAAAAAAATTTATAGTCCCTTATGGAAATTTAGAGGAATGCTCCGTTGTTAAAGGAATCTATTGTTATGCTTTTAAAAACTTAAATCAGGTAGTTAACTTTATAAAAAATAGAAATATAAGTGCTTGTTCATATAGTATAAAACGAGAAAATCAAAAATCTAAATTGGATTTCTCAGATATACATGGCCAAGAAAGTTGTAAAAGAGCCGCCGAAATAGCTGCTGCAGGAAAACATAATATGCTTATGATAGGGCCCCCAGGCTGTGGAAAGACAATGATCGCAAAAAGAATACCTTCAATACTTCCAAAGTTAAGTTATAAAGATGCACTTGAAGTAACTAAAATATATAGTGCAGCAGGTATGCTTGGCAAACACAAATCTTTAATAGTAGAACCTCCTTTTCGAAATCCACATCACACAACAACTCCAATTGCACTAATAGGAGGTGGCTCTAATTTGATGCCTGGTGAGATTTCCCTAGCCCACAATGGAATATTGTTTTTAGATGAAATACTTGAGTTCAAACGAAGTGTATTAGAAGTTCTAAGACAGCCAATCGAAGAGAACTTTATAACTATAAGTAGATCTAGTGGAAAAGTAAGATATCCATGTAATTTTATGACTGTAATGGCAACAAATCCATGTAAATGTGGAAACTTTGCATCAAACAGGCCTTGCACATGCAGCGAATATGAAAGAAAAAGATATATGTCAAAACTATCAAATGCTCTTATAGATAGACTTGATATATTTATTTTTGTAAATACTCCCTCTTTTAATGATTTAAATGGAAATAAAAAAAATGATACTTCTCTAAATATGAAAAAAAGAGTAATAGCCGCTAGAAAAATACAGAAGGAAAGATTCAAAAAAGAAATCATAAACTACAATTCTGAAATGGATGCAAGGCTCATAAAAAAATTTTGTACTTTAGATGATAAAAATATAAAATTACTAGAAAAAATATTTTTGAAGTATAACATAAGTGCACGAGCCTATAATAAAATATTAAAGATTTCAAGAACCATTGCTGACATTGACTTAAGCCCTAAAATAAGAGAAGAACACATAATAGAAGCTTTAAATTACAGACGATTTATGAATAATAAGATAATATGAGTTTCATATAAATTCTTATTTATTTTAGTTTTTAATTGTAATATAATGTAATAAAGTATTTTTTTACCATATAATATTTTAAATAACTTCAGGCAAAATTAAGTAGATAGGAGATTAAGTTAATATGAATTTTTTCATAATTGTATTATTTTTTATATTTGGCCTCTTACTATTTGCATTTGGATTGAAAAAGAAAAACCATCATATGATTACATCTGGAGGAGTTATAGTGCTTTTCATACTATTAATATCTATTAACATCTATCTTCCACATATATAGCCTTATGGAAGCAATTATGACTATTTAGAGGAGTAAGCTTATGAAAAATTTTAATAAAAAAACGGGAGATCTAGGTGAATCCATAGCTGAAATGTACCTATCTTCTATAGGATACAAAATAATGGATAGAAACTTCAGATGTAGAATAGGTGAAATTGACATAATCGGAAAGGATGCAGATTATATTTGTTTTATAGAAGTAAAAACAAGGAAATCAATAAAATATGGATTTCCCTATGAATCAGTAAATTACAGAAAACAATTAAAGATTTATAAAGTTGCCAAATTATATATTTTAAAAAATAAAATCTATAACTTAAATTATAGATTTGATGTAGTGGAAATTATTCTAAATATGTATTCTAATAAACACAATATAAAACTGATTAAAAATGCATTCTACATATAAAAATCAAATTATATTTTTTAAAAAGCTCCGCCTATGCAGTTTACAAATACCATACTTCTTTATAGCATCAATATGTTCTTTAGTTCCATAACCGGAATTACTTGAAAAATTATACTGTGGATATATTTTACTATATTCTGCCATAATATTATCTCTATAGACTTTTGCTATAATAGATGCAGCTGCTATACTTGCACTCTTACAATCGCCTTTTATTATAAATTTGTTATCTATATTAAGATTATTTACAGCATACCCATCTGATAAGACTAAATTTACTGGAACTTTAAGACCAACTACTGCCCTTTTAAGTACCTCGTTATTGCACCAAGCTATTCCTCTATCATCTATTTCATTATTGTTTATAACGGCTATATTGTAACTAATTGCCTTCTCTTTTATAATTTTAGAAATTTCCTCTCTCTTTTTCTTTGAGAGCTGTTTTGAGTCCTTTATTCCTAATATCAATTCTCTATCTTCTTTAAAATTCAAATTAAGTACAACTGCGGCTCCAGCTATTGGTCCTGCAAGTGGACCTCTCCCAACTTCATCAGCTCCTGCAACATATATGCAATTACCACAACTTTTGTCGAACTCATACATATTTTTTACCCGAGAAATTTCATTTTTAGTGTTTTCAATAAATCTAGACAAACTTTGAGATAAGTTTCTAACATTTTTCCTTTTATCTTTTGCTAAATCATATATTAATTTTTCATATGTTTTTAAAGTCACATCAAAATACAGTGACTTTAATTTTTTAACTATCTTATTTATTTCAGAAAATTTCATATCTGATATTTGTTTTGTAAAAAGTTCTTCTATAGTGTATACATGAGAATCTTCAATCATATAAATACCTTCCTAAAAATCTATAGATTATAAAATTAATCTGGATATTCAAGAGAAATAGGTCCAAGTTTTCCAGATCTGTATTCCTCTAAAATTATATTTGATATTCTATTATAATCTATTTGTCCTCCTTTAATTATAGCTCCTCTTTTTCTGGCTATATTATCCATATTTTCTATTGCTTCAGAACTTAATGAATCAATTTTATATCTTTTAATAAGTCTATCCGCATGGTTTTTAGATAATACATCAATAAGATTTAAAGCTAACTCTTCTATATCTATTATTTCGTCTTTTATAGCACCTGTAAATGATAAGTTAAGCTGAGTTTTTTTACTTTCAAGTTTAGGCCACAATATTCCTGGCGTATCCATAAGCTCAATTCCATACTTTGTTTTTATCCATTGCTTTGACTTTGTAACTCCTGGTTTATTTCCAGTTTTAGCAATTTTACTCCTTGCTATTTTATTTATAAAAGTGGACTTTCCCACATTTGGAATACCTACAACCATTACCCTATCTACTATATTACTAACACCCTTTGATTTCATCTTATCGTGTTTATTTTTTAATATATTATTCAAAGCAGGTTTAATTAAGTTCAATCCTGCACCTGTATTTGAATTAACTGCAAGTACACTTATATTCTCAGAAGATAAAACCTTAATCCATTGTTTTGTCACTCTATCTTCTGCTAGATCACACTTATTTAATAGAATTACCCTTGGTTTATTTCCACACAAATCATCAATCACTGGATTTTTACTTGATATAACTATTCTGGCATCTCTTATTTCTATTACTGCATCTACTAACTTTAGATTTTCTTTTATTTCTCTTTTAGTCTTTACCATATGTCCAGGAAACCAATTTATATTCATAAAAATAAACCCTCCTATTTGATTTTCTGCATAGATTAACTTCTATCTATAGGATTTTAAAACCCCTATTCTGTTAAATGGATACAACCTAAAGGCTGCTCTCCCAACTATTAATTTATCACTTACAAAACCTACATCTTGAAATCTACTATCACGACTGTTATTTCTATTGTCCCCTAATACAAAAATTGTATTTTTAGGTACTGTGACCTCATTAAAATCTCCAATCATAGGTTCCAATATATATGATTCATTCTTAGCTTTACCATTTACATAAAGTTTTCCATCTTCAATTTTAACTGTATCTCCGCCTACTGCAACAACCCTCTTTATAAATTTCACACTTGGATCTGCTGGATATTTTATTACAACTATATCTCCTGGCTCTGGAGCCCTAAAATAATAACTTACCTTCTCAACTATAAGCCTATCTTTATCGTTTAATGTTGGATCCATTGAATGTCCATCTACGGTTACAGTTTCAAAAACAAAAGTTATAAGTAAAAAGGCAGCTACTAATGCAATTAACACTGATTTTCCAATATCAATTAATTCTTTTAACAAGTCACACACCACCTTAATATACAAAAAAGGGACTCTATAAGCCCCATTTTATTTTAATATTTCTTTTACTTTAGCTGCTTTACCAACTCTGTCTCTTAAATAGTATAATCTAGCTCTTCTTACTTTACCTTTTCTAATAACTTCTATCTTATCTATTATAGGTGCATTAACAGGGAAAGTTCTTTCAACACCAACACCATAAGCAACTCTTCTTACTGTAAAAGTTTCCCTAAGTCCTCCATTTTGTCTCTTTAAAACAACGCCTTCAAATACCTGTATTCTCTCTCTGTTTCCCTCACTAATTTTTACATGAACTTTTACTGTATCACCAACGTTGAATTTTGGCAAATCAGTTCTTATTTGTTCAGATTCTATATCTTTTATTACATCTAACACTGTGCATTACCTCCTTATAATTACTAAACGTTCGTATCCAGTATAAATAAAAATATACAGACAGAGGATCGTCCGTGCAGCACAACGTATATATTTTATCACACATAAATGCCACTTTCAATATATAAATCTTTAATATTCATATAGTTATTTACTTTTTTTATTAATATATATTATCCAAATTTTTTCACTTTATACATTATCTATATAATAATCACTTAAATATTTCCATCTTTCATATACTTTTTAATCAGCTTTATATCATCACTTGAAAGTTTTATTCTTTTAAATAAATCTGGTCTCTTTTCCTTTGTTGTCAAAATAGACTTCACTCTTCTCCACTTTCTTATATTCTCATGATGTCCCGACATCAAAACTTTAGGAACTGATTTATTCTCAAAACACTCTGGTCTAGTATATTGTGGATATTCTAAGAGCCCATTGTAAAATGATTCTTCCATATAACTTTCGCTACTTTTTAATACTCCTGGTATCATTCTACATATACTATCTATAATTGGAATACATGCAGATTCCCCTCCTGTTAGCACAAAATCACCTAGAGATACTTCCATATCTATATAATCATAGGCTCTCTCATCTATGCCTTCATAATGTCCACATAAAAATATAAGTTCTTTCTCCTTAGAAAGATCTTTTGCCATTTGTTGATTGAATGTTTTACCTCTTGGTCCTAAAAATATGACTTTTCCACCATTTAACTTTCTAACAGCTCTTATACAGTCAGCTATAGGTTGAACTGCCATTACCATACCAGCTCCACCTCCATAGGGATAATCATCAACTTTTCTGTGCTTATCTTTCGTATAATCTCTTATATCCACTGTATTTATATTTAAAATTCCCTTTTTTCTAGCTCTTCCTATTATGCTATAATTAAATACATCAAACATAGCTGGGAAAAGTGTCAAAATATCTATTCTGACATCCATGTACTCACCGGCTTTATAAGTATTTCTGATTTTTCTATATCTACATTTAAAACTATTCCTTCAAGTGCTGGAATCAAAAGCTCTTTTCCCTCTTTTATCCAATATACATCATTATTTGGAGTATGAAGTACATCTGAAACTATTCCACAATCTACCCCATCTGTATCGATAACTCTACATCCTATTATATCTGTAATATAATAGCTTCCTTTATCAAGTTCTATTGCATCTTCTCTTTTAACTTTGATGTATTTCCCTTTGTACAAGCTTGCATCTTCTATGGAATTTATTCCTTCTATTTTAAGTACAGCTCTTTTTGACTGCAATTTGCAATTTAGAACTTTTCTAAATTTACCATCAATATATACATCTTTTAAGATTTTAAATCTGTTTAAATCATCAGTAAGTGGATATATCTTCAATTCACCTTTTATGCCATGAGTATTTACTATTTTCCCTATTGTAATAAATTCTTCCAAGAGACTTTCTCTCCTTTCAACTGACAATATTAATATAAGAGTTAGGCAACCTAACTCTTATATTATTTCAACAACTACTCTTTTATTTTCTTTTATGGCTGCTGCTTTTACTACAGTTCGTATAGCTTTCGCTATTCTTCCCTGTTTTCCTATTACTTTTCCCATATCTTCTTGGGCAACTTTAAGTTCCAAAATTATAGATTGTTCACCTACAATTTCATTTACTTTAACCATATCTGGGTTATCTACTAATGATTTAGCTATGATTTCAACTAATTCTTTCATCTAATCCACCCCCAGTGACTATTTACCAACTTTTTCGCTTAATCCAGCTTTTGTGAAAATTTTCTTTACAACTTCAGTTGGCTGTGCACCATTTTTTATCCACTGTACAGCTTTCTCTTCATCAAATTTTATAGTAGTTGGATTTGTTGTAGGATTATAATATCCTATTTCTTCTATAAATCTTCCATCTCTTGGAGATCTAGAATCTGCAACAACTATTCTATAAAATGGAGCTTTTTTTGCACCCATTCTTCTCAATCTTATCTTTACTGCCATTTATATCACCTCCTTAAGTGTAATATGTTAAAATTTAAACATCTATTTTCAAAAAGGCAATTTACCAAACATTCCTTTTTTAAACATCTTTTTATTTCCCATTCCATTAAACTGTTTCATTAATTTTTTTATCTTATCAAAATCTTTAAGCAATCTATTAACTTGCTGTATGCTAGTTCCAGATCCAGCTGCAATCCTCTTTTTTCTAGAAGAAGATCCACTTATAATGGATGGATTACGCCTTTCCTTTAAAGTCATTGACCTTATTATTGACTCCTTTACTTTAAGCTCTTTTTCGCCTTTAGATATATCAACTCCACTTAAAGCTTTAGTATCAATTCCAGGAATTCCCGGCATCATCTCAATTAATTTACTTATTGGTCCAAGCTTTTTAGTCTGCTGCATAATATCTAGAAAATCCTGAAGATTAAATTCTTTGTTAAGCATTCTTTCTCCAAGTTGCTTAGCTTCATCTTTATCTATTGCTTGCTGAGCTTTCTCTATAAGTGAAAGTACATCTCCCATTCCAAGTATTCTAGATGCCATTCTATCTGGATAGAATACTTGAAAATCATTCATTTTTTCACCTATACCTACAAATTTTATAGGTTTTCCAGTCATTGCACGTATTGAAAGTGCCGCACCACCTCTTGTATCACCATCAAGCTTTGTAAGTATTACCCCAGTTATATCTATTTGATTATTGAAGCTTTCAGCTACATTTACTGCATCTTGACCAGTCATTGAATCAACTACAAGCATAATTTCATTAGGATTAACGGCTTTCTTTATATCTTTAAGTTCTCCCATCAAATCTTCATCTATTTGAAGTCTTCCTGCTGTATCTATGATAACTACATTAAGATCATTATTCTTGGCATATTCAATAGCTCCTTTTGATATATCAACTGCACTTACTTTATCTCCCATTGAAAACACAGGTATATCTATCTGCTTTCCAACTACCTGAAGTTGCTTTATAGCTGCCGGCCTATATATATCGCAAGCCACAAGAAGTGGTTTTTTCTTTTTCTTTCTAAGATCTAGTGCAAGCTTTCCGCACATAGTGGTTTTACCTGCTCCCTGAAGTCCAACAAGCATCATTACAGTGATACCATCTTTAGAATATTCAATAGAGCTTTCACTTTTGCCCATTAAATCAGTAAGTTCTTCATTTACTATCTTTATAACCTGCTGAGCAGGAGTTAAACTCTTAAGTACTTCTTCACCAAGGCATTTTTCACTAACAGATTTTATAAAATTACGTACAACCTTGTAGTTAACATCTGCTTCTAAAAGTGCCAATTTTACTTCCCTCATAGCTGTCTTTATATCTTTTTCCGAAAGTTTACCTTTTCCTCTAAGCTTTTTTAAAGTTCCTTGAAGCTTAGATGCCAATCCTTCAAAAGCCATGTTAATCCTCCCTACTTAATATTATCTGTTATATATTTTTTTATATTATCTATTAAAATATCTATTAAAATTTTATTATTTGGATTTGAAATAGAATCAAGCATATCTAAAATAATGTCTGTTGACTCCTTTAATTTTAATTTTTTATCCATTAAATGAAGTTTTTTCTCATAATCCGTAAGCAGTTTATTACATCTCTTTATTATATCATATACTGCCTGTCTGCTAGTATTTGTATGTTCAGCTATTTCAGAAAGAGATAAATCAAAATTATAGTATAGATCCATTATATTTCTCTGCTTATCCGTCAATAGACTTCCATATATTTCCAATAGCATTGAAAGTCGTACTCTTTTTTCCATTTTAATCGGACAATAAATCCTGTCACTTCCTCAAAACTTCTTTTTACTTGAAATCAAAAGCACAATAATTCTCACTAAAGATATAATATCAGAATTAAAATAGGCTGTCAAGCAATTTTACTTAACAGCCTATAAAAAATATATTAAAATAATGCATCCACAAAATCTTTTGGATTAAATTCCTGAAGATCTTCTATACCTTCACCTACGCCAATTAACTTAACAGGTATACCAAGAGTATGCTTTATTGATATTACAATTCCTCCTTTTGCAGTTCCATCTAACTTTGTAAGTATTATTCCATCTATCTTACAAACCTCCATAAACTGTTTTGCTTGCTGCACTGCATTTTGTCCAGTAGTCGCATCCAGTACAAGAAGTGTTTCCCTATATGCTTCACTGTATTCCCTGTCAATTACCTTATTTATCTTTCCAAGTTCATTCATAAGATTTTTTTTATTGTGAAGTCTTCCTGCTGTATCACATATTAAAACATCCACTCCTCTTGCTTTAGATGCCTGAACTGCATCAAATATAACAGCTGCAGGGTCTGAACCTTCCTGATGCTTTATAATATCAACACCTGCTCTATTACTCCATACTTCAAGTTGATCTATTGCTGCAGCTCTAAATGTATCTGCAGCTGCCATAAGCACCTTGTAGTTATTATTTTTCAATTTTGAACTTATCTTTCCTATAGATGTTGTTTTTCCTACTCCATTTACTCCTATTACAAGCATTACCTCAGGAACATTTACTGGATCTATTTTTCCATTTTCCTCTCCGAGTATATCCATTATAACTTCTTTCAGACAATCTTTTACAAGCGAAGGATCTTTTATCTTTTTCTCCTTTATCTTTTCCTTTAACTTATCTATTATGTAAAGAGTAGTATCTACCCCTATATCCGCTGTTATAAGTATTTCTTCTAATTCTTCATAAAGATCTTCATCTATTGAAATTGATCCACTTAAAACTTCCATTATCCTACCAGTAAGATTATCTTTAGTCTTTGTAAGACCATTTTTTAGTTTATCAAAAAAACCTTGAAACATATATAATCTCCTTCTTTCTATTTTAAGTATTTTCTAGGATATCTTTTCATCTAAATTTACAGATACAATTTTAGATATACCCTTCTCCTCCATTGTAATTCCATACATAACATCACTTGATTCCATAGTTCCCTTCCTATGAGTTATAACAATAAATTGAGTATTTACAGAAAATTTCTTTAGAAATTGTGCATATTTTAAAACATTCACATCATCAAGAGCCGCTTCTATTTCATCTAATATGCAAAATGGAGTAGGTTTCATCTTTAGAACTGAAAACAAAAGTGCTATAGCAGATAATCCTTTTTCTCCTCCAGACATAAGATTTATATTTTGAAGTTTTTTACCTGGAGGCTCCACTGTTATTTCTATATTACCTGTAAGCTCATCTCCATTTGTAAGTACAATATCTGCACTTCCGCCTTTAAATAATTCTCTAAAAGTTTCATTAAAATTTTTACGCAACTTATTGAAATTTTCCTTAAACAACACTTTTATCTTCTTTGTCATTTGAAATATTACATTTTCCAGCTCTTTACCTCCTTTTATAAGATCTTCTCTTTGTGAATTCATAAAATCCACCTTTTCCTTTGTATTCCTATACTCCTCTATTGCTCCCAAGTTTACGGAACCTATTTCTGATATTCTCCTCTTTAGAGAATATATTTCCTTTTTAAACTTTTCTGTATCTTCTATATTTGATTTATACTTTAGTGCATCTTCATATGTAATCTCAAAATCTGAATACAACTTTGAATTCAAATTTTCTTTTTCAGCGCTAAACCTTGTCAAAGTAATTTCCAAGTTGTGTATTTTTTCTTCTTTTTCATTTATACTAGCAGTTAATGATTCTAAATTATCACTTATAGATTCCACTTTTTCTCTAACTTTTATATATTTAGAATTTAACTTGTTTATTTTATCTTGACACTCTTTAATTTTGATACTAATTTTATTTATCTGAGATTTATTAAATTCAATTTTTTTATTAAAAGAATCCTTATCATGAATCAATTCTTCCTTTTCATGCTTCAATTTTTCTATCTTAAAACACATTTCTTTCATATCTACTTTTAGTTTTTCTATTAAATCATGCCTGCTTAGTAAGTTCTCTTCAATCTGTGCCTTTTTTACCTTTATATCAGTAAGTTTATTTCTCAAATCATCTATATTATAATTTTTTTTACTCAATTCCTCTTCAAACTTTACTATCTTATTATTATTGACCTTTTGCTTAAAATTAAGCTTTTCAAGCTCTTTTTTCTTATCTTCAAGACTTAATTTAAGATTTTTGATTTCTGAGTATATATTTTTCATTTCATCTTTTGATACATCTATGCTTTTATTTAGCTTTATATTTTCACTATCTATATTACTAAGCTTTTCCTTAAGTTTAGTTATATCTATATTTTTAGAGTATATCTTATCTTTCAAATTTAAATTTGATTCGTCAAGCTTATGTATATTATTTTCATAATCACTTAGATCTCTATTTGCTTCATCTAAACTGTTTTTCAAAGTCTTTATTTTTATTTCAAGCTCTTTTATTTCACGTTTTCTACCTATTATATTTGAAGATTTAAACTTTAAACTTCCACCTGTAAGAGCTCCACCTGGATTTACAATTTCTCCACTTAGAGTAACTACCCTAACTGTATAATTAAAAGATTTAGCTATTTTAATTGCACTATCCATGTCAGTTGAAACTATAGTTCTTCCAAGTACATTTTCTACTGCACTTTTGAATAATACGTCATAATCTACAATATCACTTGCAACTCCAATATATCCATCTATATTAATTAGTTCCTTTTTTATTGATAATTTTCTTCCTCTTATTATATTAAGTGGTAAAAAAGTTGCCCTTCCAAGATTGTTTGATTTCAAATGCTCTATAAGTTTTTTAGCAATATTATCATTTTTAGTTATAATATTCGAAATAGCTCCACCTAACGCTACTTCCACTGCTGTTTCAAATTTTTTATCTGTCTTTATTATTTCACCCATCAAAAAACAACTATTTGACTCCACATTAATTTTCCCAGATTTTATATTATCCATAAGTATTTTTGAAGTCCTATTGTATCCTTCATTTTGCTTATCAAGCTTTATTAGCATATTTCTATTTGTAGTAAGCTTCATATATTCTCTATTCAATTCCTTAATTTTAACTGAACATTCTTTTAAACGACGCCTGAATTTCACTATAATATTTTTGTTTTTGTCTATTATAGAATTATACTTTTTTATTTCTTCTTCTATTGAATTTATCTTTATCTTAAATTCATTCCTAGTTTTCGAATTTATCTTAATAGAATTTTTATAGCCTACACAAAGATTTTTTATATATTCACATTTACTTTCAATCTTTTTTATGTTTTCTTCTATTGAGTTTATACTATTTTTTGTATTTGATATTAAACTTAAATACTCTATTTGGTTGTTCTTTAATTTTTTGAGTAAAGTATCTTTTTCATATACATTTTTTATAAATTCACTTAAACGTCTGTCTTTTTCATTCATTTCAGAAGCAATTTTATTTTTAGATTCTTCCAATTTAAAAATTTCATCTTCCAGTATATTTTTCTGAGTCTTTATACTGTAAATTTTCTTCTCAGTTATTTCATATTCCTCAATAATTTTTTTAATGTTTTTTTCAGAATTAAATATCTTTTCTTTTAAAATACCTATGTCTGACTTTAAAGATTGAATTTTTGATTTATTATTGTAGTATTCTTCTTCATATCTTTTCTTACCTTCTCTTATATCGTTTATCTCCTTATTATAAGAATCTATAAGAGATTTAAAAGATCTATATTTTGAATTTAAATTTTTCACATGAATTTTATGATCATTTATTTTAGCATTAAGATTGTCTATCTTTAATTGTATACTGTCTATGGAATTTACAATGAAGTTAATTTCCTTTTCTTTAAGACCTTTAGAAAGTTTTAAAAACTTATTTGCCTTTTCTTCTTCAAGCTTAAGTGGCTCTAACCTCTCTTTATAGGTTGTCAATATATCCTCTATTCTTGTAAGGTTTTCCTGTGTTTTTTTTAATCTCTTTTCAGCTTCCTCTTTTCTCCACTTGAATTTTACAATTCCAGCTGCTTCTTCTATAATACTTCTTCTATCCTCAGGCCTGCCACTTAATATAGCATCTATTTTACCCTGTCCTATTATAGAATACCCTTCTTTACCTATTCCAGTATCCATGAATAATTCTCGTATATCTTTCAATCTACATTTTGTATTATTTATATAATATTCACTTTCTCCTGATCTATACAACCTTCTTAAAATTGTAACATCAGAATACTCAAGTGGAAGTGATTTATCTTCATTGTCAAGGGTTAATGAAACCTGACAAAGTCCAAGTGGTTTTCTAAACTGTGTCCCAGAAAAGATTACATCTTCCATTTTTCCGCCTCTTAGATTTCTTATGTTCTGTTCACCAAGAACCCATCTAACTGCATCGGAAATATTGCTTTTGCCACTTCCATTTGGTCCTACTATAGCTGTAATACCCTTTGTAAATTTTAACTCCGTCTTGTCAGCAAAAGATTTAAAGCCTCGAATTTCAATACTTTTTAAAAACATACTCTACCTATATTCCAAACAGCATTGGAATCAATGTGATTATAAATATAATCACTACACATACTGCAAATACTTTAGTCATTTTCTCTCTAGTGCTTTTTTTCATATTTTACACACCCCTCCAATAAATATCAGAAATTTGTTTCATATATTCTTCTGAGGATAATACTGTTTTTCTTTTGCCTGACACTAAAATTAAATTGCCTTCTTTTACATTATTATCCTGAGCCACAGATATAGAACACCTTAAAGACTTAAAATGGGATTTCATTTTATTAAAGAATCTTTTACCATCTGCATACAATTTTGATACATCTCTAGGATTAACTCTTACAGAAAAATCTTTATTAGAATTATCACCTATACTTTTTTCTATACCTTTTTCCAACATCTCATTGTAGATACTTCCAATAACCAATTCTCTAAAAGCTGGGTGAAACGGACCACATACTACTTCAGCATTTAAGTTTATCTCTTCTGTAGGCTGAAGTCCAACTCGTATCACATTTATTCCATTTGACACAAGCATTGAATAAAGTATTTTGCTTATTTTAACTGCTTCATATAAGCTGTATGGATTATACATACCTTTTTTATACATATCCTCCATTGGAGTATTTTTTATTATAAGTGCTGGATAGATTCTATATATATCAGGATTCATTGAAATAGATTCTTTCACTGTGTTTATATCCTTACTCAAATTATCTCCAGGCAATCCAATCATAACTTGATGCCCTAAAGTAAATCCATAACTTTTAATTAATGAAGATGCTTTGGCAACATCTTCTTTTGAGTGACCCCTACCTGATTTTTTAAGGACTTCTTCATCTAAAGATTGAACTCCAAGTTCTATTACATTTACACCATAATATCTAAGATTATCTAAAATATCAGTATCTATATAATCCGGTCTTGTAGAAAGATGTATAAGATCTATAAGTCCTTTATCTTTATAATCTTTGGCTACTTCTAAAAGTTCACTTTGCTTTTTTATATCAATAGCTGTAAAAGTTCCTCCAAAAAAAGATACTTCAACACAAGCCTTATCTCTTTCTATAGTTTTTAGATATTCTTCAATAGTATATTTGGTAAAAGCTGCATCGACTTTGTTCTCACTTCCAGTAATTTTTGTCTGATCACAAAATACACAATTATGTGGACACCCTTCATTTGGAACAAATATAGGGATTATATAATGTCCTTTACTCACAAAAGCACCTCCAAATTCACAGTCAAATCAATCTTATTATATATATTTAAACTTATAAATTTTTTACTTATAAATTTTTTTATTAGAACTTATATTTTCAAGTGCCTTATATGCTGCATCCTGTTCCGACTGCTTTTTGCTATATCCTTGTCCTTTTGCCAGCACATTTCTATCAACAGACACCTGTGTGTAAAACTTTCTTCTATGAGGAGGTCCTTCAAATTTTATGAGTTCATACTCTATATCCACTTCTCCATTTTGCTGGACAACTTCCTGGAGTTTAGTCTTATAATCAAGAACTATTTCATCTTTTACCGCTTTTTCTATGATACCTTTAAAATTATTGATTATAAATTCATCAACTTTTTTATAACCATTATCTATATAAAAAGCTGCTATTATTGCCTCAACACAATCTGCTAGAATTGAAACCCTTTCTCTTCCACCTGTCATTTCTTCTCCTCTGCTCATCTTTATATATTTTCCTATATTCCACATTTTAGCCACTTCATAAAGTGAAGTTTCACAAACTATAATAGATCTTTTCTTTGTCAAAATTCCTTCTGGTTCATCTGGATAATTTAAAAATAAATATTCAGATATAGCAAGTTGAAGCACTGCATCTCCTAAAAATTCCAATCTCTCATTAAATTTTATAAATTTCTTTCCATTTGCATAAGAACTATGGGTAATTGCAGTTTCTAATATTTTTTTATCTTTAAAATGTATATTCAATTGTTCTTCCAATTCATTAAGATTCGGACTATATTCCATCTTTTTTCTCCTTCTGAAGTTTATTCCTCAGTCTGTTCTATATTAGGACAAATTCAAGAATAAACTACACTTTAATTTTAAAATTTAAGTCCCGTAATTTTGAAAAAACGGGACTCAATCCTTTAATCCTCTGTATGAGCTTTTATGTACTCAACTACATCTTCTACAGTAGATATTTTTTCTGCCTCTTCATCTGGTATTTCCAAATCAAATTCTGTTTCTAGGGCCATAATTAACTCAACTATATCAAGTGAATCAGCACCAAGATCGTCAACAAATGATGAGTCCAACTTTATTTCATTTTCATCTATTCCCAATTGTTCAGCTATTATTTTTTTTATCTTTTCAAATATCATAATTTCACCTCCTAAAAATTTATACATAAATAATATTACACAAATAAACTATACCGTCAATATAAATTAACATTAAATTTATTATATCAATTTATTTTACATTAATACATTCATATTATAATTTTTTTATATTATTCTAAATATTGCTAGAGATATTTTCTATTTCCAATTTTATTTTTTCTATTACTGAGTTTTCAACGCATTTTTCTGCTTCAAAAATAGCATTTTTAAAAGCTTTATCCTCAGAACTTCCATGAGCCTTAACACATACTCCTTTTGATCCCAAAAATGCAGAACCTCCATATTCAGAGTAATCAAATTTCTTCTTTAAATTTTTAAAAACATTTTTCATAAGAAAAGCCCCTACTTTAGCACTCTGGGATTTCATTATCTCTTCTTTTAACATTTTAAATACATTTAAAGCTGTACCTTCATACATTTTTAGAACTGTATTTCCAACAAACCCATCACATACAAGTATATCCACATCTCCGTCAGATACATTACGAGGTTCCACATTTCCAACAAAATTCAAGCTAGAATCTTTTAAAAGTTTATATACTGTTTTTGTGAGTTCATTTCCCTTTTCCTCTTCTGCTCCAATATTTATAAGCCCTATAGATGGATTCTTAACTTTTAATACATTTTCAAAATATACTTTTCCCATCATGGCAAATTGCAGAAGATATTTTGGTTTACAATCAACATTTGCACCAGAATCAACAACCATAAACCTACCATTTTTCCCAGGCATTATAGGTGCAAGTGCTACCCTGTCTACTCCTTTAATTCTTCCAACTACAAGAGAAGCACCAGTCATAAATGCCCCAGTACTTCCAGCAGATACAACAGCTTCTGCTTCACCATTTTTTACAATATTAAGAGCTTTTACAAGACTTGAATCCTTTTTCCTTCTAACAGCCATAACAGGAGGTTCATTTGTACTTATTACTTCCCTTGCATCTACGACTTTTATTCTTTTTTCATCATAGTTATACTTACTAAGTTCACTATATATTTCTTCCTTTTTGCCAGTTATTATAACATCTATATTTTTCTCATTTACAGCTTTAACTGCACCGGATACTGGAGATGCTGGAGCAAAATCTCCTCCCATGCCATCTAAAACAATCTTCATCTACTCACATCCTTATTGATTATGCTTCCAAATCAGATTTAATTATACCACATCAAAATCCTATAAACGTAACTTAACGTTAAAAAAAGAAAGTCTATTGACTTTCTTTAACTATTTCGTAACTGAAATAACTTCTTTACCATCATAATAACCACAATTTTTACAAACTCTATGTGCAAGTTTCATTTCGTGGCATTGAGGACACTCTACAATTCCTGGTAGGGACACTTTAAAAGTCTGTGCTCTTCTAGCATCTCTTCTCGCTTTTGATGACTTCCTTGCTGGACTCGTCATAGTAAAACACCTCCTTAATCATCAGAAAACATATCTTTTAACTTAGCCCATCTTGGATCAAATTCATCTGTCTTACAATTACAAGTTGATTTATTTAAATTAGTACCACATTTAGGGCATAATCCTTTGCAATCCTCTTTACAAAGTCTTTTTATAGGCAAAGCTAATATAATATTGTTTTCTATAACTTCAGTAATATCTATGTAGCCATTTTCAATTGAGATAATGTCTTCACTATTATCTCCATCAATATTTTTCCTATCTGCAAATTTTTCACTAATCTTTATATTTATAGGATAGGAAAATTTATCTAAGCATCTTGAACAAGTAAGCTCAAGGACAGTATTAACTACACCATCTAAAATAAATATGTCCTTTATTTTTTTTAAAATTCCAGAAAATTTCATAGAATCTAAAACATTTATATACTCACTGCCATCATAAAAACTCTTTTCATCTAAATTAATATGTAAATTTTTTCTAAAATCATTCTTATTAAGCAGATCAGATATATCCAACTTCATAATGCTCACCTCTATACATTAGCCACAATTTATTATATAGAGATGAACATTAAAAGTCAAGATTTATTTTATTAATTAAAATTACTTAATTATTTCTTGTGTATCTCTTGCTATCATAAGTTCTTCATTTGTTGGGATGCAAAGTACCTTTACTTTTGAATCATCTGCACTAATTTCTGCAGCTTTTCCAGCTACATCATTTTTCTTCTCGTCTAATTTTATTCCTAAATACTCAAGTCCTTTACATATTTCAATTCTATCTGTAGCTGAGTTTTCTCCAAGTCCTGCTGTAAACACTATGCAATCAACTCCACCAAGAACAGCTGCATAGGATCCTATAACAGTTCTTACTCTATAATGGAATATATTAAGAGCTAGCTGTGCTCTCTTATTTCCATTTTTAGCCTCTTTTGCTACATCTCTAAAGTCGCTACTTACTCCTGATATTCCAAGTATTCCAGATTTTTTATTCATTAAGTTATCTACTTCATCAACAGACATATCTACTGATTTTTGGAGAAATGGAACTATAGCTGGATCTATATCTCCACATCTTGTACCCATGCATATACCTGCAAGTGGTGTAAATCCCATAGTTGTATCAACAGATTTTCCACCATCTATAGCACAGATACTTCCACCATTACCTAAATGACATGTAATAATTTTAAGAGATTTTATATCTTTATTTAACATTTTAGCTGCTTCTCTTGAAACAAATCTGTGTGATGTTCCATGGAATCCATATTTCCTAATTCCGTACTTCTCATACAATTCATATGGTAAAGCATAAGTATAAGCATAATCTGGAAGAGTCTGATGAAATGCAGTATCAAATACAGCTACCATTGGAGTATTTGGCATTAACTCTCTACATGCATTTATTCCTATTAGATTTGGTCCATTATGAAGTGGTGCAAGTTTAATACAATCCTTTATAGCATTTATAACTTCATCATCTATAAGTACAGATTCTGCATACTTTTCTCCGCCATGTACAACTCTATGTCCTACAGCAGAAATTTCAGACATATCTTTAATTACACCATGATCTTTGTCTATCAATGCATCTAACACAAGTTTTATAGCTACTTTATGATCTTCCATAGGTTGTTTTATAACATGTTTTTCTCCATTTACCTTATGTGTTAAAACAGAACCCTCAATTCCAATTCTCTCTACAAGTCCTTTTGCAAGTACACTTTCATCATCCATATTTATAAGCTGATATTTTAATGATGAACTTCCACAATTTATTACTAAAATTTTCATATGTTAAACCTCCCTATTCTTCTTAAATAAATAGTCCAAATTATTTATCTATTGCTTGTGCTTGTACAGCAGTTACTGCTACAACATTTACAATATCATCTGAACTACATCCTCTTGAAAGGTCATTTATAGGTTTTGCAAATCCTTGACATATAGGTCCTATTGCCTCTGCCTTTGCAAATCTCTGAACTAATTTATATCCTATATTTCCTGACTGAAGTTCTGGGAATACAAGTACGTTAGCTTTTCCAGCAACTTCACTTCCTGGTGCTTTTAAATTTGCTACTTCTTCTACAAGAGATGCATCAAGTTGAAGTTCTCCATCTATTTTAAGATCAGGATCCATTTCTTTTGCAAGTTTTGTTGCATTTCTTACTTTATCAACAACTTCATGTTCTGCACTTCCCTTACTTGAAAAAGAAAGCATTGCAATTTTTGGATCCATTCCGCACAATTCTTTGGCAGTTTTTGCTGTAGTTACAGCTATAGCTGCTAATTGCTCAGTATTAGGATTAGGATTTACAGCACAATCGGCAAACAATAACATTCCATCATCACCATAGCTACAATTTGGTACATCCATCATGAATATACTTGAAACCACAGAAATTCCTGGAGCAGTTTTTATGATTTGAAGTCCTGGTCTTAAAAGATCACCTGTAGTATGTATTGAACCTGAAACTAGTCCATCTGCATCCCCCATTTTAACCATCATTGTTGCAAAATACAATGGATCTCTTACTATTTTATCTGCTTTTTCAGGTGTCATTCCTTTTTTCTTTCTAAGTTCATAGAATTTATCTGCATATTCTTTAAGTTTTGTTGAATTTTCAGGATCTTCTAACTCAACACCTGTTAAATCCACACCTAATTCTCCAGCTTTTTCTTTTATTCTATCAACATTTCCAATCATTATTACGTCAGCTATACCATTTTTAATTATTTTTTCACTAGCCTTAATATTCCTTTCTTCTTCTCCTTCTGCTAAAACAATTTTCTTTTTATCTGTTTTTGCTTTAGCCCATATTTGCTTCATTAATCTCATTTTCGTTTCTCCCTTCAAATATTAAAATATTATTAATAAAAATACAGCACAATTATAATATAATACTTTTTGGATATACATTTCAATAACTAATAGTTAAAAAATTAGATGATTTATTTAATTTTTTTAACTGTTATAGTATTGTTAAAGTATTAACATGCTATTAAATTTAAGTATGTTACAATAATAAATTTAATCTGTTATAATAATTATACATTAAAGATTAAATTAACACAAAAAAAAATCGGAGGAAAAATATATAAACATGAATATAATTGGAATCGTAGCCGAATACAACCCATTTCACAACGGACATCTATATCACATTCAAAATACAAAAAAGCTTACAAATTGTGATGGAATTATAGCTGTTATGAGTGGAAACTTTGTTCAAAGAGGCCTACCTTCTATAATAGATAAATGGAATAGAACTAAAATATGTCTTTTAAATGGAATTGATCTTGTAATAGAGCTTCCCGTACTATACAGTGTATCTTCTGCTGAATTTTTTTCTTATGGTGCTGTAAGCCTACTCAATTCTCTTGGTGTCGTAAATGGGATTTGTTTTGGAAATGAATCTACTGATATAAAACTTCTAGAATTGATATCAAACATACTTTTATACGAACCAGCTGAATTTAAGAATCAGCTTAAATGTGAAATTAACTCTGGAACAGCATATGCAAAAGCAAGGAACATCTCCTTAATTAAATTCTTATCTGAAAATTATAATATTAATCAAAAGGATAAATTAGAATATGTAATATCATCTTCAAATAATATTTTGGCAATTGAATACATAAAAAGCTTAAAAAAATTGAAAAGCAACATAAATATATTTTCTATTAAAAGACAAGGTGAAAATTATAATAGTCTTTCTATTAAAAGTAAATTTTCAAGTGCATCTGCCATAAGAAATTTTTTAAAAACAGGAGATTCTATATACAAGATTAAAACTACTATGCCTAAAAATACATATAATCTCTTAAAAAAACTATATGAATCCAATTACAATTTTTCTCTAGAGAATTTAATGGTACCTTACCTGAAATACAAATACATCTCTAATAAAAATTCCATATTAAACTTACCAGATGTATCTGAAGGCATAGAAAATAGGATCTTTAAATCTATAGAAAATAATGATTCCTATGATGGAATAATAAAATCTTCTAAGACAAAGAGATATGCATATAGTAGAATAAGCAGAATACTATGTCAATTTTTTCTTGGATTTGAAAACTTCAATACCGAAAAACTTAGAAAAAATCCTTGCCCCTATGCAAGAGTTTTAGGATTTAATAGTACAGGTAGAAAAATACTAAAAGAAATAGCTAAAAAGTCTTCTATACCTGTATACACAAGATTTCCCAAAAATGTACCCTCAGAAGATACTTTTGCTTTAGATATTCTATCAACTAGAGCTTATAGCCTATTAAACAATTTTACTGATTTCAATTTAGACTATAAGCGAAGTCCAATTGTACTGAAAAATTAAATAAAAACTAAATAACCTTTAAAGGAATAAGTGCCAATGCCTGCTAATATAATCTAATATATTCAAATATTAATTTCAATTTATAAAAAGCAGGTGATTTATTCTTGAATATATTATTTTACACATTTTTATTAGCATTAATATTTATACTAGCTTTTGTTTTAAAAGATAGAAATACTTTTGTGACTATAGTATGTTCTATTTTAATAATACAAATAATACTCTCTCCAAAAGTATGTATGGATGGAGCAATAAGTGGTGCTATACTATTTTTTTACAAAGTATTTCCCTCACTATTTTCATTTTTAATAGTTTCAAATGTAATAATAAGATGTAATGGAATATCAATATACTCTAAATTATTTGGAAACATATTGTGCTTTCCTTTAAGACTTCCTAAAAGCTGTAGCTTTGCAATTGTTATAAGTATATTGTGTGGCTACCCACTAGGTGCAAAATATGCCTGTGACTTATATGAAAATGGATCAATAAGCATTGATGAACTTCAAAGATTATTGAATATAGCTTCAAACTCAAGTCCTCTTTTTATTCTTGGTTCTGTAGGAATCTCTATGTTTAAAAGTTCACAAATAGGATACTTACTTTTGCTTTCAAATTTAATATCTTGTATGATTATGGGATTCATTCTCCCTGCAAAACAAAATTATAAACATAGTAGTAAAATGGTAATGGAAACAAAGTCCAGTGACAACATAGGAAGTATATTTAAAAACAGTATTGAAAGTTCAATTAAAACCTGCCTTTCAATAGGAGGATTTGTAACTGTATTTTCTGTTGTCAATAATATATTTGAAAATAACTTGATATTTAATTTAATAACTAAAAAACTTTCCAGTATATTAGGTCTTTCAAATGATATTATAACAGGAACCATACTAGGGATTATAGAAATGACAAATGGTTGTAATTTAATATCTAATTCCCAAGCTGATATATATATGAAAATAATATTAGTTAGCTTTCTTTTTACATTCAGTGGATTTTCAATTATATCTCAAGTATATTCTTTTACATATAAATTTAAAGTTTCCATGAAAAAATACATTTTTAGAAAAGCAATTCATGGGATAATATGCTCCCTTATAAGTATAGTCCTATTTAAAATATATGAAAGATACACATCAATGGAGATGTTTTCATACAATTTAAATCCTAGTACATATAAAGGCAGCTTTTTTATATCCATAATATTATTTTTGATACTTCCTATTATACTATTTAAATTTAAAAGATCATTTCATATTTCTTAATTCTTCTATGTTTTCTCTTATAGAATCAATATTTAGCTGCACACTACCATCAAGGTTGTCTAGAAACTGTTGCAGCTGAATTTTTAGATTTGAAATCATTTCCTTACTTTTCATATCTATTTCTGCATCAAGCTGATTTAATACATCATTTGCATAATCTATAGAACCATTGCGTATTGCCTTTGCATTTTTTTTAGCAGACGATATTATCTCTGCAGCTTTTTTATTAGCCTCTCGGGTTATATCATGATTCTCTATCTGACGTCTTAGTATAGCTAAATTTTGTTTTTTCATATTGTCCGCTTCTTTTACAGCATCACTCAATATTCTTTCTTTTTCTTCTACTATCCATTGAGCCTTCTTTAATTCACTTGGAAGACAATTAACTATTTTATTAATAACATCTAATATTTCTTTTTTACTTACCATTACTTTTCCAGTCATAGGTACTTTAGCAGATGTTTCTATAATTTCTTCAAGGTATTCTAACAAACTGATAGTATCCATAATCTTCCCCTCCAAGGACAATTAACTTTTTCTACAATACTTATTAATTTTCTCTAGCACATAAGATGCAATTTCATCTGGCACAAGCCCTTCAATAGATCCTCCAAATAACGCAACCTGTTTTACAGATGATGAACTTATATATAAATTTTCACTACTTGCCATCATAAATAGTGTTTCCATATCAGGAAACAGTTTCTTATTTATGAGTGACATTTGAAATTCATATTCAAAATCAGATACCGCTCTCAATCCCTTTACTATTACCTTGCAGTTTTTATCTTTCATATAATCTGTCAAAAGTCCATTAAAAGTGTCTACTTTCACATTTTTTATGTCTTTAATTACCTTTTCTATCATACAAACTCTTTCATTATAGTTAAATAATCCTTTTTTATTAGGGTTAACTGAAACTACAACTGTTAATTCATCAAATATTTTAGCAGATCTTTTTATTATGTCTAGATGTCCATTTGTAATTGGATCAAAACTTCCAGGATATATCGCTTTATTCATTTTTAAAGTCATCCCCTATTCTTTCATAAATACATACAGTTGTCTTACCATATTTTCTATGATCACTTAAGGAAATTAACTTTGTTCCTTGATATATATCTTCACTTGTATCAATTTTAGTCATTATTATTCCTTCATCATTTAATAAATTACCGCTTTCAATTATCTGAACAGCTTTTGGAATCATATTTTTCCTATAGGGAGGATCTATAAATATTATATCAAATTTCATACTATCTTTTGAAAATTCATAGAGAGCTTTATATGAATCCATATTTAAACAGGTGCACTTATCCTCAAATCTTAAATTCTTAACATTTTCTTTTAAAATAGAAAATGTTTCTTTACTTCCATCTACTAAATAACAGTGCTTTGATCCTCTGCTTACAGCCTCTAGTCCAAGACTCCCTGTTCCTGAAAATACATCTAAAACTATGGAATCTTGTATTTTAGTCTGAATTATATTAAACATTGCTTCTTTTACTCTATCTAAGGTTGGTCTTGTTGTACTATATCCATTTGGTGGCAATAATTTTCTTCCTTTCGCAAGTCCTGCAATTATTCTCATAAGTAATTCCTCCCTATAGTAAAAACGTAATATCTATATTATCGATAACATTTTATCACAAGTTTAGCCTATTCACAAAGTCTTATACATAAAAACTCAACTATATGTAAAATTAGTTAAAACATATAAATTTCGAAGTTTTTTCTATACCATTTATAATTTCTCTTTTAATTCTCATATCTTCTTCAATATTGCTTTTAATTAGCTTTCTTGCCTCTGCATTAGCTATCTTAAATATATTTATATCAGATATAAAATCAGAAATTACAAGTTCGCTTTCTCCATGCTGCTTAAAACCAAATATCTCTCCTCCTCCTCTTATTTTTAAATCTTGTTCTGCTATAAAAAAACCATCGTTACTTTTTTTCATAATTTCCATTCTCTTTTTTATTACATCGTTTTTTATATCTGCAACTAAAATACATTTAGATCTATACTTTCCTCTTCCTACTCTTCCTCTCAACTGATGAAGCTGTGCAAGACCAAATCTTTCGGCATTTTCAACTATAATAAGAGATGCATTTGGTACATTTATTCCAACCTCTATAACTGTAGTAGACACTATAACTTTTGTATATCCCTTTTTAAATCTATCCATTACCTCCTGTTTAGTCTGTGTTGGCATTTTTCCATGCAGTATATCCATAGGTATATTCCTAAAATATGTATCTTTAAGTTTCATATATACATCTTCTACTGAGCTCAAACTTCCATCTTCATTTTTATCAACCAAAGGACAAACCACATAAACTTGTCTTCCATTTTTTATCTCCTTTAGAGCAAACTCATAAGCTTTATTTTTGGAATTCTTATTTATATAAAAGGTTTCTATCTTCTTTCTACCAGGAGGAAGCTCATTTATAGTTGATACATCAAGATCCCCATAGAGATATAGTGTCAATGTTCTCGGAATAGGAGTAGCTGTCATTACAAGTATATCTGCATTTTTACCCTTACTTATTAATTTATTTCTCTGCATTACCCCAAATCTGTGCTGTTCATCTGTAACTATAATTCCAAGATTTTTAAACTCAACATCATCCTCAATTAAAGCATGAGTACCTATTATAAAATCTATCTTACCTGTTTTAATATCATTTTTTATAATTTCCTTATGTTTTTTTGAAGTACTTCCACTTAATATTCCTATTTTTATATTAAATTTCTTCAAAAGTTTTTCACTTTCTGTATAATGTTGCTTTGCAAGTATTTCTGTAGGTGCCATTAAAACTGCTTGATATCCATTTTTTATAACATTAAAAATTGCAATAAATGCTACTATAGTCTTTCCACTTCCAACATCTCCTTGAACAAGTCTGTTCATTGGAATCTGCCTTTTTTCATCTATAAGTATTTCTCTTATAACTTTGCTTTGTGCATTTGTAAGTTCATAGGGAAGTTCTTTTTTCAGTTTTACTAGTTCTTTTGATATTTTAAAAGCTATCCCCGTTTTAGTTCTATTGTAATATTCTTTTATCATAAGAATTTTAAGTGAATATGTAAATAACTCCTGAAATTTTAATCTTCTTCTTGATTGATTTAGATTGTTTAAATTCTCAGGATTGTGAATTCTCCTCAAAGCACTGTCTAAACTACACAATTTGTACTTGTCTATTATCCACTGTGGAAGATTTTCTTTTATTCGTATATGACTTAAAACATATGAAATTAACTTTACTAATAAGTTATTTGTTATTCCATTCTTCAATGGATATACAGGTAGTATTTTCCCATTTGAGTTTTTACTGTCTTTATCTTTTATCTGAACTGGATTTAGTATAGATATATTTCCATTAAATTCTTGTATCTTTCCAATAATCCTATAATTGCAGCCAATTATAAATTTTCTCTTCATGTATGGCTGATTGAACCACTTTCCAATAAATCTTCCATCTTCATTCTCAAATATTACAGTTGTTATTATTTTGCCAGTTTTAGTTCTAATATCTCTTTCTATTGATTTAACTTTGCAATTTAATATAACTTTATCACTTTTACATTGACTATTTTTATAAATAGAAACACTTTTATAATCTCTAGGAAAATACAGAAGTAAATCTAGTATAGTAAATATACAACATTTATTTAATTTTTCAAGAGTTTTAGGGCCAACACCTTTAAGTACACCAACGCTATCATATATATTCACGATACCACCTACTTTAGCATTAAATATAAATAAAAAAAGCCATATGGCTTTTTTTTATTCAACTGAAACTATAAAATAATAGAGAGGCTGACCTCCGCTATAACTTTGTACATCCATATCAGAATATTTTTCTTCTATATCACTTACAAATGGTTCAAATCTTTCAACATTACAATCCTCACCATAGTAAATACTTATAAGATCGCTGTCGTCACAAACCATATCCGATATGATTTCATCACATACTTCAAACTCATCATTTCCTACTTCGACTATTTTACCATCAATAAGCCCTATTATATCTCCTTTTTTAACAGCTTTTCCATCTATATCAGTATCTCTTACTGCATAGGTTATAAGTCCTGTTTCTACTTGATTTATAGATTCTTCCATAGCTTTTATATTATCTTCTAAATCAAGATCCGAATTAAAAGTTGTAATAGCAGTTATTCCTTGAGGTATTGTCTTTGTAGCTATTACTTTGACATTCTTATCACTTATTTTAGACGCCTGATTTGCTGCCATAAATATATTCTTGTTATTTGGAAGTATAAATATATTTTCACCATTGACCTTTTCAATAGCATCCAAAATATCCTGTGTACTTGGATTCATAGTCTGGCCGCCTTCTACAATATAATCAGTCCCAAGGTCTTTAAATATCTCCTTTATACCTTCACCAATAGTTACGGAAATAAATGCATATTTCTTTGTTTCTAAATCAATATCTTCTTCAGATTCTTCTCCAGCATCTTCATCTATTCCAAGCACATGCCTGTGCTCTTCTCTCATGTTATCTATTTTTATTTTAGATAGCTCTCCAAGTTTTAACGCATGGGACAGTACCCATCCTGGATCATTTGTGTGTATATGAACTTTTACTATATCTTCATCATTTACAACTACCATTGAATCCCCAACAGCTGAAAGTTCATCTTTAAATTTAGTCACATCTGCATCTTTTGCATGTACTAAAAATTCAGTACAATATCCATATTTTATATCCTGCTGTCCTAAATTCTTAGCAGCAGATTTTTCCTTAGCAGTATCAAATTCCTTTATCTTAGCATCTTCAATTCCATCTCTAAGAGCTTCATACATACCATTTAATATTATAAGAAGTCCCTTTCCTCCAGAATCTACAACCTTTGCCTTTTTTAAAACAGGAAGCATATCTGGTGTCTTATTAAGCACGACTTCACAATGATCACATATCTCTTTAAGTAACAAAGTTATATTTTTCTCTTCAGATTTTGTGGCACATTCACCTGCTGATCTTATTATTGTAAGTATTGTACCTTCTGTAGGCCTCATAACTGCCTTGTATGCAAATTTAGCTCCCTCTTCTATACTAGATGCAAAACTTCTCGAATCGACTTCAATTTTTCCTTCAAGACCATTTGCTATACCTCTTAATATTTGTGAAAGTATTACACCGGAATTTCCTCTTGCACCCATAAGAGCTCCTTTAGCAATTTGTTTTGCTATTTGCCCTAGAGATTGATCTTTCATGTGTTCTATTTCTGATACAGCTGTTTTCAACGTCATGGACATATTGCTTCCAGTATCACCATCTGGAACTGGAAAAACATTTAATGAATTTACAATATCCTTTTGTTCATCTAATTTATTACTTGCACTTACCATCATATTATAAAAACGATGTCCATCTATCTTTAAGTAATCCATTTTTATAAATTCCTCCCTAGATTCTAACACCTTGAACATTCACTGTAATTGTTGAAACTTTAAGGCCTATATAATTTTCCACATTATATTTTACCTTCTGTATTATATTATTTGCAATTACAGATATCTTTGTTCCATATTCAACTATTATATACAGTTCTATAAGAAGTTTACCATCCTTAAAACTGACTTTTACTCCCTTACTTAAGTTTCCTTTTTTTATCAATTCCCAAAGGCCATCTTTTGCATTTTTCGATGCCATTCCAACTACTCCGTAACATTCCATAGTAGATATGCCAACTATATTAGCAACACTTTCTTCTGAATAATTAATCTGACCCATTTCATTTTCGATATTTCCTATCATATTCGGACCTCCCTTTTATAAAATAGGATATTGTACAGCAAAATATACATTTTACTTTGAATCACTTGAATAACTAATTTATATATAAAACTTTGACTTTGCCTTTAGTATATTGTCACATAACATATTTTATATTAAATGAAATATTTATTCAAGAAAATATTAATTTCTGATTATATCCTCATATACATAATATATCCATTATAATGTGAATTTATAATTTCTATTGAAAATATTATAAATAAAATAAAATAAATTAAATGTATACAATTTAAGTTTAAATTATAATAATATAACTTTCAATGACTTAAGTAAAATTTATAATAAAAATTACAATGTAAAATTTTTTATCTATATATACTTGCAAAGATTGCTTATATTGTGATAGAATAACTAGTGTTTGATTTTAGGAGGTGCTTTAAATGTCAAGGAAATGTGAAATATGTGGAAAAGGCGTTGTATTTGGTGTACAATACAGTCACTCACACCGTCAATCTAAGAGAAATTGGGCTCCAAACGTAAGAAGAGTAAAAGCAGTTGTAAATGGTGTTCCAAAAAGAATTCATGTTTGTACAAGATGCCTTCGTTCAGGAAAGGTTCAGCGTGCTATATAGGAAATAAAAAATGCAGTTGTCAAATAGCAATTGCATTTTTATTTTGCATATATTTATGTTTATTTGTCTTTCTTTTTTCTAAAAAGCTTTAAAATTGCAGATAAAACTCCTGGAAGTTTAAATGTAATAATTTTCATAAAACAATTCCCTCCTATTTATAATCTCCTATTAAACACCATCCACAATAAATAAGTACTGCACCTCCAGCTATTATCCATCCCCATATAGGGATAATAACTGTAAGCAAAAAACCTGCACCAAGTGATAGAACAACCAGCCCTATTTTCTTTTTTGTCCTCCTCCTGCAAAATTTCTTTCCCATGGCTATTATCCCCCATAGATTACTTTATATTATTATATGTATGTTCACTAAATATTGTTACTAAAAAAATAAATTTTTCAATCTTTACTTCTAAACAATAAAATCTGTCCACTTTTAAACACAATTTTTACGTCTTCATCCATAAATTCATTGGATACAGTTCTTGAATCTCCAAGTTTTAATTTATAATTATTTAATTCATATTTAGCTCCTATTATGCTCAAATCTTCAACTACATCACAATAAGCATAAAGTGAAAATATTTCTCCCCTTTTTCCCTTTATTACAGATTCTTTATCAATAAGTTCTATTGAATTATTTTCATCCTTTATATATGATTTTATTCCATAATCTAAGCTCTTTTTAAGCATGCCAATACTGCCCATGACATGATCAAGTCTTGTTCCAGTACATCCTAAAAATACTATTTCATCTGCATTTTTTTCAACTGCCTTGTAAAATACAGCCTCTGTATCGGTAAAATCCTTTTCTTCTGGATATTTTTCTATTATAGTTCCTGAATTTTTAAAAAACTCAAGTACATTACTATCTATAGAATCAAAATCTCCCATAAGGTAATCAGGATTTATTTTATAATTATAAAGACAATTTGCTCCTCCATCGGCACATATTAAAAGTGAACTCGATTTGAGTTCACTTTTCAATAAATTTAAAGAAGGCGGAGTTCCCCCAGATACTATAGTTACCTTCACTTTAAATTTCACCTCTTAAATTAGTTATGTTCTCATGTATTTTTCCATCTTTAAACACAGCTGATCCTGCTACAATTACATTTGCACCACTTTTTACTACTTTTGCAATGTTTTGTTTTCCTATTCCACCATCTACTTCAATCATCATATTCTTATTATATTTTTCACTTAATTTTTTTACATTTTTTATTTTATTATAACAATATTCTATGTATTTTTGTCCTCCAAAACCAGGATTCACAGACATTATAAGAGCCATATCTAAATTTGGTATTATATATTCTAAATTTTCAACTTTAGTTGCAGGATTTAACGCAACAGCTGCCTTTACTCCAAAACTCTTTATGTAATTTATTGTCCTATCTATATGTCTATCTGCTTCAAAATGAACTGTTATAATATCAGCACCAGCTTTAACAAAGTCCTCTACATATCTTGATGGTTCCTCTATCATAAGATGCACATCAAATGGAAGCTTCGTCATTGGTCTTATTGCCTTAATAATCGGTACTCCAAAAGATATATTTGGTACAAACATACCATCCATTACATCAATATGAATCATGTCTGCACCACTTTCATCTAATTTTTTAATATTATCTCCTAAATTTGCAAAATCTGCAGATAATATTGAAGGTGCTATCTTTATCATAAATCTTTCCCCCTAATTTTAGTGATAAATTAATCTTTTACCACATATTTTTTTCCTTACTAGTTATTTCTTCTAAAATTTTTATATAAAAGTTATATCTATCCTCATTAATTTTACCTTCCTCAACCATATTTTTTATAGCACATCCAGGTTCTTTATAATGAAGACAACTTTTAAATTTACATTTTCCAAGTCCACTTTGAAACTCTGGAAAAAAATTCATAAGCTGTTCTTTTTTTATAAAATTCACATTTAATGATGAAAATCCTGGAGTATCTACGAGTAATCCTCCACATACTTCTATTAGCTCACTATGTCTTGTAGTATGCCTTCCTTTTTTAAGCTTACTGCTTATAATTCCCGTTTCCATTAGCTGTTTTCCTGCAATATTGTTTAAAATTGTCGATTTTCCAACACCAGATGGCCCACACAAAACCGTTATATGGCCTTTCAATAGATCCTTTATCTTATCTATTCCAAATCCTTCTTTTGCCTTTGAAAATATAACTTCATATCCTGCACTTTTTACCATATTAAAAGCATGACTTTTATATCCCTCAGAATCTAAATCCAATTTATTAAAACAAACTATAATTTTTAAATTATTGACTTCACAATTCAAAATCATCTTATTTAGCAATTCCTCATTTACTTCAGGATTTTTAATTGCAAATACTATAATAGCCTGAGTTACATTTGCAACACTTGGCCTTGATATTATAGAAGTTCTTGGATAGACTTTTTCAATAATACCTGTATCTCCATTTACAGAAATATCAACTTTATCTCCAACTGTCGGAGAAAGTCCACTATATCTGAACTTTCCCCTTGATTTACATTCAATTGTCCTATGGCCACATTTTACATAATAAAATCCAGCTATTCCTTTAACTATAGTTCCTTGCATAATTTCTCCTATAAAATTAATTATTTAGTTTTATCTGAATTTCCAGTACCCTTATTTGTAGAATTTGAATTGTTTCCAGAATCCGTTTCATTATTTTGGTTATTTCCGTTATCTTGATCGCTTGATCCATTACTGTCAGTATCCTGATCAGTACTATCTGTATTGTTTTCATCAATTTCTTCACTGCTATTTTCATCATCATTATAATTAGGTTTTTCATACTTATAATACTTAATTATAATTGTAGTTCCCTCTTTTACCTTTGATCCAGATTCACTCTGGCTTAAAACTATTCCATCTTGAGATTCATCTTCAGTAATAACTGATTTTTCCGCATAACTAACTCCAGCATTTGAAAGAATTGATTCTGCATCACTTATATTTCTTCCAGTTACATCAGGCACACTAATATATTTAGTTTCAGGTCCACTACTTACAACAATATTCACAGAAGATCCTTCTTCTACACTTGAACCAAATTCAGGGTCTTGACTTATTACATGATTTCTCTCTACATCATCACTATATCTATAACTTACATCTCCTACTTTTAATCCACTTTGTAATATTATATCCCTTGCAGTATCATAATCAACATCTACCACATTAGGAACGGTAAGTTTATTAGGTCCACCACTTATAACAACTCTCACTTCTGAATTAACTTTCACACTTGTTCCTGGCTCAGGGGAGCTTTCAAGTACTGTCCCCTCCTCTTTATCACTTTTTTTTGTTGAAACAACTACAAATTTAAGTTTTTTGGCTTCTACAGCTTCTTTTGCTTTATCTTTCTCCATTCCAATTATATATGGTACTGTAGTTTCAGCTAAATTTCCATATTCTTTATTGTAATAAGAATATCCAAGTATTGAACCTATAACAATTGTCATTATAACTATAGCTGCAACAAGAATATTTCTCTTCTTCCTAGGGTCAAGTCCTCTCTTAATTTTTATATTTTCAGGCTCATAATATTCATCTTTATATTTATCATCTAAATTATTAACATCAACAGGATTCATTATTCTTGTCATATCTTCTTCTAAATCATTATCTTGAATATTGGGAACTTCATTATTTTGAACTTTTTTAAGATCAACAAGCATATCTGTCATAGTTTGATATCTTTTTATAGGTTCTTTTTCCACTGCCTTTAATATAAGTCTATTTAACCCATCAGGAATATTTTCATTTATATCTTTAGGCGGAACTACCGGTTCTTGTATATGCTTCAAAGCTACTAAAACTGGACTTTCAGCATCATATGGCACCTTTCCTGTAACCATTTCATAAATTACGATACCAAGAGAATAAATATCAGTTCTAAAATCTACAAAACTCCCCTTTGCCTGCTCAGGTGAAAAATAATGTGCTGAACCCATTACTTTATTTGAATTAGTTATTGTAACTGAATTTGATGCTTTTGCTATTCCAAAATCAGTAACTTTGACTATGCCATCTTCCGTTACAAGAATATTATGCGGTTTTATATCTCTATGTATTATATTATTTTTATGAGCACATTCCAGTGCTTTAGCTATTTGAATTGACATCTCCACAGCTTGACTTGGAGCAATTCTACCTTTTTCCCTTATAACCTGTTTCAAAGTCTTTCCCTTAACATATTCCATTACTATATAATTTATATTATTTTGACTTCCAACATCATATATATTTACTATATTGTTGTTTGAAAGACTGGCTGCAGCTGTAGCTTCCCTTTTAAATTTTTCTACAAACTCAGTATCACTAGAAAACTGATCTTTTAGGATTTTGACTGCTACATTACGATTTAAAAGGTGATCTTTAGATCTATATACTTCAGCCATTCCACCTTCGCCTATTTTTTCCAACAACTCATATCTATTTCCCAGCATAGTCCCTATCATCTTCACACTCTCCTTCAAATACAATAACCGATATGTTATCTCTTCCACCCTTAAGCTTACTCAATTCAACTAGTTGTCTACAAGCCTCTTCATTATTATTCCTCATTATAATATCATACATTTCATTTAAACTCACTTCATTAGATAATCCATCTGTGCACATTAACACTTTATTTACATTTCCTAAATCTACCTTAAATATATCTACATCTACAGAAACATTAGTTCCAAGTGCCCTGGTTATTATATTTTTGTTTGGATGAACAGCTGCTTCTTCCTCAGTTATACTTCCCTCATCTATTAATTCTTGAACTAATGAATGGTCTTTTGTAACCTTAGTTATGCCATCTTTTTTTAAAATATAGCACCCACTATCTCCAACATTTCCTATAATCATATTTTTACCTCTTACCATACAGACAGTTATAGTTGTCCCCATTCCATTTAATTTCTTATTCTCATTAGACAATTCAAATATTTTTTTATTTGCAGCACTTATAGCTTTAAGAAGTGCATCTTCCATACTATCCAATCTATCCATAGATTTTATATGAGAAATCGTGGTTTCAACTGCAATTTTACTTGCCACTTCTCCTGCATTATGGCCACCCATTCCATCAGCTATTACATATATAGTAAAATTCATTCCTTTGTAGAAACTAACATAATCTTCATTCAGCTTTCTAACCTTTCCAACATCTGATAAGATCCCCACCATTTTCTACACCCTTTCTACTCCTTTTTTGGATTCAATATAACTTCTCCTTAATTGTCCACAAGCCGCCTCTATATCTGATCCCATTTCTTTTCTTATAGTAGTTTCTATTCCATTTTGAGATAATATATTCAAAAAATTTTCAATATTACTTTTAGATGATTTTCTAAAATCTTTCTCTTTGACTTCATTTACAGGTATTAAATTTACATGACTTAACATACCCTTTAAAAGCATAGAGAGTTTTTTTGCACATATATTACTATCATTTACACCTCGAACCATAGCATATTCAAATGAAACCCTTCTTCCTGTAGTATTTATATAATATTTACAGGCATCAATAATTTCACTTATTGAATATTTATTTGCAATAGGCATCATCTGTTTTCTAAGTTCATCATAAGGGGCATGAAGTGATATTGCAAGAGTTACTTGTAACTTTCTATCTGCAAATTCAATTATTTTAGGTACTAATCCACAGGTTGAAAGAGTTATGTGCCTTTGTCCTATATTTAAACTATAGTCAGAATTTATTATATCTATAAACTTCATAACATTATCGTAGTTATCAAGTGGCTCTCCACTACCCATTAGGACAATGTTTGATATTCTATCTCCCAATTGAGCTTGCGAGAGTAAAATCTGAGCTATTATTTCCCCAGAAGTAAGATTTCTAACCATTCCTCCTATAGTAGATGCACAAAACTTACATCCCATTTTACATCCTACCTGTGTTGAAACACATATTGAATTTCCCCTATCGTATTTCATAACTACTGTTTCTATTACATTTCCATCATCATACTTATACAAGTACTTAAAAGTATCCTTTTTCTTGGATCTATACTCTTTAACAAGCTTTGGAATACTTATATAAAAGTTTTTCTTTAAAAGCTCTCGTAACTTTTTAGGTAGATTTTGCATTTTATCAAAATCCCACAAATCATTTTTATATATCCAATCCATAACTTGACTTGCCCTAAATGAACTTTGGCCATTTTCCTTCATCCATTTTTTTAATTCATCTAAATTAAAATCTAAAATATTATACATATAAATACACCTATCTATTTTTTATCATTTTTGCAATAAAAAATCCATCCATATTTTTATTTGGAAGTATTGTAACATATCCTCTCTTGTGATAAATAATATTGTCTATATCTCCAAAATTAAGTTTTTCCAAAGTAAATTCAGGATTATTTTCAATAAACCAATCTACATTTTTTTCATTTTCATTTTTATTTAAAGTGCATGTAGAATATATTAATTTTCCTCCTGGTTTTACATACTTTGCAGCATTTATCATAATCTTCTTCTGAGTTGAAATTATATCAGATATCTGATTTATATTTTTGTTCCACTTTATTTCTGGTTTTTTTCTTATTATTCCAAGTCCAGAACATGGAACATCTATAAGAACTCTATCTGCCTTTTCTCTCATTTTAGGATTGTAGTTTTGTGCATCCTGTACATATGCATCTATATTTTTTAATCCAAGCCTATCTGCATTCTTTCTTATTAATTTTATTTTATTCTCATATATATCACAGGCAACTACTTTTCCTGTATTCTCCATAATCTCTGCCATATAACATGCTTTTCCTCCAGGCGCACTACAAAGATCCATCAAAATCATGTTTTTTTCTATATCCATTGATATTATAGGAAGCATAGCACTTTCATCTTGAACAGAAATCATTCCCTCATTAAATAAAACATTTTTCTCTATACTACTTCCTCTATTTATTACAATTGCATCTTTACATAGCTTTGCTTTTTCTAGATTATAACCATTATTTTTAAGTTCATTCCAACTTTCAAGAAAATTTGTCTTTAAATTATTAACTCTCACAGTAACTTTAGGAGTACTATTTAATCCATTTAGAATATCTTCTGCTATATCTTTTCCATACTGGTGTACAAATAATTTTACCATCCACATATCAAAAGAATACTTGAAACACAATTTTTTAATATAATCTTGGTCTTTTAAATACAATTTATCCTTATTTCTTAAGAAGTTTCTAAGAACTCCATTTACAAGTTTTGAAAGTTTCACAGACCTTTTTTTAGATAATTTTACAGCTTCATTCACCACTGCAAATTCCGGTATTTTATCTAGATATTTTATTTGATAAATCGATATTCTAAGTATATTTTTAATATAAGAATTTTTTTTCTCTAAATCATTTTTTAAAAAGTTCTCAAGTATACAGTCAATAGTATATTTGTACTTTAGAGTTCCATATACTATTTCAGTAGCTAGTGATCTATCCTTTACATTGAGATTACTCTTATTCAATCTATTACTTAATGCTATATTTGAATATGCTCCCTTATACAAAACATCTTCAATTACATCAACTGCTGCAAGTCTAGCATTATCCATCTTCTTCTCTCCTGTATATTTTATCAATTTCTATCTCTACTTATAACAATTAATCTAAGCAAATTTGCTATTGCTGTAAGAGCAGCTGCCACATAAGTCATAGCCGCAGCACTTAGCACTTTTCTTGCTCCACTTATCTCATCACCGTATAATATCATCTTACTATCCAGTATTTTAATTGCTCTGCTAGATGCATTTAATTCCACAGGAAGTGTTACTAATTGAAACAGTACAACTGCTGTAAAAAGTAATATTCCTAAATTCAAAAATCCTCTAAGTCCAAACATAAAGCCCAATAAAAATAGTATCCATGAAGCACTTGAAGCAAAATTTGCTATTGGAACTATACTATTTCTTATAATAAGTGGACTATACCCTATTTGATGTTGTATTGCATGCCCTGTTTCATGGGCTGCAACTCCTATTGATGCCACTGAATTTCCATAATATACATCTTGAGAAAGACGCATTACTCTCTGTGATGGATCATAATGATCTGTAAGTTTTCCAGGAATTAATTCAACTGGTACATCATAAAGTCCACTTGAATCCAAAAGTTTTCTTGCAACCTGAGCTCCCGTATATCCATTTCTACTTCTATATCTGGAATATTTATTGAATGTAGAAGTTACTTTATATTGAGCATATGCTGCAATTACAAGTGCTGGTATCAATATAACAAAACTTCCATCAAAATAAAAAGGCATAATAATTATTCTCCTTTCTGAATATACTAATTTTTCACTATGTTCCTAAAATCAATCCACTTTCTATAGAATTTCCTCTTATAAATTCACTAACTTCCATTGCTCTTTTGCCTGGAAATTGTATTTTATCAATCAAAATTACTTTATCCATAGTACATACTTTTATACCTTTTTCAGATACATTAATCAAAGTTCCAGGTTTATCTTTTGCTATTTCATCAAGCACTGAAACCCTATACACCTTCATAGTTTTACCTTTGTATTTAGTATAAGCAACTGGCCAAGGATTAAGACCTCTTACAAAATTTTTTATATCTTTGGCATTTGATTCCCAATTTATATTTGCAATAGACTTATTTAACATTTTTGCATAATCTGTAGTAGACTCACCTTGTTTTTTTCTCTGTACAGTTCCATTTATAATTCCATCTATAGTTTTTATAAGAAGATCTGCTCCATCTTCCATTAAAATATCATGAAGCTGTCCTGCTGTCATATCTGGTCCAATTTGAACTTTACTAGCTAGCAATATATCTCCAGTATCAAGTCCTTCATCCATAAACATAGTTGTATTTCCAGTTTCTCTTTCTCCATTTATTATGCACCAGTTTATTGGAGCTGCCCCTCTGTATTTTGGAAGAAGTGAAGCATGGAGGTTTATACATCCATACTTCGGTATATCAAGTACTTCCCTTGTCAATATCTGACCATAGGCAACTACAACTATAAAGTCAGGCTTCATACTCTTTAATGCATCTAAACATTTCCTATCACTTTTAAGCTTTTCTGGCTGATATACATCTATTCCAGAAACTACCGCTACTTCTTTGACTGGAGATTTAGAAAGTTTTTTTCCTCTTCCCTTTGGCCTGTCAGGCTGAGTAAAAACTGCTTTTACATTATATCTCTCTATCAACTTTTTTAAAGATGGCACTGCAAAATCTGGAGTGCCCATAAAAACTATATCCATAAATTAAAATTATCTCCTTTACTTCTTGATTTTATCTATATATAAAATACCATCTAAATGATCTATCTCATGACAGAAAGCTCTTGCCAAAAGGTCTTCTCCCTCAATTACTACTTCTTCCCCTTTTTCATTTAGTGCTTTTACCTTAACTCTTTTTGGCCTTTCAACTTCCTCTTGTCTTCCAGGAATACTTAGGCATCCTTCTACATCTACATAACTTCCCTCTGTTTCTATAATCTCTGGATTTATAAGTTTTATTACTCCCTTTCCAATATCTATTACTATAACTCTCTTCAATACTCCAACTTGTGGAGCTGCAAGTCCTACTCCATTTGCATCGTGTAAAGTTTCTTCCATATCATCAAGTAGTGTAATTATTCTATCATTTATAACATCAACTTTTCTACTCTTTTTTCTAAGCAAATCATCTCCATATTTTACTATATTTCTAAGTGCCATTAAAATCTCTCCCTTTCTAAAAATAAAATATATATTATAGTGTATTATTTGGATTTATATCTATGCTAATTTTTATGTCACTATGAACATCTTTAGTTAAATTATACACTGTTTTCTTTATTTTTTGTGCTATTTTTAAATCAATTTTACCCTTTATAATTATCTGCCATCTAAATAATTCTTTTATCTTTGATATAACACATGGACATGGTCCTAATATCTTAATTTTATCATTTTTTTGCAATATATTTCTTAAAAATATAGCAACATTTTGTATATTTTTTATTAATATAGCTTCATTTTTGCTATTCATATTTATAAGAAGCATGTTACAAAATGGCGGATAATCCATTTCTTTTCTTATATTCATTTCTTCTCTATAAAAGCTCTTATAATCATTTAAAGCTGAATATTTAATACTATAATTGTCTGGGCTATAGGTTTGAACTACAACATTTCCTGCTTTTTCACCTCTTCCTGCTCTTCCAGAAACCTGAGTTATAATTTGATATGTCCTTTCTGCAGATCTAAAATCCGGTAAATTCAAGGAAACATCTGCAGCTATTACTCCAACAAGTGTGACATTCTTAAAGTCAAGACCTTTTGCAATCATCTGAGTTCCTATTAATATATCTGCACCTTGATTTTTAAAAGTATTATAAATATTTTCATAAGAGTGCTTTGATCTTGTAGTATCAAAATCCATTCTCAAAACTCTAGCTTTTGGAAATTCATTTTTTACTAATTCCTCTATTTTTTCTGTACCAACCCCAAAATATTTAACATACTTACTTCCACACTTAGGACAGATTTTTGGTATATTTTCCCTGCTACCGCAATAATGACAAACAAGTTTTTTCATATCTCTATGATATGTAAGTGAGATATCACAATTTTTACACTTAAATATATATCCACATTTCCTACAAGATACAAATGTAGAAAATCCTCTTCTATTTAAAAATAATATTATCTGTTCATTTTTAGCCAATCTATCAGAAATCATATTATAGAGTTTCTTACTAAACATAGAAGTATTTCCAGATGCCAATTCATCTCTCATATCAACAACATCTATTTTAGGCATATTTGCTCCATCAGCTCTATTTTTTATTTCAATAAGCTCTATCTCACCTTTTTCACATCTACTATATGTTTCTATTGAAGGAGTGGCTGAACCAAGTATCATCTTACAATTATATTGATTGCATTTCATTTCTCCAATTTCCCTTGCATTGTATTTTGGATTGCTTTCTGATTTATAGCTTTCTTCATGTTCCTCATCTATTATAATAAGTCCAAGGTTGGAAAATGGAAGAAAAATAGCAGACCTTGCCCCTATAGCAACTTTTACTTGTTTCCTTTTAACTCTCATCCATTCATCATATCTTTCCCCATCAGAAAGTCTACTGTGAAATACACTTATGTTATTTCCAAACCTACCTTTAAATCTTTCAACCATCTGTGGTGTAAGTGCTATTTCAGGTACTAATATTATACATTCTCTCCCAGAAGATATAACTTTATCAACTATATGCATATATATTTCTGTCTTACCACTTCCAGTAACTCCATGTATAAGAAAAATCTTATTTTGAGAATTCATTATAGATTTTACTGTGCTAGTTTGCTCAGAATTTAGAATCTTTTTTGAATAAAGTTTATAAGTTGTACTATCATATCTTGCTACAGTCTTTTTTTTAGTTAGAATAAAGCCATGTTTAATCATAGTATTTATAGATGAAATTGATATATTGTACTTTTTATTTAAAAAGTTTCTTGTATACTTTCCCTCATTTTTACATATGATATCATAAATCTTAGCATAGGGATCTTTAATAAATCTTCCACTTAAATTTTTACCTTTATATAAAAGAACTTCTTTTTTGTGTTTCATACCTTTAAATATTCCAGTTGGTATAAATACCTTTATGCATTCTAAATAAGTACACAAGTATCTATTTCTCATTTTTTCAATCAGCTCAAAATCTTTTTCTGTAAAAAGAGGAAACTCATCACATACTTTCAATAGCGATTTAATTTTAATTTTTGTTTCAGTAATTTCCGTATTTTCATAGAGTTTTACTATAAATCCATCTATACTCTTATTTTTAAATCCAAAAGGTACTTTTACATGAGTACCTATTGTAACTTTATCTTTCATATTATCTGGTATTTTATAAGTAAAAATTTTATCCAGTTCAACAAAATTATTATTTACAATTACGCCTGCATAATTCACCTTATCACCCTTTTAATTCCACACATCAAATAAGAGAGGTATGTAGAACCCCTCTTAATCTAATCTACTTCATTTATTATATCAAATAACTTTCTAGCTAGGTTTCTTTTACTCATCTTTGATAAGTCAAATTTCTTGCCATCTCTTGATATTATAGTTGCTTTATTGTCATCTGATGAAAATCCAACTTCACTTGATGCTATATTATTTGCAACTATATAATCCAGATTTTTCTTCTTAAGCTTTTTTGATGCATTTTCTATTAAATTGCTACTCTCTGCTGCAAAACCCACAAGAATTTGATCTTTCTTAATCTCACCAATTTTTTTCAATATGTCAGTATCTTTTACAAGTTCAAGTAAAAATTCGCTCTGTACCTTTTTAATTTTCTCATTAGAATAGTTTTTAGGTTTATAATCCGCTACTGCAGCAGATTTTACAACTATATCCTGAGAATCGAAATTATCCAACACGCTTAAAAGCATTTCTTTGTTTGTATTTACGCCTATGTACTTTACTCCAAATGGCACAGGTAAATTAGTAGGTCCAGAAATAAGTGTAACCTCTGCCCCTCTATCCCTTGCCTCTTCCGCTATAGAATAGCCCATTTTACCTGATGATCTATTTGTTATATACCTTACAGGATCTATGTGAGCTAAAGTAGGTCCTGCTGTAACAAGTACTTTTTTGCCTTTCAAGTCCTTCTTGTCATATAACATGCTACACACAACATCTGCTATAAAACTTGGATTAGGAAGTTTTCCTTCTCCTGTATCACCACAGGCAAGCCTACCACTATCCGGTTCTATAAATTTATAACCCAATTTTGACAATTTATCTATATTTGATTGAACAATTGGATTCATATACATATTAGTATTCATAGCAGGAGAAAAAACCACTGGAGCATTAGTAGCCATTATAGTAGTGGTCAAAAGGTCATCTGCTATCCCATTTGCAACTTTTCCTATTACATTTGCTGTAGCAGGTGCAACAAGCAATAAATCCGCTCGCTTTGCCAAAGAGATATGTCTTATTTCCCATGCTTTAGGTTCAGAAAACATATCTACGCTTACCGTATTCTGGCTTATAGTTTGAAAAGTCAATGGAGTCACAAATTTACAAGCTGATTTAGTCATTATTACATGGACATCGATTTTTTTCTTTTTAAGTTTACTAACTATATCAAGAGCTTTATATGCTGCTATACCTCCAGTTACTCCAATAACTACCGTTTTTTGGTCTTTATCCATTACTTTATACCTTCTTTTAAAGTTTTAAAATCTATAAGACCCCTATCAACTTCATTTATGGCTATAGTAACTGGTTTAGTAGAATCAATATCAACCATTGACTCCGATCCTTCTACCAATTGTCTTGCTCTTTTAGAAACTATAGTTATTAATGCATATCTATTATCTACTTTTTTTAACAAGTCCACAATAGATGGATTTATCATAGAATTATTCATTACTTATATCCTCCTTAGATTTAAATATTTCATCCTTTACTCTGTCTACCCTACACTTTTCAGCTGTAATTATACTTTCAATGTTTTTTACTGCATTTTCAACAGTATCGTTGACAACTGCATAATTATATTTTGATATGTAATTTATTTCTTTATATGCTGAATTAAATCTAGTCATAAGTGATTCCTGTGTTTCACTTCCTCTATTTATTATTCTCTTTTTAAGTTCTTCCATAGAAGGTGGAAGTATAAATATGAAAACACCTTGAGGATAATTTTTCTTTACTTTAAGTGCACCTTGTATGTCTATTTCAAGTATTACATCTTTTCCTAGATTTATTGCCTCAAGAACCTTGTCTTTTGGAGTTCCATAATAATTACCATAAACCTCAGCATACTCTAAAAAATCATTGTTTTTTATTTTACTTTCAAATTCCTCTTTTGTCAAAAAATAATAATTTGAACCATCTACCTCTCCTGCTCTTGGTTTTCTAGTAGTTGCAGAAACAGATATCCAAAGATCATTTTTCTTAATAAGCTCTTTACACACAGTGCCCTTTCCTGCTCCTGATGGCCCTGATATTATAACTAAAAGTCCCTTTTTTTTCATTATTCCTCAACCTCTGTTATATCTTCATCTACTTCTTTGTTAGATGACAATCTATGTGCTACAGTTTCAGGTTGTACAGCAGACAGTATTACATGATCACTATCTGTTATTATAACAGCTCTAGTTCTTCTCCCATAAGTTGCATCTATAAGCATGCCTCTGTCCCTTGCTTCCTGTATTATTCTCTTTATTGGAGCAGATTCCGGACTTACTATAGCCACCAATCTATTTGCCGAAACAATATTTCCAAAACCTATATTTATTAATTTTATGCCCATACGCTTCCTCCTATATATCTATTCTATATTTTGAATTTGTTCTCTAATTTTTTCTATTTCATTTTTTATATTTATAACCAAATTAGTTACATCTAAATTTGTAGACTTAGATGCTATGGTATTGGCTTCTCTATTCATTTCCTGCAGTATAAAATCAAGTTTCCTGCCAACAGGCTCATCTAATGTGAGGGTATCTTGAAATTGTCCTACATGACTTTTAAGCCTTACAATTTCCTCATCAATACAGGACTTATCAGCAAATATTGCAACTTCCATTGCAATTCTCTCTTCATCTAAATCATAACCATCTCTAAGTTCTTTAATCCTATCTCTAAGCTTATTCCTAAATTCTTCTACCAAATTTACAGATATTTTATTTATCTTATCTAAATATTTCTGAATTAAATTACATTTTAAAATTATATCACCTTTAAGTTTGGCTCCTTCTTTTTCCCTCATATTCAAAAGCATATTAAGTGCATCTTCTAATGCAACTTTTAACACACTCCAAATTTCATCTAAATCCTCATCTTCTCGCTTCAATGTAATTACATCTGGAAATTTAGAAATAAGATCTATAGACGGTTGTTCTTTTATGCCATATTTATCTTTTATCTTATTCAAACAATCTACATAACTTTCCATAAGATCTTCATCTAATATAGCTTTTCCTTTTTTGTTTCCATAATCATTTTGAGTAATAAAAACATCTACCTTACCTCTACTTATTTGTTTTAGTATAAGACTTCTAATTTTACCTTCGATTGGCATAAAGCTCTTTGGCATTCTTATATTCAAATCACAATATCTATGATTTACTGTTTTTATTTCCACATCAAAACTTATATCTGAGCTATCACTACTTCCCCTTCCAAATCCAGTCATACTTTTAATCATTAAAATTTCATCCTTCCACATATGCTTTATTAAAAAGCCAGTAATAATTATACTTTAACATAAATTATAATTTCAAGACATTTAATATTCTAATAATTATAATATTAAATATCAAATTAAAAGTTAAATCCTAGTTCAAAACGATTATACCATAAAATTCATATACTTGGATTGTCTTAAAACAGTTTTTATAAAATATTTTTCACACTTTAATAAATAGGACTTAATATCTAAAATAAATACTAGATATTAAATCCCACTTACAAATGCAATGAAAATGTATTATCTACTTTTACCAAATCAAAGTATTATACATATCAAACCACCATTACCTTCATTTATTATCTTTTGAAGTGTTTTTTGTATCTTGATCTGCACATCTTCCGGCATTTTGTACAGTTTATTTTGTAGTCCTTCCTTCACAAGTATTTCAAGAGATTTTCCAAACATATTGCTCTGCCATATTTTTGAAGGATCGCTTTCAAACTGTTCCAAAAGCGAGTTTACCATCTCCTCACTTTCCTTTTCAGTTCCCATTATAGGAGATATTTCAGCTTCTATATCCGCCCTTATAAAGTGCAAAGATGGTGCACTTGCTTTTAGCTTTACTCCAAACCTATTCCCTTGTTTTACTATCTTAGGTTCTTCAAGCCTCATTTCAGAAAGTTGAGGAGCCACAAGTCCATATCCTGTTTCCTTTACATCTTTAAGAGCACCTGCTACTTTATCATACTCAACTTTTGCAGCATGCATCTCCGTTATTGCACTTAACAGATCACTTTCTCCATTAAGTTCTCTATCGCATACTTCACTAAGTATTTTATAAAACAAATCCTTTTTAGGTTCTATCTCAATTCTCGATGTTCCTTCACCCATATTTATCTCTTTTATAATTGAATTTCCAATAAAATCAACGTCACTAAATCCATCAATTGATTTTTCTATATCACGCACTTTAAAAATATTTTTGCACATATCTCTTGCTAAATTTATAAAATCAACTTTAAGCCAGTGTGATAAATCCAATTTTTCTATCCACTCAGGTATATCTATATTTATTTCTTTTATAGGAAATTCTTTGAGTATTTTATTAAATAGATCTGTTATATCCTCTTCCTTCATATTGATGACATCTACTATTTGGACTGGGACATCATATTTTTCTTCCATATTTTTTTTAATTTCTATAGTATCCGGATCATAAGGGTGTCTTGAATTTAATACTATTATAAATGGCTTATTTATAGATTTTAGTTCCTGTACAACTCTTGACTCTGCCTCTATATAATCCTCCCTTGGTATATCTGCAATAGATCCATCTGTAGTTACAACAAGTCCTATAGTTGAATGCTCATTTATTACCTTTTTCGTTCCTATTTCTGCAGCTTCTTCAAAAGGTATTTCATAATCATACCATGGGGTAGTAACCATTTTGGCCTCTTCTCCCTCCATATATCCAACAGCTGTCTTTACAATGTATCCAACACAATCTACCATTCTCACTTTAAATTTGGTATTTTCATTTAAGCTTATTTCCACTGCCTCATTTGGTACAAATTTAGGTTCTGTAGTATGAATTGATTTTCCAGATGAACTTTGAGGAAGTTCATCTTTAGCTCTCTGCTTCTTATAGGAATTACTCATATTTGGCAACACCATAATTTCCATGAACTTTTTTATAAAGGTAGACTTACCAGTTCTAACCGGACCTACAACACCTACATATATATCTCCTTGAGTCCTTTCAGATATGTCATTATATATATCAAAATTATCCAAAATATACCCCCTAAAATTCTAATAATAACAATATATATATATTTAACATATGTAGGTATTATTCTTATTATTTATAAATTTATTTTATTTTTATGCAATTCCTAAAAGTGGATCTAAATGTTCTCATCTTTTTTATCCCTTGTCATAAGTTCATGTACAGCCTGCTTTGGATCCTTATTTTCAAAAAGTACTTTATATAGTGAATCAGTTATAGGCATTTGAACTCTAAGTTCATTTTTTAAATTATAAAATGCCCTGCAAGCTCTTATTCCCTCAACTACCATTTTAACTTGTTTTTCTGCCTCTTTTGCAGACTTTCCCTGTCCTATAAGTATTCCAGCTCTTCTATTTCTACTATGTACACTAGTGCATGTAACTATTAAATCCCCAATTCCCGTAAGTCCAAAAAACGTTTCCTTTTTTCCTCCAAGTTTTACACCTATTTTAGTTATTTCACTTATTCCCCTTGTCATAAGTGCAGCTTTTGAATTATCTCCATATCCTATTCCGTCGCATATTCCTGCAGCTAAAGCAATTATGTTCTTTACAGCTCCCCCTATTTCCACTCCTACAATATCTGAGTTTGTGTAAACTCTAAATTCATCTGTCATAAAGAAGTCCTGAACTTTTCTTGCAGTATCCATATTCTTTGAAGATACAACAACTGTTGTTGGAATAAATCTTGAAACTTCTTCTGCATGACTTGGTCCTGAAAGTACCGCAACATCATTTTTAGGAAGTATTTCTTCTATAACTTGAGAAAGTCTTTTTCCCGTATCTTGTTGTATTCCCTTTGCTATATTCACTATTACCTGAGATGGTTCAATCATTTCTCTAATATTTTCACATATAGTTCCAACTACATGTGAAGGAACTGAAATTACAACATAACTTGTATCTTTGACTACATAATCCAAATCACTTGAAGCCTCTACTCCTTCTGGAATAGTAATTTCTTTAAGATATTTCTTATTTTCTCTATCTACATTTATACTTTTAACTACCTCATTGTTTCTGTCCCATAGCTTAACTTTTTTACCCTTTTTAGCCAATATTATAGAAAGAGCTGTTCCAAAACTTCCAGCTCCTAAAAAACACACATCAGCTTTCAATATTATTCCTTCCTTTCTCTAAATTGAAGCTTTATACCTGTTCCCATAAAATCAAAATTTTCTCTTAGCTGATTTTCAAGATATCTTCTATATGAAAAATGAACACAGGAAGAATCATTTACAAAAAATACAAAAGTTGGTGGCTTTACACCAGTTTGAGTAACATAGTAAATCTTCAATCTCTTATTTCCAACTACAGGAGGTTCCTGCATCATTATAGCCTTACTTATTATATCATTTAATATTCCCGTTTTAATTCTCTTATTGTAATTTTCATAGCACTCTTTTACTTTGTCAAGAACCTTTCCAACTCTCTGACCAGTTTTAGCAGATATAAATAAATATGGTGCATAAGGCATAAATGATAAACTTCTGCTTATCTCACCTTTAAACTTTTCCATAGTCTTTGTGTCCTTTTCTATAAGATCCCATTTATTTACTATTACCAATATAGCTTTATTTAATTCGTGTGCATAACCTATTATCTTTTCATCCTGATCACTTATTTCATAAGTAGCATCTAAAAGTAAAATACATACATCTGCTTTCTCTATTGCAGCATAGGTCCTAATTACACTGTATCTTTCAATTTCTTCCTTCACCTTGTTTTTTCTTCGTATTCCAGCAGTATCTATCAATATAAATTTATCATCATCTCTTTCAAAATAGCTGTCTACAGCATCTCTAGTGGTACCTGGAACATCACTTACAATTACCCTATCTTCTCCAAGCAATTTATTTACAAGAGATGATTTTCCAACATTAGGTTTTCCAACAAATGCTATCTTTATGTATTCATCATCTTTAGAATAATCTCCATCTTCATTAAAGTGTTTAACTACCTCATCAAGCATATCCCCAAGTCCAAGTCCCTGTGATGCTGATATTGGAACTGGATTTCCTATTCCCAAGTTATAAAATTCATAGGTATTAGCTTCATATTTAGAGTTATCTATCTTATTTACTACAAGTACTACAGGTTTACCACTTTTTCTTAACATTTGAGCCACTTCATTATCTGCTGCAGTAAGTCCTTCTTTACCATCAACTATAAATATTATTACATTAGCTGTATCTATGGCAACTTGTGCCTGTCTTCTCATCTGTGAAATTATTATATCACTATTTTCAGGCTCAATTCCTCCTGTATCTATTATAGTAAAATTATATTTAAGCCACTCTGCCTCTGCATATACTCTATCTCTTGTAACCCCTGGCGTATCGCCTACAATTGATATTCTCTTTCCCGCTAATTTATTAAATAAAGTAGATTTTCCAACATTAGGTCTTCCTACTATAGCTACTATAGGTTTTCCCATAAAACTCTCCTCCTCATATCATAAATTCGATTTTTTTATTATGATATCTAATAGATCTTCACCAGTATACTTACATATAGATATATTTCTATTTAATTTTTTCTCAAGCATCTCTACTGTCATATCATCTAAAAAAACTCTTCTGTTGTCAAAGCCAATTTCATATCCCTTTCTAAGCATACACTCTGGTATAACTACATTTTGTTTCACTTTACAATCTTTAAGTTGCTCAATTATATCCTGTGCAGTAACGAGCCCTGCAACCGTTATTGTATCTCCAAAGAAATTATTTACTATGCCCTTAACCTCTATATCTATATTGCCATTTAATCTCATTATTCTATCTGCTGCAACTTTTATTTCATTTAAGGCAGCTGTGCCAGTAATAAACGTAAATTCTCCTTTTAATTTGGAAATTTCATTTTGAAACTTTACCAAACTTTTATCAATATTGTCCCTAAATAATCTTATCATTCCAATTCCATCTTCTATCTGGTTAAACTTTCCATAGAACTTTGAATCTGGCACATCTCTATTTGCTATAATGTAAAATTCATCGGACATTCTGACAAATGGATCTCCTACATGTGACATATACTTTTTTTGAAGAATATCTACCCTATCTAATTGCTCTCTTGCCGTTTTTTCATTATACAATTTCAGATTAAAAAGTCCCTTTCTAAATTTAGTAATTCCTAAAGGTACAACTGCTACACTTCTAACCTGAGGATACAACTTAAATAGATCTTCTATAGTATTTGTAACATGTTCATTGTCATTTATTCCTGGGCACAATACTATCTGACAATTCATTTCTATACCGTTTGATGCTAGCTTTTTCAGTATTTCGTACAACTTTCCTGCAAATCTGTTATTAAGCATCTTTATCCTAAGATCAGGATCCGTTGTATGTACCGACACATTTATAGGACTTATTTTATATTTAATTATCCTGTTTATGTCATCTTCAGTCATATTTGTAAGAGTTACAAAATTCCCCTGTAGAAATGCAAGCCTTGAATCATCATCTTTAAAATAAAGTGTATCTCTCATTCCAGAAGGAAGTTGGTCTATAAAACAAAATATACACTTATTATGACAGCTTTTAGGCTTATCAAGCATAAATTCCTTAAATTCTACTCCAAGATCCTCATCATATTCCTTTTCTATTTCAAGATTCCATATTTCCCCATTTGGCTTTTTTATGTCAACTTCTACATAATTATCAGTCATCAAAAATTTATAATCTATAATATCATTAACTTTATTACCATTTATAGAAAGAAGAACATCTCCTGATTCTACACCCATTTCTTCTGCTATACTTCCAGGCTTAACTTGTGATATTTGATTTTTCATTTAAAAAAACTCCCATCTATAATTTTATATAAAAGGGCATTATACCATTAGAATATATCTCAATATTGAAAATTAGTCAAATTTCGCAATAATACTTTTACAATAATAATTGTATAAAAAATTAATTTTTAGATAAAATATATAATAAAAATTAATTAACAAAATATACAACTTACTTTAAATAGTACTATTACTGTATATTTTGCCAATCAATGTGTTATATATACTTATTATTATATTAAACTTAACAAGTGCATAATAAGACTTGCTATAAGTGCACATCCAGGTATGGTAATAATCCAAGTTATAACTATATCTTTTGCTACAGTCCATCTAACTGCAGAAAATCTCTTTGATGCGCCTACTCCCATTATAGCAGTAGTTATTATATGAGTGGTACTTACAGGAGCATCAAACATAGTAGCTGTAAGAATTACACTTGAGGCTCCAAATTCAGCTGCAAATCCACTTACTGGTACTATTCTTGCCATTTTAGATCCCATAGTTTTAATTATTCTTTTACCTCCAAGTCCTGTTCCAACTGCCATTGCAAGTGCACAAGTTATCTTTACCCATATAGGCACAGAAAATTCTTTAATAAAACCTGCACTCATTAGTGTCATAGTTATAATTCCCATAGTTTTTTGTGCATCATTTGCTCCATGGTTCAATGCTAAAAACATAGTAGACACTATTTCACATTTTGAAAATATCTTTGTTACAGTACTAGGTCTTGACTTTGCTAAAAACAAATTCAATATATTCATATAAATAAATCCTATTATAAATCCTATTATAGGTGATAGTATAAGCCATATTATGACTTTCCAAAAAAGATTTGACCAATAAATAATTAGAAATGAACCCTTATATACTACAGCTGCACCAATAAGTCCACCTATAAGGGCATGTGAAGAACTACTTGGTATTCCAAAATACCAAGTTATTAAATTCCAAACTATAGCTCCTAAAAGCGCAGCTATAATTACCTTTTGCGTTATATCATTGGGATGAACTATACCACTTCCTACTGTTTCTGCAACCTTAACACTCATAAATGCCCCTGTAAAATTCAAAGTAGCAGAAATAATTACAGCTTGTTTCATGGATAATACCCTGTTTGATACAGAACATGCTATAGCATTTGCACTATCATGAAATCCATTGATAACATCAAATACTATGGCAATTATGACTATTAAACCAGTTAACATCAAAGTACTACTAAGCATTTTTCATTACTACTCCTTCAACAATGTTCGCTATATCTTCACAAGAATCCAGTGTATCTTCTAAATATTGATATATTTCTCTCCATTTTATAATATCAATAACTTCCATGTCACTTCTGAATATCTTTTTAATAGCTTCCCTTGAGATTGTATCTCCCTGTTCTTCTATACCATTGACCTTTATTATTCTTTCAGAGAGTTTTTTACTTGTTTTCATACCTTTTAATTCTTTCATTATAATTATTATTTCTCTGCATGAATCCAAAATCATATTTGAAAGCCTTCTTGCTTCATCTGTACATGAGCTAACATTCAGCATAACAAACCTGCTAGCAGTGGATTCTATTAAATCAACAATATCATCCATTCCCTTAGCTATACTGTAGATATCCTCCCTATCAAATGGAGTAATGAATGTTTTATTCAACTCTTTTAGTATTTCATGCTGCTTTACATCACCTTCATGCTCGACATCTTTAATTTTTTCCATGTTCTCTTCAGCATTAGAAATATCATCCAAAAAATGAACTAACAAATCAGCCGCTTTATATACTATATTGGCATCATCTATGAAAAGATTGTAAAACTTGTCCTCTTTTGGAGTAAAACTAAACATTATATTCCCTCCTATTTAGTGAAAATGTGCACATCTAACCCAATAAAGTATAACATAAAGTTAAGAATATTAAAATATAAACTTATAATAGTTTAAGCAAAGTATTTTATTTTACAACAATATATTACATCTTTTTACAATTATGTCGCATAAATATCAATATAATTTATAATTCTAAAGTGTTTAAAAGTCTACATTAAAAAACTGCTCTCAAAATATTTTTTGTAAGCAGTCATCTCTATATATTCCTTAATTATTACTTAAAAAAAACACTTTTACATATTTTAATATTAACCCTCAAATACTTTATATAAGCTTTTTAAATATATTTGGATAGTTGGTTATAATACCATCTACTCCAAATTCCATAAGTTTCTTCATATTAGCCTTATCATTAACTGTATATGTGTTTATAGAAATTCCATGCTCTTTAGTATTTTTAATTATATCTCTGTTCATAATTAAAGTGAAAAGTGGATGAATTGCATCAGCCTTCATCTTTTTCGCATATTCCCATGGGTTATAAATTTGAGTCCCATATAGTAGTCCAGTTTTTATACTACTGTCATACTCTTTTACTTTTCTCATTGAATTGTGGTTAAATGATGATAAAATTACATGATCATTCATATTGTACTCATATATCTTATCTATTGTCCTTTTCTCAATACCCTTATAGGTTATAACATTATTTTTCAATTCAATGTTTACAAGTATATTTTTATCCTTAGAATAGTCTAAAAGTTCATCTAAACTTATGATCTTTTGTCCATTTCCAGCATCAAATTTTCTCAGCTCACTATATGTGTAATCTTTTATAAATCCGCTTCCATTAGTGGTTCTATCTATAGTTTCATCATGACAAATAACTATAATATTGTCTTTTGTCATATGAACATCTGTTTCTATTCCACTTGCACCTGTTTCTACTGCTTTTTTAAATGCAAGCATGGTATTTTCAGGATATAGTCCACTAAATCCTCTATGTGCAATATTTAAAGTTTTAACCATATTTAAACCGCCCTTTATTTTTTACTTTTTTGATCTCTTATAATTATATTTTTTAATAGGCGAATTTATACTTTATGCTACTCTTAATTTTTAAATAATAATCAATAAATTATTCATTTAAATCTTTCTGTTCACCTGTAACCAAATATATTGTCCCTTCACATATATTTGTTACTCTATCAGCTACTCTCTCTAGATATTTACACACAAATAAAAACTGTGTCATCTGATTTATTTTACTACTGTCTTTAATCATAATTTCAAGCATCTGTGCAAATAATTTTTTAAAAAGAGCATCTATTTCATTGTCCATATGACATACCCTATATGCAGCTTCAACATCTCTAGCAACATAAGCATCTAATGCGCCTTTTATCATTTTATTTACCATTTCAGACATTTTAGGTATATCTATTAGCTCCTTCTGATACTTTTCATTTTTCACCCTAAGTACCACTTTAGAAATATCAACTGCATGATCTGCCATTCTCTCAAGGTCAGTTACAAGTTTACTTGTTGTAAATATAATCCTTAAATCTATAGCTAAAGGCTGCTCTTTAGCTGTTAACATTATACACTTATTTTCTATCTCTTTTTGAAGATTATCAACTAAATCATCATTTTTTATAGTTTCAGAAGCTAACTTTTCATCATGATTTATTAAAGCTTCTATACATTGGTGAAGTTGTTTTTCAACTATACTACCCATTCTCAAAACATCATTGTGCATCTCATCTAAAGCATAATCAAAACCAGTCCTTGTCATAAATATCACCCTCTCTTTATAATTTACTTTAAGTACAAATACATTTACTATTTATCCAAATCTTCCTGTTATATAATCCTCTGTTCTCTTATCCTTTGGATTATAAAATATAGCTTCAGTTTCTCCACTTTCAACTATTTCACCATTTAGGAAAAAAGCAGTATTATCAGATATTCTTCCTGCCTGTTGCATATTATGGGTTACAATTATTATAGTATATTTCTTTTTAAGTACATCCATAAGTTCTTCTATTTTCAAAGTGGATATAGGATCTAAAGCAGATGTTGGCTCATCCATTAAAAGAACTTCTGGCTCTACTGCAAGAGTTCTTGCTATACAAATTCTCTGTTGCTGACCACCAGACAAACCAAGAGCGCTTCTATTCAATCTATCCTTTACCTCATCCCATATTGCAGAACCTTTTAAACTTTTTTCTACAATTTCATCTAAATCGCTTTTATTTTTTATTCCATGTATTCGTGGTCCATATGCAACATTATCATATATAGACATAGGAAATGGATTAGGACTTTGAAACACCATACCTATTCTCTTTCTAAGATCTATAACATCATAATTTTCATATATATCCTTTCCTTCAAATAATACTTTCCCATCTATTTTTACTGAATCAATCAGATCATTCATTCTGTTTAATGTTCTTAAAAAAGTTGATTTTCCACATCCAGATGGGCCAATAAGTGCTGTAACTGTATTCTTTTCTACATCTAAATTCACTTTTTTAAGTGCTTGAACATTTCCATAGTATAAATCAAGATCTTTAGTTTGAATTATATACATTGATTCCCTCCTTATCTCTTGCCAGTATAGGATTCATATATTTTTTTACCCAATATTCTTGCCAAAATGTTAAATAACAATACCATTACAACTAAAACAGCAGATGATTTATTGGCGATTTCTGCTGCATCTGGCACCATACCTTCTGAATTTAACTTCCATATATAAACAGCTAATGTTTCAGCTGGTCTAAACAAACTAAAAGACGACGCACTATTTGTAAGGCTTATAGTAGTAAAATTTAATTTTGGAGCACTCATTCCTGCTGTATATAAAAGTGCTGCAGCTTCTCCAAATATTCTACCTGATGCAAGTATTATTCCAGTTAAAATTTCTGGTATAGCAGATGGAAGTACTACTTTCCATATAGTCTGCCACCTAGTAGCTCCAAGTCCAAGGCTTGCTTGCTTAACTGGCTTTGCAGCCTCACGTATTGCATTTTCACTAACACGCGTAAGTGCTGGAAGATTAAGCACTGATATAGCCAGTGCACCAGATAAAAGTGTAAATCCCCAATTTGTCATACTAACAAATACAAGTAAACCAAATAAACCTACAACTATAGATGGAAGAGATGCCATAGTTTCTATACACAATCTTATTATATTTAAAAATATTCCCTTTCGAGCATATTCACTTAAATATATTCCAGCACCTACTCCAAATGGAACACTTATTACAAGGGCAACTAATAACATATAAAAAGAGTTAAAAAGTTGAGGCCCTATTCCACCTCCAACTTCTCCAAATTTAGCATTTCCAAATAAAAATGAAGGATGGTAAAACCCTCTACCTTTTATCAATATGTACAATATTAAAGAAGCTAGAAATATTATTATAAATATAGATATTCCATATAAAACTCCAGTCCAAATTTTGTCTTTCATCTTGGCATTCACTATTTAACCTCACTTCTCTTTCCAATCAGTCTTATTATGATAATAAATAGAAATGATATAGTAAGCAGCAACAGTGCAAGTGACCATAGTGCATCATTCCAAGCACTGCCAGACACCGTATTTCCCATATCCATTGTAAGTATACTTGTAAGTGTAGCTGTAGGCTCCATTAACTTGCTTGGAAATCTTATGGAATTTCCAATTACCATTTGAACTGCTAATGCTTCTCCGAATGCCCTTGCAAGTCCAAGTACAATTCCTGTAAGTATTCCATTTTTAGCAGAAGGCAATATAACCTTTGATATAGTCTGCCATCTAGTAGCTCCAAGTCCATAAGAAGCTTCTAAATATCCCTTTGGTACAATTTTAACAGCATCTGCTGATATGCTAGCAATAGTAGGGAGTATCATTATGCTAAGAACCAATATACCTGCAAGCAGACTAAATCCAATTCCTCCAAAGTTAAATTTTAAAAATGGCAAAAGTACACTAAAGCCAACCCAACCATATACAACGGAAGGTATACCCACAAATAATTCCAAGGCAGGTTGAAGTACTTTAAATCCAAACTTTGGAGAAATATAATGCATAAATATAGCAAGCGCTACTCCAATAGGTGCACTTATTAAAACTGCTCCAATAGAAACAAAAGTAGATCCTGCAATAAATACCAATGCTCCAAACTTTGGACTACTGCCATCTGGATTCCAACTAGATGTAAATAAGAATTTTGTTAATGGATATTCATGTTTAAAAAATGTATTTAATCCTTTAGAAGTTATAAATATTATAATAGTAAAGGTAAGGACTATTATTGCAAGTCCACAAAACATTGAAAACAATCTACCTATATATTCATTCTTCAAATTTTTCCACAACGACTTTTTATTCATTTAATCAACCTCAAATTTATTTTATCTTCATGTCACCCATTGGTATATATCCAAGTTTCTTTATTGTATCTTTGTTTTCATCTTCCAATACATAATCTATAAATGCCTTTGAAAGTTCGTTTCCTTCTCCCTTAGTATACATATGTTCATAAGACCAAAATGGATATTTACCATTTTCTATATTCTCATCCGTAGCTTCAACACCATCTATGTTAAGTACCTTAACATCTTTTTTAACCTCATCTGTAAGATATGATAGAGCCAAATAACTTATAGCACCTTCTGTTTCCTTTATTGAATTTTCTACATTTCCATTTGAATCCTGTATTGTACCAAGTCCTTCTTTTTCAGATTTTCCATCCATTACAGTTTTTATAAATGTAGCTCTTGTACCTGATGATTTAGCTCTATTTATCACACTTATAGGCATATCATCTCCGCCTACTTCTTTCCAATTTGTTATCTCTCCTGTAAATATCTTTTGGATTTGTTCTTTTGTTAAGTTGTCAACTTTTACTCCAGAATTAGTTACAACTGCAAATCCTATAACACATACTTTATGATCTACTAACTGTTTTGCATTATCTGCAGATAGTTTTGATTCTGCAGGTACATCAGAATTACCTATATCAGCAGTACCATTTAATGCAAGATTTAATCCTGTACCACTTCCTCCTCCTTGCACATTAATTGTAGTTCCTTCATTTTTTTCCATGAAAGTCTTTCCAAGTTGTTCTACAAGTGGTTGAAGTGCTGTAGAACCAGCTAAAGTTATTGATCCTGACAATTCATTTGATTGACCATTACTCGTTGAAGCATCTCCACTTTTTGTAGAACCACATCCAGCAAATAATCCCACAGTCATAACCATAGCCATCGATACAACAAATGCTTTCAATCTTCCATTTTTCATAGTTATAATAGACCTCCTAAAATTTTTTAATTAGATATAATTACGTTTCACACTACACATAATATATTATTCCAATAAAGTTAAGTTCCTATTACTCTAATGTTAAATAAAATTAACAAAAGTATCTGTAGAAAACACTTGAAAAAAGTTTTAAATTTTGATATAAAAAACGAGGCTGTCGCGTTAGCAAATTTTTTTATGCTAATGCGACAGCCCCAAAGTTTAAATTTATACTTTTATAATATAATCTTTTTTCCTCGGAGCCGCCTCCTGTATTCCTCCATCTTCTGCATAACCAAGTATACAATTTCCAACTCCTACATAATTGTCTGGAAGTCCCCATTTTTTCATAAAAGCCCTTCCCTCTTTAGTATCAAAAGATTCTCGTGCCCTGTATATGTAACATGAACCAACTCCAAGAGCATGGGCTGCATTTAACATATTTCCAATAGCAAGAGCTCCATCTTCAATATATGTTGCCCTATCTTTATTGGTAAAAACTACAACTAACGTTGGAGCACCATAAAACGGATCGGAATCTGTCCCCATAACAGCAGCATTCAGTTTTGAAATCTTATCTATAGTGGCTTTATCCTGTATGGCAACAATTATCGGAGATTGCTTTCCCATACTTGTAGGAGCATAAGTGCCAGCTTCTAAAATTGCATCTAGTTCTTCCTTCTTTATCTGCTGACTTTTATACTTTCTGCAACTTCTTCTTGTCTTCAAATCAATTAAAGTTTCCTTCATAAAAATCCTCTCCTTTAAATTATTTTATAAATCCTTTTTAGAAACAGGAATAAATACTGTAAATTTACTTCCCATACCAACTTTACTATCTATTTTTATAGTACCGTTAAATTCCATTACTATATGTTTTACTATAGCAAGCCCAAGCCCTGTACCTCCCTGTCTTCTTGACCTTGCCTTATCGACCCTGTAGAATCTTTCAAAAAGACGCTCTTGATGTTCTTTTGATATTCCAACTCCATTGTCTTTCACCCATATAATGTGATTTTTACCTTCCAATTTATTACCAACTTCTACAAGTCCACCTTCATTTGAATACTTTACTGCATTATCCACAAGGTTCAATAACATTTGTTTAAATCTATCTTTGTTCCCGCATATGTTAAGAACATCTGAAGCATATGATTTTATTTCTATATTTTTCTTTTTTGCAGTATCTTTCATAAGATAACAAACATTTTCTATAACTTCTTTAATATTTATCCTTTCTCTTTCAAAATTCTTATAATTTTCTATATGAGAAAGTGTTAAAATATCATCTATGAGCCTAGTAAGTCTATCCGCCTCATCATTTATAATATTCAAAAATTTATTTTTATTCTCATCATCATCAACATATTTAAGTGTTTCTGAAAATCCCTTTATAGATGTAAGTGGAGTCTTTAGCTCATGGGAAACATTTGCTACAAATTCAGACCTCATATTTTCAAGCCTTTTTATATCTGTTATGTCCTGCACTACTGCCACTGTTCCAATTTTATTATTGGAATCATTTATTATATCAGCAGTTTTTATCCTAAGATTTCTCTCTCTTGGCCATATTATCTTTATTTCTCTGTGTTCTTTTTTTTCTTCCTTGAATATATCTTCAAGTTCAAAATTTCTTATGCTGTCCATTAAATTATTTCCAATTATATTTTCATTTATTCCAAATATCTTTCTTGCATAAGGATTTATCATTATTATTCTATAATTTATATCTATAGCAATAACACCACTATCCATACTTGTAAGTATAGCTTGAAGTTTATTATTTTGTTCCATAGACTCATTTAAAGTATACTGAAGTTTTTCTCCCATATTATTAAATGTTTTTGCAAGTTTCCCAATTTCATCATCTCTGTTAATTTTAACTCTTCTATTTAAATCTCCATTTGCTATAGCTGCAGTTATCTCTTGAAGTTTCTTAACCGGTTTAACCATGTAATTTGACAATCTTATTGCAAAAAACATAGATATTATTATAGACATTATCATTATAAATACATAATATTTGAAATATTGGATTTCTATGCCCTCTATTCTATTCATAGTCATTGCAGTTCTAACTATATGTCCATCTTTTGTAGCAATTGCAAAATATAGAGTCCTTTTTTTAGTAGTATCACTTAATCTTATATTATATCCTGTTCCATACTTTCTGGCATCTATTACTTCTTTTCTTCCATTATGATTTTCAAGTTTTTTACCATATTCTTCAGAATCGCTTATAACATTTCCATCTTTATCTATATAAGTTCCTCTAAGATTTGTATTTTTAAAATAGTCCTTAAAAATTTCAGCTTTATTTTTACCATTATATGTTTCCATAGAATTTATTATAATTCTATCATTTGTTTCTAATGTATGCTTTATGTTTTCTATATACTGATGATTCTCAATAAATACAAATAAAACCGTCATAATTGTTAAGCTAAAAATCAGTACACTAAGCATGGATTTAATCAATTGTTTTTTCATAAAATCACCATTATTTTTCGGCATTAAATCTATATCCTATTCCTCGAATAGTTTCAATATACTTTGGTTTCTTATCATCTTCTTCAATTTTTTGTCTTAAGTGCCTTATATGAACATCTACTGTTCTTGTTTCCCCAACATATTCATATCCCCATACTCTATCAAGCAAAAAATCTCTTGTAACAACTCTTCCAGCATTTTCTACAAGTATACGCAGTAATTCAAACTCCTTTAATGTGAGATCAATTTTTTTATCTGATTTAAATATTTCATGTTTATCAAAATCTATACTCAACTTACCAAATTTAAAATATTTATCTACGATATCTATATTGCTTCTTCTAAGTATTGCTTTTACCCTTGCTACAAGTTCTCTTACAGAAAATGGCTTTGTAATATAATCATCTGCACCAAGTTCAAGTCCAAGAACTTTGTCAAATTCCTCTCCTTTTGCAGTTATCATCATAATTGGAATATAAGATATTGAACTATCTTTTCTAATCTCTTTACACACATCATATCCATCTATTCCAGGAAGCATTAAATCAAGCAATATTAAATCAGGCCTCTCATGTTTCGCCTTATTCAGAGCATCAAGTCCATCAGTAGATATTATTGTATCATAACCACTTTTTTCAAGATTAAATTTAATTAATTCACATATATGTTCTTCGTCGTCAACTATTAGAACTTTTTCTTTAGACATAACTACCTCCAAAACATTTTTATACCTATTTGAAATAGATAAATGAGAACATTCTGCCACAATTTTTATTCTTCCTATAAGAATACATCTCATACTTTGTTTCGCATGCTGTACAAATATCTAAATATTTTATATTTTTCTCTTGAATTCCCTCATAACTTAGTTGATACATGAGACATTTTTTAAGATCCAAATTATTTCCATGGAATATTTCTTTATCTTTATAAAAATCAGATTCTCTAAATTTATCTATTACTTCTTTTCCCACTTCATAGCAACAAACCTGTATATGTGGTCCTATACATACCAATATATCGTCTGCCAAACTTCCATATTCTAGCTTCATCTTTTCAATTGCCTTTGATAGAACTCTACTTAAAGTTCCCTTCCATCCACTGTGCACAGCACAAATTACAGAATTTTCTTTATCATATAGAAGTATTGGTACACAATCTGCATTAAATACCCCTACTGCACAAGCCTCATCTTTTGTAATAATTCCATCTGCATTTTCTACTTTATTTTTATAATCTATAACCTTATTTCCATGAACTTGGTTTAAATAACCAACATCTTTTAGATTAAACCACTTCTTTAAATTTTGAATATTATTTATTCCAAAGTCTTTTGCCTTATTAAAGTCAAGTCCATTTTTTGCAGTTGAAAATACTGCTTTTGCACCATCCATATCTACTATAATAAATTCATAACCTTCTATATTAACAATATTCATATATATCCTCCAATAACATAATAATCAATACTATAAAATATATTTTAACATTGTTTATATATAAATTGAACTTTGAATCTATAATTTAAACTTATTAACATAAATTTAACATAAATACAGAAAAACAGATGGCAGATAGCGCCTATAACGCCATCTGTCATCTATTTTTGCGAAATAAGATTCTTTATCTCCTTCATAAACGTATTTATATCTTTAAATTGTCTATAAACAGATGCAAATCTCACATATGAAACTTCATCAATATCTTTAAGTTTTTCCATAACCATTTCACCTATATCGGAAGAACTTATTTCTGTTATCATTCTGTTATTTATGTCCTTTTCAATATTTTCCACTATGCTTTCAAGTTGTTGTCTTGACACAGGCCTTTTCTGACAGGCTTTTATAAGGCCATTTAATATCTTATTTCTATCAAAATACTCTCTATCCATGTTTTTCTTTATCACAAGTATTGGAATATCTTCAACTTTCTCATAAGTTGTATATCTCTTCTTACACCTAAGACATTCTCTTCGTCTTCTTGTAGCTCTATTGTCCTCAGTAGATCTAGAATCCACAACTTTACTTTCTTCATAGCCACAATAAGGGCATTTCATCTTATTTCACGTCCTTTTCATATCTTATATTTTGTATATATTATACACTTCTTTTAGTAACTTTGCATTAGTTCATATTTATTTAAAATACAAGATATAATAAAATTCAAGTGATATCAGGCTATTTCGAAAGTAATTACTAATTCAAAAAATTTTTCGCATCCACAAGTAATACATCTATGCCTATTTTTTTTACATTTGACCAAGGTAATTCAATATCATCATTTTTGCCAAACCAACTTATTTTAGCTGTTTGAGATGGAAGTATTATAGACAGTATTTTATTGCTATCGCAGTCTATCTTTAAGTCTTTCATAAATCCAAGTTTAGCTCCAGTATTTATATCTATAATTTCCATAGATCTCAAACTCGCAAGTGAATACAATGACACCTCTTCTTCCATGTTATTTTCCATATATGTAATCCCCCCATTAAAATTATTTATATTACAAATAAGTTTATATATATTTTCTCATATGCTTTAATGCAGTTTTTTCAAGTCTTGACACCTGAGCCTGTGATATTCCTATTTCATTTGCTACTTCCATCTGAGTCCTTCCATCAAAAAACCTCAAATTTAATATAAGTTTTTCTCTATCATTTAGCTGCTTCATAGCTTCTTTTATAGATATATCTTGAAGCCAGTTTTCATCAACATTTTTTCTATCACTTATCTGATCCATTACATATATAGCATCACCACCATCACGATATATTGGCTCAAATAGTGATACTGGATCCTGAATTGCATCAAGTGCAAATACTACTTCTTCTCTTGGCATATCAAGCTCTTTAGATATCTGTGATATTGTTGGCTCCTTATTGTTTTTTCGTACAAGTCTATCTCTAGCTTGAAGTGCTTTATAAGCTATATCCCTTAAAGATCTACTTACTCTTATTGAATTATTATCCCTTAAATATCTTCTTATTTCACCTATAATCATAGGAACTGCATAAGTAGAAAACTTTACATTTTGCTTTAAATCAAAATTATCTATTGCCTTTATTAGCCCAACACATCCTACCTGAAAAAGATCATCTGCATTTTCACCCCTATTGCTAAATCTTTGTATTACGCTTAATATAAGTCTTAAATTTCCCTTTATAAATTTTTCTCTTGCTTTAAGATCTCCATCCCTAGTCTTAATTAAAAGTTCCTTCATTTCACTTTCTTTAAGAACTGGCAGTTTTGATGTATTTACGCCACAAATTTCAACTTTGTTAATTATCATGCAATCAGCCCCTTTAGAATATATAGCATTTTAAGTATTTACTAAGAAGCTGAATTTTATACTAAGGACAAACTTATAACATTTTATTTATTTCTTTTTTCAATCGTTTTATTATTCTCTTTTCAAGTCTTGATATGTAAGATTGTGATATACCTAGCATATCTGCTACCTCTTTTTGGGTCTTTTCATTGTTTCCATTAAGTCCAAATCTTAAATTTACTATTTTCTTTTCTCTCTCACTTAATTTTTCCATTGCCATTACAAGAAGTTGTTTGTCCACTTCATCTTCTATAGAATCATATACTACATCATTTTCTGTACCCAGTATATCTGAAAGAAGCAATTCATTTCCATCCCAGTCTATATTGAGTGGTTCATAAAATGATATTTCTGCTTTAACTTTATTATTTCTTCTAAGGTACATTAATATTTCATTTTCAATACATCTTGATGCATAAGTTGCCAACTTAATATTTTTATTAGGATCAAAGGTATTTACTGCCTTTATAAGTCCTATAGTTCCTACTGATATCAAGTCTTCTACATTTACTCCTGTGTTTTCAAACTTTCTTGCTATATAAACAACAAGCCTTAGGTTTCTTTCAATTAATATAGATCTTACCTTTTCATCTCCAGACACCAATTTTAATACTAAATTTTGTTCCTCATCTTTTGTAAGAGGAGGTGGCAGTACATCGCTTCCACCTATGTAATATAAATTTTTAAAAAAAATCTTGAATTTTAGCATCAATCTATTCAATACAATATTTATTTTATTCACAATTTTCCCTCCAATTATCCCTATTTTTTAATTTTAAACTATATATTCCTTTTAAATAACTTTACATATTAAATTACTCCTCTAGGAAGTAGCGCATGATAATCACTGAATTCACTTAAATTAGTTTCACAAAATGCAATTATAGCTTCTCTAAACTCCATATTATCTCCTTGTCCTATTTTTACAGCTTTTGGTTTAAATCCTATGAGTTTATCACCTTTACCACCTATAACTTTATAAGGTATATAAAATCTATCATATTTATCTATATCTATATTAGAAAATACAGATTTTTCAACTATAATTACTGGAAGATTAGTAGCAGGTTCTTTTAACTCATTTCCAGTATCCAAAAATGCTCGTACCCTCTTACTGCCATTATTCAATACAATATCAACATTAAATATCAAAGTAGATAAAGTCTTTCTATCCTTTATAAAAACTACTAATCTGTCAATAATTATATATATAATCATAATTGCCATCATTAGCCATTTATATGAAAAATTATATAATAAATAACCTTGACTGTTATATTGAATAAATATACATATTCCTGCAAGAAGCATTGAATACATTATAAATATTGATAGAGCCTTTAAATTAAAAATAATACTCTTATTTCTAAAAGTTATAAATACCAAAATGGCAGCTGTAAATATTTTAAAAAATAAATTAGAAAAAACTGCAAGCTGTGGAAATATCATTGTTATAACATATATTCCGCCTAGAAAAGATGATAAAATCATATATCTAAGCTTTACTATAACTCTCATAGTCTTTGCCGTAATATACATGATAAAGAAGTTAACTACCACATTAACCATAATAAGCACATCTAAAAATACAATCAAATATTAACCATCTCCTCCATATATTGTTTTATATGTTTACTTTTATTATATACTTACATCATCTAAAATTTTGTCATTTTATAATTCTATACAATGTTTTTATCTTCTATAATATGTCAAGCAGTTTAAATTTATGCATAATATGGAATTAAATTAATATATGTGTATATAAACACCAAGAAATGTAAATTAGATATGAAAATTTAAAAATGAAGAAAGGCTACTGACAAATATTTGTCAGTAGCCTAAATAAAGTAAAATATGTACTTTATTATTTTCTTTGTCTTCTCAAAAAAGCAGGTATTTCTAGATCTTCATCATTGAAATCTCTATAATCAGAAGTAGCCGCAGCTTCATTTTTACTATCTGATATATTTTTGAAACCATTACCTAAATTTCTATTCTTAAAATTATTATCTTCTGGCTTATTTTTTTTATTCTTCTCTTCAAATCCTGTTGCTATTACGGTAATTCTTATTTCATCTTTTATATCTTCATCTATAACTGCTCCAAATATTATATTGGCATCTGGATCAGCAGCATCTTGAACAATTTCTGCAGCTTCATTTATTTCAAGAAGTCCAAGATCAGCTCCTCCAGTTATATTTAATAACACTCCAGTTGCTCCAACTATAGAAGTTTCAAGAAGTGGACTTGATATAGCTTGTTTTGCAGCATCTTGTGCTCTATTGTCACCATTTCCTTTTCCAACACCCATATGTGCAAGTCCTTTATCTATCATAATAGTTCTAACATCTGCAAAGTCCAAATTTACAAGCCCAGGTATTGTTATAAGATCTGATATACCTTGTACACCTTGTCTTAATACATCATCTGCAAACTTAAATGATTCAACGAGAGTAGTCTTTTTATCAACTATAGAAAGAAGTCTTTCATTTGGAATTGTTACAAGAGTATCCACTCTATCTTTTAAGTTCTTTATTCCCATTTCAGCATGAATCATTCTCTTTCTTCCCTCAAATGGAAATGGTTTAGTGACAACCCCTACAGTAAGTATTCCCATAGATTTAGCCAATTCTGCAATTATGGGAGCTGCACCAGTACCTGTTCCACCACCCATTCCTGCAGTTATAAATACCATATCTGCACCTTTTATTGCTTGAGCTATTTCATCTTTACTCTCATCTGCAGCTTTTTGTCCAATCTCAGGATTAGCCCCTGCACCTAATCCTTTTGTAATCTTTTCTCCTATTTGTATTTTTTGAGATGCCTGTGAAAGCATTAAAGCTTGTTTATCTGTATTTATTGCTATAAATTCTACATTTTTAAGTCCTTCAGTTATCATTCTATTTACAGCGTTATTTCCTCCTCCACCACATCCTATTACTTTTATTTGAGCAAACTGCTGAATATCAACGTCAAAATCTAGCACAATAATACCCTCCTCATTAGAAAAAATCTGTAAAAAACTCTTTTATTTTTGATACAAAACCACCATTTTCATAATTTCCATTATTAAATTCAGTATTTTTATTTTTAAGTTTTTCATAATCACCTGAATTTCTCTCATTATACTCATTTACTACTTTTTCATATTTGCCTTTCATGGAATTTGATACATCTTTTACTACACCAACAGCTGTTACATATATAGAGCTTGAAGCACCTATGTAATTTGGAACACCAATTCTAACTTGTTTATTTAATATATTCTCGCTAAACTCACGAATTCCTTTTATTTGAGATAATCCCCCACCTACTAAAACAATTTCAGATATATTTTCATAATTGCTAAATGATCTAATCTTATTATCTATAATATATAATAATTCTTCAACTCTTGCATCTATTATTTGAAGTAAAATATTATAGTCCACTTGAACTTTATTATTATAATCCGTATTTACCTCTATATTAAAAGATTCTGATTTAGAAACCTGTCCAACGCAGGAGTATTTCTTCTTCAAACTTTCTGCAGATGATACTGGAAGCTTCAGACATACTGAAATATCATTAGTTATACTATTTCCACCAATAAATACAGTTTCCATATTACTTAACTTTCCAGAATCATAGTTATAAATACTTATCGAATCTCCACCTACATCTACAAGAACAACTCCTCTTTGAATTTGTTCATTTTTTAGAACAACTTGAGATATAGCTGTAGGTTCAAACACAAGTCCAAGCACTTTAATTCCAGCTTTATTTACACTTTTAAAAAAATTATTTATTACACTAGATTGGGCTAATATAACCTGTGCATCTACTTCTAATCTCGTTCCACTCATTCCCACAGGATCTTTTATTTTATCATATCCATCGATTATATATTGTTCTGGAAGTACACCTATTATTTCTTTATCATTTGGAATAGTCATAATCTTAGCAGCTTTTAAAACTCTTCTTACATCACTTTCTTTAACTTCTCCATCTTCTGAGGACACAGCAACTACCCCTTTTGTTTCTACAAGTTCACTTAATCCTCCTGGTAGAGAAATATAGGCTTCTTCTATTTTAATATCTATCATTCTTTCCAAATCATATACACACTTTTTTATTGACTCGGAGGTACTATCTATATCAATTACTACTTCTTTTTTTACACCAGTGCACTCTGATGATGTAATTCCCATTATTTGCATCTCACCATATTTATCTAATTTACCTGCTGCAGCACATATATTAGATGATCCAACATCTATTCCTATAATATATTCGTTCATCAAATATTTTCCTCCTTATAACAGAACCATCAAAATATATATTCAACAAGAAATTGGAATTTCCTCTTTATATTTTATCATATTTTAATAAATTCTAAAATATAATTAACTACATTATTAATATACAATAAAAGGAAAAGGATTAATCCTTTTCCATGATAGTTCAATCAATTGACATTACGCAAATCATTAATGTTTACACTTCTTGTATGAATAGTATGACTCCATTCCTTATTGTTCTTGTTTAAAATTCCAAGAATTGAAATTGGAAACCATGTAATAACATATACTGGATATATTATATAATATAAAAACACCTTATAGCTTAATTTTTTTTCTATTATGAGTATAAGAGGTGTATATATATATTGTAATATAGAAAATATCACAGCCAAAATAGTAAGCAAATCAAAGTTTATAGAATATACAACAGTATTAAAATTAGATATTATATTATATGTTATCATAAATTGTTGAACTAAACCACTTATAGCAGATATACCTATTAAAATAGTAATTATAGGTTGGATACTATAAAGTGCACAATCTAAAGGTATAAAGTTGAAACTAGTTATGGCTTTTTTAACAAGCTTAAAAAAATATCTACTTGACACATCTGCAAATCCTTGCATCCATCTCTTTCTCTGTTTCCAAGATTGGGAAAGTAAAAGAGGTTTTTCATCATACACTATAGCATCATGTGCCCAGCCTACCTTATATCCGTTTAGTATTAACTTACATGTAAATTCAAGGTCTTCAGTAAGACAAGTAGCACCCCATCCTAATTTTTTTAGTATATTTGTTTCTATGCAAAAACCTGTACCACCAAGTTGAGTAGATAATCCTATATTACTTTTTGCAAGCTGAAACATCCTATTGTTAGTCCAAAATGCTATAGAATAGCTTCCTGTAATCCATGTATCAACTGGATTCTTACTATCAAGATACCCCTGAACTACTTTATAACCTTCATTAAGTTTTTTATTCATTTCAGTTAAAAAATCTCTATGTACTAAGTTATCTGCATCAAATATAGCAACAGCTGAATATTTTTTATCCATTTTAAATAGTTTATTAAACATCCATTCTAAAGCATATCCTTTACCTCTTTTATCTTTATTAAATCGCTCACACACAATAGCTCCTTTTTCTCTAGCTTTCTTTGCAGTGTTATCATTACAGTTATCCGCAACTACAAAAATATCATACAGATTTTTTGGATAATTAAGCGATTTCAAACTATCTACTATGTCACCTATTACAACCTCTTCATTATGGGCAGCTACAACAAGTGCAAAACTTAATTTTTTCTTTACCTCTTTGTTATCATTTTTTCTCCACAGACCAAAAAAAGATATACATAAATAGTACATTGATATTATATAAACAACATAAGTTAAAATACGAGAGGTATCGTGAATTACTTCCTTAAGAATGCCCAATTTAATCCCCCCTAATTTAAGGTTATTTTAACACAAATATTTATCAATTACTATAGTGTTAATATAATTAGTAAATAATTTTAGTAGAATAAGGGGTATAGTAATGAAGTTATATCCTATTAAATAACTTTATAATCTAAGTTTTCATATACATAGTTACTATAAACTTATAATTCTTTTAATCATTTCTCTATCTGATGCATAGGCAAGCACAGATTGCATTGATATAATTCCTTTTTTATATAGTTCTGCTAAAGACATATCCATAGTCCTCATACCATATTTTGCACCAGTTTGCATAGAAGACTGTATTTGATGAGTTTTACCCTCTCTTATCATATTTTTTATTGCTTCATTAGCTACCATTATTTCAAAAGCTGCTACTCTATTTTCTCCATTGATACTTGTTATAAGCTGTTGCGATATTATTCCTCCTATAACAGCTGCAAGTTGTATCTTAACTTGTTGCTGTTGATATGGAGGGAAGACATCTATTATCCTATCTATTGTCTTAGCAGCTCCTATAGTATGTAATGTAGAGAAGACTAAATGACCTGTTTCTGCTGCAGTAAGTGCAATAGATATAGTTTCAAGATCTCTCATTTCTCCAACTAAGATCACATCTGGATCTTCTCTAAGAACAGATTTTAATGCAACTGAATAACTACTTGTGTCATTTCCAATTTCTCGTTGACTTATTATTGATTTATTGTGTTTGTGAAGATATTCAATTGGATCCTCTAATGTTATTATATGTGCCGCTCTTGTTAAATTTATTTCATTTACCATCGCAGCTAAAGTGGTACTCTTACCACATCCTGTAGGTCCTGTAACAAGAATTAATCCCCTAGTATAAGACGTAAATTCTTTAAATATCTGAGGAAATTTAAGCTCATTTAAAGTTGGTATCTTCAGTCCAACTACCCTTATAGCAATTGCACTAGTCCCTCTTTGTTTAAATACATTTACTCTAAATCTTCCAAGTCCTGACACTGAAAATGAGCTGTCAATTTCCCCTTCTTTAATATATTTATCGTAATTGTTCTCAAGTATTTCCCTTGCATATCTTTCCGTATCTCCAGGTTTCAATTTTTCCTTTGATATAGATTTTAATTTACCATTCTTTCGTATAACAGGGGGCGCTCCTACAGTCAAATGTAAATCTGATGCATTTTCTTTAATTGTTACTTCTAATAAATCTTCTAGTGATTTCACCTTATTTCCCCTTTCAATGATATTTTAATTTAAATCTTCCCATATTTAATATTCGTATACTATTTTAAATATTTAAGCTATATTTGAGCGAATTTACTTTTATAATATATATCAGGTGAAATTCCTACTTACTTGTTTTTTCCATAATTCATTTCTCTATACAGTTTTTTAAGTGCCTTTTTTTCTATTCTTGAAACATAAGATCTTGATATCCCAAGAAATTTAGCTATTTCTCTTTGAGTTCTAGGTTTATCCTGTGAAAGCCCATACCTCATTTCAACTACACATTTTTCTCTACTAGTAAGACATGTATTTATTTTTGAATACAACTTCTTCACCTGCATTTTATGTTCTACAATTTCAACTATTGAGTCTTCATCGCTTCCCAAAACATCAATAAGTGATATTTCATTTCCTTCTTTATCAACTCCTATAGGATCTTGTAAATAAACTTCACTTTTAATTTTCTTATTGTTTCTTATTAGCATAAGTATTTCATTATCAATACACTTGGCGGCATAAGTTGCAAGTCTAGTACCCTTAGATTGATCAAATGAATCTATTGCCTTTATTAATCCTACTGTTCCAATTGATATCAAGTCATCTATATCTTTTCCAGGGTACGAGTATTTTTTTACAATATGAGCTACCAATCTTAAATTTCTTTCCACTAAAACACTTTTAGCTAACAAATCTCCTTCCTTTAGTTTCTTTAAATAATATTTTTCTTCCTCGTCATTTAGAGGTTGTGGAAATGAACTGTTATTTGTAACGTATCCAGTCATGAATAATACGTTACTAATAATATCTAATAAGCAATTTGTTAAAAACACAGCTGCTCCTCCTAATAGTGCTTATTAATATATTATGAGACTTGCCAAAAAAAAGTGCATATATAAGTAAATTTAATTATTTTCCATACTATTTTTAAGTTGTAATACTATCTGTTTAAAAATTGGTGCTGCTGTGTTTCCTCCACTTTGGGTATTTTTATTTATATCTTCAACAAATACTACCATAGAATAATTTTTGCCTTTCAGATTAAAAAATCCTACAAACCATCCATCAGAGTGTTCAACTACAGAATTAGTTTTCTCTGATAGTTCCATTCTCTGAGTTGTTCCTGTTTTACCTCCTATTTCAACATCGTCTAAATAAGCAAAAGTTCCAGTGCCCTTTTTTACAACATCTATCATCTGACTTTTCATTTCATCAGCTGTTGACTGTTTTATAATTTGACTACTATTATAATTTTCTTTCTCTATTATTCTGTTGTTGTTATCTACATAAGCATCTATTATATGAGGTTTTACATACACACCAGAGTTAACTACTGTATTTGGAATACTTATGGCTTCAATTGGAGTTATTCTAATATTCTGACCTATAGATGTAAGGCCTAAAGTTCCATCTGATATCTTGGGATTCTTCATTTCAAGTTCCCCTTCTTTTTCTTGATCAAAGTTAAGTACCTTTTTTAAAAGTCCATGTGCCTTTAAATTATTATAAATATCTTGAAATCCAATTTTATCACCTATTTGGGCAAACACATCATTATTTGAAGCAATAAGTGCCTCTTTAGGAGTAAATGTAGCTCCTTTATTAGTTTTTTCCTCCTCTTCCTCTTCATATAATCCTCTAGATACAAATTTATCTAAAACTGAAATTTTATTTTTATCCAATCCAGATTCTTCAACTAAAACTTTAAATATAGATCCAGGGAAAAAGCCATGATTTGTAGCTACTCCTAAATTAACATTTGGTTTTGTATCATCCTTCTGCACTATAGCACGGATAGCCCCTGTATTTGCTTCCATTAAGACTACACCTATTTGGTTATACTTCCTATTATAACTATTGTTCAATATAGTTTTTATACTATCTTCTACTTTTTTATTTAGTGTAAGCCGTACATTTACATTGCTGTCTTGTGTATTTTTGTATTTACCTATTATCTTGTTATTAACATCTTTTTTAAAAACAATTTGTGGTATTTTGTTATCTTTTGTCTTTTCATATAACTGCATCTCTATTGAATCTTTCGATTTTTTAGAGCTATCTTTAGTTCTATTTGGATTTATAAGAAGATTTTCTATACTCCACACACCAGATTTATCTACAGGATCATATTCATAAGTGTAAAATCCCTTTATTCCATTTAATTTTCTTAACTTTTCATATGTACTCTCATCAACTTCATAGTATAATTTTTGACTACTATTTAATTCCCCACTCTTTGAAATATCATAATCTCTATTATAATTTCTAAGAGTATATACAAGTGTAAGAATGTCTTCTGATTTTAAATCCTTATTATCATTTCGGAATATATTAGGTGATATAACAGCATAATATTTTTTGTTATAGTTTAGTAATTCCTTTCCTGTACAGTCAAATAACAAAAATCTGGCATCAGTTGTATTTTCACTATAAGAATATTGCGAGTTAGCCATTACACTTAGCTTTTTATAATCAAAGTGTTGAATTTGTAATATCTTTAGACTTAAAAATAAAAATGCTATAATAAATACTAAAAATACTATATATTGACGTTTACTTATTCTATTTCTATTTATTTCCAACATAAAAACACCTCGTCTAAAGTAATTTCTATCCAAAAACGAGATGTTTTATTCAAAATGTCAGTATATTATTTTTTTAATTTTGATTTAGGTTTCAAAAGCATATCATCTATTTTCAAATCGGAATCCGTCTGAACAGTAAATATCATTTGAGCTCTTGGTGCAGAATCTATTTTCTCTCCATTTTCATCTCTCATATCATCTAGAGTAATGATAAAATTATCACCTTTTGGACTTAATACTTCTACTTTATCTCCACTATATACCTTATTTCTTTGTTCTATAGTAGCTATCTTCTTCTCTCTATCATAATCTTTAACTATACCTACTATATCATAATCCCTTATATAAGATGATGTTTCATATACTTGAGCATTAGGTTTTCCAAAATAAAATCCTGTAGAGTAAACTCTATGACTCACCTTTAATAAATTATCCATCCATTTTTTCTTAAATACATATTTTTCTGGATCATTACAATACTCGTCTATTGCCTGCCTATAAGATTTTACAACTGCTGCCACATAATATGAACTTTTCATTCTTCCTTCTATCTTTAAAGAATCTACTCCAGTATTAATTAATTCTGGAATATGTTCTATCATGCATAAATCCTTTGAATTTAGTATATATGCTCCTCTTTCATCCTCAAAGACTGGAAAATACTCTCCTGGTCTTTTTTCTTCCATAAGATAATACTTGTATCTACATGGCTGTGCACACTGCCCTCTATTTGCATCTCTTCCAGTCATGTAATTTGACATTACACATCTACCAGAATATGACATACACATAGAACCATGAACAAATACCTCAATTTCACAATTATCATCAAGTTTTTTTCTTATGTATTCTATATCTTTAAGTGATATCTCTCTTGCCATAACTATTCTCTTTATTCCTTGATTATGCCAAAATTGAGCAGATTTCCAATTTACATTATTTGCCTGAGTACTCAAGTGAAGTTCCAATTCAGGTACTACCTCTTTTGCAGTCATTATTATACCTGGATCAGACACCAATATTGCATCTACTCCTGTATCATATAATTCCTTAAGATAATCTGAAAGTCCATTAAAATCTTCATTGTGTGGGAATACATTTACAGTAACATATACTTTCTTATTTCTTTCATGAGCATACATTACTCCTCTTTTTAATTCATCATTTGTAAAATTATCTGCAAAAGCCCTTAAATTAAGCTTACTACCTCCCAAATATACTGCATCTGCACCAAAATTAATAGCCGTTTTCAATTTTTCAATATTGCCAGCTGGTGCTAAAAGTTCTGGTTTTTTCATATTAACTCCTCCTGACAGTTATAGAAATTCCATCGCCCATTGGTATAACAGAAGTTATAAATTTTTTATTATCTGACACAAGTTCTAAATACTTTCTCATTCTCTTAACTATAGTTATCTTTCTCCTTAAAACAAGCTTATCACTGGCAACCATTCCCCTAAAAAGAACATTATCTGCTATTATTATTCCATCTTTATTAAGCAATCTCAGACATTCTGGAAGAAAATGATTGTAATGACCTTTCCCAGCATCTATGAATATAATATCAAATTTATCATTTAAATTTGATATTGTGTCCATGCACTCACCTTCTACTATATTTATTCTATTAGCTAATCCAGACCTTTCTATATTGGATCTTGCTAAATTAACCATCCTATGATCTCTTTCTATAGTAGTTATTCTAGAATTTCCCTTAGAAGCAAATGCCATGAGAATAGAAGAATATCCTATAGCTGTACCTAATTCAAGTATACTCTTTGGATTTTTTATATTTACCATAAGCTCCAAAAAATTCCCAATTTCTCTTTTTATTATTGGTACGGAATTTTTCTTAGCATAATCTTCCATTTCCTTCAAAATTCCAGAATGTTCTTCAATTAATGAATTTATATAATCCTCTACATATTCAAGACTAACTCCACTGCTCATTTTTTCCTCCGAAATCAATCTCCCTGTGTAACTTCCTTTACTTTTAAAAACTTCTTTTCATCATCTGTAAAAAAATGCTCCCCATTATTTTCAGATACAAAATATAAATAATTAGTATTATCAGGATTTACTGCAGCCTCAATGCAACCTCTTCCTGGATTTGATATAGGGCCTTCTGGCAGTCCATTAACCATATATGTATTATAAACTGATTTTACCTTTAAATCTTTATAGTAAAGTTTATCTTTATGCACATCTAAAGCATATAGAACAGTAGCACAGGATTGAAGTTTCATATTCTTATTCAATCTATTATAAAAAACAGATGCTGCTTTTCCTCTTTCTTCTGGTTTTTTCACTTCTTTTTCTACAATAGATGCAATAGTTATTATTTCATCTAATTGACTATTGGTAAATTTCTTATTGTATTTTTTCTCAATATCAGATATTACTTGAGAAAATCTGTCAAGCATAGTTTCTATTATAATATTTCCACTACTTCCCTTTAAAAATTCGTAAGTGTCCGGAAATAGGTATCCTTCCAAAACATATCTTCTCTTTTTATCTACAGTCACAAATTCAGGATATTCATAACTTTTACAACTTGATAAAAAATCTTCCTTATTTATAATTCCTTCTTCATCAAGTTTTATAGCTATATGCTCTATATCATATCCTTCAGGTATCGTAACTTTCACAGGTCTATCATCTTTAATTCCATTTTTTAAGTATTCTATAAAACTGCTTAGATTAATACTTGAACTAAATGAATATTTACCAGCTTTCACTGATATATTTTGGTAATTTCTATTTAAATACCATTTTAACAAATTTTTTCTAGCAATTGCTCCACTTTTATATAATTCATCAATTACTTGATTTATATTTTCACTTTTTTTTATTGTAAAAGTAACTCTATCATTATTTTTCTTTAGAGGATACTGTATTGATCTATATCCTACATACAATATTCCAGAGATAAAAACTATAAAAGTAAAACCACAGACTAGAAAAATTTTTGTTAAATTATTTTTCAATATGGACAATCCTTCCTATATTTTTACTTTTTTCTACTTGCTTTTTTTCTCAGGTCAGTTTTTAATATTTTCTTTCTCATTCTTATATTTTTAGGTGTAACTTCAACTAATTCATCTGATGCTATAAATTCCAATGACTTTTCCAAACTCATATTAGTAACTGGAACAAGTTTTAATGCTTCATCTGCTCCAGAAGATCTAGTATTTGAAAGATGTTTCTTTTTACATACATTTACTTCTATATCTTCTGGTCTTGAACATTCTCCTACTATCATTCCCTCATATACTTCAACTCCAGGTCCTATAAAAAGAGTTCCTCTTTCTTGTGCATTGAAAAGTCCATATGTTATAGATACTCCTGATTCAAATACTACAAGTGATCCTTTAGTTCTTTCAGGTATATCTCCTTTATAAGGTTCATATCCATTTAATACATGATTCATTATTCCATTTCCCTTTGTATCAGTCATAAACTCATTTCTAAATCCAATAAGTCCTCTTGCAGGTATTTTAAATTCAAGTCGCGTATATCCATTAACTGCTGAAGTCATATTTACCATCTCTGCTTTTCTAGGTCCAAGCTTTTCCATAACTACTCCCATAAACTCTTCTGGCACATCTATTGTCAAATATTCAATAGGTTCTAATTTATGACCATTTTCTTCTTTAAATATAACTGTTGGCTTTGAAACTTGAAATTCATATCCTTCTCTTCTCATAGTTTCTATCAATATTGAAAGATGAAGTTCTCCTCTTCCACTAACTTTAAAACAGTCTGGGGAATCAGTTTCCTCAACTTTAAGTGAAACATTTGTTTCAAGCTCTTTAAAAAGTCTATCTCTTAAATGTCTAGAAGTTACATAATCTCCTTCTTTTCCTGCAAAAGGTGAATCATTAGTCATAAAGTACATACTAAGAGTTGGTTCATCTATATCTACAAAAGGTAGAGCTTCAGGATTTGACGGATCTGCTATTGTTTCACCTATATTTATATTAGGTATTCCTGATACTGCAACTATATCTCCAAGATTTGCCTTATCTGTTTCTTCTTTTTTAAGGCCATTATATACATATAAATTTGATACTTTTACATTTTCAATTTTTCCATCTCTTTTTATCAATGCAACCTGTTGATTTTTCTTTATAGTTCCCCTTGTTATCTTTCCAACACCTATTCGTCCTACATAGTCATTATGATCTATAGTAGTAATAAGCATTTGAAGTGGCTTATCTATATAACCTTGAGGAGCTTTAACATTTTTTATTATTGTATCAAATAAAGGATCCATATTAACTGATTCATCATCTATTTCCATTTTTGCTATTCCAGCTTTTGCAGAGCAGTATACAACAGGGAAATCAAGCTGTTCATCATTTGCTCCAAGTTCTACAAATAAATCAAATACTTCATTTAAAACTTCATCTGGTCTTGCATTTGCCTTATCTATCTTATTTATAACAACTATTGGATTAAGCTTTAGATCTAATGCTTTTTTCAATACAAATTTTGTCTGTGGCATTGGTCCTTCATAGGCATCTACTAATAGAAGTACACTATCTACCATTTCAAGCACACGCTCAACTTCTCCACCAAAATCAGCGTGTCCAGGTGTATCTACAATATTTATCTTTACTCCATCATGCATGACGGAAGTATTTTTTGAAAGTATAGTTATACCTCTTTCCTTTTCAAGAGCATTTGAATCCATAACCCTTTCTTCAACTTTTTCATTTGCTCTAAACACATGACTTTGTTTAAGCAATGCATCAACCAATGTGGTTTTACCATGGTCTACATGAGCAATTATTGCCACATTTCTTATATCATTTCTTGTAACTAAATCCATTATTATTCCTCCAATTTTACACTTAAACTAATCAAATGCACTAAAATATATTATAATTATAAACACTTAAAAAAATTGGATACTTTAAAGTATCCAATTAAAGTTAACATATCTATTTTAATATCATAGTCTAAAAAAGTCAACTTACTGTAATCAATTTAAAGTTTTATCAAATTATTTTTTGTCTTTATCCAATCCAAATGAAAAATCAATTCCTATAGCATCATTTAATATCTTTAATATATCCTGCCACATAACACTAAATTTTTGCTCTGCCTGTACATACTCATTTACAGATCTATTATTGGCTATAATGTCAGCTATATCATTAAACTTCTTCATTGTTTCATCAGATACCTTACCATTTTTCATTTGTTCTGAATATGCATCCATTTGTACACTTCTAAAGTCATCAATTATTTTAATATTTGTTTTACTTTGTTGTATACTTTTACTTGCTTCTTTTAAATTAATAACTTCATCACATTTTTTTAATTCTGCTGCAAGCTCATGAGCTTTATCATATATACTCATTTTATATTAAATCCTTTCTATAAAATTTTATATTTCCATAATTATTGGAAGTATCATTGGTTTTCTCTTAGTTCTTTCATATAAAAATGACCTTAAAACATCTTTTACATTGGATTTAATATTTGACCATTCTGTTATATGCTTTTCTTGACAATCCTTAAGCACACCACGCACAAGCTCTTTTGCATCCTCCATAAGATCTTCTGATTCTCTCACATATACAAATCCTCTTGAAATTATATCAGGTCCTGCAATAACATTGCCGCTTTCCTTCTCAATAGTGACAACTACTGTAAGTATACCATCTTGAGAAAGATGTTTTCTATCCCTTAAAACTATATTTCCAACATCTCCAACTCCAAGTCCATCAACAAATACCTGTCCTGATACAACAGTACCATTTTTCCTTATAGAATCTTTAGAAACTTCTACAACATCTCCAGTATTTGCTATCAAAATTCTATTTGATTTAATACCAAGCTTCATTGCTAAATCGGCATGTTGCTTTAAATGTCTATATTCTCCATGAACTGGCATAAAAAATTTAGGTCTTACAAGAGTATGCATTAGTTTAAGTTCTTCTTGACAAGCATGACCTGAAACGTGAACATCTGCAAGAGCCTCATATATTACTTCTGCACCTTTCTTAAAAAGTTGATTTATAACTCTAGATATCAATTTTTCATTTCCAGGTATTGCACTTGCAGAAATTATTATTTTATCTCCAGGTATTATATTTACCTTTCTATGCTCTGAAGCTGCCATTCTAGAAAGCGCTGACATAGGTTCTCCTTGACTTCCAGTGGTAATTATGACTAATCTATTATTTGGGTATTTATTAATACTATCTATATTTATAAGTGTATTTTTATTCACATTAATGTAACCAAGATTAGTTGCCACATCCATTATATTTTCCATACTTCTTCCTGATATAGCAACCTTTCTATTATACTTTTCTGCCGCAGTTATTATTTGCTGTATCCTATGAATATTGGAAGCAAATGTTGCTACTATTATCCTATTTTTTGCGCTAGCAAACAATTTCTGAAAAGTTTCTCCAACTGTGCTTTCAGACATTGTATATCCTGGTCTTTCAACATTTGTACTATCTGCCATCATTAGAAGAACACCTTTTTTACCAAGCTCGGCAAACCTTGCAAAATCCATAACACTTCCATCAATTGGTGTATAATCTATTTTAAAATCACCTGTGTGTAATATTGTTCCAATAGGTGTATGAATAGCTATAGCAGTTGAATCCGCTATACTATGGCTAGTTTTTATAAACTCAATTGACATATTATCAAGCTTTATAACATCCGATGGAACAACAGTTACAAGTTTAATTTTGTCTAAAAGTTTGTGTTCTTTTAATTTAGTTTGAACTATTCCCAAGGTGAGTTTAGTACCATATACAGGCACATTTATTTCTTTGAGTACATATGGAAGTGCTCCTATATGATCTTCATGGCCATGAGTCAGAAATATCCCCCTTACTCTATCAACATTTTTCTTTAAGTAAGTAATATCTGGTATAACCAAATCTATTCCCAACATTTCCTCATCAGGAAAACTAAGTCCACAGTCAATTACTATTATCTCATTTTTATATTCTATAACTGTCATATTTTTTCCTATTTCACCTAGACCACCTAATGGAATAATCTTTACTTTATCCTTTTCCTTACGCAAAAAAATCCTCCTTTCTAATATTTATTCTTTTAACTTTTTTAAACATTCATTACATATTCCGTAAAACTTTAGACTATGATTTAAAATTTTAAACTTATATTTACTCTCTATTTGGGACTCCAAACCTTCAAGAAGATGATCTGGAACTTCAATTATCTTTGAACATCTAGTACATATAAGATGGTGATGATGATGCACCTCTTCTTCGTGCACTATTTCATATCTACTACATCCATCATCTAAATCCAATTTACATATTACTCCAATATCTTCCAACAATTGAACTGTTCTATATACTGTAGCTAATCCTATTTCAGGACACTCTTTTTTAACTAAATCATATATTTGTTCCGTAGTAAGGTGTTTTCCTTCATTTTTTATTATTATATCAACTATAGCTCTCCTCTGCGGTGTAAGTTTATATCCCTTTTCTTTTAAACTATTTTTTAACCTATCTATTTCTCCAGACGAAAGTATTGACATTATAATACCTCATTTCACTTAAATTTAAAATGGAAATTTCAATTCTATAACATATAACTGAAATCCACTTTAATCATAGTTTAATACTCAATAGAGTAAGAGTCAATTGAAAATCAATTAATATTAAAATTAAAAGCTATGAGCTCATAGCTTTTAATTTTGATATTAATAAATTTAAATTATTTCATTCTAAATATCATCTTCAAAAAGCATTTCATAAGCTTTGGCTACTTCAACAAGTTCTCCTTAATCATCAACTGTATTAAATACATTATTGGGTATTTTTTCTATAAATGCTATCCAAATATCCCTGCAATATATATGTAGCTGCTAACTTATCTACTATCTTTTTTCTTTTTTTTCTAGACAAATCCGCTTCTAACATTGCTCTATGTGCTGCGACAGTGGTGAGTCTTTCATCCCACATCTTTATTGGAAGATTTATTTGTTCTTTAATTATATTGCAAAAGTCAATAACTTTTTCACTCTGTGGTCCAAGTGTTCCATTCATATTCTTTGGAAGACCAGATACAATTAATTCAACATTATAACTATTGCATATCTTTTTTAATTCTTCTATATCCCTATCTTCATTTTTTCTCCTTATAGTAGTAATTCCCTGAGCGGTTATTCCAAGAGGATCACTAATAGCTATTCCAATAGTTCTATCTCCAATATCTAAACCTAATATTCTCATCTATGTTCTCCTGTATAATAATATGATCAAAATAAAAATGTCCCAAAGGACACTTTTATTTTATATCCAAATAAGCCTTTAATACTTCCTCTAATATTTCATCTCTCTCGAGTTTCTTTATAAGCGATCTTGCACCGTTATAATTTGTTATATAAGTCGGATCATCAGAAATCAAATATCCAACAAGTTGATTTACTGGGTTATATCCTTTTTTAATTAGTGAATCATAAACTTCTGTTAGTATTTCCTTAGTAAGAGCCTTCTTATTATTAGGAATATTAAACTGGATAGTATTGTCATCACTCATTTATATCACCCCACTAACAATTCTAATAAATATATTATAAAACATATTTTATAAATTGTATACTACTTAACTATATTTTGAATTATAGAGAAAGAACTATTTATGGCTTCTTCTAATTTATTTGGCATTTTTCCACCTGCTTGAGCCATATCTGGTCTTCCACCACCACCTCCACCGCAGATCTTTGCAACTTCCTTTACTATCTTTCCACAATGGATTCCTTCTTTTACTGCTAATTTAGATGCCATAGCAATTAATTGTGCTTTACCATTTACCCTACTTCCCAATACAACAACAGACTTTTCATCTTTATTTCTTATGTCATCTGCTAGACTTCTAAGAGTATTTCCATCTATATCATTTAGTACCCCTGTATACAAATTAACATTTCCTATATTTTTTACACTATTAATTATTTCATTTTCAGATCCAACTGCAACTTTTGTTTTAAGTTCCTCTATTTTCGATTCCTTATTCTTTAATTCCATTATAATAGAGTCTAATTTATGTAGTATATCTGGTTCAGCGCATTTAAGTTTCTGCGATATATTATTTATTATATCACATTTTGATTCAATATATTCAAGTGCATATTTTCCTGTTATAGCTTCTATTCTTCTTATACCTGCAGCTATACCACTTTCACTAACTATCTTAAACATTCCAATTTCTCCAGAATTTCTAACATGAGTTCCTCCGCAAAGTTCTTTACTGAAATCCCCAACTGAAACAACTCTTACCTTATCTTTATATTTATCATCAAATAATGCAATTGCACCACTTTTTTTTGCCTCATCAAGTGACATTATATCTGTATTAACATTTTCAGCTCTCATTATAACGTCATTTACTAAATTCTCTATTTTCATAATTTTATCATGGTCTACTGCTTCGAAGTGGTTAAAGTCAAATCTAAGCCTCTTATCATCTACATAAGAACCTGATTGATGTACATGTTCTCCAAGTACTCTTCTTAAAGCTTCATCCAAAATATGAGTTGCTGTATGGTTCTTTCTTATATTATTTCTCCTTGATTTATTAACTTCTAGATTAACTTCATCTTCCAAATTTAACTTACCTGATACTACATGTACAAAGTGCATTATCTTTCCTGCAACATTATTTTTACAATCAAAAACTTCAGCTTTAAATTTATCATTGTATATTATCCCTTGATCTCCAACCTGTCCTCCCATTTCTGCATAAAATGGAGTGACTTCAGTAACTATAACTCCTCTATCACCTTCACATAAACTAGAAACCATTTCTTCATCTTTTATAAGAACCTTGACACTAGACTTAGCTTTAAGTGTTTCATAGCCTTTAAATTCTGTATTAATATCAAGTGATATTTTATTTAGTATTGTGTCTTCTGCTCCCATATAATTTGTATGCTCTCTTGCAGATCTTGCCCTTTCCCTCTGCTTTCTCATTTCCTCTTTAAATGTTTCCAAAACCACAGTCATGCCATTTTTCTCAAGAATCTCCTTAGTAAGTTCTATTGGAAATCCATATGTATCATAGAGCTTAAATGCCCTTTCACCTGAAAGTTTTTTAACTTTTTCTCTTTTCATATCTTCTATAAATGAATTGAGTATTGTCATACCGCTATCTATAGTTTCATCAAATCTCTCTTCTTCAAGTTTTATTACTTTTTCTATATATTCCTTTTTCTCTTTTAATTCTGGATAACCTTCAAGTGAATTTCTTACTACTACATCTACTAGACTCCAAAGGAAAGATTTATTTATGTTCAAAGCTTTTCCATGAATTGCAGCTCTCCTTAAAAGTCTTCTTAATACATAACCTCTTCCCTCATTTGATGGAAGTATTCCATCACTTATCATAAATGTAATACTTCTTATATGGTCAGTTATTACCCTTAAAGATACATCTTTTTCTTCATCCTTTCCATAACTTACTTTTGCTACTTTACACACTTCATTTAATATATTTTGTATAGTATCTATTTCAAAAATATTGTCTTTTCCCTGCATTACAGTAGCAATTCTTTCAAGTCCCATACCTGTATCTATATTTGGAGCATGAAGTTTATTATAGTTTCCATCTTCATCTTTATCAAACTGTGTAAACACAAGATTCCAAAGTTCAACTATCTTATCTTCATCCCCAGCTTTCACAAAATCTTCACTTGTTTTTATATCAAGACCTACTTTATCAAAATGGATTTCAGAACATGGTCCACATGGTCCTTCACCATGTTCCCAGAAATTATCTTCTTTTCCAAGTCTAAATATCCTTTTAGGATCTATATCTGTCTTTTTAGTCCATATGTCATAGGCTTCATCATCATCAAGATATATAGTAACATATAGTCTTTCCTTTGGGAGTTTCATAACTTCTGTTATAAATTCCCATGCCCAAGGTATAACTTCAGATTTGAAGTAATCACCAAAAGAAAAATTTCCAAGCATCTCAAAGAATGTACCATGTCTAGATGTTTTACCTACATTTTCTATATCACCAGTTCTTATACACTTCTGACATGTAGTAACTCTTTTTCTAGGAGGAATCTGAAGTCCTGTAAAATATGGTTTAAGAGGTGCCATTCCTGCATTTATTAGAAGCAAACTCTTATCATGTTTTGGTACTAGAGAAAAACTTTTTAATCTCAGATGTCCCTTACTTTCAAAGAATTTCAAATACATCTCTCTTATTTGATTTAATCCTAATTTTTCCATACACTCATCTCTCCTTATTATATTCAAAAAGGCAGTACAAATAAAAAAAGCCACCATCCCTGAAGGGACGAAAGCTACTCCGTGGTACCACCCTAATTACATAAATTTAAAACATAATCTATGTCTCTCAATGCTTATATGACTCATAGATAGCTTCAATATATTTTAAATAGAAGTTTTCACCAACCACTTCTTCTCTTTATAAAAAATATATCTACTCATTCTAATCATTGTCTAAAATATTTTATTACTATAAAATTATAATTAAAATGCTCTTTAATGTCAATATAACAAATTTTAATTTCACATTTAAAATATATAATAAATCAAATCTTTATAAATTATCTTTACAACTGCAGCTAGAGGCACTACTGCTACCATTCCTATAAATCCTGCAGCTTTATTCCCTATAAGCAACAATAAAATTACAATAAGAGGATGCATGCTTATACTATCTGCCGTTACCTTTGGGCTTAAAATATTCCCTTCTATTTGTTGAAGTCCATAAAGCCATATTGCTATTTCAATTGCTGTTTTAGGTGATTTTATAAATCCTACAAATATAGCTGGAATTGCTCCAAATATAGGTCCGAAATATGGTATTATATTAAAAAACGCATTTATTAAAGATAGTATAAAAGGAAAATCCACTTTTAATACCAATAATATCACAAATGTAACTATTCCTACAAATAAACTTAGAATAAGTTGACTTATTATATATCTTCCAAGTATTTTATCTATATGACAACTTATATTGTACACAGTGTTTCTACTTTTTATTGGAAACAGATTTAGAATATTATGCTCTATATATTTTTCATCAGATAAAAAATAATATACTACTATTGGTACTATTACTGCATATATAAGTATACTACTTAATTTCATAAGGCTATCATATACTCTTCCAGAGAAACTAATCACTACACTATGTATTTTATAGTACAAGTTATTCGTAAGCATATTAAGTATTCCACTACTCTTACTTGGTTTTAAACTAAAATATATATTATCTATTAAATTTTGTATGTCATTAAGTGCATTTTTCAAATTGAGATTTTCTCTAAAAAAATATGGAATTACAAACAAAAATGCTCCTATAAATACAAGTGCTATTCCAAAAACGAGAATAATAGCTGCTACCGATCTGTTCACTCCCATATCAACTAGTTTTTCATGAAATGGTTTAAGTGCATATGTTATAAAAAAAGATACAACAAATAAATATAAAATTTCTTTTAAAATAGAAATCTTTATAAATAAAAATACTATTAAAATTGCTATTAAAATAATAACTATATATTTTAAAATATTATTCCATTTAATTTGCATTTTTTTTATCATTTGCATATTTCCTTATATAGAATATTTTTTTCTCCAAGCATTAAGCTTTTGGCTGGAAGTATTCTTCTTCCAAATCGAATATCATATATTAGTCCTCGTGACAGTATAAACGCCCTTATGTTAAAACTATTTTCATAAAAAACTATATCTTCAAGATGACCAATTATCTTTCCACATTTATCTACCACATCTACAGATCTTATATCATTAAATTTAAGTTCATGTTCTCTGTTAAATTTTGTTACAATAATTGTGGGTTTTAAGCTTAAAATATCTTTTATATATACATTTATATCCTTTTTCAATATACTATTTGAAATAACATTAAACCCCTTTACTAGTTTACGATTAAAATCTATTATAATATCTCCTACAAATCCTAGATTCTTTCCATTTAAGCTAACAACTTCTGTAAAAATAAAATTTCGTATTCTATACAATAACAACACCCTTTTTCAATGCACAATGCACAATGCACAATGCACAATTATCAATTATCAATTCACAATTCACAATTCACAGTTCACAATTATCAATTATCAATTATCAGTGCACAATTCACAGTTCACAATTTTAGATTTTTCTCAGAAAAATCATCCTTAATTCTGCATTGTGAATTGTGAACTGTGGATTATCACTTGAATTTAGTTTTCCCAAAAAATAAAAAAATATAACTCTATGTAAAAAATTCCCCAAGAGTTATATTCTTATAAATATCTATTTTTTAGCCATTCTCTTATTTTTTTGAATATTTTTGTAGTCATCTACAATATTTTGGAGTGTAGTAGAATCCATAACGCTATCTATACTATCCCTAATCTTTGACCACAAAAGTCTTGTTGCACAATAGTCAGCATTATTACAGGAATTCCCATTAATGTCATCTATGCATTCTGAAATTTCAATGGGACCTTCTAGCACCTTCATAATATCACCTACAGTTATATCATTAGGATGTCTGCTAAGTATATAACCTCCCTGTGCTCCTCTTATGCTCTTTATTAAATTAGCTTTTCTAAGAGATGAAAACAATTGCTCTAAATAGTATTCAGATATGCCCTGTCTTTGAGAAATACTTTTTATTGAGCATGGCTCACTTCCATAGTGAACAGCTAAATCAACCATTGCTTTAACTCCGTATCTTCCCTTTGTGGATAGCTTCACTTAACCATTTCCTTTGACACTCAACTTATAGATTATCTATGTTTTTATAGTATCAAATCAGAGTAAAGTTGTCAACAATAACTAGACATGTATTTTATTTCTCTATCTTTAAAATAAACTATCTTTAAATCACACTGAGAAGCCATTTCCTTTGCTATAGAAAAATTACCTCCTATACTCTTCTCATCATGAGCATCTGAACCAATAGTTATATATTTACCTCCAAGTTCTCTATACCTTTTATATATTTTAAGCAAGGGATCTATAGAGGATTTATTTTTTAGTCTTCTAGTATTTAATTCAATGCATTTTCCACTACTTATTAAAATCTTAAATATTTCATCTATTATATCTGAAAATTCATCATAATAAAGTTCACTGTCATCATATTTTGCATATCTACATATATAATCTATATGACCTAAACTATCTATAAAATCAAATTTCTTTAAATTTTCAAGCATAGAATTAAGATATTTTAAATAAGCAGTTTTCTTGCTTTTCCCCTCATAATAGTCCTTATAATACAAATCTAAATTATCTACAAGATGAATAGACCCTATAACATAATCAAATGGATTACTATTTACTATAATCCTCGATTCATCTATGCAGTCATTTTTCATTCCTATTTCTATTCCTAAAAGAAGATTTTTTCCTCTAAATTTAGAATAGCTTTTAAAATACTTATTTGTATCAAATATAAATTCTCCTTGATTAGGATATCCTATATCCATATGCTCTGTTAATATTAAAGCTACTCCTCTTTTTTTTGCAGATTTAAGTGCATTTTCTATATTCATTTTAGAATCCGTAGAAAAAGTAGTATGTACATGGGTATCAAACATAAAATTCACCTCACATTATTAATATTCCATAATATATATTCATACTATTTAAAAATTAAAACAAATTATTAAAATATTGAAGTAAAATTACAATGATAGGTATAGTTATCATAGATACCATTGTAGTTATAAAAACACTTTTAGATGCCAATTTTTCATCTGAATTGTACTTTTGAGCTAGTATTGGAGAAAGCACTGCAACTGGCATAGCTTCTATTACTACAGATATTTGAAGCATAAGGCTATCAGCTTGTATAAGTTTCAACACTATAAAACTTATGACTGGAATTAAAAGCAATCTTAAAAAACATATATAATATGCTATACTTCCATTAAAAATATCCTTAAGTTTCATTTCCGCTAACATACATCCAACTATAATCATTGAAAGAGGAGTAGTCATATCTCCAATTGTACTTATAGCATTTCTTGGCACATTAGGAATTTTTACAGAAAACAAAAACATCAAAAACCCAATTACAGTTGCAATTATTGCAGGATTTAAAATAACTCCCTTTAAAGCTCTAATATCACTTTTACCAGTATACATCATGATTCCAAGGCTAAACATTATAATATTAAGCGGTATATTAAAAACAGCGCCATAGAATATACCTACCTTACCAAATAATCCCGCCAACACAGGATATCCCATGAATCCACTATTTGAAAATACAGTAGCAAACCTTATAATCTTACTTGAATCTTTATCATACTTCAAAGTAAAAAATCTGCTTAAAAACACTAAAATAAGATTCAGTAAAGTTGAATAAAAAAATATTCGTTTTGCTTCTATAAACATATTAGAAGAATAATTATAATTAAAAGAGGATATAAGAAGTGCCGGAAGTGTTATATTTATGAGGAGATTTGAAAGATCTGTTACTGCTTTTTCTCTTATCATATTTTTTTTTCTTGCAAATACACCTACTGCCATGATAATTGATAAAATCAATACTTCGTCTATTACATTGTAATTCAAAAAAATACCCCCAAAAGTAAAAATATTAATGTATTATAGTAGATATTTTATACAATCTCAAATAAAAAATAATATATAATCTAACTCAATATTATACCATCAAATAAATTCAAATTACATGTTGTTTTAGAATTAAAGCACAAAATTAGTGCTTACTGTGCTAATTTAATACAGTAAGCACTAGAATTTTAGTAAAGTTAAATTTCTTCAATACTCCTTCTTTCAGGCTTTTTATTCTTTATCTTCTTTCTCCTATTTTTAAGCTCAGCTTCTATTTCATCTAAGGTTATTCCTTGATTTACCATAAGAACAACTACATGATATATAAGATCACATATTTCAGGAATTTCTTCATCTTTATTTCCATTTTTACTTGCAACTATAACTTCTGTACTCTCTTCTCCAACTTTTTTTAGTATCTTATCAAGTCCTTTTGTAAATAAGTAATTAGTATAGGACCCTTCCTCAGGATATTTTTTTCTAGATTGTATAACATTGTAAAGTTCTTCTATAACACTTTTAATTTCCATAAACTATCCCTCCAAGAGTTTTTCAATTCACAATGCACAAATTACAATTCACAATGCACAATTCACAATTCACAATTCACAGTTTACAATTATTAGTTTTCAGATTTTTCTTTAGAAAAATCCTCCTTCATTGTGAATTCTTAATTGTGAATTATAAATTTTTAATTTTATTTCGTTAGTTTGTTAAAAAAACAGCTTCTGTTTCCTGTATGGCATGCTGCTCCTATTTGTTCTACCTTTATCAAAATTGTATCATAGTCACAATCTACATCTATGCTCTTTACATATTGAAAATGGCCTGAAGTAGCACCTTTGTTCCAATACTCCTGTCTTGACCTGCTCCAAAACCATGTAGTGCCACTTTCAAGTGTCCTTTTTAATGATTCTTCATTCATATATGCAACCATAAGCACCTGATTATTTTGAAAATCTTGAACTACTGCAGGGATAAGTCCTCCCTTGAAATCAACTTTTTTTAAAATTTCACTATTATAATTCAGTTTATCCATACTCCACCTCTTAAAATCTAACTGGAACATCTTTTTTATTTAGATAGTCTTTAACTTCCTCTATTGTAAGTTCACCGTAATGAAAAAGTGATGCTACAAGTGCTGCATCAGCTCCTGTTTCTTTAAAAACATCATAAAAATCTTCTATAGAGCCGCATCCCCCAGATGCAATTACTGGAATATTAACTATATCTGAAACTGCTTTAGTAAAAGGCAAATCGTATCCTTTTTTTGTCCCATCAGCATCCATACTTGTTAGAAGAATTTCTCCTGCTCCAAGCTCTTCTGCCTTTTTAGCCCATTTTAGTGCATCTAATCCTGTATCTATTCTTCCCCCATTTATAACTACATTCCAGCCAGTTTTATCTTCTCTCTGTCTTCCATCAATTGCAACAACAACGCACTGGCTTCCAAATCTCTCTGCCGCTTTTTTTATAATCTCTGGATCCCTTATAGCTGCCGAATTAACTGATATTTTATCTGCTCCTGCTCTTAAAATATTTTTAAAATCATCTAAATTTCTTATACCGCCACCTACTGTAAGTGGTATAAATACTTGTTCTGCTGTCTTTTTAACTACATCTATCACAGTCTTTCTCTTTTCATGAGTAGCTGTTATATCTAAAAAAACTATTTCATCGGCTCCTTGTCTATTGTATTCTTTTGCTATTTTTACAGGATCACCTACATCTTTAAGATTTACAAAATTTACTCCCTTAACAACTCTTCCCATGTTAACATCAAGACATGGTATTATTCTTTTTGTAAGCAACTGCTACATCCCCTTTTAAAGTTTAATTTCATTTAGAACTTCTTCAAGTCTTTTTATGAAAATTTCCATTTCCTCTTCTGAACCTATACTTACTCTCAAATAGTTATCTATTCTCTCTTTATTAAAATATCTTACAAGAACTCCTTTTTTTCTAAGACTCAAAAATATATCTTTTGCAGAATATTTAGGATGAGTTATAAATATAAAGTTGGCTTTTGAAGGTATAACTTTAAAGCCAATATTCTCAAGCTTTTTAACTGTTGACTCCCTTGTGTCTATTATTCTCTTTGTACATTTTTTAAAATAATCTTCATCTTCTATAGCAGCCACTGCAGCTTCACTTGCAATTCTATCTACAGTATAGGAGTTAAATGAATTTTTTATCCTATTTAATCCTTCTATAAGCTCTGTGTTACCAAGTGCAAATCCAACACGGACACCTGCAAGACAACGTGACTTAGAAAGTGTTTGAATAACTAAGAGATTTTTATAATTCTTTATAAGAGAAACTACAGAGTCTCCTCCAAAATCTATGTAAGCTTCATCAATTATAACTACTTTGTCTGAATTTTTCTCTAAAATATTTTTAATAGACTGTCTATCTAAACATATTCCTGTAGGTGCATTTGGATTTGGCAAAACTATACCACCATTTTCACCTAAAAACTTTTCAACTGGAATAGAGAAATCTTCATTTAATTTTATATTTTTATATTTTATATTATATAAATTTGCATATACAGGATAAAAACTATAACTTATATCTGGAAACAATATAGTTTCAGAGTTATCAAAAAAAGCCAGAAATGACATAGCAAGAACTTCATCTGAACCATTTCCTATAAATACTTGATCTTCATTTAAATTATAATAATTTGCAATAGTTTTCCTAAGTTTATCACAATTTGGATCTGGATATAATCTTAAATCGGAATTTGCTGCATTTTTAATTGCATTTAACACCTTTTGTGATGGAGGATACGGATTCTCATTTGTATTCAATTTTATGTATTTTTTATCTTTAGGTTGCTCTCCACATACATAAGGTTCTACATTTTTAGTAACTCTACTCCAATATTTACTCATACAAAAATCTCCTTTCAATTAAATATTATCTGCACACCTCTATAGCCTGTTTTAAATCTATATTTCCAGAATATATAGCCTTACCGGTAATTGCACCGTATATACCCATATTTTCTATATCTTTTAGATTTTTAAGATTTTTTATTCCTCCAGATGCTATTATGTTACATTTTACACTATTTTGGATATTATAGAGTTGTTCTAAATTAGGTCCTTCTAAAGTTCCATCTTTACTTATGTCTGTAAATATTATAGTAGAAACTCCTATATCCTCCATTTGTTTTGCAAAATCTATATAGTAAACATTACTTACATCTACCCATCCATTTACTGCTACATTCCCATTTTTAGCATCTATTCCAACAGCTATTTTTTCACCATACTTTTTCACTGAATTTTTAACAAAAGTTGGATCCTTAAGAGCAGCACTGCCAAGTATCACTCTAGATACTCCAGCTTCTATAAGCATATCTACAGTTTCCATTTTCCTTATTCCGCCGCCAAGTTCAATTGGAATTTCTACAGATTCAACTACACTTTTTATAACTTTCAAATTCTTAACTTTACCATTTAAGGCTCCATCGAGATCTACCATATGAATATATTCTGCTCCACTATCTTTAAAACTTTTTGCAACTTCTACAGGGTTTTCTGCAACTACTTGAGATTTTTCAAAATTTCCTTGATATAGTCGTACACATTTTCCATCTTTTAAATCTATAGCTGGAAGTATTATCATTTTATCAGCTCCCAAAAATTTTTTAACATTTTTATACCAACTTCTCCGCTTTTTTCAGGATGAAACTGAAGTCCAAATACATTACCTTTACTTACAATTGCAGGCACATCTACTCCGTAAAAGCTATGTGCATTTAGCACTTCACTATCTTCAATTTTAGCATAGTAAGAATGTACAAAATAAACATAACTTCCTTCTTTTATACCATCTAATATTTTGCACTGTCTATCTATAATAAGATTATTCCATCCCATATGTGGTATTTTCAAATCCACATTAAACTTTGTAACTTTCCCATTTAAGAATCCAAGTCCTGCTGTTTTTCTAACTTCTGAGCTTTCATTAAATAATAGCTGCATTCCAAGACATATTCCCATAAGTGGTATTCCATTTTTTACAGCTTCCTTAAGAACTATATCAAGTTGAAGCTTCTTTATATTTTCCATTGCATCGGGAAATGCCCCAACTCCAGGAAGTATTATTCCTCTGCTATTAAGTATTTCATTTTTATCTGAAGTTATATTTGCCTTAGCTCCTATAAATTCAAATGCTTTTTGAACACTTCTTAAATTTCCCATTCCATAATCTATAATAGAAATCATTTTTATATCCTCTTTTCATTTAATAATTCATTGTAGATTTTAGCTATATAGTTCCCTTAGTTGATAGTACTCCTTTTATATTTTCATCTATACTGTAAGCTTCTCTAAATGCATGACCAAATGCCTTAAACATACCTTCTATAATATGATGTGTATTCTTCCCATAAAGACATTTTATATGAAGGGTCATATCAGAATTAAAAGCAACTGCCCTAAAAAATTCTTCTATAAGTTCAGTATCCATATTCCCTACCTTTTCACTTTTCAGTTCTGCATCAAAGACTATATATGCTCTTCCACTTAAATCAATAGATGCCATTTCAAGGCTTTCATCCATTGGTAGGAAAAAGGTTCCATATCTTCTTATACTTTTTTTATCCCCAAGGGCCTTTTTTATGCACTGTCCAATTACAATTCCAACATCTTCTACTGTATGGTGGAAATCCACATTTAAATCTCCTTCTGCTTTTATTTTTAAATCTATATTTCCATGCTTGGCTATCATAGTAAGCATATGATCAAAAAAACCTATTCCTGTATCAATTTCATAATTTCCATCACCATCTATATTTAACTCAACACTTACATTTGTTTCTGAAGTACTTCTTTTAATAGAAGCTTTCCTCTCATTATCCTTATCCATTTATTCCACCCCTTTACTGTTTTCTAACATATATTGAATTTTTATGTGCAGTAAGTCCTTCATCTTCTGCAATAATCATAATACTATCTGCTACCTTTTGAAGTTCTTCTTTTGAGTAATATATATAGCTGGACTTTTTAACAAAATCATCTACGGAAAGAGGCGAAAAAAATCTTGCAGTACCGCTTGTTGGCAATACATGATTGGGTCCACCAAAATAATCTCCAAGTGGTTCTGGACTATATGATCCTAAAAATACAGATCCTGCATTTCTTATAGCAGGAAGATATGAAAATGGATCTTTAACACAAAGCTCTAAGTGTTCTGGTGCAATTTCATTACCCATATCTATAGCTTCTTCTATTGTTGAAGTCACAACAATTATTCCATTGTTTTTAAGTGATTCTTCTATTATATCTTTTCTCTCAAGTTTATCTATCTGAATTTGTATTTCTTCATTAACCTTCTTTGCAATATCTAAAGATGTAGTTACAAGTGCAGATGATGCAAGCTCATCATGCTCTGCTTGAGACATTAAATCTGCTGCTATAAATTTTGGATTTGCAGTTTCATCTGCAATTACAAGTATCTCACTTGGACCTGCTATCATATCTATGTCTACTTCTCCATAAACAAGTTTTTTAGCAGTGGCTACATATATATTTCCAGGACCTACAATTTTGTCCACCTTAGGTATTGTATCTGTTCCATATGCAAGTGCTGCAACTGCCTGAGCTCCTCCTATTTTATATATCTTATCTGCCCCTGCAATGTCTGCTGCTACAAGCACACTTGGATTTATACTTAAATTTTCCCTTACTGGAGTTACCATTATAACTTCATCTACTCCAGCAATTTTTGCAGGAACTATATTCATGATTACAGATGATGGATATGCAGCAGTTCCTCCAGGTACATATACTCCAACTCTCTCAAGTGGAATATATCTCTGACCCATTATCTTTCCAGGTTCATCTGCAATTACAAAAGAATTATGTGTTTGCTTTTTATGAAATTTTTCAATATTTTTCTTTGCCTGCTTTATGGATTCAATAAAACTTTTATCAACTTGTGTATACGCTCTATCTATTTCATCTCTTGTAACTAAAATATTATCCGTATTTAACTCTTTAGAATCGAATTTATTTGTATATTGAATTAAGGCTTTATCTCCATCTTTTTTAACTTCACTCAATATATTCGATACAGATTTTACAACATTTGTGTCAGTTTCAGTTCTTCTACTTCTAAGTAGCTTTAGATACTCTTCTTTTGCATTCTTACTTCCTTTAATTATATTAATCAATTTAAAGCCCCCTTAAACTTCTGCATTTCTTCCCTTTTTTCAACTTCTTCTCTTAATTTATCAACTATACTCTCTATTTCAAACTTCTTCATTTTTAAGCTTGCTATATTTGTTATAAGCCTTGTACTTATATTACATATATCACTGTACACTTCAAGTCCATTTTCTCTTAATGTATTTCCAGTTTCCACTATATCAACAATTGCATCAGATAATCCAAGAATTGGAGCAAGCTCTACAGATCCCTCTATTTTTATTATATCAATATCGTATCCAATTTTTTTAAAATAGTTTCTTGCAACATTTGGATATTTAGTTGCAATCTTTTTTCTTCTATATCCTTCATAAAAATTTTTTCCCTTAGGACCTGCTAGTGAAAACTTACATTTTCCAAATTTCAAATCCATAAGTTCATAGTAATTTTTATTAAATTCCATAATAGTATCTTTTCCAACTATACCTATATCTGCAGCCCCATGCTCAACATAAGTAATTACATCTGGTGCCTTTACAAGTACAAAATCCACATTGTATTTATCATCATGGAATATAAGTTTTCTACCCTTATTTTCAATTTCAGTACAATCTACACCTATGGCTTTAAACATCTGCACTGCACTTTTTTCTATTCTTCCTTTTGTCAAAGCTATTTTCAAAGGTTTTCTAATATCCAAAATTTTCACTCCCAACTTACGATAATCTCTTACTTCATATCACTATAAAATCATCCATATCTTTACTCTCAAAATATTCTCTAGCTTCATCTTCACTGTCAAAAATACTCATCTCAACTATTACATTTTGCCTTCTAAGCTCTTCCGCTTTTTTATAAGCAATTTGATAATTTTCACCATTGTAGTATATAAGAACTCTTTTCTTTTTGGCTTCATTTTCACATATTTCACTTGAAGCTTTCATTATACTATTTACATCTATTGCAAGTCCTGTTGCACTTTCTTCATCTCCAAATTGCTCTGACAAATTATCATATCTTCCACCACTTAATATGCTGTTTCCCACATTTTGTGCATATCCTCTGAAAATTATTCCAGTATAGTAATCTATATTTTGAACCATTCCAAGGTCAACAGATATATACTTACCATATCCTGCACTACAAACATAATTATAAACTTTGCGAACATTGTCAATAGCATCAAGTGCACCTTTATTATTTGTCATTGAAGAAGCTCTATCTAATACTTCAATATCACCAAACAATCTAGGTATTTCTCTAAATATACATATACTTTTTTCATTCATTATATCCTTATTTTCATCTATAAAACTTTCAAGAGCTGTAAAGTTTTTATTTTCAATACATTGTTTCAATTTTGTCTTTTTTTCATCATCTAATCCAGATTCATTAACTATATTTTTGAAAAAATTAATTTGTCCAAGTTCTATTTTAAAATCTCTAAGTCCACATTTCAAAAGTGCTCTTATTGCTGTAGTCACAATTTCAACATCTGCTTTTATACTCTCTGCACCTATTATCTCTATTCCAGATTGAGTAATTTCAATATCTTTTCCATTTAAATTTTCATTTTGTCTGTATATATTTTCTGTATAACACAATTTTAGAGGATGAGGTGCTCTTTTAAGTTTAGTAGCTGATATCCTAACTGCCGGCGTTGTCATATCAGGTCTTAAAACCATCATTCTCCCATGATTATCAAATAGCTTATACATATTTTCCTGCTTAAAAATAGTTTTTTCATAATTAAATACATCATAAAATTCTAAAAGAGGTGATGAAATTTCCAAAAATCCGGCATCTATATATGTCTTCCTGAGTGTACTTTGTATTTCAAATTTTCTGCTACACTCTTCAAAAATAAAATCTTTTGCCCCTTCAGGTATATATCTTTTCCAATTTTCCATCTAAGTCCTCCTATTTCATAATTTATCATGATAAAGTGATAAATCGTTATAGTGATACTTTATCAGATTTAAGATTAAAATTCAATAGTTTTTTTATTTTATTAGAAAATTTATAAAAAAAGAACTGAGTTTTTATTCTCAGCTCTTCATTTTCCATACTTAAAATTTTACTTATCTTTGTTTTAAAACTAAAAATCAACCTTATCCCCAGTATAAACATACTGAAATAATCTTTTCATTTCAGCTTCAGTTATCTTTCTAGGATTAGCTCCAGTACAAGCATCTTCTATTGCATTGTGTGCTATAAAATCTAATTCATTATTAAAATCTTCTTCACTTATTCCATATTCTTTTAATGTAGATGGAATATTCATCTTTTTATTCATATCTTTAATAAGAGATGTTAATGAGTCTATCATTTCATCATCAGTATTGCCTGAAAGTTTAAGTGCCTTTGCTATGTCAACATATCTCTTTGCACAAGCTTTTTTGTTAAAGTCTATTACATAAGGCAAAAATATTGCATTTGCACATCCATGTGGTATGTGGAACACTGCACCAGTCTTGTGAGCCATACTATGAGTTATTCCAAGAAGAGCATTTGAAAATGCCATTCCTGCAAGACATTGAGCAATATGCATTTGTGATCTAGCTTCTTTATCTCCTTCATAAGATTTAAGAAGGTATTTATGAATCATCTCTATTGCATGAATAGCAAGAGGATCTGAAAAATCTGAATGTAATCCTGCTACATAAGCCTCTATTGCATGTGTTAATGCATCCATTCCAGTATGTGCTGTAAGTTTTTTTGGCATAGTCTGTGCAAGAGCTGGATCTATTATTGCAACATCTGGAGTCAAATTAAAGTCAGCAAGAGGATATTTAATCTTAGTTTTATAATCTGTTATTACTGAAAATGACGTTACCTCAGTTGCAGTTCCACTTGTTGAAGGTATTGCTAAGAATCTTGCCTTATTCCTGAGCTTTGGAATTCCAAAAGGAACAACAGCTTTTTCAAAAGTAAAATCAGGGTATTCGTAGAATATCCACATTGCTTTAGCCGCATCAATTGGTGAACCTCCACCTATTGCTACTATCCAGTCAGGCTCAAATTCTCTCATTACCTTAGCTCCATTCATTACTGTTTCAACAGATGGATCAGGTTCAACACCTTCTATTAATTTAGTTTCAATTCCTGCTTCTTTTAAATATTCCTGAACTTTACCTAAGAATCCAAACCTTTTCATGGATCCTCCACCTACAACTATTACAGCTTTATGACCTTCCAATTTCTTTAGTTCTTCTAAAGAATTTTCTCCAAAATAAATATCTCTTGGTAATGTAAATCTTGCCATGTGTATCCTCCTTCAACATTTAGTATAATGTATTAATTATTATCTATTATTTTTATGATTTTATTATATCACTATAATATATACTAGTTAAGTAAAAATCAAATAATTTATTACTTAATTTTAAAAAAAGGGTAGAATACATTTCCATTTCTACCCTTTTTCAATCACAATATTCTATTTTTCCCCAAGAAACACAATGATACCATTCCATTTCCACAGTGAGTTCCCATTCCAAGTCCAAGTGGATTTACAATAAATTTATTATTTTTGAATTCATCTTCCATCATATTCTTTAATGTCTGTGCATCTTCAAGACAATACCCATGAGAAATTCCTATAACTTTATTTTCCGATGCATCTGTAATACTTTTAAATTTCTCTATAAGATATCTAAAGGCTTTCTTTTTCCCTCTTATATTAGCTACGTTTTTTAAAGTTCCATCCCTCTGTATGGTTATTATTGGCTTTACATTTAAAAGTGTTCCCATAACTGCTTTTGATGATGATATCCTTCCTCCATTTTTTAAATGCTTAAGATCATCCACTAAAAACCAACAATTCATTTTATTCTTATTCTCTTCTACCCAATTCACAATATCCTTAGCACTATATCCCTGTTTTGCCATTTTCACTGCATGATATACTAAAAGTCCAAGCCCTATTGATGCTACTTTGCTGTCTATAACAGTTATATCTGCATCACTATACTCCCTTATTAGCTCTTCTCTTGCCAATTTGGAACTATTATAAGTACCACTTATTCCCGATGACATTCCTATATAGATTATAGGCCTTTTTTCTTTTAAAAGTTCTCTAAACTTTTCCATAAACCTATATTGATTTATTTGAGTTGTATATGGCATTTCACCATCTTTAAGTCCAGTATAAAACTTTTCATAACTCAATGAATGTCCAAAATCATCTTCATACTCTTTTCCTTTAAAATGACATATAAGGCCAAGAAAGGGAACATTATTCTGAAGCATAAAATCTTCAGGCATGTCACAACTAGCATCCGTCATAATTATAGGTTCTACCACATGTAATCTCCCCTTATTATAATATTAATTTAATAATCCAATGTATTGTAAAAAAATTACTATATAATACATCCACATTTAGTATATCATTAATAAGGGATTAATACTACAAAGCTAATATCTAAAATAGTCCACTCCTGATTTAAATATTTTTTGATCCTTATCGCCTGGTATATTTTTTATAACATTTCTTCCTATTCTCTCTGAATGCCCCATTTTTCCAAGTACTCTTCCGTCAGGACTTGTTATTCCTTCAACTGCATAGAATGAGCCATTTGGATTAAATTTATCATCATAACTAGGTCTGCCTTCAAAATCAACATATTGTGTTGCTATTTGACCTCTATCTATAAGCTTTTTCATCATGTTTTCTTCACATATAAATCTTCCTTCTCCATGAGATATTGCAATTGAGTGAATATCTCCTACTTTTACATTGCTAAACCAAGGTGACATATTGGATGATATTCTTGTATTTACTATGCGTGAAATATGTCTTCCTATTTTATTATAAGTAAGTGTAGGATAGTTACTTTTTATTTCTCTTATATCTCCAAAAGGTACAAGTCCAAGCTTTATAAGTGCTTGAAAGCCATTGCATATTCCAAGCATAAGTCCATCTCTATTATTTAAAAGTTCTTGGACAGCTTCCTTTATTTTTGGATTTCTAAACACATCTGCTATGAATTTTCCAGAGCCATCAGGCTCATCACCTGCACTAAAACCTCCTGGAAGCATAATTATTTGGGATTTCTTTATTCTATCTGCCATTTCATCTATAGAATTTTCTATCTGTTGCACACTTAAATTTTTTAGTACGAGAGTATCAACTTCAGCACCTGCATCTATAAAGGCTCTTTCAGAATCATATTCACAATTAGTCCCGGGAAATACTGGTATAAATACTCTAGGTTTTGCAAATTTAATAGAAGGTGATAACTTGGATTTTTTGTTGAAACTTATAGTTTCTATACTTCTTTCATCATCATCTGTAGTTGTAGGGAATACACATTCTAGAGTACTTTCCCAGCTATCTATCATATCATCTATATCTATTATTTCATCTCCTACATTTATAGTTCTATCTGCATGCGTAAAACCAATTACCTCATAATTCAAATCCTTTAGTGCATCTTCTAAATTAACATTGTTATCTATTTCAGCTATTATAGAACCATAATAAGGGTAAAAAAGCTTTTTCAAGTTAAAGTCTTTTGAAAATTCCATACCTATCTTGTTTCCGAAGCTCATATTGCTTATAGACTGAGCTATACCACTGTCTTTCACTGTTTCTGCTGATATTATAACTTTACTTTCAATAAGAGAATGTATAATTTTATAATTTTTATTCATTTTATCAAAATCAGGCATATAGTATTCATCTATATCAACAGGTATAAATACTATACTAGTTCCAATTTTCTTAAATTCAGGAGATATTATTACATCTGCACTTTCAGTCGTAATTGCAAATGACACTAATGTTGGAGGTACATCCTTATCTTTAAAAGTTCCAGACATACTGTCTTTTCCTCCTATTGCAGCTATGCCAAGTTTTTCTTGTGCATGTAGTGCACCAATTAGTGCTGAAAATGGCTTTCCCCATCTTTCAGGTTCATTTTGTGGGCTTCCAAAATACTCTTGGAATGTAAGCCTTATTTTATCAGCTCTTCCTCCAGTTGCCACAACTTTAGCTACTGATTCACATACTGCATATACAGCTCCATGAAATGGACTCCATTTTGATATTTTAGGATTATATCCATAACTCATAATAGTCGCTGTATCTGTATCGCCGTATCTAACTGGTATTTTAGCTGCCATAGCTTCTATTTTAGTAAATTGATATTTCCCACCATATGGCATGAGCACTGTAGAACTTCCTATTGTACTATCAAATCTTTCTACAAGTCCCTTTTGACTACATACATTCAAGCTCTTTAGCATATCTAACCAGTTACTTCTTATATTCTTATTTTTTACATTTGATTTTGTTTTAAAATATGCAGACAATTCATCTGGAGATTTTACATGCACTTCAGTTTTTGCTCTTACTCCATTTGTATCTATAAATTCTCTACTCAAATCTACAATTAATTTTTTTCTCCAATAGAATCTCATTCTATTAGTATTTGTAACAACTGCAACAGCTGTTGCCTCAAGATTTTCTTCTTCTGCATATTTTATAAATTTATCTTTGTCATCTTTAGAAACCACAACTGCCATACGTTCCTGTGATTCTGATATTGCAAGTTCAGTTCCATCTAGTCCTTCATATTTTTTAGGTACAAGATCTAAATTTATATCAAGTCCATCTGCTAGTTCTCCTATGGCAACAGATACTCCTCCAGCTCCAAAATCATTACATCTTTTTATAAGAGTACTCACCTCAGGTTTTCTAAAAAGTCTTTGAAGTTTTCTCTCAGTAACTGGATTTCCCTTTTGAACTTCTGCACCTGATGTAAATATTGACTTTTCAGTATGTTTCTTAGAAGAACCTGTAGCTCCTCCGCATCCATCTCTACCTGTTCTTCCACCTAAAAGTATTACAACATCAGACTCTTCCGGTCTTTTTCTAACTACATTTTTTTTAGGCACTGCACCAACTACAGCACCAATTTCCATTCTCTTTGCCACATAACCAGGATCATATATTTCACTTACGAGTCCAGTTGCAAGTCCTATCTGATTTCCATAGGAACTATATCCCTGTGCTGCACCTGTAGTTATCTTTTTCTGTGGAAGTTTCCCCTCTAAAGTTGAATTCAAATCCACTGTAGGATCTCCACTTCCAGTAACTCTCATTGCCTGATACACATAAGATCTTCCAGACAGCGGATCTCTTATAGCTCCTCCAATACATGTAGCTGCTCCTCCAAAGGGTTCTATCTCCGTTGGATGGTTATGTGTTTCATTTTTAAACATCACAAGCCATTTTTCTAATTTTCCATCTACATTTGCATCAACAACTATGCTACAAGCATTTATTTCCTCAGATTCATCAAGATCATCAAGTTTTCCCTCTGCCCTTAACTTTTTCATTCCAATAGTTGCAATGTCCATAAGGCAAACTGGTTTTTCATCTCTTCCTAGTTCATCTCTAAATTTAAAATAATCATTGCATGCATTTTTAATAGGTACTGTTAATTTTCCATCTTCAATTTTTATATTTTCAAGTTCTGTCATAAAAGTAGTGTGTCTACAATGATCTGACCAATATGTATCTATTACTCTTATTTCAGTTATTGTAGGTTGCCTTTTCTCTTTATTTTTAAAGTACTGTCTACAAAATTCCAAATCATCTAAACTCATTGCAAGGCCTTTTTCATCTATAAACTTTAATAGTTCCTGTTTTGAACTTTCTGTAAATCCATCTAAAACTTCCACATCTTCTGGAATATGAACTTCCTTATGCAATTTATCAAATTTTTCAAGGGAAGCTTCTCTTGAATCAACAGGATTTATGCAATATTGTTTTATAGCACTAAACTCTTCATCTGTTATACACCCTTCTATTATGTATACTTTAGAAGATATAATATTTACCTTTTCTTTTTGTGTCAATATCTGAATACACTGAGATGCTGAATCAGATCTCTGGTCATACTGACCTGGAAGATATTCAACTGCAAAAATTCTATTTTGTCCTATATTTGGTATATCCTCTTCATATACGGTGTCCACAGTCTTATCTGAAAACACAGTGTACTTTGATTTTTCATATTCACAATCCTCCATATTTTCAATGTCATATCTGTTTAGTATCCTGATGTTTTTTAAAGCCTCTATGCCTAAACTTTCCCTTATATCTTTTAAAAGATTATGGGCCTCTACATCGAATCCAGATTTCTTTTCCACAAATAATCTTCTAACACTCATCCTGTTATCTCCCCTAATCATATTTTTTAAACATTTTTCGAACATTTATTATACTTTTAATAAAATTATTCGTATTTATTATATCATACTTAGCTATTTTGGGGAATAACTACTGTGAAATTAAGCTAAAAACTTTTGATCATTATAATTTGCTTAGCTTTTTTTGATAAGTGGTGAACATTATATAAAAAATTCATATCCCTATACACAATTCCCGATATTATATGTCCAGACATAATTTTTATGCTTACATATTCTCCTATATCACAATTTTTTCTACAAAGCCCTCTAAATATGACCTTTATACCATTTCTCCCAGTACTTTCAACTTCAACTAGACTTCCTTTTTTTATCATAAAATCACCCCACCATATAAATTTATAGTTTACTAATCTATATGATGGGATGATTTAATTTATTTACATTTGTTTTAAATAGTTTTATTATATTTTCATTTAGCCTTATCTATTAATGATTCCATCATAGTTTTCTCTAAACCTCCTGAAATACCTTCATATATTCTACCATTTTTGTCTATTATAAAGGTTGTAGGAAAAGCTCCTATACCATATTTATACATAATACTTCCATCATCAAAAAGTACTGGAAATGTATATCCATTTTCATTAAGGAATTTTTTTATATCCTCACGACTTCCCTCTCTCCCAAGATTAGGTGCAACCACTCCCAAAATTATAACATCTTTAGTATTATTTTTATATTCTTTATAAACTTTCTCTATATTAGGTAATTCCGCTCTACATGGAGGACACCAAGTAGCCCAGAAATTCAAAAATACAACTTTACCCCTATAATCACTTAAATTATGAGTATTTCCATACTGATCAACTAATTCAAAGTTTGGAGCTTCACTTTCATCATCTTCTGTATTAGAATCATCTTTATTATTTTCAAACTGTTCATTTTGTTCATTTGCATATGACTCTGAATTGTTTATATTATTAATTTTAAAACCTGCTCCACTAAGTATCATAACAAGTCCTGTTATTAAAAGAATAATACCACCAATTTTTTCAATAACATTCATATGAAATTTTATTTTATCGAGTAATCTAAGTAATTTTTTATAAAAAGCAGTAATTATTATAAAAGGAATCATAAATCCAGCAGTATATACTAAAATCAACATGTTTCCAATGAATATACTTTTTGAAGTTGATGCCATAATTAAAACAGAAGAAAGCATTGGACCAACACATGGAGTCCATCCAAAACTAAATACAAATCCCAGTACATAGGCTTTTAGTGGATTCATCTTATTTATTTCTATATTAAATTTCTTTTCTCTTTGCAAAAATGGTATTTTTAAATATCCCATATATGAAATTCCCATAATAACAACTACTATTCCACCTATTATGAGAATTATTTTTTTGTTAGATCTTAAGAAATAATTAAGCACACTTGCCGATGAGCCTAATATAAAAAATGTAGTTGATATACCTAGTAAAAACAGTACTGTATTTTTAAATAAATTCCTATTTTGCTCCTCATTTTTTCCACTTTTTAAATCATTATAGTTACTTCCAGATAGTACACTTAGATAAACTGGAAGTAATGGAATTATACATGGTGAAAACAGTGACAGCACTCCTTCTACAAACACTAAAAATACACTTATATGTTCCATTTTACCCTCCTCTTTAATTCATAGTATAATTACATTTATTTTCAAAAGTTACTTTATATTATGAATATATTATTTAAATCAGTCAACATAAAAAGAGCCATAATCATATTGATTATGACTCCCTAACTCGTAATTCTTAACTATTAACTATTAACTCTTACTTATAAATAGGGTATTTGTCACAAAGTTCCTTTACTTCTGATCTTATACCTGATAAGTCCTTATCTCTATTTTCAATTACATAGTTCATAAAGTACGCTATTTTTTTCATTTCTTCTTCTTTAAATCCTCTTGTAGTTACTGCAGGTGTTCCTATTCTAATTCCACTTGTTATATTAGGTCCCAATTTGTCAAAAGGTATACCATTCTTGTTTACTGTAATTCCTGCATCTCCAAGAAGTTTTTCTGCTTCTTTTCCTGTCATATCTTTATTTGTAAGATCTATTAAAATAAGATGATTATCTGTTCCTCCACTTATAAGCCTAAATCCATAATTTTTTAGCTCTTCTGCTAATACTTTAGCATTTTTAACTACCTGTTTTATGTATTCTTTGTACTCATCTGAAAGAGCTTCTCCAAAGCATACAGCTTTTGCTGCAATTATATGCATAAGAGGTCCTCCCTGAACTCCAGGAAATATAGCTTTATCTAAAGCTTTTGCATACTTCTCTTTGCATATAATAGCTCCACCTCTAGGGCCTCTAAGTGTCTTATGTGTAGTTGTAGTTACAAAATCTGCATATGGTACTGGAGACATATGCTCACCAGCTGCAACAAGTCCTGCAATATGTGCCATATCAACCATCATATATGCTCCTACTTCATCACAGATCTCTTTTATCTTTTTAAAATCTATTTCTCTAGGATATGCACTTGCTCCAGAAACTATCATCTTTGGCTTGCATTCAAGCGCAATTCTTCTCATTTCATCATAATCAATTGTTTCAGTTTCCTTGTTTACTCCATAGGATACAAAGTTATATAACTTTCCTGAAAAACTTACTTTACTTCCATGAGTCAAATGTCCCCCATGGCTTAAATTCATTCCCATAACAGTATCCCCAGGTTTTAAAACTGACATGTAAACTGCCATATTTGCCTGAGAACCAGAATGAGGTTGTACATTTACATGCTCTGCACCAAACAATTTCTTCATCCTATCTCTTGCTAAGTCTTCCGCTTTATCTACAATATAACATCCTCCATAATACCTTTTCCCAGGGTATCCCTCAGCATACTTATTTGTTAAAAATGATCCCATTGCTTCCATTACGGACTTACTTGTAAAGTTTTCAGATGCAATTAATTCTATTCCATTTTCCTGTCTTTCCCTCTCTTGATTTATAATATTAAATATGTCACTATCCGTATTTTTTAAATTGTCAAAATTCATTTAGATTTCCCCCTTATATTTTATTTATTATTGCATTATTTTATATTATTGCTATTTATTATACAGCTTATACTATACATAATCAATTTAATTATAGATTTAACAAAAAAATTCATAATTAGTTATAGTAAATAGATTGAACTTATACTATAATAATTGTGCATTTATAAATTTAAATAAGGAAAGATTAAAATGGATGTTAATAATACATTAAATACAGCTGTTTATGCAGGAAAAATACTCCTTGAAAGTGGTGCAGAGATATATAGAATAGAAGAAACAATGAAGAGGATATGTAATTCCTGTGGAGTTATGGATGTCGACACTTTCGTCACTATAAACGTAATAATAATATCTGCAAAAAATGAATTTGGACAAAATATATCCTTGATAAAAAGAGCTAAAAGAAAAGGTCAAAATTTAGAAAAAATATCTCAGGTAAACAATATCTCAAGACATATAAAGGATTCAGGTTATACCCTTAGCGATATTAAAAATATGCTTATAAAAATTGATAATTTAAAGCCCTATAGCATAAAGACAAATGTACTTTCCTCTGGAGGAGTTTCTGGATTTTTTTGCCTTGTTTTTGGAGGAAACATAGAGGACTTTATTGTGTCATTTATTATAGGCTGTCTTATAAATTTAATTTCCTCAACATTAAAATATTTTCAATCTAATGAGTTTTTCATAAATACAATATGTGGTGCAGTTACTGCCTTAATAGCTCTTTCCAGTACATTTCTTAACATTGGAACACATACAGACACTATAATAATAGGCTCTATTATGGTTCTTGTTCCAGGAATAGCTATAACAAATGCAATAAGAGATACTATAGCAGGGGATCTTCTATCAGGAATTTTAGGAGCTATAGAAGCACTTCTAGTTGCAGTAGCAATTGCAGTTGGAACTGGAATTATAATAAGGCTTTGGATTATTACAGGAGGTATGAGATTATGATAGTTAGTTCTATATATGCTTTAATTGCCACTTTATGCTTTGGTGTGCTTTCAAATATAAGAGGCAGAGATTTGATATTCTCTTCAATAGGTGGAGGTATCACATGGTTTATCTATTTACTAACTTTCCATTATTTTCATTCTTCTATAATATTTGCCTACTTTATGGCATCATTAATTGGATCTTTATACTCGGAAATAATGGCTCGTGTTCTTAAAACACCTGTAACTTCTTTTGTAATAGGTGCTATAATACCTCTTGTTCCTGGAGGTGGAATGTACAATACAATGTTTGAAACTGTCCAAGGAAATATAGATGGATCAATTGAAACAGGCATACAAACTCTTGCAATAGCAGGTACAATAGCAGTTGGAGTATTTTCAGTGTCTTCCATATCAAAAGCCTATATTTTGTTCAAAAGAAAAATACACATGCAAAAACTTAAAATTATGAAGAATAAATTTAAAACAAATAATTCTAGATAAAAAGTGGACTTAAAAACAAGTCCACCCTAAAATATAATTAATATTATACCTATTTAAGAAACATAGTAAGTATTGAAATAAGCTCTTCTATCTTTTTCTCTTCAGATCTATTGTCCTCTTTAGAAACAAAACATGTTTTTGCATAGTTTTGAAGAATCAATCCACCTACTTTATTTATCGCTGCTCTAACTGCTGCAATCTGTATGAGAATATCTTTACAACAGCTTTCACTTTCAATCATCTTTTCAATTCCCTTTATCTGTCCCTCTACTCTTCTAAGTCTTACTTGAATATCTTTATTTGTAACTAATTTTTCCTCCAAAATATCCACTTCCTATTTTGTTAATTTAATATAAATTTATCTATAACTTCACCTATAGCTCCCTCATTATTATCTTTTGAAGTTACATAATCAGCACATTGTTTTACAGGATCTTTAGCATTTGATACTGCAACACCAAATGCCTCACTTTCAATCATGCTTATATCATTTTCATCATTTCCAATAGTTATACATTCATCTATTGGTATATTATAATATCTTGCCAAAAGATTTACACCACTTCCTTTAGATACTCCCTTATTCATTATTTCAATATTTGTAATTTCTGAACTTGTTATCTCTATATCTTGTACATTCTTTAATTTTTCTCTTAGCCTGCTCAAATAATTCAAATCCTCATCAATTACAACTATTTTATTGATATCTATATCTTTTTCATTTGCAATTGATTTTAAATCAGGCATTACCCTTATTTCTATTCTAAGTTTTCTATCAAGTTTGCGACTAAATTCATAGAGATTTTTAGCTGACATTGTAAATTGCTCTGTATAAATAGTATTTTCATCATAAAAATGATAATATGTATCATCTTTTTCTTCTCTAAATATATCTATCATTTCAAGTACTCTATTTTTATCTATACAACTTTTATAAATAATTCCGCCATCACCATCAAGTAAAATAGCACCATTACTACATATAACTGGCTGACCTTTTGCAGTCATTTCCGAATAAGCCCTAAGTGCACTTGGAAGCCTTCCAGAACAAAGTACAAATTTCACTCCCATATTTAAAGCTTTATTTATTCTATCCATATTATAATCACATATTAATTTTTTGTCATTCAAAAGTGTTCCATCTAAATCTACAGCTATAAGTTTATATTTCACAAAAAAACCTCCTAAAAAAATTTATAGAATCTAAAAATTAGTAATAAACTATATTTTAAAACATATCTTTAATATATAGTAATTACATTAAGGTGTTAAAAATGAAAAAAATATTATTATATGCTACCATAATATTTACAATATTTATTTTACTTACAGGATGTACTAATAATTTAAATTTATTAAATCTAAACTCAAAAAAACCAAATAAATTCTACTATACAGCTAAACTTCTAAAATATATAAATCAAGAAAAGCCTTCAAAATGCATTATGTCAGAAACTAATTTTCACAAAGAAAAACAATTAGATGCTAAAACTGTTGAAGACATAAAAACTATGTTCAAATCTTTAGATGAAAAAAACTTTATAGAAAGCGTTAAAAATCTTCCTTCAAAACCTAAATATAAAATAATTCTAACCTTCAAAGAAGAAAAACTGCTTATAAATGTATACAATGAAAATTATATATCAGTATATCCCTGGGATGGCATTTACAGCATGGACTACATAGATACAAGTAAAATACCTGTATCTTTAAATTTATATAACTTAGGAAACTATGTATTTAAGCAATAATTTTATACTATATAATTGTATCACAGAATAAAGAGTACACATATATTATATAATGTGAATCAATTAATAAAAGGTGGCGCGTAATGTTTATTTCTCCTTATCCATTTTTCAAAAATTACTATAGGGCAATTAACCCTATTTCCTATGTTAGAATGCTAAATTCAAGTGTAAATTCAACTCCAGTGGATATATACTTCAACGATAGACTAATTTTTAAAAATCTGAAATATAAATCATTCTCAGATTACATGCCTTTTCCTGCTGGTACTTATGACATAACAATATTTCCTGCTGGTACTACTAAAAATGCATTATTTAATAGAAGTGTATTTTTACCACCAAGTAAAATATGGACTGTGGCAGTTTCAGGAAATTATCCAAATATAAATATTATTCCCATAGAAGATGTCATAAGGCCAAAACTTCCAAATAAGGCTCTAATTAAATTTGTAAACTTATTTAACAGTACTATAAATTTAGATGTAATCTTAAGCGATGGCAAAACTTTGTTCAAAGACGTTCCATATACAGGTGTTTCTACTTATAAATCCCTTCAACCTGGAACATACACAATCTATATAGCTAAAAACAAAGGAGAAAAACTACTTACTGTACCTCAAATGACATTGACACCAAATAGATTTTACAGCATTTATGCAGTTGGAAATTCAACAGATCCTTTAAATATGCAACTTCTTATTCCACTTGATGGAAATAGCTATTTAAAAATATGATAAAACATTTTAGGGTTGACACATTGTGCCAACCTTAAAATTATTTTAATATCCCAAATCTTTATTTAAAATAATAACTTTTATCCTACCTTTTATTTTCTGCCTTTTTATTAGAGAATATTCATTGCAAATTCTATTGTCACTTTTGCAATCAACACAATAACCAAGTCTAGTACAAGGTGTATTTGAATCCAATCTCTTTGTATTTGCAGGTGCTGCATTATATTTTACTCTGTCTATTGCAGCCTTAACATCTCGTACAATCTTATTAACCCCAATTATTACAATAACTTGATCTGGTCCATACATCATTGCAGCTACTCTATTTCCAGTTCCATCTACATTATACAGTTCTCCATTTTCTGTTACAGCATTACTGCTCACTATATAATCATCGCACATGAAACTCTTTCTAAATATATCTTTTATTTCGTCAGGCTTAAGTCCTTTTTTATATCTGTCTAGAAAATTATAATTTCCACTTCTTAAAAAGTCTATTACTCCGGTTTCAAAAAGTGTCATTGAACCTCCTACTGATACAGTATCCCCTTCTTTTATAAGAGATTTTAACTTCTCTAGAAGTTCCTTCTCGTCATTTACTAAAAATCCTTCCATATTATTCTTTTCAAGAGATTTGATAGTCCTTAAAATTTTTTGTTCCTTTACCCACATTTCATTTTTATCCATAATTGTCCTCCTTTTGATTTTTATTTTATGAAAATATAATTTACTCTTTTAAAAGTTGATCCAAAGTAGGTATCATATCTATATTTTCAAATCCAAAATGCTTTAAAAAAGTTTCTGTTGTACTATAAAGTATAGGCCTTCCTGGGACATTTAATCTACCACTTTCTTTTATAAGACCTTTTTGAAGTAAGTTATATATAGCTCTATCACTTTTTACTCCTCTTATTTCGTCTATATCAACCCTTGTTATTGGTTGCTTATAAGCAATTATAGACAATGTTTCAAGAGATGCCTGAGATAACGACTGTCTCGAATTTGGTCCAAGCAGTTTCTCAACATATTTGCTATTTTCATTTTTAGTAACCAAACTATATTTACCTTCTGAACATATAACTTTTATTCCTCTATCTGAAGCTTTATACAACTCTATCATTTCATCCATAATACTTCTAGTAAACTCAATGCTACACTCTATTATTTTAGCAATTTTTCCTATATCCATAGCTTCACCAGATACAAATAATAGTGATTCAATTACCGAAAAATATATATTATGATTGTTTTTATGTTTATCTATTTCAGTAATATTACAGTGTTTTTTATTGTCCAAATTTAACTGTCCCTTCTACATAAATTTCATCAAAAGCAAATCTTTGAGCTATAGTAACTATTCCTCGTTTTGCAAGCTCTAAAAGTGCCACAAAAGTAACTACTTTTTCAATTTTAAATTTGCATTTATTCAATATATTTGAGAATCGAATTGTTTGTCCAGTTTTCACACTTTCCTTAATATATTGCATTTTATCTTCTACTTTAAATCTATCCATTGGTATATCTTTTATAAATTCATTTTCTATATTCAACTTATCCATATATAATTTCATCAATTTAGAGTATATATTATATAATCTAAGTATTGTTACATTTTTTAGGATATCATCACTTTTAGAATTATCCTTTTTCGTAACTATTATTTCTGGTTTTTTACTAAAGCTTATTCCTATCTCTTTTTCACGTTTTCTCAAAAACTCAGCAGCCTTTTTAAATTTTCTATACTCTAAAAGCTTGTTTACAAGTTCGGTTCTAGGATCTTCATCTTCATCATTATTTTCAGAAACACTTTTTGGCAATAGTGTTTTAGATTTTATTTCAAGAAGAGTTGAAGCCATAACAATGAATTCAGAAGTCAATTCAAGATCCATTTCATTCATTCTACTTATATATTCTATATATTGATTAGTTATTTCATGAATTTTCACATCATATATATCCATTTTGTTCTTTTTTACAAGATGGAGAAGCAAATCAAATGGACCCTCAAAATTTTCTATTTTTATATTCAAAGACATCTTCAATTTCCTCCAGATTTTCACCAACTTCTATGCCAGTATTTAATTTTAATTTTAATATATCTTTCAGTATATTTCCAATACATTTTCCACTATCTACTCCAAATGATTTTATTTTATTTCCATCAATATCTAAAGTACACTTAGATATATTATTTATATAATTATATAATTTATATTTAAATTCGCAGTTCCATCCTAAATATGACATGCTATACTTTGGTATATCCTTTAATACCAGATAAATGCTATAGTTGTCTTTTGAATCTTTTAGTGATTGTTTCAATATTTGTTCATTTTTTGACAAATAGATTATTGATTTTTTTAAGTCGCTATCCAAAATAGAATTATCCATAAGAGAAACTATATCACTCTTATTTTTAACTGAATAAAATAAGTTTAAAAATCTCATATTTATATCTTTATATTCTGCTATTGAATTTGGTTTTCCTATGAAATTATAATCGATTAAAAATATATTAAATTTTCCTAAAAGTATAAATGAATCTGTCCATTTTTCTTCACTACAAATAAGATATATTTCTCTTATTATTCTATCATTACTTATGCTTTTTAAAACTTTATCCTCTAAACAACCTGCTATTTCATCTCTATCTTCAATGGAAAATCCATACCTTGCAGCATATCTTATAGCTCTAAATATTCTCGTTGGATCTTCTCTATAACTTTCTATATGTATTTTTTTTATAATCCCTTTTTTTATATGGGAAATCCCATCATACAGATCAATAAGCTGTTTTGAATTCAAATTATATGCCAGTGCATTTATAGTAAAATCTCTTCTATAAAGGTCATGTACTATATCAGAAGGCTCTACTTTAGGAAGTGCCCCAGAAAACTCATATATTTCACATCTACACCTTATGAGATCTATATTAACACCATTTTTAAACTTTACAGAAGCAGTTTGAAATTTTTCGTGATATTTAAAACTTTCAATTTCACTTATATTTTCAATAACAATCATTGGATTTGCATTTAAGCATATATCAATATCATGTACTTTTATACCCATTAATATGTCCCTAACTGCTCCTCCCACTATATACACATCTATATGTTTTAATTTGCACACATCTTTTATCAAATCTATGGCATATCTTTCTTTGGGATCAAGTTTATATAATATATCCACTTTTATCTCTCCTGTTTAATTAAAGGCAGAAAATCAAAAATTATTTTCTGCCTTTATTATACCATTGTATATTAATAAATAAGAAATTTTCTCAAAAATCAACCTAATTACACTCTATTATACTCCCTTATTTATTATATTAGTAAGACTATTTTTTAAGTTTTCAATAATTCCTGGCAATTTTACATCTCTATCACAATACAATTGAACTTTTCCAACTAATTTACCATTTACAAAAACATTGCAATAGCCTATTATATCATTTTTCTTATACCTTTTCTTATCCTTATTGAGAACACACTTAGTAGTTACCTTTTCATTGCTAGTCTTATCCATAACAACATTTAAATCATCTTTTGCAACTGCGTAGAAAAATTTATCGCCTTTTTTATTTAAGTTAATCTTTTTTATATTATCACCTTTTTTAATTACATCTAAAGATTTATATTTAGAAAATCCATAATTCATAAGCATACTTGCATCTTTATTTCTTATCTTATAAGAAGGTGATCCCATAATAACTGCAAGCATTCTTACATTATCCCTAGTTGAGGTTGCTGATATACAATACTTAGCTGCATCTGTAAATCCTGTTTTAAGCCCATCGCATCCTTTGAAAAATCTAACTAGTTTATTGTGATTTACAAGTTCTATTGGAGTTTTTCTACCTTCAGATATAGTTTCCATATATGTTCCAGTGTACTTCAATATTTTAGGGTGTTTTAAAAGTTCCCTTGACATTATAGATATATCATAAGCTGTGGTCAAATGCCCTGGCGCTGTAAGCCCAGTACAATTTTTGAAAGTAGTATCCTTCATTCCAAGCTCCTTAGCTCTTTTATTCATCATATTAACAAAAGCCTGTTCCGTTCCTCCTAAGTATTCAGCCATAGCCACTGCTGCATCATTTCCCGACGCTATTCCTATACCCTTTATAAGATCTTCAACAGTTCTAACCTCTCCTGTGTCCAGAAGCATTGAACTTCCACCCATTTTCTTTGCATTTTCACTTACAGTTACCTTATCTTTTAAACTTATCTTTCCTGAATCCACAGCTTCCATAGTCAAAAGCATAGTCATTATTTTTGTCACAGATGCAGGTTCAAATTTTTCATGTGCATTCTTTTGAAATATTATTTTACCAGATAAAGGCTCCATGAGAAGTGCAGATTTTGCATTTACATTTATATTTCCACTATCTTCAGTATTACTATCATCTTCTTCACTATATACACTATTCACGCTATTTTCATCTATAGACTTTTCATATGCTTTTACATTAAATCCGAATACATTGCATATTCCAATTGTAAATACAAAAATTAGTACCTTACTTAAAAAAATCCTGTATTTCCCTATCATTTAATTCTCTCCTTTCAAATACTATTTCATTAAAATTATAATAATATTATCCTTATTATTCTCAACATAACATATCAATTATTCATAGGGAAACAGGCAATTTTTACAAAAAATAAATAAAATAAGAATCATAAATCAAAGTATATACTTTAATTCTTGATCCTTATTTACAATTATGCTCTTGGGTGAAATTTTTTGTAAACTTCCGCAATTTTATTTTTCTTTACAATTGATTCATATATTTCAGTAGCAGACAAATCCTTATGTCCAAGAAGTTCTTGAACCGATCTTATATCTGCACCATTTTGTAGAAGGTGTACTGCAAATGAATGTCTAAGTGTAAATGCATTTATATTTTTACCTATATTTGCTACTTTTGCGTAGTGCTTTACTATCTTCCAAAACCCCTGTCTACTCATCTGAACTCCTCTTAAGTTTAAAAATACAAAATCTAAATTATATATATTTAATTTAGGTCTTATTTTAAGATACTCCTTTAAATATTTGACTGCTACAGATCCAATAGGTATTATTCTTTCCTTATTCTTAGAATTTTTACACCTTATATAAGAAAGTTTCAAATTTACATTGTATATATTCAAATTCAAAAGTTCCATAACTTTCATTCCTGATGCATACATAACTTCAAGCATCGCCTTATCTCTTATACCCTTATCTTTACTTGTATCAGGTGCTGAAAGCAACTTGTCAACTTCATCTACTGTAAGTATTTTAGGTATATTGTGCTTTACCTTAGGAATATCATAGTATAGAATTGGATTTTCATCTACAATACCCTTTAACATAAGATATTTATAAAAACTTCTTAGAGATACTATATTTCTAACTATAGATGAAACAGCTCTACCTTCTTTATGGAGATACTGAACATAGGCCATAACAGATACTACTTCTACATTTTCTATATCTTCATCTCTATTTCTTATAAAATCACAGAACTTAGTTATATCCCTAACATAGGCATCCAATGTATTTTTCGAAACATGCTTTTTTTGAAGTTCACGGATATAATCAGGTAAAAACTTATTCAAAAAAGTCACCACACTTTAAAATTTAGCTAGAATTTTAAAAACTCCCTGACTACAATAATATAATTATATATTATAGTTAAGTCTTTATTAAACACATTGTATACAAATAGACTATTTTGATATACATGTGGCTTAATTATAAAATAGTATAACACATAATCCATAAACTTTGGCAAAAACAATCCAAATAAAACAAGTATCAAAAAACACTTTAATATTACAAATAATAATTTCATAAACTGCTCCCTAGTTACAATTATATTATTACTGCTATTAACTTAATTATATTCGGAGTAACATACACTTCCATAATAAGTCCAATACACATTACTATTATTACAAATATAAAAGTTATAGAATAGGAAGTCAATTTAATAAGTACATGATTTTTCCATTGGACATTTGATCTATCTTTTAATATAGTAAGAGAAAACTCCATAGCCATAACAGATAAAAATATTATACAGGGTACATATATTATATTTTGAGGCAATATACCAAGTAAATCAAACCATATTCCATTAATTCCAAGTGAATTTATTACAAAACTAGATGAAAACCCAAGAGTAAATCCTTTAAGAATATCTATTACAAGTATTACAGGTGTTCCAATCATAGTAAGACCTAAAAACCACATAATTACAATCATTGGAATATTTATCTTCAAAGCTTCTACAAGTATGGATTTATAATCTATATTACCTGAATTTATAGAACTTTTAAAACTATTCAAATAGCTTAAAAGATCATTTTTTTCAAAGCCACCCATATACCTCACGCTATATACTCCAAGAACAATTCCTGTGCAAAAACACAACAAAGTTATTACATACAGCCAAAAATTATTCTGAATATGTTTATTTATTAAATTTGATATTTTGCTATCTTGCATGGCTCATCCCCCTTTTGTTAATCTCTTTTCTATATTTATGATAAACAAAAGAGTTATATACCATTTTAGATAAACATAAACGTAAATGCACTTATAGTTTTTGCATCTACTATTTCACCTGATTTTATCATTTCTTTTGCCTTATCTATCTTTATCTCTTTTAAATTTATAAATTCACCTTCATCTGCTATATCATCTCTTCCTTTAAATAGATCCTTTGCTTCATATATATATATTACTTCGTCACAAAATCCAGGACTTGTAACTACTTTACCTAAATATTTAAAACTTTTTGCTTTATAACCAGTTTCTTCCTCAAGTTCTCTCATACCACATACTTCAGGTTCTTCACCACTTTCTATTTTCCCTGCTGGTATTTCCAAAAGCATTTTTTCAAAAGGTTTTCTAAATTGTTCAACAAATATCAATGTATCTTCATCTTTATATGTTAAAATTGCAACACCTCCAGGATGATTTACTATTTCTCTCTTTGACTTTTTTCCATCTGGCAAAAGAACACTATGCATATTCAATTCAATAATTTTACCCTTATATATAAGTTTTTTATCTATAGTCTTTTCTTCAAAGTTCATATTCTGTATCCTCCATTTTAATTTCAGTTTATCTGATCATTTATTTTCTTTATAACCTGCTTATAATACCTTATAATGCTTTTTAATTCATCCTCTCTTTCAGGATCATTTGACATCTTATATCTTAGTTCGTTAATTCTGCTTTTAATTAAGTTATTTATATTTTTAATCTCTTCTATTTCCAACTCTATTTTTACTTTGCTCATTTATATAACCCCCTATCTCAATAATTTTAAATATATTTCTACATTTATTTTTATTATTCAAATATTTTCTATTTAATAAATTGTAGCAAAAATATCGATATAATAAAAGTGAAAATAATAAAAAAGTACATTAATAATTGCTAAACTGAGTAAAAGATTTATTTTTTAAGCAAAAGAGCCGCCGCACTAAATTTTTAGTTCGACAGCTCATAAATAATGAATATATTCATTATTTATTGATTATTGGAAAATAGACCATTTAACTTACTTTATTTTTAAGTCTAAGTTTATCTGCAACCATCGCTATGAATTCTGAATTCGTTGGTTTACCTTTATCATTATGTACGGTATAACCAAATATCTTATTTATAATATCTACTTGTCCTCTTGACCAAGCTACTTCTATGGCATGTCTTATAGCTCTTTCAACTCTACTTGCAGTAGTATTATACTTTTTTGCTATAGAAGGATATAATTCTTTTGTAACTGCAGATAAAAGTTCCATATTATTAACTACCATAGTTATAGCTTCTCTAAGATATATATATCCCTTTATATGAGCTGGCACTCCTATTTCATGGATTATATTAGTAATTTCCTGTTCCAAATTATTGGGATTATTATCAAATTCTCTTATACCAATATTATTTGTAATGAATGAACTTCTTCTTTTAACTTCACTGCTGTCAGTTATTACATTATTAAACATTTGTCTTATTCTTTTTGCAAATACATCCATATCAAATGGTTTTACTACATAATAATCTGCACCAAGGTTTATTGCTCTCTGTGTAATTTTATCTTGTCCAACTGCTGAAAGTACAATTATTCTTGGCATCGGATCAATATCCATATTATTAAGCCTCTCTAAAACCCCAAGTCCATCAAGATGAGGCATAATTATATCAAGTACCACTAAATCAGGTTTTTTCTCTTTTATCAAATCCAAAGCTTCGAGCCCATCTTTTGCAGTCCCTGTAACTATAATATCTCTCTGACTTAATAAATAATCATTGAGTATATTACAAAATTCCTTATTATCATCTGCAATAACTACACTTATTTTTGATTCTTCCATAAACTCTACTCCCCTTTTACTAATAAGTTCCATAAGTTAACAATTATCTAATTCGACAAAGAAGTTTCAATTCCTGCTATAAAAAAAACTTTTTACTATATTTATACTAATATAGATATTACAGTATGATTATAATTTCTATATTCTGCAATATCTATATAGTATATTAATATTTTATTAAATCATAGCTAAAAGTATATTTATTTACTATTATTGTTGAATAAATTTGCATCATTCAACATCCATTCTATATAAATTCCATAACCTATATCAGGTTTATTCACAAGGACATGCGTTACTGCTCCTACTATTTTTCCATTTTGAATTATAGGGCTTCCACTCATACCTTGAACTATTCCTCCAGTTTTTTCAAGTAATCTTTTATCTGTTACTTTTATAACCATGCTTTTAGAATCTGGTTTATCTTGCTGAAGAAGTTTCTTAATCTCTATATCGTATTCTTTTACTCCATCTTTATCTATAGTAGTTAATATTTTTGCAGGTCCTTCTTTTATCTCACTTCTAAGTCCTATTTTCATAGGAGGAAAACCTTTTGTTTCTAGTTCTTCTTTTCCCTTTCCAAATACACCACATTCAGTATTTTTATATATATTTCCAAGCACATAATCTTCATTTACAAATATTCCTTTCAATTCCCCCGGATTACCCTTGACACCCTTTCTTACGGATACAATAGAAGATGAAACAACTTCTCCAGAATTAACATTTAATATAGTTCCAGTATCAATATCAGTTATAGGGTGACCTAATGCTGCAAACGTGTTACTTTGGTTATCATAAAAAGTTAAGGTACCAACACCTGCCGTTGAATCTCTTATCCAAAGTCCTATTTTATAATTATTGTCTTCAGAACTCATTACAGGTTTAACATTTTTCTCTATATATTTTCCCTTATGGTTTATTAGCAATTTAATATCTTTTCCTTCACTTCTATTTATCTCTTCTTTAGTTTCTTCAGCTCCATTTACATTAACATCATTTATTTTTAATATATCATCACCTATTTCTATTCCAGCTTTAGCAGCAGGACTTATTACCCTACCACTATTTGTAATAACATCTGAAAGTGCAATTACCAATACTCCTGTGGTGTTCAACTTTACACCTATTGGTTTCCCACCTGGATATACAACCATATTATTTTTCACTGGTTTTACGGATACAGAACGTAAAGGCAAAACACCTAATAAATTTATACTAGCAACATTAGTTGTATTTTTACTTTTGTCATCTTTTACTTTTAAAAACACATTTTGTTTTGTACCTTGATTTATATTTTGATCTTCCCTTAAAAATATAATTGTAGGTATATTCTTAAATTCATAACAACTTAATAACATAATAAAAAACAGGATAGGGATTAAAATATAACACAACATATTTCTAAAACTTTTTCTCATGCTCTATTGCCTCCTGTCTGCATTACTTTTTCTACGTTTAAGTTACCCTTTTAAATATTTTATTATGCTATTAGATACTTTCATTTTAAGTAAATGTATTGATTTTTAATCTAATTTTTTGCAAAAAAACTATGGATTGATTTAAAATATTATAATATTATTTTAAATCAATCCATAGTTTATATTCATATATAATCATTCAATTGTCATAGAATTTCCTTTTTCTTTGAATTTGCCATATTTATAAGTTCTCCAGCATGAGCCAGTGTTATTTTTGTAACATTTGAAGTACCAACCATCTTCGCCACTTCATACTGCTTTTCCTTCGCATTTAGCTTTCGTACTTTAGTATATGTTTTGTTGTTATGTACTTCTTTTAAAACTAAATAGTGGAAATCTGACATACAGGCTATTTGGGGAAGATGAGTAACGCAGAGCACTTGTCTTTTTCTAGATATTGCATACATCTTTTCAGCTACACGCTGTGCAACTCTTCCACTTATTCCTGTATCTATTTCATCAAATATTACAGAAGGTATTTTATCTTTATCTACAAATACAGTTTTAAGTGCCAACATTATCCTTGAAAGTTCTCCTCCAGATACAATTTTTTCAAGTGGTTTAAGTGGCTCACCTGGATTTGTAGATATATAAAATTGAACTAAATCCATTCCATTTTTCATAAATTTATCTTGAAGTTCTACTTTTATTTTAAAAGTACTCTTTTCCATACCTATAAAGTCAAGTTCTCTTTTTATGTCTTTTTCAAGCTTTTGTGCTACACTAGACCTAACTTTATGTATTTTAGCTGCCTTGTCTATTAACTTTTTTTCAATTTCATTTTTATGTTTTTCTAATTCCTCGATTATGTGTTCACTATTTACTATTTCCTCATATTTATTTTCAATCTTATCTTTATATTCTAATATTTCCTTTATAGTACTCCCATATTTTTTCTTATATCTGCTAATTTCATATATTCTGCTATTTATTCTCTCCAATTCTCCTTCATCATAACTTATATTGTCCTTTAAATTTCTTATTTCATCTACTGCTTCTTCAATATTATAATAAGCATCTTGAATCAATTTATGTATATTTTTTATATCTTTAGATACTTCATAAATTGATTCAAGGTTAATTACTATATTGCCAAGTTCATCTTGTATTGATCTTTTACTTTCAAAACTACTACTTAAACTTTCATATGCACTATTTAAAATATTGCTTATCTTTTCGGAACTTGAGAGCACCTCAAATTTCTTCTTCAACTCAATTTCCTCTTTTTCACTTAAATTTGAAGAATTTATTTCATCTATCTGATATTTTAGAAAATCTGCCATCTTTTTTCTATTTTCATCATTTCCAGAAAGCTCATTTATATTTGATTCTATATTCTTAAGCTCAATATAGTCTTCATAGTAATTTTCAATTAATCTATGTAAAAATGCCTCACCATAATCGTCTAAATAACTGATATGGTTTTCCGGCAAAAGCAAATTTTGATTCTGATGTTGACCATGTATATCCAAAATAGTTGAAGTTATATTTTTTAAATCTGAAAGCAATATTGATTTACCGTTTATTTTTGCAATACTTCTTCCAGATTGAAATGTTTCTCTACTTATTATAACAAGATCTTCTTCAAAATCTATGTCCTTCTGACTCAAAATTTCTCTTGTCTTTTCATTTTCAATAGTAAATACAGCTTCTACAAATGTTTTTTTCTGTCCAGTTCTTATAAGATCTTTGTTGAATTTATTTCCAATTATATAATTTATAGCATCAATTAAAATGGATTTACCTGCACCTGTTTCACCTGAAAGCACATTAAATCCTGAACTAAATGAAATTGTCAAATTTTCTATAAGTGCAAAATTTTTTATATTTAACTGAAGAAGCATGATTAAACCTCCTAAGTAGAAATCATTTTCTTCATTTTTTTGGTTATATCTATAGCTTTTTCTTTATCTCGTGCCAAGACAAATATAGTGTTATCACCTGCTATAGTTCCTACAATTCCTTTAAAGTTAAGTGAATCTATTGATTCTGCTGCTGCTTGTGCTGATCCTGGCATAGTCTTTATTACTATAAAATTATCTACATTTTCAACACTTGTAACAGTTTGCGAAAAAATAGCTGTAAGCTTATTTGGTAAAAACTTATTACTATTATTTATAGTTGCATACTTATATCTTCCATTTTCGGATAATACCTTTATAAGTTTCAATTCCTTTATATCTCTTGATACAGTGGCTTGAGTCACATTCATTCCATCTTTTCTAAGCTCTTCTGCCAATTCTTCCTGTGTTTCCACATCTTTTGAATTGATAATTTCAAGTATTTTGGTGTGTCTTGTCACCTTCATATATCTCACCTTCACATTCCTTCATACCAGAAGTAATTTTGTCCCTAAGTGTTTTTAAAAAGGAACTGTTATCAAATTTAATCAATTTTCTCTTGTACATTGATTTATCTATGTTTATAGATATTGGTCCATTTATTTTTATCCATTTCTGTCCATCAACAGACAAAAATGCATTTTCATTATTTTTTCTCATATTTATAGTTATATGACTACTATTATTAAGTACAATAGTTCTAGCAGTTAAAAACTGAGAATACATTGGGGTTATACAAAAGGCATCTAAATTTGAATGTATTATAGGACCACCTGCAGATAAATTATATGCAGTAGATCCAGTAGAAGTAGAAATAATTATACCATCTCCACTAAAAGTATTGTAAAATTCATTATCTATGAATATATCATATCTTTCAATTCTATTTCTAATACCCTTATATAATATTACATCATTCAATCCATCATAAGACCTTACTGCATTTCCATCATGAAAACTACAATGTATCATAGTTCTGTCTTCAATTGTATAATCTCCTTTGAATAGTTTTCTAAGTGCTGTTTCTATACTATTTATCTCAACTTGTGCTAAAAATCCAAGATGTCCTATATTTACTCCAAGTATAGGAGTTTTTGATTGAACTATATTTCCTGAAGTATTAAGTATAGTTCCATCTCCTCCAAGAACTATTATAACATCTAATTTATCACTTTCTTTTGTATCAAGTCCTATACAATCTCTATATACTTTTATATTCACATCTTTATCTATATCATATATAGTTTTTATGATAAAATCCAGCATTTTATTTTTTGGATCCTTTGTAGTATTTATATTAATTCCTATGCTCTTCATAATTTTTCTCCATTTAGCTCCTTATGTGCTAAATTAACAGTCTGCTCAATGTCTTCACTTTTAAAAGTTTCATCAATCCCAGATTTTTTTGTGAAATAGATCAAATATTCTATATTACCTTCTGGTCCTTTAATTGGAGAATATTCAAGAGATATTATCTTAAGTCCACAGCTATGTATAAATTTAACAATGCCTTCTATTACTTCTATGTGCGTTAATCTATCTCTAACAACACCTTTTTTCCCAACCTTTTCTCTTCCAGCTTCAAATTGTGGTTTTATAAGTGCCATTATTTCACCATTTTCATCTAGTAAATTTAAAACAGTTGGTATAACCTTTTTCAATGATATAAAAGAAACATCTATACTTGCAAAATTTGAATACTCTCCTATATCCTCAAACTTTACATATCTTATATTTGTTCTTTCCATACATACTACTCTCTCATCTGTCCTAAGCTTCCATGCAAATTGTCCATATCCAACATCAATAGAATATACTTTAGCTGCACCATTTTGGAGCATACAATCTGTAAAGCCTCCTGTAGAAGCTCCTATGTCCATGCATATTTTTCCTTTTAAATCTATGTTAAAATTATTGACAGCTTTTTCTAATTTTAATCCACCACGGCTTACATATGGAAGTTTATTTCCTCTAAATTCAATATTAGAATCAATTTTTACTTTTTCACCACATTTATCAACCCTCCTTTCATTTACAAATATCTCTCCTGCCATTATACTTGCCTGTGCTCTATGTCTTGATTCGAACATTCCTTTGTTTACCAAAAGCAAATCCAATCTCTCTTTACTACTTGACATACTTAACTCCTTTATTTACAAAATTTAATACACTATTTTTTATTCCTTCAGCATCAAGTCCATATAATTTATAAATTATTTCAGGTTTTCCCTGCTGGATAAATTCATCTTTAAATCCTAAATTCAATACACGAATTTTGCCATCTACATTATTTATATATTCTAGTATATATGATCCCAATCCGCCTCTCAATATATTATCTTCTATAGTAACTATATCTATATCATTTTTTATCAAATCATCTATCATAAATTTATCTATAGGTTTTGCAAAGCAAGCATTTATTAGCATAGCATCAATTCCACATTTTAAAAGTTTTTCTCTTGCAAGTGAAGCATATTGGAGCATTTTTCCTTGTGCAACTAATGCCACAGTTCCATTTTTATAGATTTTTTCCCATTTCCCTAGAGAAAATTCTAATTGAGGCTTAAGTGAAACAATATCTCCTCCTCTAGGATATCTTATAGCTATTGGTCCATTATGATTAAGTGCAAATTTCAGCATAGCTGATATCTCTTTTACAGACTTTGGACACATTACAGTCATGTTTGGCATTTGAGTAAGATAGGACATATCAAATATACCTTGATGTGTTTCTCCATCTGCTCCTACAATTCCTGCTCTATCAACTGCAAAGACTACAGGGAGATTTTGTATACATACATCATGAATAAGTTGATCATAACCTCTCTGAAGAAATGTAGAATAAACTGCAAATACCGGCTTTAATCCAGACTTTGCCATACCTGCTGATAGTGTAACTCCATGCTGCTCTGCTATTCCCACATCAAAAAATCTATCTGGATACCTTTTAGAAAAGTCTTTTAAACCAGTTCCATCTCTCATTGCTGCAGTTATAGCCACTATGTCACTATTGCCTTCAGCAAGACGCACCATCTCTTTTCCAAAAGCTTTTGAATAAGTTTCCTTAGAAGATGACTCACTCTCTCCGCTACTACAATTAAATGGACCTATGCCATGGAATTTACCAGGATTATTCTCTGCAAACTTATATCCTTTTCCTTTTTTTGTTATTACATGTATTACTACAGGTTCATCTATGTTTTTAGCAAATGTAAGTACTTTAGTCAATTCTTTAATATCATGGCCATCTACAGGTCCTAAATATTTTAATCCTATATCCTCAAAAAACATGCCTGGAACTACCATCTGCTTTATTCCATTTTTAATTCTCTCCAAATATTTCGCCATTCCTTTACCTATATTTGGAATTTTCTTTATTAAGTTTTCAACATCTTGTTTCAATCTATTATATTTTGGATCAAGCCTCAACCTATTTAAGTATCTTGAAACTCCACCTACATTCTGAGCTATTGACATCTGATTATCATTTAATATTACAATTAGCTTGGTCTTTCTATATCCCAAGTCATTTAAAGCTTCAAGAGCCATTCCTCCAGTAAGAGCACCATCTCCTATTACTGCTATTACATTATAATTTTCCTTCTTAATATCTCTTGATCTAGCCATTCCAAGAGCTGAAGATATAGATGTACTACTGTGTCCAGTTTGAAAAAAGTCATATTTACTCTCACTTGACTTTGGAAATCCACTCATTCCACCAAATTGCCTTAAAGTATCAAATCCACTTTTTCTGCCTGTCAATATTTTATGTACATAGGATTGATGTCCAACATCCCATACTATCTTATCTTGATTAAAATCAAACACATCAAACAGACACATTGTAAGTTCTACGACTCCTAAATTCGATGCAAGATGTCCACCTGTTTTTGAAACCTTATCTATTAAAAACTCTCTTATTTCATGAGCTAGTTCCACTTTAGATTCAAAGCTCATCTTTTTTATATCATTTATATCTTTATAATTATTCAATAAATTATACATACTTATCTATCTCCACATAAATTAATTTGTGATAAAGTCGCAGCTTGTCTTTACATAATAAAAACCTGAAGTTTTGTAAATCTTCAGGAGTAGTTTAGTACAGTTAATAATTATACCACAGGTCTTTTTGATATTCAAAATAAATCCTAAAGTCTACTTTTCTCTATTTAACAATAAAAGAGTAATGTATTCAAGATCTTTAGTATTTCTTTTTAACTTTCTAAGCACATCTATGCATTCACTTGTAATAGAGTTACACATTTCAATACATTTATTCAAACCATAGGTAGTTATAAAATTTGTCTTATTTTTATCTATATCTCTTTTTACTTTTTTCCCAAGCTTTTTAGTGTCTCCAGTTATATCTAATATGTCATCTTTTATTTGAAATGCCAATCCTATTTTTTTACCATAATACTTTAAAAGTTCAAGCTCATCTTGTTTTGCCCCCGCATACACTGCTGCAGATATAATTGATGCATTTATAAGTGCACCTGTCTTTTTGCTGTGCATATAATAGAGCTGATCTATTGGAATATTGGTATTTTCACTTAGTATGTCAACGGTTTGCCCACCAACCATTCCCTCTACACCACTGCTTTCAGCAATAATCTTACATGCTCTTATTTTATTTTTGTCATTATTCTTCAGACAATGTTTAAACATTATATTCATGCCTTCATTTAGTAGTCCATCTCCTGCAAGTACTGCAATAGCTTCGCCAAACATCTTATGATTTGTAGGTTTACCACGTCTTAAGTCATCATTGTCCATAGCTGGCAGGTCATCATGAATAAGCGAATAAGTGTGAATCATTTCTATAGAGCATGCTATATCTAAAACATCCTTGTAATTATCTTTATAAAGCATATAAGTAAGCAAAAACATTATAGGCCTTACTCTTTTACCTCCAGCATCTAAGCTGTACTGCATAGCCTCATAAATTTTCTTATTGTAAGAACCTTTATTCTCCATGTAATTGTGTAGATAAGAGTCTATTTCTTTTTTTAATTTTTCAATTATACTTTCATTCTCTTTATCCATAATCCATTCCCCATTTCTATATATTAATTTTAACCTTTAAAGTCAAAATCTTTCTCCCCCTCAGCAGTTAAAACACTTACCTTTCCTTCAGCCTCTTTTAATAGTTTATATATTTTACTGCATAGCTTTATTCCCTCTTCATACTTTTTCATACTTTCATCTAAAGTAAGTTTATCTCCATCCATATTGTTCACTATATCTTCAAGTTTTGCCATCATATCTTCATAACTTTCTTTTTTCTTTGGCACTATAACACCTCCCCTATTTATTAATTTTCACTTATTTTTGAAATATTAAACTTGGATTTACCATCTTTCATTATAACTTGAATCTGACTTTCTCTTTCCAATTCATTTATAGAATTTACTATATTCCCGCTTTTATTTTCAATTATAGAATACCCTTTATCCAATATTTTAAAAGGACTATTTGCTTCAATTAATCCTTTGAGCCTTTTTAATTTTTCCTTATTCTTATCAAGTTTAGTATTGAATTTCATAATTAGCATATCTTTTAGCCTATCTACATTTACATATTGATTTGCAATGTATATAATAGGACTATTTGAGTTAAGCCTTTTCATTGAATAGAAAAATCTATCCTTTTTACTGTCTAAAATAAAATTTATATTTCTTGAAAGTGCAGTTTCATAGGATTTTATCTTCTGAATTTGTGATTCTAAATCAAATACTGCAACTTCAGCAGCTGCAGATGGAGTTGGAGCTCTCCTGTCTGCTGCAAAATCTGCTATAGTATAATCTATTTCATGTCCTATTCCTGTTACTATTGGCTTATTACAATTGTAAATAGCCAAAGCTACCTTTTCCTCATTAAAACACCAAAGATCCTCTATAGAACCTCCACCTCTTGCCAATATTATAAGATCAATATCTTCAATACTATCTAGCACATGTATACCTTCTACTATATTATCTGACGCTTTTGCTCCCTGAACTAGAGAAGGATATAAAACAAGCTGCACAGACTTATTTCTTCTTCTTGTAACATTTATAATATCCCTAAGTGCAGCACCTGTTGGTGAAGTAACTACCCCTATTTTAAAAGGATATGGAGGTATCCTCTTTTTGTGTTTTTCATCAAATAGACCTTTTTGATTAAGTTCTCTTTTAAGTTTTTCAAATGCTTCATAGAGATTACCCATTCCCTCAAGATTAATTTCACTACAGTAAAGCTGATATGAGCCACCCTTTTGATATACTGATATTCTACCCTTTACTACTACTCTCATACCATTTTCAGGATTAAAATTTAAATTTCTAGCAGAGCTTTTAAACATTATACAATTTATCTTGCTAAATTCATCTTTTAAAGAAAAATATATATGTCCACTACTGTGAAATTTTATGTTTGAAATTTCACCTTTTATTGAACAATTTTGGAGTATAACATCATTATCAAAATTTCTTTTTATGTAGTTATTTATATCAGATACTGTCAATATCCTTATATTCATACTGTTATCCTCTCATTTTATTTACTTTGTATATTTTGTATATGTTCATTATTTATCTATATCTTCAATCATACTTCCAAGTACTCCATTTATAAAGTTAGGAGATTTATTTTCTCCATATTTCTTTGCAAGTTCTATTGCTTCATTTATAGATACATTCTTTGGTATATCATCTTCATATAAGAATTCATAACTGCATATTCTCAAAATAGTAATGTCAATCTTTGAAATTCTATTTATCTTCCATCCTTTTAAATACGACTCTATTTTTTCATCTAGCATATTTTTATTATTTTGTACTCCAGTTATAACTCTTTTTAAATATTCCATATCTGCATCTTTTAAATCAATACTATTATTTTCCTCATTTTCCAAACCTTCTATAACCTCATCTAACTTTTCATCGTTTATAGTCATTTGGAACAACAACTTCATTGCCATTTCTCTTGTCTTTTTTCTATTCATTCTGACCTCCATGTGGATATATTGGTTATATATTATTGCCATTTCAGATATATTATACTTAAACCTTAAGTGTAGTTCAAGTATATAAAAAACACCCTCTTATAAATGAGGGTGTGTATATTACTCTTCTTCTTTATACTCATTTTCTTCAGAATCAGAAATTACAACATTTTGAACATGTATGTTTACTGCTGTAACTTCTAAACCTGTCATAGATTCAACTGCCTTTTTAACGTTCTCTTGAACTTTAAATGCAACATCTGGAATTCTCACACCATATTCTACAACTACATATAAGTCGATAGCTGCACTATTTTCACCTACACTAACTTTTACACCTTTTGATAGGTTCTTCTTACCACTTAATATTTGAGTAATGCCTCCTACAAGATTTGCACTCATTCCAACTATTCCATCTATTTCTGTAGTTGCAAGTCCTGCAATAACTCCTACCACTTCATCGGATATCTTTACAATGCCCATATCTATTTCATTTTGATTATTTGAATTATCTTCCACTATGGCACCTCCTATACTTTTATTCATTAAAAGGACTTATATCTATATTATATCAAATGGAAAATTTTTTTACAAATAAATATGTTGATAGTAAAATTTTACTTTTTTGTTTCTATTTCTATGTCCTGTATTTTACATACACCCATTACTACATCTTTTATTTCCCTAGTATCTTTATCTGTCAAGTCATCACTCTTTTTTACTATTACTCTTACCTTGTTATCCTCTATAGAGCATATGACATCATCGTATCCCTTACTCTTTAAAGTAGTTTCTATTTTTGATTCATAATCAGCATTCATAGCAAGAGCTGTATATTGTTTTTCAGCTACTGAACGATTTTCTGCAGATACATTTTTGTCATCAATTAAATTTTTCAGCTTTTGAAGAGTTTCACCGTCTTTTTGATCCCTATTTAATCTAGCTTCTTCAAAAAACTGAGATTGGGTTTTACTACTATCATTGCTATTAAAAGAAACTGTGCTTTGTCCGCTATTACTCTGATTTTCAGCAACACTAAAAGGGCTATTTACCTTTGTAGCAAGTACACCAACACAAACTATTAATGCTAAAAGAGTCACAATAATCACTGCTTGTTTTTTATTCATTTTCATTTCCCCCTCTATCTTCTCTTAAGAAATTATATGCACTTAATTTAATATATATACTATTTCTTCATAGGATATACATTTACTTTGTCATCTGTTATATCAAACAGATCTTCCACGGCTTTTGCTATTCTAAGTTCAGTTATCTTATTTTCTGCACCTTCTGCTACAATACAAACTCCAGATACCTTTGGTTTATAAGTCTTTACTATAAGAGGTTCGGATTTATCTCCATTATTTGTCACAACTACTGTACTTCCATTATTACTTTGAGTTGTAGTTCTCACACCACCTGATTGGTCTTTTTCATTTGTAACATTTGTAGAGTCATTTATATTAACTGCTGGCACCTGTTCCTCACCACTTTTAAAGTTGATCATTACATCAACATTCCCAACACCTTGTATCTTCTCAAGAGTATTTTTCAATTTATTTTCAACAGACCTTTCATATTCGCTAGAATCACTACTTTCATCTAAGTTAGTTGTATCCTCTTCTGTGTCACTCTTATAATTTGTACTTACCACAGATTGAGAATTGCTAAGCTGAGGAGTTTTGAAAAAATCCACAGTTATAATCATAAGTATCCCTATAAGAAAGATTATTATAAGATTTACAACTTTTCCCTTATTCTTTAAATTGCTTTCATCTACCTTTTTACTAATGTATGAAACCCACTTTTTTAAATTCATAGTTTTTCACCTATCCATTTCTAAATTACTTTTAAAATAAACAATTAAGCTTTCACTACATGTATAATATCTTCAGATACATCAAGCTGGCTACTCAAATATGACTTTATCTCATCACTCCTTTTATCATTCAAATTTTCCTCACTATTATATTCATTATCTTTTGTATCTATGATCACCTTTTTTATACTTCCTGCATTGTCAGAGGTCACTGTAACATATATACTATTTATATTTATATTGTTTGTTTTGTCATCATATTTAACATCAACTTTTACTGTACAATTTTCATTTGGATACTCTTCTTTTAGTTTTTCTTCACAGTTTTTTTCAAGGTTTATCTTGAAATTCTTTATAGTATCATTTAAATTCTCTTTTCTATATTTTTCTATGTCATCTGAACTATCACTTTTGCTAAAGCTTTGCATAATTTTTGCACCATAGGTATTTATATTGAAGTTTTCATTAAATAAACTGATTATTGGATTCAAAAATACAGTTATTAAAATTATCCCAAGCACAAATTTTGCATATTTTTTTATACTATTGTCCGGCAGTATCATTTCAACTGCTGTTATAAAAAATACTGCGGTACATATATTTACAATCCAATTTCTCAAAGAATCAAGGAACAATACATCACCTCCTATACGGCAGCTGTGCCACATGCGGCAATGATTGCTATCATTATAAAGAACATTACAGATACACATATAAGACATCCTGTTATAACCATAAGAGAATCTCCTGCTGAACTTATACAGTTAACCATTCTACTATCACTTATAGGTTCTATAAGTGCAGCTGTCAATTTATATAATATTACAATTACTAGAAGCTTAATTATGGGAAATAGCAGTATACAAACCAAAACTATAAGTCCAACAACACTCAAAGAATTCTTTAGTAGTACAGAATAACCAGCTACAGTTGATACTGCATCTGAAAGGCTTTTTCCAACTATAGGAACAAAGTTATCTATAGCAAATTTTGCAGTTTTAGCAGTTACCTCATCTATAGTTTTAGATGTTATGCCTCTCACTGTAACTATTCCAACAAATACAGTCATAATTATTCCCTGTGCCCAAAGTGCTGCTTGGCTTAAAAGTTTAGTAAGTTTATCTATTTTATATTCTGAAGACAGATTGTTTACAAATTGAAGCACAAAAGACATACATACAATTGGAATTATAAAATTTATAAATAATTGAGCACTTATATTTATAGCTCCAATTATAATAGGATCCATAACTGCAGCTTCTACAATACTCCGAGAGGCTGTCAAAAGCATAATGAGAATTGGTATAAGAGCAAGCATGAAGTCAGACATTTCCCTTATTGTAGATCTAGCTAAATCTACTCCTATATAAAAGCTCTTAGCCATTATTATTATTAAAAGAGAGTAACAAGCATAGTAGGCTATATTCGATAGATTATCAGAACTAAATGCTCTTTCTAAATTAGTAATCAAGGCACATATTATGGCTATAACAACCAAAGTAGCTAAAAGTTTTATAGATGCTGTAAGTTCCCTTATCATATACATAATGCAAGCATTTATAATTTTCTTTGTAGATATATTTCCATTTCCTGATTTTATAAAACTCTTTACATATTCTTTGAAATCTATATCCTTTAGTAATTCATTTTTTGTCTTTATGTTGGATATGTAATCATATAATTTATCTATTTTATCCTTTTCGCCACTTACCTCTTCACCTAAATCTTTGTTGTCTTTTATATTTATTTTACTTTCATAGTTACTTTTATCATTTGAAGTATTTTGGCTGTCTTGAAAAGATCCATACGTTGCTTGTACATTAAAGCTCATTATAATTACAACAACCAAACCCAATATAATATTTTTCATATGAACACCTACATAATCTTCAAAATTGACTGTAAAACAGCCATAAGTATTGGAATTGCAAGAACAAGAATCAAAATTTTACCTGCAAATTCAACTTTTGTTCCTAAACTAGTTTCTCCTGCATCTTTGCATATTTCACTACAGAAAGATGCAAGATATGCAATGGCAAGTATTTTAAATACAGTATTAAGGTATACAAAATCTATATTTGCTTTCAATGCTAATCTTTCTATAAATTGAAGCACGGCTGTTATTTTGGTAAACATGAATATAAATATCATAATTCCTGCTACAATACTTACATATACAGCAAAATCATCTCTTCTTTTTCCCTTAAACATCAAAGATATAAAAAGAGCAACAAAAGCAAATGCTACTATTTTTATTATTTCCATATTCTCTCCTAAAATTGAAACATAGTTTTTACTGTATTAAACAATGTGTTTATTACAGTTATTACCATCATAAGTACTATTACAACACCTACTAAATTTGCAAGTACAGCATACTCACCTTTCCCGCTGGCTTCAAGAACCTTATTTATCACAATTACAACTATACCAACTGCTGCTATTTTAAATATTAAACTCACATCTAACATACTCGTATCTCCCCTTATAATCTTTTTAAAATCTAAGATGCATAATTCTCCATATTAAATTAAAAGTATAACTACCACTGCACCTAAAGAAAATCCAAGATATCTATACATCTTTATGTTCTTTTTTAAAATAACTTCAGACATATCTATTTGCTTTTTTAAGTTCTCAATTGTTAATGAAAATATTGATTTCTGCCCTTCTAAATCCGATTCTCCAAGGGATTTTGAAAAATCCAAAATTATGCTTATATCTTCATCTTTTAAATTAAATATATCTCTATTGTCTGCAAACACACTTTCAAAAGCCTGATAAACATTATTTACACTGTTTTTATTTAGCATCTTTGAAACTTCCATAAATAAAGTAGATACAGGTCTCTTAACTTTAGTTGATGCAGTAGCTATAGCCTGAGGCAAAGTTGTATGGGAATATAGTATTCTAGTCTTGATTTCATATATACACCTTTGTAATTCTCTAAGTTCTCTAGTCCTATTTTTTAACTTTTCACCTAATATAAATCCAATAGCCGTAGTTGAGAATATTACCATAATACATCCTAATAACTTAATCATTGAATTCACCTAAAATTTTGCTGTTTTTTTCAAAATCATATATATATTCTACAGTTCCTGCCCCTTTTCTGTTGCTTAAAACTACTGCCCTTTTAAACACCTTATTTTCCACAATATCTTTAAAAACAGGTCTGTTATATAAATCATCTATTCCATATCCATGTATAGTTGTAATAAGATATACTCCTGAATTTAAAGCAGTAATTATGCTTTCCATATCTTTATAACTGCCAATTTCATCACATATAATAACGTCTGGTGACATGCTCCTTATTGCCATAATTATTCCTTCACTTTTAAGACATCCATCTAGCACATCAGTCCTTACACCTACATCAAGCTGTGGAACTCCTCTGGAGCATGCACCAATCTCACTTCGCTCATCTATTACGCAAACTTTTATACCTTTAAATTTGAGAGATTTCATTCCATTTGATAAGTTTCTTGCTATATCCCTTATAAGTGTTGTCTTGCCACATTTAGGAGGTGAAATTATTATAGTATTTAATACAGTTTCTTCATCTTTTATATACTTCATAATATCCTGTGAACATCCTATAATTTCCCTGCATATTCTGATATTTACTGATGATATATCCTTTATCGTCTTTACTTCATTATTTTCAATTACACATCTTCCGCAAATCCCCACCCTGTGACCACCATTTATAGTTATATATCCACGTCTTATTTCTTCTTCAAAAGCATAAATTGAATAATTACTTATTCTTCTGACTATGGTATTTAGATCTTCTTTGCTTGAAACATACCTGCAAAGTATTTCTCTATCTCCTAATTGAAGTATCAGTGGTTTATTTATTTTTATCCTTATCTCTTGTAAATCACTTGAATTTACAAAATTCAAAACTACCTTTTTAATTGTTTCCGGTAGTATATTTAATATTTCTTTAGTACACATATTTTTCATCTCCTCTCTTTATATTAATTTCTATTTCTATTTTTCTAAAATTATTCCATAAAAAAAATAACTATTTAAATTTTTATTTAAATAGTTATTTTCCATACAATTAAAATATTCTCTATTAAATTTTAATCAATATCATTATCTTTAAGAATTAGTGATACCTTTTTATGACAGTTAGGACAAGTTATATCTTCTCTTTGTCCAAACATATCTTTATCTATGTAAATTGATTCACTACAATTAGGACATTTTACCTCTTTAAAATTATCATAACTATCTTCTAAAGATTCATAGTCATCGCACATTATAGAATCAAACAAATCAGTCACTTCTTCATCAATTTCGTCCACATACTTATGCAGAGCCTTTTGATCCTCAGATAAATTAGAAACCTCTTCAGAAATATCATAGAGTATATTTATAATTTCTAAAAGTACTCTGCCTTCTTTAGTGCTTTTGTCTATATTAAGTCCATTAACTAGTCCTTTAAGGTACGCTACTCTTGAATTTATAGAGCTCATAATATTACACATCCTTAAAATTATTTTAACTTTTCCTTATAGTATATCACAAATCTTAAAGATATATTCTCTATTGTACTCTTTCCATATACTCTCCAGTTCTAGTATCAACTCTTATAATTTCACCTTCATTTACAAATATAGGTACTTGAACAACTGCTCCTGTTTCCAAAGTAGCTGGTTTTAAAACATTTGTAGCTGTATTTCCCTTAACTCCTGGTTCAGTATGTGTTACCTGAAGTTCAACAAAGTTAGGTGCTTCTACAGAAAACGCTTCTCCCTTATAGAACTTGATAGTAGCAAACATATTTTCCTTCAAAAATTTTATTGCATCTGCAACCTTTTCATGCTCTAATGGAATTTGCTCAAATGTTTCTTGATCCATAAAGTAGTAAAGTTCTCCATCAGAATAGAGATATTGCATCTCTTTTCTCTCTATAACTGCTTCCTGAAGTTTAGCTGTAGGATTAAAAGTAGTTTCTGTAACTGCTCCTGTTATTACATTCCTAAGCTTAGTTCTTACAAATGCAGCTCCTTTACCTGGTTTTACATGTAAAAAATCAACTACTGTATACACTTGTCCATCATGCTCAAAAGTTGTTCCTTTTCTTAAATCTCCTGCTGATATCATATAATATGCCGTCTTGCAAACTAACAAGTTTGCTTCCCCATTCATAGTGCATAATTTCACATTTTTAATGTTACTTTTAATTGGTCCCACACTCCAGGGGCTTAAATTCGGATGGTTTACACCCTAGAATCAACATAACATAAGTGAAATGTTGATAAAAACGGCTTTTACCCCTTTCTCTTTATTATTTGACCTATTTAGTTTAATATTTAATTTAGTAAACATTATAATTATGTAATCGCTTTTTATTTATAAAATTTATAAATAAATTAAAGCCAAAATAAATTATATCAATTTCACTTAATACTTATCAATTGTTTAGGAGATTTTGATAAAACTTCTCCTCCATTTTCTGTAACTATAAGAAGATCCTCTATTCTTACTCCTCCAAAGTCTGGTATATATATGCCAGGTTCATCAGTAACCACCATATTCTCTTTTAATTCTTCACTATTTTTATAGCCAATAACTGGTGATTCATGAATATCCATTCCAACACCATGCCCTAAACTGTGTCCAAAATATTCTCCATATCCCTTTTCAGCAATATAATTTCTAGCAACTGAATCAACATCTGCAGCCTTTACTCCTGGTCTGTATTCCTTTAGTGCTTTTTCTTGAGCCTCTAACACTGTATTATATATTTCAACCATTTTATCAGATGGTTTTCCAATTACAATTGTTCTTGTCATATCTGAACAATATCCTTTGTATATACATCCAAAATCCAATGTTAAAAAATCCCCTTCATCTAGCACTTTATCAGTAGCCTGCCCATGAGGAAGACTTGATCTCTTTCCAGATGCAACTATAGATGGAAATGATAAATCAGATGCACCTAGTTTTTTCATGCAAAACTCAAGTTCAAGACCTACCTGTCTTTCAGTCATTCCTACCTTTATGTAATCTAGCATATGACTAAAGGCCTTATCTGCAATTTCAGCTGCACTCTTTATAACACTTAATTCTTCATCATCTTTAATTGTCCTGATATCTTCAACCATACCATTCATTGGAACAAGCTCACATTTAAGTTTATTATTATAGCTTTCATATTGACTATAAGTTACTATATTTTCTTCAAACCCAAGCTTTTTTACATTTTCCTTATCTATTAAATTTGATAAAAAATCTACAAATGGATTACTTTTACCATATTCAAGGACTTCATAATCTTTAACTTGTTGCTTTGCCTGTTCTGTAAATCTTGAATCCGTTATAAAAAACAATTTGTTTTTAGTGATTAAAGAATAACTTTCATCTCCTGTAAAACCGCTTAAATAATTTCTATTTGAATCTCCAACTAATAAGACACCATCTAAATCTTTACTTTTCATTGATCTTCTTAACTTTTCAATTCTATCTTCAAACACAAAGAATCCTCCTATCAGTTTAACAGACCTCTACAATATCTATACTATCCAATTCATATTTTATTATTCTTAGATATATAAAGCAAGTTATTATATGCTAAACAATGTTATTTTATCAAAACTTATAGCTATTTGCAAATATTAGTCCTTGATATCACTCCTTTATATATTTTATAAAACTAACATAAAATAAAGTTGTAAATTTTTTATCATTATAATTGCTGATTTTTATATTATCTAGATTATAAAATCCATTTATATTTTCAATTTTATTTATAACATTTATAAGGTTTTTTTCATTTCCATTGGCCTCAATAGTTACAATTATCTTATTTTTAGAGGAAGTATTTTGAAAATTCAATATATTAATTCCTTCTATTTGTTTCAAATTATTAATTATATCGCTGTTTTCTATCCTATGAACAATCTTACAACTATCTGTTTGTTTATTTAATTTATCTATTTTCACTTTAGCATAATCTATACTTTTAATTAAAGACAAATTTATAAAAGCACTACAACTGCACCATACAATGAGAATCACTATTAAAAATTTATACTTTAAATTATTAAAAATACTATACTTTAGATACTCCATTTTTTCTCCTAAACCTTTTTAATATATACATTTTTTATACATGCATAAGCACTATTTTCCATTCTCCCATGTTGACCTTACCATTATTTTTACTTCCATTGTTTTCATATACATCACTTAAATAGGATATGTTGGATATGTTGAATTTCCTACTTTTTTCAATTGCCTCTATAAAACTTAAAAATGAACCACTTTCACCTATAAATTCAAAAGTTACATTTTTACTATTTACATCTATATCTTTGAATTCTCCATAATTATGAAAGTTATCAATTAAATCATATAAAACTATTTTAGAATCTATCATTTTATTTTTACTATTTACTTCACTTTCTTCTCTATATCTAGCTGTATTTTCTTTTATTTTTCTTTCTAAAAAATTAAGCTTATTGTAATTTAATACTACAAAGTTAGTTACTATTATATTTACTATCAATATTATTCCAATTATTGGTTTCAATCTTTTACCTGCTTTTATTTTTCTTGACTTTACATACCATTTAGGTAAAAAATACATTTCATATTTCATATAACTATCTCTCCAAGATCATTACAACTACATTTGCATGATATATTTTTAATTACATCTTTGTAGGGAAAATTTAAAAACTCCATATGTTTAAAATCTATATTTGGTATTAGTAGATTTAACTTTAATTTGAATTCATCAAGACAATACAAAAAATCATCTCCAGAGTCAACATGAAATATCTCATTAAATAGAACTTTATCTTTAGAGCATGCTATAAAATAGGTTAAATTTCTAATCTCCGTTACAAATATATAATTATCACTATTTATCTTATTTTTATATTTATTTAATACATACAATTGCACAGGAACTATACCATTAATATCAATATTATTCTCTGTAAATTTTTTAATTAAATGTGTACAATCTGAATTTATACACATAACTCTTATATCCAACTTAACTCTACTGCTATTTACTATTTCATAAGAAAACATAATATTATTAATATCTTTAAATTTCTCTCTTAATCTATCTTCAACTAAATTATATATATATTTTTTTCTCACCTTTGGTATAATCATATTTTCTATATATATCTCTTCCCCATGTATTAATACTGTTATATTCCTATATTTTAAATTAACATTTATATTGCGAATATCCCTAACATTTAAAGATTTTTTCATATTTTTAGACAATATATTTTTTGACTTTTGCAAATACATAACCTTTCCATCTACCACTTCTAAAAGTGCTGTCTTAAACATTCTTCACACCTCTCTAAAATAACTATCAAAATGAATAGTTTATACATCCATATCTAATATTGCCATTTTTAATTGCATATTCATAACACTCCTCTTTATAATACTTATTATCCAAAACATATTCCAATTTAAATAGATCACTTTTCCTGTCATAATATACATAACTATTTCCATAATATATTCTAAAATCTTCTATATTCGAAAAATATTTAGATATATCATCTTCATCAACATAATCAACATTTTTTTCAATAAAAGAATTTAATCTTGTAATTAGAACTTCTCTATCCTTTTGAATTTTTTCAATTTTAAATATATCTTTATATCCATAAACTACATCACTTTTAAGGAGGCTCTCCATATGATAACATTCTATTGAAATCATCATAGTTATAAGTCCTATAATTAATACATATATCATTATGAATCCTCTTTTACACGTTCTGCACTTATTCCAAAACATTTTCTATATACATTACCTCTTTTAGTCTTTATAGTTAAAAAGCACATGTTATATCTCTTTAAAACAGTAAACTCAGAAACATTTTTAAGCACATTATTAGTAGTTTTAAATCCTGGACCTCCATATGCTAAAACTATATTTGAATTTACGCTTAGCTTTATATAATCCCATTCTCCATTGTCATGTCTTTTTAAAGCTATCATATTATTTGAAATATTTATATACTTAGCTTTGTCTATCTCAGACTTAATTATTGCAAAAGCTTCATTAACATAAAAATTATCTCTACTAAAATAAATTTCTTCTTTACTAACTTTCATATATTTAAGTATTACAGTGACTTGAATTGAAACAATTGTTGATATCATAGCTATTACTATGAGTATTTCTATAATTGTAAATCCAGGTTTAATCTTATCTTTGAAAATTTCCTTTATAAAATTCACACTCCTTTGATTTCATAATTCCATACACATTTACATTCATTTTCAAATATATTTTTAATATCTCTCCTTTTTCAACTTCTATTTCTATATAATTTTTAGTAGAATTTCTATCTAAAAAAAGTTCTTTAGCACTTTTAGGGACACTTTTATCTATAAAATCATCTGTTAAATTTACATATCTTTTATTTTCATCCCAAAGTTTGATTACATCATTATAACTTAAATTATAAATTATACTATCTTTTATATAGCTAAATTCATAAGTATAGCTTTTCAATTTATGGTTATATCTTTTTATATTACGAGAATCAAGTTGTATCTGAAGTGCCAAACTAAACAATATTGCAAATATTGCCATGCTACATAAAACTTCTATTAGTGTAAATCCTTTTTCTTTTTTAATATTTTTAATATTTAATATCTTCATAAAAAGTTCCCACACAGATTGTTATACAATGAATATTTTCCTTTCTATCTATAAAATTTATGCTACAAGCATCTTCTAATACTCCTTTACTACTTATATCTATTCTGTTATGATCTACATTTAATTTTAGTTCAAAACCTCTTGGAATTTTAATTACAAAAATAGTTTTTACATTGCTATTAAATGTAATAATATTATTATTGGGATCAAATCGTATATAGCCATCAATATTTCTATCTCTACAATATGCCTTAGTCATATTTGTAAAATGAAGAAATTCATTTTCAAACACATCTACATCTATTTGATTTTTAAAATTTCCAAATGAACTTAAATTTATAAAACTATAACTAAATACAATTGAAATTATGCTTAACACCAAAAGCAATTCAATAAGCGTAAATCCTCTCTTGCTTAATAAAATAAATTTCATAAAAACAGCCCCAAATTAAGGTGTATTAGAAAATATTATTTTATGTGAACTATCTTCATCAAATTCTCTTATTAAATAATTGTCATTATCTGCATCTATTTTAATCTGATAATTTTTATCATCGCTAGTATATGTTATATTTACAGATTTACCGTCTGATCCTATTGCAGTTACTTCAGGATTTTCTGCAGTAGTAAGCTCTTCAATGCACTCTTCTACATTATCTTCTAAAAATTGTCCTTCATTTTCTCCATAACTTGCCATTGCTGCAGTTTCAATCTGCTTTCCTGCATTAATTGCTTTAGTTGTTTTTGCTTTATCTTGATAACCTGAAAATTTAGGCACTACAAATCCCATAAGGATTAATATTATTGAGATAACGACCAAGAGCTCTATTAAAGTAAATCCTTTCATAGTTAAGTTTTTCTTCCTTTTCATAAATATACTCTCCATTCTATTAAGAAATTGAATCCATTATATTAAATATAGGCATAATAGCTGCCACTATAAAAATTCCAATAAAAAATGACAAAAATATTATAATAATAGGTTCCACAACCTTTACCAAAACTTTTAAATTTCTTTGTACATCGCTTGCAAATATAATTTGTAATTTATGAAATATAAAATCTAAGTTTCCAGATTCCTCGCCAGTTTTTATCATATATAGAAAAAGATCATTTCCTATTTTGCATTTTTTAAATGCATTATGAATACTTTTTCCCCTTTTTATTTCACTAATTGAATCGTTCATTCTCTGCTCTATAACATTATTTCCTATAGTTTTAGAAGTTACATAAAGTGCTCTTAAAATATTTACTCCTGAAAGGCTTAATATTCTCATAGAAGATACAATCTTTAACATCAAAATTTCACTATATATTTTATTAAAGTATGGTAATTTCATTTTCATACTATCTAAAATATATTTTCCAACTTTACTTTTTAAAAATTTATACAATATAGTTATAAATGCAAAAACTATTGAAATTATATAAAAAAAGTATATATTTAAAAATTTAAATGCACTTATAATAAAAGAAGTTATTAGTGGTATCTTTATATTACTAAAGTTCATAATATCTATAAATTTGGGAATTATACTACTTGTAAGATATATCACAATACATATTGATATTATAAAAGTCAATGCTGGATATACAAGTGCAGATTTTAAATCAGAATGTATTTTATACTCTCTTTCATAATACTCTGACAATTCTTTTAATACACCTTCAAGATTCCCACTTTCTTCCCCGACACCTATCATTTCTATCATATAATCAGGAAATATAGTTTTGAATTTTTTAATACTTAAATAAAGACTTCTTCCTTGCATCAATTGACCTATTATATCAGAAATTGTATATTTCAATAATTTATTTTGACTCTGACTTTCAAGGCTCATAAATGCCTTTGATATTGATATACCTGAACTGAGCATTATATTTAATTTACTACACATAATACTTATATCCAATAAATTAGGTTTTACATAAAATACTTTTTTCCAAAATATTTTTCTAGATATCTTATATATGTATAATCCCTTTTCAGAAAATTCTTTTTTAATTTTATCTAATTCATCATATTTACAAGTTCCGCTAAAGGATTTTCCATTAAGATCCTTCCCTAAATATTTTATAATTTTCATATAATACACCATCTTATACTCTGAATTTATTTATCTCATCAATGCTCGTAATACCATTATTTATCAAGTTTTCTGAATTATTTCTAATTGTATTTATATCAATATTTCCATGATCTATGAAACTTATTTCGTACAAAACCGTTCTACCAATATATCCTGTATAATTGCATTTGGAACACCCTTCATTTTTGTATACAATATCATTTACATCCTTATTAAATATATTTTTACTATTGTTTTTACACATTTTTCTACAATTCATACATAATTTTTTTACAAGCCTTTGGGATATTACACCTATTAATGCATCTTTTATAAAATAGGATGGCACTCCCATACTTTCAAGTCTTAAAACTGCTTCTTTTGCATTCTTTGTATGAAGTGTACTCAATACCAAATGTCCTGTTATTGCAGCTTTAACAGCTATGCTTGCAGTTTCTTCATCCCTTATTTCTCCAACCATAATTACATCTGGATCTTGACGCAAAATAGCCCTAAGTCCTGATGCAAAATTCACACCTACCTTATTATTTACATTTACCTGATTAACTCCTTCAATAGTATATTCAACAGGATCTTCAATGCTAACTATATTCTTTCTCTCTTTATCCATGTTATTTAATAATGAATAAATTGTAGTTGATTTACCACTTCCTGTAGGTCCTACTACTAAAATTATTCCACTAGGCCTAGATGCCATTTCAATTATTTTATCTGCATCTTGACTTAAAAATCCAAGCTTTTCAAGATTCAATATCTTCTTATCTTTGTATAATATTCTAAGAACTATCTTCTCACCATAAACAGTAGGCAGTATAGATACCCTTATATCATAGTTTTTTCTACCTATTGAAAAAGATATTTTTCCATCTTGTGGTATTCTCTTCTCAGCTATATTCATATCTCCCATTATCTTTATTCTTGTACATATAGATGAATATATTCTCTTTGGTATTCTAGTGTAATTTAAAATAGATCCATCTATTCTAAATCTTATATTTACATCATTTTCAAAAGGCTCTATGTGAATGTCACTTGCTCTCTCATTTACTGCTCTTTCAATTATATAGTTTACTGCCTTAACTACAGGAGAATTAATAAATTTTGATGAATCTTCTCTTTCAACTTTTACATCTTCAATATCAATGTCATTTACAGCACAATCTAACTTTTCTCTAGAATAAAGACTGTCTATAAATCTAAATATTTCTTTTCTATCTGCCTTAAAAAAACTTATGTCCATTTTAACTACAAATTTTAGTTTTTCTCTCAGCTGAAAATTAGGAACATTATCTATAGCTATATAGATTTTCCCATTGAATTTTCTAAAAGCAGTCAAGCAATTTTCTCTTGCTATGTCTTCGGGTATTACATTAACTAAACTCCTATCAATCAATACCTTTTTTAAGTCTATTTCATCCAATAACTTTCCTCCTTATCAAATGTATCTATTTAAAATTATTAGCATAATTTCCCTTTTTAAACAGATAAATAAAGATTTTTTTCATATATAATCATATATAAATTAAATAACCTTGAACAAACTCTATTTACAGTTTGCTCAAGGTTATTTCAACAATATTAATATGAATTATTCACTTCCATATACTTTATATTTACCTTTATGAGAAGACAGCATACTTATAGATGTGTCTTTCGTATTATATACAAATACGTCCATGCTATCATTACTGTTTTTATCATCTTCTATATCATCACCTACAAAATAGATATTTCCATTTTCATCTTCTGTAATTCCTGAAGATACTTCTATAGATTTTGGAAAATCATAAGTAATTCTATTTAAATTATTATTTTTATAAGAAAACTTATACACAGCTGAAATATTATTTTTCTGAACTGCTGTAAAAAATATACTTCCATCTCGCTTATCATCTACATATTTGTATATTTTCAATATATTGTTATTCAATATCTCAGTTGTATTATCTTCTGAATTATAATAGTATAATGATAAATCATCTCCAATACCAGATATATACATAATATTGTGATTTATATTCAAAAAATACATACAATATCCATTTATATTGGTTAAATATAAACTTTCTCTACCTGTACTTATATCATATTCATATATCTTACTTGAATTAGCCTTTCCCTGAATAGTTCCATAATACAAAATTTTATTTTCATCAATCCAACTATATAAATTTCCAGAAACCATAACATTTGACTTTAAGTCAATATACTCTTTATTTTTTATGTCATATATCCTCATACCTTCAGCGCTACTTATAGAATTTGACTTATAGCTTCTAAATGCTATTTTATCACCAGAAGGATTCATCTTTATATCGCTTGCATAGTAAAAATCGCTTAACTCCAGTTTAGAATTATTATAGAATATATCAATTTTATTCTCATTACTTGAACTACTTTCATTTTTCTTAGTCAAATAAACATATACAGGTTTTTTAGAATTATAAACTATTTCCGAAACTCCTTGAAGTTTTCCGCTTTCTTTTAAAACATTATTTTTTAAATTGAAAACTCGGCTTTCTTTGTTACTCTCTTCAACTACAATTGCGTCAGAATATGAAGGTATCAATGTGGCTGTTACTTCCTTTTTTTCTTCTCCACATCCCGTAAAAACGCTAATTACAAAAAATATCATTACAAAAAAGATACCTCTGCAAAAGTATTTCATTAAATTTCGCATTCTCCTTTAAAAGAAATAACTGCAGGACCTGTCATAAAAACTCCATCTTCCTTTATTTCTATAAATAATTTTCCACCTGGTGCACTAACTTCAACTTTATTACCTGTAAATCCAAGCCTGTTTGAAGCAACTACAGATGCACAACACCCTGTACCACAAGCAAGAGTTGCACCTGCTCCTCTTTCCCAAGTCTTTACTTTAATATGAAATGCATCTATTACTTCACAAAAATTTACATTTGTTCCCTGAGGGAAAATACTATACTTTTCAATTTTTTCTCCTTCAGATATATCGTAATCATCTAAAGCTCCAAATATGACTGTATGAGGCACTCCCATAAGCATAGTAGTCAGTTTATATTCTCTATTATTTATATAAAACTTTTCATTCAATATTTCTCTATCATACTTTGCAGGTATTTTATCTAACTCAAACGATGGTTTACCCATATTTATAGTCACACTTTTCACAATACCATTTTCAATATTCAAAAAAGCTATCTTTACCCCATCCCCTGTTTCTATTTTAAGTGGATTTTCTACTACAAATTTATTTTCAAAAACGTATTTTGCAAAACACCTTATTCCATTTCCACACATAGCAGCATAGGATCCATCAGAATTTATTATTTCCATTTTTATAGATGCAATTTCACTATTTCTAACGAGAATAATTCCATCTGCACCTATTCCAAAATGTCTATCACAAAGCCTTATTGCATAATCAGACTCTTTTTTTATAAGTTCACCCTTTCTATCGTCTATTAAAATAAAATCATTTCCATTGCCATGAATCTTAGTAAATTTCATATTTTCAATTTTCATCCTCTCACAAAGTATTATTTGTTTTAAGTTTACTACCTGGATAACCTTTTATCAACAAGTATGATAAAACTTTATTTTAAAATTTTAAAATGATATAATTTATAAATATAAAGGCTTACGAGAGGATTGATTATATGGCTTTAGACGGCATTTTTATAAGTAGCATATTAAATGAATTGACAGAAAATATACTTGACGGTAGAGTTGAAAAAGTAAATCAACCGGAAAAAGATGAAATAATTCTTACAATAAAAAAGAATAGAAAACATTTCAAGCTATCTATAAGTGCAAGTTCAGTTTATCCAAAAATACATATAACAGAAATAAATAAATTGAATCCGCAAAAAGCTCCTATGTTCTGCATGGTGCTTAGAAAACATTTAAATTCCAGTAAATTAATAGGAATCCATCAATTGGATACAGATAGAGTAATATTTTTAGATTTTGAAAGCTCGGATGAAATGGGATTTCAAAGTATGTATACTTTAATTGTAGAAATTATGGGAAGGCACAGCAATATAACTCTTGTTAGAAAAAGAGATAATATTATAATGGACAGCATTAAACATTTAACACAAGAAGTAAATACTGTTAGATCAATATATCCAGGAATAGAATACAAATTACCTCCTTGTTCTACAAAATTAAATCCCTTTTCATTTAACTTAAAAGATATAGAGATATATTTATCAAACAAATCTCTAAAATTTGATGAAAGATTTTTTTCAAACATATTTACAGGAGTGAGCAAAGTATTTTCAAAAGAACTCTATTTAAGGTTTACTAAAAAATATAAAACAGAAGATAGTATTTCACCTGAAAATATATTTCACTTCTCAACTGAAGTGTTCAATAAAATTAAAGATAGAAAATTTCACTTTAGCTCATATCTTAAAAATGGCAAAATAAAAGACTTTTATTGCCTTAAATTATCTAATGTATATGAGAAAGAATATAAAGTATATACTTCTCCTTCAAAGCTACTAGAAGAATTCTACTTTGAAAAAGACAAAGCAGACAGATTAAATAACAGAAGCTCTGATCTCCAAAAATTGATAAATATAAATTTAGATAGGTGTAAGAAAAAAATAAAGATTTTAAATAAGAACCTTGAAGATGCCAAAAGTAAAGATAAATACAGAATACTTGGAGAATTACTAACTTCAAATATCTACAAGATTAAAAAAGGAGATTCACACATATCTGTTCAAAATTTTTACAGCAGTAATATGGAATATGTAGATATTTCACTTGATAAAAATAAAACTCCTTCAGATAATATTCAAAAATATTTCAATAAATACAATAAATTAAAGAAAACAGAATCTGCATCTTTAAATCAGCTAAAAATTACAAATGAAGAAATTGAGTATTTAAACTCCGTGCTTTCAAATATAAAAAATGCAGATAGCTATGAAGACATAGAAGAGATTAAAAGAGAACTTATGGAGTGTGGTTATATAAAATTCAAAAAATATAAAAAATCTAAAACTCCAAAAAATTCAAAACCTATGAAATTTATATCTAGTGATGGAATAGAAATATATGTAGGTAAAAATAACCTTCAAAATGATCATCTAACTTTAAAATTTGCCTCAAAACATGATATATGGCTTCATACAAAAAATATTCCTGGTTCACATGTTATAATCAAAAACTTTGGTGAAATTCCTGACAGAACTCTTGAAGAAGCAGCATCTCTTGCAGCTTATTACAGCAAATCACGCAATTCTTCAAAAGTTGCAGTAGATTACACCCAAGTTAAAAATGTACACAAACCAAATGGTTCAAAACCTGGAATGGTAATTTATTATACAAATAAAACAGTATATATATCTCCTAAAGAACCTAATATAAAAAGACTTCAATAAAGCATTTATTAAAAAACTTGCAATTTATAAATATATAGTCTATAATGTAATAAAATTAATACCCTTTAAGTGATCCAGTGAGGTCAGCAAGGTAACATACATTGAGAGATTGCTATGCCCTTCACTGAGAAGGGCTTTTAATTTGCAATTTTGTAGATATTTTTAAGCATAATTTACAGGGAAGGGTGGTGATAATTTTGAAGCTAAAAGCACTTATACTAGATGAAAAAGCTATAAAAAGAACTTTAACAAGAATATCTCATGAGATAATTGAGAAAAATAAAGGAATAGAAGATATAGTATTAGTGGGAATAAAGCGAAGAGGATATCCACTTGCAAAAAGGATAGCAAAAAATATCAAAAATATAGAGGGAATTGATTTGAATGTAGAGTCTGTTGATATAAGTTTATATAGAGATGACTTAACTCATATTTCAGAAAGTCCTCTTATAAAACAAGCTGACTTAATGAATGTGGAAAATAAAAAGATAATATTAGTTGATGATGTAATCTATACAGGCAGAACTGCAAGAGCTGCAATAGATGCCATTATTCATTCTGGTAGACCAAAGCTCATACAACTTGCAGTACTTGTAGACAGAGGCCACAGAGAACTTCCAATAAGAGCAGATTATGTTGGTAAAAATATTCCTACTTCTAAAAGTGAAATGGTTTCTGTTGAAATTAAAGAGATAGATAAAAATGATTCAGTAAAAATTTATGAAATCTAAAACTTTAAAATAGTCCAGAGAGACTAAAAGGAGCGTTTTATATATGAAAAATTTTATAGATGTAGAAGAAAAATTGCCTATATTAAAAACTATACCACTTAGTTTTCAACACTTATTTGCAATGGTAGGTTCAACTATACTTGTTCCAATACTTACAGGGATGAACCCATCCATAGCCCTTTTCTGTAGCGGTGTTGGTACACTTTTATATATACTGTGTACTAGAGCAAAACTTCCTGCTTACTTAGGTTCTTCCTTTGCTTTTATAAGCCCTATACTCATAGCTTCAAATAATTATGGAACATCTGCTATGTTATCTGGTGTTATAGCCGCAGGACTTGTATATGTAATTGTATCAATTGTAATAAAGTTTTGCGGTGTAGATTGGTTAAATAAAGCCCTTCCACCAGTAGTTGTAGGTTCAATTGTAATTGTAATAGGTCTTGGACTTGCAGCCACTGCTATAAATTGGTCTGGCCTAAATCCAGCTTATACAACAGAACAGATGCAAAGTATTCCAAGATGGGCATGGATATCAGTAGCTATAATAACCTTAGGTATAGGAGTACTTGGCAGCATGTTTTTTAAAGGATTTTTTGGAGTAATTCCAATATTAATCGCAATAATTGTAGGATACATATCAGCCTTAGTTTTAGGTGTTGTACCTAAACAGGCAATAAATAATATACTAAATACTAGCATTTTTAAACTACCAGCATTTGTAACTCCAACTTTTAATACAAATGCAATGCTTCTTATGGCACCAATTTCATTTGTAACTCTTGCAGAACACATAGGACATATTTATGTAACAAACAATGTTGTAGGAAGAGATTTTACTAAGGTTCCAGGACTTCATAGATCAATCCTAGGTGATGGAGTAGCCACAATTTTTGCAGGATTTACAGGTGGTCCTCCAACTACAACTTATGGTGAAAACATTGGAGTCATGGCAATAACTAAAGTATACAGCGTTTGGGTTATAGGTGGTGCTGCAATAATTGCAATAATTTTATCTTTCATAGGACCTGTTGCTGTATTAATTGAAAATATGCCAATGCCAGTTATAGGCGGTGTAAGTATTCTACTGTTTGGAATAATAGCTTCTTCAGGTTTTAGAATATTTGTAGAAGAAAAAATAGATTTTAGTAAAAACAGAAACCTAATATTGGCTTCAGTAATAATAGTAGTTGGAATTGGTGGAGCTTCACTAAAATTCAATGTAGGAAGCTCACCTGTAGAAATATCCGGAGTAGCTCTTGCAACAATAATAGGTATAATATTAAATCTTATACTTCCTGAAAACAGCGCAGCAGAATCAGTTAATGATATGAAAAAGGGAGCTTAACACAGGAGGAACTTTTATGAGAATATACTCTTGGAATGTAAATGGATTGAGGGCAATTTCTAAAAAAAACTTCTTTAGTTGGATAGATGAAGAAAAGCCTGATATATTGTGCATACAGGAAACTAAACTTCAAGAAAATAATCTTAATGAAAAATTAAAAAATATACCAGGTTACTATTCCTATTTTAGTTTTGCCCAGAAAAAAGGTTACAGCGGAGTTTCAGTATACTCTAAATTAAAACCAATCTCAGTAAAAACATCATTAGGTATTCCAAAGTTTGATGCTGAAGGTAGAGTACTCATACTAGAATTTGATTTTTTTACAATACTCAATATATACTTTCCAAATGGTCAAATGAATGAGGAAAGACTTAACTTCAAACTTGAATTCTATGATGCAATTTTAGATTTTTGCAATAACCTCGTAGCTGAGAGTAAAAAACTAATAATATGTGGAGATTATAATACAGCTCACACTGAAATGGATATAAAAAATGCAAAAGCCAACTCAAAGAGATCTGGATTTTTGCCTGTTGAGCGAGCTTGGATAGATAAATTTATAGAAAACAAATATACCGATACATATCGATATATAAATCCTGATAAAATAGAATATTCTTGGTGGAGTTACAGATTCAAAGCAAGAGAGAGAAATGCTGGATGGAGAATAGATTACCACTTTGTATCAAATAATCTTTTACCTTATGTAAAAGATGCAAAGATACTTACAGATGTAATGGGTTCTGATCACTGTCCAATTATGGTTAATATAGAGAACCAGCCTGAAATTAAGTAAATCATTTCAGGCTGTTTCTCTTATTTCTGATTTTTTACAATATTTATTATTCTTTTAAAATAATCTGGTATATCGGATTCAAATTCAATGTATTCCCCAGTTTTAGGGTGAATAAATCCAAGCTTTTTTGCATGTAAAAGCTGTCCATTTAAATTAAATCTCTGCTTTTTATATCCATAAACAGGATCACCTACAAGTGGATGCCTTATATATGCCATATGAACCCTTATTTGATGTGTCCTTCCTGTTTCAAGTACACACTTTATAAGTGTATTGTTTTTAAATCTATCTAATACTTCATAGTGGGTAACTGCTCTTTTTCCACCTCTAACTACTGCCATTTTTATCTTATCTTTTGGATGTCTTGCAATTGGCTGATCTACAACTCCTGAGTCATCTTTTAATACTCCCTCTACTAAAGCTATGTATTCTCTTGTCATAGAATGATTCTTTAACTGTTCTGCCAGTTTATTGTGAGCAAAATCATTTTTAGCTACTACAAGTATACCTGAAGTATCCTTGTCTATTCTATGTACTATTCCAGGACGCTCCACTCCATTTATGCCAGATAGATCTTTGCAATGACTTAAAAGTGCATTTACAAGGGTTCCATTTCTTACACCGGCAGCTGGGTGAACAACCATACCTTGAGGTTTATTTACAACTATAATATAAGAATCCTCATAAACTATATCAAGACTTATATCTTCTGGTTCTATATCCAATTTTACAGGATCTTTCAAAGTTATACAGACTCTATCTTGTAGTCTAAGCTTATAATTACTTTTTTTTACCTTATTATTTACAACTACAAATCCATTCTCTATTAATTTTTGTATATAAGATCTAGATTTTTCCCTAAATTTATAATGCAAAAACACATCAAGTCTCATACTTTCATTTTCTTCAAATAAAAATTCCTTAATTTTCATATTTTTCATCCCTTAATAAGCAGAATATAAGAATAAAAGTTCCTGTTACAACCATAACATCTGCCAAATTAAATATTGGAAAATAATAGATATTTTTATAGTGGATTGATATAAAATCAACTACATATTTATATTTTATTCTATCTATTAAATTTCCAAGCGCCCCGCTTATTATAAGGGCTAAACTTATCCTCATAAGTCTTCCTTTCGGTTTGTATTTTATGAAATACAATATTATAAAAAACATTATAATCACAGTAGCTATAGTTATAAGCATAGTCTTACCTTGAAAAATGCTAAAAGCTGCTCCATTATTTTCAGCATATAAAAGGGAAAAAAGATTTTTTATTACAGGAATCTCTGAAGTCTTAGAAAGTGTCCCTACAGCCCACACTTTAGTCATTCTATCAAATATGAGCCCAACTGCTATTATGAGTATTGTCATTTAGTTCCTCCTAATTTGAAAAAATAGATCTTAGTTTTTAAGCATATATCTCAATATTTCAGTAGAATTTTTTATTGCAATAGGTGCAAACTTTTCATATTCCATATGTGCTCCATTGTTAGCATTATCTGATATAGATCTTATAACTAAAAATGGTATATTGTTTAAATAACATACCTGTGCAATGCTTCCGCCTTCCATTTCACATGCAAGTGCATCAAATTTCTCTAAAAGCCAATTTGTCTTATCTTTATTTGATACAAATTGATCTCCTGTAACTATTCTACCTACAAAACTGTGCCTATCATCAAATAAATCACATGCTTTCTTTGCTTTACATATCATTTCTTCGTCACATTTAAATGCATATGTATCAAGTCTTGGAATCTGTCCCAACTTATCTCCAAAAGCTGTTGTATCCATATCATATTGTACCAAATTAGATGCAATCACTATATCTCCAGGATATACATTATCAGCTAATCCACCAGCTATACCAACATTTATTATTCTATCCACTTTGAAATCATCTATAAGTATTTGTGCACAAATAGCTGCATTTACTTTACCAATACCACATACAACCGCCACTACATCTTTTCCCTCTAACTTTCCAAAATTAAATTCCATATTTGCTTTTTTAGATACATTTTGAACATCCATTTTTGAAATCAAGATTTCTAATTCTTCATTCATAGCAGCAATAATTCCAATTGTCATAAAATGATCATCCTTTCTTTTCATTACCTGAATCTTAAAATATTCAATTCTTTAAAGGTCAATAGATTCTCTGATTGCCTTTACAATTTCGTCCTTTTTTGTGTCTACTTTTATTTTATAATTACCTATATCCTGAAGCAATACAAATCTTATGCTTGAATCATTTTTCTTATCATGGCTTACTGCATATAAAAATGCTTCATAATCTTCTATCTTATAACTTATTGGAAGACCTAACTTTTTAATAAGTTCCTTTACAAAAGGATATATATCCTTTCTCATATTAAATTTATATTCAGATAACTTTAAAGCTGCCAAACTTCCTAGTCCAACTGCTTCCCCATGTGATATATTGAAATTTGAACATATCTCTATTCCGTGTCCTATTGTATGTCCAAAATTAAGTATGTTTCTAAGTCCTGTATCTTTAAAATCTTTAGTAACTACATCCTTTTTTATATTCAAACATCTTTCTATTATATATATGAGCACACCTTCATCTCGTTTAAGTATGTCTTCAAAGTTATCATTTACATAATTTAAAAATTCCTTTGAATCTATCAAACAGTATTTAACAAGTTCTCCAAGTCCATCTCTAAACAGCATATCATTTAAACTTTTCAAAAAACTTGGACAAACATATACAAATTCAGGATTAAAAAAACTTCCTATTAAATTTTTTATATCATCATAATTGTATCCAACTTTTCCTCCAATACAACTATCAATTTGAGACAACATTGTAGTTGGTATATTTATGAATTTAATTCCCCGCATATAAGTTGAAGCTGCAAAGCCAACTATATCTCCTACAAGTCCACCTCCAAGTCCTATTAATATACTATTTCTATTTGCACCATTTTTAAGGAGAAAGTCATATATATTCTTTACAGTATCTATACTCTTATTTTCTTCCCCATGATTGAACTTAAAAACTTTACATTCTAAATTATTCTCTAAATTATCTATAATATCAGAGTAAATGCTACCTACTATATCATCTGTAATCAAAAACATATTATGATTTTCTTTATATTTTTTTAATAAATTATATAACTCTTTAAGATCACTTTCTATATAAACTTTATAACTATCGTTTTTTAAATTTATATCTATCTCTTTCAAAATCTCACCTCTTAAAATATTAAAATTTTACTATAATATCTCTAGTAAAAAATCCACTCTTAAGAGTGGACTTTTTATCCTTTCACAAAGAAATTTTTAATTTCTTCTAGCTCCTGATCATTAGTTGAAATTTCATCTTCAGTATTTCCCTCAAATTGCATATTGTTTTCACTATCATTTTGGTCTTGCTTGGACATCACTTCAATTTCCTTTTCCTTTACAGGAAATTCTTCTTCCTTTGAAACTTCATTTTTCTCAAAACCTATATTATAATTTTTTACGAAGTTTTTTTCCATATCATCAAATAACTCAAGCTGAGACTCCATAAAGTTTCTATATCTAGCTCTAAATTTGTTAAATTCTTGCTTTACCTTTTCAAATTCATCATTTATCTGAATAACATCTCCGTGAGCCTTATCTATTATCTTTTTTGAAGTTTGATTAGCATTTTTTATTATAAGTTCACTTTCCTTTTTAGCATTCTCTTTAGCCTGCTCAGAAGCATTCTGTGCAAGTAAAAGTGTATCTTTTATAGTTTTTTCCATTTTATCGTAATGACTCAATCTTTCTTCTAAGGTTTTTATTTTATCTTTTAGATTTGAATTTTCTCTTAAAATCTCTTCATAATCTCTTGAAACCTTGTATAGGAAGTCATCTACCTCATCCATATTATAACCTCTAAGTGATCTTTTAAACTCCTTATTGGCCAAATCCGTAGCTGTTATTGACATATTGCAAACACCTCAAATTAACTAAATTTTTCTACAAGAAGTTTTATCCTTCCTCTTGCCGTAAATCCACTTATATCTATCAACTTAAACTTTCCATATCCCCTTACAGTTATAGTAGATTTGCAATCTAAAATCATATTTTTCTTTTTACATTCAAAATAATTAACTTGTACCTTACCTTTTTTTATAAGCATATCACTGTCATTTCTGGATACTTTACATATAGAACTAACTATACAATCAAGCCTCATAGAAGAAACCACTTGTGTAAAAGACTTAAACTCATAATCTGGTATATTTTGTGATTTTAAATCTAAAATATCTACAGAACAATTTGAATTTCCAACTTTATTAAAATTAAGTTTTATATATTCACTTATATCCCGCATACATGCAAGATAACATACTTCTCCTCCTTTTACTAAAAGATCTCCAAATTTTTCCCTTCTCAATCCAAGTGACATAAGTGCACCTAAATAATCTTTATGCTTAAGTTTTGAAAACTTAGATTTAGCACTTATTTTTATTAAATCAACAGGAAAATCCTTCTGTTCCTCATAGTTTTCAGAAAACATAACACATCTTCTATCTGCATTTTCAAATATTCCATAGCTTACCACTTTAAGTCCAATTTTCTGTGTCATATTTTCAATTTTACTCCATATATTTGGAGTATAGAATTCTTGTGTGTATACATTTTTACCTGTCTTTTTTGCAATAGTCATTTTATCGTATATGTTAGATATCATATTTTCATTTGCAAAACTAAATTCTTTTATAAATTCCCTCTTATTCATAACTATAATATAGAAAATACAATTCCTCTAATTATGTCTAATAAGACCAAGGCAACTATAGGTGAAAAATCTATCATAAGTCCTGGCATTAGCTTTTCTTGAATTATTCTTCCTGGTTTCATAAGGGGATCAGTAATTATATGAAGAAGTTCCACAAATCCACTCGATCCTATTCCACTAGGAATCCATGACAATATTACATCTAACAGTATAGCTCCTTCTAAAAATCTAAAGAGCAAATCTATAGCAATTCTTAAAGTACTGACTATCATCTCTTCCTCCAATATACTTTATTTCCAACTAAACAGTCCTTTTCCTGAAAGTTCACTTTTTAAATCATTACTTACTTCAACATTAGCTGGAGACAATATATAAACTCCCTTTTCTATTTCTTCAAGACTACCTCCAAGTGAGTAACTAGCACCACCCATAAAATCTAGCAACCTTTGTGCTATTCTATTTTCAAGACCCGTAGTATTTATAACTACAATTTTCCTACTTTTCAATTCATCGCATATATCGGCTGCTTCTTCATAGCTAGTTGGCTTAACTATTTTTACTTTAGCTGCAATGGTTGTATGTATACTTACAACTTTATTTTGTCTTTTTGAACTTATTACAGGTTCAGCCTCTGAAAATTCATTTACAACTTTATTATTGTCAAGCTCATCTGTTTCTTCAATTTCATCTTCTAGATCATCTTCAAGACCTAAAAATCCCATCATTTTATTTAACATTTTACCGGCCATTTGAAATCCCTCCTATGTTTAATGTTCTTATTTTTATCATTAATAAAAAAATTATTATTTCAAAGTAGAATAATTTCTCTTTCCAAATATTCCTTCACCAATTCTAACCAAATTTGATCCCTCTTGAATAGCTATGTTATAATCATGAGTCATCCCCATAGACAATATATCCATTTTTATATTCTTAAAATCTCTTTTTTTCAAATCATTAAAAATAGAATTTAGTTTTTTGAAGTAATATCTTGAACTTTCTTCATTACCTTTTGGAATTACAGCCATAATCCCCTTAACCTTAACATTATGACATTTTTCACAAGCTTCTATCAAATTATCTAAATCTCTAAGATATATACCTGTCTTACTTTCTTCTTCTCCTATATTTATCTGTATTAAAGTATTTGCAATTAAATTTTTTGAACTATAGCGTTTTTCTATTTCATTAAGAAGTCTTACACTGTCAAGTGACTGAATTAAATAGACTTTTCCCACAATATACTTTACTTTATTTCTTTGGAGATGTCCTATTAAATGCCATCTTATGTCATTTGGAAGCTCAGGTTGTTTTTTTATTAACTCTTGAACTTTATTTTCCCCAAAATCTCTTATTCCAAAATCATAAGCTTCTTTTATATCCTCTATAGGTTTAGTTTTAGATACAGCTAATAAAGTAACATTATCTTTTAAATTTTTGACTATATTATCTATATTTTCTTTTATTGACAATAGTATCGTCTCCTTCATATGACACACTCTAAACTATAATGAGATAAATTCCTATAAAAGCATAAATATTTATATCAAAGCACTATGAACTTACTATTAATTATTCTTCATTAAAATTAAAAATCCTTCATTTTTAGATAAATTTAATAAAAAAATAGATAATTATATATTAATTGATTTCTTTCATAAACTTAATATTATAATTTCCATTATAAGCAGATATTTTTATGTCTTCCATCATCTCTACATTTACTACTGTCTTTCTAGTTATCATAATCTTTAAATAATTCTCATCAGACATCATATAATTATAAAGCACTTCTTTATTTCCTATAGCATAAATTAAAAATGGAGATGCTATTTTAACTTCATTCACTCTGAGAAATGGTCCACTACAATATACCTCAGATGTGTCAACTATTCTATGTCCATTTATAGATATAGCTTCAGCGCCTGCATTGTTTAAGTCATTTATAATCTGAATTATATCCGTATTGTGAACAATTCTCATCTGTTTTAAAAAAAAATCCATAGAGTCAGTTATTTTTCCATCACTTAATGTTATTTTCAATCCCTGACCATGTACAGCAGTTTTACCAAGTATAATCTTGTTTTGTTCCAATTCTTTATTTATATTTGCCTTTACTTGAACTTCATTTTTATCATTATTTTCATATTTTTTTAATTTTTCGGAGTAATCTTTATATTGTTCCATATCCTCTAATATATCATTTCGAAGCTTATTTTTATAACTATAGGCTTTTTGGTATTGTTCCCAATTTAAAAAAACATTTTTTTTATCACTATCGCTACCTTTAAAAATCGATATATTCATAGAAATAAGTATTCCAATTGTGCAAAATGCTATAAATATAAATATATTTGCTTCATTATTCCTCATTAATTACACCTCATTGCTTGTGCGATTTTGCCTTTTCAAGCAACAGACGCCTTATTATAGCAAAATTATCAAATATTCTTCCTCCAAAAACTACAACTGCTGCTAAATATATTGGAACTCCAAGTTTATCTCCTAAATATGCAAGCGCTACTGCTAAAACTGCATTTCCAAAAAAACCAGATATAAAAATATCCGCTTTAAAATTCTTAGAAAGACTAGCTCTAATGGCCCCAAACACTGAGTCCAAACATGCCAAAATAGCCACAGACATATATGGCGAAAATTTATCCGGAATACTCACATTCCAAACCACACCAACAATTATTCCCAATATAAGTCCTATAAATCCTATCATTTATACAATCACTCCTAAAATTAATCTTCAACTGGCTCAGCATATTTGAAATCATATGTCTTTTGATACTTCTTTATGTATATATCGTCCTGTTTTTCAAATTTTATATCAGCTAAATTCTTAAAATCAGCAAAAACTTCTGGAAAACTCATATCGCTATAGAGAAGATTTTCATCTCCTATGGCTTTAATTACAATTTCTCTAGTTGGTGAAATTTTTTCATCATCATTTATAAATATATAATTTCCCGCTGTTCTTATTCCAGTTCTACCAACAATTCTTATATCGTTTATAGATATTGCTTCTGCACCTGCAAATCTCAATTCATTTACTAAATACACAAGATGTTTATCAGTTATTGTATCAGATACATTACTTGTTAAATCATTACCAAATGTTTTGTTATTAGGGGTAATATTTATAACTATTCCAGGCCCTTCAACATCAGTTTCACCAGTAAGCATTCTAGTTTCTTCAAGCTCATTTAATAAATTTTTTGTAGCAACACTCTTACTAGCTGCCGAATCTTCATAGCTCTTTATCTTCGACTGAAGATCATTTATCTTATTTTCAAGTTCAGTTTTTTCTTTTTCATATCTTTGTATTTCAACAGTAATATCTGTATCATTATTGCTTCCAATCAAACTTAAAGTACTATCTTGTTTCATAAGTACTTTAAATTGATAGGCAACCATAAATCCTAAAATCAGGCATACTATAAAAACACTTATATGAGCACTAATCTTGTGCATACCGTTAACCTCCTACTTACTATCAATAAAAAATACAGGATTACTTTTGAATCTGACATCTACATAACCTTCTGCATTGTTTAACTTTTCCTGTTCTATTATGTTCAAAGCTTTATTTAGTTTATCTCTCATATTATCATAACTGCCAAGCTTTATATACATTTTATTTTTATATGCCTTTATATCAAGTGAATTTGAAACATCTACTAAATTGATACCAAAAGAAGTGCTGCTTTGTTCAATTAAATTACCAATCTCCTTAATTGCCGTAACTTTCTTTGTGTCAACATTTTTTATTGTATCTCCAATTTTGCAGTTTCCAATATCTATACCCTTTAACTGTACTAGTTTCATATTAGATATGCTTTTTTTCTTCTCAAGCAATACTGCATTCTTATCTATTATGCAAAATAAGTCGTCAGATTTTATATAATATACGGCATTTCTCTCTTTTATATTTATAACTATAGTAGAGGGAAGTTTTCTCTCAATTGTCACACTTTCAACATATGGATTTTCCATTATTGAGCTTTTTGATTCATTTAAATTTATGTAAAATATATTGTTTCCCTTGTATATTTTAGAAATACTCTTAATTTCACTATCTTGTATATTTTTATTGCCATAAACTACAATTTTATTAATATTAAAGTAAGGAAGCTTTACAGCTAATATGCAAAGAACAGCTAAAAGGAATATAAAAAATAAGCTTCCCTTTTTTATTCTATTTCTCTTTCTTCTTCTTAGTATTAGTTCATTGTCTGTTTTAGCTAACTTACTACTCATATATACACCAACTCATAATAAATTTATCAGTATCATCTTTTAACACTATCTATATTAACACTTAATAAAATTAATTTCATCAAATTTAACATTAATTTTATGTATATTTTTTATTACGCGTTTATTAACTGAAATCACAAATAACACTGCATAAATTTGCAGTGTTACTTTCAAAATACATGAAGTTTATAGAATAAACCAATTTATTTTAAATTGAGTAACTTTTATTTTGCCGAGAAATATTTAGGAGAACACCCATAGCAATCATATTGAAAAGTAGTGAAGATCCTCCATAACTTATAAATGGAAGTGGAACTCCCGTTACAGGCATTGATCCTGTTACAACTGCTATATTTATTATAGCTTGAATTGCTATTACAGAAGTTATTCCTGTAGCTAAAATAGTACCATAAACATCTTTCGCTTTTATTGCAGTTACAATTCCTCGCCATATTAGAATTATAAAAAGTGATATTATTATAACACATCCTATAAGTCCAAGTTCCTCTCCTATTATAGAAAATATAAAATCAGTATGAGGCTCTGGTATGTAGTAACACTTTTGCCTTGACCTTCCAAGACCTACTCCCCATATCCCGCCTGACCCCATTGCTAAAAGGGACTGTATAAGTTGATATCCACTTCCTTTTGGATCGGCCCACGGATTCAAAAAGCTAGTAAATCTCTTCATTCTATATGGTTCAAAAATTATTCCTGCAACTCCTCCTATAAATACGAACATCATAACTCCAATTATGTGAGTAATTTTAGCTCCTGAAGCATATAGTACAATAAGTGTAACTATCATAATTATAGCAGCTATACTTAAGTTTTTCTCCGCCAATACAAGTGCTGCATAAAATCCTGATACGAGGAGATAGGGAAGTACACCATATAAAAAACTTTCTATTTTTCTGCCACCTTTTGTTTCTATACTCTTTGCCATATAAAGCACAATTATATATTTTGCTATTTCCGAAGGTTGAAGCCCTATAGGGCCAAATTGTATCCATCTCTGTGCGCCATTTGTAGCCGGAAAAGCGAATACTATAAGTAAAAGTATTATACTACCCATCATAAGATACTTTGTTGGTTTTTTTATTCTGTGATAATCAAATTTTATTGCAAAAAACATAAGAATTGTTCCAAGTATTGCCCATAATCCCTGTCTTTTTAAATAATACATACTATCTTGTATGTTCTTATCAAAAAAACACATATATGAACTAGCACTATATACCATAACAACACCAATGGCTATAAGCAACATTATAGTTGAAAATAGTATAAAATCTATTGACCCTTTAGGCTCCACTTTCTTATTTAATTTATACATACATATAATCCTCCTACCCTATTACTACAGTGGGCACATATGAAATGCAGAAACAATTACTACCACAAACCCTCTAAAGTGATAGAAATCCTAGCAAACAAAGTATAACCGTAATTATACAAAACATGGAAACCACCTTTGTTTCATGCCAGCCTGAAAGTTCAAAATGATGATGTATTGGACTCATTTTAAATACCCTCCTACCAGTAAGTTTGAAACTCGCAACCTGAATTATTACGGATAGTGTTTCCAAAACATATATTCCACCAACTATTATAACCAATAATTCCAATTTTAATACCATTGCTATAAATGCAATTGCCCCTCCAAGAGCAAGTGAACCTGTATCCCCCATAAATACTTGTGCGGGAAATACATTATATCTCAAAAATCCAAGTAGTGAACCTGCTATAACCGCACAAAATATTGAAAGAGTACCATGTGCCATAGCAAAACTTACAATTGCAAAAAATGTTACTACAGGCAATGTAACAGAACTGACAAGTCCATCTAATCCATCTGTTAGATTAACAGCATTTGTAACTGCTGCAAAGAAAAACACTATAAAAGGTATGTACATCATTCCTAAATCTATACTTCTATTAGCAAATGGAATTATTATACTTGTACCTATATTTGGATTTTCCATGCAATAGTATGCAAATGGAACAGCTAAAACAATTAACATAATCATCTTCTGATAAGCCCTTAATCCTAAGTTGTTCTTTTTGTATATCTTAAGTCCATCATCTAGTGCACCTATTATTCCAAAACCTACAAAAGCATATAAAGCTATCATCGCTTCATTAGTTGGGCTTTTTACTATTACAAGCATTGTTATAATAGATGCCAGGATAAACATTATTCCTCCCATAGTTGGAGTACCTGCTTTTTTCTTATGGCTCTTTGGTCCTTCTTCTCTTTCACTTTGTCCAAATTTTAATCTATGCAATACTGGAATGAGTATCTTTCCAAGTAGAATTGTAATAAAAAACGACATCAATACGGGATAAATTAATATATACATATATGTACTCTTTTAAAAGAGTAGTTTCACCTCCTAATTATTTATGCTCTCTTTCAATTTTGAAACTATATCCTCAAATTTCATAGATCTTGAAGCTTTCACAAGGACTACATCACCTTTAGAAAGGCAATTTTTCAAAAGAAAATCTACTGCACTATCGTAGTCTTTAAATGTCAAAACCTTACCTCTATTTTTTGATGTATGAAAGCTTTCAAATCCAGCCTTATAATCTTCTGTATATTTTCCAAGAGCAACCAGAAAGTCCACATTTTTTTCACATGCATATCTCCCAACTTTCCTATGAAATTCACCTGAATTTTCTCCAAGTTCATTCATTGTTCCAAGTATTGCTATTTTCTTTTTTCCCTTTAAATTTGCAAGCACATCAATTGCAGCAATCATAGAATCTGGATTTGCATTGTATGAATCATTTATTATAGTAAATCTTTTACCTTTTATAGTTTCAAGCCTCATCTTAGTAGTTTTTAAATTTAAAAGTCCTCTTCTTATTTCATCATAGCTCATATTAAAAATTCTTCCAGCCATTACTGCAAATAGACAATTTAAAACACTGTGCTTTCCTGGAACTTGAGCTGTTATCTTTTCTTCTGTTATCCTGTTGTTTTCTTTTATATAGAATTCAACTGAATCCTCCATAAGTTTTATATTAAAAGCTGAAATATTTGATTTTTCTTTAATAGAAACCTTCCTTATCTTATAGGAATCACTTGTTACTTTAGATAGCATATCATTGTCTATATTTATAATAAGAGTATTCTTTTCTGAAAAAAAATCAGTTATCTCCATCTTTGCTTTCAATATATTTTCCCTTGATTTTAATTTTCCAATATGTGCAGTACCTACATTAGTTATAATTGCAATATCTGGCCTTGCAGCCTTTGCCATATTATGTATCTCTCCAAGTCCATTCATTCCCATTTCAAGAACTGCAATATCATAACTATTGTCCAGTTTAAATATCATTTTAGGAAGTCCTATTTCATTATTAAAATTTCCTTCTGTTTTAAACACCTTGAATTTGGAACTAAGTGCAGCTGCTACTAAATCCTTTGTAGATGTTTTACCAACTGACCCTGTAATTCCTATTACTTTTAAATCAAGTATACTTCTATAAAACTCTGCAAGATCAAGAAGAGCCTTTCTTGTATTTTCAACTTGAATTATAGTAGTAGTATTCTTTATTTCACTTTCAACATACTTCACTTCATCTACTATACATATTGAAGCGCCTTTTTCACTTGCTTGCTTTACATAGTTGTTCCCATTGAATTTTTCACCTTTAAGAGCAATAAATATATCCTTTTCTTCTATTTCTCTAGTATCAGAATTAACTTTGTTAAAACCATTATAAATTCCTTTAAGTATTACCTTGCCATTTACTGCATTTACAATTTCTTCAAAACTCATGTATTCCAAGGATTACACTCCCTTTTTCTCATTTTTAAGTTCTTTAACAATATCATCTACTATTTCTCTTTCATCAAAATGTATTGTTCTATCTTTTAGTATTTGATAATCTTCATGCCCCTTTCCTGCTATTACTATTACATCCCCTTGTTTTGCAATCTCCATAGCTTTCTTTATTGCTTCTCTTCTATTTTCAATTACAATATAATTATCCGTTTTAATTCCAGATACTACTTCATCTATTATATGCATAGGATCTTCAGTCCTTGGATTATCAGATGTGATTATTGCAAAATCAGAAAGTTTTGTGCCAATATTTCCCATTATAGGCCTCTTTGTATTATCTCTGTCACCTCCACATCCATATACAGCTATAAGTCTTCCCTTTGTAAACTCTCTTACAGTTTTAAGTATATTTTCGAGTCCATCTGGTGTATGAGCATAATCAACTATAACTTCATATCCCAAATTGTATTTCTGTGTAACTATTTCACATCTTCCAGGTACAGAAAGCATCTTTTCAAGTCCTGATTTTATAGTATCCATGCTTATACCTTCATTTATACAGGCTCCTATACTTCCAAGCGCATTCATAACATTATATTTTCCTGGTATATTTAAATTTATATGCTTCTTTTCTCCTTTATATGTTAAATCAAAATCAACTCCTCTAGAGTGCATATTCAAATTACTTGCTTTTAAATCTGCACTTTTCTCTATTGCATAAGTTATTTTATTTCCCTTTGCATCCTCATAAATTCTACTACCATAAGTATCATCTATATTCACTATTGAATTCAATGTATTTTGAAATAAAATAAGTTTTGCCTTGTAGTAATTTTCAAAAGTCTTATGAAAATCAAGGTGATCACGAGTAAGATTTGTAAAAACTGCCTCAGAAAACTTTACGCCATACACTCTATCAAGATATAGAGAATGTGATGATGTTTCCATTACACAGTAGTCAACTTTAGAATCCACCATATCTTTAAACAATTTTTGAAGCTCCAAAGATTCAGGAGTAGTTCTATCAGAATGAAGTTTTCTATCTCCTATGTAATTTGCAATAGTTCCTACAATTCCAACTTTATATCCTGCTTCTTCCAAAATAGATTTTATCATAAATGTACATGTAGTTTTCCCATTAGTTCCAGTAACACCTATAACTTTCATTTTAGATGAAGGATTGCCATAATAATTTGAAGACATCACAGATAGTGCCTTTCTACTATCTTTTACTTTTATAACTGTACAATCAGGTAAATTTTTTAAATTTTCACTACATACTATTACAGCCGCACCATTTTTGTAGGCACTTTCAACATACTTATGACCATCAGTTTTATACCCTTTAATGCACACAAATAGATCTCCATTTTTTACTTTTCTTGAATCATACTGAATTTCCCCTACATCAATATTCTCATTTCCTTTAATAACTTCATAATCTACACCAAAAAATATATCACTTAATTTCAAAACAATCACTCCTCAATTTACCTGTTATATTCAACCATAATTATTATACACATATATTGGTACAAATCAAACAGATTTAAAGTTATTGGCATGCAATACACCTTTTAGTGTCACTGCATGCCTAAATTTAATCTCCAAGTATCTCAGTATGAATATCTACAGTTGTTCCCTTTTCAACTTCACTACCTGGTTTCACACTTTGAGTATCCGCTATTCCATTGCCATCAAACTGTGCTTTAAGGCCCAAACTATTAAATGCACTTATTACATCATCTTTATTCATTCCACTAACATCTGGAACTGTTACAACCTTGTTGTAGTCTTTACTTTTAGATGTATATAAAATTACTTTACTTCCTTCTTTAATAGTATAACCAGGTTTAGGGCTCATATCTACTACATAATCACCTTTTTTATCTGATTCAGGTGCCAAATTCATCTTTTTAAGCATTTCTTCTGCATCTGTAACTTTCATTCCACGAACATCTGGTATTACAATATTTTTTAACATATCATTTTCTACTTTATCAGAACTTGCATCGCTTTTCATAGCAAGATAATTAAATATATCCATAAACAATTTTCTTGCTGCAGGAGCAGCTGTCTGGGCTGCATAGTAATTTGAAGGGTCCGGCTCATCTATTGACACAAGAAGCGTTATCTTAGGATTACTAGAAGGTGCCATTCCAGCAAAAGAGGATATATATTTACCAGACTGATAGCCTCCTACTCCAGCCTTTTGTGCAGTTCCAGTTTTACCTGCTATATGATACCCATCTATAAAAGCATTTTTACCTCCACCTTCTGAAACTACTGTTTCTAAATACTTTCTAAGTTGTGCAGCTTTAGCTGAATCCACAATCTTTTTCTTATTTCCTGAAATATCATATTTTTCATCAATTACTTCTTTACTTTGACTTTCATCATAATATCCTATTTCTCTCATTAAATGAGGTGTTATAAGGTATCCTCCATTTGCAACTGCATTAAATGCCTGTAAATACTGCACCATAGTTACTGTATTTGCCTGCCCAAATGAAATTGTAGCCAAATCTATATCACTTATATCACTTGTCTTCTTTATAATTCCGCTTGCTTCTCCCGGAAGATCAATTCCAGTTTTTTCTCCAAATCCAAATTTGTGTATATACTCATTGAGCTTATCCTTTCCTATCATCTTACCAAGCATTGCAAACCCAACGTTACAGGAGTTTTTCAATATATCTGGGAATTTTTGTGTACCATGACCAGTTGATTTCCAACAATGTATTGTCCTATTTCCTATAGTTATACTTCCATCACATTCAAAACTATCTTTACTTACATCAACAGAATTGGTTTCAAGTGCAGTATCCGCTGTTATTACTTTAAATATGGACCCAGGTTCAAAAGTATCACTTACTGCTCTATTTCTCCAACTCTTTTGAAGCTCATCATAGGATTTTCCATTAACCCAGGGATCATTTGGATTGTAGTCAGGTTTATTTGTCATAGCTAAAACTTCACCGTTATTAGGATTCATAACAACTATACTTACAGCCTTTGCTTTATTATCTTTAAGCACCTCCTCTGCTGTCTTTTCTGCAAAATGCTGTATCATACTGTCAATTGTAAGTTCTACATCTTTTCCATCTATTGGCTTTGTAAACTCTGATATAGTATATGGAAGATCCTTGCTCTTATTGTCAGTTTCTGCTATTCTTCTGCCTGGAGTACCTGAAAGTACTTTATTGTAATAAAGTTCTATTCCAGTAAGTCCTACACCATCAGAATTAGTGTGTCCAAGGACATGGGAGAGAAAATTGTTATTTGGATAATATCTCTTAGTATCTCCTGAAACTAAAACTCCATTTAAATTCAAATTTCTAACTTTATCAGCTTCAGTTTTTTCAATCCTTCTCTTTAAAGTTGCAGATGCAAGTGGGAGTCCTCCTGGAAGACTTTTGTTCAATATTTTTAGAACCTCACTTTTATCCATAGAAACAGCCGAAGATAACATTGTGGCAACTTGATCTTTAGACAACTTTTTTTCCTTCATAGTATCTCTCAAGGCATTCATATCAAGATCAACTCTGTACACATTTGCACTTACTGCCAATTCATTGCCATTTCTATCAAGTATTCTTCCTCTTTTAGCATCGATTTTGACATCACTAGTCCATTGAGCCACAGCCATAGCTTTAAATTTAGGTGACCTATAAACCATTATGTAAAACATCCTGGTACACAGTAGGAAAAAAGCTATAAAAAGGAAAGCAAATACTACTACCATCCTCTTCCTAACTATAACTCCATCCCTGTATTTATTTTTATGCAACTACCTCTACCTCCATTTGAATTGCTTTAGCACATCTAAGATACCACTAAATTTATCAGTATCTTTATCAGAGGTTTCTTGTTTTACAATCTTATTGTTTAAATTCACATATACTGCTGAACTCTTTTTAGTTTGTACCATATTAAGCTTATTTATTGCTTTATCTTCTATATACTCTATATTATTGTATTTCATAAGGTCTATTTTAAGATTTTCATTTTCCCTTTTTATTTTATTAATTCTATTTTGTATAGAATTATACTCCATTTGCATATTGTATATAATACAATATCTAGTTATAAGTGTAACTCCTACTATAAATACAAGTGCAATATTTCTCATTGTCTTTATCTTATGCTTAACATACTTTTTTCTATTTCTTTTTACAACCTTTTTTTTCTTTTTAGATGTCCTATTTGTTTCATATTCAGCTTCCATTGCATTATTGCCATTTACAATTTTGTTACTATTCATCACTATCACTTTATTCACCCCACCCAAACTTTAGAACTAAATTTTCTCTGCAGTTCTGAGTTTAGCACTCCTGCTTCTAGTATTTTTCTCTTTTTCTTCCTCATTAGGCTCTATAGGTTTCTTATTTATAATTTTTATAATTGGAACTTTTCCACATACACATACAGGAAAATCCGGAGGACATGTACATGGGTTTTCCAGTTGTCTGAATTTAACTTTCACTTTTCTATCCTCAAGAGAATGAAAAGTTATTACAGCTATTCTACCTCCAACTTTAAGTCTATCTATAGCATCATCTAATGCATTATCAAGTATTCTAAGTTCGCTATTTACTTCTATCCTTATGGCTTGAAAAGTTTTCTTTGCTGGATGCCCATTTTTTTGGAATTTCATTGGCACCGCTTTTTTTATTATATCTACAAGTTCAAATGTAGTTTTTATAGGAGATTTTTCTCTTTCTTCCACTATACATTTTGCTATTCTCCTTGCAAACCTGTCTTCTCCATAGTTTCTTATGACTCTCTGTATATCTTCCATCTTATAGTTATTAACTACATCATATGCACTTAAAACTTGATCCCTATTCATTCTCATATCAAGTGGTGCATCTTTCATATAACTAAAACCTCTCTCTGCCTTATCTAATTGATAAGAAGACACTCCAAGATCCATTAAAATTCCATCCACTTTTTCAATATTTAAATCGTCCAATATATTCTTTATATTATAAAAGTTATCATGAACATAAATAACATTATCATATTCCTTTAATCTTTCCTTGGAAGCATTTATTGCCTCTATGTCCTGATCGATCCCTATAAGTGTTCCTTTTTTATCAAGTCTTTTTAGTATTTCAGATGAATGACCTCCACCTCCCAAAGTACAATCTATGTATATTCCATTTTTCTTTATATCAAGTTTTTCTATAGTTTCTTTCAAAAGCACTGGTACATGTTTAAATTTCATAAAGTAAATCCTCCACTTAAGTCAATTAAAATTTATATTCCAAGTTGCTCCATTTGCTCTGCTATACTGTCAAAGTCAATATTTGAATCATTGTACTCCATCCAATTATCTTTGCTCCATATTTCAATTCTATTTGATACTCCAATACTTACTACTTCTTTATTTATAGATGCATATTCTAAAAGAGGCTGTGGAATTAAAACTCTTCCCTGTTTATCTGTATTTAATTCATTTGCTCCAGAGAAAAAAAATCTTACAAAAGCTCTAGCACTTTTATTAGTAAGTGGTAGCTTTTCTAGCTTTTCCTCCAATACATGCCACTGTTCTTTGGTGTAAACATAAAGGCATTTATCAAGACCTTTTGTTATTATAAAATCTCTTCCAAGGCCATCTCTAAATTTTGAGGGTATAATTATTCTATTTTTACTGTCCAAAGAATGTTCATATTCACCTATAAACACTATTACACCCTTCCTTTATATTTTACTCCACTTTACACCACATTAAACCACTAATTTATTTATTCTATAAATATATAAAAACTCCTTCAAATTTATAAGATTTTAATATTTTTTTTAAATCCATTAAATTTAAATATTTTTTAATTCCAATAAATAAAAATTATGTATCATAATTACACAAATTTTCAGATGACCCTATTTTATTGAAATAGCCTACTTTGTAGAGTATAATTTAAAATGAATTTTATTATAGATATATAGGAAGGGAATGTACATAGATGAAACTTGGAATTGTAGGTTTGCCAAATGTAGGTAAAAGTACTTTATTTAATGCAATAACACAAGCAGGTGCAGAATCTGCTAATTATCCTTTTTGTACTATAGAGCCAAATGTAGGAGTAGTAAGTGTACCAGACAAAAGGCTTGATACACTTGAAAAAATGTATAACTCTCAAAAAAAAGTTTATACTGCCATAGAATTTTACGACATAGCAGGTCTTGTAAAAGGCGCCAGCAAAGGTGAAGGACTTGGAAATAAATTTTTATCCCATATCCGTGAAGTTGAAGCCATAGTTCATGTGGTAAGGTGTTTTGAAGATGAGAATATAGTTCATGTAGATGGATCAATAGATCCAATACGCGATATAGAAACAATAAACTTAGAACTCATATTCTCAGACATAGAAGTAATGGACAGAAAAATAGAGAAGATAGCTAAACTTGCAAAAAGTGGTGCAGACAAAAGTGCAAAAGCAGAATATGAACTCATGTTAAAAGTAAAAAAACATTTGGAAGATGGAAAACCAGTAAGAACACTAGAACTTACAGAAGAGGAAAAAAATATAGTAAAGGGTTATTTCCTGCTTACTACAAAACCTGTACTATATGTTGCCAACATATCTGAAGATGATTTGATTTCAAATAACACAAATAATAAATTTGTACAAAAAGTAAAAGAATATGCAAAATCAGAAAATGCAGAAGTTGTAACTATATCTGCTAAAATTGAAGAAGAGCTATCAACTCTTGATAAAGATGAGAAATCAGAAATGCTTAAAGAATATGGACTAAATGAAGCAGGACTTGATAAGTTAATAAATGCAAGTTACAAACTTTTAGGTCTTATAAGCTTTTTAACTGCTGGAGTAAAGGAAGTAAGAGCTTGGACAATAAAAAATGGTACAAAGGCTCCACAGGCAGCAGGTAAAATACACTCAGACATGGAAAAAGGTTTTATACGCGCAGAGATAATATCCTATGATAAACTTATAGAATCTGGCTCAGAAGCCGCAGCAAAAGAACAGGGATATTTTAGACTTGAAGGAAAAGACTATGTAATGAAAGACGGAGACGTTGTAAATTTTAGGTTCAATGTGTAATTTATTTTTAATTTTAAATGAGTATAGACAAGGATTCTTCAATCTATACTCATTTATAAATTGATTTATTTTCTAATTATGCTTCTTGTGTCTTTCCTGTTTTATTTCATATTTTCTACACTCTCTTTTTGCTCTATTTATTATATCATCATAATCCATCCTATTATCACCCATTAAAATCTGAGCAGCATCTCCAACTGTTTTCATTGTATATATATGAAAATTTCCCTTACTAATTTCATCTTCAACTTCATTTTTTAATGCAATACTTGTCTTATTAGCCTCAGGAATAATTATACCTTTTTTATTTGCATCTCCAACTATTTTACATATATCAAAAAATCCCTCTATCTTTTCATTTACGCCTCCTACAGGTTGAACTTCTCCAAATTGATTTATTGAACCTGTAACAGCTATATTCTGCCTTATTTTTATCTTTGAAATAGATGATATTATTGCTAAAACTTCAGCTACAGATGCACTATCTCCATCAACGCTTCCATAGATTTGTTCAAAACTTATGTGAAAATTTACAGGAAGATTACTATATCCACCAATTAGATTATTTATATATCCACTTATTGTATTTATAGCCTTATTGTGTATTTTACCTGACAAATTACTTTCTCTCTGTACATCAATTATATGTCCATCTCCCTTAACACAAGAACATGTAATTTTTATAGGCCTTCCAAAACTAAAATAACCAGTATCTAAAATAGACAGTACATTTATCTGACCTATCTTTTTTCCTTCTATATCTATAAATATCTGTTTTTGTCTATATCCTTCATGAACCTGCTTCTCTATAAGGTCCCCGCTGTATACAGCATTTTCTATATCCTGAACTTCTATATAATCAGAATCTTTTTCCCTTGCACTATTATCTGAAATTATAAGCATCTTTTCCAATTCATAATCATCAATATATAACTTATTTCTATTTTCAGCTTTTCTTGATAGAAACTTTGCAATTTCCCTAAGTCCTTCATCTGTAATTGGCCTAAGGTTCTGTTTTTTGCAAATATATATTACCTTTTTTAAAAATGATTCTTTAGTATAATCGTCTATATCAACAATGTATTTATATTCTGCCTTTATTTTAAACACCTTTTTAAAATCTGGATCATAATTATACATAATATTATAGGTGTTATAATCACCTATAAGTATGACTTTTTCATTAAATTTTATAGGTTCTGGTTTAAGTCCATTTAAAGACAATATCTCCATATATCCTCTTTTATAATCAAGATTAACTTTTCCACTAAGAAGAGCCTTTTTTAAATAGTAATATGCCTTTGGATTACTTAAAAGATTATTGATTCTCAGTATAAGACATCCACCATTAGATTTCAATATTGAACCTGGTTTTATAAGACTTATATCCGTTACATAACTTCCATCTTTATTCTCATACTCTATATTTCCAAGTAAATTTATAACACTTGGATCCTCTTCATATATAACAGGTGGCTTTTTTCTTCCACTATTATCAATCATTATATTTACAGAATATTTAAATATTATTTCCTTTATTAGTTTTTCATCATTTTCATAGCTTATAGAATATATTTCTCGAATTTTCTTCTCAATATTTTTGCAAATATAATCTAAATATTCAATTGCAGATTCATTTGTGCTAAATTCATTTCTATACTCTTTTTTTATGTCTTTTGTTTTAATTTCATAATATTTATCCATAATTATCTTTATCTTTTCAGTTTCACTTGTTTCTATTTTCTTCAATTCATCTAGTACATTATTTGAACTCTTTTTGAGAATACTCACTTTATCCATAATATTTTGCTTTTCTTCTGGACTTAAAAGATCATATTCTTCTTCACTCATTGATTTTCCATCAGTTTTAACAGGAATAAATATAAAACCATCTTGAGCAGCTTTTAATGTAAAATTCTTACTTTTAGCTAAATCCATTATTTTGTTTATAAGTTCATTTTTTTTATTATTTATACTATCTATTATTAAATCCTTTCCTTCATAAGAACCATTGTAAAATTCAAATGTAATTTTATAATAGAACATCTTTATTTTTTCTACTATTGACTTAAGTTTTTTACCATATCCAGCTTTCAAAAACAATGGTTTTGGTGTTTTTATATTATCATAAACTACATAGCATATATCATAAAGTTCCTTATTTTTCATATTACTATATATATAATTTTTTATATTTTTTATTTTATCTTTTGAAAAATCATCTATGATATAGATATTATAACCTTCCTTATCTATATTGAGTCCTACTTTAATCTTTCTATATATATCCTCATATTCTATGCTATAATTTTTTTTATTATCTAAATTTATATCTTTTATATCAAAATCATAAACTATTTCTTCTGGCCTTAGTTCTCTTATCATTTTCAAGCCTCCTTCAACTAAACACATCATAGATCTCTTTTACTACCTTAATATATTAATATTCTTAAAAATATATTTAGGAACAGAAATGTTACAACTTATAAGGAATACATATATATTTTAAAAACATATATACTATGTTATAATATAATAAATTACTATGGAATAAATTATTATTTATAAAATAATATAATAAAGGAGTTAATATACATGGGTCTTAAAGATAAAATATCGCAATACTATACAAAATCCTATTTTAAAAAATATGGTGATAGAATAACTCAATTACAGGGAACTGTAGTATCCATAAAAACAGAAAAAAAGTCTATACTTTGGATATTTAATAAATTAGTAGTAACTATTCTTGTAAAACCTGAGAGAAGCCGAAGAATATCAAAATGTATTTATAAAAGAAATAGATGGTTTAAAAAGCCTACATTTATTCCTATAAATCAAGGAAATTTAGTACTAATTCAAGGATTAAAAGGTAAACGTGGCAAAAAAAATAGAGAACAAATTGAACTTATAAATGTACGAAACATGACTACAAAACGTGACTTAATTCCTATGGAAGGAAAAATGCCAAGAATTCAAAGAAAAATTGAAAGATATAGATAAAGGCGGGATTAGAAATTCTAATCCCCCTTTATTTTACTTAAAGTATAGATATAAACTGTTTATAAGTGCTATTATACCTGAAAAGAATACTACAACTCCCCACTGTATAAAATTAAGTGCAGATGTATGAAAAACAGTCTGTAAAAATGGAATGTAACATATAGACAAAATCATACATATTGATGCTGATATCGCTCCTAAAAGATATATATTACTAAATAGATTTATTTCAAATATAGAGTGCTTTTCAGACCTACATTCAAATACATGTACAAGCTGTGACATTACAAGTGTAGCAAGTGCCATTGTCCTTGCAGTTTTAATTCCAAAGCCCATATATTGTCCTAATACAAATGAAAACACAGTACATGTACCAATTAGAGAACCCCTAACAACTATCTTTTCTGTAAGTCCCCTTGCAAATATACTTTCATTTTTCTTCCTTGGCTTTTCTTTCATTATGTCCCCTTCAGCTGGGTCAACTCCTAAAGCTATAGCTGGAAGTCCGTCTGTTGCTAAATTTACCATTAGTATCTGTATTGGAAGAAGTGGTATTGCTAAATTGAAAGCCGATGCAAGAAACATAGTCAAAACCTCTCCTAAATTACATGACAAAAGATATCTTATAAACTTTCTTATATTGTTGTATATTACCCTTCCTTCTTCTACTGCAGAAACTATAGTTGCAAAATTATCATCTAAAAGTATCATAGATGATGATTCCTTTGTAACATCTGTTCCAGATATGCCCATACATATTCCTATATCAGCCTCTTTTACAGCTGGTGCATCATTTACTCCATCTCCAGTCATTGCAACAACTTTATTTTTTGACTTAAATGCTTTTACTATCCTAAGCTTATGTCTTGGCGTAACTCTTGCAAATATTACCTTATCCTCTACTACTTTCATAAGCTCCTTATCTGATAACTTATCAAGTTCTTCTCCAGTTATCACTTGATTTTGAGAGTTACATATACTAAGTTCCTTTCCTATTGCAAAAGCTGTATTTTTATGATCTCCTGTTATCATAATAGGCTTTATTCCAGCCATTTTGCATTTTAGTACTGCATCTTTTGCCTCTTTTCTTGGAGGATCAATAATACCTGCAATTCCTACAAAAATTAGATTGTCTTCAAGTGACTTTCCCTTAACTAAGTTCTTATCCTTATAAGCACCTGCTATACATCTTAGAGCATTAAATGACATATTCTCTATTGCCCTTAATATCTTATTTCTTTCATTTAAAGTTAAAATTCTCACATGTCCTCTATCTAATATATATTTACATCTCTTTATTACTCTTTCAGGTGCTCCTTTTACACATCCTATTTCTTTTGATCCATCCCTTACTATAACTGACATCATCTTTCTATCTGAATCAAAAGGTATAGTGTAGATTCTTGAAGATTTACTTAAAAAATTTTTAAAACTTTTTGTATCTTTAAAATAGGCTTTTATAAGGGCAGTTTCAGTAGGATCCCCCATCAAACTATCTGATATATCCTTTTTATCTATATCAAAATTACAATCATTACAATATGTAAAAATCTTTTTAAGCATAATATTTTCAGGTATCCTATCACTATCTACTTTGTACATTCTCCCATTAAAATACATTGCCTTTACCGTCATTTTATTTTCAGTAAGGGTTCCTGTCTTATCGCTGCATATTATAGAAGTACAACCAAGAGTTTCAACAGCAGGTAGTTTTCTTACCAATGCATTTCTCTTAAGCATTCTAGATACTCCAAGAGCAAGTGCAACTGTAACTATAGCTGTTAAACTCTCTGGTATAGCTGCAACTGCAAGACTAACTCCTAAAAGAAACATCTCATATTTATCCTCTCCTCTTAGTATCCCAGTAATAGTAACTATGGCACAAACTACAAGACACAGTACTACAAGTACCTTACCTAGATTATTTAGTTTCTCTTTAAGAGGAGATCTATCCTTTTCTATGTTTTCAAGCATACCTGCAATTTTTCCCATTTCAGTATTCATTCCAATGCCTGTAACTCTAGCTTTTCCTGAACCTTTAATCACTATAGTACCCATGTAAATTGAATTCTCATTTTTTTTAAAGCTCTTCTTTACTCCTGTTGATTCACCTGTTAAAAGGGATTCGTCCATCATAATATCCCTTCCATCACAAATTATACAATCAGCTGGTACTTTATCCCCACTTTCAACTACTATCAAATCTCCAACTACTAAATTTTCTGCATTTATCACCTTTACTTTTCCATCTCTTATAACCTTTGAAGTAGGTGATGCCATATTTTTTAATGCTTCTAAAGATCTTTCAGTTTTAAATTCCTGTATAAATCCAAGGAAGGCATTCATAATCACTATTATGATTATTGTAATAGCATCAGCTTTTTCACCCATAAACCCAGAAATAATTGTAGCTACAATTAATATCCAAGTTATAAAATCATTGAATTGAGATAAAAATATCTTAAAAGGAGATACCTTTTTCTTTTTTTCCAATGCATTAGGCCCATATTTATTTAACCTTCTATGTGCTTCAGCTTCAGTTAAACCACTTTCAAATTCCCTTTCATTAATCACTTTGCATACCTCCATGTGCTTATTTATCTTTGTATTTATTAATGTATATGCAAAAGTCCATATATATTATTCTAGTAATATATAAATTGGCTTAACTGGTTATAAATATATACTTTTTCAGGACAATTTTTATTAACAAACTGGAACTATGCTATATAATAATATATAATAGTATATATTATAAGTTTGATTATTAAATTTAAACTATGTTATACTGAATTTCTTAGTATACACAAAATGTTAGGAGGAAAATGAAAAATGAAGGACGTAGTGTATATAACAGGACACAAAAATCCTGATACTGATTCCATATGCTCATCAATTGCATATGCAGAATTCAAAAATAAAACTGGAACAAATGCAATTCCAATAAGGCAGGGAGAACCAAGTAGAGAAACGCAATTTGTCCTTGACTATTTTGGTGTAAAACCTCAAAAATTAATGACTACTGTTAAAACACAAATAGCAGATCTAGATTTTGATAAGGTAAATCCAATATCACCACAGACTTCACTTAAAACAGCTTGGGCAATGATAAGAAAGAACAGTGTAAAAACCCTTCCAGTAGTTGATGATGAAGACAAATTAATAGGTATTGCTTCTCAGTCAAATATAACTTCATCATATATGGATATATGGGATAGTAATGTAATTCAAAAAAGTGGTACATCACTTGACAATATACTTGATACACTGTCTGCTAAGTGCATATACGATTCAAAAGACAATACAAAATTGAAAGGCAAAGTAATTGTTGCTGCAATGCAACCTGAAAGCATAGATAAAGTAATAGAAGAAGGTGACATTGTAATATGTGGAGATAGACTCGACAGCCAAAGTGCAATACTTAAATCCAATGCATCTCTTATGATACTTACAGGGAATCACGAAGTTTCACCTGAAATCGTAGAAGAGGCAAAAAAAGTTAAATGCTCAATAATTGTTACTCCATATGATACTTTTACTGCAGCAAGACTTATACCTCAAAGTATACCTATAAGTTATGTAATGAAAAAAGAAGGAATTGTATATTTTAAAACTTATGATTTTCTAGATGATGTAAGAGAAGTAATGCTTGAAACAAGATATAGAAGCTATCCTGTAGTTGATGAAAACAATAGAGTAGTTGGAAATATATCAAGATATCATCTTATATCAAAGAATAAGAAAAAAGTAATACTTGTAGATCACAACGAGAAAGCACAATCTGTAAATGGTCTTGAAGATGCAGAAATAGTTGAAATACTTGATCATCATAGAGTAGGAGATATACAAACAGGTTCAGCAATTTACTTTAGAAATGAGCCTGTAGGTTGCACTGGTACAATAGTTGGTTCAAGATTCTTTGAAAATGGAATAAGACCATCTAAAAAGGTAGCAGGTCTTTTATGTGGAGCTATCATTTCTGATACTCTTCTTTTCAGATCACCTACATCAACTGAAACAGATAAAATTATGCTAAATAGACTTGCTTCAATAGCTGACATAGATCCTGAAAAATTTGCAAGTAAATTATTTAAAGCTGCTTCTTCATTAGAAGGTAAAACTCCAGAGGAAATACTAAAACAAGATTTTAAAGTATTTAATCTCCAAGGAATAAAAGTAGGAGTTTCCCAAATTTCCACAATGGATCCTGAAAGCTTTTCTCCAGCAAGAGAAAGTGTAACAAAGCTTATGGAGTCAATGTGTAAAAACCAAGGCTTTGGACTTATGATATTTATGATAACTGATATATTAAAAAAAGGATCAGAACTTATATCTATAGGTAAATACAAAGACGTTATATCTAACATGTTCAACGTGAAGTTAGTTAATAATAGTGCTTATGTTCCTGGAGTTCTATCAAGAAAGAAGCAAGTAATTCCACCACTTACTAATGCAATTAGCAAAATAGATATAAATGAATAAAATAAATCCGAAGATACATAAATAGTATCTTCGGATTTATTTAATCCCTTATTTCACTTATGTCTACAGTTTTCATTCTCAAATCCTGAAAATTCTCTGGAAACTCATCTTCTAAAGTTTCGTTTATAGAGCTATCCTCTCTGTAAGTTTTATCCTTACAGGATTTATTTATATCACTATATCCTCTACTCTTTTTATTAACCAACTCATCTTCATCTTTACCTTTAAAATTGTAATCAGAATTTGAAACATTTTTATTCATTTCTTGTCTTGGAAATGGATATGTTACTTTCTGCCTATAATCAGCAGGCACGCAAGGCATATATGGCGGTATTATTCCTTGATTCATCATATAATAATTTTGCATCATATAGGGGTCAACAGAAAATACAACCGGCATGGAAGGATATAAAAAAGGCATACCATAGTATTCATATGGTGTATAGTCATATCCGGAATTTGGATATCTGTACATATAAAACTCCTCCTAAAATATTAAATCAGTATATTATATGTAACTAAAGCCTATAAGTTTACTATTATTTTATTGTATACCTATCTTCTCATGTTATTTATTAATTCCCACATATCATCTGATGTAGTTAAAGCTTTTGAATTCAACTCAAAAGCTCTCTGAGAAAGTATCATGTCAGTCATTTCCTTACTAAGATCAACATTTGATTCTTCAAGCATTCCTTGATATATTGAAGCATCATTATTTTCATATATCTGTGCTCCATTTTTTGGATAATACAAGTTATTTCCTATAGATATCATTGAATCATCACCTATTACATTGTATACACTTATTTTTCCATAGGATATAGTATCATCTCCGCTTTTTACATATATATTCCCATATCTATCAACTGTAAAATTGTCAGCTGTAGGTTTTACTTCTCCACCTTCATCATTAATCTCTATATTTACCTTATTTCCATTGCTGTCTACTAAAGTTCCATTTCTATCAAAGTTAAAATTCCCTGCCCTTTCATAGGCTACTTCTCCATTTGGAAGTGTAACTCTAAAAAAGCCTTCGCCATCAATTGCTAAATCTGTTTTCTGTCCAGTTTCAGTAATATTACCTTCCTGTGTATTTCTTATATTCTCCGTGATTTTCGTTCCAGTACCACTTTCAAGTGCTGTATCGGAATTTGGATTTACAGGGTACCCATTTCTTTTTAAAGTTTCATATACTAAATCCTGAAAATTTGCATTTTCTGATTTATAGCCCACTGTATTTACATTTGCTATATTATTTGATATAATATTTAATTTATCTTGCTGTGCATTCATTGCACTTACACTATTCCATATAGCTCTAAGCATAATTAAACTTACCTCCTATACTCTTCCAACCTGGTTTATGAGTTTATCTAAAGTTTCATCTATTGACTGTACTGCCTTTTGATTTGTTTCAAAGGATCTCATAGTAGTAATCATATCAGACATGGCTTTTATTATATTTACATTAGAACTTTCAAGAGAATTCTGCCTTACAGTTACATTTGACATCTGAGCTCCTGTTCCACTGTACAAATTATCTCCAACCTTTGTTAAATTATTATAATCATTAAAATCAACTGTATTCAACTTATACCTTGGAATTCCATTTATACTTATGTTTCCCTGAGTATCACATACAATTTTACCATTTCCAACATTTATAGTACCATTTACACCAGTTTGAATGTCTGTTCCAAGTACGGCATCACCTGCATCATCTACAAGAATTCCATTTATATTAACATGAAAGTGTCCATTTCTCGTATAGTATATATTATTTTGATTTCCCTCCTGCCTCAATACAGAAAAGAATCCTCTACCATCAATTGCAAAATCTGTCTGTACTCCTGTATCTTTAATAGTTCCACTACTAAACTCCGTATTTACTCCATTTATACCACTTCCAAGACTTACACTTCCTATAACATTCCTAACATTTTTGCCTCCAACTACTTTATCATAATTTTGAAGGAGCATTTCTTTAAAGTCACCTACTGAAACGGTATCTTGCTTAAATCCAACTGTATTAGCATTTGCAATATTATTTGTCAATACATCCTGTTTAGCTTCTTGGGTTATCATACCTGAAACTGCTGTATAAAAACTTCTAATCATTTCTTACCTCCATTATCACTTTTTATAACTTTCATATCACTAGGATATTGCATTCCAAGACTTCTTGCCTTCTGCTCTATTTGACTTTTACTCATTTGATACTGAAATTTCACTCCAAGCATTACAAAAGTTGCAAATATTATGCCTATTCCTATTCCCATAAGTACTTTTCTATCACTTAAAAGATCTACTATTTTACTTATTTTATGTATAATTGTTTTATTAATATCAATTCCCCCTTACCTATTCCTGTCTTTTTTGATATTTCATCTATGGGTAAATTGTTATCAATCATATGCTTTATTTCATCTATTTTAATATCATTATAATTTTCAAATTTATTTTCCTCTTCATTTCCTTCAAAGTCATCTTTTCCATTTTCAATCTTATCTTTTTTAATTTCACTTTTTCCAATTTTATTTTCTTCAATTTGTACTTGTACATTATTATGATTATTGTAATTTTTCTTTAAATCTTCTATTTCTTCTTGAATCTCAAAAATTGTTTTTCCAAATTCCTCTCTTATCTTTCCTATTTCTAATTCAACATCTTCCATAGACTTTTTTTTAAAATCAAGCTGACTTTTAAAACTCTCTTTTTCTCTAAGTACAGCCTTAGCATTAAATACTATAAGTATTATTCCCATTAAAAAAAGTACAAAGACTTCTACCATTAAACAAAATTCTCCTTTAAACTGTATATTTCAACTTTGTCATAGCTTTTCTAAGATGCATAATTGCCCTACTGTGAAGTTGGCATACTCTTGACTCAGACACATTTAAAATATTTCCTATTTTTTTTAGAGTAAGTCCTTCATAATAATAAAGTGTCAATACTAAATTGTCTTTTTCATTTAATAACTTAAGGGCCTTACTCAAATATTCCAACTCTTCTTTCTCTTCTAATACCTTTTCAGGGCTTGGACTTTTATCATCCTCTATAATCCCCATAACTGGTATATCATCTTCTCCTGAAAATATCAAATTTTCTAGAGATACCACAGATATATAGTTTATATAATTTTCAACTTCAACTATATCTTTAGTAGAAATATTAAGCTTTTCACATATCTCAGAAGTTGTAGGTTCTCTTCCCAATTCTTTTTGCAAAGTTTCTACAGCACGATTATATCTATTAAGCTTATCTACAGCACCTTTTGAAATAGGACTATTCTTTCTAAGTTCATCTATCATAGAACCCTTTATACGAATAGAAGCATAAGTTGAAAATTTCATTCCCCGACTTTTATCAAATTTATTTATGGCATCTATAAGTCCAACTATTCCATAGCTTACAAGGTCTTCATATTCTATATATTTAGTTTTTCCTATTATAACCCTTGAAGCAATATACTTTACAAGGGGAATATATCTTTTTACAATTTCCTCCTTTATATTGGATTTATTCGATATAGCCATTATTACTTACTCCCCTTTCGATTTTTTTTTCATCTGTTCTCTCATAATTTTGAAAACCAATGATATTATTTTATCCCTACTACTTTCATCAAGATCAACAAAAGATACTCCGCAGATTATTCTATGTGTCTGAACGTTATTATCAATTCTAACTATTTTCCCCTTTACTGCTATATTTCCATTATTAACTGGTATACTTACCATAATAATATCGCCATACCTAAGTCCATCTTCATCCTTAGGATCAATTGATAACTTCATTCCACCTCCACTTATATCTAACGACATGGCATTGAAAAAGTGTATTTGAGAGTCTAAATGTCTTGCATCCTTTGTCTGAGGAACTAAAGTACATAACACATCTTCAACAAAACTAACTCTTACAAAATTTCTTCTTTGATAAATATTAAGCTTATCTGGCTTTTTTATTTCTATTATCAAAATTCTATCTACTTTTCTTGAAATTACAACTGTATTGAACATGTATGTCTTATTTTTATATAAGTATATACATTTAATTTTTTCACCTTTGTGCAAAGGTAAATATTTCCCATTATTTACAGGAATACTTATACCTAAAGTATTTTCTCCTACATCTTGAATATTACTTTTATAAATTCCATCTTCCATTTCAATTTCAATTTTACCATTTATAAGAAACTCAACTCCATAGTTCATACACCCATCTTCTCCTTATGAAAAAATATTAAAAAGTTTTTTGAACATTTCCTGAATACCACTTTCTGTTTTGCTAGACTTAATTCCTATTATTTTATGTATTATAGAGTTTATATTTTTAGATGCTTCAGATAGCGGATAGTTAATTACAAATGGAACTTGATTCCTAACTGCTTGCAGTACCTTTTTGTCATCTGATATACATCCTAAATATTCTAGATCAATGTTCAAGAACTTATCCACAGCTGCATTAAATTTATTAAATGTATTTTTTCCTTCTCTTCCACTTGAAACTCTATTTACAATTAAACTTGCAGAATTTTTCAAATTGAAATAATCCACTGCTTTAATAAGGCTATATGCATCCATAAGTGATGTAGGTTCAGGTGTTGTAATTACAAAAAGCTCATCACAACATGAAACAAATCCAAGTACGCTTTTATTTATACCTGCTCCTGTATCCATTATTATATAATCCAAATTTTTTATGTGTGAAAGCTCATTTATAAAATTGTTTATTTGGCTTTCTGAAATACCTTCAAGCTTTGGTATACCAGTTCCACCTGGAAGTAACTTTATTCCAAATGGCCCATTTATAACTACATCTTCTACACTTTTACCTTTAAATATTATATCATACACACTATACCTAGGTAAAAATCCCATAAGTACATCATCATTTCCCATACCCACATCTGCATCAAATATAAGTACGTTTTTTCCCATTTTCTGAAGGCAGATAGCTGCATTTACTACAAAATTACTCTTTCCAACCCCTCCTTTTCCCGATGTCACTGTTAGTATAATTGGTTTTTTACTACTATCCTCTTGCTGAATCTGAAGGCTTTTATTTTTGTGAACAAGTTCTCTCAATTTTTGAGCTTGGTCTAGCATATTATTTCCTCTCCTATTACAAGCTTTGTAAGTTCAGATGAATTCATATTTTTAATATCTTCAGGAACATTTTGTCCTGTAGTAACAAAACTTATAGGTTTCTTTGCAACTTCCAAAATATTTAATATAGATCCATAAGTTGAAGTTTCATCAAGTTTAGTTATTATTACATTACTGTATCGAAGCTCCTTATGTCCATTAACTATTACATCTATATCTCTATTTTTGGTAGTACAACTCATAACAAGATGTATATTTTCAGTATTTAACTTATCAATAAATGCCCTCAACTCAGATATTTGCATTTTATTTTTACTATTTCTACCTGTAGTATCCACAAGAATTACATCACATTTTTTCATATCTTCAACAGCTTTTTCCATATCCTTTATAGTTAAAACCACCTTAAATGGTATATTCATTATATCCGCATAAGTTCTAAGCTGTTCCACTGCACCTATTCTATATGTATCTATAGTTATAAGTCCAACACTTTTTTTCTCAATTAATGAAATTCTTCCTGCAAGTTTTGCAATTGTAGTAGTTTTACCAACTCCAGTTGGACCTACAAGAACTACTATATTTTCAAGTGGCTTAGTATCAACTTTTATCATATCTCCTACTGCAATTTTAAGTTTTTCTTCTTCATCAATATCTTCTTCTATACAATCCATATTCCTAATTATCTTCTTTATTACAGATTCATTTAAATCACTATTTTCAAGTTTCAACTGAAGTTTACTCTTACCTAGGGAACCACTTGAGTTCTCCATTATCTCAGTAAGCATACTTCTCATTTTATGAACTTCTTTTATCAATCTTTCATCATTTTTATACTGTATATTATCTGTATAGCTTCTAGTCATAGTATTTATATTATTACTTCGGCGTCTTTTTTCAGTAAATTGTTCGGATTTATCACTTACTGCTCTCTTTAGAGCCTCAATACTGCCTTTCATGCTATCACTTTGCAAATCTTTCTCTTCTTCATTGTCAACAGCCGCTGTAACTTCTATAATCTTCTTTGAGAAAAATCCTCTAATTCCTGCTTTTCTCACTTTTCTTTGACTGACAATTACAGCTTCTTTCCCAAGTTCATGTTTTATTCTTGCAATGGCTTCATTCATATTTTTAACTCTATATCTCTTAATAATCATTATATAGAAACCACTCCCTCGGTTTTAATTTCCACATCATTTGGTATTTCATTTAAAGATAAAACAGTTACATTTGGAAATACCATTTCTATAAGTCTTCTAAAAGCTGGACGAATTTTGGGAGATACTAGAACAACTGGCTGATTTTCATAAAAATATACAGAATCAAAGGTATTTTTCATTGACTTCAATATCTTGTTTGTAGTATCTGGATCTATTGCTGGGAATGAACCTTGAATTGATTTTTGTATATTATTACCTACAATTTCTTCTATATCTTGAGATAATGTAACTACAGAAATTCTATTATTTTCATCAATCAATTGATTACATATACTTCTTCCCAGCGCAATTCTAACATATTCTGTAAGCAATTCTATGTCCTTAGTATTCCTTGAATTATCTGCAAGAGATTCCAATATTGTAACCATATCCTTTATAGATACTCTTTCCCTTAAAAGATTTTGAAGAACTTTTTGAACTTCTCCAATAGTTAATAGATCTGGTATAAGTTCTTCAACAACAGTAGGGTACTTCTCTTTTACAGAATCAATAATAAGTTTAACTTCCTGTCTTCCAACAAGCTCATGTGAATGTTTTTTAATTGTTTCAGTTAAATGAGTCACCATAACAGTTGTAGGATCCACAACTGTTAGTCCCTTTATTTCTGCTTCCTCTCTTTGATCCTTATTTATCCATTTAGCTGGAAGAGAAAATGAAGGTTCTAAAGTTGAAATTCCCTGAATATTGTTCTCTCCACCTGTTGGATCCATACACAATAACATATTTGGCATAAGCTCTCCTTTTGCAACTACAGTTCCTCTTATCTTTATAACATATTCATTTGTCTTCAATTGAAGATTATCCCTTATCCTTATTGGTTGAACTATAATTCCCATTTCTATGGCACACTGTCTTCTAACTGAAGTTATTCTCTGCAAAAGATCTCCTCCTGCACTTTCATCTGCAAGTGGAATAAGACCATAACCTATCTCAATTTCCATAGGCTCTACTGATATTAAGTTCATCACATTTTCAGGTTCCTTTTCCTCTACTTCAGACATCTGCTGCTTTTCCACTTCCATCTTCTGCATATTCTTTTCCATCTCATCTTTGTGCAGAAAGTATGCCGACAAGAAAGCCCCTACTGATAAAATAAAAAATGCTATATGTGGAAGTCCCGGTATCATAGCAAGAAATAATAGCACTGAACCGGCAATTGCTATTACCTTTGGAAAACCTGTTAATTGTTTAATTGCAAGTGTTCCAAAGTTTTCTCCAGCACCTGAACGGGTTACAAGTATTCCAGAAGCTGTTGATATAAGAAGTGCCGGAATCTGTGACACAAGGCCATCTCCCACAGTAAGCTTAACATAAGTTTGTGCAGCAGTAGTTATATCCATTCCAAGTACAGAAACTCCCATTATTATTCCTGCTATTATATTTATTACTACAATTACAAGAGATGCTATTGCATCACCTTTTACAAACTTTGATGCACCATCCATTGCTCCATAAAAGTCTGCCTCTCTTTGAAGTTTTTCTCTTCTATTCCTTGCTCCCCTATCATCAATAAGTCCTGAGTTCAAATCTGCATCTATACTCATCTGTTTTCCAGGCATTGCATCTAGTGTAAATCTTGCAGAAACCTCTGCAACTCTACTAGCACCATTTGTTATTACTATAAATTGAACTATTATTATAATTAAAAATATAATTATTCCAACTATGTAATTTCCACCTACTACAAAACTTCCAAAAGCATTTATAACTTCTCCAGCATAGGCATCTCTAAGTATAAGCCTAGTAGATGAAATATTTAGAGCCACTCTAAACAAAGTAGTTATAAGCAATAGCGTTGGAAAAACTGAAAACTGTAGTATTTCCGTAGTAAACATACTTAAAAGTATAATTACTATAGATATCGTAATATTAAATGCAATAAGTACATCTAATAAATTACTAGGTAGTGGAATTATGATCATAAATACTACTAGAATAACTACCATTGCCATTATTATATCCATATTGTCTTTTAAACTAAATCTCTTCTTGCTGCTTTCCATAACATCACCTCATCTTGTAAACCACAGCCAGTATTTCAGCTACTGCCTGATACATTTCAACAGGTATTTCCTCATTAAGTTCCACTTTTTTATATATAAGTCTTGCAAGTGGTTTATTTTCAATTATAGGTACTTCACTTTCCTTTGCAATTTTTTTAATTTTAAGAGCAACATAGTCAAGTCCTTTTGCAACAAGAACTGGTGCATTTTGTCCATCTTCATATTTAAGTGCAACTGATACATGAGTAGGATTTGCAATTACCACAGTTGCCTTAGGAACTTCCTGCATCATTCGCCTCATAGCCATTTCTCTCTGTTTTTGTTTCATCTTTCCCTTTATAATAGGGTCCCCTTCATCTTGCTTATATTCCTCTTTAATTTCCTGCTTTGACATTTTAAGATCTCTTTTATATTGAAATGTCTGGAAAATATAATCTATAATTGCAATTGCAATCAAAATCAAAGTTATTTTAAAAAATATATTTACACATAAATTTGCTGTAGCCTTAGCAACAGCTTGTACGTCCAATTGCCCAAGTGTCAATATATATATGTAGTTATCTCTTATAAATCTATATCCTATGTATCCTACCACAATCACTATAGTACTGTCTTTTAAAAGTTCCATAACAGATCTTAGTGAAAACATTCTTTTAAATCCATTTATTGGATTTAATTTTGAAAAATCAGGTTTTAAAGGTTCTAAAGTTACAAGTCCTCTTGTCTGAAGTAAATTTGCAAGCAAACCCATTAAAAGTATTGGAATTACAACTGGTAAAAATATTACTGCAATTCTCCATATAGTTATAAACATTATCTTTTTTACACTTCCATAGTCTAAAGACATATTTATATAATCATTTAAAAAAGCTCTCATACTTGTCCCAAGTTGTGATCCTACATATCCTCCTAAAACTGCAATAACAAGTGTTGATGCAACAAGTGTCATTGCCAATCCTATTTCTTTACTTTTAGCAATTTGTCCTTTTTTCCTAGCATCACTTTTTTTCCTTGGAGTTGCTTCCTCTGTCTTGTCATCTTTTGCAAATATTAAAAGTACCGGCAGAGCATTGTAAAACCCATTTATAGAATTAGGTATAGCCGTAAATGATTTTTCTATCATGCTAAGAAGAATTGGTAGTGCAAAGCAAAAAGATGCAAGTCCTACAAGTATCTTAACTGGCAGCCCTAAAATCATTATATTAAGCTGAGGAACTGTTCTTGCAATAAGTGCCATTGTAAGATCAGAAAATAATATTATAAGTATTATTGGAATTGCTATTTGCACTGAAATATTAAAGTATTCTATAAAAGCTTTTATTATTATATTTATAGAATCTTTTGCAAGAATAAAATTTCCAAGTTTTATTACATTGAAACTCTGAACAAGAGATTTTATAAGCATGTGATGTCCGTCAACTATAAAAAAAATTACAATACTAAACCAATACAATAAATGCTCTAACATTGTGGTATTACTATTTGAAGAAGGATCGAACACGCTCATCATAGAAAAACCTACTTGCATATCCATTATATTACCTGCATATCTCACCATTGAAAAGCACAAGCTCGTCAAAAATCCAAGTGAAATTCCTGCAAATGCCTCACTTAAACAGTTAAATATGAAAGGCAGTGTACTATTTATATTACTTATAGAAGAATAATCTATTCCTGGCATCAGTATATAAGCCATTGTTAAAGTAAGTCCAACTTTAACTGTTGCTGGAGTTCCACTTGGGAAAAATACAGGAACAAGTACAAAAAAGCAAAAAATCCTTATTGAAACCAGAATAAGTGCAGTAAAATATAAAGTATCTATCAAATTCCTCCACTCCTACATTCTATTCATTGAGTTATCTGCGATATATACACAAAAATTCTCTGTGTAAAACTAACAATCTGATGAAGCATCCAATTTCCAGTAATGAGCCCAACAATTGCAATTGCAATTAGTTTAGGTACAAACGTAAGTGTCTGTTCCTGTATCTGGGTAGTTGCTTGAAATACACTTATTATAAGTCCTACAAGTATTGAAACTATAAGAATAGGAGCAGAAATTAAAACACCTGTTAATATTGCATCTTTCATTATTCCAATTACCATATTTTCACTCATCTAACTCACCTCATGAAAAACTCAAAATTAAAGATTTTACTAACAAATACCAACCATCTACCATTACAAACAGCAACAATTTAAAAGGAAGTGATATCATAGTCGGAGGTAACATAAATATTCCCATTGACATAAGAACACTTGCAACTACTATATCTATTATCATAAACGGTATATAAAGTAAAAATCCCATCTCAAAAGCAGTCTTAAGTTCACTTATCATATAAGCTGGAATTACTACATTTAGAGGGGCATTGTCCTTAGTTACATCATAATTTAAGTTAGCCTCATCAACAAATAGCTTTAAATCCTTTTGTCTTGTCTGTTTTAGCATAAACTCTCTTAAAGGTTTTGCTCCTCTATCTATTGCCTGCTGCTGTGTAATCTTGTTTTCCATGTAAGGTTGAATGGCATTTTTATTTATATTTGAATAAACAGGATACATTATAAATACAGTTAAAAATAGAGCTAATCCAATCAATACTTGATTTGGTGGAGACTGCTGGGTTCCCATAGCACTTCTCAAAAATCCAAATACAACTATGATTCTTACAAAACTCGTCATCATCATTATAAAAGAAGGTAGAAGTGTGAGTATTGTAAGCATTATGAGAAGTTTTATATTTTGAACATACTGCTGTGGTGTAGATTTACCTGCATTATCCATAGATATATTTATATTTGGTATAGGCATCATATTTTGCGCATTTGGTGCAGCATATACACTAGTTGATGCCACAACAAGTATAAACAATGTTATAACTGAAGCAGCTATAATAAATTTCCTAGTAAATTTATTTTTCATTCTTATCTTCCTTTTTTATCCTTAAGTTTTTTATAATACCCTCCACACCAGTTTTTTTATAAAAATCTTTTAGATCCTTATACTTTGGCATATTACTCTTATATTGAAGCTTGGACATTTCTTCTTTTGTAAGTTCATATATTATTTCAATATTTCCTGAAGAAGAGGAAACAACATATGCTTTTTTTCCAATTCTCACTACTAAAAGTGAATTTTCCTTTGAAAGTTGCGTCCTTTCAAGTACACTTACAAACTTTCCCTTTTGAAAATCCCGCAGCTTTGTTCCTCCTAATTTAGTTGAAATATATATTAAAAGTACAACAAAAAATAGAGCTAGAATAGTCCTAAATATCATCCATATAAATTGTAAACTCATATTGTTCTCCTCTATTATTTTGGATTATTGTACTATAAGATCTGTAAAATATACATTATTTAACTTTCCCTTTTCAAGCATTGGATTTATCCTTTGAATTATCTCCATTTTGATATTTTCCATATTTTTAGGAACTATATCTTTCGCTTTTTTACTTCTCAGTATGCTAATAACTGCATCTGTTATTATAGGCTTTTTATCCTCAAGCTCACTTGTAAGTTTGCTATTATCATATCCCAAATAAATAGAAGCTTTCAAATATCTACTTGAATCTTCATCTGTAAGATTTACAGTAACTTCATCAAGCTCAAATGTTTCAGAAGATACAATTTGACTTAAATAAGAAGAACTTTGATTAGTTGTCTGCATATTTCTATTTGTCTGAACCACAGGAGTCTGAACTTTATTTGAGTCACTATTATCTTTTAAAAATTTATTATAACCAAAATATCCTCCTAATCCACATACTGCAATTAATAAAATCACTATTATTATTGTTTTTAATTTTGATGAACCAGATTTCTCTTTTTCCACTTTAACACCACCCTATTTAATTCACAGTTCTCAATTCTCAATTCACAATTCTTTTTCAATTCACATTTCACATTTCATAGTTCACAATGTATGATAGTTTTCTTCAGCTTTGCTTCAGAAAAACCTATATTTTAGATTTTTCCTAAATAAAAATCATCCTTCTAATTCAATGCACATTTCACAATTCTCAATTCACAATGGCTGTTGTTTTTCTTCAGTTTCACTTCAGAAAACCTATATTTTAGATTTTCTTTTAGAAAATCATCCTTCTAATTCAATGCACATTTCACATTTCTCAATTCACAATGGCTGTTGCTTTTCTTCAGCTTCATTTCAGAAAACCTATATTTTAGATTTTCTTTTAGAAAATCATCCTTCTAATTCAATGCACAATTCTCAATTCTCAATTCACAATGTATGTTGGTTTTTTCAGTTTTACTTCAAAAACCTATATTTTAGATTTTTCCAAAAGAAAAATCATCCTTCTAATTCAATGCACAGTTCTCAATTCTCAATTCACAATGGCTGTTGTTTTTCTTCAGTTTCACTTCAGAAAACCTATATTTTAGATTTTCTTTTAGAAAATCATCCTTCACTGTGAATTGTGCACTGTGAATTCTTAATTATATTTAAGTTCACAATTCTTTTTCAATGCACAGTTCTCAATTCACGATTCACAATGTATGTTGGTTTTTTCAGTTTTACTTCAAAAACCTAAATTTTAGATTTTTTCCAAAAGAAAAATCATCCTCCATTGCGATTTGTGAATTCTCAATTCTTAATTGTCACTGTGCATTGTGCACTGTGCATTGTGCATTGTTATATATTTTCCTCTTATATTCTATAATTTTTTCAACTATTTCTTCATTTGATTCTTGTACCAGATATTTTCTCCCATTTGTAAGTGTTATAAGACTTTCAGGTATAGCTTCCAATTTTTCAATAATATCTGAATTCAAAATAAATTCCTTATTGTCCAGTCCCATAAGCTTTATCATAAAAAGCCCTCCTAAAATATAATATATATATTATAAATTTAATTTTCTTTGATATGTAGTAAATTTTTAGTAAAGGCTTTAATTTACACAAATCATTTAGGTAGAAGAAATTTCTCCTACCTTGATATTTAAAAACTATCTCTTAAGTCCTACAAGTGTTTGAAGTACCTCATCATCTGTACTAATTATCTTTCCATTTGCTTGGAATGCTCTCTGAGCTACTATCATATCTGTAAACTGCTGTGCAAGGTCTACATTTGACATTTCAAGTGCACCTTGGATAACATTTCCATAAGCATCTGTGCCACCTGTACCATAAGTTGCATCACCTGAGTTTTCTGATGAAGCATAGAGATTTCCTCCTTTTTTTACAAGACCACCTTCGTTAGGAAATGAAGCCAATGCTATTTGTCCTATTTCAAGTCCCTGGGAGTTATTTTTAGTTTTAACAGTTATTGTTCCATCTTGTCCTATTGAATATGAGGTGACCTTATCATCTTCATCTGGTGAATCAGTAGTTACTTCCTTTCCATTTCCATTTCCATCATCTTCATAATATTGTTGAATCTTTAAAACTTTATTTGGTGCTGTTGTTGTGTCTGTTGTATATCCCATAACATGATATCCATCTTGAGTTAAAAGATTTCCTTCTGAATCCAACACAAAAGATCCATCTCTTGTATAGTAATACTCACCATTAGTATCTCCATCTGGACTTACTACAAAGTAGCTTCCTGCCTTGTCTAGCATAAAGTCAAGATTTCTGTTTGTAGTCTGCTGACTTCCTTCTGAAAAGTCCGTATTTATTCCTGCTATTTTAACTCCAAGGCCACTTTGTTTTGCATTTACACCACCAAGTCCATTCTCTACTGGTGCACTTGCATCTGAAAGTGTCTGGCTCATCATATCTTCAAAATTCATTGATTGTGTTTTAAATCCTGTTGTAGATGAGTTTGCAATGTTGTTTGCAACTATGTTTAATTTTTGTTGATTTACTTTAAGTCCGCTTATTCCTGAATATAATGATGGTAACATATATTTCCCTCCATTTGTTAATTTTCTATATTTGAAATGTCATTAAAATCAAATTCTTTGTAAGTTCCATCTGAAAGCTTTAAATTCAATATTACAGTACCATTGCTTCTAGATACTGATATAACTTCTCCACTATAGTAATTTCCACTTTCATCTTGCTGGTCTGTCTGGACGCTTTTTCCTATAAGAGAACTTGCAGTTAAAAGCATCATATTATTTGTTGAAGTATTGTATGTATCTCCAAGGTCATCTACTTCAGTGACGTCGTCTATATTCACCTTTTCATACTTTCCTTCAGTAGCTCCACTGCTGTCAGATTCCTGTCCAACCAAAACCCTCAAGTATACATCATCGCCTTCTTTTACAGTTCCAGTTACAATACCGGAAATTTCATTTCCATCTTGATCCTTATCACTTGAAATAATGTATTTATTTACAAGAGAATTTGCCAAATTTAGCTTACTAGTTTCATTTAAGTTTAACATCTGCTGAAGAGCAGAAAATTGTGCAAGTTGACTTACATACTGGGTGGCACTTTGACCATCACTGTCTGTAGGATCTTGATTCGCAAGTTCTGCAGACAATATTTTTAAAAACATATTTTCGTCTATATCAAGTCCTGTTTCCCTTGAACTTGAAGATGTACTTTCTAGATTTTCATCATAAATACTACTATCAGATAGTGCTTTAATGCCATTATTATATAAATTTTCATTCAAACTATTATCTACTGATATAGCCATAAGCCTACCTCCTAAACTAATTTATCAAGCGAGCATATTTATATTGTTTTCACTATAATATTCACTATTAGAAATTGGGATTTCATCTTGTTGTATGCTATCAATCTTTGTATGATTGCTCCTTCTTTTTTCTTCTCTATACTGCCCTCTTTCACTTTCATCTTTGAAAAAAGTAGTATCTTCCTGATACAAATTCAATGAAAAATTTTGTACCTTTATATCATTGTTATTAATTTTATTTGACAAATCCTGAAGATTTGAATTTATAATATTATAGGCATTTTTATTTGAAGCTGTAAGTACAGCCTTCATCTTTCCATCTTCCATAGTAAGATTTATAGTTACATCTCCAAGTTCCTTTGGTGTAATCTTAACAGTAAGGTCTTTAATATTATTTGTTTCCATGTACTTTATTGTCTTTATTATATCTTCATTAAATGTATTCTGATTTATACTTTGAAGCTTTGCAACTCCTACTTTGCTATCTCCATTTATTCTATTTAATTGTGTCATAAAATTCACTGCTTTAGATATTTTATCTCCACTTTTTTCTCCACTTGCTATATTGCTTAAAATTTTATTATCTTTATCTGATAAAAGACTACCGCTATTATTTTCCTTTGAATCTTGATTGTCTAAATCTTGATTACTTAAATCTTGATTAGCCAAATTATCACTTTGAACATTTTGCCTAAAAGATAATACCTTTTGAACATTAGTTAAATTATTTTGAACTAATGTATTATCTGTATTATCATTTGATCCAGAACTCAACTTTGACACTAAATCAGAATATATCTTTGACTTCAAGTCTTGAATATTTACAGTAGTTTCACCACTGCTTTGCAAATCAGCACTTTTTAATTTAGAAACTATATTGTCAGATATTTTAGAAGATAATTGTTTAATAAATTTACTACTTTTATCTGTATCATCTAAAAGTTCTTCTAAAAATCCAAGTTTTTTATCAACTGCACTATTTACTACGTTCAATATAGCCTGCGTACTGTCTGTTTTGCTTGAATTATCAGTTGAAATTTTTTCAATTATTTCTTCAGTTAGCTTACTTAAAAAATCATTTGATTTGACTTGAATATCACTATTTGAAGAAAACAATAAACTTAGCATGGAAAATACACTGCTTATATCTATCTTTCCACTTTTTATATCATCTTTTATTTTCTCTATCTGTTTGTCAGTAAATCCTGCCTTTTTAAGATACTTTTCAATTTTTGAAATATCATTTTTTTCATCAACTTTTGAGTTCTCTTTGCTATTTTTATTATCTGAAACTTCAATTTCACTTGAAGATTTCACTTTTTTACTTGAAGATTCCGCTTTATTTTCACTAGCTTTATTTACAAGTGATGAAAATTTACTGTCTTTATCCTGTGAATTCGACACTGATTTATTATCTATATTACTATTTAACTTATTTACATTTTCATTAAATGAACCTGTAGTTACACTTGCTAAATTTACATTCACCTATATATTCACCTCCCTATATTAATACAATAGCCTTGAGCATAACTCTAAGACCTTCATTCTTCTAGCCCCATGAGGGCTATTTTTTTCTATCACTAAAATTTATA
>NZ_JACGAG010000004.1 GCF_014050525.1 Clostridium sp. cel8
TATAAATTTTAGTGATAGAAAAAAATAGCCCTCATGGGGCTAGAAGAATGAAGGTCTTAGAGTTATGCTCAAGGCTAATATAATAGAAAAAGGGAGGGGAATAATTATGAGATTACTTTTAGTTGAAGATGAAGAAATGCTAGCGGATGCCTTGGCTTATATTTTAAAGAAAAATAATTACAATGTAGATGTTGCATATGATGGAATTAGTGGTCAGGAAATGGCAGAAACAAAAATATACGATGTTATAATATTGGATAGAATGCTTCCAGGAAAAGATGGATTAGATGTATTAAAGGAAATAAGAAGAAATGGAATTAAAGTGCCAGTACTGTTACTTACAGCTATGGATTCTATTGAAAACAAAGTTGAAGGACTTGACAATGGGGCTGATGATTATTTAGTTAAGCCTTTTTCAAAAGATGAGTTACTTGCAAGAATAAGGGCACTTTGAAGAAGACATGTGGATTTTATTCAAGATAAAAATATTCAACTTTCTTCTCTTATATTTGATCCATTGAGAGGAGAAATTGAATGTAATGGAAATAAGGTAAAACTTACGTCTAAGGAATCTCAGCTTTTAGAACTGCTAGTGAGAAATAAAAATCAAGTAATAACTAAAGAGCAGATTTTGGATAGAGTCTGGGGTATTGATTGTGACATAGAAATGAATAATAATATTGAAGTATATTTTTCATATCTCAGAAAAAAACTTAAATCTATAAAAAGTAACGTTACTATAGAAACAGTTAGAGGCGTAGGCTACTGTTTAAGAGAGGATTAAATAATGTTTCGTAAATTAAAAATACAACTTATATTGATTAATTTAATATTGACGGGGCTTGTACTTGTTACTATATTTTCCGGAATATATATTTTGATGGATAAAAGTTTTGATAATGCAGCTTATATGAGAATGTTTAATATAGGTGAAATTGGACGTATACCTCCTCAAGACCCACATCCAAATAGATTTGGTTCATCAGAAGATATTATAGTAAGGGTAGATAATAACGGAAAGATTAAAGATATATTTTCCAATTATAGTTTATCAACTGAAAACATTAATGAGATAGTAAAAGAAATATTTAACACTAAAGAAAATAAAGGTACTTTAACTTATGATGAATTTGTTTTGAGATATGTTAAGGTAGAAAAAAATTACGGATATGTTATAGTTTTTTCAGATAAATCATTTGATAATGAAGTATTAAAGCGACTTATCATTATATCAATAATAGTTTGTACAGTAAGCCTCATATTTGTACTTATAATAAGTTTAATTCTTGCAAATATAGCACTTAAACCTATAATTAATGCTTGGGAAAAGGAAAGAGCTTTTGTTGCAGATGCATCTCATGAATTGAGGACTCCACTTAGTGTAATTACTACAAATCTTGATATAATTACAGATAGAGATAATGAGAATGAAACTATAAAAAGTCAAGCAAAATGGTTAAATAATATTAAGCTTGAAACAAAAATGATGACTAAACTTATACAGGATTTATTATTTCTTGCGAGAACTGATTCTGGAAAACAATCTATTGAATTTTTTGATTTTGATTTAAGTTCAGCGGTTTTAGAGGCAATAATTCCATTTGAAGCTGTAGCTATTAAAAACAGAATAAATCTTACACATAAAATTGAGCCAAATATAAATTTTAATGGAGATAAGGGACGTATAAAACAACTTATAGCTATATTAGTAGATAATGCTATAAAACATACTAATGGAGATGGAAGTGTTAATGTAGATGTACATAGGAGTAGAAATAAAATTGAAATGATTGTATCTGATACTGGAGAAGGTATACCTGAAGAACATATAAATAAAATTTTTGATAGATTTTATAAAGTGGATAAATCAAGATCTAAAAGAGATGGAAATTTTGGACTTGGATTGGCTATTGCAAAAAGTATTGTTAAAGAACACAAGGGAAATATAAGTGTTTCAAGTGTAGTTGGAAAAGGTACTACATTTAAAATTGTAGTTTAAGTGGCAAAATTTTAAAGACTGCAGAGTATTAACTTTATAGTTAATATTTTATAGTCTTTTTTATTTATGGAAATTAGTTTTGCTGAAAAAGGTATATAAATATTATATTTTGAATAAATATAGGGAAAAATACTACAAAATGAAATATAATAATAGTATTCCACAAATTCTGCCACTGCTTGGAATGAATATTGCAGTAATAAAACCGGGGGTGTTTATTTTGTATAACAATAATAAACAAGATATATTTTCAATAATAGAAAGTGAAGATAAGAAAAATCCACTTACAGATCAAAAAATTGCAGATATTTTAAATACAACAAGGGAAAAAGTAACTGAAGAAAGGCTTTTAAACAATATACCTGACTCAAGAGAAAGAAGAAAACAGGTTATATTAGAAGACATAAGAGAGATATTGAAGCATGATATTAATATATCTGATAGAAAGCTCACAAGTTGTTTGAAAGAAATGGGATATATTATATCAAGATTTACAGTAGCACAACTTAAAGATGAAATAAAAAGAACTATGAATTTTAATAATAAAGGGGATGAAAATGTAGATAAAATAGTTGAAAATCCTAAAAATACAGATTTTAGTATTCAAAATTCTTATTTATTTAATGAATTAATAGGATGGGATGGAAGCTTAAAGCTTCAAATAAATCAAGCTAAGGCTGCTATACTATATCCACCACATGGTCTTCATACACTTTTAGTTGGACCATCTGGAGTTGGTAAAAGCTACATGGCAGAAGCTATGTATAATTTTGCAGTAGAATCAGGAACTTTTTCAAAAGATGCACCATTTATAATATTCAACTGTGCAGATTATGCAGATAATCCACAGCTTCTTTTGTCTCAGCTATTTGGTCATGTAAAAGGTGCATTTACAGGAGCGGATAGTAGTAAAGAAGGCTTAGTAGAAAAGGCAAACAATGGAATATTATTTTTAGATGAAGTTCACAGACTTCCAAATGAAGGACAGGAAATACTGTTTAGTCTTTTAGATAAAGGTAGTTATAGAAGGCTTGGGGAAACTGAAAATTTAAGAAGAGCTAAAGTTATGATTATTGCAGCTACTACAGAAAATCCAGAATCGTCTCTTCTTATAACATTTAGAAGAAGAATTCCAATGTTTATAGAAATGCCTTCCATCGAGGAAAGACCTATAATGGAAAGATACTACATAATAAAAGAGTTTTTTTTGAAGGAAATGCATAGACTTCAAAAAAAGATAGTTGTTGAAGCAGATGCAATAAAGGCGCTTATGTTTTATGATTGTCCAGGGAATATAGGTCAGATAAGAAGTGATATACAGGTTGCTTGTGCAAGAGGATTTCTAAACTGTATGGCAAATAAGAAAAGAGAAGTTTTAATAACAATTTCTGATATGCCCAACTATGTTAAAGACGGAATTCTAAAAGTTGATAAGAGAGGACCCGAAATAAATAGTATATTGAATAAAAATCTTATAATAAATGAAGATAAAACATCTAATTTGGATATAAGAAATGATAGATATGTAATGACTGAAAACATATACCAATTTATTGAAAATAGATACAGAGAACTTGAAAATAAGGAATTTTCAAGAGATGAAATAGATAATATAGTAGGCAATGAGCTTGAAGATGAACTTAAAAATTTTGCAAAGAATATAAATCAGAATACAATTATATCAAAAGAAGAACTAAGAGAAATTGTAGGAACACAGATAATGAAAACAACTGAAGAGGCTATTTCTGTTGCAAAGTCTGAAAAACTTCATATAAAGAATAATTTGTACTATTCTCTTGCAATACATTTAAGTTCTACATATGAGAGGATTATGAATAAAAAGGTTATAAAAAATCCTCACTTAGAAAATATAATAAAAAACAATCCAAAAGAATTTAGTATAGCAAAGAAAATGTCCTATGTGATTAATAAAAGACTCAATATAGATATACCAGAAGATGAGGTTGCATTTATTGCAATGTATCTTAAAACGTTTTCGAGTGAAGAAATTTTAGATGAAGGAAAAGTTGGAGTTATTGTAATTACTCATGGACATGTTGCTTGTGGTATGGTGGAAGTTGCAAATAAGCTTCTTGGTGTAAATCATGCCATTGGAATAGAGATGTCACTAAATGAAAGCCCTAAAACTGTACTTGATAAATCAATAGAGTTAGTTAAGAAAATAGATGAAGGCAGAGGTTGTCTTATATTAGTTGATATGGGTTCTCTTGTAACTTTTGGAGAAATAATAACAGAGAAAACTGGAATTCAGACAAGAGTTGTTGGAAGAGTAGATACAGTTATGGTTTTAGAAGCCTTAAGAAGGGCTATTATTTTAAATAATAATTTGGATGATGTAGCAAATAATTTAGATGAAGATAGAAAGTATGTAGCAAAAGTTAATGGAGTGTCAAATAGAAAAAAATTGTCTAAAGCAATAGTTACAATGTGTATTACAGGTCAGGGTACTGCACTTAAAATAAAAACTTATATAGAGGAGTTGCTTTCTGAATATAAACACAATATTAGTATAATTCCTATAGGATACATCGAAAATGACAATGTTGAAAATCAATTAAAGGATATATCTAATAATTATGAAATTATTGCATTAATAGGAACAGTAAATCCTAATATAGAAAATCTTCAGTTTATATCTGTTGAAGAAGTTCTAAATAAGGAAGGACTTATAAAAATAAAAAAGCTCATAGAACAAAATGAGGCTGTATATAGTCCTATAAGAGAAATATTGGATGAAAAGTTGATATTGATGAACTTTAAAGGAAGTTTGAAAAATCAAGTTATAGATTCATTGGCAAGTTTGTTAAGGAAAAATGGATATGTAAGTGAAGGATTCCTTTTAAGTGTTTATAAGAGAGAAGTATTTGGAGGAACGCTTTTAAATCAAAATATAGCTATACCACATGGAGATTCAATTTATACCACTAAACCTGCCATTGCTATTTGCATTCCGGAAAAACCAATAGAATGGGAAGGTGGAAATAAAGCAGAAATAATATTTATGATGGCATTAAATGAAGATTCTAAGAGATATATAGATGAATTCTACAGAATAACGAGAGATAGTCAGGTTATAAAAAAAATAAAATATTCAAATACTAGTGGAGAAATAATAGATTTATTGAGTTTAGTTAAATAAAAGTTTCTCTTAAATACATTATAAACATACTTTTGGCATGGCATTTGCTTTATATTTTTATGAAAGCGAGGTGTTAATTGTGTCTGATTTAAATGCAGTTTCAAAAGCTACTATAATACTTAGGGGATTTGATTATAATCAAATAAGAAATGTCCTTAGTATATTAAGTGAAAGTAGAATAAATTCTGTTGAAATATCTTTAACAGACAAAGAAAGTAAAAAGAATATAGAATTAGCTGTAAAAGAATTTGGTGATAAGGTATCTTTAGGTGCTGGTACTGTTTTAAATAAGGAAGATCTAATAGATGTTATAAATTTAGGAGTTAAATTTGTATTGTCACCTATAATGTTTACTGAAGATATGTTTGATATATGTGCTAAAAACAATATCGTAAGCGTACCAGGAGCATTTACTCCTACGGAAGCGTATGAATGTTTTAAAAGTGGAGCTGATATAGTTAAGATATTTCCAGCGGCAGTTGTGTCACCTAGATTTTTTAAAGATATAAAGGCTCCAATACCAGATTTTAAACTTATGGCAGTTGGTGGAGTGAATATTCAAAATTCACAGAAATTTTTGGAATTAGGAGCAGATTATCTTGGAATAGGATCTGGAATGTTCGACAAAAAAGATATTGTTGAAGGAAATTATGAAGGACTAAAAAATAGAATAGCTATGCTTGAACATGAAATTTATAGGTGCAAATAAGGAGGGACAAAGTAGAGTATGAACTTAATAGATCTTATAAAAGAAGATTTAATATTTGTTGATTTAAAAGTAAAAGATAAGTTTGATTTAATAAAAATATTATATGAAAAATTATATCAGAAAGGATATGTGAAAGAATCCTACTTAAAAGGGGTAACTGATAGAGAAAAGGTGTATCCTACAGGAATAAATTTGGAAACTAGCTATAGTGTTGCAATACCACATACAGAGGCAGAATATGTTTTAAAGCCTGCAATATGTATTGCAATTTTAAAAGAACCTATAAAATTTAAACGTATGGACAGTCCAGAAGAGGATATAGATGTTAATGCAGTATTTATGATAGCCTTAAACGATAAAGAAAAACAGGCAATTGTTTTAGAAAAATTAATAGAAGCGTTTACTAATAAGGATCTTATGGAAAAATTATTAAAAGAAAAAGATAAATCTAATATAGTAAATTTATTTAAATAAGGAGGATTTTATTATGAAAAAAGTATTGGTTTGTTGTGGTTCTTCAATGATTACAAGTTCAATAGCAATTAATAAGTTAAAGGAGATATTTGAAAAAGAGGGTATTGATGTTAAATTTGGTCAATGCAAATTTGCAGAAGTTCCATCTGAAGTAAAAAGCTTTCAACCGGATGTAGTAGTTCCAACTGGTCCATTAGATGATAAGGATGCAGGTGGAGTTCCAGTAGTAAGGGGAACATGCTTCATAACTGGAGTAGGGGTAGATAAAGTTGTAGATGAAATACTAGATATTTTAAAAAAATAATATGAAGATTATTTATCTGTTTAGGCATATTAAGCATTAGCCGTGTTTAAAGGGAGATGCTTAATGTGCAATATTAAAGGAGGATTAATATGAAAGGTATTCTTGATGTTTTAAATTATATTGCCGCTTTAGGACCAATGGTAATGATGCCAATTATAATTTTGATAATAGGAATTATAGCAAGATTAAAACGTGGTACATTGATAAAATCAGCTCTTTTAGTTGGTATTGGATTTGCAGGAGTAAATATTACAGTAAATTTTTTCATAGAAAGTGTAGGACCTGCAATACAAACTATGGTTAAATTGTGGAATTTAAAAACGGACATTATGGATGTTGCTTGGCCAGCTAGAGCAGCGGCTACTTGGGCATTTCCACTTGCAGCAGTTGTTGTTATTGTAGTATTGGCATTAAATGTTCTTATGCTTATTTTAAAGTGGACTAAGTGTGTTATGGTTGATTTCTGGAGTTATAATCATTTTATATTTACAGCAGCACTCATATGGTATACAACTAGAAGTGCACTTCTTGCAATTATAGGAGCTTTAATTACAGCCGCAATATCATTCTGGTTAGCTGATTGGACGGCACCTTTAGCTGAAAAATATTTTGGACTTCCAGGAGTATCATTTCCAACATCAAACTCTGTTAACTGGGCGCCAATAGCTTGGTTTATGGATAAAGTATACGATAGAATTCCAGGATTTAGAAATATAAAAGCAGACCCTAAAAATATACAAAAGAGGTTTGGAATTCTTGGAGAACCAATGTCAATGGGATTTATATTTGGGGTACTAATAGGATTATTGGGAAAACAAGATTTAAAACAAGTACTTACTGTAGGTATGAGTACTTCAGCAGCAATGGTTTTGATACCTAAAATGATGCAAGTTCTAATGGATGGATTAATTCCTTTTGCAGATGCAATGAAAGATATGCTGAATAAAAAGTTCTCAGGTTCAGATTTTACTATAGGTATAGATGCCGCACTTACAGTTGCAAATCCAGCAGCTATTACAGTAGGAATTCTTATGGTTCCAACTACTCTTGTATTAGCAGCAATATTACCTGGAAACAGATTATTGCCATTACCTGATATATCATATCAAGCTATGTGGCTTGCTGCTTGGCCAGTTGCATTTTCAAAGGGAAATATAGTTAGAGGATATATAACTACGGTTATAATAACATCAATAGTTTTATTAACTGCAACAGGTATGGCAGAAGTTCACACTCAACTAGCTATAGCTGGAGGATTTAAGATCCCAGATGGAATGAGTCTGATTTCCACAGAAGACGCAGGTACTCATCTTCTTAGTTGGATAATATGGAAAATAGCTTCATTATTTTAATGATTTATATTATTTAGAATAGAGATGATTGTTTATGAAAGATATTACTTATGCTATAACGGTTCTTGGAAAAGTAGATACTGAAAATTTAGGTGTAACTTATAGTCATGAACATTTAATTGTAAAGCCAAATAGTGATGATCCTAAATATTATGATTATACTTTAGATGATATAAATAAGTCCATTGAAGAAACATTTTCTTTTAAAAGATCTGGTGGAAAAACCGTAGTTGAAATGACTCCAATTAATTATGGAAGGGATCCAAATGCTTATAAAAAGATATCTGAAATTACTGGAGTAAACATAATATGCTGTACTGGGTTTCACAAAACAGAGTTTTTACCTGATTTTGTTTATAATTCTAAAGACGAAGATATATTTAATTTGCTTATGAAAGAAATAAATGAAGGTATAGAAGATACTGGCATAAGACCTGGAGTATTAAAAATAGGAACTAGCTTTAATACAATAAACGATATTGAAAAAAAACTTATAGGTATTGTAGCAAAAGCTCATAGCTGTACAGGTCTGCCTGTAAGTACTCATTGTGATAAAGGTACTATGGGAGTAGAGCAAGCTCAGCTTTTAATAAAAAATGGTGTAAATCCAGAAAGAATTGTACTTGGGCATGTAGATATACCTAAAGATATAGATTATGTGAAGAAATTATGCAGTATGGGTGTAAATGTACAGATAGACCATGTTGGGAGAGAACTTGACAGTAAAGATAGTTTTAGAATTAATATGATAAATGATTTAGTTGCAGATGGATATGTAAAACAGATATTTATTTCTGGAGATATGGGAAAAAAGGATTATTTCAAATCTTATGGCGGAAAGCCTGGTTTAGAGTATATTGCAGATGAGTTAAAATACAATTTAGTTGAGAAAATAGGCATAAAAAACTTTAACCAAATAATGATTGATAATCCTAAAAGATTCTTTAAAATTCAGAAAAATAAGTGAAATAAGAGATAGTAGTATTGAAAGGAGAAAATATTGCATGAAGATTACTAACATAACTACTTATAAAGTAAAACCTAGGTGGATATTTGTAAAGGTAGATACAGATGAAGGAATATCCGGATGGGGAGAATTAATATCTGGAACAAAAACTGAAACTGTAGTAGCTGGTGTCAAAGAAATTTCTGAGGATATAATAGGCAAGGATCCTATGAAAATAGAAGATATGTGGCAATTTATGTACCGTTACTTTTTTAGAGGCGGAGCTATAAATATGACAATAGTTTCAGGAATAGAAATGGCATTATGGGATATTAAAGGAAAGTACTATAATATTCCTGCATATGAATTCCTTGGAGGAGCAGCAAGAGATAGGCTTATGGTATATTCTTGGATAGGAGGAGATAGACCATCAGATGTTGGAGAACAAGCTCTTGACAGAAAAAATAAGGGATTTAAAGCGGTAAAGATGAATGCAACTTCTGAACTTCACTATATTGATTCCTTTGACAAGGTTCAGGGAGTAATAGACAGAATGGCAAGTATAAGAGAAAAGGTTGGAAACGACATACAGGTAGGTATAGATTTCCACGGAAGAGTTCATAAGGCTATGGCTAAGGTTATAGCAAAAGAAATAGAACAGTTTAGACCTATGTTTATTGAAGAGCCTGTGCTTCCTGAAAATGAAGATGCACTTATTGAATTTGCAAAAAAGTGTCCTATACCTGTTGCTACAGGAGAAAGACTGTATACAAGATGGGGATTTAAGAATATACTTCAAAGTGGAGCTGTAGACATAATACAGCCAGACATTGCAATAACAGGAGGAATTTTAGAAGGCAAAAAAATAGCAGCCATGGCTGAAGCATATGATGTAGCAGTAGCTCCACATGCTCCTTATGGACCTATATCTTTAGCTGCAACTTTCCAGTTAGATGCATGTACTCCTAATGTATTTATTCAAGAACAAAGTCTTGGAATACATTATAATAGAGGTTTCGATCTATTAGATTTTGTAAATAATAAGGAAATATTTGAATATAAAGATGGATTTGTAGATATTCCTAAAAAACCTGGACTTGGTATTGACATTAACGAAGATTATGTTAAGGAGATATCAGCTCAAGGATTGAAGTGGAAAAATCCTAAATGGAGAAATTATGATGGAACTATAGCTGAATGGTAATATAGCTGAACTGTTATTTGAAAATTTAGACTTTTATTTAAAAAAAGAAGGAGTATATATTGATTTTAAGAAAATATATACTTCTTCTGTTTTTATTCTATTGTTCATATCCATTAGGATGACTGGAATGCCATTTCCATGCGGTATCTATAATAGTTTCGAGAGAATTGAATTTAGGCTTCCAGCCTAATTCGTTTATAGCTTTATCTGAAGAGGCTATTAAAATGGCAGGATCACCTGCACGTCTTTCTGAAATCTCAGATTTTATATTTATTCCAGTAACTTTTCTTGCTACATTAATTACTTCTTTTACAGAAAATCCCTTTCCATTTCCCAAATTGTAGATTCTACTATCTCCTCCATTTTGAAGCCTTTTTAAAGCCAATAAATGAGCAGATGCAAGATCAGAAACATGAACATAATCTCTAACACAAGATCCGTCTGGAGTTTTATAGTCATCTCCAAAAATCATTATCTTTTCCATTTTACCTGAAGCAGCTTGAAGTATTATTGGTATTAAATGAGTTTCTGGATTATGATCTTCACCTATTTTTCCATTTATATGGGCACCGCAAGCATTAAAATATCTAAGAGCTGTGTATTTTATGCCATAGGCTCTGTCACACCATTTTAGTATTTTTTCTACGGCTAATTTTGATTCACCATAAGGATTTGTAGGCAGCGTTCTGTCACTTTCCTGTATTGGAGTATTTTGTGGTTCACCATAAGTTGCAGCAGTTGAAGAAAATACAATATATTTCACATCATGTCTTTTCATTGCCTCTAGAAGTTTTATAGTTGAGTAAATATTGTTTTCAAAGTATTTTAGAGGGTTTTCCACACTTTCACCTACTAGTGAGTTTGCTGCAAAATCTATTACTGCATCAATGTGATTTTCGGTGAATACTTTGTCTAAAATATAGTCATCTCTTAAATCTCCAACATAAAGTTTTCCACCTAGAAGAGAGGCTTTATGACCAGTTTGAAGATTGTCAAGTACTATTACATTAATATTTTGTTCTAATAAGTGGGCTACCATATGACTTCCTATGTATCCTGCTCCACCACAAACTAATATATTCATTATAAATTCCTCCTAAAAATTATTGATTAAATTATAGCAGAAAAAAATGTACAAACTATAATATAATTGTAAATTAATTATTTATTTAAAGTATAAAAATATTTTAATACTAGGTTATAATATAATTAGAATTAGGTAATGATACATTTGATTGATTTAAAAATAAAATTTTATATGTAAGGAGATGCTTTTTATGTACCCAATAAAATTTAAAAGCTTATATTATGATAAAATATGGGGTGGAAGAGGTTTTGAAGTATTTAGAGATGATCTCCCAGAGGGCAAGATAGGAGAGAGTTGGGATGTAGCATGTCATCCAAATGGAATGAGTATAGTAGCAAATGGGAATTTTAGTGGTATGAGGTTCGATGAGCTCATTGAAAAAGAAGGAGATAAATTATTAGGAACGAAGATAGATAAAGACAATTTTCCGTTACTTGTAAAGCTCATCAATGCTACTGATAACCTTTCGATACAAGTACATCCAGATGATGAATATGCAAATAGAGTAGAAAATCAAATGGGAAAAACAGAAGCTTGGTATGTAATAGAAGCACTTCCTGGTGCAAGTTTGATAGTTGGTACCAAAGAGGGATGTACTATTGAAGAATTTAAAGAAGGAATTTTAAGTGGGAAATTAGAAAGCTATATGAATAGAATACCTGTTAAAAAAGGAGATGTGTATTTTATTCAAAGTGGCATGGTACATGCTATATGTGAAGGAGTCACTGTAGCAGAAATACAACAGAGCAGTGATGTAACTTATAGGGTGTATGATTATGGGAGAGGAAGAGAGTTACATATAGATAAGGCATTAGATGTAGTAAATTTAAATTTGAAAGGTAAAAACACAAGAGGAATTAAAGTAGAAAAAGAAGGATATTCAAAAACATACTTGTGTCTTTCAGAAAAATTTACTATGGAATTATATGATATATCATCTAAAGTAGATGAATGTAGTGATGAGGAGAGATTTTATATATTTACTTGTGTAGATGGACAGGGAAGTATAGTATACGATACTGGAATGGAAGAGATAAAAAAAGGAGATAGCCTTCTAATTCCAGCTACTTTGGGAGAATATACATTAAAAGGTAATATGAAATTAATAAGAAGTTATGTTCCTGATGTTTCTAAAGTTAAAAAGGAAATTTTAAGTGAGATTGAAAAATAACAGTATGTTATTTGACTTCAAGGGTATAGGCAGCTGCCTATACCCTTTTAATTTCAAAAGATTATTTAAAAACTAAAATTATATAAAAAATATAAAAAAAATTAAATAAGTACTTGCAATATAATAATTATTATTATATAATAATAACTGTTGAAGGAAAAATAAAACTTGATTAATAAAATGATAAAAATTGATTAATATAAGGAGGATATTTATTATGAAAAAATTTGTATGTACAGTATGTGGTTATGTTTATGAAGGTGAAAAGGCACCAGAGAAATGCCCTGTATGCGGAGCAACTGCTGATAAATTCGTTGAAAAAACTGATGATTCTATGTCTTGGGCTGATGAACATAAAGTTGGAGTAGCAAAGGGAGTTGATCCTGAAGTTTTACAGGGATTAAGAGATAACTTTACTGGTGAATGTTCAGAAGTTGGAATGTATCTTGCAATGGCACGTCAGGCAGACAGAGAGGGATATCCAGAAGTAGCTGCAACTTATAGAAAGGCTGCTGAAGAAGAAGCAGTACATGCATCAAAATTTGCAGAACTTTTAGGTGAAGTATTGACAAATGATACTAAGAAAAATCTTCAAATGAGAGTAGATGCTGAAAGAGGAGCTTGTGCTGGTAAGAAAGCATTAGCTACACGTGCTAAGAAATTAAACTACGATGCAATCCATGATACAGTTCATGAAATGGCAAAAGATGAAGCTAGACATGGAGCAGCTTTCCAAGGTTTATTAAACAGATATTTTAAATAAAATATTGAATTTATCTGAATTAACCATTTTAAGTTATTCCAAAATTCATAATTAGATATATAAAGGTAAGCTAGACCTAGTATTAGGTCCAAGCTTACCTTTATTATTATTAATTTAAAAGAGTTTAAATTACATGTAATATTTATGATAAATACATAAAATAAGATATTTTATCTTTTATTGGAGTTGAAAAGTTAATGTTTCTTATATGATAGGCATCATTTCCATACTCATTTCCTTGATTATCACATACATATCCGTAATTAAAATGTTTAGGGTCAACCCAACCCATAAATGTGTAAGCATGAGTAGGTCCAGATGAATCGTAGGCAATTGTAAAGCAGATATCTCCAGGTAGCAAAATAGATAAATCTTCAGATTTTTTCCAACCCATATTTAAAAGTACATTTGTTAGACTACGAGTATTTGATATATTTTTTGGAATATTTATTCCAATACTTCTTAAAGCTTCACTTTGATAAAATGCACAATTGTTTCTATATGGATCATCATTAGGTAACTCGGATGCATGTACACTTACAGCTCTTGAATATACATCATTTCTATTTTTGTAATTCATAAGATAATTATACAATTTTACTCCTGTACTTGATTGAACCCTTTTGCCATTCGATATTGTAGTTACTGGCTTAAATGGATTTATAGTTAAATTTAATGTTATGTTCCCATAGTCTGCTATACTTCCTGTAAAAGTGTAATGACCAGGAGCATTTGTATTGTCTAATGATTTGTTCCATGAAACACTTACTGAAGATGTTGAGCCATTTGACATGTGAGCAGTAACTAGAGTAGGAAGATTAAATGTATCACCTTGATTTATTATTTTACTAATATTATCAACATAAGATATTACTGGAGCGGTTTTAAATTTTACTATAGTAGGATTAGAAAGCTGTTTGCCAAATTTTGATACTATGCCATTTGATATAGATAAACTATAGTTGCTTTCAGGATTAAGGGTTACAAGTGATGATATTGTAACAACTTGCTCAGTACTATCCATAGTCATATCAATTGGTAAAGTTTTGCCACTAGAAGTATCTTTTAATTTTATTTTGTCTTTTAATTTATTCAGCTCAACAGGTTCATTGAAAGTTACCTTCCATGATTTTTTTACTGGTACATTTTCTTTTGTAATTACATTTTCACTATTTTTAGATTCAGTTTTTAGATTAGTATTTATTTCCTGTGATTCTATATATGTAGTTTTAGAATTATTATCTTCTTCAATATTAGATCCTAAATCATTTTTTATTATGGAAGAATTAGAACTTATAGAAGATTCTATAGATTGCTTGTCTACAATTTCTTTAGCAAATACTGCATGTCCAGGAAGCTGTGTAAGTGCATATATTCCACAAATAAATATTATATTTTTTGTGATTTTTTTCATTTTAAATATTCCTCCTCTCTTTTATTTTCTTCTAGCATAAGTTTATTTGATATCAGTAATTGTAAATTTAAATAAGTCATCACTTCATGATATAATGATTTCGCTGAAAAATCAAAATATATCAGTAAAGGATGACTTAGTTATAATTATAGCATTAAATATTGAGGGCGAAAACACCTATTATAAAATTTATGAAATAATTTAAAAAACTATAAGTTTTAAGTATTTAACAAAATAATATATATTATAATAGTGTTTAATTTAAAATGATATTAGTAAGTTTAAGTTTTGGAATAGGTATTAATTATAATTAGTTGAATAATATAAATTATATAATAAACACAAAGGTGGAGATGATATGCACAAAAGGTTACTACACTATTTAAAATATGTGATAATAAGATTTATAAAGGATGATGTTATGGCACTATCCTCTCAGCTTGCATATAGTCTTATATTTTCGTTTTTCCCATTTTTGATATTTATAATAAGTCTTATAGGATATATGCCAATTGAAAGTGGTGATGTACTTACAATACTAAATGGAATATTTCCAGAAGACATATTGAATCTTATAGATAATACTGTTATAAGTGTAGTAGATACTAGAAACAGCAAAATATTAATTCTAAGTTTGATTTTTACTATTTGGACTGCTTCTAGTGGATTTCAGGCTGTTATAAGAGGACTTAATATGGCATATGGATTGGAAGAGAAAAGAAGTATTCTTAAACTTTATGCCACATCATTTTTAGGAACAATTGGATTTATAATTATTATGTTGATAACTAGTATGCTTTTAGTATTTGGTCAGATTATTGGAGAATTTTTAATGTATGAGTTTAGTTTTCCCTATGAGTTTAATATTTTTTGGAATATTATAAGATATATTGTAATGTTTTTTTCTATAAATTTTATATTTGCTGCAGTTTATAAATATGCACCTAGTATTAATCTTAGATGGAGAGAAGTGATAAGCGGAACACTTTCAGCTACTTTTAGTCTTGTAATTGTGTCAATTGGTTTTGCGTTTTATGTAAATAATTTTTCAAATTATTCTGTGCTTTATGGAAGTATAGGAGCAGTAATAGCTCTTCTTACATGGCTTTTTATTCTTTCTAATATAATAATATTAGGAGGAGAAATAAATGCGCTAGTATATAGAAAGAGATAGATTTATAAAAAGATACAAAATGATGAAGGTAAAGTAGACTCCATCATTTTGTATCTTTTTATAAATGGCATAATTAAGTTATCTTGATTACTATAAGATTTAAATCTGTTAAAATAAAATATTTTCTTTTAATATTTCAGTTATAGTAGTTTTATTTTGAATTGCTAGCATTATTTTACCTGAATTTTTAGTATCACCTAAAAGTATTCCACCTACAATTTTGTCTTCTTCATTGAAGAATAATTTACAATAGTTTACTTTAGAAGGATCTGAATAAGAGATATTTTTTGACTCTTCAGTAAATTGACCACAGGAAAATAATTTACAATTCATAGAAGCAAAGTTTGTTGATGTAACAAATGAAGTAAAATGAGATTCATCACCTACAGAATTAGATCCTGCTATTTTACCCATTTTTACAGAAGCAGGCCAATTACCATATACTGTTTTATTGTATTCACAAACATCTCCACATGCATAAATATCTTTTACTGATGTTTCCATTTTATCATTTACTATAATTCCCCTATCTGTTTTTATGCCAGCTCTTTCAGCTAATTGTTTATTAGGACGTATACCTACTGAAAATAGTACAATATCGCATTGTATAGTTTTGCCACTTTTTAATTTTACATTGGAAACTTTAGAGGTACCTTCAATTTCAGAAACACTGTCACCTAGAATTATTTCAACGCCAGACTTATCAATTGATTTTTTAAACAATTTGGCACCCTCGCTGTCAAGTTGACGTGGTAAAAGTCTATTAGAAAATTCTACAATAGTTACAGAAAGACCTAACTTTTTTAGTTCCCAGGCTGCTTCAAGACCTAGTAATCCACCTCCTACTATTACTGCCTTTTTGCTTTTATTGGCGTAATTACGTATAGCGTATACATCTTTTAAAAATTTTAACGTAAATACACCTTCTTTATCAGTGCCATTTATATTTGGAATAAAACTTGAGCTGCCGTTTGCCAATATTAATTTGTCGTATTCAAATTTTTCCCCATTTTCAGTTAAAACTTTTTTGGATTTTGTATCTATATCCTTCACTGGAGTATTTAAAATAAGATCTATTTTATTTTTATCATACCATGACTGATCCTTTACATAAAAGTAATTGTCAGGTACATCTTCTGATAGATATCCAGATAGTCTTGGTCTGTAATAGGTTGCATAATTTTCTGATGATATTATTTTTATAGATGTTTTACTGTTTTTAGATCTTATGGATTTTGCAGCATTAAATCCTGCAGCACCATTTCCGATTATTACAAATTTAGATGAAATATTAGATGAATTTTCACTATTATTTTCTTCGCTATCATTTATCTCAACAAATTGACTTGAATCTGCACCACATACTGGACAAATTTTTGGAGGTTTTTCACCTTCAAATATCATTCCGCACACAAGACACTTCCATTTTTTATTTATGGATTGATTTGTTTCATTATTCATATTCATCCTCCTATTATTATTTAATAATAATTATTATTTAATACAATTATAATATATAAAATAAATAATATCAATAAAATAAGACTAATATTTAAATGTAATCAATTTCGATACAATAAAAAGATCTATTGACAAAATTTTCATAAATATATATAATTATAATGAAATTATTATGTATTTATCAAAATATAACTTAATATTAATATTATTTTTATCATGATAGGGGAATATTTTTATGTGTAATTGTGAGTGTAATTTTCAGTTGCTTGCTCCAGTTGATGGTAAAGTGTTAGATTTATCAATGGTTCCTGATAAGATTTTTTCTAGAAGAATAGTAGGTGATGGTGTTGCTATACAACCTAAGGGGAATATAATTGTTGCACCTGCATGTGGAGAACTGTCTGTTGTTTTTAAAACAAATCATGCTTTTGGAATGATTCTTGAAAATAAAACCGAGGTTTTAGTACATATAGGAATAAATACCCTAGAGTTAAATGGAAAAGGATTTGAAAGACTTGCAGCGGAAGGATCAAAAGTTAAAGTTGGGGATCCTATTATAAAGTTTGATAGAGATTATATGGAAAAGAAAGGTTACTCAGTTATTATTCCAGTTATTATTACTAATTTAGAAAATGTATCAAATATAAATTATTTAAATATCAATTCAAATGTAAAATCAGGAGAGGATGCAATTTTAGATTATAAATTATAATAAAATATCAGAAAATTTAATATATCAAAAAACAGTTTGCATTCTATTACAATATTCGACACTAGTATACATTGAAAATCCCTAATATATTATTTGTGTATTTACTATGATATTTTTTATGGTATTAATTAATTTATGATGTCATATAAGAACGATAATTTATAAATACCCTTATCACAAAGTGACAGAATTTTTTTATGATATGTGTTAAGATGTTTTTTGTAAGCTTAAAATGTTCTTAAATCATTGTATAGGGGGAGTAAGTGTATGGTAGTAGAGAATTTGTCAAGGACGAAGAATGCTGGAGATTTGAAAATGGTTTATTTTTATAGATTAGTTAAAAGCAGTATAGATATTGCAGGTGATTGGCAGGCTTTTTCACTTCAATCTTACGGCATAGAAATAGAAAGACAGGATATATTAGGGGATAAGTTAATAAATATATGTAGAGATTGTATAAAAACTATAAGTCCAGATAGATATAAAGTACATAAATTGATTAAATTATTGTACGATTATAATGTATCTCCAATACATTTAGTTGATGTTATTGGTGATTATGTAGATAAATATATTTTGGATTTTGATAAACAGATTGAAACTATTGTATATTAAAAATTAAATTGTGCTTCCTTAAGGATAAATGTTGGCATTTATCCTTTTTATATTTATATTAAAAATTTATATATTGTGCTTTTAAAAATTTAATTTTTATTTTATCATATAAATAAAAATATAATTTAATTTGGAGATGATTTCTTGATTATAGGGATTGGGACGGATATAGTTGAAATATCAAGAATAGAAAAAGCTTTAAGCAGGCATTCAAGTTTTATTGAGAGGATTTTTAGTGAAGAAGAAATAGAATATTTTAGTAGTAAAAAGTTAGGTCCGGAATTTATAGCAGGACGTTTTGCAGCTAAAGAAGCAGTTTCAAAGGCACTTGGAACGGGATTCAGAGGATTTACTTTAAAGGATATATGTATAAAGAGGACTTCTTTAGGTAAGCCTACTGTAATTTTAAAGAAAAAGGCAAAATTTATAGCTGAAAAGTATGGTGATTATAAAATACATATAAGTATATCTCATGAGAGGAATAATGCAGTAGCATTTGCTATAATGGAGGTTGATTAAATTGGAAATTGCATCTGTACAGATTATGAGGAATATTGATAATTATTGTATAAATGAATTAGGAATACCTGGCATAGTACTTATGGAAAATGCAGCTTTGAAAGTTGTTAAAAATATTGACTTCCAAAAATATAAGTCTTTTTGCATAGTTTGTAGTAAGGGAAACAATGGTGGGGATGGATTTGCAGTTTGTAGGTATCTTTATAATTTAGGAAAAAACATAAAAGTATTTTTAGTTGGAAATGAAGAAGGGATGAGTCACGATTGTAAAATTAACTACACTATATTGAAAAATCTTGGAATATCTATAAATAAGATAAATGGCTTAAAAGAATTACAAGAATTAAAAAACTGCCTAAAGATTTCAGATGCCACAATCGATGCTATATTTGGCACTGGACTTTCAAGAGATGTAGAGGGAATATATAGTGATGTTATAAGTTGTATAAATGATAATGCAAATTATATTTTTTCGATAGATATACCCTCTGGACTAAGTGGGAATACAGGTAATGTTTTAAAAAATTGTATAAGGGCAGATAAAACTATTTCATTTCAACTTTTTAAGAGAGGATTTATGAAATATGGAGTAGATTCTTTTATTGGAGATTTAATAATTGAAGATATTGGTATACCAAAATCAGTTATTGAAAAATTTAATATTCAGGAATTTTTAATGGATAAATATTATATAAAATCTAAATTGAAGGAAAGAAATATATATGCACATAAAGGAGATTTTGGAAGGACTCTTGTTATTGCAGGATCAGCTGGATTTTCAGGGGCAGCTTATATAAGTACACAATCTGCAGTTAAAAGTGGATCAGGACTTGTTACACTTGCTTGCAGTAAAGACATACAAAATATTATGAGTGAAAAATTAACAGAAGCTATGACTGTTAAGCTAGAAGAATTTGATAAGGTAGAAAAGCTTATTAAAAATGCAGATTCCATAGCAATAGGACCTGGAATGGGAAATAATGAAACTACATTAAAAATACTGAAAAATACTATAGAAAATTCAAAGAGTACAGTTGTTATTGATGCGGATGGAATTAATGTTTTAAAAGATAATTTGTCTATACTAAAAAATAAAAGTTGTAGGATTATAATGACACCTCATTTAGGTGAAATGTCTAGAATTACTGGACTAAGTATAGATTATATAAAAGAAAATAGAATAGAAGTTTCCAAAGAGTTTGCTAAAAAAAACAATGTGATAATTGTACTGAAAGGATATAATACTGTTATTACAGATGGTTGGAAAGTGGCTATAAATTCCACAGGAAATAGTTCAATGGCATCTGGCGGAATGGGAGATTGTTTAACAGGTATAATTGCATCATTTTTATCACAAAAATATGAGGATTTTGATGCAGCTTGTATTTCGGTATATTTACATGGGCTTTGTGGAGATAGACTTTCAAAAGATATGTTCTGTGTAAGTGCAAGCGATATTATAAAAGAGATACCTTATGCAATAAAAGATCTATTAATATGATGAATATAAACTAGCACAGTAGAATAGTATTAGTAGTGGAATACATGTATTTGGAGGAGTAAAATGGTAAGGAAACTACTAATTGGTTTTATTATGTGCTTTATTATGGTTTTTGGGTTTACATCTTGTACCAAAAATTCAAAAAATCCAGAGGATACAATAAATGATCTTAAAGATTTAGATAGCTATAGTTGTAATGTAAACATTGAAATACAAAATGACAAGCAAAAATTGAATTACATGGGAAAGCAATTTTATGACGGAACATATGGCGACAGGTTTGAACTTGGAAAGGATAGAATATTTATATATAAGAAAGATAAAATATATGTAAAAGATTTAAAAAATGGAAGTACATACAATACAGATGAAGATTTTGATGGACTGTTTAAATTATGTTTTATAGATAAATATATACATCTTATCTATACAAATGAAAAGGTTGATAATTCCTTCAAAAATGTATATAATAAGGAATATCAAATTATAACTTTAGATATTCCTGGCAACAATAAAAATATATGTAAGGCTCAATTGTATATAGACACAACTAATAATAATCCAAAATATTTAATAATTTATGACTCCTTTGGGAAAAAAAGAGTAAGAGTTGAATACAATAATTTTAAACAAAATGTAAAATTGGATAAAAGTTTATTTAATATAGGTACTGCTAATAAATGAGGAGTGAAACGTTGTGGAAGAAGTTTTTAGACCTGCTTGGGTAGAAATTAATTTGGACAACTTAAGTTACAATGCTAAACAGATAAAAAATAAAGTAGGAGATAGGGATATAATAGGGGTAGTAAAGGCTGATGCATATGGACATGGTGCTGTTCAAGTGGCACCGGTACTTTTGAAAAATGGGTTTACAAAACTTGCTGTAGCTATTATAGATGAAGCTATAGAACTTAGAAAAAATGGAATAGAAAGTCCTATAATGATACTTGGAATAACTCCTGATAATTTGTTGGATAGTGTTGTGGAGTATAATGTAGAGCCAGCAGTATCATCATATAAATGTGCTGAAAAATTATCTATATTAGGTAGGAAATACAATAAAAAGATAAAAATTAACATTGCAGTAGATACAGGAATGGGAAGGATAGGATTTATACCTAATAAATCAGCTGTTGAAGATATTCATAAAATAAGTGAACTACCAAATATAGAAATAGAGAGCATATTTTCTCACTTTTCTACAGCAGATGAATTAAATAAAGATTATGCTAATTTACAATTAAAAAAGTATAATGAGTTTTATAATTTACTTCTAGATAGAAAAGTTCAAATAAATATGAGAAATTTAGCTAACAGTGCTGCAATAATGGAACTTCCGCCTACTTATTTTGATGAAGTAAGACCAGGTATAATAATTTATGGGTATTACCCATCAGACGAAGTAGATAAAAATACTTTAAATATAAAACCTGTTATGACTTTAAAAACTAGTATAGTTCATATAAAGACTTTAGATGCTGGTAAATATGTTGGATATGGAAGAAAATTTAAAACTTGTAGGAAAACTGTAGTTGCAACTTTGCCTATTGGATATGCAGATGGTTATTCGAGAAGACTATCTGGAAAGGCACAGGTTATCATACATAATAAATTTGCACCTGTAATCGGTAATATATGTATGGATCAGTGCATGATAGATGTAACTGATATTGAGAATGTAAATATTGGTGATGAAGTGATACTTATGGGAGAGAAAAATGATTTAAAATTTGATGCAAATAACATAGCCGCAATACTTGGAACTATAAATTATGAAGTGCTGTGCATGATGTCAAAAAGACTTCCTAGGGTGTATATAAAAGATAGTAAAATAGTAAAAGTTAAAAATTATATTATATAGTGTACTTAATAGTGTACTTAAAAATTAATATTTTCCTATTACATAAAATTGCAATATTTCTGTGAATACATATTGAATTTAAAATTTCAGAAATTAATTTATATAAGAGTTTATGCATGGCATAAGATATATTATTCAAAAAATAGGTAGAATAATGAAAGAATTTGAAATTTCTTTGACATACATATATATTATAGATATAATTGTCTTATGTTATATATCTTTTGCTTACGTTAATAGGAGGTATTAATTTTTAAATGTCAAATTCAAAAAGATTAGTAGTGAGCCTCTCAGAAACACTATATGATGAATTTAATAGAGCCCTTAAAGAAGATTGCAAAAAAAGAAGTGAATTTATTAGGGATGCTATCATATTATATATTAAGGAGAAAAAAAGGTTAAATAATATAGCTTTGATGGAAAGAGGATATAGGGAAATGGCACAACTTAATCTTGAGTTTGCGGAAATGGGCTTTGCACGCGACATAAAGGAATTTAAAGAATATGAAGCGAAGCTTTCGGAGAGTGATTTGCCTAATGACAACGGTAGTGAAAAGAGGAGATATATTTTATGCTGATTTAAGTCCAGTAGTAGGCTCTGAACAGGGGGGTATTAGACCTGTTATTATTATTCAAAATGATATTGGTAATAAGTATAGTCCTACTGTTATAGTTTCAGCTATTACATCGCAGATAAATAAAGCAAAACTTCCAACTCATGTAGAGGTTTCCTCAGAAGCTTATGGACTAAATAAAGATTCGGTAGTATTGCTGGAACAGATAAGAACATTGGATAAAAGAAGATTGAAGGAAAAAATCGGTCATATGACTGATGAAGATATGAAAAAAGTAGATGCTGCACTTTTAGTAAGTGTAGGTATTCAATAAACTGTTTTACATTTATAAGGGCAATTTATGCCCTTATTTTTTAATGCCAATATTTTAATAGTTTAATTTTTATTTATTTATGGTATCATGTTATTATGCTATAATGAAAAATATAGTGAGAACTTTCATAAGATGAGTATGAGGAGAGTTATAGATGATAGAGTTTAAAAATGTAAATAAAGTTTATAATAACAACATATTTGCACTATCTAATATAAACCTTAAAATTGAAAAAGGTGAATTTGTATTTTTGGTAGGTCCAAGTGGAGCTGGTAAAAGTACTTTTGTAAAAATGTTGCTTAAGGAAATTGATCCCACAAATGGAAGTATAATTGTAAATGGACAAGATATAACTTCTTTATCTAGAAATAATATACCTATTTATAGAAGAAAACTAGGCGTAGTTTTTCAAGACTTTCGTTTAATACCTACGCTTAATGTATATGAAAATATTGCTTTTGCTATGAGGGTAATTGAAGCCCCAGCAAAAGAGATAAGAAAAAAAGTTCCTTTAGTGTTATCACTTGTTGGATTATCAAAAAAATATAAAGCCTTTCCTGATGAGCTATCTGGAGGAGAACAGCAGAGAATAGCTTTGGCAAGAGCTATAATAAATAATCCTTCTATACTAATAGCAGATGAACCTACAGGAAATTTAGATCCGGATACATCGCTGGAAATTATGGATATAATAAATGATATAAATCAGGCAGGTACTACAGTACTTATGGCAACACATGCAAGGGATATAGTAGATGATATGAGAAAGAGAGTTATAGCACTAGATAAAGGCATTGTAGTAAGAGATGAACAAAGGGGTGCATACGGCGATGAGGATTAGCACAATAAAATTTTTTATACAAGAATCTTTTAGAAATTTGAAGAGAAATAAAACTATGAGCATTGCGGCAATAACTACGGTAGCAGCTACTCTTTTTATATTGGGGATATCACTTCTTACTCTGACTACTATAAGACAAGGCATACTTCAGGTTGAATCTAAAGTTGAAGTAAAGGTCTATTTAAAAGATGATATAACTTCAAAGCAAAAAGATGCTATAAAAAATAAAATTGAATCTATAGATGGAATTGTGAATTTGGATTATGAAACTAAACAGGAAGCTGTAGATAAATTTAAAACTCAATTGGGAGAGCAAAATGAATCATTAGTAGAGGGGTTAAAAAAGGATAATCCTCTTCCAAATTCATACATAGTTAAAGTCAAAACACCAGAAATTGTATCTCAAGTAGTAAATAGTATAAAGGGAATGGATGGAATTGATACTATTCAAGACGCTAGAGGAGTAGTTGATAAAATTATAAAAATAACAAATGCAATAAAATGGATTGGTACAATTGTTTTGATTATATTAATAGGAGTATCACTATTTCTAATTGGAAATACAATAAAGATTACTGTTTATTCTAGAAGAAAAGAAATTGGTATAATGAAATACATAGGTGCTACTGATTGGTTTATAAGGTGGCCATTTATAATAGAGGGTATAGTAATAGGTATAATAGGAGCTATTGTTTCGGATATTGTTTTATACTATATGTATAAAATAGTATATGCAAAAGCTTCATCTGCACCTTTATTGATGTGTTTTGTAAATCCACAATATGTTTATACACATATACTTGGTATATTTATTTTAAGTGGTAGTATAATAGGCGCAGTTGGAAGTATACTATCTATAAGAAAATTTTTAGCAGTTTAACATATAAATTTTTGACAAGATTAGCATGCAGTTTATTCTGCATGCTAATCTTATAGTTGTTTCAAGGAAATAGTTTTGCATAATTAAATTTTTTAGTGTTATAATTATTGAATATATATGAATAAGTAGTATGATGATAAATTACCATGTAGATATTATAAAAGAGGTGGGATAACTTGAATAAAAAGAAAAGGTGGTTATTTTATACTATAATAATCGTCCTCTTAACAAATGTTATGACAATATTTGGAACGTATAACTTTTGGAAAATAAAGCAAGGCGATGCTATTAACAAATTTTCAAAGCTATTTGAAGTCAGAAATATTCTCTATAAATATTATGATGGAAAGATAAGTGACGATGTGCTTTTAGAGGGTGCCTTAAAAGGAATGACTTCTTCATTGAATGATCCATACACAGTTTTTATGGATAAAGATGAATTTGAAGAGTTTAACACTGAAACTGAAGGAAGCTATGCCGGCATAGGAATTCAGGTAACTTCTAAAGATAATAAAATTCAGATTGAAAATGTGTTCAAAGGGACACCTGCTGAAAAGGCAGGTCTTAAAGATAATGATATAATACAAAGTGTAAATGGAACTGCAGTAGATGGAAGTCAACTTGATAAAGCAGTATCTATAATGAGGGGAAAAGAAGGAACGGAAGTTACCCTTACTATTTATAGGCAGGATAAAGGTAGTTTTAATGTTAAAGTAAAAAGAGAAAAAGTAAGTATGCAAACAGTTAATGGAGAAATGATAAATTCACAAATAGGATATATACAAGTAACTATGTTTGATGAGAATACGGCTGAAAACTTTAAAAATAAACTTGTAAGTCTCAAAAATAAAGGTATGAAATCATTGATAATTGATTTAAGAGATAATCCAGGAGGAGTTCTTAGTCAATGTGTAGATATGGTTTCAAATTTTATACCAGAAGGTAAAGTAGTTGTTTCAACAACTGATAAATATAATAATAAAAAGGAGTATAAATCAGATGGAGGAGATTTTAGTAATTTACCTATAACTATACTTACAAATGGCAATACTGCAAGTGCATCAGAAATATTCTCAGGAGCTATAAAGGATTATAAAAGAGGAACTTTAGTTGGAGAAAAGACTTTTGGGAAAGGTGTAGTTCAAACTATGTTCGATACAGGAGATGGAACTGCTTTAAAAGTAACTATTTCAAAATGGTATACTCCAAATGGATATAATATACACAAAAAAGGAATAACTCCAAATGAAGTTGTGGAATATCCGGATAGTCTTAAAGGGAAGACTTATGATAGAAATTTAGATCCACAATTTAAAAAGGCACTTGAGATTGCTGAAAATAAGATAAAATAGATAATTTAGTTAGACTAAATACTAAAGTATTATTATAATATATTATATATTTGACATTTTAAATTAGACAGACAAAATTCTGTCTAATTTAATTTATGTGTGTGGTTTGGAGAGGGGTATTAACTTTTAATGAATATACTGATATATACTTTAAGGTCTATAGCTTATGCACTTACGGAACCATATTTATTGATCGTGCTAGTTATTTTGGCCTTTGTATTACATAGAAAAAATACACAAACTGTAGCTATGCAAAAGATGATAATTGGAGAAAAAGTAAATTCTTCTTTTGAACTAACTATATCCCAGATTGTAATAGGAATTTTTGCAGGAACTTTAGCAAGTATTATAATGTCTTATTTGGGAATAGTATTTGATCAAAGTTCTGCAGTTGATTTGGTGTTTTTGGCTTCTATTGTATTTATGTTTTTCAATCCAAGGTTTATATGTTTTTCATATTCTGGATCAATAATTGGACTTTTAAGTGTTTTTCTTGCTATGGCTTCTTCGTACTTTAAAATTCCAGATTTAGATTTTTTAAATATAGATGTGGTTTCACTTATGAGCATGATTGCAGTACTTCATTTTATAGAAGGCATACTTGTTATGATTGATGGTAAAACAGGGAGTATACCTATATTTACAAGCAAAAATGGAAAAATAATTGGTGGGTTTGCACTTAAAAGATATTGGATAATTCCAATAGCTATATTCTTAGCTATACAGACTAAATCAATAAGTTACTATTCATGGCAAGTTGTTTCTATGCCTTCTTGGTGGCCTGTTTTAAAAGGGCAAACACTAAGTGGTATTTTAAACAATGTAGTACTTATACTTATGCCGTTTTATGCTGTAGTTGGATACAGTTCAGTGACATTTACTAAAAATACAAGGCAAAAGTCATTTATGTCAGGTATAATTATAATGACTTATGCTGTAGTTATATTTATCTTAGCCCAGCTAGCAAGTGTGAATTTGTTTTTTAAGATATTCGTTCTTATAATGGCTCCTGTTGCACATGAAGGAATGAGGATTATACAGACATATTTTGAAACTACAGGAACGCCCAAATATATAAGTAGTAGTGAGGGCATTATGGTACTTGCAGTTGCTCCAAATTCTCCTGCACATGAAATGGGTATAAAAAGTGGAGACCTATTAGTTGAAATAAACAATATAAAGGTTGAAAGTGAAGATAAAATAATAGAAATACTAAATGAATGTTCAAATTTCATATGGCTTAAAGTAAAAAGGGTTACTGGAGATTTTGAACAACTTACTTATAATAAAATGAATAGCGAAAAAAGACTTGGAATAGTTTTTGTACCAAGAAATGTTCCAAAGAACAGTATGGTTGTAAAACTTAACAAAAATAAATTTTCAGATATATTAGATAAAATAAAAAACAATGATGAGGATGATTAAGAATGGGAGTTTTCAAAATACATTCTAAGTTTAAACCAAAAGGTGATCAACCACAGGCAATAGAGAGTATAAGTCGTGGAATTTTACGAGGAGATAAATTTCAGACACTTATTGGTGTAACTGGATCTGGTAAAACATTTACTATGGCAAATATAATAGAAAAGGTTCAGAAGCCAACTCTTGTACTTGCACATAATAAAACATTGGCAGCTCAGCTTTGTTCTGAATTTAAGGAGTTTTTTCCCGAAAATAGTGTAGAGTATTTTGTATCTTACTATGATTACTATCAACCTGAGGCATATGTACCTCAAACAGATACATATATTGAAAAAGATGCCTCAATAAATGATGAAATAGATAAATTAAGACACTCTGCTACGTCTGCTCTTTTTGAAAGAAGAGATGTTATAGTAGTGGCATCTGTGTCATGTATATATGGACTTGGAAATCCAGAAGAATATAAAAAACTTACTATATCTTTAAGACCAGGAATGGTAAAGGATAGAGATAAAATTATAAAGAAACTTGTGGAAATACAATATGAGAGAAATGATATAAATTTTGTAAGAGGAACTTTCAGAGTTAAAGGAGATATACTTGATATATTTCCAGCATCTTCTTCTAATCATGCCATAAGAGTTGAATTTTTTGGTGATGAAATTGACAGAATAAAAGAGTTTGATGCCTTAACTGGGGAAACAATTGGGATTAGAAATCATGTGTCTATATTTCCAGCATCTCACTTTGCTACATCTAAGGAAAAAATGGAGATAGCTATAGAAAAAATAGAAGATGAATTGGAGGATAGATTGAAAGAATTAACCTCACAAGATAAACTCTTAGAAGCTCAAAGAATAAAACAGAGAACAAATTTTGATATAGAGATGATGAGGGAAGTTGGATACTGTAGTGGTATTGAAAATTATTCTAGGATACTAGATGGTAGGGCTAAGGGAAGTCCTCCACAGACACTTATAGATTATTTCCCAGATGATTTTTTAATGTTTATAGATGAAAGTCATGTAACTTTGCCACAGGTAAGAGCTATGTATGCAGGTGATAGATCGAGAAAACAGTCACTTGTAGATTATGGATTCAGACTTCCATCTGCATTTGATAATAGACCACTTAAATTCGAAGAATTTGAGAAAAAAATAAACCAGGTTGTATTTGTAAGTGCTACTCCTTCAGATTATGAAAAAGAACATTCCCAAAATATTGCAGAACAGATATTGAGGCCAACTGGACTTTTGGATCCTGTAATTATAGTAAAGCCAGTTAAAAATCAGATAGATGATCTGTACACTTCTATAAATGAAACTATAGAAAAGGGATATAGAGTACTTGTGACAACACTTACGAAAAAAATGGCAGAAGATTTAACTGATTATTTTAAAGATATGAATATAAAAGCAGGATATATGCATTCAGGTATTTCTGCAATTGATAGAATGAAAATAATAAGGGATCTTAGAAAAGGTGAATTTGATGTACTTGTTGGAATTAATCTTTTACGAGAAGGACTGGATATACCTGAAGTTGCATTAGTTGCAATACTTGATGCAGATAAAGAAGGATTTTTAAGATCTGAAAGATCACTTATACAGACAATTGGAAGGGCAGCTAGAAATTCAGAAAGTAAGGTCATAATGTACGCAGATACTATTACAGATTCCATGAATAAAGCTATTACAGAAACTAATAGAAGAAGAAAGATACAGATAGAATATAATAAAAAGCATGGAATAGTTCCAAAAACTATAAATAAAGATATAAGAGAAGTTATAGAAGCAACAGTTGTAATGGAAGATAAAAAGAAGTATAACAGTTTAGATGAAGCAATAGAGGGCAATAAAGAAAGTATAGATAAATTAATAGAAGAGAATTTGAAACAGATGAAAAAGGCAGCAAAAGAGCTTAGGTTCGAAGAGGCAGCTAGGCTAAGAGATAATATAGAAAAACTAAAAAAACAAAAAAGAGCCTTATGATTTTAATATACTAAGTTATAGTAGTATACTATAATAATTTAAAATATTGATATACACTAAGGAGTTATAAACATGAAAAATAGCATAATTATAAAAGGTGCTAAAGTCCACAACTTAAAGAATATAGATTTGACTATACCTAGAGATAAGCTTGTAGTTTTTACTGGACTTTCGGGATCAGGAAAGTCTTCGCTTGCATTTGATACATTGTATGCTGAAGGTCAGAGAAGATATGTAGAATCATTATCTGCCTATGCTAGACAATTTTTAGGTCAGATGAATAAACCCGATGTAGAGTATATAGAGGGACTATCACCAGCAATATCAATTGATCAGAAGACAACTAGCAAAAATCCACGTTCTACAGTAGGTACAGTTACTGAAATATATGATTATTTGAGGCTATTATATGCAAGAATTGGTGTACCACACTGCCCTAAATGTGGAAGAAAAATAACACAACAAACTGTAGATCAAATGGTAGATAAAGTTCTTTCAATGCCTGAAAGAACTAAGATACAAGTGCTTGCGCCTATTATAAAAGGGCGTAAAGGGCAACATATAAAGGTTATGGAGAATATAAAGAAAAATGGATATGTTAGAGCTAGAATTGATGGAGAAATTTTTGATCTAGAAGAACAGGAAATAAACCTAGATAAAAACAGAAAACATACTATAGAAGTAGTGGTTGATAGATTAATTGTCAAAAATGGAATAGAAAGTAGGCTAACAGATTCAATAGAAACATCTTTAAAACTATCAGACGGTATAGTAATTATAAATGTTATTGGAGGAGAAGATATACTCTTCAGTGAGAAATTTGCATGTGTTCACTGTGGTATAAGTATAGAAGAAATTACTCCTAGAACATTTTCATTTAATTCTCCATTTGGAAAATGTAATACTTGTGATGGACTAGGTACTCTTATGGAAATAGATGATAAGCTTGTAATACCAGATAAAAGTAAGAGCATACTTGAAGGAGCTGTACTTCCATGGAAAAGTGGAAGCTTGAGAGAGGATTCATGGACATTTAGTATATTAAAAGCACTTTCTCGTAAATACAAGTTTAAGTTAGATACTCCTATAGAAAAACTTAGTGACAAGGTTGTAAATATACTCCTTTATGGATTAAATGGTGATAAAATAAAAGTTAAGTACGAAAGAGAAGGAAGACTTATGGAATTCAATCATGCTTTTGAAGGAGTAGTCAATAACTTAAAAAGACGATATATGGAAACAAATTCCGATTATATAAAAGGTGAAATTGAAAATTATATGAGTGATAATCCATGTCCTAGTTGTAGAGGTGCAAGACTTAATCCTGAAGCATTGTCTGTAACAATAGGAGATAAAAATATTTATGAACTGTGTAGTATGTCTATAAAAGATGAGCTTAAGTTCTTTGATAATATAAATCTTTCTGAGAGGGATACTATAATAGCAGATCAGGTGTTAAAAGAAATAAAGAAAAGGCTTAAGTTTTTAATAGATGTTGGTCTTGATTATTTAACATTGTCTAGATCTTCAGGTACACTCTCAGGTGGCGAATCTCAGAGAATAAGACTTGCAACACAAATAGGATCCAGTTTAGTAGGTGTTCTCTATATACTCGATGAGCCAAGTATAGGACTTCATCAAAGGGACAATGATAGACTTATAAAAACGCTAAAAAATCTTAGAGATGTTGGTAATAGTGTAATTGTAGTGGAACATGATGAGGACACTATAAGAGCTGCAGACTATATAGTTGATATAGGACCGGGAGCAGGAGAACATGGTGGTGAAGTAGTTGGAGTTGGAAAATTATCTGATATAATTAAAAGTGAAAGATCAATAACTGGGCAATATCTTAGTGGAAAGAAGAAAATAGAAGTTCCTAGATCTAGGCGAAAGGGAAATGGAAATTATATAAAAATAGAGGGAGCTTGTGAAAATAATTTAAAGAATATAAATGTTTCTATACCTCTTGGAGTTTTTAATTGTGTAACTGGTGTGTCAGGCTCTGGGAAAAGTACACTTGTAAATGAAGTACTTTATAAAGGTCTTAATAAACAAATTAATGGTTCTAAAGTAAATCCAGGCAAGCATAAAGATATACTTGGAATAGAGAATATAGATAAGGTTATAAATATAAATCAAAGCCCAATAGGAAGGACTCCAAGGTCAAATCCTGCTACATATACAGGAGTTTTCGACATTATAAGAGAAGTATTTTCAAATACACCTGAGGCTAAAATGAGAGGATATAAACCTGGACGATTTAGTTTCAATGTAAAGGGAGGTAGATGTGAGGCTTGCAGAGGTGATGGAATAATAAAAATTGAAATGCAGTTTTTATCAGATGTTTATGTACCTTGTGAAGTATGTAAGGGAAAAAGATATAATAGAGAAACTTTGCAGGTTAAATATAAAGGCAAAAATATAAATGATGTTTTAAACATGACAGTAGAAGAGGCACTTGAGTTTTTTAAAAATATACCGAGAATAAAAAATAAACTTCAGACTTTGTTCGACGTAGGACTTGGATATGTCAAGTTAGGCCAACCTTCAACTCAACTATCTGGTGGAGAAGCGCAGAGAGTTAAGCTTGCATATGAACTTTCTAAGAGAAGCACAGGAAGGACTCTTTATATATTAGATGAACCAACTACAGGACTTCATACAGATGATGTAAAAAGGCTTATAGATATACTTCAGAGAATTGTAGATAAAGGGAATACAGTTGTTGTTATAGAGCATAATTTAGATGTTGTAAAATGTGCAGATTATATAATAGACCTTGGACCAGAAGGTGGAGAAAAAGGTGGAAAAGTAATATGTGCGGGTACTCCTGAAAAAATAATTAACAATCGAACTTCTTATACAGGACAGTACCTTAAAAAAATGTTATAATCTACATATCGACTAGCATATCTGAGTTATTATGCTAGTTGTTTCATCTTTATGGGAGGATATTAAAAATGGATCTAAGTAAATTAAGCTTGATTTTTAAGATTATAATTATAGGTATAGTCTATATTATAATATTTTGGTCTTTAAGGATAATGTACAAAGATATAAAAAATGGCAGTAGAAGAAATAAGGTATCAAATAGAAAGTCATTTGGACTTGAGGTGATTTCAGTAGGAAGTAATTCAAACCTTAGGAAGGGATCTGTTATACCTATAAGAAGAGGAATAACAATAGGTAGAAAGAGTGACAATATATTAAGACTTGAAGATCCATATGCATCGTCACACCATGCTAGATTGTATATAAAAAATGGTAAGGACTGTATTATAGAAGATTTGGGAAGTACCAACGGAACTCTTTTAAATGGAAAGAAATTAAATGGACGAGAGTATCTCAGTTCAGGAGATGAAATAAAAATAGGGAATACATCTTTTAGAGTTATAGAATAAATGTTGTGTTAATGGGTGGTGAATAAGTTGGATACTACTAAAGGTGAAAAAAAGCTCCTTAGATATACATATTTACTGTGTTTAGTTTGCTTTTTTAATATTGCAGTGATAAAACAGCCTTTTGATAAAGGAGCTATGATAATGGCCGTAGTTACATGTCTTCTTATAGGATATTCTTATTTTGTAATAAGAAAGTTTTTTTCTGATGGCGACAAGTACATATTTATTTTTTCAAGTATACTGTCAGTTATAGGAATGGTTATGCTTTATAGAATAAATATGACATTTTCTATTAAACAAATTATATGGTTTGCTCTTGGTGTTACTGGATTTATACTAATTGTGGTTTTAATGCCGGATACAGTCAGCTTTAGCAGGTATAAGTACATATATTTAATAATGACTTTAATATTTATGAGTGCAGGTACAATTTTTGGGGTTGAAATAAATGGATCTAAAAATTGGGTTAGTTTTGCAGGAATCCAGTTCCAGCCATCTGAGTTTGGGAAGTTAACTTTAGTAGCTTATTTAGCATCGGAATTGAAAGATTATAAAAATTTTAAGAATCTTATAGTTCCTGGGATAGTTGTAATGATAAGTCTTGGATTCATGGTTATTCAAAAAGATCTAGGTTCAGCTTTAATATTCTTTGGAATATCTATAACAATGCTATATATAGCCACATCAAAATTTAAGTATGTTATAGTATGTTTCTTACTTGCAGCAGTAGGTGCAGTTTTAAGTTATAATATGTTTGACCATGTCAAAACAAGGGTTATGATATGGAGAAATCCATGGCCATATGTAAATAATCAAAGTTATCAGATAGTTCAATCAATGTTTTCAATAGCATCTGGAGGACTTACAGGATCGGGACTTGGACTTGGACATCCAGAATATGTTCCAATAAATACTACTGACTTTATATTTGCTATTTTGTGTGAAGAATTTGGCATATTAATGGGATTTGCAGTAATAATATTGTTTTTTTTGCTTTTTTATAGGTGTATGAGAGCTGCTGTATATTGTAGTGATAAATTTTCAAGACTTTTAGCTGTAGGGTATAGTGCTATGATTGCATCTCAGGTATTAGTAATAGTTGGAGGAGTTATGAATGCAATTCCACTTACAGGTGTAACACTGCCCCTTGTAAGTTATGGAGGAAGTTCTATGCTAATAACGTTTTTTTCCTTAGGTATAATTCAAAAGATATCCGAGGAGGCTAGATAGTATGAATAATATAGTTAATAATATAAAGAAAGTAATGCTTGTGTTTTTGATGTGTTTTATAGGACTTATTTCATATATGACATATTTTGAAATGATTGTTGGTCCTAATATAGTAAACAGTAGTTACAACAGAAGAATGTGGATTAAGAGAAATGAAGTATTAAGAGGTACTATATATGATAGAAATGGTAATGCTTTAACTAAAAGTGAGCCTATAAACGCAGAAACACAGAAAAGGGAATATACTGGAGGAGAAATATTCGCTCATGTACTTGGATATGTTAATGAAAAGTATGGTATAACTGGACTTGAAAGAAAATATGATTCTGAGCTCATGTCTACAGATGTAAAAGACAGCTTAAAAAGTCTTATTGAAAATAAGGGAAAATCTGTGAAGAAAGTTGGAAATAGTGTAAAAACAACTCTTGATACAACTACACAGAAAAAAGCCTATGATCTTTTAGGAAATAATAAAGGTGCAGTAGTAGTGCTTAATCCTAAGACAGGAGCTGTAATTGCTATGGTATCAAAGCCTTCTTTCAATCCTAATAATTTAGAAGAGGAATGGGATTCTATTAATAAGAACTCAAGTAGACCATTACTTAATAGAGCAACGGCAGGATTATATCCACCAGGATCTACTTTTAAAACTGTTACTGCTATAAGTGCTCTGGAAAATATAGATAATGTAAAAAGTAAAACTATAAATGATACAGGATCAGTGCAAATAGGATCAGATTATATATTACATAACTATAATGGGGAAGTTCTTGGAAATATAAATTTTGAGCAAGCATATGCTCATTCAAGTAATGTATATTTTGGAACTCTCGGATTGGAACTTGGAAATGAAAATTTAAAAAATACGGCAGAAGAGTTTTATTTTAATAAGGAGATCCCTACAGATGGAATACCTGTAGAGCCAAGTAACTTTCCAAAATTGAAATCATATGAAAAAGGAAGTATAGCACAAAGTGCAATAGGACAGAGCAGTGTTCTTGCAAGCCCGCTTCAGATGGCTGTTGTAGTTAGTACAATAGCTAATGGTGGAGTCATGATGAAACCTCATCTTGTAAGTTCTGTAAGTACAAGTACAGGGAATCTTGTAAAATCTATAGAACCGGAATCAGTAGGTCAGATAATATCTCCAGATATTGCAGATACAATGAAAAAAATGATGAAATCTGTTGTAGATTATGGTACTGGAGGTCAAGCTGCCATAAATGGAATAGAAGTTGCTGGAAAGACTGGAACTGCAGATAATACTGAAATGGGAACTAATTCACCACCTCATTCATGGTTTATAGGATTTGCGCCTTATGATGATCCCCAAGTAGCTATTGCAGTAATTGTTGAAAATGGAGGCCAAGGCGGAATTTTAGCTGCATCCATTGCATCACAAGTAATGTATACTGCACTTGAAAAATAGATACTAGAAATACAATGAAATATGTAATTTCCCGGGAAATTTTATTATAAAAAGTAATATTATAATTCATTTAATGTTATAATATAGTCATTAAGAGAGATATTAAACCAATGAATTAACATTTTGCAAATTATAATAAATTATAATAAAGAGGAGAATAGAATGAAGGGTAAAACTCACGTAGGTATGGGAATACTTGCATTCTTATCTATATATAAAATAATTCCTGGGGGATTTACTTATGTTGGCTTGATCATAGCTGCATTTTCATCAGCACTACCTGATGTTGATCATCCAAAGAGCATAATTAATAAGTACATTCTTCCTTTTAAAAATAAAATGACTAAGGTTACTATATATAGTTGCTTAGGTATAATAGTATTATGGTATGATTACCTTTTTTTAAATGAACCAATAGTAAAAGCAATTGGTATAGTCCTTATAATGATAGCTGTATCTTCACATAGAAATGGACTTACCCATAGCCTTACGGGAATGTCCATGTTTTCGTTTATTGCAGGATATATTGGTAATATGTATGATGTACAATATTTGGTATATTATTTTATGATAGGATATGGCATGCATCTTTTATGTGATATGTGTACGGATAGAGGAGTACCTCTTTTCTATCCTTTTAGAAAGAAGAGAGTAAAATTTCCAGTTACATATAAAACTAACTCTAAAATTGGCTCTGCTATAGAACAGCTTCTTATGATATTTGGACTTCTTTTTACTATCTATAAAATACCTGTTATATTTTATAAATAGATTTTTAAAAACTTAATTCTATAGATAGGTGGTAGACAATAGAATGTTTGATTTTGATTATCAGTTAAAAGTACTTCCAGATAAACCTGGAGTATATATAATGAGAAATTCTTCTGAAGAAGTCATATATGTAGGAAAAGCAAAGGTATTGAAAAATAGAGTTAGACAGTACTTCCAAAATTCAAGAAATCATTCAAGTAAAGTAAAAGCTATGGTGGATAATGTAGCAGAGTTTGAGTATATAGTTACAGATTCGGAAATAGAAGCTTTAATATTAGAGTGTAATTTAATAAAAAAGTATAGACCTAAATATAATATATTGTTGAAAGATGACAAGCATTATCCATTTATAAAAATAACTATGGATGAAGATTTTCCAAGAGTTATGATTACAAGAAATATAAAAAGAGATGGTGGAAAATATTTTGGACCTTTTCCAAATCCATCTTTTGTATATGAAACTATAGAACTTATAAAAAAGATATTTCCAATAAGAAGCTGTAGAATGAAAATAGAAGAAGGTAATACAAATGTAAGACCTTGTTTAAACTATTTTATAGGATTATGCAAGGCACCTTGTGCTGCCCATATAAATAAAAAAGATTACAAAAAAATAGTAGATGAGATTATAGAGTTATTATCTGGCAAGGATAAAGATATAATAAGAAAATTAAAACTGGACATGGAAGCAGCTTCAGAAAATATGGAATTTGAAAAAGCTGCAAGTCTGCGAGATAAGATATTTGCAGTGAAAAAAGTAACTGAAAAGCAGAAAATAATAACCGGGAATTTTGAAGATGAAGATTTCATAAATATATCTTCTGATGAAAATGACAGCTGCATACAGGTGTTTTTTCTGAGAAATGGGAAAATAGTTGGAAGAGAGCATTATATTATAGAAAACACAGGGGGATTGCCAGAGGATGAAGTAATAGCAAACTTTATCAGAGAGTTTTATGGGGGAACTGCACATATCGCAAAGAACATATATGTACCTTGTGTTGAAGATATTGAACTCCTTTCTGAATGGTTGAGTATGAAAAAGGATTCTAAAGTGACAATTAGAATTCCACAAAGAGGAGATAAAAAATTAACATTGGATTTAGTTAAGAAAAATTCTGAAACTATGCTTAAAAATTTTAAAAGAAAGTTTATTCAAGATAAGAATGATAAAAAAGAGGCGTTAGAACAAATTGCTGAAATTTTAGGACTTGATGACATTCCACATAGGATAGAAGCTTATGATATATCTAATATTCAGGGAGTGGATTCAGTTGGCAGCATGGTGGTATTTGAAAATGGAATTGCAAAGCACAGTGATTATAGAAGATTTAAAATAGATACAGTTAAAGGAGCAAATGATTATGATAGCTTAAGGGAAATACTGACTAGAAGATTTAAACATGGTTTAGAGGAAATTTCCAGAATACAGCAAAGAAATTTGAAACTAAGTTCAGGAAAATTCTGCATATTTCCAGATTTAATACTTATGGATGGAGGAAAAGGTCAGATAAATATAGCTCTTGAAGTACTTAAAGGATTTGAAATAGATATACCTGTTTGTGGTATGGTAAAAGATAATAATCACAAAACAAGAGGAATTATCTATAATAATATAGAACTTAAAATAGATTCTCATTCAAGCCTTATGAAACTTATAACTAGGATACAAGATGAAGTCCATAGATTTGCTATAACATATCACAGAAGTTTGAGAAATAGAAGAGTTTTTCATTCTGTATTAGACGATATACCAAATATAGGAAATAAGAGGAGAAAAGAACTTTTAAAAAAATTTGGAAGTATAGAAAATATAAAGAAGGCAAATTTTGATGAACTTTTAAAGACACCTTCTATTAATAAAAGTGCTGCAGAGAGCATTATAAATTATTTTAAAAAAACAGAATAATTAAGTTTGAATAGATCTTGATTAAAATATGTGCATAAATTATACTAAGTTAGGATTTTAAATTTTATATTTCAAGGAGAATAGAATTATGAATGAATATATAGACTTTGCTATCAATTTAGAAAATGTTTTGGATAAACACAACATAATGATAGATGAGCCAATGAAAAATCATATTTCTTTTAAAGTAGGGGGTCCGGCAGATATACTTGTTACTCCCGAGAGTTCAAAAGAAGTGTTAGATATTATAAATATGTGTAAAGATAAGGGTGTGCCATATTACATAATGGGAAATGGTTCAAACTTATTAGTTAAAGATGGAGGAATAAGAGGAGTTGTAATTAAATTAAGTAAACTTAATAAGATATATGCACATGGGAATAAGCTCATAGCAGGAAGTGGAGCAGCAATAAAAGATGTATCTCAAGTTGCATTAGATAATAATCTTACAGGTATTGAATTTGCCTGTGGTATTCCAGGAAGTGTTGGAGGAGCTGTTGCAATGAATGCAGGAGCTTATAATGGAGAAATATCTAATATAATAGAAAGTGTGCGTATAATAGATGATAAATCAAAAATTAGAGATATAAATTTAGAACAATTGGAACTTGGATATAGAATGAGCTCTATACTAAAATATGGATATACGGTATTGGAAGTAACTTTTAAACTTGAACCAGGAGATCACGAAAAAATTTATAATAGAATTGAAGACTTAAATAGAAGAAGAAGAGAGAAGCAGCCACTTGAATATCCGTCGGCAGGAAGTACATTTAAAAGACCCAAAGGACATTTTGCAGCAAAATTAATACAAGATAGTGGACTTAAAGGAATGAGTGTAGGTGGAGCACAGGTTTCTGAAAAACATTCAGGATTTATAATAAATAAAGGAAATGCAACTGCAAAAGATATATTGGATTTAATAAAGAAAGTTCAAAAAACAGTTAAATTAAGGTTTAACGTAGATCTTTATACTGAAGTTAGAATTATAGGTGAAGATTAGTTGTATATAGAGAATCTATGTGGTTTAAGTAAGTTTAGGTTCTCTATTTTTTATGTTATAATTAAAAAAATAATAGTTGTAAATAGGAGGGATAGATATGAGATTTGTTATAGTAACAGGTCTGTCAGGAGCGGGTAAGACTCAGGCTGTAAGAAATCTAGAAGATTTAGGATACTTTTGTGTAGATAATCTTCCTCCTACTTTAATACCTAAATTTGCTGAAGCATGCTATCAAACTGATGGAAAAATAGATAAGATAGCTTTAGTTATAGATATACGAGGGGGACAGTTCTTTGATGATATATTTGAAAGTCTATCTTATTTAAAAGAGCATTACTATAAGTATGAAATACTTTTTTTAGATGCTTCAGATGAAGTATTGGTAAAGAGGTTTAAAGAATCTAGGAGAAAACATCCATTAGCACCAAAGGGAAGAATATTAAACGGAATAACAATGGAAAGAAAGAGGCTAAGGGAACTTAAAGATAGAGCTGACAATATAATAGATACTTCAAAATTAGCCACAAGGGAACTTAGAGAAGAAATAACAAAAATATATTCTGAAAAAGGTCAAATTGAAACTGAACTTATGATAACAGTTCTCTCTTTTGGATTTAAATATGGCCTACCAGTAGATTCGGATTTAGTATTTGACGTAAGATTTCTTCCAAATCCATTTTATATTTCAGAGTTAAAGAAATATTCTGGCAATGATAAGTTAGTAGTTGATTATATAATGGGATTTGAACAAACTAAGAAATTTATAAATAAACTTTCCGATATGTTAGAATTTTTGATACCTTATTATATTAAAGAAGGAAAAAGACAGCTTATTGTGTCCATAGGTTGCACAGGTGGAAGGCATAGATCTGTGACAATTGCAAATGAAATTTATAAAATATTAAAAGAAAATGGGCATAAGGTAAGTATAGACCATAGAGATATTGAAGAAGATGTTAATAGAGGTGGTAAAAAACTATGAGAATTACCTCTTGGCTAAGGCCTGGAATAAAAGTAAAAAGATGGATTATGCTTGGAGCTATGGGTGGGCTCTTTATAATATTTGGAGTAATTGAATTTATAAACAGGAGATTTTACAGTATCTATTACATCTCGTTTTATATTTTTTTAATTGTATCTGGAATTTTTGTAGTATATATTTCAGTTACTCAAGGAATGCGTTCTATAATAGCACTTATAAATAGAGGATACTTGAATGTATCTTTGAATTCAAGAAAACTTGAAGATTTGATATATGAAAAGAGACTTCTTGTAAAAGGTCCTAAAATAGTTGCAATTGGTGGCGGAACGGGACTTTCAACAATGCTTAGAGGACTTAAATACTATACATCTAATATAACTGCTATAGTGACAGTTGGAGATGATGGAGGTGGTTCAGGAGATTTAAGAGAAGATTTAGGTATACTTCCTCCTGGAGATATAAGAAACTGCATTTTAGCTCTTGCAGATACAGAGCCACTTATGGAGGAACTTCTTCAATACAGATTTAAAGATGGAAAGTTAAAGAATCAGAGCTTTGGTAATCTTTTCTTGGCAGCTATGGATGGAATTTCTTCTAATTTTGAGGAAGCTGTAAAAAAAATGAGCTCTGTACTTGCTGTTACTGGTAAAGTAATGCCTGTTACACTTGATGATCTTGTTCTTAAAGCTAAATATAAAGATGGAACAATTGTAGAGGGAGAATCTCATATTCCTGAAGAGGCCATAAAAAGGCATACAAAGATAGATAGAATATTCATTGAACCGAGAGGTGCTAGAGCGTTAAAAGAAGCAGTTGATGCTATAATGGAGGCAGATGCTGTAATTCTTGGTCCAGGAAGTCTATATACAAGTATTATTCCTAATTTATTAGTTAAAGGTATAGATTCAGCTCTTCAAAAGACAAAAGGAATAAAAATATACATTTCAAATATAATGACACAGCCTGGAGAAACGGATGGGTTCTCTGTAGAAGATCATATAAAAGCTATTTATAAACATGGTGGTAGTGGAATAATCGACTATGTTATTGTGAATGTTGGAAAGATAGATAAAAAACTTGAAGGAAGATATAAGGAAGAAGCATCTCATCTTGTAAAAATAGATGAAGATGCTGTAAATAGACTTGGAGTAAAACCTATAGAAGGTGATTTTATAAGAGTAAAAGATGGATTAATAAGGCATAATTCTGAGAAACTTGCCTCTATTTTAATAGAAACTATTATGGATAAGAAACTTTTATTTGATAGAAAGAAGATAATTGAATATTTTTATTTGTCTGAAAGAATTAAGCAAAAAAAAAGTAGTAGGTAGGAGAGTTATATGTCATTTTCAGTAAAGGTAAAAAATGAGATTTGTAGATATACGAATATGAGCAAAGAGGAAGCTATAATGGAATTGTCTGCTATAATGAAAGTGAGTGGTACATTGTCATTAGGTGCAAATAGACAGTTTAGTTTTAAAATAACTACAGAAAATCCAGCTATAGCAAGGCTTGTATTCATTTTGTTGAAAAAAGAATTTAATATACATACAAAGATAATAATGAAAAAGAACAATTCGTTGAAAAAGAATAATATATATGTTGTTATCATTACAGAAAATGCTAATGTTAAAAGATTACTAAATGATATAGGACTTCTTAAAGAAAATAAGAAGGTATTTTCTTTAAACTATAATATATCTGATATGGTTTTTAAAAGAGATGAGTATAAAAAGGCATATATAAGAGGTGCATTTTTAGGAGGAGGTAGCGTAAGTAATCCTGAGAAAACTTATCATCTTGAATTTGTAACACATAATAGTGATTATGCTGCTGATTTGAGTAAATTAATTAATAGTTATGGATTAAATTCTAAGGTTATTCAACGAAAGAACAGTTTTATAGTATATCTTAAAGAAGGAGAACAAATAGTAAATTTACTTGGAATAATAGGAGCGCACTCTTCACTTTTGGAGCTTGAGAATGTTAGAATAATGAAAGAAATGAGAAATAATGTAAACAGATTGGTGAACTGTGAAACTGCAAATTTAAGCAAAACTGTAAATGCGGCTGTAAGACAAACTGAAAGTATAAAATTAATTGAAAGAGAAATAGGACTATCACGTCTTTCAGATAATTTACGAGAAATTGCAGAATTAAGATTGAAATATCCAGATGATTCATTGAAGGAGTTAGGAGAAATGCTAAATCCTCCAGTTGGTAAATCTGGAGTAAATCATAGGTTGAGAAGGATAGAAAAAATAGCTGAAGAACTTAGAAAAGAGGGAAGGTAGGATAACTCCATGTCAAAGCATGAAGATGTAATAAAGTATATACTATCTTTAGATGTAGGTACAAAAATATCTGTTCGTGGAATAGCTAATGAATTAGGAGTAAGTGATGGAACAGCTTATAGGGCAATAAAGGATTCAGATAGATTAGGTATTGTAACCACTATTCCAAGAGTAGGTACTGTAAGAATAGAAAAGGTTGAAAAGAAAAATATTGAATCCCTTACTTATGGAGAAGTAATTAATATGGTAGATGGGACGTTGCTTGGAGGAAAGGACGGAATATACAAGATACTTCACTATTTTGTAATAGGTGCAATGACTATAGATGCTATGGAAAAATACATAAGAAAAGATTGTCTTTTGATAGTAGGCAATAGAGAAGAGGCACAAAGACTTGCACTTTTGAATAATTCAGGAGTTTTAATTACAGGTGGATTTTCCTGTAGTGATGAGATAAGGAATCTGGCAAATAGTAAGTGCTTACCAGTTATATCTACTACATATGATACTTTTACTGTTGCAAGTATGATAAATAAGGCTATTTCTGAAAATATGATAAAGAAAGATATACTGCTAATAGAAGATATAATGCAAAGTAATCCTGAATATCTTAATGTAAATGATAAGGTATCTAAATGGAGAGAAAATGTTGAAAAAACTAATCATGAAAGATATCCTGTAGTTGATAGTAAAAAGAGGGTTGTTGGGATTGTAACTTTAAAAGATGTGCCAAGCAAAACCCCAGATGATGAAATTATAGGAAGAGTAATGCATAAAAATCCAATAAATGTGACACCTAAAACTACTGTAGCTTATGCTGCCCATATAATGGGCTGGGAGGGAATAGATTTATTTCCTGTAGTAGATGGAAAAACTTTAATAGGAGTCGTTACAAAGGGTGATGTTATAAAAGCTCTTCAGTATATGTCAAGGCAGCCACAGTCTGGAGAAACATTAGAGGATCTCGTACTTAGAGAATTTGAGTTCGATGCAAAATCTGAAGGAATTTATTTTCATGGAAGGATAACTCCAGAAATGCTAGATCCTATAGGAACTGCTTCATGGAGTTCACTTAATATGCTTCTTTCTACTATGGGAACTATGACATTAAGACAAAAGAGCAATATAAATGTTCTGGTGGATAGCATAAATACATATTTTATGAGGCCCGTACAGATAGATAGTACTATGGATATATACTCTAATATAATTGATATAGGAAGAAATTCATGTAAAGTAGAAATAGATATGTACAATAATAAAAAAGAAATAGTTGGTAAATGCATTTTATCTGCAAGGATAATAAGAAGATAAGTTACTTTAAATTTAATAATTTATTGTAGATTGAAAAGAGGTGATATAATAAATGGATGAAAAAGATATTCAGTGGGTGAGTTTACATCAGCATACGGAGTATTCTCTTTTAGACTCTTCTGCGAAAATTCCGAAACTTATAAAAAGAGCTAAGGAACTTGGAATGAAGAGTATGGCAATAACAGATCATGGAGTAATGTATGGATGTGTTGATTTTTATAAAGAGGCAAAATCCCAAGGAATAAAACCAATAATAGGATGTGAAATATATGTATCCCAGAAATCTATGAAGATTAAAGAGAATAACGGTGAAAACCACAACTATCATTTAGTGCTTCTTGTAAAAAATGAAGTTGGATATAGAAATCTCATGAAAATAGTATCTACGGCATCTATAGAAGGATTTTATTATAAACCTAGGGTGGATCATGATTATCTTAGACTTCACAGTGAAGGATTAATTGCACTAAGTGCATGTTTAAATGGTGAGGTTCAATCAAATATATTAAATGGAAATTTAAAAAGAGCCAAAGAAGTAGCAATATTTTATAGGGATGTTTTTAAAGATGGATTTTACCTTGAACTTCAATATCATGGTATAGAAGATCAGCTTAAAGTAAATAAAGAATTGAAAAAAATGTCCAAAGAGTTAAACATACCTATGGTTGTAACAAACGATGTTCACTATATATATAAAGAAGATTACAGAGCTCATGATATACTTTTATGTATACAAACAGGAAAGACAGTAAATGAAAAAAATAGAATGAGGTATCCTTCAGATCAGTTTTATCTTAAATCTCCTAAGGAAATGTATGAAATGTTTCAAGATATTCCTGAGGCACTTGAAAATACAGTTAAAATAGCAGATGAATGTAATTTTGATTATGAATTTCATAAGTCGAAGTTGCCAAAGTTTCCACTTCCTGAAGGTGTGGATTCATATGAGTATATGAGAAAATTGTGTTATGATGGATTGAAAAAAAGATATTCAAATATAACTGAAAATTTAAAAAACAGGCTTGAGTATGAACTTGGAATAATAAAGAAAATGGGATATGTTGATTATTTCCTTATAGTATGGGATTTTATAAGATTTGCAAGACAAAACGGCATAATGACAGGACCCGGTCGTGGAAGTGGAGCAGGATCAATAGTAGCATATACTTTGGGAATAACTAAGATAGATCCTATAAAATATAATCTTATATTTGAACGTTTTTTAAATCCAGAAAGAGTATCTATGCCTGATATTGATAGTGACTTTTGTTATGAAAGACGTGGAGAAGTGATAGATTATGTAGTTCAAAAGTATGGGAAAAATAATGTATCCCAGATTATAACTTTTGGAACTATGGCAGCAAAACAGTGCATAAGAGATGTTGGAAGAGCAATGGATTATTCCTATGGAGAAGTTGATAGAATAGCAAAAATGATTCCAATTGCACCGAATATAAATGTAACTATAGATAAAGCACTTGATATGAATAAGGAGCTTAAAGAAGCTTATGAAAGTGAAGCAAGGACAAGAGAACTTATAGATGTGGCAAAATCTCTTGAAGGACTTCCAAGACATACATCAACTCATGCTGCAGGTGTAGTAATATCATCTAAACCTCTTGTTGATTATGTTCCACTTCAAAAGAATGAGGACAGTATAGTAGCTCAATTTACTATGGGTACTTTAGAGGAACTTGGACTTTTGAAAATGGATTTTTTAGGTCTTAGAACTTTAACAGTGCTTAGAGATACAGTTGCAATGGTAAAGAAAAATAGGAATATAGATATTAATCTAGACAATATAGACTATGATGATAAATCTGTATATAATATGATAGGTGAAGGTAAAACTGTAGGTGTATTTCAGCTTGAATCTCCAGGAATGACATCATTTATGAAGGAATTAAAACCGGATTCATTGGAGGATATAATAGCAGGAATAAGTTTATATAGACCAGGTCCTATGTCTGAGATACCGAAATATATTAGAAATAAGAAAAATCCAGATGAAATAGGATATGCAACTCCAGAGCTTGAACATATACTTTCTGTAACCTATGGTTGTATGATATACCAGGAACAAGTAATGCAAATTGTAAGAGATCTTGCTGGATATTCTATGGGACGAAGTGATCTTGTAAGGCGTGCTATGTCAAAGAAAAAACATCATGTAATGGAAGAGGAAAGACATAATTTTATATATGGAATAGTAAATGAAAATGGAGATATTGAAGTTCCTGGTTGTGTAAGAAATGGTATATCTGAAAAAGTTGCAAATGAGTTATATGACTCTATGATAGATTTTGCATCTTATGCATTTAACAAGTCCCATGCTGCAGCTTATGCAGTTGTTGCTTTCCAAACGGCTTACTTAATGCATTATTATCCGGTAGAGTATATAGCAGCTATGCTAAATAGTGTAAAAGGGGATAGTGAAAAAGTTGCCTACTATATAAGATTTGCAAAAGATATGAATATAGAAGTACTTCCACCGGATATTAATGAAAGTTATGCAAGATTTACTGTAAAAGGGAATACTATAAGATTTGGACTTTCAGCTATAAAGAATGTAGGAGAGAATGTTATAGATAGTATAGTAAAGTCAAGAAAAAAACATGGCAAATTCAAGGATTTAGTTGATTTTTGCAATAATATCGATATATCATCTATAAATAAAAGAGTAGTAGAGAGCTTGATTAAGTCTGGAGCTTTTGATTGTTTTGGTGTTTATAGGTCTCAACTTATAGCTGTATACGAAAAGGTATTAGATGGTATAGGAAATGCAAGAAAGAGAAATATAGAAGGTCAAATTAGTCTTTTTTCTACAGTAGATGATAATAGCATAAGGATACACTATCCAGATATAAAAGAATTCAATAAAATGGATAAACTTGCTATGGAAAAGCAGATGACAGGTTTGTATTTGTCTGGTCATCCTTTAGATGAATATAAAAAGACTTTGAAGCTGCAAACCAGTGTAAAGATTTCGGATATACTAATGGATAAAACTTTAGAAGATGGAGTATTAGTTGAGTTTAAAGTAAAAGACGGTGATAAAGTTATAGTTGGTGGAATAATATCCGAACTTTCAAAAAAGATTACAAAGAAGAATGATATGATGGCATTTGCAAGATTAGAGGATTTATATGGTGCTATAGAAGTCATAATATTTCCAAAAGCATTTGAAAAATTTAAAAATCTTATTTATGAGGATTCTATGATTATAGTTAAAGGAAAAGTAAGCATAAGAGAGGAAGAAGAACCTAAAATACTTTGTGAAACTGTAGAACCACTTATAAGAATTGATACCAAAAAATTGTATGTTTTAATTGCAAGTGAAGATTTTTTAAGAGAATCTGTAGTTAAATTAAGAAAAGCTGTATATAAATACAAGGGTAATGTTCCTGTATACATATGTACTAAAAAAGAAAGAAAGAAATTCAGATTGGATAGAGAATTATGGATTAAAAATGAAGAAAACGCAATCGACAATATAAAAGAAATTTTCGGAGATAAAAATGTAAAACTGATATAGATATGAATAATTTTAATTTAACAAGGTAAAACTACTAAGTAAAATGGTGTATTTTCTTTAAGGCAATTATTTAAATTAAAGTACCATTGATAGTGAAATATGGTTGAGTTTGTGCTATAATTAAGTACATAAATTACTAGGAAAAACAAAGATGTTGTGATATATGTGGGACGTTTTATGTCCCTATGGTCATAGGAGGTATAGATATATGAGAACAATAGCTGTGTTAACAAGCGGTGGAGATGCACCAGGAATGAATGCTGCTATAAGAGCAGTTGTAAGATCAGGATTAAATAAGAATTTTAATGTAATGGGTATACTTAGAGGATATAATGGCTTAATAAGTGGCGAATTGGTTCCTATGGATAGACAAAGTGTAGCAGATATAATTCAGCGTGGAGGAACCATTCTTAGAACTGCTCGTTGTGAAGAGTTTAAAACAGAAGAAGGAAGAAAAAGAGCAGTAAATATACTTAAGACTTTTGGAATTGATGGATTAGTTGTAATTGGTGGTGATGGTTCATTTAGAGGAGCTCAGTTGCTATCAAAACTTGGAATACCAACTATAGGTGTACCTGGAACTATAGATAATGACTTAGCTTATACAGATTATACAATAGGTTTTGATACTGCAATTAATACAGTGCTTGATGCTATAAATAAATTAAGGGATACTTCTACTTCACATGAAAGAGTAAGTATAGTTGAAGTAATGGGAAGAAATTGTGGAGATATTGCTATGTATGCTGGTTTAGCAGGTGGAGCTGAAAATATAATTATTCCTGAAAAAGGATATGATCAAGATGAACTCTGTAGGAATATATTAGAGGGAAAAATGAATGGCAAAATGCATAATTTGATAGTACTTGCAGAAGGAATTGGTGGAGCAGAAGAACTTGCTAAAAAAGTAGAGGAAGTAACAGGAATTGAAACTAGAGCTACTAAACTTGGACATATTCAAAGAGGTGGAAGTCCTACTTGTCAAGATAGAATCTTAGCTTCAAGATTTGCATTTAGAGCAGTTGAATTACTGGAAGAAGGAAAATCATCAAGAGTTGTCGGAATTAAAGATGGAAAGATAATAGATATGGACATTGATGAAGCTTTGGAACAAACTAAGCAATTTGATGAAAGATTATTTGAAATAGCTAAGGCATTGTCATAATAAGCTTGTTTAATTATAAAATTTTTTAATTGTGAATAAGTAAATTTATAAAATAAGTTTTTATAAGGAGAGTAAGCAATGCAAAAGACCAAAATGATTTTTACAATAGGACCTGCTAGTGATAGTGAGGAAGTACTATCAAAACTTATAGAAGCTGGTATGAATGCTTCAAGACATAATTTCTCACATGGAGATCATGAAGAACATAGAGAGAGAATAAATAGGGTAAAAAAACTTAGAGAAAAGTACAATAAGCCTATAGCTATTATACTTGATACAAAGGGACCTGAAATAAGAACAGGTAATTTTAATAAGGATAAAATTCAATTAAAAGAAGGTCAAAAATTTACAATATATTGTGAAGAAGAAATTGTTGGCGATGAAACTAAATGCTATATTACTTATGATGGACTTTATAAGGATGTAAAAAAAGGAGATAATATACTTATAGATGATGGATTAGTAGGTATGGAAGTAGAAAGTATAGAAGACAATAAAATTAACTGTATAGTAAAAAACAGTGGGGTTATAAGTAATCATAAAGGAGTTAATGTACCAGGTGTACCTATAAAACTTCCTGCTACAACAAAGAAAGACGAAGATGATTTAAAATTTGGATGTGAAATGGGTGTTGATATTATATGTGCATCATTTATAAGAAAAGCATCTGATGTTTTAACTATAAGGAAGATTATTGAATCAAATGGAGGAAAAGATATACAAATATTCTCTAAGATTGAGAGTCAAGAGGGTGTAGACAATATAGATGAAATAATAAAGTTCTCTGATGGAATAATGGTAGCAAGAGGTGACATGGGAGTCGAAATACCAATGGAAAAAGTTCCATTAATCCAGAAAAGTATAATTGCAAAGTGTAATAAGGCAGGAAAACCTGTTATAACAGCTACCCAAATGCTTGATTCAATGATAAGAAATCCAAGGCCAACAAGAGCAGAGGCATCTGATATAGCAAATGCAATATTAGATGGAACAGATGCAATAATGTTAAGTGGTGAGTCTGCAAATGGAAAATATCCAGTTGAAGCTGCTCGTACTATGGCAAAAATAGCACAATCTGCAGAGAAAAGTATAAATTACGGAGAACTACTTGAAAAAAAGAAAGAAGCTCATATGCAAAATGTTCCAAATGCAATAAGTTATGCTGCTTGTGCTACTGCTGCAGAATTAAAGGCAACTGCTATAATAACAGCAACTCAAAGTGGGCATACAGCTAGAATGGTTTCTAAATACAGATCTTCTTGCCCCGTTATTGCAGTTACTCCAAACGGAAAAGTAGCAAGAAAATTGGCTTTAAATTGGGGAGTATTTCCTATACTTGCAAGAAGATTTGATTCTACAGATGAGTTAATAGAAAAATCTGTAGAAATGTCATTAAAAACTGGTTATGTGAAAAAAGGTGATCTTGTAGTTATAGCTGCAGGAATACCAGTAAGCTATTCAGGTACTACAAATATGTTAAAGGTTCATGTAGTAGGTGATATACTCGTTAGCGGTACAGGCGGAGGAGTTAAACCTGGATATGGAACTGTAAAAGTAGTTAATAGTCCAGAAGAAGCAGAAGAAGTTATTGAAGAAGATGATATACTTGTAGTTAAAAATTTGAATAAGAACTATATGTCAGTATTAAATAGGGTTGCAGGAGTTATAGCTGAAGATGGAGGGCTTACATCACATATGGCTATTGAATGTATAACTAATGAAATTCCTATTATATGTAGTGCCGGTGGAGCTACTGAAGTTTTAAAAACTGGTGCTTTTGTAACTATGGATACAGCAAGAGGAATTGTTTATAACGGAAGAACTAACGTAATGTAATTTGCAATATATGGGGATAATCTAGTATTAAAATTTAGATTATCCTCAATTTTAATTAAAAAAATTAACAAATCTTATTGAAATATTATATATAATTAATGTATAATGTTATAATATATGGTTATAATTAATTGAAGAAAAAGAGACAACTGATTCTATATTTTATGCACCTTGCTATTTTAGGTGCTATTTTTTTAATTAATGCTATTTTAATCGATTTAAAGTTATGCGAAAGATATGATACTTAAGGTTTTTATAATATATAAAATTTGTTAGGTGGTTTGATAAAATGCTGGAGAAAAATAAAGAGTACATTATTATCATAGATGGAATGGGATATGAAGGAGAGGGAGTTGGCAAAATAAATGGATTTACAGTATTTGTAGAAGGTGCAATAACAGGTGAAAAAGTAAAAGTTAAAATAGTAAAAGTGAATAAAAAATTTGCTTTTGGAAAATTAATTGATATAATAGAGCGTTCTGAATACAGGGAAAAGCCTATATGCCCAATATATAAAAGATGTGGAGGATGTCAGATTCAACATATATCATATAATGGACAGTTGAATTTCAAAACTAAAAGGGTTAAAGATTGTCTTGAGAGGATAGGTAAAATTAAGTTAAATGATATTAAATTTCATGATACTATAGGCATGAAAAATCCGTATAGATATAGAAATAAGGTTCAACTTCCAGTAAGAAAAAATAATGGCAACATAGATGTAGGATTTTATGCTAAAAGAACTCATGAAATTATAGATATGAGTTGTTGTTATATACAAGATGAAACTGCAGATAAGGTAGTTAAAATTATAAAGAAATGGATAAAAAATTATAATATATCTATTTATGATGAATTAACTGGAAAAGGTTTTTTAAGGCATATAATGGTAAGAAAGGCCTATTCAACTGGAGAAATAATGGTTGTAATTGTAACTTCTTCACTTAATATCAAGCATAAAGAAGAATTGGTAAAATTACTATGCAATAATTTAAATGGTGTAAAGAGTATAATTCAAAATATAAATACTCGAAGGGACAATGTAATATTAGGTGAAAAGTGTATAACTCTGTGGGGAGAGGATACAATAAGCGATTATATTGGAGATTTGAAGTTTGAAATATCGCCGCTATCATTTTTTCAAGTAAATCCTGTTCAGACAGAGGTGCTTTATAATAAAGCATTGGAATATGCAGATTTACAAGAAAATGAAATTGTATTTGATGCTTATTGTGGTACGGGAACTATATCCCTATTTTTATCTAAAAAAGCAAAAAAGGTTTATGGAGTAGAAATTGTTGAACAAGCAATAGAGAATGCCAAGGAGAATGCTAAGAAAAATGGGATAGAAAATGTGGAGTTCATAGTTGGAAAATCAGAAATAATTGTGCCAAAGTTAATAGGTCAGGGAATAGTGGCTGATGTTGTAGTTGTTGATCCACCAAGAAAGGGATGTGACAAGGAGCTTTTAGTTTCAATTTCAAAAATGAAACCTAAAAAAATAGTATATGTTTCCTGTGACCCAGCAACTCTTGCAAGGGATTTGAATATTTTAGAGGAATTTGGATATAAAACTGTAGAAGTTCAACCTGTTGACATGTTTCCTCAAACTGCACACGTTGAGGTTGTTACTTTGCTTACAAGAAAGTGAAGACAAAAAAGTCTTAAAAATACTATATTTAATAAATTAAAAGTGATTCTGTTAATTCGGCCTAAGCCCTTGATATGTGCCTATGAGAACATATCAAGGGTATTTTTGTCCATTTAGAAAACCACCTGCTATGCAGGTGTGTTCAGAAGAGCTTAAGCGTTGAAAAAAAATACCTCACTTTGATAAAATAGAAAAGGTTTCGCCAGCCAATCTAAAATCAAAGGAGGTATTGCCCAAAATGGACAATAATAGTTTAGCACATACAAAGTGGAGATGTAAATATCACATAGTATTTTCACCTAAATATAGAAGGAAAGAAATATATGGAGAGAAGAAAAAAGAAATAGGAAAGATACTGAGAACATTATGTGAATGGAAAGGAGTAGAAATAATAGAAGCTAATGCATGTAAAGATCACATACATATGCTTGTATCAATACCACCAAAAATGAGTGTAGCAGGTTTTGTAGGTTTCTTAAAGGGCAAAAGTAGTTTAATGATATTTGAGAAATTTGCAAATTTAAAATATAAGTATGGTAACAGACATTTTTGGTGTAGAGGATATTATGTTGATACAGTAGGTAAAAATAAAAGAGCAATAGAAGAATATATAAGAAATCAACAAAAAGAAGATATGATAGCTGATCAAATAAGTATCAAAGAATATATGGACCCTTTTAAGGGTGGCAGGTAACAATTAAATTGCGGCTGGCGAGATCTTATAGGTGCCTTAAGGCACAACGCTGGTAAGGTGCCCTTATAGGGCTTAGGAAAAATTTATTCAAATTATTCATGATTAAAATGTAAAAAGTATTTGACATTTTTTAAAATGATTGATACAATTAAAATGTAAAAAGTATTTGACATTAAGGAGGGTATTAATTTGCATAAAATGGATGAAATGGAAAAAGTCATTACACTAAAGTCAATACGAGTATCTTGGATTTTTATTGCTATGTTTCTTTTGGGATGGGGTCTTAAAAATTACATTAATGGGTTAGGACAAACGCTACCGATGGTATTGTTTATTTCCCAGGTTGTAATTGTTATAATTTCAAAATATATTTATATGATTAAGGTTGATGATAAGGAAAGTAAAGGCAATTTAGTTAAATTAGTTATAATTATTTCAATTCTTATTTTAGCGGGTTACCTTCTTTATTATTTTAAGGTTGGTTTTTAATATGAAGAATAATATCAAAGAATTACGAAAATCAAAAAAAATAAGACAAGAAGACTTGGCTAACTTAGTTGGTGTAACTAGGCAAACAATTAATGCAATAGAAAATAACAAATATGACCCAACGCTTGAACTTTCTATGAAGCTTGCAAAAATTTTTAATAAACATGTTGATGAAATTTTTACTTTGGACAACTAAGAAAAATAAGAACGATATATCTCGTATACTATGTTTATAGATGAATAAAAACAACATAGTAATATTTATATTTTAGTCTTAGAGTATAATTTTTAGTGGGCAAAGATAGTATTAATTAATAATAAAAAAATAAAGGGAGATGAAAAAAACATCTCCCATGTACATATATATAAAAAATAATATAATGTGTGAGATAGACATCTTCTGTCATTTTCACATAGTATAATGACATTATAAGGTGGTTGATACTTATGGGTAAATGTAAGAATGATAAGATAGAACGAGTGCTTGGCATTTATACGAAGCTTATGAATGAAAGTTTGGTGAATAAAGCAGAAGAAGCTATAAATTATGGTGTAAATGAACGAAGTATCCAAAGGGATATTGATGATATAAGAAGTTTTTTAGAACGTGATTATGAAAATACAGGATGTATCAATTCAGTTATTTATGACCGTATTAATAAAGGATATCGTCTTGAACAAATACATAAATTGAAACTTGAGAATAGCGAAGTACTTGCTATTTGTAAAATTTTATTAGAAAGTCGGGCGTTTACGAAACAGGAAATGACTAATATTATTAATAAGTTAATTTCATGTTGCATTCCAAAAAATAACCAGAAATTAATAACAGATCTTATCAGTAATGAGATATTTCATTATGTAGAGCCACGGCATAGAACACATTTCATAGATGATATGTGGGATATAGGACAAGCTATTCGAAATTGCCAATATATTGAGATTGATTACACTAGAATGAAGGATAAAGCTGTTGTGAAAAGAAAGTTAAAACCTGTAGCTATAATGTTTTCAGAGTATTACTTTTATCTCACAGCATTTATTGATGATGAGAATATTAAAAAGAACTTTGATGTTATAAATGATTCTTTTCCTACTATTTATCGAATTGATAGGATAAAAAAACTGAAGGTTCTGAAAGAGAAGTTTCGTATTCCTTACAGCAGTCGCTTTGAGGAAGGTGAATTTAGAAAGAGAATTCAATTTATGTATGGTGGGAAGCTTCGAAAAGTAAAATTTAAGTTTTTAGGAACAGATATTGATGCTGTATTAGATAGATTGCCAACGGCAAAAATTATATCTAAAGAAAATGGAGTTTATACCATTTCAGCAGAGATATTTGGTAATGGTATTAATATGTGGCTAAGAAGTCAGGGAGATCTTGTAGAAATTTGTTAAAGTAATAACTAGAATATATTACTCAAAATTGTATATGGAGGGGAATAATATGTTTTTAAATCAATTGGAGTCAGGTAATAAAGAATTATTTTTGAAAGTATGTGTTCTTGCATCACTATCAAATGGAGTGCTTGCAGAACAGGAAAAAGAAATGATACAGGCATATTGTAGGGAAATGGATATTGCTGAACATATGCCAGATTGTGATAATTCAATTGAGGAAATTGTTGAGAAATTGGCTAAAAGCACAACTAATACAGAAAAAAATATAATATTACTTGAAATTTTAGGCATGTTAAAAGTAGATGGTTCATATGATAATTATGAAAAGAAATTTATGGAAAATTTAGCGAAAGGACTTCAAGTAAAGGAAGGAATGCTAAACAAGATAAATATCTTACTTGATAAATATACTGCTGTATACAAAGAAATGTATGATACAATTTGTGAATAAAAATTGTTAAGTTTATTATGGAGAAAGCTAGAATGTGGAATGATTTTTGGATAAATAATCTAGAAAACAGAATATTGTACAGAATATTATTACGAAAAGAAAATAAGTGTGATAAGTATGATTATCTTACAGCAGTAGCTTGTGGTGTGGTAGGAGGTATAGTTGATATCTTACTAGTAGGAGATCCTAAAAATAGCTTATTGGGGAATTGGACAGATACACAGGTTGATAATGCAATAAAGAGATTTGCAAGAATGGTTGGCTGGAATCCTAAAGAAACACAGGTTGGTAATGTAGCAAGTGCTATTGGATTTTTGGAGAGAAAATTTAAAGTAAACTATGATCAAAGGTATAGCAGTGATGTTGAAAATATTTTTGATATGTCTACTAAAAATCATCATATTATGTCATTATCTCATTCGACAGATATTGTAGGATTGTTCTTTTCTTTGATTAATCAATTTACATCAACGGCTTCTTTTGTGTCAAAAGGGAAAATAGTCACAATTAACACGAAAACATATGAATTACAAGGTGATAATTTTATAGCAAAATTATTTTGTGGAATTGCAAATTGGTTTGGACATATCATGTCAGATATTGCTGGAAGTTCAGGAATTAGAGGAAAATCAGGAAGAGGAACTGGCGTTAGTATGCCTTTCTATGAACTATTTCAATTTTGTAGATTTGGAAGTTTACATGTAGGAAATGATAGACAAGATTTATCAACTATTGCAGTTAGAGCGTTTCAAGAAGGATATGATTTTAGATTTGGGTTGACATCAGCTATACCTGTTGTAATTACGGATCTATTAATAAGATTGATCTGGTCAATACGCAGACACTTTCAGTATGGCAAACCAGTAAAAGAGTGTATTCCAACAAATAAATATTCAAATTTGCGAATTATGTTGTTGTTTGGTAATGGAACATTATGTGTTATGGATGCAATTGATGCAGGAATTAGATCTGGAGGAAATTTTTTAGCGTTTTTTATGAAATTAAATTTAATTGCATGGTTTCGACTTGTAGCTCTTGTTCTGAAAGAAGTTTGCATTAGAGTTGGAATAACAGGTCCTTTACAAATGAACATTGAGGCATATAAGAGAATTAATAGAGCTCTTCAATCGTATTTATCAGAACTTGAAAAGATAGACATAACATTATTTAAAAAAGAAACTGAAAAATATGAAAAGATTGTTGGATTGTTTTCTAATGTAAAGACAGATAAAGAATTGAATGATATGCTTTTAAATATATTCGATAGATTAGGATTTGATAAACCTTGGGAAGGTAATTTTTATGATCATATGGCAAATAAAAATGGAACGCTGGTGTTCAAATAGTGTTTAAATGTGATTGTTGTGGATGTTGTTGCAGAAATTTAGATAAATCAGAATTATATGCTGAATTAGACCGTGGTGATGGAATATGTAAGTATCTTGTTGGAAATTTATGTTCAATATATAGTAAGCGACCACTTATATGCAGAGTGGATGAGTGTTATAAATTATATTTTAAAGACACTATGGAGCTAGATGAATACTATAGACTAAATACAGAAGAATGTAAAAAACTTAAGAAAATGGAGGGATAAAATAATGCCATTACCGTTAATTTTAGGAATAGGCGCAGCTGTAGCTGGATTAAGTGGAATAGGAAATGGTGTCCATGGAGCTGTAAAAATGAAAGAAGCAAATGATACAATAACAAGTGCAAATAGACGCCATAAACGAAATATTGAAAAATTTGAAGAAAAAAGTAAGGCAACAAATATAGCAATGGATTCTTTGGGAAAGTTGGAGTTAGAAATACTTAATAGCTTTGATGATTTTGCAAACACAATTGAAAAGATACAAAATCGCCCAGAATTTAAAGAATATAATAAAGATGGTGTGAAACTGCCTAAATATGATAAAGAAAGTTTGGAAGATGTGTCTATTGGTGCAGGTGTTTTACTTGGTGGTTTAGGAAGTGCAGCTCTTGGAACTGCTGGAGGATTTGCAGCAGCAGGAGCGACAACTGCAGCTGTTACGGCATTGGGTACAGCATCAACAGGAATAGCAATAGAATCACTTAGTGGAATTGCCGCTACAAACGCAACATTAGCAGTGCTTGGTGGTGGAACATTAGCTACTGGTGGAGGAGGTGTAGCCCTTGGATCAACAATATTAGGTGCTACAACATTAGGTGTTGGTTTGTTAGTTGGTGGTGTTATTTTTAATTTTACTGGTTCAAAACTATCAGATAAAGCTGATGAAGCATATAGACAAATGAAAAAAGCGGAAAATAAAATAAATAAAATTTGTAACTATTTAATTGAATTAGAAATTGTTGCTAAGAAATATAGGAGTTCTTTAATAAAAGTTAGAGATAAATATTTAGAAAGTTTTAACTACATTTCTTATGTTGTGAATAAAATTCACAAAGTAGATTGGAATGAGTTTACTGAACATGAACGAGTTGCAATTGAAAATACGGTGTTATTGGTAAGTTTACTTTATAAGATGTGCAAGGTTAATATCGTAAATAAATCCGAAAATGAAAATGATATGAACACAATTAATAGAAGTGGCATTGATGATGCTGTTAAAGAATCAGAAGTGGTTCTTGATAGTATTGAATAATTATTAAAGTATTAAATATTTATTGGAGGGTTATTTATTTTTTAGAATATATTTTTAAATTGATGGCTTTCTTGATAAATGAATATATAACAGGAAAGCCATTTGTATGTTTATGCTTATATTATATTTAATTTATAAGCCTTGATATTAATGCAATCAAAAGTGCTATAATAATTCCAATGTCCTTTCGAATACTGATATCATCTCTATTCTTTTTAGTTATAGTTAGTATTTTTCCTAGTATGATAAAAGTAATTGATGTAGAAATAAGTATTTTACTAACAAAGGAACTGAAAGTAAACTCTGTTACAAAAACTAAAGACATAGGAATAAAGATTACTAATGCAGCAATTATGTACAATGTAGAACTTAATGCTTTAGTATTAATGTTAATCTACTCCTTTCTAATTAGATGAATATTCATTTATGCATAATGAATTACCATTCTTATTTTATTTTTAAATATTATATCATATGCTAGTATTATACATCAATCATATGTAATACAAAGATTACAGTCAAAAGAACATATTCTCCTATTTGCGGGTAATATAGTAAATGAAAGAAAAGGTGAGTTTACTGCAGTTATAGTTTTTCACTAAGTGTAGAATAGTCAAATGGCATATATGCATTTTTATCTCCATAAATATTCTTAACACAATCTATAAACGACTGTAATTCAGGAGAAATCACTTGATTGCGATGATATACACAGGCAAAAATCCTATATGTTCTGTAGTTACTTTTAATGTGGTAGTAGTTTATTTTTTTATGTCCCTTTTCTGCAAACCAATATGGGACAATTGAGAGTCCAAAACCATTTTCTACGAGAGCATGGCTACTATCCCAGTTAATACATTTAAGTATAATATTAGGTCTATATCCTGCTTCATGAAAAAGAGGATTAATAAAATGCTCATATGCTTTAGCATATAGTGAAATAAATGGCATATTTTTTAGTTTTGATAAATCTGCATAATTAGTTAAACCATTTTTATTAATTAAGGAATTAGCAATATGATTTTTAGGAACGGCAAGGTAAAACTCTTCACGACGAATAGTTGTGTATACCAAATCAGGATGATAGTATAATGCAGGAACAAGCAAAAAATTCAGCTTTCTTTCTAAAAGTAGTTCAATGAGATTTTCTAGTGAATTTTCAGTTAGGGTAACATTTGTTGAATTTAATTGTGATACGCTTGACATAATACTATTTAGATAGTGTAAAGTGTAACCTACTGGCCATCCTAAATGAATATTTGTAGTGTTAGAATTAGCAATATTCTGAACTTTTCTTAACATTGAGTCATATTGTTCTAATAGTACTTTGCCTTCTTTTAGCAGTATTTTTGCAGGTTCAGTTGGAATACACTTTCCATTTTCTCTATTATATAAAGGAAATGAAAGAGATGATTCTACTCGCTTTATATATTGAGTTAATGCAGGTTGGCTAATATATAATTTTTTAGCGGCTTTTGAAAAACTTCCTTGCTGTTCAATAGAAGCATAATTTTTAGTGTTTTTAATTCAATATCTATATGCATAGTGAATTCCTCACTCTCAGAATATATAATATTTTGTTATAGGAGTATATTATATATTGATATTATTCAAAAATCAATATATATGTTAAAATTATGTCAAACATAATTGAAAATGGTGCACTTTTTATTAGTTTTAATTAAGTTTTGAAAGGTGAATATAATGAGTATTTTTTCGAATTGAATTATATTTATGTGGTATTGCACAGCTCATTAGTCATATAATACTAGGATGTACAGGCTTTGGAGGAACTGTAGTAGCGGCACCATTTACTCAGAAATATTTAGGAATTAGTGTTGCAATTCCATTTGGTAATTTAGTAACATTTCCAGTATTAATTGATATTCTAATTAAAGAATATAAAAAAATTAAAGAATATAAAAAAGTGCATTGGAAAAATATATTAGTTTTAGAAATTAGTTACTTATTGGTTTTAATATGTTTATTAGAGCACTTATTATATTCATTTAGTTATATTGAATAGTGTAGGTGATTAAAAATGGAAAAATTAAATAGTATCAGAATCAAATGGTACTGTACAATTTGTATTCCTCTGTTGCTGGTATTTGTATGTAAATTAAATCAAGTTGATCATACAACTATGATGTTTCTTGCACTAACAACAATGGGAATACTGATGTTTTTATTTGAACAAATTCATATGGTAATCACCTCTGTATTTCTTATGATGACATATGTAATTTTCGAAATTGCTCCTATGAAAGTTGTTTTTTCAGGATGGCTTCAAGAGAGTATTTGGATTACTTTTGGATGCTTAGTATTAGTTGCTATTTTGGAAAAAACAACACTTGTAGAGCGTGTTACATTTCATTTGATTATTTTAAGTGGAGGTACATATAAAGGAATTTTATTTGCATTAATTATTGTTGGAATTCTTACAAATCTTTTGATTCCAGGTGTAATGGTAGGTGTCATGATAGCAGCACTGGCTTTTAATTTATGTGAAACATTAGAATTGGGAAAATCAAAAGCATCTGCAGGTATTATGATAGGTGCATTATGTGTAGGATTCTATGATGTAGAAACATTTATACTTTCGCCAGGAAATTATACATTGATTACTAATTCTGCTAAAGAAATAATTGACTTACCAATGAATTATTGGATTTTTTTTAAAGATAATTTTATATTTTTCCCATTAGTAATAATTGAAGCGCTTGTATTGAATAAAATGTTTGCTCCTGAAGAAATTGGTAATGTTAAAGAGCAGTTTCAGAAGAAGTTAAATGATTTAGGAGAAATATCATATAGGGAAAAAAAGATGATTGTAGTATTAATTTTACTTTTATTATACTTATTTACAGAACCATTTCACAATCTATCTATGTTGTATGGTTTTATCATTGCTCCAACAATTTTGTTTTTGCCAGGGTTTGATTTAGGAGATTCTGAAGATATTTCAAAAATCAACTATAACATTTTAGTATTTATGGTTGCTTGTTTAGGAATAGGAAATACAGCTGTATATATAGGAATGGGAGATAAACTTGCTAACTGGGCAGTAAATAATTTAATGGTAGAAAATTTATCAATTATGATGGGAATGATTTTTTTAATTGCAGTAGTTGTTAATTTTTTAATGACACCATTCGCATCTATGAGTTCTTTAGGAGGATCATTAGCGCAAGTAGCTCAAAGTCTCCATATTAGTTTTTATCCACTGTCCTATGCATTTTTCTTTGGATGCCAGACAGTAATATTCCCATATGAAACAGCATTATTCGCAATACTTTACGGATTTGGAAATGTTCGATTGAAAGATTTTATAAAGTTTATGATTATTAGAGCATGTATGTGGTTAGTGTATCTCATGGTTATAGGAACTAATTATTGGAAATTTATAGGGCATTTATAATGCAGAATATAAATATTAGGAGGAAATAGTATGATTAAATATGATTTTAATTTAAAGGGCAAGGTAGCAGTAATCACAGGAGGTGGCGGTGCTTTAAGTGGAGTTTTTGCAGAAGCTTTATGTTCACATGGTGCAAAAGTTGCATTGTTTGATATTAACAAAGAAGCAGCTGATAAAGCAGCAGCAAAATTAGAAGCGGCTGGAGGAATTGCTAAAGGATATAAAGCAGATGTTCTCTCAAAAGAAAGTATAACAGAAGCTTATGAAGAAGTAAAAAAAGACTTTGGTACTTGTGATATTCTATTAAATGGGGCAGGTGTTCATCATCCTTTAGCAACAACTGAACATGAACAAATTACAGAGGAAAATATGAATGATGGAAGTAGAAGTTTTTTTGATTTAGATATAGAAAAAGTAGAATGGGTGAATCGTTTAGATTTTATAGGAACTTTTATTCCATCACAGGTTATCTGTAAAAATATGATAGGAAAATCTGGATGTTCAGTTATCAATATATCATCTATGAATGCTATTAGTCCAACTACAATAGTTCCTATTTATTCAGCAGCAAAAGCAGGTGTAAGTAATTTTACAGCGTGGCTTGCTAACTACTTTGCATTAGTAGGAATTAGAGTAAATGCCCTTGCACCTGGATTTTTTGTTACAAATCTTAATAAAAACATTATGTACAAAGAAGATGGAACATTAAGTGGACGTTCTGAAAGAATTATTGCAGGAACTCCAATGTCAAGGTTTGGAAATCCAGAGGAGTGTGCAGGAACACTACTTTATTTAGTAGATCCTGAGCTTTCAGGTTTCGTAACAGGAGCAGTAATACCGATTGATGGTGGTTTCAGTTCTTTCTGTGGAGTGTAGATTTTTTTAGATTGATTTTAAATAATTAAAAATATCAGATAAAATAAAGAATGAATTTGAGTAAAATGCCCTTTCTAAATGACAGGGCATTTTTTATATGATTTTATTAAAAATTATATTAATAATGTAATATAAATTACGGAACTAATATAAATTAATAGATATAATATTACTATATAGGAGAATTCAATTTAGAAAGGTATTTATTTCTATAAAGAAGAATCTAGAGGAGGGAACATAAATGAATTAGCAACAAGATTTAGTAAACTTGACGAGTTTGTACAATAAATCTAATGAAACTGTTGCAAAAGGAGTTAAGATTTCAAAAAATGCTACGAAAAAAATAGAGGATAACTTATCCTCTATAGTAAGATATGAATTGTTAAAAGTTACTTTAAATACTATAGTAAGAAATTAATGTAGTTGATATTTTACTTCAATAATTTTTCCAATAAAGTAATTAACTCTTGGGAATATCTTTTTGTATCATTTTTTAGTATTTTTATAGCAATATCTATGTCATGTGGTTCATCATAGTATGAACTACATGTAATCACATCAATGGTATCAGCAATTATTACAATTTTGGAGTTTAAGGATATTTCATATCCTTTTAGCTTTTTTGGATATCCGCTTCCGTCAAGTTTTTCATGGTGTTGTAAAATAATATCAGTACATTCTTTGCAACATCAATGGAGTGCGCATATATCCATTTCACATAGTTAGCTAATGAGTTAACATAAATCCACCAAGGCTCATCTTTAGAATCAAATAGTATACTACTTAATATTTTATTAGGTTTATCCAAAATGACATGGTCAGGTATATTCATTCTTGCTCTGAATTCATCAGAAATTTTGGTAATACCTACATTCTTCTTATCATTAAAATTAAACATATTTTTTAGTTTATCCATGCTAATTCCAGCATTTCTTAACTTTGTAATAATTGTGCTATCTACCTTTTGGCCTTTCTTTAGTAATAAAATCCCCTTTTCATTGTAGATATCTTTCTTTGAAAAATACTTATGCATCGCATTAACTCCCATCTGTATTTATTTTAATTAACAATAGAAATTTGATTTAAGAGAAATTTTATAAGAATAAAATTCTAAATATGTGTATATAAAAAAAGGTAGGGAGTATATAAACTACCTACTTACATGCTACACGATTTAGGATATAAAAAATTTCTCATATAAAAGTCAATTTCTCAATGCATATTAAGTATTTTGGTAGCCCAACCATCATGACAATTTATTGCTTTAGACTTGTGGCTTTGCGTCTCCATCTTTAGATGGATTTGCCTTTATCAATTTACTTATTGAATATATTTTTTAAATTTTATTAAACGTTTCTATAATATTATTCTATAGCATACATAGACTTATGTCAATATATTAACTGTTATGTAATATATTATATTATTATGTTATATATTATGATATTATCAAAATTTTATATAATAATTTAGAAGCGCAATAAAAACTATATAATATAATTTGTAACTAAAAATAACGTACACAGATATGTAAGATATGGAGGGGGATAATGAAGGATCTTTAATTTACTTCTTTTTTAAAGAAGTAAAATTAAATCGAATTGAATCAATGCATGATCCTAGAAATTCTAATTCAGGAAAAGTTATGGAAAAATGTGGATTAATTTATGAAGGAACTATAAAACAGGGAGATTGGAATAATCAAGGTATTTGTGATTATTCAATGTATGGACTTGTTGCAGAAGATTATAAGTATTGAATTTAGTGGATTAAAATATAGAGTATATTTATAGGGGATGTTTCACTAAAATTGATGAAACATCCCCTATACTATTATAAAATAATTTCTTAAATTATATTTAATGGTAAATTATAGAAAATATTTAATAAAAATTTAATAAAAAATAATAAAAATATATGAAATTTTAAATTTTATATACCGAATATTCTGATAAATATATTTATTTTTTTTGATATGAGATAGTACAAGTGTATTAAGGCAAGTCAGTAAGTATTTAAATGAAAAAGTAAAATTTATATGATTAAGATTATTGTTCTGCCTAAAAAAATATCCAAAAGTAGTAATTTATTAGAAAACTTTTACTACAGAATTAAAATTGTTTACATACTACTACTTCGAGAATTTAACTATTTAATATAGCAATTAAGAATATTGACATATATATTGCAAAATAGATTAAATTTAGAATTAAATAATGCTTAATAATGCTTAAAATAATGTATTTTTGATATTAAAAAAATATATTAAATCATATGATTATAATTATTATTGACACCATAAAAATTAGTTGCTATAATTGAAAAAATAATAAAATAGAGTGATAAAATTGATAGAATGAGAAAATAATATATTGAATTTATATGATAAGTTATTTTTATTTGTTACCTATAAATAAGGGGCAATATAGATAACAAAGTTGAGTAAAAATTAATATTTAAGAGGGGGCTATTTTATGAATTTAAGTGTTATTGCAGCATTTACAATTATATTAGTTGTATTAGCAGTAGGTGAATTTGTTTCTACTAAAACTAAGGCTTTTATACCTTCAGTTTTTGTATCAGCAGTATTATTTTTAATTGGATTTTGGACTTTTATGCCTAAAGATTTAATTGCTAGAGGTTCATTTGAAACGCCGATAGTTACTATGTCAATGTATTTATTATTAGTTCATATGGGTACATTAATGAGTCTTAGAGAATTATTAGCTCAGTGGAGATCTGTTATAGTTTCAATTGGAGGAATTGTAGGAATATGTCTTATGACTATGACTATAGGAAGATTGTTATTTGGAATGCAAACTGCAGTTGTTGCTACTCCACCACTTACTGGAGGAGTTGTTGCATCTATATTAATGGCAAAAGGTGCTACTGATAAAGGGTTACCTGCTCTTGCTGTTCTTGCAACATGTATGTATGTTATGCAGGGATTTGTTGGATATCCAATTTCAGCATTTTGTCTTAAAAAGGAAGCAAAACGCGTTTTAGGGGTATATAAAAATGGTGATAAAAAAGTTAAATTAGAAAAATCTGCAACTAGTACACAGGTTAATGTTCAAAAGAAAAAACTTATACCACCGCTTTCAAAGGAATATCAGACTCCATATGTAATACTTCTAAAGTTAGGATTTGTTGGATTTCTTGCTTCTAAAATTTCACCAATTGTGCATGTTAACCAGTTTGTTATTTGTTTGATTCTAGGAGTAATTTTCTGTGAAATTGGATTCTTAGAAGAAAAGGCTTTAAATAAGGCCAATGCTTTTGGATTTCTAATGACGGTTCTAATGGGATATATTTTTGCTAACCTTTCACAAGCTACTCCAGCAATGCTAAAACAAATATTAGTACCATTGTTTGGAATTATAATTTTGGGTGTAATAGGAATGTTTATCGCTTCTTTAGTTCTAGGAAAACTATTAGGATTTTCAAAAGAAATGGCTTTTGCTTCAACACTAACGGCACTATATGGATTTCCGGCAGATTATATTTTAACTAATGAGGCAATTAAATCAGTATGTAAAAGTGATGATGAAGTAGAATATGTAACTGAGGATATGCTTCCAAAAATGCTTGTGTCTGGTTTTGCTACAGTTACAATAGCATCAGTTATTATAGCCGGTATATTTGTAAAATTACTATAATCCTTCTTTGATATATGATTAAAAATATTTATATATTTACTAGGACTGTGTTATAGTAATTCACAGTCCTAAATTATCTTAATTATAAGAGGATGATAAATATGAAAACAAAAGTTGAAAGAATTAAAAAAGATATTGAGAAGTTATCAAAATTTAATTCGACACCCGGTAGAGGACTTACTAGATTTTCTTTTACTAATGAGGATAGGAAAGCTAGAGAATATATAAAAAGTGAAATGAAAAAAGCAGGACTTAAGGTATATGAAGATGCAGCAGGAACAATATTTGGAAGGTTAGAAGGAGAATTTGAAAATGGGCCGGTTGTAATGCTTGGATCTCATTTTGATTCTGTAAAAAATGGTGGTAATTTTGATGGACCTGCAGGTGTTGTTATGGGTCTTGAAGTTGCTAGAGTTTTTAAAGAGAACAATATTAAACCTAAATATCCAGTAGAATTTATAGCTATGATTGAAGAAGAAGGTGGAAGATTTGGGGGAGGTTTATTTGGGAGTAGAGCTATTACTGGCCAGGTTACTCGAGAATCTTTAAATAAATTTAAAGATAAAGAAGGCATATCTATAGCACAAGCTATGAAGAATTTTGGATTTGATCCTGATAAAATAAATGAAGCTAAAAGAGAAAGTAAAGATATAAAAGCATTTATAGAATTACATATTGAACAAGGTCCTGTATTAGAGAAGAGTAACATGGATATTGGTATAGTAGATTATATTGTAGGTATAGAAGAATTTGAAGTAGTAATAAAAGGAAGACCAGATCATGCAGGTACAACACCTATGAATATGAGATCTAATGCGCTTGATGCAGCAGCGCCAGTTATTGCAAAAATAAGTGAGTTTGCGATTGAAGCAGGTGAAGATACAGTAGCTACTATTGGCGTTTTAAACGTAGGACCTGGGGCTGCCAATATAGTTCCTAGTGAGGTTAGATTTACTGTAGATATAAGATCTAAAAAAGAAGAATGTAAAAAACAAGTTCATGATAAAGTTGTTAACTTACTTAAAAAAAGTGCTGGTAAAACGAATTGTGATTTAGAAATTATACAAAAAATTGATGTAGCTCCAGTTAAATTAGATGAGGGTATAGTTGAAGATTTTTCAACAATTTGTAATAAATTAGGATTTAAGAAAAAAACAATGATCAGTGGAGCAGGGCATGATGCTATGATTATTGCGTCTATTGCAAAAGTTGGATTAATTTTTGTACCTAGTAAAGATGGAAGAAGTCATTGCCCTGAAGAATGGACAGATTATGAAGACCTTCAAAAGGGAATTGAACTAGCATATTATGAGGCTTTAAACCTCAGTGAGTAAAATATAAAAAATATTAAAAATAATTTAGGGGGTAAAAATATGACAGTAAAAGAATTGGCTAAAAAGTATAAAAAAGATGTTATTAATTTAAGAAGGGAGTTCCATAAATATCCAGAGGCTAGTTTAAAAGAAGTTAGGACAAATAAGAGGATAAAAGAAGAATTGGATAAGATTGGTGTACCTTGTAAGACTGTTGCAGGTACTGGAGTAGTTGCAGAAATTAAAGGTAAAAAGCCAGGTAAAACAGTTCTTTTAAGAGCTGATATAGATGGATTATCTGTTACAGAATTAAACGATTGCGAATTTAAATCTCAACATGATGGATTTATGCATGCTTGTGGACATGATACTCATATATCAATGCTTTTAGGTGCGGCTATGATATTGCAAGATATTAAAGATGAACTTTGTGGTACTGTAAGATTAGTTTTTCAACCTGCAGAAGAAGTTGCCCAAGGAGCTAAGATGATGATAAAAGCTGGAGTACTTGATGGTGTAGACGGAGTATTTGGAATGCATATATGGAGTAACATAGAATGTGGCTCTGTATGTGTTCAGAAAGGACCTTTAATGGCTTCAGCTGATTTATTTAAAATTAAAGTTAAAGGAAAAGGTGGACATGGTTCAGCTCCTCACCAGGGTGTCGATGCAGTTGTAGCATCTTCAGCTATTGTTATGAATTTGCAATCGGTAGTAAGTAGAGAAATAGATCCACTTGAGTCTGCAGTAGTAAGTGTAGGATCAATAAAATCAGGTACAAGATTTAATGTTATTGCAAGTGAGGGAGTTTTAGAAGGAACAACTAGATGTTTTAATCCTGAAATAAGGGAAAACTTTCCTAAAATGCTTGAAAGAGTTGCAAAAGACACAGCAGCTACATTTAGAGCGGATGCTGAATTAGAATATACATGGGGAACACCTGTTGTAATTAATGATGAAAAATATTCTAGTATAGCAGAAAAATCTGTAGAAAAAATTGGAGCTAAGCCTATTATAATGGAAAAGATTACAGGTGGAGAAGATTTCTCAGAATATATGAATAGAGTACCGGGAGTATTGGCATTAGTAGGTTGTAGAAACAAAGATAAAGGTGCAATTTATCCACAGCATCATCCTAAATACACTATTGATGAAGATTCACTTGAAATAGGATCTGCTTTATATGCACAATATGCACAAGATTTTTTAAGTGAATAGTTAATTAGGTGTAGATATATAATTTGATTTATTTTAAGCAGCGGTAAATAGGTAAATATTTATCACTGCTTTTTTATCTTAGTTTTATTGGTATGAACTTTGTTATAATTAAATTATCATGTTTAGATTATATTAATAGTTTTAAAAATAAAATTATAAGGATGCTGTATCTGATGAAAAATAATTTAGATATTATTAAAAAATTAATGGCGGAATATCAAAGACCTTTTTATATTTATGATGAAAGTGTGATTTTTAGGCAAGTTACAACTCTTTCAAAAAGATTTCCACATTTTGAGTTTTTGTATTCAATAAAGACTAATCCGTATACACCTATAGTAAATTACATAGTATCAAGAGGATTTGGTGCAGATGCAGCTTCAGCAGAAGAGGTAGCTATAGCACAGAAGGCAGGATTATCTTATGAAAAAATATTATATTCCTCTCCAGGGAAAACACATAATGATATTGAAAAAACTATAGAAAAAGCAATAATAGTTGCAGATAGTTATTTTGACTAATATAGATATCGTTGGTATTCATGTTCACCTGCGTTCTCAGATTCTTCACCACAATATACTTTATAGATACTACGAAAAAATTTTTGAATTAGCTTTATTCTGTAAAGAAACTATGGGATGGAAATTAGAATTTATTGATTTTGGCGGAGGACTTGGCATAGCATATTCTTCATTAAATGATAGTCCTCTCGATATCCAATTACTTAGTGATGAATGTGAAGAACTATTTCAAAGATTTAAGGGTAAAATCAACGCTAGACTTATTATTGAAACTGGTAGGTTTTTAGTTTGTGAGGCTGGCCAATATGTTACACATATTGTAGATATAAAGGAATCTAGAGGAGTAAAATATTTAATTGTAGAAAATGGACTTAATGGATTTTTAAGACCTTCTATTGCAGAACTTTTAAAGGACTATACACCTGAAGGTAGTAAATTAAAAGCTTCGGAGCCATTATTTACAACTAAAGATGCATTTGAATTTACTATTCTTGAAAGAAAAGAACCTTTTCTTGAGAAGGTAAGCATAGTAGGTAATTTGTGTACATCAACTGATATAATGGCAAAAGATATAATGCTTCCAAAAGCTGCACTATATTTTTATATAAGTCAGTACTATTGGAAAATATTAAAGGAGAGATAACAATGAAGTTTAAATTAAAGGAGCATATTCCAATAATGCTTACAGTATTATTAGCATGTTTTGTTTATATATGGAAACTTTGGAATGAGGGATTGGGTAATCTTTATTACTCCGCAGGAGTATATTCTATGGGACAAAATTTTCATGCTTTTTTTATAATAGCATAGATTCAGTGGGTTTTATTAGTATAGATAAACCACCACTAGGACTTTGGATACAAGTTCTATTTACAAAGATATTTGGATTTAATGGTATGGCTATATTGCTTCCAGAAGCACTTTCTGGTGTTTTTTCCGTATATCTTATATATAAAATTATAAATAAACGATTTGGGAAATTTGCAGGTATAGTTTCGGCGTTGATTCTTGCTTTAACGCCAATTCTTGCAGCTGTTAGTAGAAATAATACAATTGATGGTATATTAATTCTTATGCTCGTCTTAGCTTCCGACCAGGCTATTAAAGCTGCAGAAAAGTCTAGCTTTAAACATCTTGTTTTTGCAAGTTTATTTATAGGCCTTGGATTTAATGTGAAAATGCTTCAGGCTTATATGATAGTTCCTGCTGTTTATCTAACATATTTTTTATTCTCTAAAGAAAAAATATCAAAAAGAATAATTCCATCTGTAATATCTATTGCTATACTTGCTGTGGTTTCATTTTCGTGGATTATTGCAGTTGACTTGACCCCAAGTGAAAACAGACCTTATGTTGGAAGCAGTGGAACTAATAGTGAGCTAAGTCTTACTTTGGGAAATAATGGTGTGGGTAGATTAATTGGTAAACAATCTGTAGGTGGAAACAATAAAAATAAGCCTAGTAAAGGTAATCCTCCACAGCAAAATAACATAAATAAGAGAAATGATGATAATAAGAGAAATGATGACAATAATAGAAATGACGGAAATAACATGAATAATAGTAATAATAGAGGAACAGGTGGAGAAGGTGGAGATACATCTATATTTAGACTATATAATAGTAATATTGCGGGACAAATATCTTGGTTTCTTCTCCCAGCTTTAATGGTTAGTTTACTGTGTTTCTATCAATTATTTAGAAGAAAATCTAAAATGAGCTCCAAAAATATTACTCTTTTCTACTTTACTATGTGCTTTTTACCAATGTTTATTTATTTTAGCTTTTCAAGTGGAATGGCACATCGCTACTATCTTGCTATGATTTCAGTACCTATTGCTGGACTTGTTGGAATAGGAGTTTCCTTTTTACTTGAACAACACTCTCAAAATAAAAATATTCTTGTACCTATATTTGGGGTTTCGGCGGCAGCACAGTTATATATTCAAAGTCTTTATAAAGATTGGATTAATTGGCTGTTACCAGGATGTGCTGCTATTTTTATAATTATAATTGTAATAATGTTTTTCAAAATTAAGAATATAGCAATGAATAATATTATTTCATTAACTATTGGACTTCTTTTGATACTACCTGCTATTTGGTCATTTACACCAATTATTTATGGAGGTAATGCTCAAATACCAATTGCAGGCCCAGAACTTGCAAATAATGGAGATCTATTTGACGTACATTCGGATCTATCAAATCTCATTAAATACCTAAAAGATAATAGAGGAGATGCAACATATATTGCCTCTGTCCCAAGTGCTATGGATATGGGAGCTGAGTTAATTCTTCAATCTGGAGAACCAGTTATGGTTTTAGGTGGTTTTAATGGAGGAGATAATCCTTTAACTTTAGAAGAATATAAGAATATGATTAGTGATGGTAAGATTAAATATGCAATTGTTACAAATAATAAAGATAGTAAATCATCTAAAGATATTGATAAGAGAAGAGAAAATATAAATGACTGGATAGTTGAAAATTGTATTCCTGTGAGTGAACAATTTAATGGATTTACATTGTATAAATTAAGTATTAATTAATGATTGAGTAAAAAGTAATATCATATCAATAAAATTGTCGTATATTTATGGAGGTAATATAATGAAAGTATTAGGCGTAGTTGGTAGTAAAAGGAAAAATGGTAATACAGCATATTTGGTTAAGCAAGCACTAGATGCAATTGAATCAAAAGAAATTGAAACTGAATTGATTTTTCTTGGAGATTATAATATTAATGAATGTACTGGATGTGAAGGATGTGAAGATACATGCAAATGCGTAATAATGGATGATATGCAGAAATTATATCCCAAGATACTGGAAGCAGATGCTATTATTACAGGTTCACCTGCATATTTTTATAATATAACTGCAGATATGAAAGCTTTTATTGATAGACTCTATTGCTTTGAAATTTTTGATGAAGATGATCGCTCAGTTTGGTCAAGTATAAATGAAGTATTAGGAGGAAAATATGCTGTAGTTATAGCTGTTTGTGAACAAAATGATGAAAAGGATATGGGATTTACTGCTGAAGCCATGAGTAGACCTCTTGAAGCTTTAGGGTATAGAGTAATAGATAATGTTAAAGTTTTAAATTCTTTTAAAAAAGGAGATGTACTAAAAAATCAAGATGCTTTAGAACAAGTAAAAAGAGCTGGAAAAAAACTTGAAAAAATGATTAAGTTAAAAAAGATACATAAAGTGTTTTACATATAAATATTTAATGGTATAATCATAATCAAGCCATCCTTTACTGATATTTTCTTCTAAGCTAAAATATTATATCATAAAGCGATGGTTTATTTAATTTAATGTTGATTATTATTTTTAAAATAAGTACTATATCAATAAAAGGAATGATAAAAGATGCTTTATATAGATAGAAGGAAAGAAATATTAGATTTAATAATGAAAGATGGTTCTGTAAAGGTTTCTGAGTTGGCCAAAAAATATGATATTGGTGAAGCTACTATTAGAAGAGATTTAAAGTTTTTAGCTGAACAGTATGGGGTACAACTTACTTATGGAGGAGCTTTTCTATATAAGTCAGATAACTATACAAATATTACAGAAATGAATATAAACAAGAAAAAGGCACAAAACTTAGAACAGAAAAAAATTATTGCCAAAAAAGCAGCAAGTTTAATAAAAGATGGAGATACTATTGCTTTAAATCAAGGAAGCACTGTTGAGTTAATATTGAGTTATTTAGGAAATATTAGCAAATTAAATGTTATTACATTGTCATTAAATGTTGCAGTAAAAGCATCTACGCTACCATTTATTGATGTCTATATGCCTGGTGGTAAATTGAGAAGTTTTTCAGGAGCTTTTTATGGTAGAGATTCGGAAGAATTCTTAAAAAAATTTAATGTTGATAAAGCTTTTCTTGGAGCTGCTGCAGTATCTCTTGAAAATGGTGTAACTCATCCAGTACTTGAAGAAGTAAATAGTAATAGAGTATTAATTGAGATAAGTAGGAAAAACTTTTTAGTTACAGATACATCTAAATTTGATAAGATTTCTCTTGTAAAAATGGCTGATTTAGAAGAATTTGATGCATTTATTGTGGATGATGACATTGATGACAAATATAAAGATTATGCAGAAATGAATAATATTAAAATAATATAAAGTGAAATAGAAGATGAATAATTACTTTATATGTAGATATTATTTTGAAAATAATCCAGGGATAGATTTTTACTCTGGATTGTTTTTTTTATTAATTTATTTAGATGATAATGTAAAATATGTACATAAATTTAATATAAAATCAATATAAATATAAATATATGAGTGAAATAAGCAATGTTTATTGCCAAAAAACTTTTTAAACGCTCATTATTAAAAATAAAATTACTATAAAGCAGGTGAAAAGTTAAAATTATATTGAAATATTAAAAAAATGATATAGAATATATATATAAAGTTGATATAAAGTTGATATAAATTTAACATAAATAAAAATAAACTTACATAAGCTAATATTAAAAATAAACTTTATCTTAATTTAGTAAATTTAGATATATTTGAAAGAGGGAGGGGATAAAACATAGAGGTAAATAAAATTAAAAATATAATCTATTAGGGTTTCCTTTACTTATGGTATGGAAATTCTGAATAGTATTATTGTGTAAACGATATGATTCGTGGGGTTCTTAATATTGAAATGGCAAGATTTAAAAAGCTATATGTTATCTATATTAAATTATATTAAATTGTGGGGGAAATTAAATGAAAAAATATGTAATGGTTATAGATGAAGGCACAACAGGGACAAGGTCTTTAATATTTGATAAAAATTTCAATATTGTATCACAAAGTTATGTTGAATTTACTCAATATACACCTAGTGAAGATAAGATAGAACATGATGCTGAAGAAATTTATATGAAGAGTATAAAAATGTGCAAATTTGCTATGGAAAAAGCGAATATAACAGCTGATGATATCGATTGCATAGGTATTACAAATCAAAGAGCTACATGTGTTGTTTGGGATAAGGATACTGGAGAACCTTTGTATAATGCTATTGTTTGGCAAGACAATAGAACAGCTGATTTTTGTGAAAAATTAAATAAAAGTGAATTAGGAGAAAAAGTTAGAAAATCTACGGGATGGACAATTGCACCAGTTTATTCATCTATTATGCTTAAGTGGTATTTGGAGAATGTACCAATTATAAAAGAAAAGATTGAAAAAGGTAAAGCTCTATTTGGAACAATGGACACATGGTTGGCATGGAAATTGACAAAAGGAAGAGTTCATGCAGTAGGATATTCTAATGCTTCAGTTATGGGGAGTTTAGATCTTGAATCTGCACAGTGGAATAAAGAATTTTTAGATTATCTCGGTTACCTATTTCTATATATCCAGAATTAATTAGTGATTCAGGAGATTTTGGATATACAGATAAGAGCATATTTGGAAAAGAGATCCCTATTACGAGTATGATAGCAGATCAACACGCTGCATTGTTTGCTCAGGGATGTATTAAAACAGGTATGGCAAAGTGCACAAATGGAACTGGTACATTTATAGATGTAAACGTTGGAAATAGATGTGTTATATCAGATAAAGGTTTAAATACAGTTATTGCTTGGAAAATTAATAATGAAATTAGCTATGGAGTTGAAGGATATGCTGCAGTTACAGGTTCAGCAGTACAGTGGCTTAGAGATGGTATGAAAATTATTAAAAATTCTTCAGAAACGGAGAAACTTGCAACATCTGTTCCAGATTCTAATGGAGTAGTATTTGTACCTGCTTTAGCAGGGCTTAGTGCACCATATAATGATCCTTTTGCAAGAGGTACTATTATAGGAATTACTAGAGGAACCAAAAGAGAACATATTATAAGAGCTACTTTAGAAGCAATTGCATTTAGGTGTAAAGATATTTGTAATGCTGTAGAAAGTGATGCCCAAATAAAAATAAGAGCTTTAAAAATTGATGGTGGAGCTTCAAAAAATAATTTCTTAGCACAACAAATTTCAGATATAACAGATGCTGTAATAGAAAGACCTGTTTCTGTTGAGGCTACTAGCTTAGGATGCGCAGAGTTAGCTGGATTGTATACAGGATTTTGGAGTATGGAGGATTTTGCTAATGCTGTAGATATAGATAAAAGATTTGAGCCAAAAATAACTGAAGAAGAAAGAAATGAAAGATATTTACAATGGCAAGATGCAGTAAATAGAGCAAAGGGTTGGAAGACACAAAGGTAGTACTGCATAAAGGTAGTACTACTTTAAAGTAAATTATTAAATACATCTAATACTTGAAAACTATATGAAAATTAATTAAAGGGTAGGTGGATTAAGTGATTAATGAGTTCTATGAAACTTTACAGAAAGATGAAGGATTAAAAGAATATAATATAAAAGCTGAAATCACTGAAGAAAATGTAATACGTTTAGAAGGAGAAGTTGATACTTGGCAACAAGTTGTAGATATAGGACATATTGCTGGAAGAATCAAAGGTGTTAGAGGTGTTCTTAATTTAATAAAAGCAAAAGATGTGAAATTAGAAAAGAAGGACAGGACAGAAGAAATTAATCGTGCTAAAGAGAAAGGAGTTATCGATTCAGCAGATGTTGTAATTATAGGGGCAGGAGTTAGTGGTTGTGGAATTGCAAGGCAGCTATCAAAGTATGATTTAAAAATATTAGTTGTAGAAAAAAACTCAGATGTTTCAGAGGGTACTACAAAGGCAAATAATGGAATGATTCATGCTGGATATGATTCAAAACCAGGATCTCTTAAAGCAAAGCTTAATGTAAGAGGAAATGCACTTTATAGTAAGTGGGCTAAGGAATTAAATTTTAAATTTGAGAGAACAGGTTCTTTTGTAGCTGGATTTGATGATTCAGATGATGAATATTTAAATATGTACCTTGAAAGAGGAATTAAAAATGGTGTTCCAGGTATAAAAATTTTATCTGCTGAAGAAGCAAGAAAAATTGAACCTAATTTGCATCCATCAATTAAGAAGGTTTTGTGGACTCCAAGCGCAGGCTATGTAGAACCTTATGAGGTTACACTTGCATTAGCAGAAAATGCTGTAGACAATGGAGTAAAGTTTATGCTTGAAACAGAAGTTTTAGATATTATAAAAGATGGACAAAAAGTTGACTCTGTTGTTACAGATAAAGGAATTATAAAGACAAAATATATAATAAATGCAGCTGGATTATATGCAGACCAAATTGCCGAAATGGTTGATGATAGATTTTATACTATTCATCCAAGAAGAGGAACATTGATTATATTTGATAAAAATAATAAAGATATTGTAAAAAGATTTATAGGTACGCCACCTAAGAATTTTACAAAAGGAGGAGGACCAACTCAGACTCCAGAAGGGAATCCATTATGGGGACCGTCTGCAAAAGAAGTTCCAGACAAACAGGATTTAGCTGTAGAAGAAGATGATATTGAATTTATTATGAACAAATGTTCACATTTAGTAAATGGAATTAAAAGAAATAGTGTTATTACATTTTTCAGTGGTTTAAGAGCAAGTAATTATATAGAAGATTTTATTATAGAAATATCTAAAAAAGTAGAAGGATTTATTCATGTTTCAGGAATTCAGTCACCAGGGCTTGCGTCTTCTCCAGCTATAGCAGAGAGAGTTGAAAAATTGTTTAAAGAAATATGTCCATCTGTAAAAGAAAAAATTAATTACAATCCAATAAGAAAAGCTACTCCTTGTTTTAGAGATTGCACTATGGAACAAAGAGATGAGCTTATAAAGAAAAATCCTAAATATGGGCACATAATTTGTAGATGCGAAACTATTACGGAAGCGGAAATAGTTAATGCTATTCATGGCAAAATTCCAGCTACTACAGTTGATGCAGTTAAGAGAAGAACAAGAGCTGGTATGGGTAGATGTCAAGGAGGATTTTGTGGACCAAGAGTAGTAGAAATATTGGCGAGAGAATTAAATATATCCCCAACTGAAGTTACACAAAAGGGTAAAGGATCAAGGATCCTAATGTGTTCTTCAAGATAAATTTAAAGTATCAATTTAGAAATAAGAGATTAGGAGGATATGTAATGAAAAAATTAAGTAAAGATTTAGTCATAATCGGTGGTGGACCTGCAGGTATGGCAGCTGCTGTAGAGGCTAAAAATTTAGGAATTAAGGATATACTTATAATTGAACGTGATGTGGAATTAGGAGGAATACTTCAGCAGTGTATACATGATGGATTTGGGCTAATGACATTTCATAAAACATTAACAGGTGGTCAGTATGCACAAAAGTTTATAACAAAAACAAAAGAGTTACAAATTGAAGTGAAGTTAAATACCATGGTGTTAGAAATAACACAGGATAAAAAAGTTTATGCAACAAATGAAGATGAAGGATTGCTTGAGATTCAAGCAAAAAGTATTATATTGTCTATGGGATGCAGAGAAAGGACAAGAGCTCAAGTCTTTATTGCAGGAACAAGGCCAGCAGGAGTTTATACAGCAGGAACAGTACAAAGATACATTAATATGGAAGGTTATTTGCCAGGGAAAAAAGCAGTTATATTGGGTTCAGGTGATATTGGTCTTATTATGGCAAGAAGAATGACATTAGAGGGAATAAAAGTTGAAGGAGTTTATGAAATTATGCATTCTCCAGGTGGCCTAACAAGAAATATAGTTCAGTGCCTAAAAGATTACGATATACCACTTCATTTAGGAACAACAGTAACAAAAATACATGGCAAAGGCAGAGTTGAAGGTGTAACTGTTTGTGAGGTAGATAAAGATTTAAAACCTATAAAAAGTACAGAAAGATATATTGAATGTGATTTAGTAGTTCTTTCAGTTGGATTAATTCCAGAAAATGAATTAACTACTAAGGCTAATATTGAAATTGACCCTGTAACAAGAGGACCTGTAGTTGATGAGAATATGATGACATCAATACCAGGAATTTTTGCAGCAGGAAATGTTGTAGCTGTATTTGATTTAGTTGATTATGTATCTAAAACTGGAGCTGTGGCTGCAAAAGGTGCTTTTAAATATATAAATAATCGATTGAATTTAGATTCTAAATATTTAAAAGTAAAAGCAGGAGAGAACATATCTGTTCTTATACCACAGAGAATAAGAAGAGAAAATATGGAAGATAAGATGGATGTTTTTTTGAGAGTAAGAAAGCAAGAAGATAAAACTAAGCTAATGCTAAATTTTGATGACAAAGAAATTCAATCTGGCCGTTATTTAATAGTAAAACCACCTGAAATGGTTCATACAAATGTATTAAAAAAGGATATTGAGAAGGCATGTAATGAGAGTATTTGTTTTAATATGTTAAAGGAGGTTTAGTAAGTTGGATGTTAAACAATATACATGTATAGTTTGTCCTCGAAGTTGTAAGATTGATTTAACTATAAAAGATGATAATAGTTATGAAATTAAAGGGAACAGTTGTAAAAGGGGTGAATCCTATGTAATTAATGAATACACTAATCCTAAAAGAATGCTTACAACAACAGTGAAAATTGAAAATGGATTATATAAAAATATACCTGTAGTAAGTGATCAAGAAGTTGAAAAAAGTAAATTGTTTGATTGCTTAAAATATCTTTATTCAATTAAGGTAAAAGCACCAATTAAAGAGGGAGATATTATAGTAGAAAATATCTTAGGTACTGGAGTTAATATTATTGCAGCTAGAGATATGGCAAAAAAATAATAAGGAGGAATTGTTTTGGATAATAATACTAGAAATTTTATTGAAAAGATCAAGAGTAAATTACCAAATGTAGACGTGCTAGACAGAGAGGAAGAGCGTTTAATTTATGCTCATGGATGTTATCCTAAAGAATATAAATTTATTTTGCAGGGTAAGTATAAAAAATTGCCAAGTGCAATTTTAATTGTTAACAATGAACAAGAGATCAGTGAAATTTTGAAACTTGCAAATGAAATGAAAGTTGGAATTATTCCATATGGTGGAGGATCTGGAATTGTTGGTGGAAGTATGCCTGACAACGAAGAAGTTATGATTGACATTAAAAGATTAAGGGACTTCTCTATAAATCCTATTAACTGTACAGCTACAGCTGGTGCAGGAATAACAGGAGCAGATTTTGAAAATATGTTAAATGAGCATGGATATACATGTGGGCAATATCCACAATCTTTCCAAAGTGCTGTTCTTGGTGGAATGGTTGCCACAAGGGCTATTGGAACCTTTTCAACTAAATACGGTAAAATGGATGATATGGTAAATTCAATTGAAGTAGTTTTGCCTACAGGAGAAATAGTAAGAACTCACAAGGCACCTAAAAATTCAACAGGACCAGAATTAAAAGATTTATTTTTAGGAAGTGAAGGTGTTTATGGAATAGTAACTAAAGTTGAAATGAAAATTTATCCAATAGCTGAGAAGAGATATTTTGAGGCATATACTTTTCCAAAAACCGAAATTGGACTTGAAGCTATCAGAAATTTCGTTCAAAAGGGAATTAAACCAGCAGTTATTAGACTTTATGATGAAACAGAATCAATCTCTAAAATGCGTAAATATGGTTTCGAAAAAGGTTATGCACTTCTAATTGTAGGTTATGAAGGCTTAACTGAAATGGTTGATTTAGAAAGGAAGATAGTTAATAGTACATGTGTTGCATTTTCTGGAATTCCTAAAGGAGAAAAAGCAGGAAATGACTGGTTTAAAACAAGATTTAGTACAAAGAAGATGTTAGATTATGATGTAATGAAAGGTGGGACAGCAGACGCTATTGAAGTTGCTGCACCTTGGGACTCTATTGCTAAAGTTTGGTCTGAAATGAGAAAGGCGTTAGAGCCGTTATGTGTTGATGTCGATTGTCATTTCTCACATGTATATCACACAGGAGCTAGTGTTTATGTTATATTCCATGCTAAAACTTCTGGAGATGATTTTGATGGAGCCAAACGTTATCAAGAATGTTTAGATATTGCATGTTCAACTAGTTTGAAATATGGTGGAAATGTATCACATCATCATGGAATAGGAAAAGCAAAAGCGGCATATATGCCAATAGAACATGGAGAAGCTGGATTTGGAGTTATGAAAAAAATTAAAAATGCATTAGACCCAGAAGAAATACTTAATAAGGGGGTATTAGGACTATGATAAACTATACATTAGAGAATTATGAAGATAAATTAACAAGACAAGTTATACACATGGATCAAGCTATATGTTATTGTCCAGAATTTAGAGCTACTAAGATGATGCATGACTATCCATCAAGAAAATTACAAATGGCAAGAGCTGTTTATAAAAATGAATTAGAGCCAAATGAATATATATCAGATCTATTGTTTCAATCAATATTATCTAGACAAGGTGAGAGATGGCAAAACTTTGGTGAATCTCCTGAGGACTGTACGGATGTTATGATTTTATCTCGTGAGATGATGCTTTCTAAAGGCTTTGGAAAGCATATAGTTGATAAATTTAAAAGCACTTTAAATAAAAATAACGGCCATATTTTAAAAATACAGGATAAAGATATTAATAGATTTAAAAGATATATACCTGTTTCTGATAAGTCTACTACTTATTTGTTTATAGATGATGCTACTTGTACTTATGCAGGTAAATCAGCTAGAAATATTGGAGAGTTCTTTTCAAAAAATGGAGTTACTTTTTATCCAGAAATAAAAGCTACATTTGCAGGATGGGAATATTTTGCATATGGCTTAGTAGAAGAAGGAAAAGAATACATCAAAAAAATGCTTGATGATTTAGAAAGTAAAGGCATTGATACTATAATGACTTTATCTGGTCAAACTCAATACTTATTTAAAATATATATTAAGAAATTAGGTTTAGAAAATGAAATTAAAGTCGAAAGTATTTTAGATTATGTTGATGAACTTAAAGTAGATACACCAGCATATCTATATGCAGGAAGCTTTTATAGTAGATATTTAAGAATGGAAGATAAGATAAATAGTCTGGTAAAAAATACAAGAGAACAATATATTTCAAATTGTGCAGAATTTAATCCTCTAATAGATGGAGATAAGAGAGTTAATGAAGTTACAATTTGGCAAAAACCAGTAACAGCAGAATATAAATTATTTGGATTTGATGAAAATATACTTAATAATATTGTTGAAGATGGTATATGTGATATTAAAAAAGGAATACAAAATATCACTATAGTATTTGATCCATATGAGTACAAAGTAATTAGTGAAAAAATGGGTTCAAGTTCAGTTGTATATTTTGCTGAACTATTATAGTAAAAGTAATTTAAAACTATAGTGTATAAATGTCTTCTAATTACAGGGATTGAGATTCAGTAGTTAGAAGGCATTTTTTATTTATTTTATTTGACTTCTAAAATTAATAGATGATACAATATATTTCACCAGTTGATTAGTAAATTTGGAAGGAAGAGTATAATGATAAAAGCAGTATTTTTTGATATGAATGAAACATTGCTAAATTTAAGTTTACTTAAAGAGAGTTTTGATAAAAATTTTCATGATGATTTTGCTTTAAAGTATTGGTTTACCAAGCTGCTTCACACCTCTACTGTATTAGGCAGTATGAATGAATATAAGAACTTTGGAGAATTATCAGAGGTTGTATTAGAAAATGTATTTTATGAAAGTGGAAAGGAGCTTACAGAGGAAACTAAAGCTGAAATATTGGGATCTTTTAGAAAATTGCCTGCATATGATGATGTTTTTCAAGCACTTAAAATACTAAGGAAAAATAATATCAAGGTAGTTGTTGTATCAAATTCATCTTTAGAAATGATAAAAGAACAGCTAATAAATGCAAATATATTTGATTTAGTTGATACATATTATTCAGTAGACTCTGTAAAAAAATATAAGCCATTTAGTGATATATATAGCTATGTAGCTAATGAAGAAAAGTTACCTTGTGATAATATTGCAATGGTTGCATCTCATGATTGGGATCTATTTGGAGCAAAAAAAGTAGGATTTACAACAGCATATATTAAGCGTAAAAAAGAAATATACAATCCATATTATGCACAGCCAGATATATGTAATACAAATTTAATTGATCTGGTTAAAGAAATTGTAAAAATTAAATAATAAATAAGCTAAATTCAATGCACAGATAAATTCAATTAAATAAAATGGAGGAAAATTTATGATACTTGGAATATCAGGAAGTCCAAGACCTAATAGTGTTACGGCTTCTGCAGTTAAAAGAGTTCTAGCTGAAAGTGGCAAAGAAACGGAATATATTTCACTTGCTGGGAAAAAAATAAGTGGATGTATAAGTTGCCTTGGTTGTACTAGCAAAAATATGTGTGTTGTAAAAGATGATTTTCTTGAAATAGCAAAAGCTATGTTAAAAGCAGATGCTATTGTTTTTGGAGCTCCAAATTATTTTGATCAACCAAATGCTCTCTCCCATTGCCTTTGGGAACGTTGTTTTTGTTTTAGACATAATGGTGAATTTTTACTTAAAAATAAATTAGAAGTTATAATTTCTACAGGATATTCTAATGAAGAAAAAAATAATCCTGTTATTGAAACTATAAAAATGTTTATGAATAGAAATAAAATGAAGGTTGTTTCAAAGTTCACTGTAGGAGCATATTCTCAGTGTTATGATTGTAATCAGGGAATAGGTTGCAAAGTTGGAAATATAGTTAAAGATCATGGGTTTGTAGATAAATTGACACCTGAAATGTATCCGAAGAAATTTGAAGATCAACATATATCTATATTGAAATGTGATAATGCAGCAAAATGTTTGAAAAATATGCTAAGTTGACTATAAAAGTTCCTTTAGCATATTTTTATATAATAATTAAGTATTATAATAGAATTTATTCATTTCCCAATTTATGATATAATAATATAGCATATTAATAATTAATCAAGTACAATTGTTAAAGCTAGTAAGTATCATAAATAATAGTAATGGGGAGATTTTGATGAATAAAAAATATATAGAAGAATGCCGTAAATGTAAAATAAGTAATGAAATAAAAAAAGAATTATGTCCTTATTGCATAGCACAAAAAGTAATAAATGGAAAATGGAAAATGCTAATTTTTTGGCATTTAAAAGATAAAACGATGAGATTTAATGAGTTAAATAGATTGATACCTGCAACTTCCTCAACTCTTTCAAGACAATTAAAGGAATTAGAAATTGATGGAATGGTAGAACGAAAATCATATAATGAGATACCACCTAGAGTGGAATATTATTTAACTCCCATGGGGAAAAAATTTAAAGATGTGATGAAATCAGTTAAAAGTTGGGCAAACTTATATCTTATAGAAGAAAATATATCACTGTAATAAATTAAATTAAGATAAACATTTCAAGTAAGAATAAAGGGTACTCTCATAATAGAAAGTACTCTTTTTAAATTATAAATACTTACTTAGCTTACTATTGACTTTAGATTTCAAATCTGTTATTATATTATCAAATAGAATTAAGGAGATGTTAATCATGTTAACTACTTTTAAGGCTAGTGCCAAAAAGTTACCAAAAGGATTACAAGTTGAAACAAATTCAAGAGGATTCAAGATTGTATTTGATGAACCTGAAGAATTAGGTGGAACAAATGCTGGATTAAATCCTGTAGAAGCTCTTCTTTGTACATTAGGTGCTTGCCAATCTATTGTTGCAAGTTCTTTTGCGGCTGCTAAGAATTTTACTTTTGAAGAACTTTCAATTGAACTTGAGGGAGATTTAGATCCAGATGGATTTCTTGGAGTTTCAGATGCAAGAAATGGTTTTCAAGAGATTCGTTATATTATGAATTTTAAAACAAATGAAAGCCAAGAAAAAACAGAAGCGTTTGTAGATTTTATTGAAAAGACTTGTCCTGTAGGAGATTGTCTTGCAAACGGTGTGAAACTTGTAAGGGCTGGTGTAGTAAGAAGTTAATGATTATAATCTATAATTGGGGGAATGTTTAACTCATTCCCCTATGTAAATATAGGAGGTATATTATGGAAGTTAAAATGTCATTAATTCCTGGAGGAAAAAAAGGTAAGGTAGGAAAAATAAATGTAAAGTTAGGGGATAAGGTAAATAAAGGAGATATATTAGTTCAAGTTGAAACTGGTAAAGGAAATCGCCCTATAAAAGCTACTGAATCAGGAACTATTACAAATATATTATGTGAAGAAGGAAAAGAAGTTGCTTCCAATGAAGTATTATTTGAAATAAAATCAGAAAATTCTAAAACAATGAAAGAAACAAAAGAATCTTTTCCATTATCAAGTATTTCATCAAATACCTCTAATAAAAAAGAAATAGAATATCTAAAAACAGATTTGCTCATCATAGGAGCTGGACCTGGAGGATATGTTGCGGCTATTTATGCAGCAAAAAAAGGTATTAATGTTACTTTAGTTGAAAAAGAAAAGCTTGGAGGAACTTGCTTAAATGTAGGTTGTATTCCAACAAAAGCATTTGTTAAGTCTTCTGAAATATGCCATAGCGTAAAAAGAGCATCAACTTTTGGTATAAAAACCTCAGGAGAATTTGAAGTTGATATGGAAAGGGTTATTTCACGCAAAAATGAAGTAAAGGAAAAATTGATTTCTGGTATTTCCTTTTTAATGGATAAAAATAGGATTAATGTTATCAGCGGAGAGGCTTCTTTTATTTCTAATAAAGAGGTTTTTGTTAAAGGAAATGAAAGTTATAATATTAGTGCAAAAAATATAATAATAGCAACTGGCTCTAAAATATCAGATATTAAAATTCCTGGCATTGATTTACCATTTGTTTTAAATAGTACGAAAGCTCTTGATTGCACAGAACTCCCAAAATCAATTACTATTATTGGAGGCGGAGTAATTGGTATGGAGTTTGCATTTATTTATCGTAATATGGGTGTAGAAGTTACTGTTATAGAATTTATGGATAGACTTCTTACAATGGTAGATAAAGATGTTTCAGAAGAAATCAAAAATATAGCTGAAGAAGCAGGAATTTCTATTCATACAAGTTCAAAGGTGCTTAAAATTCAGAGCTCAACAAATAATCAAGCAATTGTAACATATGAGGACTCAAATGGTGAGCATTTAGTTGTTAGCGAAAAGGTTTTGGTAGCTATTGGAAGACAGCCAAATTTAGATTCCATTCACATTGAAAACACAGAAGTTGAGTTAAATGATAGAGGAAGAGGAATTAAAGTTGATAGTAATATGCGTACAAATGTAAAAAATATTTATGCAATTGGAGATGTTACTAATATTATTCAACTTGCACATGTAGCTTCTCATCAAGGTATTGTAGCAGTTGACAATATCATAGGAGAAGATAAAGAAATAGATTATTCAGCTGTTCCAAATGTTATATTTACATCTCCTGAAATATCAAGCGTAGGATTAAGTGAAGATGAATGTAAGAATAAATCCATTGATTATAGTGTAAGTAAATTCTCTTTTGAAGGTAATGGCAAAGCACTTACAATGGATGAACCTAGAGGATTTATTAAACTCATAAAGGACAATAGTACAAACAAAATTATAGGTGGTACTATTATAGGTGCAGATGCTTCCTCACTTGTAAGTACACTTACACTTGCAATTAAAAATGGATTGACAGATAAAGAAATAACTGAAACAATATTTGCACATCCAACTACTGCTGAGGTAATTCATGAAGCGGCATTTGGACTTAGTATAGGAGCATTACATCAATGATGAATAAAATTTATATATCTCTTGAAACGGATCCTTATTTTAATATTGCTGCAGAATATCAGATGTTCCTTGAAGCAGATGAAGGAATAAGCTTTTTCTTATGGCAAAATCAGTCTGCTGTGATTTGTGGACGTAATCAAAATCTATATGCTGAATGTAATATGGAATATCTGGAAAATAATCACATACTTCCAGTTAGAAGATTTTCTGGTGGCGGTACTGTTTTTCAAGATATGGGAAATGTAAATTTTACTTTTATAGCCAAAGAAAAAAATGTTAATATAAAAAAGTATATGAATGTTATAAAAAGAGCATTATCTTTTTTTGATATCTCATGTGAATTTAGTGGTCGGAATGATTTACTTTATAATGGAAAGAAATTTTCTGGACATGCTTATTATGTAGATAAGGGAAATCATATGTATCATGGTACCATTATGGTAAATGTAGATATGAATGTGGTATCTAAAGTACTCAATCCTTCTTTTATAAAGTTAAAGTCTAAAGGTATTGATTCGGTAAGAAGTAGAGTTATAAATTTATCTGAAGTGAATAAAGATATCACAGTTGAATCAATGATAGATGCTCTTTCTAGGGCATTTATAGATGTTTATGGGAATAGTGAGCCAATTAAGTATATTGATAGAAACTCAATTAAAGTACCTCTTTTTGAAAAAATAAATAAAAATGAGTGGATATTTGGTCAGTCACCAAATTATAGTATAAGCTTTGAGAGAAAACTTCTTTGTGGAAATGTTACAATTTATGTTGATGTAAAAGAAGGGATTATAAATAGTATTAATATAAATACAGATAGTCTTACTGTTTTTGATTTTTCAAAATGTGAAAAGTCCTTAATTGGAACATTGTTTAATGAAAATTATGTTTTTGATTATATAGAAAAGTATACTCAAGCTAATATGAAAAAGGCAGGTTACAATAAATAAAATTATATAGAAAAGTAAATAAGAGTATGCTATAATTAAAGATATCGACTAAAGTAGGTTGAGGTATATATGTTTAATTTAGATGACTGTTTTGCTTTAATAACTAGTAGAAGTGCTAAAATATTTTCAGAAGTTTTGGAAAAAGAATTAAGACCTTCCAATGTCACTAGATCTCAGTGGATAGCTATGTATTATATATATGTAAGCGAAATTATTACTCAAAGGGAACTTGCTGATAAACTATGTGTTAAGGAGCCAACTCTTGCAAGATTACTTCAAAAAATGGAGAATGACGGTATTGTGTGTCGCTCAAATAGTACATCAGATAAACGAATGAAATATTTGACATTAACAGAAAAAGGGAAAGCTATATGTTTTAAGTTAGTTCCTGTAGTCGAAAAATATAAAGACGATATAGTTTCCGGAATTGATGATTGTGAACTTCAAATATTTAAAAAAGTTCTTGATAAAATGACAGAAAATGCTTTGAATATGGAGAAAGGTATAGGAAAAGTTAATAATTAAAAGTAATGTAAAATTAGAAAATAATTATATATAAAAATGTACTCATTAATATGTGAATGAGTACATTTTTATATATAATTGGCTGTTAAATTTGCAAATGATGCAAATATTGATTCTTTGGCTGTATCAAAAAGAAAGGATTAGGGAGTTCCTTAATTCTTTCTTTTTTATTGTTTGTTAAAATAAAAATTATATATTTATTAAATTCAAAGTAATGTAAAGGTATACTAAGAAATACAGAGATAAATAGGTATTGTGTCATTTATTGTAATATTAATGGTAAGTTATGACTAAAATTAGACTGCAATAAATTTGTAATCTTAGATATTAAGTATTATAATAAAAGTATACTGATTAGATATATTTTATAAATATGATTAAATAGTATAACTGATTATTTTAGTTGTCTTCATTAAAAGGAGGGATATAAATGTTTTTTAAAACTACTGAACAACATGAAAATTTGAGAATGAAAATTAGAAAATTTGCTGAAGAAGAAGTAAAACCTATTGCATTTATGTTAGATCAAAACAATGAATTTCCCGATGATATTGTTAAAAAATTAGGCGAAATGGGAATGATGGGTATTCCATATCCTAAGGAATATGGCGGAGCTGGTTTAGATGTAATTAGCTATGCTATAGCAGTTGAAGAATTAGCAAGAGTTGATGGTGGAACAGGTGTAATACTTTCCGCACATACATCTCTAGGAACATATCCAATTGCAGCATTTGGAACTGAAGAGCAGAAAAAGAAATACTTAGTACCTCTAGCAAGAGGAGAAAAACTCGGTGCATTTGGTCTTACAGAAGAAAACGCAGGAAGTGATGCAGGTGGTACAGAAACTACTGCAGTACTTGAAGGCGATCATTATGTATTAAATGGTGAAAAAATATTTATAACAAATGCAGGTAAAGCAGATATCTATGTCGTTTTTGCAGTAACTACACCTGGTATAGGAACTAGAGGAATAAGTGCATTTATTGTTGAAAAAGGCTGGGAAGGATTTACTTTCAGCGATCATTATGACAAAATGGGTATTCGTTCATCTGCAACTGCAGAACTTAATTTCAACAATGTAATAGTACCTAAGGAAAACCTTTTAGGTAAAGAAGGACAAGGCTTTAAGATTGCAATGGCTACATTGGATGGTGGTCGTATAGGTATTGCAGCTCAGGCACTTGGAATAGCTCAAGGTGCTTTTGAAAGTGCTGTAGAATATTCTAAAGAGAGAATTCAATTTGGTAAACCTTTATTCCACAACCAAGTAATATCATTTAAGTTAGCTGATATGGCTACAAAGCTTAGAGCAGCTAGATTGCTTGTTTATAGTGCAGCAGAATTGAAAGAAAACCATGAACGCTATACTGTTGAGTCTGCAATGGCAAAACAATATGCATCTGATGTATGTCTTGAAATAGTTAATGATGCACTTCAGATATATGGCGGAAGTGGATATATGAAAGGCATGGATGTTGAACGTGCTTACAGAGATGCTAAGATCTGTACAATATATGAAGGAACTAACGAAATTCAAAGAGTAGTTATTGCTGCAAATGTTGTTGGTAAAATACCAAAGAATAGTGGACCAGCAATTAAGCAAGGACCTGCTACAGGTTATCGTAAGAAGATAATCTTTAAGGAAGGAACTCCAAAAGAACAAGTAGATCAACTTGTTGCAGCTCTTAAAAAGGATGGACATGATTTCACAGTTGGAATTCCAATTGATACACCAATAACTAAAGCTGAAAGAGTAGTAAGTGCAGGTGTTGGAATAGGCAAGAAAGAAAATATGAAACTTATAGAGGAACTAGCAAAACAGGCTGGTGCAGCTATAGGATCATCACGTCCAGTTGCTGAAACACTTAAGTATGTTCCACTTAATCGTTATGTAGGTATGTCTGGTCAGAAATTCAAAGGTAACTTATATATTGCCTGTGGTATTTCAGGAGCAGGACAGCATTTGAAAGGAATAAAAGATGCAAGTACAATTGTTGCTATAAATAACGATCCTAATGCAAAAATCTTTAAGAATGCAGATTATGGAATAGTAGGAGATGTTGAGGAGATATTACCATTATTGGCTAAAGCTTTAGATACTGGAGAACCTAAGAAACCAGCACCACCAATGAAGAAGATGAAGAGAAGCGTTCCAAAGAAAGTTGTTCCAAGTTGGCAGCATTATGTATGTAATGGTTGCGGTTATGAATATGATCCTGGCGTTGGAGATCCAGAAGGTGAAATATTCCCAGGTACTCTTTTCGAGAAGTTACCAGATGAATGGACTTGCCCTGCATGTGGTGAAGGTAAAGATATGTTCATAAAATGTTAGTAATGAATAAACGAGTTTTTCTTTAAAATGAAGGAGGGTTAAACATATGTATTGTGTTAGAAAAATAGATGAAGATCTTTATTGGGTTGGTGGAAATGATCATAGACTTGCTCTATTTGAAAATGTTCATCCAATTCCTCAGGGAGTTTCATATAATTCTTATTTACTTTTGGACAAGAAGACTGTTCTCTTTGATACAGTAGATTGGTCTATTTGTCGTCAATTTCTTCAAAATATTGAAAAGGTGCTTGACGGCAGACCACTAGATTACATGGTAATTAACCATGTAGAGCCAGATCATGCTGCTTGCGTTGAGGAGGTTCTTCTTAGATATCCTAATGTAAAGATTATATGTACTGAAAAAGCTTTCATGTTTATGAATCAGTTCGGATTTAATATTGATGGAAGAGTTACACAAGTACAAGAAGGAGATAAAAAATCATTTGGAAAACATAACGTAGTATTCGTAGCTGCACCAATGGTACATTGGCCAGAGGCTATGGTAACATTTGATACTACAACTGGTACATTATTTTCAGCAGATGCATTTGGTTCATTTATAGCTTTAGATGGAAAGATGTTTAATGATGAAGTAAACTATGATAGAGATTGGATTGATGAGGCTAGAAGATATTACACAAATATTGTTGGAAAATATGGACCTCATGTGCAATATTTACTCAATAAGGCTAGTTCATTAGATATTAAGAAAATATGTCCACTTCATGGACTTGTTTGGCGTAGTAATTTAGGATATTTCCTTGATAAGTACAATAAGTGGAGTAGTTATGAGCCAGAAGAAAAAGGTGTAATGATAGTATATGCATCAATGTATGGTAATACTGAAGCAGCAGCTACTGACATAGCAACAAAACTTGTTGAAAAAGGTATGAGTAATGTAGTTATGTATGATGTTTCAAAGACTCATGTATCATACTTGATATCAGAAGTATTTAAGTATAGCCATTTAGTTCTTGCAAGTGTAACTTATAATCTTAAGATTTATCCTCCAATGTTAAACTTCCTTATGGATATGAAGGCATTAAATCTTCAAAAACGTACTGTTGCCCTTATAGAAAATGGTTCATGGGCTCCTCAGTCAGCAAAACTTATGCGTGAGGTTTTGGACGGAATGAAGAATATGAATGTTTTAGATAGTGAAGTATCAATAAGCTCTAGCATGAGGGAAGAAGACGGAGATGCAATGAGTGATCTTGCAGATGCTATTATTGAGTCAATGAATAAATAGTTTTGAGAAAGATATAAAGTATGAACGGCTTGTGAATAAATTTCATGGGTCGTTTTTTATTTTAAATAGACAACTAGCTATAAATTAGATATACTATAAAAAGTGATTTCAGCACTGTAGATATTATGGTATAGTGAAGGAGAATTTAAAATGTATGATTATTTAGTTGTTGGATCAGGACTATTTGGATCAATATTTGCACATGAGGCTAATAAAAGAGGTAAAAAATGTATTGTTATAGACAAAAGGTCACATATTGGGGGAAATGTATATACAGAGAATATAGAGGGAATTAATGTACACAAGTATGGAGCACATATTTTTCATACTAGTAATAAAAAAGTTTGGGAATATGTAAATAAATTTGCTGAATTTAATAGATATACAAATTCACCTATTGCTAGATATAAATCTGAAGTTTATAATATGCCATTTAATATGAATACATTTAATAAGATGTGGGGAGTTATAACACCTATTGAGGCAAAATTTAAGATCCAGCAACAAATTGAAGAAGCAGGAATTACTGAGCCTCATAATCTTGAGGAACAGGCTATAAGTCTAGTTGGGAAAGACATATATGAAAAATTAATTAAAGGTTATACGGAAAAACAGTGGGGACGTAAAGCAACAGAGCTTCCTAATTCAATTATAAAGAGAATTCCAGTTCGATTTACATATGATAATAATTATTTTAATGATAAGTATCAAGGAATACCAATTGGAGGTTATACACAAATTATTGAGAAAATGTTAGATGGTATAGAAGTACGTCTAAATACTGATTTTTTTAAATATCGTGATGAACTTGAGAATATTGCAGATAAAATTATCTTTACTGGTATGATTGATCAATATTATAATTACTGCTACGGAGAGCTTAAATATCGATCATTGCGTTTTGATACAGAAGTTTTGAATTGTGAGAACTATCAAGGAAATGCAGTTGTAAATTTTACAGAGTATGATGTGCCATATACTAGAATAATTGAACATAAGCACTTTGAATTTGGATGCCAAGGTGAAAATATTAATCCTAAAACAGTGATTACAAAAGAATATCCTATTGAATGGAAGCGCGGATACGAGCCATACTATCCTGTAAATGATAGTAGAAATAATGAATTATATGCAAAATATAAGAAACTATCCGATAGAGAAGAGAAAGTTATATTTGGTGGACGACTTGGAATGTACAAGTACTTTGATATGAATAATGTGGTAGAAGAAGCTTTTGATTGTGTAAAAAGAGAATTACTAAAAGATATATAGAAATTGAATATTACAAAAGTAATTGATATAAAAGTTACTGTAGGAGTACATAGTCCTATAGTAACTTTGAGCTGTAAATTTACTATTAATTAAATCCAAATATTTTTTTTGATAGTGAATATCCTAATAATATAATGTTTCTTCCTATGAATCCATTTATTTGCATAACCAAACCAAAAAAGGATTTATTTACTTCTTTATAAAGATTTTTATTTTTAGAGTTTAAGTAATTCCACAATTCTTCCTTTTTTCTTATACTTTCTTCTGTGTTTTCTTTTAGTAAAAGTACTGTAGTAATTGTCATCATCATAACTAAGTATTTAATCATATATTTACGAAGTTTTATACATTCTATTACCATTGGATCATAACAGTCGATCATCATTTTTGTAACTTTAATTTGTTGATCAATACGACTTATCATTATCTTCTCATTAACTGACTGATCATCTCTTCCAATAAAATATCTATAAAGGTCTGTATTTAAATAATACATTGTTTTTACATAAGGTAGAGGTTTATATACAAAAATATTATCTACATAAAATGTATGCTTTGGAAGTTTTAAATTGCATTTTTTTAGAATATCTGTACGATAAATAACTGAATGCATCAATATATTTTGACTTTTCTTGAAGTGACCAATGTCATTCCAAGTAAATATTTTATCTTGAGGCATTGCACTTTTGTAATTGATGCTTTTTGACTTATGTATAATCACATTCTCATATACATAATTAGTAATGAGCATATCTAATGGTTTAGAATTATTAATCATATTTTTTAATGTGTCAAGCACTTTTATAAAACTGTTTTTATCAAACCAGTCATCACTATCTAGAACTTTAAAATATATACCTTTTGAATATTTAATACCTGTATTTACTGCATCTCCATGACCACCATTTTTTTTATGTATTGCATGTATTATATTTGGATATTTTTTTTCGTATTTATCCGCAATTTCTGGAGTATTGTCGTTAGATCCATCATCAATAATTAAAATTTCTAAATCCTCGCTACCAATCAGCAGTGATTCTATTGCTCTATCCATATATGCTGCTGAATTATAACAGGGAATTGCTACAGTAAGAACTTTCATTTATACCTCCTGATTAATGAATTTAAGCATTTTATAAAGTTTTAGATGTAAAGATAGCTGCCAAGTCAATTCAGCTAATGTAACTCCGCCTATAACATCAACTATAACGTGCTGTTTTGTTGTTAATGTTGAAATACATATGAGTATAGCCATAAATAAGGAAAAATATCTATAAAAAGCGGGAATATTTTTGCAATTTCTTAAACCAGCAAAACAATACCAACTGACCAGACAATGAATTGAAGGAAAAAGATTGTTTGCTGGATCTATATTATATAAAAATTTAAGCATGTCCGAAAATATATCTGATTTTATGATATCAGGTCTTACATTAGTAGTAGGAAAACATATATATATAATACCACATATTAATTTCCCCAATAAGTCTGCTGTTAAAAAACGATAGCAGTGTTTTTCGTTTATACCACTGATTAATATATAATTTGTAATCCAAAAAATATAACTTCCAAAGTAGATTATTGTAAATGCAGGAATTACAGGAATCTTATTATCATAATAAGTTGTTAGATTATGAAAAATTCTTTGTGTGTAAAACAATCGTACTCCAGAGTACACAGTGAAATTAAAAATTACACACAAAATTAAGGGCTTAATAGCATATTTAGGGATATAATTAAATATTTTTTTAGTTGAGTCCATTTTGTATAAATCCTTTTTTAAAATTCTAAGTAACTTTGATAAATTCTCTTTTAAATTACATGTTTTATTTTAAGTATAATGTTTTAAGCTGTAATAAGTCAACATATTATAAGTTGTTTTATGAAAAATAAAGTTTATCTAATATACTGCATATACTAGAAAGAAGAAAGTGACATATCTAATAACCACTTTCTTCTTAAATTGAAATAATTAAATCGTATTTCTAATTTTCTGGAGTAAATGTTGCACAATCTGTTTCCTGTGCATTGTGTGCATTTTTAGGTTTAACTTCTATTTGTTTAGCACAACAGTGATCACCACTCATATGATAATGGCAACTATCTACAACACATCTAACTCCCTGATTGATATTATTCATTTTTTGATTATTCATTTAAATTCCTCCATATAAAAAATTATTAACAGTAATATGATTTGTAAAATGAAATTTTTTATGCTATGTATTTAAAATATTTTAAAATATTTTAAATTCTAAATTGCAATTTATTTAAATTTATATTTTATTATGTCATAAAATAGTATATAATAATAGAATATATAATTATATGTAAATTTATGATAGCTAGTTATCAAAAAAATTAGAAGGTGTAATTTTGTGAATCTTTTTAAGAAGAAATCTTTAAATCAGTTACAAGACATTGTAAAAAAAACAGACTTGAAAAAAAGTCTTAAAGCAGTAGACATAGCAGCACTTGGAATAGGTGCAGTTGTAGGCGTTGGAATATTTGTTGCAACAGGTGAAGGAGCTCACATGGCTGGACCAGGAATTATACTTTCATTTATATTTGCTGGAATTGTTGCCTGTCTTTGTGGACTTTCTTATTGTGAACTTTCTACTATGTTTCCTGTGTCTGGGAGCACATATTCTTATGCATATATTGCTTTTGGAGAAATTATTGCAGTAATTATAGGCTGGTGCCTTACAGCAGAGTATATCGTAGCTGCAAGTGCAGTTGCTTCTGGTTGGTCAGGAACACTTAATGGTATATTGAGTGGTTTTGGTATTTATCTTCCTAAAATTATATCCGCATCTCCAAGTGGTGGTGGTATAGTAGATGTGCCAGCTATTTTAATAATAGCTGTTATTACTAGCTTGCTTTATACAGGAATGAAGGAGAGCTCAAGGGTAAATAATATTATTGTTGCAATAAAAATTTCAGTAATTATTCTGTTTATAGTTTTAGGTGTAAGTCACATAGATATGGCCAATTATAAACCATTTGCTCCACATGGATTGAAAGGAATTTTTACAGGTGCAAGTACTGTATTTTTCTCATTTTTAGGATTTGATGCAATTTCAACTTCAGCAGAAGAAGCTAGAGATCCAGGAAAAGATGTATCGCGTGGAATTATAATGTGCCTTGTAGTAGTTTGTATTCTATATGTTTTAGTTGCGTTTATACTTACTGGTATTGTTCCGTATAATGAAATAGTAGCAAACAATGCAGTTCCTGACTCACTTTCAAGAATTGGTATAAGATGGGGATCTTCATTGGTTGGTGTTGGAGCTATTCTTGGAATGATTTCTACTATAATAGCTGTTTTATATGGGCAAGTTAGAGTGTTTATGGCTATGTCAAGAGATGGACTTCTTCCAAAAGTATTTTCAAGAATACACAAAAAACACAAAACTCCGTATATAGCTACTATTATATCTGGAGCAATGGCAGCATGTATAGCAGGCTTTCTTCCACTTAATATAATTGTTGAATTTGTAAGTATAGGTACGCTTCTTAGTTTTATAGTTGTATCAGCAGGGGTTATATATCTTAGAAAAGCAATGCCAGATGTTAAGAGAAAGTTTAAGTGTCCTGGTGTTCCGTACACACCTGTTGTGACTATATTGTGCTGTATTTCACTTTTAGTATCTATGAGACGTATAACTTGGATTGGATTTTTAGTGTGGTTGAGTATAGGAATGGTAGTTTATTTTACTTATGGAAGAAAACATAGCGTAGTTCAAAATGAAAACAAAAAAATTATATAACTAATAATTAGGGGGCTTTTTATGAATCTTTTCAAAAAGAAATCACTAGAGCAATTAAGCGATAGTGTAAAGAAGACAAATTTAGAGAGAAATCTTACGGCAAAGGATATAGCAGCACTTGGAATAGGTGCAGTTGTAGGAGTTGGAATATTTGTTGCTACAGGTGAAGGGGCACATGCAGCTGGTCCAGGAATTATACTTTCATTTGTGCTAGCTGGAATAGTAGCTTGCTTGTGTGGACTTTGTTATTGTGAACTTGCAACTATGTTTCCTGTAGCTGGAAGTACATATTCTTATGCATATATTGCTTTTGGTGAATTTATAGCGATGATTGTTGGATGGTGTTTAACTGCAGAGTACATTGTTGCAGTTAGTGCAGTAGCATCTGGATGGTCAGGAACATTTAGAGGAGTTTTAAGGTCAATAGGTATTAATTTTCCACATATTATAGCTGCTTCTCCTCAAAATGGTGGAATATTTGACCTTCCTGCAGTTGCTATAATATTGATATTAACAACTTTGCTTTGCTATGGAATGCGTGAAAGTTCAAGAGTAAATAACATAATAGTTGTGATTAAAATAGCTATAATTCTTTTGTTTATAATTCTTGGAGTATCTCACATAAAGATATCAAATTATAAACCTTTTATGCCTTATGGTTGGAAAGGAATTTTTACAGGTGCAAGTATGGTATTTTTCTCATTTATAGGATTTGATGCAATTTCAACTTCAGCAGAAGAAGCTAAAGATCCTAAAAGAGATGTATCAAGGGGTATAATAATGTGCCTTATAGTAGTTTGTATATTGTATGTTTCAGTAGCAGTAGTTCTTACTGGAATGGTACCTTTTAATCAAATAGTTTCAGATAACGCAGTTCCAGATGCATTGTCCAAAGTTGGAATTACTTGGGGCTCGGCATTAGTAGGAGTTGGTGCAATACTTGGAATGATTTCAGTAATGCTTGCTATGCTTTACGGACAGGTTAGGATATTTATGGTTATGTCAAGAGATGGACTTTTGCCAAAGATATTTTCAGATATTAATAAAAAACATAACACCCCAGTTAAAGCTACTGTAATAACAGGAGTTATAGCCTCAATTGTAGCAGGGGTTTTACCACTTAGTATAATAGTTGAATTTTTAAGTATAGGAACTTTACTTAGTTTTATGGTAGTATCTATAGGAGTTATATATCTTAGAAAATCAATGCCAAATTATGAAAGAAAATTTAGGTGTCCGGGGGTTCCATATACACCAATAGTAACCGTTCTATCTTGCATACTATTATTAGTTTCAATGCGTCTTATAACATGGATAGGATTTTTAGTATGGCTTTCAATTGGAATTGTAGTTTATTTTACTTATGGTAGAACACACAGTGTTGTTCAAAATGAAAATAAGGATGCTTCATAGATTTGGAATAGAATATTTCTTTTTAATTAATTAGCGGTTATGAAATTTCATAACCGCTAATTAATTGTGTATTTTTTAATATATTTACGCAAGAGGTGCAAATAACCTAAGAATTGATTCAATAACTTTTTTAGAAAAACTTCTTTTCTCCCAAACATCTTTTTCTACTTTTTTAGATACTGATAGTGTTTTTAGAAAATCATCATGAATATTTTTTATAGCAGGAACATCATACATATAAGTAGCACACTCAAAGTGTAAAAATAAGCTTCTATAATCCATGTTGATTGTTCCAACAACAGCACATTCGTAATCTGAAATTAATACTTTACCATGTATAAATCCTGGTGTATATTCATATATTTCTATTCCAGAGTCCAATAATTTATCATAATGGGATCTAGTAAGCATTTGAATAACTCGCTTATCTGGAATAAAAGGAGTTATAATCTTTACATCTACTCCTCTTTTAGATGCTAGAGATAGTGCTAATATCAGTTCATAATCTATTATTAAGTAAGGAGTTGCAATATAGATATAGTCTTTAGCACTATTTATTATGTCCATATATACATATTCAGCAGTGCTGTCTACCTGTTCTGGTCCACTTGAATAAGGTACAACAATACCTTTTGTATTTTTGATTTTTGATGGGAGTTTATATTTTTGAAAATCTTCTTTTTCTTTTGTTATAGATTGCCACATTCTAAGAAACATTGTGGTAAAACTGAAAACAGCATCGCCTTCAAGGCGAACGGACATATCCTTCCAATATCCGTATTTGGGATAGGAATTTATATACTCATCACCTATATTCATTCCTCCAGTAAAGCCAATTGAGTTGTCTATAATTACTAATTTTCTGTGATCTCTGTAGTTGAGCATTAAATTTAAAATGAGTTTTATAGGATTAAAAATTTTAAATTTTATATTGTTTTCTTTTAAGGACTTTCTAAAATCTTTTGGTAATACAAATAGAGATCCTATATAATCTACTAATATCCTTACTTCTACACCATTTTTCGACTTTTCTTTTAGAATTTTAAGAATTTCTTCCCACATTTCTCCTTTGGATATTATAAAAAATTCAAGAAAAATAAATTTCTTGGCTCCATTTAAATCTTCTAATAGTTTTTTATACATTGATTCTCCATTTGGGAAATAAGTTATATTTGTATTTTCATAGGAAGGATAACCACAGATGTTTTTAATCAGTCTTGTTTCATTATATCTTATTCTATTTTTTTTCTTTAGAGAATCAAGCATATTTTGATTTTCTTCCACCAGTATTTTTTTACCAGAACTTATTTTATTTATTTTGGTAAAGTTTCTGTTAGTGCCTAGTCTAGCTATAATATAAATTATAGCACCAATTATTGGGATTAGTAATATAAGAGCAATCCAACTTACTTTATATGATGTGTTTTTATACTTGTAATTTAAATGAACTACTGCAATAAAACTTATGATTTCAAATAGAGCAAAATAGTATATGAAAAATACATTTAGCATATTGGAGATTAGTGTTATAGCTATAAATTGAAATACTAACCAAAATGCAAAGACTATCAATTTTAAAATTGAAATAAATATTTTCCTTTCGCCCAAATATAGTCACCTGCCTTTACATTTTTATATTATTTTCTCATAAACAGTGGTATAAAAGATAACATGTAAAATAGGTTCTATTTAATCTATGATTTGCCTTTAAAGGAGGTTCCACAATTTTTACAAGTTATTATTATTTTACCTTTGTGTTTAGGAACTCTTAACTTTTGGGAACAATTAGGACATTTAAATATTTTATAATATCTTCTTTGATTTAATGAATGTAGGAATTTATTTATTCTTATATTCATAGGTGCAATAAATCTTTCATAAGATTGTAGTTCTCTATATCTTTTATATTTATTTTTTGAAATGCATCTCCAAGTTCCATAAATAATACAGACTAATCCAAATGTAGATCCATGTTTAAATATTGAAAGTATTAAACCTAGAATAAAAAGATGTTTTGAAAGAGTATCAATACCATAACTATCTCTGAAGTAGTAAGAGAGTTTATTTAGAAAGTTATTCAAATTTATCACTCCTATAAATTGATAGTAGTCACATAATAGTATATTTTATTTTTAAAGATTCTACAATATAATTTTAAAGTGTATATATAAACTTTAAAGTATTATAATTGATTTGTCTACACATAAGTCAATTTATTCATAATGTATGAGATAAAATAGTAAAAAAATGAAATTATGTATTGACATAGATTTAAAAACTGATATAATTATTGACAAACACAAATTAATTATATTTTAAAAATTTTCGGAGGAATACATTATTATGAAAAACATCATTGGAAAGGAAATTGGAAGCAAAAGTGCATACTTTGGTTTTAGCTTTAACTGGGGCTACTTTTATTTTAGCGCTAGTTACTTCTTTTGCAAAAAAATATCCAATCAATTTCTAATGAGTAGAGTAATAATTTAAATACAATAGCTTGATATATAAACTTTTAATCAACCAATATAAATTGTGTATTTTAATTAGCAGAACCTCATTAGAGGATCTGCTTTTTTATATGTTAAATTAATTTGTAATCCGGAGTATAAATTATTTAACAAATATCAAAATTTTATTAAATTCAAATTTATTTAAGATAGGAGAATAAATTATGGTAATTGTTATGAAACCTCATACACCTAAAGAGGAAATTATGGTATTAAAGAATAAACTTGAAAAAGAGAATGTTAAGGTTAATGTTTCAATAGGAGAGGAATATATTGTACTTGGATTAATTGGCGATACTACAAAAATTGAAATTAGTAAAATTCAGGCAAATGATTATGTTGAAAAAGTTATAAAGGTTCAAGAAAAATACAAGTTAGCAAATAGATTATTTCATCCTGAGGATACAGTTGTAGATGTAAACGGAGAAAAAATAGGAGAAAATAATAGTTTAGCTGTTATAGCAGGTCCATGTTCAGTGGAAAATGAGAAGCAGATAATTGAAATAGCAAAACAGGTAAAACAAAGTGGTGCAAATTTTTTAAGAGGAGGAGCATTTAAACCAAGGACATCACCATATAGTTTCCAAGGACTTGAAACTAAAGGACTTGATCTTTTAAAATTAGCAAAAAGGGAAACTGGATTACCTATAGTTACTGAGATAATGTCTGTAGATATGATAGATAGATTTGTTGAAGATGTAGATGTAATTCAAGTGGGAGCCAGGAATATGCAGAACTTTTCTCTTTTAAAAGAGCTTGGAAAAACAAGGAAGCCAATACTTTTAAAAAGAGGGCTCTCAGCTACAATAGAAGAACTTTTAATGTCTGCTGAATATATAATGTCAGAGGGAAATAAAAATGTAATACTTTGCGAAAGGGGCATAAGAACTTTTGAAAATTATACTAGAAACACTTTGGATTTAAGTGCTATTCCGGCTATAAAAAAGTTAAGTCACTTGCCAGTAATAGTTGATCCAAGTCATGCTGCAGGATTATGGTGGATGGTTGAACCGCTGTCTAAAGCAGCAGTGGCAGTTGGAGCAGATGGTCTTATAATTGAAGTCCACAATGATCCTGAAAATGCACTAAGTGACGGTCAGCAGTCAATAACTCCAAAGAGATTTAAAAAATTGATGTCAAACATAAATAAGTTGATAGAAGCAGGCATAAGACAGGAATACAATACTATTAATGCATAAAGGCATTTAACTATCTACTTACGGGGGGATAAACTTGGAAGATTGTGATTTTAGTAACTTTAAAATTGCTGTTGTTGGAATTGGTCTTATTGGAGGTTCTTATGCAATGGCGTTAAGAACATTAAAACCAAAATATATAGTTGGAATAGATAAAGATATAAATACTTTAAATAAAGCTTTAGATATGGATATATTAGATTCTGCATATACAGAACCTGGAGTATTCTTAAGAGATATGGACATGATAATAATATCTCTTTATCCTAAAGATACAATTGATTTTATAAGAGAAAATATAGAATATTTTAAGCCTGGAGTACTTTTAACAGATACTTCAGGCATAAAGAAAATAGTTCTAGATTCTGTAAATTCTTTTTTGCCAAGTGACATTGAATTTGTAGGGGGACATCCCATGGCTGGGCGGGAGTATAAAGGAATAGAGTATGCAGATGCTTCTATATTTAAAGATGCTAATTATATAATAACGCCATGCAGTAGAAACAAAAAGTCGAGCATTGAAATAATATCAATTATGGCTAGGAAATTTGGCTGTAAAAATGTAGAATGCATTTCCGCAGAGGAGCATGATAATATAATTGCATATACAAGTCAGCTTCCGCATATTATAGCGGCGGCACTTATGGATGAAAGCATAGAAGAAATGAAGCCTGAATTATTTGCAGGTGGAAGTTTTAGAGATGCAACTAGGGTAGCTTTAATAAATTCTAAATTATGGACAGAACTTTTTATGCTTAACTCCGATAAGCTAATTTCTAAGATAGAGCAGTTTGAAAATTCACTTTCAAGAATTAAAAAGGATATTAAAGATAAAAATACCAATGATTTAAAAGCTGTATTAGAAAATTCAGTTTTACTTAAGAAGAAACTTAACTAAATACACAAAAAAGGGGAATCTACATGAAAACTGTTAAAATTATTCCCAATGCATTTAAGGGAAAAATAAAAGTTCCATCGTCAAAGAGTTTTTGTCATAGAAGCATAATTTGTTCATCTTTGGCAAAAGGTAGAAGCGAAATAAAGAATATATATTTTTCCAGAGACATAGCAGCTACAATAGAGGCGATGAGATCTCTTGGAGCCAAAATTGAAGTATACAAGGATTCAGTTATAGTAAATGGCGCTGATAGGATTACATTAAAAAATGATTCTATATTCTGTGGTGAATCTGGATCTACAATCAGATTTATAATACCTATAATTGCTACATTAGGAAAAAAGGCAGTTTTATCTGGACAGGGCAAGCTTATAGAAAGACCGCTTGATGTGTATTATAAAATATTTGAAGAACAAGGTATATATTATAAGAATTCAGATGGTAAACTTCCTCTTGAGATAAATGGGAAGCTAAAACCTGGAAAGTATATGATAAGAGGAGATATAAGTTCTCAATTCATAACTGGACTTTTGTTTGCTCTTCCACTTTTAAAAGATGATTCACAAATAGAAATAACAACAACTCTTGAATCGAAACCTTATGTTGATATGACTTTAGACATAATAAGAAAATTTGGGATAATTGTTGAAAATATAGATTATAAAAAATTTATAATACCAGGTAACCAATCCTATAAGAGTTTTAATTACACGGTAGAGGCGGATTTTTCACAGGCAGCCTTTTTACTTGCAATGGGATTACTAGGAGAGAGAGTTTCCTGTGAGGGGATGAATATTAATTCATGTCAAGGTGATAGAGTTATAGTTGATTTATTAAAGAAAATGGGAGCAGATATAAAAATAGAAGGAGATAGTATAATTTCAAATAAATCACAGACTAAAGGTATTGTGATTGATGCTTCTCAATGTCCTGATCTTGTTCCAATAATTGCAGCTGTTGCATCTGTAAGTTGTGGAACTACTGAAATTATAAATGCAGCTAGACTTAGAATTAAAGAATCAGATAGACTTACTGCTATTTCTTCACAATTGAATAAAATAGGTGCTAGTGTTTATGAAAAATCTGATGGACTTGTGATAAAAGGTAAAAAATCACTTGAAGGTGGAGAAGTGTCAAGTTTTAATGATCATAGAATAGCTATGTCACTTGCAGCTGTATCTTCCATGTGTAAAAATGCTCTTATAATTAATGGAGCAGATTGTGTAAATAAATCTTATCCAGATTTTTGGAGAGATTTTGTAAGTCTAGGTGGAAATATAGAAGAATTAAAATAATTAATGATTAGGGGTTTTATGTATGAGTGGAATTTTTGGAAATAATATAAAAATATCTATTTTTGGAGAATCTCACGGTACTGCTATAGGAGTTACTATAAATGGATTAAGGCCTGGAATAAAATTGGATATAGATTACATAGAAGAACAAATGAAAAGAAGAGCTCCAGGTACAAGTAATCTTACCACATCTAGAAAAGAAAAGGATGAATTTAAAATATTAAGTGGATATTTTAACGGAAGGACTACAGGTACACCACTTTGTGCAATTATAGAAAATAGTGATAAACATTCAAAAGACTATGAGAGAACTAAAAATCTTATGAGGCCTGGTCATGCTGATTTCACTGGGTTTGTAAAATACAATGGATTTAATGATTATAGGGGTGGAGGACATTTTTCAGGAAGAATTACAGCACCACTTGTATTTGCAGGTTCCATATGTAGAAAGATTTTAGAAGAAAAGGGCATATTTATAGGGAGCCACATAAAGAGTATAGGTAATGTGCAGGATAATTTTAAAGATAAGAGTTTATTTGATCCTGTTTATGTTAAAGAAGATATATTAAAAAAGCTTTCTAAAAGTAAATTTCCTGTAATAGATAAAAAATCTGCTGAAGAAATGAAAAAAGCAATTATTGAAGCAAAATCTGATTGTGATTCTATTGGAGGAATTATTGAAACGGCAATTATAAATATTCCAGCTGGAGTTGGAGATCCTTTTTTTGATTCAGTGGAAAGTACTCTTTCTCACCTTTTGTTTTCAGTACCAGCAGTTAAAGGTGTTGAATTTGGACGTGGATTTGAAATTGCAACTATGAGAGGATCTTCTGCAAATGATGAATATTATATTGATGAAAATGGAAATGTAAAGACATATACAAATAATAATGGAGGAATTTTAGGAGGAATTACAAATGGAATGCCAGTTTTTTTTAGAACAGTTATAAAACCTACAGCATCTATATTAAAAGAGCAGAATACTGTGGATATAGAAAAAAAAGAAAATTCAAAAATTATTATACATGGAAGGCATGACCCATGTATTGTTACAAGGGCAGTTCCAGTTATAGAGGCAGTGAGTGCTATTGCAATATTAGATATGATGTATTGATGGAGGGATTATTTTGGAAAGTTTAAAACATGATAAATCATATAAAATAGGATTTTATGGGGAAAAAGCTTCTTTTACTCATCAAGCCCTTCAGGAATACTTTGGAGATACTGAGAATGTTTTAAGTTGCAGCAAGTTTAAAGATGTATTTGATGCTTTGGAATCTGGAAATATAAAATATGGAGTAGTTCCTATAGAAAATTCATCTACAGGTGGTATAACAGATGTCTATGATTTGTTTAGAGATTATGGATTTTATATAGTAGGAGAAAAATGCATTCATGTAAGTCACGATTTACTTGGATTAAGAGGAACAAAGCTAGATGATATAACAGAAGTGTATTCACACAATCAGGCATTTTTACAGAGTAGAAAGTATTTAGAAAATAAAAATTGGAAACTTATACCGTATTTTAGCACTGCTAAAAGTGCTAAATATATAAGTGAATCTGGGTGTAAAAATAAAGCTTGTATAGCAAGTAGAAAGGCTGCAGAGTTATATAACTTAGATGTTATTGAGAAAAATATAAATTATAATAAAAATAACTATACAAGGTTTGTAATTGTTGGAAGAGAAGTTGAATTAAACAGTTATTCGGATAAGATAAGTGTTGTATTTACACTTGAACATAAAGTAGGTACTTTATGTAATATATTAGGATATTTTAGAGATAATAATCTAAACATGACTAAAATAGAATCAAGACCAAAGATAGATACTCCATGGGAATATTTTTTTTATATAGATTTTTACGGAAATTTACTTAATAGAGAGGTAAAAGATGCTGTAAAGCAAATTAGAAGTAAATGCAAATATTTTAAATTACTTGGAAATTATAAAACTGATTTAAAATAAAGTAGATAAATTATAGAAAATTATACAAATAAATTGTATAAGTACTAGTTATTGAATGATTTTAATGACTAGTGCTTTATTTTTATATTAAAAGTTTTATTATGAAATATATTAAAATTAATTATTCATTATGTAATTCAAAAATATTTATTTATTAACAAATAGGTTAAAAAATTTATTGATAAATATTTATTTATCAATAAATTTATAAAATACTATTGATTTAAAATTAAAATGGTAGTAATATATTTAAAAATGCAATAGTAAAAATATTTCATATAGTTTAATTGCAGATAAAATTATGATAATAATTTTAATTATTAAATTTTAAGAGGAGGAAAAAATATGAAAGACATCTTTAGGACTAAATCTATAGAAGATTTAATAGACGAAACTAAAAAAGAAGGAGGATTACAAAAAGTCCTTGGAGCTTTTGGACTTACTATGCTTGGAATTGGAGCTATAATTGGAACAGGAATTTTTGTACTTACAGGAGAAGCTGCTGCTGATTATTCTGGACCTGCACTTATAATTTCATTTATTATAGCTGGTATTGCTTGTGGTTGTGCTGCACTTTGCTATTCAGAGTTTGCAGCTATGGTGCCAGCTGCTGGAAGTGCATATACCTATGGATATATAGCATTAGGTGAGTTTTGGGCTTGGATCATAGGATGGGATCTAATACTTGAATATGCCTTTGCAATTGGAGCTGTATCAATTGGATGGTCAGGATACATGGTAAGTATATTGAATAGCTTTGGGATAAATCTTCCAGCTAGCTTAATAGCATCACCATTTAATGGAGGAATTATAAATCTACCTGCAGTATTTATAATAGCACTTATAACTTATATAAATATTATAGGAATAAGACAAAGTAGCACAGTAAATAATATAATAGTTGGAATTAAATTGTTAGTTGTATTTTTATTCATAGCTCTTGGAGTAAGACATATTACACCTGCAAACTGGCATCCTTTCATGCCTTATGGATGGAGTGGTGTGTTCTCAGGTGCATCGGTAATATTTTTCGCATATATAGGATTTGATGCAGTATCTACAGCAGCTGAAGAAGTTAAAAATCCACAAAGGGATTTACCAAGAGGAATTATAGCTTCTCTTATAGTTTGTACAATACTTTATATTGCAGTATCGGGAATTTTAACAGGTATGGTTCCATATCTTAAGTTCAAGAATAATGCAGCTCCAGTTGCATTTGCTCTTCAACAAGTTGGATATCATTGGGGATCTGCACTTGTTTCAGTAGGTGCTATATGTGGACTTACTTCTGTACTTCTTGTTATGATGTTTGGACAAACTCGTGTACTTTTTGCTATGTCAAGAGATGGATTGCTACCTAGCTTTTTTGGACATGTTAACAAAAGACATAAAACTCCTGTTAGAAGTTCACTATTAGTTGGTATTGTAACTGGAACTGTTGCAGGACTTTTACCTATTAATATAGTAGCTGAACTTACGAATATAGGTACATTAAGTGCATTTATAATAGTATCTGCAGCAGTTTTGGTGCTTAGAAAAAAGGATCCAAATAGAAAAAGAGCATTTAAATGTCCTTGGGTGCCTGTAATTCCAATTTTATCTATAGTATTTTGTGGAATACTCATAATTAAGCTACCTGTTGTAACTTTAATTAGATTTGTAGTATGGCTTGCACTTGGACTTATAATCTATTTTTTCTATGGATATAAGCATAGTTTGGTTACAGCAGGATATCACAAAAAAGGTGCCTAGAAGTTACTAGAATCAATTGGTTAAATTAGTAGAATATGAGGAGCTAGTTTTCTTTATATTCTACCTTTATATTTTGATTAAAAAGTTGTTTAGAATTTTTGAAAAGTATTGACAGATATATAAGTTTATATTATACTACACCTATATTAAATTTTAAATTAAATACTGTGAAGGGGAAAAGTAAATTTACTTGATTCTTTAAGCGAGTGGGGATGGTGAAAGCTCACAGATATTGTAAATTGAAGCTCGCCCTGGAGTTACAAGCTGAAATTAAAGTAAGCTGTGTCGGCTTAGGTCGTTATTTAATGAAGTAATAATTTGGGTGGTACCGCGACAGATCCATCGCCCCAGAGCGATTGTGACCTGTTTTTTTATACAAAATTTTAAGTATATATAGGTTAAAAATGTTAATAGTTAAAAATTATGATGGAGAAAAGTAGATTTATATTAATTTGAAAGCGAGTGAGAATTGGTGGGAGCTCATAAATTTTATAAATCGAAACTCACTCCTGAATTGCAGGCTGAAATTAAAGTAAGCTGTGTCGGCTTAGGTCGTTATTTAATGAAGTAATAATTTGGGTGGTACCGCGGTATATTTTTCGCCCCAAAGCGAGAAATATGCCGCTTTATTTATTAATTGATAAAAAATATTAACTGGCCAGTTAATAATTATAATATAAATATAAATTACAATATAAGTTAATAAGAAATATTTATAAAATTAAGAATATATTTTTAAATGAAAATATTAATTATATTTTGGAGGAGTAAATATGAAAAACGAAAAAGTTTATATATTTGACACTACAATGAGAGATGGAGAGCAGACACCAAGAGTGAATTTAAATGTAAAGGACAAGGTAGAAATTGCAAAACAATTAGAAAGAATGAATGTTGATGTTATAGAGGCAGGATTTCCTGTGGCATCCAAAGGAGATTTTGAAGCAGTTAGGGCTGTGGCGAAATCTGTAAGTAAGCCGGTTGTAGTTGCACTTTCTAGAGCTGTAAAAGGTGATATAGATAGAGCTTGGGAGGCCGTGAAATACGCACAGAAACCTAGAATACACACATTTATAGCAACTTCTGATGTTCATATGAAATATAAGCTAAAAATGAGTGAAGATGAAGTTTACAAAAGAGCTGTTGATATGGTCAAGTATGCAAAATCAATTTGCCCTAGTGTTGAGTTTTCACCAGAAGATGCTACAAGAACTAATCCTAAATTTCTTTATAGAGTAGTTGAAGGTGTAATAGATGCAGGAGCAGATATAGTAAATATTCCAGATACAGTTGGATATGATATACCTGATGAATTTGGAGAATTCATTAGAAAAATAAAGGAAAATGTACCTAATATAGATAAAGCTATTATAAGCGTTCATTGTCATGATGACTTAGGTATGGCAGTTGCCAATTCAATAGCAGCTATAAAAAATGGTGCAAGACAAATTGAATGTGCAGTTAATGGAATTGGAGAAAGGGCTGGAAATGCAGCACTAGAAGAAGTAGTTATGGCAATTAAAACAAGAGGGGACTACATTGGATGCAGAACAGATATTGTAACTGAGGAAATAGTAAAGACGAGTAAACTTATAAGTCATGTAACTGCAATGCCAATTCCAAATAATAAATCTATAGTTGGATCAAATGCATTTGCTCATGAAGCAGGGATTCATCAGCATGGAGTACTTGCATGTAGAGATACCTATGAAATTATGACTCCAGAATCTATAGGGCTTAAGAAGAGTACTCTAGTCATGGGTAAACACTCTGGCAGACATGGTTTTGTACAACATTTGAAAGAACTTGGATATGACAATTTAAGTGAAGAAAATATAGATGATGCGTTTAAGAAATTTAAAGATTTAACTGCTAAGAAAAAAATAATCTCTGATGAGGACATTGAAACAATAATTAATCATGAGATATTCCAGGTTCCAGAAGCATATGATTTGAAGTATTTTCAATTTTCAAGTGGCAATACAATGGTTTCAACTTCAACAATAGAATTAGAACACAACAATAAAAATATAAGAGAAGCAGCTTGTGGTGATGGTCCTGTAGATGCAGCATTTAAGGCTATTGAGAAGGCCTCTGGTATGGATATAAAACTCAAGGATTATTTTATAAGGTCTATTGGCAGTGGAAAAGATGCTGTAGGAGAAGTAACTGTGAAAGTTGAAAAAGATGGCAGAGTATTTACAGCTAAGGGAATTAGCACTGATGTTGTAGAAGCTAGTGCAAGGGCTTTTGTAAATGCAATAAATAGAATTCACTATGAAATTGGATGTTAATTTTAATTTATTAGGAGGAGATATATAAATGGGAATGACAATGACTCAAAAAATATTAGCTAAACATGCAGGGCTTGAAAGTGTAAAGGCTGGACAACTTATTAATTGTAAGCTAGATATGGTTTTAGGAAATGATATAACTACACCTGTTGCCATAAGAGAATTTGAGAAAACTGGAGTAAAAGAAGTTTTTGATAAGTCTAAGGTAGCGATTGTCCCAGATCATTTCTCTCCAGCAAAAGATATAAAATCTGCTGAGCAGTGTAAATGCGTTAGAGATTTTGCAAAAGATAAAAATATAGAAAATTATTTTGAAGTTGGACAGATGGGGATTGAACATGCTCTTCTTCCTGAAAAAGGACTTGTTGTTGCAGGAGAAGTAGTAATAGGAGCAGATTCACATACATGTACCTATGGTGCACTTGGAGCTTTTTCAACTGGAGTTGGAAGTACAGATATGGCAGCAGGAATGGCAATAGGATCGGCTTGGTTTAAGGTACCTGAAGCAATTAAGTTCGTATTAAAAGGTAATTTAAAGCCATGGGTTAGTGGAAAAGATGTAATTCTTCATATAATAGGAAAAATAGGAGTAGATGGTGCACTCTATAAATCTATGGAGTTTACAGGAAGTGGAGTTTCAAATTTATCTATGGATGACAGATTCACTATAAGTAATATGGCTATTGAAGCAGGTGCTAAAAATGGAATATTTGAAGTAGATGAAAAAACTATAGAATATATGAAAAATCACTCTTCGAAAGAATATAGTATATATACTGCAGATGAAGATGCCGTATATTCAGATACTATAGAAATTGATTTAAGTACTATAAAGCCAACAGTTGCTTTCCCTCATCTTCCGGAAAACACTAGAACAATTGATGAAGTTGGAGATGTTTATATAGATCAAGTTGTAATAGGATCATGTACTAATGGAAGAATAAGTGATTTGAGAATAGCGGCAAAAGTAATGAAAGATAAAAAAATTAAAGACAATGTAAGGGCAATTATAATTCCAGCAACTCAGCAAATATATCTTCAAGCTATGAAAGAAGGACTTATTGAAACATTTATAAATGCTGGAGCAGTAGTGAGCACTCCAACTTGTGGACCATGTCTTGGAGGTTATATGGGAATACTTGCAAAAGGAGAGAGAGCTATATCAACTACAAATAGAAATTTTGTAGGTAGAATGGGACATGTTGAAAGTGAAGTTTATTTAGCTAGTCCTGCAGTGGCAGCAGCTTCTGCAATTACAGGTAAAATTTCATCACCAGAGGAGGTAATAAAATAATGATAGAAGGAAGAGTAATTAAATATAAAGATAATGTAGATACAGATGTTATAATACCTGCAAGATATTTAAATACAAGCGATCCTAAAGAACTTGCATCTCATTGTATGGAGGACTTAGATGAAAATTTTAAAGAGAAAATAAAAGAGAGATCAATTATTGTTGCAGGAAAAAACTTTGGATGTGGTTCTTCAAGAGAACATGCTCCAATAGCTATAAAAGCATCTGGAATAAAATGTGTAATTGCTGATAGCTTTGCAAGAATCTTTTTTAGAAATTCAATAAATACAGGACTTCCTATAATGGAGTGCAAAGAAGCATCGGAAGATATAGAAGATGGTGACAAAATAGCTATAGATGTAACTACAGGAATTATAAAGAATTTAACTAAGGGAAAAACCTATAAGGCTGCACCTTTTCCAGAATTTATGCAGAAAATTATAGATTGTGATGGACTTATAAATTATATAAAGAAAGAAGTGGCTGAAAAATGAAAATAGCAGTTATAAAAGGAGATGGAATAGGTAAGGAAATTGTTTCTGAAGCTTTAAAAGTTTTAGATGTTATATCAAAAAAGTATAAAGTAAATTTTCAGTGTGAGGAAGTACTTTTAGGTGGAGAGGCTATAGATAAAACTGGAGGTCCTATTCCACAGGAAACTATAGATATTTGCAAAAAAAGTGATGCTGTACTTCTTGGAGCTGTTGGAGGACCAAAGTGGGATCATATACCAAGTAATTTAAGACCGGAGGTTGGGCTTTTAGGCATTAGAAAAGCACTTGGAGTATTTGCAAATTTAAGACCTGCTATTTTGTTTCCTCAACTTAAATTTGCATCAAATTTAAAGCCAGAGGTTTTAGGTGATGGTTTAGACATAATGATTGTAAGAGAATTAATAGGTGGAATTTATTTTGGAGAAAAGAAACGTATTGATATACCAGGTGGTCAGAAAGCATGGGATGTTATGGCATATTCTACACCTGAAATAGAGAGAATTGCACACAAGGGTTTTGAAATTGCAAGAAAGAGAAATAAAAAACTTACTCTAGTTGATAAGGCAAATGTGCTTGAAAGTTCAAGACTTTGGAGAGAAACTGTAACTGAAATCTCAAAAGAATATGAAGATGTAGAGTTTAATTGCATGTATGTAGATAATGCATCGATGCAGCTTATTAGAGATCCAAAGCAATTTGATGTTATTGTTACAGAAAATACATTTGGGGATATATTAAGTGATGAAGCATCAATGCTTACAGGTTCACTTGGAATGCTTCCATCTGCAAGTATTGGAAATGGCAAAATTGGAATTTATGAACCTATACATGGTTCAGCACCTGATATTGCAGGAAAGAATATAGCAAATCCAATTGCTACAATTATGAGCGTAGCTATGATGCTTAGATATACTTTTAATATGGATTCTGCGGCATTAGATATTGAACAAGCAGTGTCCAAGGTTTTAGATGAAGATTATCGTACTCAAGATATTATGGAGTATGGGAAAAAATTAGTTGGAACTAAGGAGATGGGAGATTTAATATCAAGTAAAATATAAATTTTTGTTACTCCATAATTTATGGAGTAATTTTTTTATTAGCATATGTAGTATAATTAGTTCCTTAATAGGTTTTTTAAAAATTAATCTTAGCCTATAAAGAGGTATATTTGTTAACTTATGAAATCATATTAAAGTTTTGACATGGAATGATTAGACATATATAATTAAAAAAGGCATAAATATTTTTGAAAAAGAAAATGAGTAGTGTAGAAAGAGCTCGAAAAATAGCCTAATTATAGGTGTTTTTTTATTTTTAAAAGAGGAGACTTATTATGGAAATATTAAAAAAACGTCAAAAATAAAAGATGATATGTTTAAAAATATTGATAACATTATATCAATTAATTATAATAAAGCAGAAAATAATTCTCTTAAAAATGCTTCTTTATATCTAAAATCTAAAGTTTTTGTTATTGTATTTATAATATTAGGAATGATCCTGGCAGTGGCTATTGGATTAATTACTGCAAAGGGAATAAATTCTGTTCTTAAACAAATATTAAATTTTGCTACAAATATTTCAAAATATGATCTTTCATATAAATGGAAAATAACAAGACGTGATGAGTTTGGCGATACAGGTCAGGCACTTAGTAAGGCTCAGGATAATATTAAGGAAATTCTAGACACAATAATGAATAGTTCTCAAGACATGAGTGCTTCTTCAGAGGAGCTTTCGGCTTCTGTTGAAGAATTAAATGCAAAATTTCAAGATATAGATAGTTCAACAAATGAAATTGCATCTTCTGTAGAAGAAAATAGTGCTTCTTCACAGGAAATTTCAGCTTCTGTAGAGGAAATAAATGCAAGTATTAATGAATTATCAAATAGAGCTGTAGAATCAAGCAATGTATCTACTAAATCTAAAAGTGAAGCTTCTGAAATAAAAAACAAGGTTGAATGTTCTATTAAAAAAAGTCAAAACGTGTATAAGGAAAAAAGTGAAAATATATTAAAAGCTATAGAAGACGGAAAAATTGTAGAAAATGTTAGGGTAATGGCTGAAACTATTGACAGTATAGCAGAACAAACAAATTTGCTTGCATTAAATGCAGCAATTGAAGCAGCACGGGCGGGGGAACATGGTAAAGGATTCTCTGTAGTTGCAGATGAGGTAAGACAGCTTGCAGAGCAATCTCCACAGGCAGTAGGTGCAATTCGGAGTACGATAGATAAAGTTGAAAAAGCATTTAGAAATCTTTCATATAATAGTAGTAATATATTGGAATTTTTTAATGATACACTAAATAGACAATTCAATTATTTTTCATTTATAGGTGACAAATATAAAGAGGATGCAGATTTTATAAATAATATGTCTAATGAAATTGCGTGTATGACGAAACAACTTGCATTAACTACTGATCAAGTAAGTAGTAGAATACAATCTATGTCTGAAGCATCTCAAAAATCATCTGAGAATATAATTAGGATTAAAGATAGTATTAATCAAATTACAAAAGCAATGAATGATTTATCATCTACGGCACAAAATAATGCAGAAATGTCACAAAATTTAGGTGAAGTAGTCCAGAGATTTACTTTATGATTGTAGAAAAAGTATTATTGAATTTTATATTTATTGGTATAATAAATAGTAGGAGATGAAATGTTTATGAAAAGTATTGTATTTGCAGGAGGTTGTTTTTGGGGAGTTCAAGCATATTTTGATACAAAAGATGGTGTTGTTAAAACTAAAGTAGGATATGCAAATGGAAATGAAAATATTAAAAATCCTAGTTACGATGAAGTATGTACTGGGAAAACAGGATTTGCAGAAGCTTGTTTTATAGAGTATGATCCTAAAATAATATCCCTTTATAAATTGTTAAAGTTATACTGGAGGATAGTTAATCCTACACTTTTAAATAGGCAGGGAAATGATATAGGTAAGCAGTATAGAACAGGAATTTATTATATTGATGATAGTGATGTGGAAGTTATAGAAAAGTCTAAGGTGGAAGAACAAGAAAAATATGAAAGACCAATTTTAACTGAAATATTACCTCTTAAAAATTTTTATGATGCAGAAGAATATCACCAAAAATATCTAGATAAAAATCCAGGAGGATATTGTCATATACCGAGAGAATTAATGAAATAGAAGGCACAAATGTGCCTTCTATTTCATTAAAATTTTAATTTATAGAATTATGTTATTTTTGATTAATTACTTTTTCATTTTCTTCACTTTTGGTTATAGCTTTTATTAATCCAAATCCAATAAGGAGAACTATAGCACTTACTCCAACGAATACTAATCTTTGTGATAATGGGTTAGGAATTAATACAAGAGTCAATATACAGGCTCCCATAACTATAATGAGTTTTCCAAGCATTTTTCTTTGGTGATTATCTGATTCTACTTCATTTTCATAGTCAGCTTTTACTTCAGTAGATATATTTTTAAAGTATAAATCAACTTCTTCTTTTCTTTCACCTGTAGGTTCTTTATAAAATAATTGTGAGAGTAGGAAGAATGGAACAGTTATGCATACATGGAGAGTTACTGGTAAAGTTAAAGATTTTATGTCTCCCCATTCTCTATCTGTTAGTGGTTGAGCAAGTCCAAATAAATGTTGTATCATTGATGCATCTGCTACAAATGCAACGAAATATGATACGCAAGCACCTACTAAAAGAGTTGCCCAAGCTGCCCAATCCGGAGTCTTTTTTACAAAATATCCTAATAATGAAGGGACTAACATTGGAAACGAAATTAATGTACCAATCATCATCATCATATTAAATAAACTTGTTGTCTTTAATGAATTTAAGAATAATCCTCCCATAATTATTAAAAGTCCAAAAATTATTGATGTAACTTTACTTACAAGCATTAATTTCTTTTCATCGGCATTTTTATTTATGATAGGTTTGTAGAAATCTCTAACAAATATTCCTGCATTTCTATTAAGTCCAGCATCCATAGATGACATAGTTGCTGCAAACATAGCTGCAAGCATTAACCCTACCATACCAGCTGGTAATTCTCTTTTAACGAATATAAAGTAAGTTGCATCTGTTATATTTTTGCCAAGTGAGTCAAGTCCCCATGTTGATGTGTCAGGAAAGTTTCCTGCAACAAACCAATCAGGAAGAAACCATAAAATAGGTCCTACAAGCATTAAACCGAAAGCGAGTAATGCAGCTTTTTTGGCATTTTTAGTATCTTTTGCACATAAGTATCTGTATGAACTTCCCATACTGTTTGTACTAAAAAATTGTTTTGCAAATACAGCTATAGTCCAAGCAACAAATAAGAACATATAATTAATGCCGTTACCTGCAATAGGGTGAGCAGGTAATCCATTGTGGAGTATAGGAGTAATACCACCAGAGTGAGCAATAGCTACAATACTTGCTACAACAGATACCGACATAATTATTACCATTTGTAAGAAGTCAGAAGATATTACTGCCCAAGATCCTCCTATTACTGATATAATCATTACAACTAGACCGGTTATAATAATAGTACTAGACATAGAGATACCGGTTACAGCACTTGCAAATACAGCTAGTCCATTTAACCATACACCTGCTTGTAAAACGCTTGATGGTACACTTGCCCAAGTAAATATCTGTTCATTTACTTTACCGAATCTCATTCGTATACCTTCCATTGGTGTTATTACTCTCATTTGTCTTGCTCTTGAAGCAGTAAAAAAGTAGTTACAAAGATAACCTACTGCATTTCCTAAAAAGAGAATTACGACTGCCATACCATCTTGAAATGCTTTTCCAGCAGCTCCTGTAAAGGACCAAGCACTAAATTGAGTCATAAATGCTGTAGAACCAACCATCCACCACAGCATTTTTCCTCCACCTCTAAAATAATCACTAGTAGAAGAAGTAAATTTTCTAAATAGCCATCCAACAACTATTAAGATTGCAAAATAAACAAATACCACAAGTAAATCCATATATTTACACTCCTTATTTTAAATAATTCTTATATAGCAATTAGAAATTATGATGATAAATATGTTTCACTTTTTCTGATATAATACATCCCTCCTATTTTTATAAATTAAAATTTAATGTAAGTATAAATTTTAAGGTATGTCTTATAATTAAATTGGGAAAAGATAAATTATACTTTTGATCTTCTAAATAATAAAATAGTAAAAACTTATTTTGCCTAATAATTGATTAATCAACTGTTTTTCTGTTAAAATTATTTATAGAAATATAGAAAAATATTTTTATAGGAGATATACTTCACTATTGTCATTAAATTTATTGTGGTAAATGATTTATACAATTAAATGTGAAGTGTATCTCTATTTTTTTAATGAAAACCTTATTAATTTAAAGTATGTTTTATTTCTTTTCTCAATCATGTTAATAGTTTACAACATTTAATTTTTTTAGTCAATAGTTATTGTTTCATAATTCAAAATGATATTTTAAATAATTATATAAATTGAGATATAAAAACGAATTACATTGAAAATTTTTCATATGATTAGTAGATTACATGAAATAGTGTCTTGACATACGAAACAATGATTTATATAATGGAACATATAAGAGGCATGTTCAATATTCTTTAAACGGGGAGATATATTATGATTGAGAAAATTGAAACGTTAAAAAAAATTGAAGAAGTTGGAGTTGTGGCTGTTGTAAGAGCTGAGAATTCAGAAGTTGCAGAAAAAATTTCTAAAGCATGTATAGATGGAGGTATTCCTGCAATAGAAGTTACATTTACAGTTCCAGGAGCCGATAAAGTAATAAATTCACTAAAAAATAAATTTTCAAAAAAAGAATTGATAGTTGGAGCAGGGACTGTACTAGATAGTGAAACAGCTAGAATAGCTATACTTGCAGGTGCAAAGTATATAGTAAGTCCTGATTTCGATTTAGATACAGCAAAATTGTGTAATAGGTATCAAGTACCTTATATGGCTGGTTGTATGACTATAACAGAAATGGTAAAGGCCATGGAAGCTGGTACTGATGTTATAAAATTATTTCCAGGAAGTGCATATGGTCCAAGTGTTGTAAAAGCAATAAAGGGTCCACTTCCTCAAGTTCCTATAATGCCAACTGGAGGAGTAAGTTTGGATAATGTAGATCAGTGGATAAAAAATGGATGTATTGCAGTAGGAGTAGGAGGAAAGTTAACAGATGGAGCAAAAACTGGTGACTATAATAAGATAACTAAAACTGCAATGGAATTTGTTCGCAAAGTAAAAGAAGCCAGAAATTAATATAAATATAGAAAATGTACAAATATTAATAAATAGGAGTAGTGAAAATGGTAAAGAGAAAATATTTATTTATTTCTCATGATATTGATGTATTAAGAGAAGAAATAAAAACAATACGAAAACCTTTTTTTAAGCGTTTATATGACATGTGCCGTGTTTATGCAAATGAGCAATTACCAGAAAAACATCCATCACAAAGTACAACATTTATGGGAATTGCTTCTCTTAATTTAAGTTTAGCTTATCTTTTAACTAATCAAAAACATTATTTAGATGAAGCAAAAAGATGGATTTTTACAGCTGTTAAATATCCACATTGGGGAAATGCACATTTAGTAGATGTAGATTTAAGTGCAGCATGGTTGCTGTTTGGTCTTGGATTATCCTATGATTGGCTAAAAGATGAATTGACACCAGAAGAGAGAACAATGCTTAAAGATAAATTAATTTTACAATCAGATAGAATGTATGATTTTAAATTAAAAACAGAAGGAGAAGGTTGGTCCACAGCATTTTGGCAAAATCATAACTGGATTAATTTAACTGGTTTAGCAGCATCGGCATATGCTTTAAGAGGAGAATATGAAAGGTCACAAGAAATTATTGACACATCAAAAGCAAATTTTCATATTGTATATAATGCTTTAGCTGATGATGGAAGTGATTATGAGGGTGTCGTATATTGGCGTTATGGTGTCATATGGTTGTTTATATATGCACATTTATTAAAAGATACTGAAAATATTGATTATTTTAAAAAGTGTAATTTTATGAGAAATACTTTTTATTATAGACTCTATCAAGCGGCTCCAAATTTAGAAGAAATTATTAATTTTGGAGATTGCCATGATAGAAGAAGTGGTCATTCTTGTGCTATGTATTATAAAATTGCTTCTGAATATAATAATGGACATGCACAGTATTTAGGAAATTTAGTTAGAGAAAATTTCTTGTATAGAGAACAATATGAAAGTGGTGTTAAGCCAGGTATTTTACCAGAGGCGGGTTTAGAGTTGCTTTGGTATGATCCTAAAGTAAAAGAAAAAACATTTGAAGATTTACCTTTAGTAAAATATTTTGATGATTTAGGATTAATTGTAATTAGATCTAGCTGGAAAAGAGATGCTATTCATTTTTCATTTAAATCAGGTTATCCAGGTGGTAAAAAACAATGGAAAAAATCTTTTGATTTGTTCAGAAAAAAAGGTTGGAAAACTAGAGGATTATCACACCAACATCCAGACAATAACAGTTTTATTATAAATGCTTATGATGCTTATTTGGCAATAGATGAAGGATATAATAGGACAGTTAAGGCTTGCGAACACAATGTTATTACTGTAGATGGATTAGGGTATCCTAATGAAGGTCAAAATAATATTTGGAAAGAAACAAAGGAAGATAATGTTGCTGAAATTGAAGAGTTTGTAAATGAAAAGGGTATAGTTTATTTTGTAGGTGAAGCACATAAGATGTATGAACCTAGTTTACAATTAACTCGTTTTGCTAGAAATGTGTTTTATACTGGAAAAGAATATTTTGTAATGATAGATGAATTAGAAAGTAACTTAGATCATACTTATACATGGACTATGCATGCTGATACAAAGCCTAATGTAAATGATAATAGAGTATTTGAATATGAAAATGGTCCAGCGAAAATGAACTTATATTCAATTATGCCAGAGAAAATAAATTGGAATTTAAAAAATACTAATGTACGAGCTATTATGACAACTCAAGAACCAGATAAATTTAGAGAAACTAATATGAAAACTATAAATATTGAAAATGAAACTAAAGCAAAAGATATGTGTTTTATAAATGTTTTTTCAATAAGAAATGCTTTTGATGAAGAAAAAATTAAAGTTAAACAAATTAAAAATAATAATACACAAGGTGTTATTGTTGAAAAAGATGAAAATAGAGAAGTATATCTATTCTCAAAATTAAAAAATATTGAGTTTGATACAGTAAAAGCTGATGCCAAAATAGTATTGTTACAATATAAAAATGATAACTTAATTAAGTTTATGGCTAAAGAGTGCAATAAACTCACAGTTGATGGACATGAATTATTAAATAATGGTTTTTATAAAAGGATAATTGAGGAGGTATAAAATTGGACTATTTTAGTGACTTAGACCTTACTAAGAAGTTATGTCAGCCTGGAGAAAAGTATTATTCTATGATAAATAAGATGGATGAAGAAGTCACTGAATTTGCTTGTAATTTTAAAGATGATTCTAGCAAAATGAGTGAATGGGGTCATAACTATTTTTGTGAACAAGATGGGGGAAGACTTATATTTGATTTAAATAAGCCACATTCTCATGTGTGTGAAATATGTGGAAAAGAATATAAGAGTAAAACTCTTGATAATGTATGGGTATATTTTTATAGAAATACTGCTATTGTTACATTACTAAAATCTGCTGCCCTCTATAACATTAGGGGAGAAGAAAGATATTTAGATTACATAAAAAAGATATTATCATTTTATGCAGATCATTATGAAGAATTTGTTATACATGCTAAAGACAAAATTGTAAAAGACTTAACGTATGATGTTGGTGGCGGTGCAAGGATAATGCCACAAGCATTAAATGAAGCAATAATGTTAGTGCGTATTATCAATGCCTTAGAAATGGTAAAAGATAAAATAGGGGAAGATTTTTTAGATAGAGTAAATAAAGAATTATTTATTCCTGCAACAAAATTACTTGAAGTTCAATTAATAAGAATTCACAATATTCCATGTTGGATAAATAGTGCTTTAGGAATGATTGGATTATTTACAAAAAATGAAGAATTATTGGACAGAATTTTTCATGGGGAATTTGGGATCAGAAATCAGCTAAAAAAAGGAGTTACAGAAGATGGATTCTGGTATGAAGGATCTATTCATTACAATTTCTTTTTGTTAGAAGGAGTAACAAATTTACTGTTATTTACTAAACTTTATGATTATGATTTTGGAAAAGAAGAAAATATTGTAAAAAAGATGTTTATTTCTGCATATTATTATGCTTTTGATAATGATGTATTACCTAATCCTAACGATGGGTGGCCAAATGTTAATTTAAAAACATATAGTTATATTTATAATACAGCAACTAAAATTTTTGGTGAAGATAGTGAAGTAGGGAATTTATTGAAAAATATTGAAAATGGTAAATTAGAACGTGGAATTATTCCTCTATCAAGACCATATTATTTTGATAATAAAATACCACTGGAGAGATTAATTTTCAATCCAAACTTAAATCTTGATAATGCAAAACCAATCAAACGTAAATCAAATAATTATCCATCATCTTATTATGGCATTCTTAGGAATAATAAGATAAATGTGTTTTATAAATATGGACACAAAGGTCCTTCACATGCACATCCAGATAAAATGAATATTGAAGTCATGGTAGGAAACTCAATATTAACAAGGGATTTATCAAATGCAGGTTATGCTTCACGTTTGTGTAATCAATGGCATCGAATGTCTGTATCTCATAATACGGTAGTTGTTGATGGAAAGAATCATGTTTCTAGTGCTGGTGGTAAAGTCTTGAAATTTACAGATACAAGTTTACATGCAACTTCAGAAAATGTTTATGATGGTGTAGATTATACAAGAAAGATAGATATACTTCCAGCTGGATTTAAAGATGAGTTCGATGTAAATTCATCAGATATTCACACATATGATTGGTTCTTTCACAGTCAAGCTAAGCTTTTATCAGAACTAAAATATGAAAAAGCTGAGTTAGGCTTTACAGAAAATGGATATCAACACATACAGGATATAAAAAGAGTAATTACTGATAATGATAGTGTAGTACTAAAATGGGATTTGAATGGAAAAATTATAAAAAGTGAGATAGACACTAAAGATAAAGAAATTTATATAGCTAAAACCTATGATAATCCAGCATCTCTTTTGCGTACTTCAATTATTTTAAGAGAGAAGAATAATAATTCTACATTTAGAATTATATGGACATTAGATTAAATATAAAATAGGAGGTAAGTTTTAATGAAGGAACAGTACTTTTTTCATAACAAAGATATTAAATTAGAGAAGTTAGAGGATAAAATCCAAAGAAAAATTGTAGCACATGGTGGAAAAATGATGATAGCAGAGGTTCATTTTAAAGAAGGAGCTGTAGGGTCACTTCATAAGCATTTTCATGAACAAGTTACTTATTGCGTAAAGGGAAAGTTAGAATTCTATGTTGAAGGTGAGAAAACTATTATTGAAGCAGGAGATTCAATATATATGCCACCTAATAGTATGCATGGATGCAAGGTATTACAAGATGATACTGTTTTACTAGATATATTTACACCTCAAAGAGAAGATTTTCTAAATAAGAGTAATAAATAAGTATTTAATATTAAGATTTAATTTTGTTAAATTTTATTACTAAATTATATAAAAATATAAGGAGGAAATTCAAATGTCAAAAATTGCATTAATTACAGGAGCTACTTCAGGTATAGGACTTGCAACTGCAAAGGAGCTTGGAAAATCTGGTTATGATATTCTTATAAATGGAATTGTTGAAAAAGAAGCAGAAAAAGCAGTAAAAGATTTAAAAGCAGAAGGTATAAATGTTGAGTTTTTCAAAGCTGATGTAACAGATGAAAATTGCGTAAATGATATGTTTAAGAAAATTGGAGAAAAGTATGATAAACTTGATGTATTAGTAAATTGTGCTGGAGGATTAGGTGGAAGATCTCGTTTTGAAAATATGACTACTGAATTCTATAGAAAAGTTATGGGATTAAACCTAGATAGTGTATTCTTTGTATCCCGTGCAGCTATACCATTTTTAAAGAAAGGTGAAAATCCTTCTATAATTAATTTTGCATCTATTGCATCTTATAATGCAGGTGGTCCAGGAGCAGGAATATATGGTACTGCAAAAGCTGGAGTTTTAACTATGACTCGTGCTTTAGCTAAGGATTTAGTTGAATACGGTATAAGAGTAAATGCTGTTTCACCTGGAACTATAGATACACCATTCCATGCAGCTACAAAGAGAGAAATAATGGAAACTTGGAAAAATGGAATTTTAATGAAGAGATTTGGAGAAGCTTCAGAAGTTGCTACAGTCATCGAATTTCTAGTTTCTGATAAAGCATCATATTTGACTGGTGAAGTTATTCAAATAAATGGTGGACAAGATTTTAGATAAATTGAAAAATGATTAGTTAAACATAAATTATTATAACCACAGGAATCCTGTGGTTATAATAATTTAATATTGATGTCTAATATTATCTATAAAATGCTAGTAAATTATAAAATACTAGTAAAAAGGAGTGTTATTATGAGTGAATTTTTGACTATTGGAGAGCCGCTAACTTTATTCGGAGCCAGTGGAGAAAGTGAAATGGATAAGGAATTAAAAGATGTAAAATTTTTTGAGAAATTTTTAGCAGGTGCTGAAGTAAATATTTGTGTAGGGTTGTCAAGGCTAGGACATTCAACACAATATATTACAAAACTTGGTAGTGACCCTTTTGGAGATTTTATAAAGGAAAGTTTGCATAAAAATAATATAGGTATTGATTATGTAAGTTCAACTGAAGAGTATTTCACTGGATATGAATTGAAGTCTAAAGTTAGCTCAGGAGATCCTAAAATTTACTATTTTAGAAAGAATTCTGCTGCTTCACATTTTTCAAAACATGATCTAAACAAATTGAATTTGGATCAAGTTAAATATGCTCATTTAACAGGTATATTTCCTGCTTTATCTAAGGAATGTAGAGAGGCTGTATATGAACTCATAAAATTATTGAAAGAAAAGAATATAAATATTACTTTTGACCCTAATTTGCGCCCTCAACTTTGGGAATCAAAAGAAAAGATGATAAGTGTAATTAATGATATTGCATTTAAAAGTGATATTGTACTTCCGGGTATAAGTGAAGGATTAATTTTAACTGGAAGTGAAGATCCAAATAAAATTGCAGATTTTTATTTAGATAAAGGCGTTAAAATTGTAATTGTAAAGTTGGGAAGCAAAGGAGCTTTTGTTAAATCAAAAGAAACATCTTATGAAGTTAAAGGTTTTAAAGTTGATAAGGTTGAAGATACTGTTGGTGCAGGAGATGGGTTTGCAGTAGGAGTTATAAGTGGACTTTTAGAAGGGTTATCAGTTAAGGATTCAGTAAAAAGAGGTACTGCAATAGGGGCACTTGCTGTAATGTCTGCAGGAGATAGCGATGGATATCCAAATAGACAGGAACTTGAAAGATTTATGAATGGAAAAGTTGATGCTAATATTATATGAAATATTTATATAATTTGAATATTTCATAATATTATTAATTTATTTTAACATAATTTTTATATATGTCATTAGATAGTTAAATTATGTAAAATATATATCATGGGAGATGTTTTTTGCATCTCCCTTTATTAGTAATACCTTATTTACTAAAATATTAAGTTATAAAGTTATGTTATTTTTGAGTAACTGTTGTTTTATCTTTAGGTATAGATTTTACTAACACAATTCCAATAAGAGAAACTATAGCACTTACTGCAACAAATATTAATCTTCCAGACAGGTTGTTAGGTATTAATGTGAGAGTAAATATGCATATTCCAACAACTATAATAAGTTTTCCTAATATTTTTCTTTGGTGATTATCTGTTGCTACCTCGTTTTCATGATCAGCTATTACCTTAGTGGATACATTATTAAAGAATAAATTAACTTCTTTTTCTCTCTCTTCTGAATATCCTTTGTAAAATAATTGTGAAATTAAGTAGAATGGAAGAGTTATTGTAAGATGAAGAATTATTGGTAAAGTCATGGAATGCATATCACCCCATTCTCTATCTGTAAGTGGATTAGGAAGTCCTAATAAATGTTGAATCATCTGAGGATTAGCTATAAATGCAACAAAATAAGACACACAAGCACCAACTAATATAGTTCCCCAACCTGCCCAATCTGGAGTTTTTTTCACAAAGAAACCTAGCAGAGAAGGAATTAATACTGGGAATGTAACCAAAGTACCAACCATCATCATTTTATTAAATAAGCTTGTATTTTGCATTGAATTCAATAATAAACCTGAAAAAATTATTAAAGATCCAAAAACTAATGTTGAGATTTTACTTACAATCATCAATCTTTTTTCATTAGCAGTAGTATTTATAATAGCTTTATAAAAACTTCTAACAAATATTCCCGTATTTGTATTAAGACCTGTATCCATAGATGGCATTGTTGAAGCAAACATAGCTGCAAGCATTAAGCCTACCATACCATTTGGCAATTCATTTCTAACAAATACAAAGTAAGTTGCATCTTTAATATTTTTCCCAAGTGTGTTAAGTCCCCAAGTCGATGGATTTGGAAAATTACCTGCAACAAACCAATCTGGAATAAACCATATAACTGGACCTATAAGCATTAAAATGCAGGCTAATAAGGCAGCCTTTTTGGCATTTTTACTATCTTTTGCACTTATGTATCTATAAGAAGTTGTAATACTGTTTGTACTAAAGAATTGTTTTGCAAATACAGCTAAAGTCCAAGCAACGAATAAGAACATGTAATTAATATCATGACCTGCAATAGGCATAGGAGGTAATCCTTTTTGAAACAGTGGAACAACACCACCGGATTTCCAAATGGCTATAATACTTGCAATAATAGATACGGACATAACTATGACCATTTGCAAAAAATTAGATGATATTATTGCCCAAGAACCACCGCTTACTGCTATAAGAATAACAATTATTCCAGTTACAATAATAGTAGTAGACATAGGTATATTAGTGACAGCACTAACAAAAATAGCTAATGCATTTAGAGCTATTCCCGATGATAAAATACTTGATGGTACAGTTGCCCAAGTAAATACTTGTTCATTTAATTTTCCATATCTTAGCCTTATGCCTTCCATTGGGGTTACTACTCTCATTTGTCTTGCTTTTTCAGCAAAAAACAAATAGTTACCAAAATAACCTATAGCATTTCCTAAAAATATAATTAGAACTGCTAGTCCATCCGTGAAAGCCTTTCCAGCAGCTCCTGTAAAGGACCATGCACTAAATTGTGTCATAAATGCAGTTGCCCCTACCATCCACCATAGCATTTTACCACTTCCTCTAAAATAATCACTAGTAGAAGATGTGAATTTTCTAAAAAACCATCCAATTAATATTAGAAAGGTAAAATAAACAATTACTATAAAAATATCCATATATTTACACTTCCCTGTTTTAAATATTTAATGTATAGTAAAGAAAAGTTGATTTATATTTTAGTTGATTTTTGTGACGATAAATTATATATAAATATGATAGAAATTTTTTATAAAGAAATAAAATATGGAGAAAAACTCAATTAATAAAAATTGATTTATCCATAATTTTTTTGTTAAAATATTTTTATGAAAGATATTTTTCACTATTTTTATTAAAGTTGTTCTGGTAAATGGTTTGTTATACAATTAAAAGTTAATTTTATCTATATTTTTATGAAATTTTATTGTAAACTTTTCTCAACTATATTGATAGTTTACAGCATTTTATTTTTTTAGTCAATAATATTGTTTCACAATATAAAACTATATTTTGTTTAAGTAAATAGGATAAAGTGATATAATTAACTTAAAATTATATTTTAAAATTGGAGGATAGCGCTATAATTATGAATAATAATTCAGAAAACTCAAATTTCGTACAATCAGTGGATAAAGCATTAGAAATATTAAATGCTTTAGCTGAATATCCAAAAGGATGTGGAATTGCAGAACTTTCAAAACAGCTGGGATTGAATAAAAGTACTATACATAGAATACTTTCTACTTTAAAAAATAAAGAATATGTAATAAAAAATGATGAGAACAGCAAATATATGTTAGGTACTCAAATATTATACCTTGCATCCAGCTTAAAAAGTGGAATTGATCTAGTAAATATAGCTAAACCATACATAACTAAATTAGTTAATAAAATTGGTGAAGTTGCTCACTTGTGTATTCCAGAGGAATCATTTAAAAATATTATTTACATAGATAAAATAACACCTAATTACGAAAATAGAGGTATAAATATGGCATCAAAAATAGGTAAAAAGGCACCTATTTATTGTACAGCATCGGGGAAATTGCTTCTTTCTCAATTTTCTGATGAAAAAATAGAGGGTATACTTGAAGGAATTAATTTTATAAAGCGTACTAAAAATACAATTGTAGATAAAGAGAGTATGCTCGAAGAAATAAAAAAAATTCGCATTAATAAGTATGCACTTGATAGAATTGAAAATGAGGATGGAATAATATGTATTGCAGTTCCTATTTTTAATTCAAAGGGGGAGATGTGTGCAACTATAAGTATATCATCAGTAATATTATTTAATTCTATTGAAGATTTGTTAGGTTATAAAGATGAACTATTTAAAATTTCTAGTACGATAAGTAAGCTGCTTGGATTTATGCCTTAACATATGAAATTATATTTTGCATAGCGAAATATATATAAAATTCTTTGAGTGAATTATTAAGTTTGGAGATGGTTAAATATGGCTAACGCTAATAAAAAATTGATGGGATATATCGGAACATATACAACAGGAGAAAGTAAAGGCATATATAAGTTTAAATTAAACGTAAGCAATGGAAAAATAGAAGATGTGGATTTAGCAGCGCATATTGAAAATCCTACATATCTCTGTATTGATAATGATAATAAATATCTGTATTCTGTAGCAAAATCATGTAAAAGAGGTGGAGTTGCATCATTTTTAATTGAAAATTCTACAGGAAAACTTAAATTTTTAAACTCTCAACTATCAACTGGTAAACCTCCTTGTTATGTAAGTATTGATAATAATAGAAAATATCTGTTTTCTGCAAACTATCATAAAGGGAATATTGAAACTTTTCCAATAGATGAAGATGGAAGCCTCAAATTAAGAACATCTGTTGTAATCCATAAGGGATCAGGACCACATAAAAATCAAGAAAGTGCACATTTGCATTATGTTTCACCTACTCCAGATCAAAAGAATTTATATGCAATTGACCTTGGATGTGATACTTTATCCGTATATAACATAGAAAATGGTATTTTAAAAGAAAATAGAAAAGCCTTGTTTAAATTTCAGCCTGGCTCAGGTCCTAGACACTTGGTAGTTCATCCAAAACTTAATTACATATATGTAATAACTGAGTTAACATCTGAAATAGTGGTATTAAAATATAATGAAATAAATAGTGAATTTGAATTTATTCAAAAAGTATCAACTCTTCCCGAAAATTATACTGAAAGTAGTGCAGGTGGTGCTATACATATATCATATGATGGTAAATATTTGTATGCTTCAAATAGGGGACATGACAGTATAGCAGTATTTGAAATTAATACTTGCTCAGGTAAAGTGAAACCTATTCAATATATTTCAACATATGGAAGTTTTCCAAGAGATTTTGAGATTGATCCTACAGGAGAATTTATAGTGGCAGCAAATCAAAATTCTAATAATATAGTACTATTTAAAAGAGATGTGGAAAATGGAAAACTTGACTTAATTGATAAAAATATAAGTGTGCCTAATCCTGTGTGTATAAAATTTATATATGAGTAGATGGCCAAAGTAATAAAAGATATATGGAGTACGGTGGATAAATTCCAAATCTTTGACATTGCATTTATATGGAGTTAAAATTAATAATTAAATATATGAAACATTAGGGGGCTAAAAATGTCGTATACAAGAGTTAAATATGATGGGTTAAAAAAGATGTGTGACCTTGTTTTTGAAAAGTTTGGATTCAGCAGTGAAGATAGTAAAACAATAACAGATGTTTTACTTCTTTCAGACTTATTTGGGATAGAATCTCATGGAATTCAAAGACTTGTAAAATACTATAGTGAAATAAAAAAAGGACTTATATTAGTAGATTCAAAACCTAAGATAGTTAAAGAAACACCAGTATCTGTAACTTTAGATGGACAAGCTGGTATGGGGCAACTAATAGGAAGAGAAGCTATGAATATGGCAATTAAAAAAGCTAAAACTGTAGGAATAGGAATGGTAACTGTTAGAAATTCAAATCATTATGGAATAGCTGGATACTATGCAAGAATGGCTGAAAAGCAAGGACTAATTGGAATATCAATGACAAATTCACCAGCAGTTATAGTTCCTACTTTTGGGAAAGAAGCTATGTTAGGTACAAATCCTATTGCTATATCCATACCTGCAGAACCTTATCCATTTTTGATGGACATGGCTACAAGTGTTGTTACAAGAGGAAAGGTAGAGGTTTACAATAAGAGAGGAGAGCCTCTTCCAGAAGGCTGGGCCTTAAATGCTGATGGACAGGATACTACAGATCCACAAGATATTTTGTATAATGTGCCAAGACATCTTGGAGGTGGAATAGTTCCACTTGGAGGTTCTAAAGAACTTACAGGAGGACATAAGGGATATGGCTTCGCTCTTGCAGTAGAAATATTTACTGCAATTTTATCTGGTGGACTTACAGGAAACTATGTTCATTTAGATGGAAAAAATGGATCCGGTACTTGTCATTATTTTTGTGCTATAGATCATAGCATATTTGGAGATAAAAAATCTATAGAGAAGGGACTTTCTAAATATTTAAATGAATTGAGAAATTCTAAAAAAGCAAAAGATGCTGTTAGAATATATACTCATGGAGAAAAAGAAGTTGAAGCTTATAATGACAAGATGAAAAATGGAATTCCAATGAATGATAATACACTTAATGAAATATATGATATATGTAAGTATTTTGATATAAATCCTAAAGATTATATAATAAAATTAGATTAATTATGTGTTGACAATATAAGATTCATATTTTATCATAAAATGTGAATCTTATATTAATAAAATACTAAGAAGAGGACTAGTAAAAATATATGCTTTTTTAGAGAGGAAACTATTTGGTGAAAAGTTTCTATGGCAATTATTTTGAACCTACCTTGGAGTTCTGTAATTAAAGTTACAGCGGCATACGTCGTTAAAATAAAGAGTGAATGTGTTTAGTAATATATTAATCAGGGTGGCACCGCCGATATAACCTCGGTCCCAGTATTGGGATGGGGGAGTTTTTATTTAGTAAAAAATAGGAGGAAAGTTGTAATGACAAAATCAAAAAAAAGAGTTAAAGAGATAACATCTAGAGATGAGGATTTTGCTCAGTGGTACACTGATATAGTAAAAAAAGCTGAATTAGCTGATTATTCAAGTGTAAAAGGATGTATGATAATAAGGCCATATGCATATGCAATGTGGGAGAGAATACAGAGATATCTTGATGATAGATTTAAAGAAACAGGACATGAAAATGTATATATGCCAATATTTATACCAGAGAGTCTTCTTCAAAAAGAGAAGGATCATGTTGAAGGATTTGCACCAGAAGTTGCATGGGTTACCCATGGTGGAGAGGAAGAGTTAACTGAGAAGCTTTGTGTAAGGCCTACTTCAGAAACTTTATTTTGTGAACACTATGCTAAGATAATTCAATCCTACAAAGATCTTCCTAAGCTATATAATCAATGGTGTTCCGTAGTTAGGTGGGAGAAAACAACTCGTCCATTTTTAAGAACTACAGAATTTTTGTGGCAAGAAGGTCATACTATACACGAAACAAAAGAAGAAGCGGAAAATGAAACTATAAGAATGCTTAACATATATGCTGAATTATGTGAGGATATACTTGCAATACCTGTTTTAAAGGGTAAAAAAACAGAAAAGGAGAAATTTGCAGGAGGAGATAGTACTTATACAATAGAAGCTCTTATGCATGATGGAAAAGCACTTCAAGCAGGTACATCTCATTTCTTGGGACAAAATTTTGCTAAATCCTTTGGAATACAGTACTCAGATAGAGAAGGAAAGCTTCAATACATATATCAGACTTCATGGGGAGTAACAACTCGTCTTATAGGTGCTATTATAATGGTACATGGAGATGACAATGGACTTGTAATTCCACCTAAAATAGCTCCAATTCAAGTAGTTGTTGTACCTATAGCACAACATAAAGAGGGAGTACTTGAAAAGGCAAATGAACTTAAAGAAAGAATTGCAAAAGTTGCTAGAGTAAAATTAGATGACAGCGATAAAATGCCAGGATGGAAATTCAGTGAATATGAAATGAAGGGAATTCCAATTCGTCTTGAAGTTGGTCCTAAAGATATTGAAAAGAATCAAGTTGTACTTGCAAGAAGAGATACAGGAGAAAAGATATTTGTTCCAATGGATGAATTGGAAGAAAAGATACCTGAACTTTTAGATGATATCCACAAGAATATGCTTCAGACTGCAAGAGAATCTGTTAAAAATAAAACTCATGAAGCTCGTAATATGGATGAATTTAAGGATATAGTAGAAAATAAGACCGGATTTGTAAAGGCAATGTGGTGTGGTGATAGAGCTTGTGAGGATAAGATAAGAGAAGAAACAGGAGCTACTTCAAGATGTATACCATTTGAGCAAGATCATATTTCAGATACATGTGTATGTTGTGGTAAAAAGGCAAAACATCTTGTATACTGGGGTAGAGCATATTAATTATTTTTTAATATAGGAGGTTCATTATGGAAATAAATAAAAGAGCAGATGAGCTTAAAGATGATATGATAAAATCTATTCAAGAAGTTGTAAAGATAAAAAGTGTATTAGACGAGCCAAAGCCAGGAAAACCTTTTGGCGAAGGAGTTAATAAGGCCCTTGAAAAAGCTCTTGAAATTGCAGAAGAATTAGGATTTAAAACTGTTAATCTAGATGGTTATATGGGATACGCAGAGTACGGAGAAGGAGAAGATTATGTTGGAGTACTTGGACACCTCGATGTTGTACCTGAAGGGGAAGGATGGAAATTTCCACCTTATGGAGCTGAAATACATGATGGTAAAATGTATGGAAGAGGTACAATGGATGACAAAGGACCTATTATTACAACACTTTATTCTCTGAAAATATTAAAGGATTTAAAATTGCCACTTTCAAAAAAAGTTAGAATTATATTTGGTACAAATGAAGAAAGTGGATGTTCTGAAGTAGAGTATTACAACAACAGAGAAAAGCCTCCTGTATATGGATTTACTCCAGATGGAGAATATCCTATTATATATGGAGAAAAGGGAATAACTGTATTTAATTTAGTAAAAGATATTAACATAAATCATAATGGAAATATTGTTGTAGAATATATAAAAGGCGGAGAGAGAGCAAATGTAGTTCCAAACTATTGTGAAGCTGGTCTAAAAGCTAAAAATGTAAGTGAGGTTGTGAAATCATTAAAAGAACTAGCTAGTAAAAATGGATTTGATTCAGATATAGAATTGAAAGATGAAACGATTGTAGTAAAGGTCAAGGGACTTGCAGCTCATGGCAGCACACCTGAACTTGGCAAAAATGCGGTTATGCAGATGTTTAAACTACTAGGAGATATTAATGCTGATAAGTCAGATATAATGGATGTAGTAAACTTCTTTAATAAGTATGTAGGATTTGAAACTGATGGAAAATCTTTTGGAGTAGCTCTTGAAGATAAGGAGTCTGGAAAACTTACATTTAATGTAGGAGCTGTAAATACTGAATCAAATAAGATATCAATAGCACTTAATTTAAGATATCCTGTAACTTGTAAGTACGATGATATGATGAATCCATTTAAGGCAAGAATAGATGGAAAGGGATTTAGAATTGAAGATATGATGCATCAAAAACCACTATTTTTCCCAGAAGATCATCCACTTATAAAGATTCTTCAGAAAGTATATACTGAACAAACTGGAGAAAAAGCTGAGCTTCTTGCAATTGGAGGAGGAACTTATGCAAAAGATATGCCTAATATGGTAGCTTTTGGTCCAATGGTTCCAGGTGAACCTGAAACAATTCACAATGCCAACGAATATATAAAGATTGATCAGATAGTGAGAAATGCTAAAATATATGCACATGCCATATATGAATTAGCTAAGTAATATAAATTATTCATCTGATATTAAAATCTCTGAGGGCCTTATTAATTTGTTGATAAGACTTTTGGAGATTTTATTTTAGTTATATGTATTAAAATAATATGAAAAATTTTATTTAGGTATTAGGAAAAATCATATTTATTGTTATAATATTAAGTATAGATGAATAAGATGGAGGACAGATATGTTCAATAATAAAAAGCTCAACAAGAAAAAAACTAGTAATAGAAGGTTTAAAAATAATAAATTCAATGATAATAAGTGGAAGTACACTATATACTATGTTTTACTTATAATTATGATAATGTTTTTCTTTAATGATTATCTAACCGAATTAAAGTCAAAGCATATAGAATATAGTGAATTTATAAATTATATCAATGAAAATAAAATTTCTCAAGTTGATATAGGCAAAGATAAATTAGTTATAGTACCAAAAGAAAATAGTGATGGAAAAGTTCTATATACTGAGAAAATTGATGATCCTAATTTGGTAGAACGATTAAATGAAGCTAAAGTAAAATATGGAGGAGTACCTCAGGAAAGTCCATTAATAAAAAACTTGTTTACAATACTAATTTCTACTATAATACTTATACTGGTATGGAAGTTTCTATTTGGAATATTTGGTAAAAAAATGGGCGGAGGAGTTATGTCCTTTGGCAAAAATACAGCAAAGATATATGCAGAAAATGAAACAGGAGTTAATTTTACAGATGTGGCAGGACAGGAAGAAGCAAAAGAATCACTAGTTGAAATAGTGGATTTTTTACATAATTCTCAAAGATATGTGGATATAGGAGCAAGACTGCCTAAAGGAGCTCTTTTAGTTGGCCCTCCTGGAACAGGAAAAACCCTTCTTGCAAAAGCAGTAGCAGGAGAAGCTAAAGTACCTTTTTTTTCTATATCAGGATCGGCTTTTGTAGAGATGTTTGTAGGTATGGGTGCAGCTAGAGTTAGAGATTTATTTAAACAGGCTCAAGAAAAAGCACCTTGTATAGTATTTATTGATGAAATAGATGCTATAGGAAAAAGTAGAGATGGAAATATATCTGGAAATGATGAAAGAGAACAGACATTAAATCAATTGCTTGCAGAGATGGATGGTTTTGATTCTTCAAAAGGAGTTGTTATACTTGCAGCTACAAACAGACCAGAAGTTTTAGATAAGGCACTTTTAAGACCTGGACGTTTTGATAGAAGAGTTATAGTTGATAGACCTGATTTAAAGGGAAGAGAAGAAATACTTAAAGTTCATATAAAAGGAGTTAAAGTTTCAGAAGATGTAGATTTAAATTCAATAGCTAAATCTACTCCTGGTGCAGTAGGTGCAGATCTTGCAAATATAATAAATGAGGCTGCTCTAAGAGCTGTAAAAAATGGGAGAAGTTCTGTAAAACAAGAGGACTTAGAAGAAGCAGTTGAAGTAATTATTGCCGGTAAAGAAAAGAAAGATAGGATACTTTCTCCAGAGGAAAAAAGACAAGTGGCATTTCATGAAGTTGGTCATGCGTTAATAGCTGCTCTTTTAAAACACACGGATCCGGTTCATAAAATAACTATAGTGCCAAGAACAATGGGAGCACTTGGATATACAATGCAGCTTCCAGAAGAAGAAAAATACCTTAATACAAAAGAAGAAATGTTAGATCAGATTTGTGTAATGTTAGGTGGAAGGTCAGCTGAAGAAGTAAAGTTCAACAGCATATCAACAGGAGCAGCAAATGATATAGAAAGGGCTACTCAAACAGCTAGAAACATGGTTACTATTTATGGCATGACAGATAGGTTTGATATGATGGGACTTGAATCTATGCAAAATAGATATTTGAATGGAAAACCAGTTAAAAATTGTAGTATTGAAACAGAAACTATAATTGACCAGGAAATATTGAATATAATAAAGAAAGCTCATAATAGAGCTAAAAATATACTTTTGAATAATATAGATCTTTTAAATTATATATCAAATACTCTTGTTGAGAAAGAAACACTTATGGGAAGTGAATTTATGGATATGATACATGAGTATAATAATAAAAAAAATAAACAAAATAATGAAAAAGTAGAAGATAAATCTGATAATAAAGAAAATAATTTTGTGAATGATTAATATATAATACAATGATTTTATAAAAATGGAGATAATTTTATGGAGAATGAGGAACTTAAAAAAGAGCTTTTAAAAGAAATTGAATTAAATAAGGAAAAAGATAAATTAAAACAAGTGATTCGTGAAATAAATAATCAAATGCTTTACTTCGTGGATGAGAGAAAAAAGGTAATAGATTTTATTTTGAAGTACCGAGAAAAAAATCTAGAAGAGTATAGAGATGACGAAGATAAAGGTATTGAGTATTTTAATCATGAGCTTTATGTAAAAGAAGAACAGTTTAAACTTATAGAAAAAAGACTTAGAGAATTTACTATACTTAAAAAATCACCTTACTTTGGAAAGGTATGTTTTGAGGATAGATATGGAGAAATGAATATATATATAGGGAGATTTGGACTCACAAATAAGGAAGAATATGAACCTCTAATTGTGGATTGGAGATCTCCTGTAAGTTCCCTTTTTTATCAAGGTAAGTTAGGTGAATGTGAGTATACTACACCTGAAGGAAAAGAAAAAGCAAATATTTTATCTAAAAGACAGTTCATTATAAAAAATGGTGAACTTCAGGGAATGTTTGATTCAAAATTGAATGTTAAAGATGAGATACTTCAATTTATTTTAAGTCAGAATACAAGCGAAAAATTAAAAGATATAGTTATGACAATACAAAAAGAGCAAGATGATCTTATAAGACAGCCTAGAGATTCTGTCATAGTGGTAAATGGAGTTGCTGGAAGTGGAAAGACTACTATAGCTCTTCATAGAGTAGCATATCTTTTATATAACTATAGAGCTGAATTGGAAGATAAAGTTCTCATACTTGGTCCTAATAGTATATTTATGGATTATATTTCAATGGTACTTCCAACTCTTGGAGAAGAAGGAGTAAAGCAGACAACTTTTAAAGAATTTGCATCTGAAATAATAGATCAAACTGGGGATATAATGGATTTTGGGGGATATATGGAAAATATATTGGAAGATAAAGCTGAATTCATACAGGATATAAAATATAAAAGATCAGCTCAATATATAAAAGATATGGATAGTTTAGTTGAAGACTTAGAAGAAAATTATTTTAAAATTAAAGATGTAAAGTTTTATGGAAAAGTAATAGCTAAAAAATCTGACATAGAAGATATGATGAACATATATTTTAAATCCATGCCTCTTTTTAAAAGGACAAGAAGAATATTGAGGATAATATTTTCTAAAATAAATGATGAAAGAAATAATATAGTAAAAAAGATACAAGAAGATTATGAAAATATGATATCAAATATGGGTGAAGAGGAACTCAATGATGTTGGAACTAATTTAGAATTTATACGAAGAAATAAAATAAGAGAAGTAATAGAAGAAGTAATAAGAATTAAAAAAGATACATTAGAATGGATTAAAAATCCTAATGTAATTGATGTGTACAATAAGTATAATGGAAATAAGAGAATAATATACGAAGATCTTGCCCCAATACTGTATTTAAAAATAAAATTAGAGGGATTAAAATATAAAAAGCATCTGAAGCATATAGTAATAGATGAGGCACAGGATTATTCAATTCTTCAGTTTAAAGTGCTTCGAGAGCTTACTGGATGTAATTCATTTACTATTGTAGGAGATGTTAATCAAAAAATTATACCAATAGATGAAGATTGTGCTATGATAAATCTTCATAAGGTATTTCCAGATTTAAATGTGAAGTATTTCCCACTTAATACAAGTTATAGATCTACAAGTGAGATTATGAACTATGCAAGTAGATATATTAAAAACAATAATGTAGTTGGAGTTAGAAATGGTGAATGCGTTGAAGAACATAAGTATGTTAATGATCATGATATAGTAGATGCTATAATTAATGATATTATGAAATTTAAGGAGTCTGGATATGAAAGTATTGCAGTTGTGTGTAGATCTTTGAGGGAAACTAAGACATTAGGTAAACTAATCTCACAAAAAATGCACATAACTTTATTTGATAGTGAGAATATAATATATTCAAAAGGTGAAGTAATTCTACCTAGTTATTTTGCAAAAGGACTTGAATTTGATGCAGTTATAATGATAGATAATTTCAAAGATTCATGTGAAAGTTTAAATAAGATAAAATATATAATGGCAACTAGAGCTCTTCATAAGTTATGTGTGTATAAAGTTTGATATATGAAATTTTATAAATCTTTCAGAAAGGATTTGAATTGTTATGAAAAGTTTACTTGATGTAATAGAATACGCTGAAAAATATCATAGTATGAGTAAAGAAGATATAGTAAGATTGTTTGAAGACAGTAAATATAACAATGAATTATTTAGAGCTGCAGATAGGACAAGGGAAAAGTATGTTGGGAATCCAGTTCATTTAAGAGGCCTTATAGAATTTTCTAATATATGCAAGAGAAATTGCATGTATTGTGGCCTTAGACGCGATAATAAAAATATAGAGAGATATAGAATAGATCCGGATGAAATTATAGAATTGGCTAGAAAGGCTGTTGGATATGGGTATAAAACTGTTGTAATGCAATCTGGAGAAGATGATTATTATACAGTAGATAAAATGAAATATATTATATCGAATATAAAAAAGATGGATGTTGCTATAACTTTAAGTATAGGTGAAAAGAGTTTTGAAGAATATAAAGCCTATAAAGAAGCAGGAGCAGATAGATATCTTTTGAGAATAGAAACTACTGATCCAAAACTCTATGAAGAGATGGATCCTGGAATGAGTCATGAAAATAGAAAAAGGTGTCTTAGAGATTTGAGAACTTTGGGTTATGAAGTGGGAACTGGATGTCTTATAGGACTTCCAGGGCAAACTATAGAATCCCTTGCTGATGACATATTGTTCTTTAAAAATATTGATGCTGACATGATTGGAGTTGGACCATTTATTCCTAATCAAGATACTCCTCTTAAAGATGCAACTGGTGGAGATTTTGAAACTGCAAGAAAAGTAGTTGCAATAACAAGACTTTTGATTCCAGATGCAAATATTCCAGCTACAACGGCTATGGAAACATTGAATCCTAAAGGAAGAGTTATAGCTTTGCAAAGTGGATCAAATGTAGTTATGCCAAATGTAACTGAGGGTATATATAGAAAATTGTATGCACTGTATCCTGGAAAAATATGTACAGGTGATACTCCAGCACATTGCGTAAATTGTATAACCGGTAAAATAGTAACAATAGGTAGAAAAGTTGCATCAACTAAAGGGTTTAGAATTAAAGTAGGATGCTAATTATATAGTTTTATAGGAGGAAAATTTATGACATATATGGAAGATGAAGAGAATGAAATTAAAAAAGCAAATCAGCTTATAGATTATATTTATGAAAGTCCAACGTCATTTCATGCAGTAAAAAATGCATCAAGACTTCTTAAATCACGTGGATTTACAGAAATTTTTGAAGGGGATAAATGGAATCTTAAAAAAGGTGGTAAGTATTTTGTAACAAAAAATCAATCTGCACTAATTGCGTTTACTATTGGAGATGGAGAAATAGAAGATATAGGGTTTAAAATAATAGCAGCTCATACGGATTCTCCTGGATTTAGATTAAAGCCTAATTCTGATATAGAAGTTGAAGGATCATATATAAAGTTCAATACTGAAGTATATGGTGAACCAATTTTAAATACATGGATGGATAGACCACTATCACTAGCAGGTAGAGTTTGTTTAAGAGGGAAAGATCCACTTCATCCTGATATAAGACTTGTAAATGTAAAAAGGCCTTTAATGGTAATACCTAATTTGGCAATACATTTAAATAGAAATATAAATTCAGGAATAAAGTTAAATAGACAGACTCATATGCTACCTCTAGTGGCTCTTGTAAATGAGAATTATAAAGGTCACAAATATATAAATGAGATAATTGCATCTGAAATTTCAGTTTCTCCTGATGAAATACTTGACTTTGATCTTTTTTTATATGAATTTGAAAAGGGAAGTATAGTTGGACAAAATAGAGAATTTATATCATCTGGAAGATTGGATGATTTAAGCATGGTATATCCTGGAATTGAAGCTATTTCAAGTTGTGAAGTAAAGCATGGAATAAATGTAATGGTGTGCTTTGACAATGAAGAAGTAGGAAGTACAACAAAACAAGGAGCAGATTCACCAATGCTTCTTTCAGTTTTAAGGAGAATAGCATTTAATTTTGGAAAAGATATAGAAGAATTTTATAGAGCAATATCTAAGTCGTTTATAATATCCTGTGACTTAGGCCATGCACTTCATCCAAATTACTTGGAAAAGTCAGATCCTGTAAACAGACCTATAATTAATAAAGGACCTGTTATAAAAATAAGTGCTAGCCAGAGTTACACAACAGATAGTGTATCAAGTGCTATATACAGAGAAATATGTAAAAATGCAAAAATACCTGTTCAAGTGTTTGTAAATCGTTCAGATGAAAGAGGAGGTTCAACTATAGGACCTATATCCTCAAGCCATGTAAATATTACATCTGTTGATATGGGAAATCCTATATTGTCTATGCATTCTATAAGAGAACTTGGTGGTGTAAAGGACTATTGTTATGCTGAAAGGTCATTTAAAAAATTTTACGATTTATAAAAATTTATAGTTGAAATATAAAAATATTTATGTTAAACTTAGAGCAATTTAATAAAAAAATACCTATGGTAGAGGTGCTGTAATTAAGAGTATTTGTTTTTAGCTGGCAGGCGTTTAGATTCAAAGAAAGGAATTACAGCCGAAGAAAGTAACTTGGCAAAGATACTTTCTGGGTTTGCACATAATATGTGTAAATCTGTCACTTGATTTAATTAGTGGAGAGCTACAAAGGTACACAAGATTGCATATTTATGCAGTAGAGGTGTCCCTTTACTGTATTTATTTTTATAAATTTTTAGGGAGTGATATTGTGGCAATAGTTGTTCAAAAGTATGGAGGAAGTTCTGTTAGTACAGTTGAGAAAATAAAAAATATAGCTAAAACTGTAATAAATAGAAAAAAAGCCGGTAACAGTATGATAATAGTAGTATCTGCTATGGGAGATACTACAGATGAACTTATAGACCTTGCTAATAAAGTTACGGATACTCCAGATAAGAGAGAACTTGATGCGTTACTGTCAACAGGTGAGATGAAGTCAGCAGCACTTCTTGCTATGGCTATTAAATCATTTGGTTTTGATGCTATAAGTTATACTGCATACCAAATAGGGATAAAAACTAGTGGTCAATATGGAAAATCTCTTATAGATGATATTGATGCAAACAAAATAAAAGATAGACTAGATGAAGGAAAAATAGTAATTGCAGCTGGATTTCAGGGCATAAATAAAGATGGAGATATAACTACACTTGGTCGGGGAGGATCTGACACAACTGCAGTAGCTATAGCAGCAAAATTAAACGGGATTTGTGAAATATATACTGATGTAGATGGGATATACAGCATTGATCCAAGGGATTATAAAGATGCAAAAAAATTATATGAGATAGATTATGAAGAAATGCTGGAACTTTCAAGTCTTGGTGCACAAGTAATGCATCCAAGGTCAATAGAACTTGGCCAAAAATATAATATACCAATATATGTTGGGCTTAGTAATAGTAAGATAAGAGGAACAGTTATAAAGGGGGATAAAAATATGAATATGGAAAATAAACCTGTAACAGGAGTTGCAACTAGCGATGAGGATATAGCAATAACAATAAAAAATGTGGATGAAAATATAAATTTAATATCTAATTTATTTGAAAGTATAGCTAGTAAGAAAATAAATATAGATATGATAAGTCAAACTGCACCTATAAATAATAAGATAAATATATCATTTACAATACCTAAAGTGGATGTAAATGAATGTTTGGATATATTGAAAGAGCATTGTGATATAAAGACACAGGTAGATATAGATGAAGATATAACTAAATTTTCTATAGTTGGTATAGGAATGAAGACAACTTCTGGAGTAGCTGCAAGGATGTTTAAGCTATTTAAGGAAAATAATATACAAGTAAAAATGATAACTACATCAGAAATAAGAGTTACATGTGCAATAAAACATGAAGATAAATTAAAGACTATTAAACTTGTAGCAAAAGAATTTAATCTTTAATTAATACTTAGGAGGAAACTTTTGTGAAATTATTCGACAATATGAAAGTTAAAAATAACATACTATATATAAATGATGTAAGTACAGTAGACTTGGTTGAGAAATTTGGAACGCCTCTTTATGTTATAGATGAAAAACTTACAAGAGAAAAATGTAATAGATATTACAGAGCATTTAAAGCAAATGAAGGGAAAAATAAAGTTGCATATGCAGGAAAGGCTTTTTTAACACTAGCCATGTGTCAATTGATTAATAGTGAGGGGCTCTATCTTGATGTTGTTTCAGCAGGAGAATTATATACTGCATATAAGAGCAATTTCCCTATGGAAAAGATTTATTTTCATGGAAATAACAAGACAATTGAAGAAATTAAAATGGCTATAAGGCTTGGAATAGGAAATTTTGTAGTGGATAATGTAGAAGAAATGAAAAATATAGATTCTATTGCAAGACAGGAAAACAAAGTTCAAAGTGTACTTCTTAGAGTTACTCCTGGAATAGAAGCACATACCCATGAGTATATAAAAACAGGTCAGATAGACTCTAAATTTGGATTTAATATAGAGAATAATGGAGTAATGAAAGCTGTAAAACAAGCTCTTGAATTCCCTAATATAAAGCTTTCAGGGCTTCACTGTCATATAGGATCACAGATATTTGAAGTAGAACCTTATTGTGAAGAAGTAGATGTAATGCTATCTTTAATTAAAGATATAAAGGATAAGTTTTCAATAGACATTTGTGAACTTGATCTTGGTGGAGGATTTGGAATATACTATGTTGAAGGTGATTCTCCAAAGCCAATAGAGGAGTTCTGTTCTGTTATTTTAGAGAAGGCGGAAAAGAAAGCCAGTGAACTTGGAATAGAATTACCTGCACTTGTAATTGAACCTGGAAGATCAATAATAGGAAATTCAGGCACTACACTTTATACTATAGGATCAATAAAGGATATACCTAATGTTAGAAAATATGTATCTGTAAATGGAGGAATGGCAGACAACATAAGACCTTCATTGTATAAAGCTAAATATGAATGTGCAATTGCAAATAGAGTGTATTCTGAAGAGAAAGAGAAAGTTACAATAGCAGGTAAGTTTTGTGAATCTGGTGATATACTTATAAAAGACGCAGAACTTGCTAAAGTTAGAATTGGGGATATTTTAGCTGTATTTACAACTGGAGCATACGGGTATTCTATGGCAAGCAATTACAATAAAGCTGAAAAACCTGCTGTAGTATTTGTAAATGGAAGCAACGCTTCCTTGGTATGTAAAAGACAAAGCCTTGAGGATGTAATACAGGGAGAACTTATGATTTAATTAATTTTATCATCCTTCTTGTGAGTTAATATTTTGTGATTTATTGGGAACAATAATCAGAGCGAAACTATTCTTCACAAGAAAGGATGAATTTTTTATGCTTTATATTATTATTGTTATGGGAGTTAGTTTGATTTTACTATTATTATATGTAGTTATAGATATAGAAAAAGAAAAACAAAAAAACGTAATGGAATATATGTATTTTAAGGATGAAGATAGGGAAGAATTAAAAAAACATGCTGAAAAGATATCATCCATTTCTTCAGAAGTTAAGATAAAAAGTTGTAGAAGAAAGCTGATAAAGAATTTAAACATGTTTTACAATAAAATAATTGAAAATTATAATTTCCTAAATGTAGAGTTAAAAAATAATAGGGAAGTAATACCATGTGCAAGATGGCTCCTAGACAATATGTATTTAATTGAAAGGGAATATTCTGATATAAGATATAATATGCCTAGAAAGTATTATAGAAGCTTGCCTGTAATACATAAAGGACATATGAAAGGTTATCCAAGAATATATTTTATTGCAGTTGAGATGATTTCTGGAACTTACGGAAAAATAAATGAGGAAAATATAGAATTATTTATAAAGTCATATCAGAAGAATACTGTTCTTACAACTGGAGAACTTTGGGCATTTCCTATAATGATAAGAATAGCATTAATTCAAAATATAAGTGGAATAGTTGAAAATATAGTTTATGAACAAAAAGAGAAGAATAGAGCAGAAATTTATGCAGATAAAATAATAGATCTCTATGATACTGAAGGTTCAGTAGATGAATTTAAGTTAAGAGAAAAAATAGAAGAACTTAAAAAAATGAAAATTAACTTTACTCCTTCTTTTACTGAAAGATTTGTAAAAGTATTAAGAGATAATTTTATAGAAAATTCTAATATATATAAATGGATAGATGAAGAACTTTCAAAAAAGGGTACTACATTTGATTCTACCATAAATTTAGATCACCAAAGGCAGAGTAATTATCAGTTTGAAATGAGCAATTGTATAAATGGAATAAGAGAAATAACATCACTTGATTGGAAAAAGAATTTTGAAAAGTTGAGTTATGTGGAAGATGTGTTAAGAAAAGATCCTATTAATGTATATGAAAATATGGATTTTCAATCACGAGATTATTATAGACACCAAATAGAGAGAATATCAAAAAAGACAGGCTTTTCAGAAGTTTTCATAGCCAAACAAGCTCTAAAGTGTGCTGAAGATGAATTTAAGATTAAAGAGGGAAAAAATATAGAAGAAGAATATAAATTCCATGTAGGATATTACATAGTTGATGATGGATTTAAGTGTCTTATTAATCGTATAAATAATGATATAGAAGAGAATAAATATAAAAATTCATCAATATATAATTTAAAATTAACTGAAAATATATATATAACTACAATAATTATTTCCACTATAGTATTAAGCATAATTGTAAGTTATACAGATATATACAATGGATCCTATGATACAATATGGAAATACGTTATAACATTCTTATTAATGCTTATTCCAATAAGTGAGATATTTATATCTATTTTTAATTGGAGCATAAATAGGTTGACTTATCCAAAATTTATACCAAAACTGGAACTGAAAGATGATATACCTGAGAATAGCAGTACTATAGTTGTTATACCTGCTATATTTAATACTAAAGATAGAATTATAAGTCTTATAAAGAAAATGGAAGTATATTACCTTTCTAATGAAGAAAAAAATTTATACTTTGCAATTCTTGGAGATTTTTCTGATAGTAGTTTGGAAGTTGAGCCAAATGATAGGATTATTATAGAAACTGCTATTAAAAAGATAAAAAAGTTAAATAAAAAATACTGTCAAGATGGAAAAGACAAGTTTTACTTCTTATGTAGATATAGGAAATACAATGAATGTGAAAAAAAGTGGATGGGTTGGGAAAGAAAACGTGGAAAACTCATGGAATTTAACTATCTCATAAGAGGAAGTGATTCTACAAGCTATAATGTAATAAGTGGAGATATAAAGGAATTGTATAAAATAAAATATGTTATAACTCTTGATGCAGATACACAACTTCCAAGAGGAGCTGCAAAAAAGCTAATAGGAGCTATGGATCATATTTTGAATGTACCTCATATATTAAATGGGAAAATAGTAAGAGGTCACGGACTCATGCAGCCAAGAGTAAGTGTGGGAATAACAAGTGCAAATAAAACACTATATTCTAGTATTTTTTCAGGAGATACTGGAATAGATTTATATACTAGTGCAATATCAAATGTGTATGAGGATCTTTTTGATGAAGGAATATTTACAGGAAAGGGAATATATAATGTTGATACTTTTATAACTATGCTTAAGGAGAATATACCTGAGAACTCTGTATTAAGTCACGATCTTTTGGAAGGATCCTATGTAAGAACAGCACTTATTACAGATGTGGAACTTATAGATGGCTATCCTGCTTATTATAATTCAAGCTCCAAAAGGATACATAGGTGGGTTAGAGGAGATTGGCAGCTTATTCCGTGGTTGTTTGGTAAGAATGGATTAAATAAACTATCAAAGTGGAAAATATTTGACAATTTAAGAAGAAGTCTTGTATCTCCTTTTATAATGATGCTTGTTTTTTGGTCAATTATCATATTTAAGAATCCAGATGAAGGTCTTGTTATAGCACTTTTGACTCTTATATGTCCTGTGTTTTTTAATGTATCAGATTCTGTAGTTCTTCCAACAAAAGGAGTAAGTCTTTCTGGAAAAATTAATAATTTCAAATTGGCTTTGGAACAATTCTTACTCATATTTGTGTTCTTGCCCCATAAAGCATGCTTAATGGTAGATGCTATAGTAAGGACATTATATAGAGTATATATAAGCAAACATAATTTGCTTCAATGGCAAACTGCAGAAGATGTAGAAAGAAGATCTGGAAAAAAACTTATAGATTATATAAAGTTTATGTATACTGCAAGCCTTATAGGAATTATAATTGAGATTTTGGGGTTTTACAATTCCAAAACTACAGGAATTTTGCTTATGCCATCATCTATTCTGTGGGTTTTATCTCCTTATATTGCATATAAAATAAGTGTTGATAGAAAAGATAGAGAGGATTATATTGAAAATGACGAAAAGAAATTACTAAGAGAAGTTGAAAGGCGTACTTGGGCATATTTTGAAGATTTTATTACAGAAGATACAAATTGGCTTGCTCCAGATAATTATCAAGAATATCCATTTAAAGGATTGGCATATAGAACATCGCCAACTAATATGGCAATGGGCATAACTTCTAATATAGTTGCATATGACTTAGGATATATAAGTATAGATATATTTAATTTCAGATTAAATAATATAATTTCAACTATGGAAACATTAGATAGATATAAAGGTCATTTCTATAATTGGTACGATATAAAGACGAAAAAGCCATTGAATCACTATGTATCTACTGTGGACAGTGGAAATTTAATTTGTTATTTATGGCTTACAGAGGCAACTATTAGTGAGTATTTGAAATCACCTATTATAAACGAGAATTTAATATACGGATTAGAAGATACAATAAAATTAGCTGATTCTGAGATTGAGGATAAGTATGAAGTAAAATCTATTTATGGAGAAAATATGGGAAAACTACATCATGGTGATATATATTCAATACAATATTTTCTGAAAAGGTTAAAGGATAAATCTTCTGAAATTATTGGAAGATATAGTGACTTGTATTGGAGCAGGAAAGTTAAATCTATTTCAGAAGATTTTATAAATACTTTAAATAAGTATTTACCATGGATAAATGATACTTTCTACAATATACTTTGTAATAATTATGATGTATATCATGATATTTGTGATGAATTAAATGAAATTATATATAACATACCTATTTTAGATATACCTGAAAGCATTACCAAAGTAGTTGAGTATTTGGATAATAAGTTACCAAAAAACAATGATGTATCTAAATTTAGAGAGAGTATGTTATCTGCATTTAAAAATATAAATGATTTAATATACGAGCTCAAGAATCTTTTAGAGAGAATTAATGCTATGGAGGCTTCTCATGATTTTTCTATATTGTATGATAGCAAAAGGGAATTGTTCTCTATAGGATATAGTGTTGATAATAATTGTCAAGATAAGAGCCACTATGATCTATTAGCTTCTGAGGCAAGACAGGCAAGTTTTGTAGCTATAGCTAGAGGTGAAGTAAATCAAAATCATTGGTTTAAGTTGAGTAGATCAATGGCACTTGTCCATAATAAGAGACTGATTATTTCTTGGTCTGGTACTATGTTTGAATATCTTATGCCTCTCATTATAATGAAGAGTTTTCCTAATACTCTTTTTAGTGAAACATATAAAAATGTAGTTAGAGTTCATAAAATTTATGGTGAAAAAAATAAAGTGCCTTGGGGAATATCTGAGTGTGCATATTATAAATTTGATGCCAATTCACTATATCAGTATAAAGCTATGGGAGTTCCAGATATAGCACTTGATAGTAATACAGGTAATGAATTGGTAATAGCCCCTTATGCTTCTGCTATGGCATTGCAAGTTGATAGAAATGCAGCTATGGACAATATAAAAAAGCTAATAAAAATTGGTGCAAAGGGAAAGTATGGATTTTATGAATCTGTAGATTGTAGTGAAAACAAATTGGTTAAGTGTTTTATGGTTCATCATCAGGGAATGAGCTTTATGTCTATTGACAACGTATTAAAATCAAAAGTACTTCAAAATAGATTTCACAGTATACCTAGGGTGAAGGCAGTTGAGCTTCTTCTTCAGGAAAAGATTCCAAGGGTAATAATTTATGATAGAAAAAAAGGTAGTAAAGTTTCATATAATCATGAAACGGATAGAATTTCTATGCCAAAGAGAAAATATAATACTGCAAATACAAAATATCCTGAAGTTAGTATGATGTCTAATGGAAACTACTCTATTATGATAACGAATAGTGGAAGCGGATATAGTAAAAATAATGAAATGTATGTATATAGATGGAGAGAAGATTTAACACAAGATAATACAGGTATGTTTTTCTATATAAAAAATATAAATTCCAATGAATACTGGAGTGCAGCATATGAACCTTGTAGATATCATGGGGAAAATTATAAGGTGACATTTTCAGAAGATAGGGCAGAATTTGAAAGAAAAGATGGAAATATAAAAACATACACTGAAGTTATAGTGTCCCAGGAAGATGATGCTGAGATAAGGAGCATATCACTTACAAATAGCAGTAGTCATACTAGAGATATTGAGATCACTAGCTATATGGAGGTTACACTAGCACCATACAGTTCAGATTTAGTTCATCCAGCCTTTGGAAATTTATTTATACAGACGGAGTTTTTAGAAGATCCACTATGTGTTATTGCAAGTAGAAGGCCTAGGAGGAAAGAATATGAACAGGATTGGGTAATGCAGACAGTTGCAGTTAATGGAAGTCAGATAGGCCCTGTGCAATACGAAACAAATAGGGAAGAATTTATAGGTAGGGATAGGGATTTACAAAATCCTAAGGCAATGGACAGTGATGTTGAACTTACAGGATCTGTAGGTTCAGTAATTGATCCTATAATAAGTTTGAGAGTAAGAGTGAGAATAGATCCAGGAGAAACATGTAAAGTTGCATATACTATATCTGTAGCAAAATCTAAAGATAAAATAATAGAGATGGCTGAAAAGTATAGGTATATTGATAACGTAAATCGGGAATTTCAAATATCTACAAATGAAGCCTATATGAGGATGAAATATCTAGGATTAAAGGTATCTACAGTAAATATATACCAGGTAATAGCATCTAGAATATTGTTTTTAAATGAATCTATGAAAAAAAGAAGTAATTATATTATGAATATAAATAAGGGACAGTCTGCATTATGGTCTTATGGTATTTCTGGAGATTTACCTATAATTCTTGTTGTAATAAGAGATCAAAAAGATATTTCCATTTTAAGGAGGACTTTAAATGCCCATGAATATCTTAAAATAAAGGGATTAAAAATAGATCTTGTAGTATTTAACTTAGAAGAGGATTCCTATATTCAGCCTATCCAAGGACAGATAAGTGAACTTATATATTCAAGCCATCTTAGAAATAAAGAAAATCAACCTGGTGGAGTGTTTGTTTATAATAAAGGGAATATGCCAGAGGAAGATATGGATCTTGTAAAAGCTATAGCAAGGCTTGTTTTTGATAGCAAAGATGGAAATATATTTAAGCAATTAGGGGAAAATACAATTTTAAAAGATGAATATGATAGCTTCTCAATTAAACAAAAGATAAATGAATCATTTACCTATGGAATAGATACTGAAAATCTTCAGTATTTTAATGGGTTTGGAGGATTTTCACAGGAGGGTAAATCATATATTATAATACTTAGAAATTACAATAACACTCCAGCTCCATGGATAAATGTAATTTCAAATAAATCATTTGGATTTCATGTGTCAGAATCGGGAATGGCATATACCTGGAATAAAAATAGTAGAGAAAATAAATTGACTTCATGGACCAATGATGCTGTAGTTGACGGAGAATGTGAAGCTTTGTATATAAAAGATAAAGATAGTGGAAGACTGTGGAGTATAACTCCTAATCCTATAAGGGATTCAGGAGAGTATGTAATAGAACATGGTTTTGGCTATTCTACATTTAAACACACAGCTTATGGAATATCAGGAAAAATTACAATGTTTGCATCATACAGTGACAGCGTGAAGTTTTGCAGTATAAAGTTAAAAAATAATAGTAAAAATACAAGAAGGCTGTCTGTATCTTACTATGCAAAATTAGTTTTAGGTGTTGTACACGAGAATACAGCCCAATATATAGGAACTTATGCAGATAGTAAAAATAACTATATTTATGCTAAAAATCCTTACAGTGAACATTTTGGAAAACTTATATGTTATTTGAAAATAATAGGCGGAAAGAATTTTTCATATACTGGAGATAGAGCTGAGTTTATAGGAAGATGTGGAAGTGTAAAAGATCCACATGGACTTAAAAAAGAAAAACTCTCAAATACAGTAGGTGCAGGTATTGACCCATGTCTTGCTGAAGAGATTGACGTAACAATATCACCTAATTCAGAAAAGAGAATAATCGTTATGCTTGGGCAAGATGAGAATTTACAAAAGATAAATAAGATTATAGAAAAGTATGGAACTGTTGAAAAGGTAGATAATGAGCTTAAAAGATGTAGAGATTTTTGGAATGGCTTTCTTGGAACTATACAAGTGCATACTCCCAATAAATCTATGGATATTATGCTAAATGGGTGGCTTATGTATCAAGTTGTAAGTTGTAGGTATTGGGCAAGAAGTGCTTTTTATCAATCAGGTGGTGCATATGGATTTAGAGATCAACTGCAAGACGTCATGTCAATTTGCTATCTTGATTCAAAGATAACCAGAGAGTATATATTATATAGCTCTACAAGACAATACTTAGAAGGTGATGTACAGCATTGGTGGCATCCTGTTGTAGAAAGTGGTATAAGAACTAAGTTTTCCGATGATTTGTTGTGGCTTCCATATGTTGTATCAGATTATATTAAGAATACAGGTGATTACAGCATATTAGAAGAGAAAACATCATATCTTGAAGATAGTGAACTTAAAAAAGATGAAGATGAAAGATATAGTGTATCTAAGGTATCTTCACAGAGCGGAACTATTTATGAACATTGTAATAAAGCAATAGAGCATGCCTTAAAGTTTGGAGAACATAATATTCCACTTATGGGTTCAGGAGATTGGAATGATGGAATGAGTACTGTAGGGAACCAAGGAAGAGGAGAGAGTGTATGGCTTGGTTGGTTCCTGTATAGTATACTTGATAGATTTATACCAATTTGTAAATATATGAATGATGAAGATAGATTAAATAACTACAGTAAAGTTAAAAAATTTATAATAGATAATTTAGAGAAAAATGCATGGGATGGAAGCTGGTATAAAAGGGCATACTTTGATGATGGCACACCACTTGGATCAATACAAAATGAAGAATGTAGAATCGATTGCATAGCTCAAGCATGGTCTGTAATATCTAAAGGAGCCAGGAAGTCAAGAGCAATAGAAGCAATGGAAGCTTTAGATAAGAATTTGGTAAAGAGAGATAGAGGTATGGTTTTGCTTTTGACACCTGCTTTTGATAAGTCACATTTGGAACCAGGTTATATAAAGGGATATTTACCCGGCATAAGAGAAAATGGAGCACAATATACTCATGGTGCTATATGGGCAATAATTGCTTTTGCAGAACTTGGATATAACAATAAGGCATATGATATATTTAATATGCTAAATCCTATAAACCATAGTAAATCATATTTGAATTGTAGAACTTACAAGCTTGAACCTTATGTCATTGCTGCAGATATATATGCTTCTAAGAATAATGAAGGTAGAGGTGGATGGAGCTGGTATACAGGTTCAGCTGGTTGGATGTATAGAGCTGGAATTGAAAGCATATTAGGGCTTAAATTTAAAGAAAATCATGGATTTACTGTAAATCCATGTATTCCAGATGAATGGAATGGATATAATATTAGTTATAGAAGAGAAAAATGTGTATATAATATAAGCGTTAAGAGAGATTCAAATAAAGGTATATGGATAGATAATAATAAATTGGAACAAAATATAATACCTTATTTTAAAGATGGAATTCACGAAGTAATTGTAAATATATAATTTTTATTTCTAAGTATTAGAATACTGGAAGGAATTTTAAATATTATCTAGAATTCTATTAATATGCAATAAAATTAATAGGGATATACAAGGAGGAATTAATAAAATGACAGAGGTTAAACAAGTGTATAAGTGTGAAGTGTGTGGAAATATAGTTGAAGTTGTTAATGCAGGCGGTGGAACTTTAGTATGTTGTGGAAAACCAATGAAGCTTTTAACTGAAAATACAGTAGATGCGGCACAAGAGAAACATGTACCTGTAATTGAAAATGCAGCTGATGGTGTAACTGTAAAAGTAGGAGCTGTTGAACATCCTATGACAGAAGAGCATTATATACAATGGATAGAAGTTCATACTGACAATAACAAGATATACAGAAAATGTTTAAATCCTGGGGATAAACCACAGGCAGAATTTAAAGTTGATGGAAAAGTTGAATTTGCAAGAGCATATTGCAATCTCCATGGATTGTGGAAGAGTAAATAAAGTTAAATTTGTTTAAGAATACTTTTAGGCTTAATATTTACTAAATATTAAGCCTAAAAGTAAAATATACGTTAAAAATTTTTAGCAAAGTATAGAAACTTATGCATAATTATAGTATAATACATAATAATAATACCAGTTGTTTAAAGATTAACTATTATGTGATAAAACTGCATATATTCTTATGATAGAAATAAGTAAGTTTAAAAACAGGCTTTTAGAGAATTGTGAATTTATGGTGAGATCACATGAGTTATGTTTAAACTGAATGGAATTCTTGAGGAAATAAATGGAATTTATAATGAGGAAAAGATGTAATATTTTTTTAAACTTAGGTGGCACAGTGTTAATACACCCTATGATTTTATAAAATCATAGGATTTTTTTGATTGTTTTATAATTAAGATTTATTATAAACTATAGATGAAAGGTAGGTGAAGCCTGATTTATAATTTCTTTAATGTAAAAGTCAGGCGTAATATGGAAAAGAATAAGAAAGTAATATTTAGTGGTATCCAGCCTTCAGGAAATTTGACAATAGGAAATTATCTGGGAGCTTTAAAAAACTGGGTTAAGCTTCAAGATGAGTATGATTGTTATTTTTGTGTTGTAGATTTACATGCTATAACTGTTAGACAGGAACCAAAAGATTTGAGAAGAAGGACTTTAGAGGTTCTTGCAATATATCTTGCTGCTGGAATAGATCCTGATAAAAATACTATATTTATTCAATCTCATGTACCAACCCATTCAGAGGCAGCGTGGATTTTGAATTGTTATACATATGTAGGGGAACTTTCAAGAATGACACAGTATAAGAGTAAATCTAAGAAGTATGGTAACTCTGGAGAATCTATAAGTGCAGGACTTTTAAATTACCCTGTACTTATGGCTGCTGATATACTTTTATACAATGCAGATCTTGTACCTGTAGGTAAAGATCAAACTCAACATATAGAAATCACCCGTGACATAGCTGAAAGATTTAATAATTTATATAGCCCTACTTTTACTATTCCAGAAGGTTATATTCCTGAAAGTGGAGCAAAAATTATGGATCTTCAAGATCCAAGCAAAAAGATGTCAAAATCATCAACTAATCCAAATAGTTATATACTTATAATGGATCCTCCAGAGGTTATAAGAAAAAAAATAAATAGGTGTGTTACAGATAGCATAGGAAAAGTGAAATATACAGATGATCAGCCAGGAATAAAGAACCTTATGAATATACTTATAGCAATAAAGGGAACTACACCTGAAGAAATAGAGAAAGAGTATGAAAATTGCGGCTATGCTAAATTTAAAAATGATGTAGCTGAGGCTATAATAGATGAACTTACTCCAATTCAAAATAAAGTAAATGAATATTTAAAAAATAAGGATTATCTTGAAAAAATTTATAAAAAAGGTGCTGAAAAAGCATATTATGTATCCAGTAAAGTGTTAAGAAAAATGCAAAAAAAGGTAGGCTTTATACCAAGATAAAATTATGTTTTAAGGGGCTATAGTACTAAAAAATAAGTGCTATAACCCCTTTAGTATACTATCTAATATAAACAGATTGTTTTTTTATTTGTTTAAAACAAATTTTTCTATAACATGGGCAACTCCATCTTCTTCATTTGTTTTTGTTATATAACTTGCTATTTTCTTAATTTCAGGAATAGCATTTCCCATAGCAACACCAAGTCCAGCATGTTTTATCATAGCTACGTCATTTCCTGAGTCACCTATGCAGAGTATTTCATCTTTTTTTATGCCAAAATGGTTAGCAACAGCTTTTATACCATTCCATTTATTTGAATCTTTGTTTATAAACTCAAGAAAGCAGGGTTCACTTTTTAGTGCCGTGTATTTTTTGTATATTGAATTTGGAAGCTTTTTTATACTCTTTGATAGTATTTCAGGATCTTGCATAAACATTACTTTGAAAATATGTTCTGAAGAATCAATAGTATCTATATCCTGTACATTAAATTTTACTCCAGTTAAACGGGAATCTTCAATGCTATATTCATTTAAGATAGGGGTTATATTGGATTCTTTAAGGGCTATTTGTACATTTACATTTATTTTTTCACCTAGATTATAAATGTATTTTGCATCTTCTATTTTCAATAGTTTTTCATATATAGAATCATGAGTTTTTGTGTTTTGAACTATGGAACCATTAAGACAAACAGCATATACAGAATTGGAAATTAAATCTAGCTGATTTAAGTATTTTTCTATTCCTTTGAGATGTCGTCCTGTGGAAATAACTATTTTTATTCCTTGTTTTATTGCCTTTTTTATAGTTTCAATGTTCTTAGCTGATATAGTTTTGTCATCTTTTAAAAGAGTCCCATCCATATCTATTCCGATTAATTTATACATATTTACCTCCATAAAATATAATCTAATTTCAAATTATATCATTAGCATATTTAAATATCAAAAATATTAGTTTCAAAATTGAAGTATAGATGATGATTAACGTAGTATTTAAACGTTTAGTTATTTGAATACATTGATAAACCTATAACATTTAAGATAAATAAATTATATTTATTATATAATGCTAGCTTAGTGCTTAAGTTGACATACTTATATAATAAAGTTAAAATCATTGATGTGAATAAAAAAGAAGAAGAGAGGGAGATTTGTGGCAGATTTAAGAAAGGAAATAGAGCGCAGGAGGACATTTGCAATAATATCCCATCCAGATGCAGGTAAAACCACATTGACGGAAAAACTGTTGCTTTATGGAGGTGCTATAAGACTTGCAGGTTCAGTAAAGGCAAGAAAAACTTCAAAACATGCAGTTTCAGATTGGATGGATATAGAAAAAAAGAGAGGAATCTCTGTCACATCATCAGTTATGCAGTTTAATTATGATAATTATTGCATAAATATACTAGATACACCAGGTCATCAAGATTTTAGTGAAGATACCTATAGAACTTTAATGGCAGCGGATAGTGCTGTAATGGTAATAGATGCAGCTAAAGGAGTAGAGGAGCAGACTAAAAAATTATTTCATGTATGTAGTTTAAGGGGAATTCCAATTTTTACTTTTATAAATAAAATGGATAGAGAAAGTAAGGATCCATTTGAACTTATGGAAGATATTGAAAATGTTCTTGGAATAAAATCTTATCCTGTAAACTGGCCTATAGGTTCTGGTTCAAATTTCAAAGGTGTATATGATAGGAATAGAAAGAGAATAGAGTTGTTTAATGGAGGAGATCATGGACAAAAAACGGTAAATTCTTTAGAAGGTTCATTAGATGATGATGCATTTAAAGATTTGCTTGATGAATCACTTAATATGAAATTAAAAGAAGATATTGAACTTCTAGATATAGCAGGAGATGAATTTGACATAGATAAAGTTAGTACTGGGGAGCTTACACCGGTATTTTTTGGAAGTGCACTTACGAATTTTGGAGTTGAACCTTTTTTGAAAGAATTTTTGAAAATGACTACGCCTCCTACTCCTCGAGTATCTGATAAAGGTAAGATAGATGTATTTGAAGAAAAATTTTCTGCATTTGTATTTAAGATACAGGCTAATATGAATCCATCTCATAGAGATAGAATTGCATTTATGAGAATATGTTCTGGTAAATTTGAAAAGGGAATGGAAGTATTTCATGTACAGGGAAAAAGTAAGGTAAAGCTTGCACAACCTCAGCAATTTCTTGCACAAGACAGGGAAATTGTAGAAGAGGCCTATGCTGGTGATATAATAGGAGTGTTTGATCCAGGTATTTTTAATATAGGAGATACCTTATGTGTATCTAAGGAAAAATTTAAATTTGAAGGCATACCTACTTTCGCTCCAGAACATTTTGCAAGAGTTAGAACTGTAGACACAATGAAGAGAAAACAATTTATAAAAGGAATGAATGAAATATCTGAAGAAGGTGCAATTCAAGTATTTAAAGAGTTACATATTGGTATTGAGGAAATAATTGTTGGAGTAGTTGGAGTTTTGCAATTTGAAGTATTGGAATATAGAATGAAAAATGAATACAATGTAGATATAAAAGTTGAAAATCTTCCTTACAGGGCAATAAGGTGGATAGAAAGTTCTGATAAGGATATTGAAGATCTTGTTCTTACAAGCGACACTAAAAGGGTTAAAGACTTAAAAGATAGGGATCTTTTAATATTTCAAAATGAATGGTCTATAAGTTGGGCACTTGAACATAATGAAAATTTGGTACTTTCAGATATAGGTAAGTCAGAGTAATTTTTTATTTATATAAATTGCAAGGTAATAAATATACCCCTTGCAATTTTAATTTTACAGTTGTATATCCAATAAGTATTCTTGTTAATATATTTTCTAAGTCTATCTGGATGTCCAAGTATATATCACACTTATTGAAGATAAAAATCAATATCTATGAATATTTCTTGCCTATAAAAAGCATGTCAATTAATAGTAGAATAAATACTGCGAAAATTACAATGTTTATTAATAGACTTCCTAATTTAAGAGCAATTGTAATTAGAAATAGTATAAGTATTAAACTTAAAAGCCATTTTAAAATAATCATCTAGTTTTTTACTGCATAATATAAAAAATCAGCAGTAGTCCTCCTTTTCAAATATTCATTTTAATAAGTATAGTATTGCCTCTATTTTTTAAAGTTATTATATTAATTGTATTAATACATTTTGATATTTTTATATTTACAAATATAATGTATGGTAATTAATAATTACAGGGGGGCAACTTGCATGGAAGAAAATAAATTGAATTTAACTAGAATTAAGGTAAGGGACGTAATACAAATATCACTTATGGCAGCTATAACATATATTGCTACAGCTGTAATAAACATACCAAGTGGTGTTATTTTTAGGGGTGTAGTTCACTTGGGAGATAGTATGGTACTTTTAGCAGCTATTTTATTAGGAAGAAAAAAAGCATTTTTTTCTGCAGCAATAGGTATGAGCTTATTTGATATTTTATCGCCTTATGCAATATGGGCACCATTCACTTTTTTTATAAAGGGGATTATGGCATATATTGCAGCAACAATTGCCTATAGAAAGGACTATAATGGGGAAAATTTCGTAAATAATATAGTTGCATGTGTTGCCGCAGGTATATGGATGATATTTGCATATTACATTGCTGGAGTTTTGCTTATGCATTTTGTAACTAATATAGAATTTTCCAAGGCATTTATTTTATCTGCAGCAGAAATACCAGGAAATATTGCTCAATCTATAGTAGGTGCAGCTATTGCTCTTCCTCTTGGGAAGACTTTGAAAAAGGTTAATTTAACTAGAAATAAATAATTAGAAATAAATGAAGAGGCTTAAAGCCTCTTCATTTTAATATCTTCTTGATCTATTTCTTTCAGCTTTCCTTTTTCTCCTACAATCAGGACATCTTACAGGATCATTTTCAAAACCTTTCTCTTTATAGAATTCTTGTTCACCTTCTGTAAATATGAATTCTTTCCCACAGTCCTTGCATACAATAGTTTTATCTGCCATTAAAAAAACCTCCTTAAAATCAATAGGACTAATTTTATTCTTGATAACTACTCCCTTGAATTTAAGGAGAAATTAATACCTTGAAAAAATTTGGCCTACTTATATATTTAATTATAATTAGAGTAAAACTCTAACAATATTATATCATACAGTATTAAAAAAACAATATTGAAAGGTACAGGAAAAACTCATATATCATATATTCATAAGATCAATAATTAATATTGAGAATATAGATATTTCTGATTAAATTAAAGGTTTATACAAATTTGTATTTTAGAGTAGTTGATAAAACTGGGCTTTAATTATATACTAATAATTATGATAATATATAAATTGGTTAATTGGTTAATTTATATATATAATGGATATAATGTTTTATAGATATGTTTAAATTAAGGAAACGGTATTTTTAATTATAACACTTAACTATTGGATAAAATATTGAAAGGTGGAGCAAAAATTGACTAATGTTTATGATACTCTTTTAGAGAGAGGTTATATTAAGCAAACTACTCATGATGAAGAGATAAGGGAATTATTAGGAAAAGAGAGTGTAACTTTTTATATAGGATTTGATCCAACAGCGGATAGCCTCCATGTAGGACATTTCTTGCAGATGATGGTTATGGCACATATGCAAAAGGCTGGACATAGACCTATAGCACTCCTTGGAGGCGGAACTGCAATGATAGGTGATCCAACTGGAAAAACTGATATGAGAAAAATGCTTACTAAAGAACAAATTGATCACAATGCCCAATGTTTTAAAAAACAGTTTTCTAGATTGGTGGATTTTAGTGATGGTAAAGCTATAATGGAGAACAATGCTAATTGGTTGTTAGATTTAAATTATGTAGAATTTTTGCGCGAAATTGGGATAAATTTTTCAGTTAATAAAATGCTTACAGCAGAATGTTATAAGCAAAGAATGGAAAAGGGATTAACATTTTTAGAGTTCAATTACATGCTTATGCAGTCCTATGATTTTTTAGAGCTTAATAGGAGATATAATTGTAAGTTAGAAATGGGTGGAGATGATCAGTGGTCAAATATACTTGGTGGAGTTGATCTCATAAGAAGAAAAGAAAAAAAGCAAGTATATGGTATGACTTTTACTTTGCTCACAAAAAGTGATGGAAAGAAAATGGGTAAAACTGAAGGAGGAGCTATATGGCTTGATAAAGAAAAAACAAGTCCATATGATTTTTATCAATATTGGAGAAATGTAGATGATGCAGATGTTGAAAAATGTTTAGCTCTACTTACTTTTCTACCTATGGATGAGGTTAAAAGACTTGGTTCTTTAAAGGATTCTGAAATAAATAAGGCTAAGGAAGTTCTTGCTTATGAAGTTACTAAATTAATACATGGAAAAGAAGAAGCTGATAAAGCAAAAGAAGCTTCACAGGCACTGTTTGCAGGTGGAAATAGTATGGATAATGTTCCAACTGTTGAAATAACAAAAGAGGATTCAAATTGCAGTGTAGTTGATCTTCTTGTAAAGACAAATATATTGCCTTCAAAAAGTGAAGCTAGAAGACTCATAAAACAAGGTGGACTTAGAGTGAATAATAAGAAAGTTGAAGATATAAATGCAAGTATAAGCGAAAATGATTTTAAGGATGGAAGTTTGCTTGTAAGACGAGGAAAGAAGAAGTACAATAAAATAGTTATAAAATAGAAATTATTTACATAGAGGGAAACTTAAAAATAAGTTTCCCTTATATATTAAAATATCTCCATATTATTAGTCTTAGCATAGTTTCTGTATATTAAGTAGGTATATACAAAAAAATTTGCACAATGTACACAATTCTAGCATTTAATAGTATTAGGGCCTTTGTATTGAGGCATTATAATAAACATATATTTCATTGAAGTAATAATGAATTATTAATTTTAGTATATGGGGAGATGATTATATGAAAGGAGAATTGCTTAAATTTGATGATGTTAAAAACTTAGGAACTAATAGTAAAGTATGGGTTATATGGAAAGAAGAGAGTTCAGATATTTATATAATTAAAAAGCTTAAATATGGTATTGATTTTGTTAAATATTATTCACCAAGCAATTGGATTAGTTTTTTTATGACTTATACAGCTTTAGAATATAGTATGGAAAACGGAATTGTTGAAATTTATAAATGGGTGTCTAACAAGGAATATATAGAAAATGGATTGATGGTAATAAAGAGTGCCATAGATAATTCTTTGGATATGAATAATAAGGATGAGTTTATGAGATTAACTAAAAAATATAATAAGTTTCTAGAGGAAAGTTTTCTAGAAGAAAGTGAACTGAGAAAATAGACGTAATAAGTAAAATTAATAGGATCAACATCTATATGATGTTGATCCTAATTGTTTACTCAGATGCTTTAATTAATGCATTTTTAACTGCTTCAATTAGTCCATTGCTGCTGTAAGTGGCTCCGGACACTGTATCAACTGAAGTTGATTGGTTTGAAATTATTTCATTTGGTATAGTGTTTTCAACATATTGATAAAATCTTGGAGTATCTTCTGTAGATACAGTTTCTATATTTGTAATTTTGCCATTATCTATAGTAACAGAAACTTCTGTAGTGCCTCCTCTAAACCCTGTACCTTCTCCCATATAAGTTCCATCTTTGTACTTTGTATCTTGTGATTTTTCCAAGTTAGAATTTGATACTATTTTATTTGTATTTGCCGATTCTGATTGATTTATTGTTGGCTGTATAAAAGTGCTAAGTCCATACATTACTGCAAAAATAGCTATAGCAAAAGAAATTATAATCTTTTTTGGTATACCATGATCTAATATAGTTGTAGATGGATTTTCTCTAGGGCAGTTTTCTACACATTTCAAACAACTTATACATTCTCCTCCATGAACATTAGTCATATCATAAAGCTTTAGTCCCATTGGGCAGTTGTTAGTACATATTCTGCATTTGCCACATTTATTTACTGGTTTTTTGATTTTAAATAAACTTATTCTAGATATTAAAGAGAATAAAGCACCTAGGGGACATAGATATCTGCAAAAGAATCTTTCAATAAAAATGCTTCCTATAACTATTAAAATTAATAATATAAATCCTACAGTAAAAGAAGATATTACAGTTTTAAAATCAATTATTTGTGCAAAGGCATTCCATGGGCTAAAACTATTTAAAGAAATTCCACCTTTAAATATTAAAATCAATGTTAAAAATAGAATTATATATTTGACATATTTTAGTGTGTTATCAATTTTGCTATTGATTTTAAAATTAATTTTAAAAAATTTTTTAGATATAATATAAATCCAGTCAGTAAAAGTTCCAAAGGCACACATCCATCCACAAAAGAATCTTCCCATAAGTATAGTGAAAATCACGGTTAATGTGAGCTCTGTAAGTTGTGGAAAAGATTGAATAAAGCTGAAATTGCCATTTGCAATCATTTCAAAGATCAATTTTAATTCACTAAAAGCTAATATATACATTCCAGGTAAAAGAATAAATAAAGCTATTTGTACGATACGCCTGAAAATTTCTATTCTTTTTAAAGAATTTTTCATTATTTAACCTCCTTGTGTGTTTTAAGTATTTACATTATAGAATTAAAACCTTAATATATGCTTAAAATTAGAGGGGAATTTCTGTACAGAAATGTTAAATAATTTTGAACATAATTATGCTAGAAAAAAGATTTGAGTAGGTCAAGAATTAAGCAGGTTCTTTCTTATTCACAAAAAAATTCAGTAAAGCATTGACTTTACTGAATTTTTTCATGGCAGGGGAAGTAGGACTTGAACCCACAACCAATGGTTTTGGAGACCACTACTCTACCAATTGAGCTATACCCCTATAATATTTTACTTAGTAGCAATTAACAAAAAATATTATATTACAGAAAACAGCTTTCGTCAATAGTAAATTTTACAATTTATCTATTCAGGTTCATATATCTTTTTTAGTACGTTTATATTGTATTTTATAACATCTTCATAACTTTCTGTGCCGTCAAATAATTTTATTTTTGCAGTTTTCATATTATGATCTTTTATTATAGTATAATTATTTTTTAATTCAGAGTTATCAGTATAAATAAATACTACATATTTATTTAATTTGGATTCTATAGCTTTACGTTCTTCAGTATCAACAGGAAGTATTGTATTATCAGAAGATGAATCTATATCTAACATATTTAAATCGTTATAGTTTATAAAATAGTTTAATCTTTCATTTAATGTTAAAAAAGTATAGTTTGACAGATTGTTATCTATGGTTTTTAGTTCCTTTTCATAAGATGATAATTTTTTTAACTCATCAGAAAAATTTTTCTCATAAAAAGATCTATTTTTGGGATCTTTATCTTCTATTGAATTTTTTATATTTAAAAGCATTACTTTATAATTGTCGATATCCATAAAATAATATGGGTTCTGACTCACCTCTATATTTGCATATTTTAAAGGAGATTTATAAGATAGAAGTTTAGCACCTCTTGATGAATTTATTATACTCACTTTGTTTTTATTTAGTTTTTCTATAAAACTATCTATCCATGGTTCATAGCTCGATCCTGTATATATAAAAAGATCTTTTTTGGAAATATTATTTAAACTATCATATGTAAATTTAAAGTTAACTTCACTTTCTCTATCTTTAAACATATAATTTACAGTATGCTTAGTTTTTACTATAGTTTTAACTATAGAATATGTTAATTTATCAGTAGTCATTATTTGAAGGTTAACACTTTTATCGATATCAGGACTATATGTACTGTTATTTTTTTTATCATTAACTGTTGTATTATTGCAGCCAGTGGTAAAAATTATAATTATAAGCATTAATGCTTCCAAAAATTTTTTCAACTTGGTCACCTCGGTACCATTTTATAGGATCTAATAGAAAATATACTTTAATAAAATATAACTCTAGTAAATATATTTTACATAATGTATTTTAACATTGCAAATAATATATAATTTATATATAATATACAATTTAAATGAAGTATATTATTTTTACTAATGCAATAAAAATATTTTTAATAAATTGCTATATTGTGATAAAATTAAAATTGATTATAATGATAAGGAGTTTAAATATGAATATAAGTATGGATAAAGTGATAAGAGCTATGTCTGCAGCTCTTGATCTAGCTCAAATGAGTTCTAGAAAGAACAATGATGACACTCCTATTATAGAACGTGTAAGCAATATAAATTATTCTGATCATAAATTTCTAAATCATTCTCAGAGAACGGCATATATTGCCATTGAAATTGCAAATTATCTTAATTTATCTGAAAATGAGAAGAAGAGGATATATTTGGTTGCACTTCTCCATGATATTGGAGCAGCAAACTCCTTTAAGGAAAGCCATTCATCTGATGTATTTATAAAGAAACATTGCATAACAGGAGCAGATATAACAAAGAATTTTCCAAAATTTCATGATATATCTAAAATAATATTATATCATCATGAAAATTTTAATGGCAGTGGAGTTCATGGATTAAAGAAAGATGAAATACCAATTGAGAGCCAAATAGTTAGAATTTCTGATTCAATAGAACTTTTATATAGAGAAGACAGAGAAACTTTTAAACAAAAAGAAGTTGTTCGTAATTGGGTTAAGAAAAAAGAGAATATTATATTTTCCAAAGATATTGTAGATGCATTTCTTGCAATATCATCTAAAGATATGTTTTGGCTAGACATGGCAAACATAGCTTTTATGGATGTGGTTATGAATAGGGTAAAGCCTAAATTGGATTTATATCTTAATTTAGAAGAACTTGAAATTATAGCGGAGATATTTGCAAATATTATAGATGATAAGAGTAAATTTACAGCTACACATTCTAAGGGAATTGCAAAGCTTGCATACATGGTTTCAACTCACATAGGATATGATGAGGAAAAGTGTATTAAAATGAAAATATCAGGACTTTTGCATGACATAGGTAAGGTAGCTATACCAACTAATATATTAGATAAGAAAGGTAAACTAACTTCTGAGGAATTTGATATAATAAAATCACATGTCTATTATACAAGAATAATATTGGATAAAATTGAAGATATACCTGATATAAGTGAATGGGCATATAATCATCATGAAAAATTAAATGGGCATGGATATCCTGCAGGTTTAACAGCAAAAGATCTATCAGAGGAATCTAGAATTTTGGCAGTGTGTGATATATATCAAGCATTAACTGAGGATAGACCTTATAGAAAAGGTCTAAAAATTGATAAGACATTTTCTATAATGAATGATATGGTAGAACAAGGATTTATATGTGAACATGCCTTTGAAAATTTAAAAGCTACTATTGAATCCTCAAACAAATCTGATTTTGAACAGTTATAGTAATGAGGTGAATTCTGATGGTATTTTATTCAAATTGTGTAAATGATACTATGTGTTTGGGAAGAAAGTTAGGGGAACTTTTAAAACCTGGTGATATAATATGTTTAAATGGAGATCTTGGAACTGGAAAGACACATTTTGTAAAAGGATTGGCTAAAGGACTTGAAATAGTGGATACTATAACAAGTCCTACATTTGCAATAGTAAATGAGTATAATGGGAGGTTAAAATTTTACCACTTTGATGTGTATAGGGTAAATGATCCAGATGAGATAGAAGCTATAGGATTTGATGAATATATATTTAGTGAGGCTGTAAGTGTTATAGAATGGTCAGATTATATAGATGAACTTATACCGAAAGAACATATTGATGTAAGAATTGAAAAAGATAATTTAAAAGATTACAATTGCAGAATTATAAAAATAAATTATTGTGGAAGTAGATATGATTATATAAAGGAGTTAAGTAAAATATGAATATATTGAGTTTGGATTCTTCAACAGAATCTGCAACCTGTTCAGTTATTTCAGAAGATAAACTATATGGCGAAATAACATTTAATTATAAAAAGCAGCATTCAAAGGTACTGATGCCTATGGTAGATGAGCTTCTTAAGAATATTAATATGGATATAAATTCAATTGATGGATTTGTAGTTTCAAAGGGACCTGGATCTTTTACTGGTCTTAGAATTGGTGCTGCACTAATAAAAGGATTAAGTCAGGGAACAGGAAAGCCATTTGTTGGTGTGTCTTCTTTAGATGCATTGGCATATGGATTGAGTTATACATCTGGTGTAATATGTCCTATAATTGATGCACTTAGAGGAAATGTTTATACGGCTTTGTATAGATTTGAAAAATCTACTTTGATAAAAATAAGTGATTATATGATAATATCAGTAAAAGAACTTGTTGATAAATTAAATAAAACAGGAGATAGGGTTTGTTTTGTAGGTGATGCACTTAAAAAACATAAAAATTATATTTCGGAAAATATTCAAACTGAACATATATTTGCACCTATTAGTTTAAATATTGTAAAAGCTTCTTCATTAGGTGAGTTGGGAATAAAGTTGATGAAAAATAATATATACGATGATATATATAACTTTGCACCTTTTTATCTTAGAAAATCTCAAGCTGAGAGAGAATATGAGAAGAAAGTGAAGTTAACAGGTGATGAATAATATAGATATAGTTCCTCTAAAATTAGAGCATATTGATAGTGTTTTAGAAATAGACAGACTTTCTTTTAAAACACCTTGGAGCAGAGAATCACTTGTGAAGGAAGTCGATGGCAACAAGTTTTCAAGGTATGTAGCTGCAGTTATCTATGGAAATGTTATAGGATATGCAGGTATGTGGATAATTATTGATGAAGCTCACATTACTAATATAGCTGTGCATCCACAATACCGAGGTATAGGTGTTGGAAATATGTTAATGGAAAAGCTTATAGAAATATGTAAACGTGAAGGTATAGGTGATATGACTCTTGAAGTTAGGAAATCCAATATAATAGCTCAAAGTTTATATAAAAAATATGGATTTTTAGCAGAAGGTATGCGAAAGAATTATTATATTGATAATAAAGAGGATGCTATAATAATGTGGAATCATAAAATTCTATAAAATTTAAATTATATGAAGGAAATAAACATATTTTCATAGAATATTTAATTAATATAGAAAGGATGTGTTATTATGGAAAAGAAAAAATTATTGGTACCACTTGATGGGACAGACAGAAGTATGCATTCTCTTGATTGGCTAAAGAACGTATTTAAAAAAGATGAAGTAAAAATAACATTAATGAACGTTAAAGAAATAGTTATAGCAAACGACATGGTAGTTACAAATGATGAAATTAAGAGAGTTCAGCTGGAAAGTGAAAATATTTTGAATGAAGCAGAAAAAAAACTTGAAGGTTATGAAATTGAAAAATATTGTGCATTCGGTTATGCTGCGGATGAAATATTGTTAAAGGCTAAAAGAGATGATTTTGATGCTGTAATAATGACAAAATCAACCAAAAAAGGTTTAGCTAGAATGATTGGATCTGTAACTAGTAAGGTGCTTAGAAATATTCAAACGATTCTTATAATTGTTCCAGAATAAAGTTTATAATTTAGTCCGTAAAACCACTGTGCCTTGCGCCTGTGGATGTAAGGACTTTAAAAGAGTAGGATTAAATGTCCTACTCTTTTAACTATACAAACTTTATAATAACCTTTACTCCATAACCCACTACCCCTTTCAATATTTTCACTAGTTATAACAAAAAAATATTATGTTAAAATAAACATATGTAACTATGCAAGGAGGTGAGAATAAATACAAACTTCTTACAAAGAAGAAACATCCACTTGTGGGTGTGGTAGTTCACAATGACAAAATAAACTATAAGATTATATATTTATTAAATTATTATGGAGGGAATATAATGAATCTAAAGTCAGATATAGAGATAGCTCAGCAATGCCATATGCAGAATATAACTGATATTGCAAAAAAATTGAATATACCAGAAGAAAATGTAGAACTATATGGAAAATATAAAGCGAAGATAGATTATAATGTTTTGAAAAAAACTTCTGGTAAAGAGGGAAAATTAATATTGTGTACTGCTATAAATCCTACTCCTGCAGGAGAGGGGAAGACCACAACTTCTATAGGACTTGCAGATGCACTTTCAAAGCTTGGAAAATCAACTGTTGTTGCACTTAGAGAACCTTCAATGGGACCTGTATTTGGAATAAAAGGTGGTGCAGCTGGTGGTGGATATGCGCAAGTTGTTCCTATGGAAGACATAAATCTTCACTTTACAGGAGATATACATGCGCTTACATCAGCTAATAATTTGCTTGCTGCCATGATAGATAACCATATTCAACATGGTAACTCTCTTGATATAGATCCAAAGAGAATAACTTGGAGAAGATGTGTTGATATGAATGATAGACAGCTTAGATTTATAGTAGATGGACTGGGTGGTAAGGTAAATGGAACTCCAAGAGAAGATGGATTTGATATAACAGTTGCATCTGAGATTATGGCTATATTTTGCCTCGCAAAAAATATAAAAGATCTTAAAGAAAGAATCTCAAAAATAATCATAGGATATAATAGAAGTGGAGAACCTGTAACAGCCCATGATTTAAAAGCAGAAGGTGCTATGGCAGCACTTTTAAAAGATGCTCTTAAGCCGAATTTAGTTCAGACTCTTGAAGGTACACCTGCATTTATTCATGGAGGACCTTTTGCAAATATTGCACATGGATGTAATTCAATAATGGCAACTAAAATGGCAAGACACTTTGGAGATTATGCTGTAACTGAGGCAGGTTTTGGTGCTGATCTTGGAGCTGAGAAATTCTTAGATATAAAATGTAGAATGGCTGGATTGAAGCCTGATGCTGTAGTTATAGTAGCTACTGTTAGAGCCCTTAAATACAATGGTGGTGTGGAAAAATCAAATCTTGGAGAGGAAAATTTAGAAGCTCTAAAGGCAGGAATACCAAATTTACTTAAACATGTTGAAAATATAACAAAAGTGTTTAAATTGCCAGCAGTAGTTGCCCTTAATAAGTTCCCTACAGATACTGAAGCTGAACTTAAGCTAGTAGAAACTGAATGTAAAAAGCTTGGAGTAAATGTAAAGCTATCTGAAGTTTGGGAAAAAGGTGGAGAAGGTGGAATAGAACTTGCAAAAGAAGTTCTTAGAATTATAGATGAGGAAGAAAATAACTTTGAATTTGCCTATAGCTTGGATCTTTCTATTAGAGATAAGATAAGAACAATAGCAAGAAGGATATATGGTGCAAAAGATGTAAACTTTACTAAAGAAGCGGATAAAGAGATAAATAATTTAGAAAAATTAGGATTTACAAATATACCTGTATGTATAGCAAAAACTCAGTATTCACTGACAGATGATCAGACAAAGCTTGGAAGACCAACTGATTTTACAATTACAGTAAGACAGGTGTCAATATCTGCAGGAGCTGGTTTTTTAGTTGCAATGACAGGTTCAATAATGAAAATGCCAGGGCTTCCAAAGGTACCTTCTGCAGAAAAAATAGATGTTGATGAAAATGGAGTAATAAGTGGACTATTTTAGAATAGTTATGATATAGGAGGTAAGAGTATGAAAATTATAGATAATCCATGTAGGGATTTTATAGAGGAGTTATCATCTAAAAAAGCAATACCAGGAGGCGGTGGAGCGGCTGCTTTGGATGGTGCAATGGGTTCTGCTCTTTTAAGCATGGTCTGTAATTTGACTCTAGGAAAGAAAAATTATATGCAATATACGGAAAAACTGACCCAGGTATTAAAAAGTGCAGGAGATCTAAAAGAGGAATTTTTGAATATGGTAGATGAGGATGCTGAAAATTTCATACCACTTTCAAAAGCCTATGGACTTCCATGTAGTACTGAAGATGAAAAAGAGAAAAAGAAAGAAATTATGGATAAATGTTTAAAATCAGCATGTAACGTTCCTATTAAGATAATGAGGAAGTGTTATGATACTATACTTTTGCACAATTCCATAGTTGATATTTGCTCAAAGCTTGTGCTTAGTGATGTAGGAGTAGGAGTTCAATGTCTTAAATCATCAGTTGCAAGTGCATATCTCAATGTTCTCATTAATATTAAACTTATAGAAGATGAGAGCTATGTATCCAAAGTTAAAGAAGAGATTGATCCTTTATTAAAGGATTCGCTTAAAATAGCTGATGATGTTTATAAAAAAGTAGTGGAAAAACTTTCAGAGTAAAATTTTTAAAGTAAAATGATATAATTTGAATTTTAGATAGGAGATACATAAATGGGAAGGATAATTAAAGGAAAACCTGTAGCAGATGAAATAACTAATAATTTAATCTGTGAAGTAAAAAAATTAAAGTTAAAAGATATCAATCCCAAGCTTGCAGTGGTAAGAGTTGGTGAAAATGAGGATGCTATTTCTTATGAAAGAGGAATTTTAAATAGATTTAGCCGTATTGGAATAGATGTGCAAGTTGAGAAGTTACCTGAAGATATTAGTGAAAAGAGCTTTATATCCACTATAGAGAAGATGAATGTAGATGATAGTATAAACGGAATAATGGTATTTAGGCCACTTCCAAAGCAGTTAAATGAGAATACTATAAAATATGTAATAGATCCTAAAAAGGATGTGGATTGTTTTAATCCAATAAATATGTCTAAAATACTGGAGAATGATATTTCTGGATTTTTGCCATGTACTCCTGCAGCCGTAATTTCAATTTTAAACTACTATAAAATTGAAGTTTCAGGAAAAAAAGTAGTTGTAATTGGGAGATCTATGGTAGTTGGAAAACCTCTTTCACTTCTTCTTCTAAATAAAAATGCTACAATTACAATTTGTCATTCTAAAACGAAAAATTTACAATCGGAGGTTTCTAAGGCGGATATAGTCATAGCTTGCATAGGAAAGGCTAAAATGATAGATTCAAGTTATATTAAAGATGGTGCTGTTATAATAGATGTTGGAATAAATACTGACGAAAGTGGAAATTTATGTGGAGATGTTGATACAGAAGATTGCATGAAAAGTTGCGAAATGATAACACCTGTGCCAGGTGGAGTTGGATCAGTTACTACATCAATACTTGCACAGCAACTTATAAAAGCATGTAAATTTCAAAATAACTTTAATGGATTTTAATAAGACTTGAATATTTATTAGATTTGTGTTAAACTTTTATTGTAATAAAAAACTGTAATTAAAAAATAAAATTTGGCAGAGTTTATGAGAGCCAATTTTAAGGTGTATTTTTATACCTTAAAATTGGCTTTTTTTATTGACTTAATAACTGAATATAGTGTGTATATTAGTATATAAATTGTATGTATTAATATTCTAAATTCAGTATATAAAATAAGAGGAGGCATATTCAATGTTTGATGTAACAATTATAGGTAGTGGGGTTGTTGGAAGTGTAATTGCAAGGGAACTATCAAGGTATAAATTGAATATATGTGTACTTGAAGCAGATTCAGATGTGGCAAATGGAACAAGTAAAGCAAATAGTGCTATAGTCCACGCTGGATTTGATGCAAAACCTAACACGCTTAAAGCTGAATTGAATGTAAAAGGAAATACTATGTTTGATAATCTTTCTAAGGAGCTGGATTTTCCATTTAAGAGAATAGGATCCTTTGTATTATGCTTTAATGAAAACGAATTAGAAAATTTGGACAAGTTAAAAGAACAAGGCGAAAAAAATGGAGTGCCAAATCTTCAAATAATAAGTGGTAATGAGGCAAGAAAAATGGAGCCAAATTTATCAGATAATGTAGTAGCTGCACTTTATGCACCAACTAGTGGCATTGTCTGTCCTTATGAAATGACTATAGCATTAGCTGAAAATGCAGCAGACAATGGAGTTGAATTTAGATTTAATAGCAGAGTTGTTTCTGTAAAAAAATGCGATGATATATACAAAATAAAGACTGATAAAGATGAAATAGAAACTAAATTAGTTATAAATGCTGCAGGTGTATTTGCAGATGTAATAAATAATATGGTAAGTTCAAATAAAATTCATATAATTCCAAGAAAAGGACAATATTGTTTATTTGATAAGGCTGTAGGAAATATGGTTTCAAGAACTATATTCCAGCTTCCAACTAAAATGGGTAAAGGAGTACTTGTTACTCCAACAGTAGATGGAAATTTGCTTGTAGGACCTAATGCAGAAGATATTGAGGATAAAACTGATGTAACAACTACAAGTGAAGGATTGGATTTTGTAACTAAAAAAGCAAGTCTTAGCATAAAACAAATTCCTATGAGGCAAGTTATAACGTCATTTTCAGGACTTAGAGCTCATAGTACTGCAGGAGATTTTATAATAGGTGAGGCAGAAGATGCAAAAGGTTTCATAAATGCTGCAGGTATAGAGTCACCTGGACTTTCAAGTGCACCAGCTATAGGAGAGATGGTAAAAAATATAGTAGTTGAAATATTGAATCCGGAAAAAGATGAAAAATTTAATCCTATAAGAAAAGGAATACCTAAATTTAGAGAGATGAACAATGAGGAAAGGAAAAAACTTATAGCAAGTGATAAAAGGTATGGAAGAATAGTATGTAGATGTGAAACTGTTACAGAAGGAGAAATAGTAAATTCCATAAATAGAACTCTTGGAGCAAAAACTTTAGATGGAGTTAAGAGAAGAACTAGAGCAGGAATGGGAAGATGTCAATCTGGATTCTGTTCACCTAAGGTAGTTGAAATAATATCAAGAGAACTTGGAATATCACCTGAAGAGGTAACTAAATTTGGTAATCACTCGAATATATTGGTTGGAAAAGATAAAGAAGATATTTAATTATTTAATTAAAAAATCCTGTTTTTGAATATAATTTAGAATAGTTGGAGGTTAGAAATATGGAAAAGCATGATATAGTTATAATTGGTGGAGGCCCTGCAGGCCTTGCAGCTGCTATCTCCGCACGAGAAAATGGAATAGATGATATATTGATATTAGAAAGAGATAATCAATTAGGTGGAATATTGAATCAGTGCATTCATAATGGTTTTGGACTTCACACTTTTAAAGAAGAATTAACAGGCCCAGAATATGCTCAGAGATTTATAGATAAAGTAAAAGAGATGGAGATACCATATAAATTAAATACAATGGTGTTAGATTTAAGTAAAGATAGAAAGATAACAGCTGTAAATGAAGAAGATGGAATAATTGAAATTCAAGCTAGTGCAATTATACTTGCTATGGGATGTAGAGAAAGACCAAGAGGAGCTATAAATATACCTGGAAGTAGATGTGCTGGTATATATACAGCAGGAGCTGCACAAAAATTTGTAAATGTTGAAGGATATATGCCTGGTAAAGAAGTAGTAATACTTGGTTCTGGAGATATAGGCCTTATAATGGCAAGGAGGATGACACTAGAAGGAGCAAAAGTTAAAGCTGTAGTAGAGCTTATGCCTTATTCAAGTGGCCTTAAAAGAAATATTGTTCAGTGTTTAGATGACTTTGGAATACCACTGAAATTAAGTCACACTATTACTAATATAAAAGGAAAAGACAGAGTTGAGGGTGTAACTATTGCTGAAGTAGGAAGTGATAGAAAACCAATTAAGTCAACTGAAGAGTATATATCTTGTGATACAATTTTACTTTCAGTAGGACTTCTTCCTGAAAATGAATTGTCGAGAAAAGCAGATATAAATCTTTCAAACGTTACAGGTGGTCCATTAGTTGATGAAAGTCTTGAAACTAATGCAGAAGGTATATTTGCCTGTGGAAATGTACTTCATGTTCATGATTTAGTTGATAATGTAACTTTAGAGAGTGTAAATGCAGGAAAAAGTGCAGCTGAATTTGTAAATGGAAAAAGATTTGTTGGAGATAAAATAGAAGTTATAGCAACTGATGGAGTTAGATATACTGTTCCAAAGTATATTAATCCAGAGAATGTAGAGAAATTTTTAGATGTAAGATTTAGAGTTGGTCAAGTTTATAAAGATAGCTATATATCCGTTTATTTTGATGATACTAGAGAAGTGCATCTTAAAAAGAGAATACTTACACCTGGTGAAATGGAAACTGCAAAACTTTTGAAAACTCAATTTGACAAACATCCAAATTGCAAGAGTATAACTATAAAGGTTGAGGAGGAATAATAATATGGAAAACAGAGAATTAACTTGTATAGGTTGCCCTATGGGATGCCAGCTTCTAGTTAAATTAGATGGAGATAAGGTTATAGAAGTTACAGGTAACACCTGTAAAAAAGGTGAAATATATGCACAAAAAGAATGTACAAATCCTACAAGGATAGTTACATCTTCAGTATATGTTAAAAATGGTGAAATAGATGTTGTTCCAGTTAAAACTGAAAAAGATATTCCTAAGGGAAAAATATTTGACTGTATAAAGGCATTAAAAGGTGTAGTTGTAGAAGCACCTATAAATATTGGGGATGTAGTTGTAGAAAATATATTAGGTACAGGTGTTAATATAATTGCTACAAGAAAAATAGAAAGAAAAGAAAAAAAGAATAATAAGACTGCTTAAATATCCAATATATATTATTAGCTTTTACATTTGATTATATATAAGTTAGATTTTTAAAATAGCCGGTACACTGTATTGGCTATTTTTATTTGAATTGATGTATAATATTGTTTATAATTATAGATGCTTTAACTTAAACGTTTGAATTTAAAAGGGGAATGTAATATGGACAGTAGCAAACTAAAAAAATTGCTTGAAGAACTCTCATCATTTGAGCAACTGAAATATTATAGTATACCTGATATAGATTTGTATATGGATCAGGTTACTACATTTATTGATGAAAAATTAGGATATTTAAAGAGAAATGAAAAAGATACTGCAATTACAAAGACTATGATTAATAATTATACTAAAGCAGGAATATTAATGCCTCCAAATAAAAAGAAATATTCTAAGCAGCATATGATATTGATTATACTTATTTATTATTTAAAACATATATTATCTATAAGTGATATTCAAAGGTTGTTTTTACCTATAGTGAAATCAATTAATTCAGGAGAAAATAGAGATGAGGATCTTGAATATATCTATAATAGTTTTTTAAAAATAGAAAAAAGGCAGATAGATGAATTTGTTAAAAATTTTTATGACCATAGGAAAGATATATCTGTAAAACAGGATTATAAGGAAAGTTTAAAGGATGACGAAAATTCAAATAATGATGAAGATATAAGAAACTTAGTTGTAACTGTAATTACTTTAATTGTAAAGGCAAATATAGAAAAGAGAATGGCAGAGAAAATAATTGATGAGTTCTTTTAATAGGCTTAAATTAGAATAATTTGTTAAAACAGTTCTTACATATTATAGTTTTACCATTGTTTCCACTAATTGCATCTTTATGGCTTACGGTTTTTCCGCAAATTTCACATTTTAATGTGGAATTTGATGTTTTATTTTTTATAGGTATACTTTTATTTTTTGATAGAAAATTTGGAGCTCTTTTTTTATTTGGAGGAGGTGAATATGTAATTGGCTTTTCACGATTTTCTCTTTTTATTACATTGTAATCTATAAAATATTGACTTTCTCCAAATAATTCTAACTCAAATCTAGGATTGTCCTTATCGTAGAATTCTTCAATAATTAATCGTCTTATTTGAGCATCATTTACTATAAGACCACTTTTTTCAATGCCATCAAATATACTTTTTGTTATGTTGTTTGTATCAGGATGCCTTTTACAACTTTTATAGTATACCTTAAGTACTGCAATCAAAGATTCTGATAAGATAATTCCAGGATTTTGACATCTTGCTTCATAGGCTATTTTTTCTTCGTACAATGCATATCTATCGTGATATTTGCCAGAATTGTATGGGAGAATAGCTCTTCCATTTATATTAAATAATTTGAAATTTGATTTAGATATAGGTGAACCATCAATTATTACTTTAGCATATGTTTTATCCATTGTATTCTCCTCGATTGATTATTATATAATATTATAACATATAGAAATTACTAAGAAAATTTAATATGAATTTTTTGAAAATATACTTCTCATATATTGGGTTGTATTTTATAAGGACTAATACTAGAATAGTATATATTAAAAAGTTCATTATAAAATAATTGTTGAAATGGAGAATGTAAAAGTATGGGAAAAGATATAAAAATACTTGCAATTGAAAGTAGCTGTGATGAAACTTCTGCAGCAGTTGTTGTAAATGGAAGAGAAGTCCTTTCAAATATAATATCTTCTCAAATAGATGTACATACTAAATTTGGAGGAGTTGTTCCGGAAATAGCTTCAAGAAAACATATAGAAGCTATAGGTATTGTAGTTGATAAGGCTTTAAATGAAGCAAATGTTGATTTAAATGATATAGATGCAATAGGAGTTACATATGGACCAGGACTTGTAGGAGCACTTCTTGTAGGACTTCAATACGCAAAAGGCCTTGCATATGCTATAGATAAGCCTTTAATTGGAGTAAATCACATAGAGGGACACATAAGTGCAAATTTTATACAGTATAAAAATTTGAATCCACCATTTGTGTGTCTTGTAGTTTCTGGAGGACATACTTATCTTGTATATATGAAAGATCATGGAAGTTTTGAAGTAATGGGAAGTACAAGAGATGATGCTGCAGGTGAGGCTTATGATAAAGTTGCCAGGGCAATAGGTCTTGGATATCCAGGAGGGCCTAAGATAGATAAAATTGCAAGAGAAGGCAATGAGAATGCCATTAAATTTCCAAGGGCAAATTTTCATGACAATAAATCCCTTGATTTTTCCTTTAGTGGACTTAAGTCTTCCGTATTGAATTATTTAAATCAGAAGAAGATGAAAGATGAATCTATAAATAGGGCGGATGTAGCAGCCTCATTTCAGAAAGCTGTAATAAGTTTTTTAATTGATAATTCTTTGAAGGCATGTAAACTAAAAAATGTAGATAAAATAGCTGTAGCTGGTGGGGTAGCTGCAAATACATATTTAAGGGAAAATTTAATTTCTGAATGTAGTAAGAATGGAATAGATGTATTGTTTCCAGATTTTGTACTATGCACTGATAATGCAGCTATGATTGGAAGTGCTGCATATTTTGAATATAAAAAAGGAATATTTTCAGGAATGGATTTAAATGCTATACCAAATTTAAAACTTGGTGAAAGATAGTCTAATTAAAAAATTCATTTCATGTGATTTGTCATATGGATTGGATATGGATAAATTTATGAAAATAGGATGCATTAATAAATTTACAATATATATAATGATGATACTTTGTATAATAATTGCAAGTATAAAAAATTATATATTCAATTGAAATAATTTTAATGCTTATATATAATAATATTATGTCTAAAAAATTATGTCTAAAAATTGCTTGTAATTGTTTGATAAATTAATAATATTTATCGTTTTTTACATAAGGGGGTTGTTTTAATTTGATAAAAAAATTTAAGAGGGTTCTTGTGGCAAACAGAGGAGAAATTGCAATCAGAGTGTTTAGAGCTTGTAATGAGCTTGGCATAAGAACTGTAGCTATTTATTCCGATGAAGATAAAAGGTCACTATTTAGAACAAAGGCTGATGAGGCTTATTTAATAGGAAAAAATAAAGGACCAGTAGATGCATATTTAAATATTGATGAAATAATAAATATAGCTCTAAAAAAGGGAGTAGATGCAATACATCCTGGATATGGTTTCCTTTCAGAAAATCATGAATTTGCAAAGAAGTGTGAAGATGTAGGTATAGAATTTATAGGTCCTACAGCTGATATGATGCAAAAACTTGGGGATAAAATAACTTCTAAAATATTTGCAGAAAAAGCAGGAGTAAATACTATTCCTGGAGTAAAAAAACCTATAAAATCTGAAAGTGAAGCAATAAAGTATGCAAGATATTGTGGGTATCCAGTTATGATAAAGGCAGCTGATGGTGGCGGCGGAAGAGGAATGCGAATAATAGAAAAGGAAGAAGATCTTTTAGAAGCATATAGAAATGCAAGAAGTGAGTCTTTAAAAGCTTTTGGATCAGATGAAATGTTTATTGAAAAGTATATAGATAGTCCAAAACATATAGAAGTTCAGATACTTGGAGATAAATATGGAAATATAGTTCACCTACATGAAAGAGATTGTTCTATACAAAGAAGACACCAGAAAGTTATAGAGTTTACACCTGCTTTTGCACTTCCACAAAGTCTTAGAGATGATATATGTAATGATGCACTTAAAATAGCTAGATTAGTAAATTATAGAAGTGCAGGAACTTTAGAATTTTTAGTAGATAAACAAGGTAATCACTATTTTATAGAAATGAATCCTAGAATTCAAGTTGAACATACTATAACTGAGATGGTTACAGGAATAGATATAGTCCAGAGCCAGATACTTATAGCTGAAGGTTACAGTCTTGATTCAAAAGAAATAGGAATTAAATCTCAAGAGGAAATACAACCAAGAGGATATGCAATACAATGTAGAATTACAACAGAGGATCCAGCAAATAATTTCGCACCTGATACAGGAAGAATAGATAAATATATGACAGGTTCTGGTTTTGGTATAAGGCTTGATGGTGGAAATGGATTTACAGGAGCTATAATAAGTCCTTATTATGACAGTCTACTTGTAAAGACAATTTCATGGTCGAGAAGTTTTGAAGATGCTGTTAGAAAAGCTATAAGGTCAGTTAAAGAAACTGTTGTAGCAGGAGTAAAGACAAATGTAGATTTTCTTATAAATGTGTTGAATCATGAAGATTTTATAAAGGGAAAATGTGATACTAATTTTATAGCTAATAATCCTCAATTAGTTGATATATCACCTAAACAAGATATTGAATTGAAGATATTGAATTTTATAGGAGAAAAAGTTGTAAATGAAACTCATGGTGAAAAGGTTGATTTTGATGTTCCTGTAGTTCCTAAGGTGGAATTTGATGGTGAATTAAGAGGTACCAAGCAAATATTAGATGAAGAGGGACCAGAGGGATTAATAAAGTGGATTAAGTCGCAAAACAAGCTATTACTTACAGATACCACTATGAGAGATGCACATCAATCCCTTATGGCAACTAGAATGAGAACAAAAGATATGATAAAGATAGCCAGAGATGAATCTATAATAGCAAAAGATTTGTTTTCCATGGAAATGTGGGGCGGTGCAACTTTTGATGTAGCCTATAGATTTTTAAAAGAATCTCCTTGGAAAAGGCTTGAAGAACTTAGAAAGAGAGTTCCTAATATATTGTTCCAAATGCTTATAAGAGGTGCAAATGCAGTTGGATACAAAAATTATCCTGATAATGTAATAAGATCTTTCATAAAGGAATCCGCTCAGTCGGGAATTGATGTATTTAGAATATTTGATTCTTTAAATTGGCTTAAAGGAATGGAAGTTGCAATAGATGAGGTGTTAAACCAAGGTAAAATAGCTGAGGCATGTATGTGCTATACAGGTGATATACTTGACACAAATAGAGATAAGTACACTTTAGATTACTATGTTAAATTGGCAAAGGATATTGAAAAATCAGGAGCTCATATACTTGGAATAAAAGATATGTCAGCACTTTTGAAACCTTATGCAGCAGCAAAACTTATAAAAGCACTTAAAAACGAGATATCAATACCAATTCATCTTCATACTCATGATACAACTGGGAATGGAGTTGCTACAGTACTTATGGCAGCACATGCAGGAGTTGATATAGCAGATGTTGCATTTAGTAGTATGTCTGGACTTACAAGCCAACCATCACTTAATACTATAGTGGCATCACTTAAAAATACAGCAAGGGATACAGGTCTTGACCAAGATGGTCTTCAAAAAATTTCTGATTACTGGAGTGCTGTAAGACCTGTATATAGCAAGTTTGAATCTGGGCTTAAAACTGGTACTGCTGAAATATACAAATATGAAATACCTGGTGGACAGTATTCAAATTTGAAGCCACAAGTTGAGAGTTTTGGGATTGGGCATAGATTTGAAGATGTAAAAGATATGTATAGAAGAGTTAATATCATGTTAGGAGATATAGTAAAGGTAACACCTTCTTCTAAGATGGTTGGAGATATGGCTATATTTATGATTAAAAATGGACTTGATGAGAAGAATATATATGAAAAAGGGAAAAATTTGACTTTTCCAGATTCTGTAGTTGCGTATTTTAAGGGTATGATGGGGCAACCTATGGGAGGATTTCCTAAAAGATTACAAGAACTTGTATTAAAAGGTGAAAAGCCTCTTGACAAGAGACCAGGAGAATTTCTTCCAGATGTTGATTTCGATAAAATAAGAAAATATCTTATGGAAAAATATAAGAGAGATTTTTCAAATAAAGAAGTCATTAGTTATGCACTTTATCCTGATGTATATGAAGACTACTTAAAATATTTGAAAGAACATGGAGATTTCAGTTGTATGGGAAGTGATATATTTTTCCATGGACTGCGTGAAGGTGAAACCTGTGAAATTGATATAGCTGAAGGAAAGACGCTTATAATTCAACTTCTTGAAATAGGAAAAGTTGATTCACAAGGGTATAGGTATGTAGTATTTGAAGTGGACGGAAACAGAAGAGATGTAAGGATAAAAGATAGAGCAAGTTTAGAAAATGTACATTCTTATGATGATGATATTATTATGGCAGATAGTGAAAGTGAAAATGAAATAGGAGCTAGTATTCCTGGAAATATAGTTAAGATATTAGTAAATCCAGGAGATGAAATTAAGAAAGGCGAAAGTCTTTTAGTAATAGAAGCTATGAAAATGGAGACGAATATAACAGCTTCAAAAGATGGAATTATAGATGAAATATTTGTGAAAGAAAAACAACAGGTAAAACCAGGACAGCTTTTAATAAAGCTTAAATAATTATATTGTAGGATTTGGTATAATTTTAAAATATTGTATCAAATCCTATTTTTACTATAAAATTATAATAATTTTACTACAATAAATTTTTTAGTTGTGTTAGAATATTTATAATTTGAAATTTTGCAGGAGGTTTTCATAAAGTGGAAAATATAGGATTAGTCTTAGAAGGTGGAGGAATGAGAGGACTTTATACAACAGGAGTTCTGGATTTTTTTATGCATAAAAATCTATACTTTCCATATGTTATAGGAGTTTCTATGGGAGCTTGTAATGCGGCATCATATATTTCCAGACAAAAAGGAAGAACTAAAAGAGTAAATATAAATTATATTGATGATCCAAGATATTTGAGCATTAAAAACTGGATTAAAAAAAAGGGGATATTTGGTTCAGATTTTGTCTTTGATGAAATTCCAAATAAGATTGAGTTGTTTGATACGGAAACATTTAATAAAGCAAAGGAAAGATTTATAATAGTAACTACAGATTGTGATAGTGGAAAGCCTGTTTATTTTGAAAAAAGTGAGTGTCAAGATGAAATACTTGACGTAATTAAGGCATCTAGTAGTTTACCTTTTGTGTCACCTATTGTAAAGTATAAAGGAATTAATTTACTTGATGGGGGAATATCAGATCCAATACCAGTGAAAAAATCTATAGAAGATGGGAATAATAAAAATGTAATTGTACTTACTAGAAATAAAGGATATTTAAAAAAACCTTTAAAGATGAAATTCTTAGTAAAGAAAGTATATAGTTCTCATAAAGGTTTGATTGATTCAATGATAAATCGTTATAGAAAGTATAATGATACCATAAAATATATTGAAAAACTTGAAAGAGAGGGAAAGGCGTTTGTAATACGTCCTTTAGAAACTATGAAAGTTAAGAGGATAGAAAAAGATAAGAAAAAACTTAATGAACTTTATGAACAGGGCTATAGAGATGCGAAAAATTGTTATGAAAATCTTAAAAAATGGATTGAATCCAACTAAAAATATGAAGGGAGAATTTAAATGGATATAGGAGAAGTTTACAATGGTTTTAAATTTATTGAAAGTAAGAATATAGATGAATTAAAATCTGAAGCAATGATTTTTAAGCATGAAAAAAGTGGTGCAAGATTGTTTTTCTTGAAAAATGATGATGATAACAAAGTATTTGCTATAAGCTTCAGGACACCTCCTGAAAATAGCAAGGGTATACCACATATACTTGAACATTCTGTGCTATGCGGATCTAGGAAGTTTCCAGTAAAGGAACCATTTGTTGAACTTGTTAAAGGATCACTTAATACTTTCTTAAATGCATTTACATTTCCAGATAAAACTATGTATCCTGTTGCAAGTGTGAATGATAAAGATTTTGAAAATCTTATGGATGTATATTTAGATGCAGTATTTTATCCTAATATATATAAATATCCTGAAATCATGATGCAAGAAGGATGGCATTATGAAATGGAAAGAAAAGATAGTGAAATAAACTATAAAGGTGTTGTATACAATGAAATGAAAGGTGCATTTTCATCTCCAGAGTCTATATTATTTAGAAAAATTTCAGAATCGCTTTATCCTAGTACACAATATGCAGTAGAGTCTGGTGGAGATCCAGATGTTATTCCAACTCTTACAAATGATGAATTCTTAAATTTCCACAAGAAATACTATCATCCTTCAAATAGTTATATTTATCTGTATGGAAATATGGATATACAGGAAAAACTTAAATTTTTAGATGAAAAATATTTGAAAGAATTTGATGCTATAAATATAGATTCTACACTTAGAGAAGAGGCTCCATTTAAAAAACCAACTGAGATGAATATAAATTATCCTATATCAAATTCAGAAGATGATAAAGATAAAACATTCTTGAGTTTAAATTATGCTGTTTCAAAAGCTTCCGATTCAGAACTATATTTGGCCTTTGATATACTTGAGTATTTGCTTCTTGAAACTCCATCTTCTCCACTTAAGAAAGCACTTATAGATTCAAATATAGGAAAAGATGTTTTTGGATCTTTTGAAGGAAGTATGTTGCAACCTATGTTTAGCATAGTTGTTAAAAATTCAAACGAAAATGAAAAAGATAAGTTTAAGAAAGTAGTTAAAGATACACTGCAAAGTCTTGTTGATAACGGAATAGATAAAAAGCTTATAGAAGCTTGTATAAATATAAAGGAATTTGGACTTAGAGAAGCTGATTATGCAGGATATCCAAAAGGGCTCATTTACGGGATGAAGGTTATGGATGCTTGGCTTTATGATGCGAAACCATGGATTCATTTAAATTATGAAGAAAATCTTAAAAAGATAAAAACTGCTTTAAATGAAAATTATTTTGAAAGACTTATAAGTAAATATATATTGAATAATAACCATAGCTCACTTATTGTAGTAAAACCTGAAAAAGCACTTCAGGAGAAAAAAGATGAAATTACAAGAAATAAACTTTCTCATTTTAAAAATGAACTTTCAGATAAAGAGTTAGATAAAATAGTAAATGACACAATAAGTTTAAAACAAAGACAGCAGGCTGAGGATAAAAAGGAAGATTTAGAGAAAATACCTCTTCTTTCAATATCTGATATAAATAAAAAGTCAAAAAAATTGGATTTAGTTGAAAACAATGAGTATGGTGTAAAAACTTTATTGCATCCTGTATTCACAAATGGAGTTATTTATTTAGATTTATATTTCGACTCAAGTACTGTAAAAGAAGAGCTAATACCATATGTATCCCTTCTTTCAAATGTTTTAGGAAAGGTAAGTACTGATAATTATAATTACGAAGATTTGTCAAAGAATATAAACATATATACAGGAGGAATAAACTTTAGCGGTGAATCTATTTCTAAAAATGAAGATGCAGATGTGTTTTATCCTAAGTTTATAGTTAAGTCAAAAGTATTAAAAGAAAATGCAAAAAAACTTTCAAAATTAATAAACGAAATAGTAAATCACAGTAAATTCGATGAGTATAAGAGAATAAGGGAAATAATTCGTGAGATAAAATCTAGAATAGAAATGACTATGTTTGATATGGGTCATCTTGTAGTTGCAAATCGTGTTATGTCATATTTCTCGAATACAGGTAGATATGATGATATGTTAAATGGAGTTGAATTCTATAATTTCATATGTAAACTTGAAGAGAATTTTGAAAGTTGTAAAGAAGAGATAAGTAATTCTTTGAAGGAGGCTGCTTCTCTTATATTCAATAAAAATAATCTAATTGTTGGAACTACCTGTGAAAAAGAAGATTATCCTGAATTTAAAGGAATAATAAAAGAGATATGTTCTGAGTTGAATGATGAAGTTTTAGATCATAAAAAATATGATTTTAAATTGGAAGCCAAAAATGAAGGACTTATGACTTCTGGAAAAGTTCAATATGTAGCAAAAGCATATAATTTTAAAAAGCTTGGATATTCATATACTGGAAGTTTACAGGTACTGAAATCAATAGCAAATTACGATTATCTCTGGAATGAAGTTAGAGTTCAAGGCGGAGCTTATGGATGTTTCTCTGCATTTTCTAGAAATGGCAATATGTTTTTTACTTCATATAGGGATCCAAACTTAGATAAAACTATAAATATATATAATAAGGCAGGAGAATTTTTAGCAAATTTTAAAGCTGATGAAAGACAAATGAATAAATATATAATAGGTACAATATCTAATGTAGATCGTCCTCTTTCTCCTTCAGCTGAAGGTCATAAAGCTTTTAGAAGTTATATTGCTAACATAAGTTATGAAGACATTCAAAGAGAGAGAGATGAAATTTTAGGTACTACAGTTGATGATATAAAGAAATTTGCTCCACTTATTTCAGATGTAATGAAAGAAAACTATATTTGTGTACTTGGAAATGAACAGAAGATATTAAATAATAAAAATATATTTAATAGCACTGTAAACTTATTTAAATAAAATTAAGACTCCAGTTGGAGTCTTAACTTTATAATTTGAATTAGGCTAAGCTACTTTCATTTTTCTCATCATAATCTCCTGATTTTAGATCTTTGATCCAATGTCTTATACTTTCATAGAGTATAACTACAAGTATAAGCATAAGTATGAAAGAAAGTACTACAAGTAAGGTTTTACCATTTGGTATATAGTTTGAGAATATATTAGTAATTGATGCCATAAGGGTAACTACTGATATAAATGCCATAGGAATTACTGTTATTGGTATATACTTTTTCTTTCCCATTCGTATAAGCACTGATGTACCTATTGCAAAAGATATAGCTGCCAAACTTTGATTTGCTACACCAAATAGCGGCCAAATTGTGGATATGTTACCTGTATATAATAAGTATCCCCAGGAAAATGACATTATAAAACTGAAAAATATTATATTGAACCAAGAATCTCTTCTTTCAAAAGGTTTGTAAAATTTGCTTAATAAGTCCTGAAATAGATATCTACCTATTCTTGTTCCTGAATCTATTGTTGTAAGTATAAATAAAGCTTCAAACATTATACAGAAATGATACCAGTAGGACATAAGTCCTTTCATACCGGGAAGCTTATAAAATACATAGGACATACCAACTGCAAGAGATACTGATCCACCAGGTCTTCCTGCTAATTGTTCACCTGCAAGTTGTGATAACATTGGAAGTTCTTTTGGAATCATTCCTAGTTTTGCAAAAGCAGCTGGTGCTGAGTTTATGGCAAAGTAATCAGCAGTTGGAAGACATGTTGCGGCAATTAATGCCATTAAAGCTATGAAGGACTCTATTATCATTGATCCGTATCCTATAGGAAGTATATCCTTTTCATTTGCTATAAGTTTAGGTGTAGTGCCTGTACTAATTAATGCATGAAAACCTGAAAGTGCACCACAGGCTATAGTTATAAATACAAATGGTATAACTTTACCAGGAACGATAGGGCCACCTCCACTTACAAATTTAGTTATTGCAGGCATTTGAAGTGTTGGTCTTACAAATATTATTCCGATTACTAGAAGTCCTATTACACCAAGTTTCATATATGTGCTTAAATAATCTCTTGGGAGTAGAAGAAGCCATACAGGTAGTACTGATGCACAAAATCCGTAAATAGCAAGAATAAGTGACATTTGCTTTGCATTAAATGTAAGATATGGAGCAATAGCTGAATTTTGAATGTAAGGTCCTGCAATAACACCGACCAATATGAGAGCCATTCCTATGATTGTAGCTTCTGCTATTTTTCCAGGTCTTAAAAATTTTAGATATATACCTACTAAAATGGCTACAGGAATTGTAAAACCTACAGTGAAAGTTCCCCAAGGGCTATTATAGAGTGAATTTACAATAGGAAGTCCAAGACCTGCCATAGTTATTATTAATATGAATATTACTGAGATAGATGCAATAAATCCCATTCTCTCACCAAGATTTTTTCTTGCTATCTCAGCTATGGATTCTCCATTTTGTCTTACAGAAGCAAATAAGATTACCATATCGTGGACACCACCTGCTAAAACACCACCGATTAAAATCCAAAGTGCTCCTGGTAAGTAACCAAATTGTGCTGCTAAAACAGGACCAATAAGAGGACCTGCACCGGCAATTGCTGCGAAGTGATGACCTAAAAGTACCCACTTGTTAGTTGGTACATAGTCATGACCATCTTCTAACTTCTTTGATGGAACTTCACGAGTTTCATCAAGTACTAGAACTTTTGCTGCAATAAAAGCTCCATAAAACCTATAACCTAATACTAATACAAGTGCACCTATTATAACTAGGACTATAGAATTCATATAAAAACCTCCTTATTTTAATAATTTAATAGTATTTAGAATTCCATATGAAAACAATTTTATTAAACCGATTTCATATATTATATATTAATACTTTGAATTTTATTTTAATATTAAAAATCCATGAAGTGATAAAATTTGGAGGTGAGTTGTAAAAAATAAGGGTTGATTAACAAAATATTATATATAATGGTAATTATATATAACTTGACAATAATTATGAATTGGATAAAAATGAACTTATAAATTTAATATATTTTAGTGTGTTCAGGGAGTGTTTTACATGATATATATTCATCTTTTGGAGAGTATGTCTCTTATAGCTGTGGCAGCATATGTATACAGTCAAGTTAATATTTTTAAAAAATTAATAAAAAATGAACTAGAAAATTCAGATAAATTAATGCTTATAGTGTTTTTTGGATTATTAGGTATTTTAAGCAATTATACAGGAGTTGATGTAAGACCGTATAATATAAATAATAATAATATAGGTTTTTATGATGCAATAGCAAATACAAGACCAATAGCTGCCGTAGTAGCTGGATATATAGGAGGATCTTTTCTTGGAATTGGAGTTGGAGCTATAAGTGGACTTCATAGATATTTTCTAGGAGGATTTACTGCACTCCCATGTGCTTTAGCTACAATTTTTGAGGGCATTATAGGTGCTCTTACAAGAAAGTATTCAAATGATTCAGATTTTAATGTAAAACACATATTTATTGGTACAGTTGTAGCTGAGATAATTCAAATGGGAATAATACTTTTAATTTCAAGACCTTTTAGTATTGCATATAAACTTGTGAACATTATAGCTCTTCCGATGATACTAATAAATTCATTTGGTGCAGCAATTTTTGTAAATATAATAAAAAATGAAAGGGAATCATATAATATAATTGGAGCTATACAGGCACAAAAAGTGCTTAATATTGCACAAAAGACAGTTAATTATATGCGAAAAGGACTTAACGTTGAAACTGCAAAGAAGGTATCAAAGATAATATATGAAATGTCAGATATAGAAGGTGTATTTATTGGAGATAAACATAGGATACTTGCTTATTCAGGAAAGGAATTAAATAAAGATGAAGTTGATAAAAAATTAAGTGATTACTATGACAATCCTGGATATAGGATTATAGAAATTTCACATAAAAGAAAAAAATTAGTTTTTATTTTTATACCTTTTAATATAAGCAATTCTGATTTTGAAGGAATGCTTGGATTTGGAATAAAGTCAAAAAAACAATTAAATATTTATTTTAAGCAATTTATTGAGGAATTATGTAGTTTGCTATCAAATCAGATAGAACTTTATAAATTAAATAAGATGGCAGAAGAATTATCTACAGCTAAATTTCAGGTACTTAGAGCACAAATAAAACCACATTTTCTATTTAATACTTTAAATACTATTGCATCTCTTTGTAGAACAAATCCTTTAAAGGCCAGAGGACTTATAGTGGACTTATCAAATTATTTTAGACAGACTTTAAAAAATCAAGAAGATTTTTTACCTCTTAAATATGAAATCGAATTTATAAAGTCATATATTTCTATAGAAAAAGCTAGGTTTGGGAATAGATTGAAATTAGTCATAGATATACCTAAATCTTTAATGAATATCAATATGCCTGTATTCATACTTCAACCTATTGTTGAAAATGCTGTAAATCATGGAATACTTCCAAAAGCAGAAGGAGGTACTATTTTTTTAAAAGTTGATTTGTATAGAAATTATGAAAAGAGTAGAGATGAGCTTATTTTTTCAGTAGAAGATAATGGTGTTGGAATGGATAAAAAAATATTAAAAAATTTAATTAATAATTGTACAAGCATGGGACTTAAAAATGTCAATGAGCGATTAAAATTATTGTATGGTGAAAATTATAAAATAAATATAGAAACATTACCGAATAAGGGCACGAAAGTAAGTTTTTCTATACCTATAGAGGAAGGAGGACTATATTCTAAATGAATAATGATGGATTACATTGTATTATTGTTGAAGATGAGTTTCCAGCAGCAGAAGAATTGAAGTATATAATATCACGATATGAAGATATTATAGTTGACGGAATTGCGTCAAATGGTGAAGAGGGAATTAAATTTGTAAAATATAAAAGACCTGATGCTGTATTTTTAGATATAAATATGCCAATTAAAAATGGTATAGAACTTGCCAAGGAAATTAAGGAATTTGATGAATATATAGATATAATATTTGTAACAGCCTATGAAGAATATGCAGTAGAAGCATTTAAATTATATGCACTTGATTATGTACTAAAACCTTTTAATGAGAAGAGAATTGAGATTAGTGTAAAAAGATTAATTGAAAAGTGGAAGCAAAAATCAAAAGAAAGTGTGTTAGTTCCAGAAATGTTAAATGAAATAATAAATAAGATTGATAAAGAAAAGAAATTAATTAAGAAGATTCCTTGCGAAAAAAATGGTAGAATAGTATTGATAGACATAAAAGATATATTTTTTTGTTTTACAAAAAATGAGAAAACATATGTGAAGACATTACATGAAACCTACTCTATAGGGTATTCCCTTTATCAAATAGAGGAGAAGACCAATTTTTTTAGAACACATAGAAGTTATCTTGTAAATATGGACAATATAAAAGAAATATACTCATGGTTTAATGGAACTTATAAATTAGTAATGAATGATAAGGAAAATTCTGAAATTCCAATAAGCCGAAATAATGTAAAAAAGCTAAAAAAGTATCTTAAAATATAAATGGAGGATGAGTTTATGTCAATTGCAAATGTAAGTTTACAAGTATTACCTGTTGTTAAGGAGGAAGATTTGTACGAAGTTGTAGATAAAGTCATAGAATATATAGATTCCTGTGGAGTCAAATATGAAGTTGGGCCAATGGAAACTACTATGGAAGGAGAATTAGACGAACTTTTAAAAATAGTTTCTCATGCACAGAAGATATGTGTTGATAATGGAGCAAAAAGAGTTGCATCTGTAGTGAAAATTGACTATAAGCCTACTGGTATCACAATGGATGAAAAGGTGCATAAGTATAGAAATTAAATTTAATAACATGAAAAAATATCTGCATTTGAGTAAAGTAAAATGCAGATATTTCTATTTTTATATATAATTTTCCCACTCTTCATAGAGTCTATCTAGTTTTGATTTTATTTTAAGTAAATCTTTATTTACTTTTTCGCTTTTTTCAGGATCAGAGTATACTTCTTTCATACAAAGTTTTTTTTCAAGTTCAGAAGATTTGGTTTCAAGGTCTGATATCTTTTCTTCCATGTTTTTAAGTTTTAGTTCTTTTTCTCTTTTTGCCTTTTGCATTTTTCGTTTCTTTTTCTTTTCATTGGCAATTTGAGTTTTAGTTTTTCCTTTAGTTTGTTTTTTATTTATATCATCAAATCTTAAAGGATTTTTCTTTTTTTCTATATAATAATTATAATTGCCTAAATATTCCTTAACACCAGTTTCTTCAAGTTCGTATATTTTATCAACTACCTTATTTAGAAAGTATCTATCATGAGATATTAAAAGTACTGTTCCATCATAATTTAAAAGTGCCTTTTCAAGAGCTTCTCGTGACATAATATCGAGATGATTTGTAGGTTCATCAAGAAGTAAAAAATTTGATTTAGATAATATTAGTTTTAACAGATTTATACGACATTTTTCGCCACCACTTAAAGAAGAAATTGTTCTGAAAACATCATCACCTGTAAACAAAAAAGCGGCTAGCGCATTTCTTATTTCTGTAGTTGTAAGATCAGGAAAATCGTCCCACACTTCATCTAGGACCGTTTTATTTAGATTTAGATTTGACTGTTCCTGATCATAATAACCAATAAATACATTCATTCCAAGAGAGCAAATTCCATCATAATCTTTTAATTCATTCATTATAATTCTAAAAAGTGTAGTTTTCCCTCTTCCATTTTTCCCTATTAGGGCTATATTTTCACCTCTTTTTATGTCAAAAGTTACATTTGAAAATAATTTTTGACCGTTAAAACTTTTACTTAGATTTTCTAAATGAAGCACATCATTTCCACTTTTTACTTGAGGCTTAAAGCTAACATTTTTTAACCTAGGAGGTTTGTCTGGTGCATTTATTCTTTTGATTTTATCTAACATTTTTTGACGACTTTCTGCAGCTTTTATGCTTTTTTCCCTATTAAAAGATCTATATTTTTCTATTATTGCCTCTTGCCTTTTTATTTCAGCTTGTTGAATATTATAAGCTTTAAGTTGTGCTTCATAATCTTTTTCTTTTAATTTAATAAATTTAGTGTAGTTTCCTTTATACAAGTTTATGTGACCGTTTATAAGTTCCATAGTTATAGAAGTTACGGAATCTAGAAAATATCTGTCATGAGATATAAGTATTACTGTTCCCTTATAGTTTTTAAGGTAATCTTCAAGCCATTCTATGGCCTCTAGATCGAGATGATTTGTAGGCTCATCTAGTAGTAGTATATCTGGTTTTGTCAAAAGCAGTTTACACAATGCAACCCTTGTCTTTTGCCCTCCGCTTAAAACTTCTATTTTTTTATCAAAATCATCTTCAAAAAAACCAAGTCCTTTGAGTACTCTATTTATTTCTGCTTTGTAAGTGTATCCACCTCTATTTATGTATAATTCAGAATATGTTGTGTAGTCATTTATAAGTTTATTTTGATAATCTTCATTATTTTTATCATAGGGTTTATCCATTAAATTTTCCAATTTAGCTAGTTTGTTTTCTAAATCAGTTAGATCCTTAAAAACTAAGAGCATTTCATCATATATTGTATTTGATGATTCCAAGGACAGATGTTGTGCAAGATATCCTAAAGTTTTAGATTTATCTATAAATAGATCTCCACTATCATAATCTAATTTACCTGTGAGTATTTTAAATAAGGTTGATTTCCCTGCACCATTTGGACCTATTAGTCCTACTTTTTCTCCTTCGTTTATGTTAAATGTTACATTATTCAATATAGTATCTATTCCGTAACTTTTATGAATGTTTTTACAACTTAAAATTATCATAGTAAAGCACCATCCTTAACCTCTATATTTTACTATTTATATTGAGAGTTTTGTAGTGTTTTTTAATAAATTCTTATATCTACAGTAATAATTATTATAAAAATAGATAAAACTTGTAAAATTAGTGTAGTAGACTATTGACATTATATACCCATAAATAATACTATTAAATAGAAAGATATATTAAAATGATATAATTTTTTTATATATTAATGTATTACATAACAATTAATAGTGATTTAATATAAGAATAAGGGGTGCTTTATGGATAAGAAAAAAAATATATCGATGGCAGTTATAAAAAGACTTCCTAAATATCATAGATACTTGGGTGATCTTATGAGAAATGACATCGACAGAATATCTTCAAAGGAATTAAGTGAAACTATAGGATTTACAGCTTCTCAAATAAGACAAGATTTGAATTGTTTTGGAGATTTTGGACAGCAGGGATACGGATACAATGTAAATGAATTGTATAATCAGATAAGAAATATACTCGGCCTTAGCAAAAAGTATAAGACCGTAATAATAGGTGCTGGTAATATAGGTCAAGCAGTAGCAAATTATACTAGTTTTAGAAAATTAGGATTTGAATTGCAATGTATTTTTGATATAAACCCTAAACTAATAGGTATTAAAATTAGAGATATAGAAATAAAAGATATTGATTATTTAAATGGATATCTTCAACAAAATCACATAGATATAGGTATAATATGTGTACCAAGCAATAATGCACAAAAGGTATGTGATGTTTTAGTGGGAAATGGAGTAAAAGGTATATGGAATTTTGCACCTGTTGACTTAATAGTCCCAGAAAATGTAAAAGTTGAAAATGTTCATCTAAGTGATAGTCTGTTGACACTTACCTGCCTATTAAATGATAATAATAGATAAATTAAAAATATTAATTTAATTTATTATTTTTGTTGAAATGTACTCTTATGTAGTATATAATAATATCTGAAGTTATTACTTCGCTTGTTATTATAATTAAACTTGTTATATTATTAACAATAATTTGTTAAAAAATATAACAAGTATAGGTTGTCAGGGAGGTTAAGTATGGATTTAAAAAATGTTATATTTGAAAAAGAAGGGAAAATAGCCCTAATCACAATTAATAGGCCTAAAGCCTTAAATGCACTTAACACGGAAACTTTGACTGAAATCGATTGTGTAATCGATAAAATTGCTACTGATGAAGATATATTTGCAGTAATACTTACAGGTTCAGGAAAAGCTTTTGTCGCTGGAGCAGATATATCTGAAATGAAAGATCTAAATGCTGATCAAGGAAGGAAATTTGGAATTTTAGGTAATAAGGTATTTAGAAAACTTGAAAATTTAGAGAAACCTGTAATTGCAGCTGTAAATGGCTTTGCATTAGGTGGAGGCTGTGAAATATCTATGGCTTGTGATATAAGAATAGCTTCATCAAAGGCTAAGTTTGGACAACCAGAATCTGGTCTTGGAATTACTCCAGGATTTGGTGGAACTCAAAGACTTACTAGATTAGTTGGACTTGGAATGGCAAAAGAACTTATATATACTGCAAAAATTATAAAAGCAGATGAAGCTCTTAGAATAGGATTGGTAAATAAAGTAGTAGAGCCAGAAAAACTTATGGATGAAGCAAAAGCAATGGCTAATCAGATAATTGCCAATGCTCCAATAGCCGTTAGATTGTGTAAGGCAGCTATAAATAGAGGAATACAGACAGATATAGATACTGGTATTGCATATGAATCAGAAGTATTTGGACAGTGTTTTGCTACAGAAGATCAAAAAGAAGGAATGAGCGCATTTCTTGAAAAAAGGGAGAAATCCTTTAAAAATAAATAAAGTAACAATGAAAAACTATTTTAGGAGGTAAAATAAATGGATTTTACATTAACAAGAGAACAAGAATTTGTAAAACAGATGGTAAGAGAATTTACAGAAAATGAAGTTAAGCCTCTAGCTGCTGAGATAGATGAAACAGAAAGATTTCCAAAAGAAACAGTAGAGAAAATGGCTAAATACGGTATGATGGGAATACCTTTCCCTAAAAAATATGGTGGAGCAGGTGGAGATACTTTATCTTATATATTAGCTGTAGAAGAATTGGCTAAGGCTTGTGCTACTACATCAGTTATACTTTCAGCTCATACCTCACTTTGTGCATCACTTATTGAACAATTTGGTACAGAAGAGCAGAAACAAAAATATTTAGTACCACTTGCAAAAGGTGAAAAACTAGGAGCTTTTGGTTTGACTGAACCTAATGCAGGTACTGATGCTTCAGGACAGCAGAGCCAAGCTGTACTTGAAGGAGATCATTATGTACTTAATGGACAGAAGATTTTCATAACAAATGGAGGAGTAGCAGACATATTTGTAGTATTTGCTATGACAGATAGAAGCAAGGGAACACACGGAATATCTGCATTTATACTTGAAAAGGGAATGCCAGGATTTTCAATAGGAAAAGTTGAAAATAAAATGGGAATAAGAGCTTCATCAACTACAGAACTTATATTTGAAGATTGTATAGTTCCAAAGGAAAATTTAGTAGGAAGAGAAGGAAAAGGCTTTGGAATAGCAATGAAGACTCTTGATGGAGGAAGAATTGGAATAGCAGCTCAGGCACTTGGTATAGCAGAAGGTGCTTTGAATGAAGCTATTGAATATATGAAAGAAAGAAAACAGTTTGGAAGATCTCTTAATAAATTCCAAGGACTTGCGTGGGCAGTTGCTGATTTAGATACTAAAATAGAAGCAGCAAGATTCCTTGTATATAAAGCAGCTTTAAAGAAAGATGCACATCTACCTTATACAGTTGATGCTGCAAGAGCTAAGTTAATGGCTGCAGAGGTTGCTATGGAAACTACAACTAAGGTAGTACAGCTATTTGGAGGATATGGATATACAAAGGATTATCCAGTAGAGAGAATGATGAGAGATGCTAAGATAACTGAAATATATGAAGGAACTTCACAAGTACAAAAGATGGTTATTTCAGGAAATTTATTTAGATAGGAGGAGCACATAATGAATATTGTTGTTTGTTTAAAACAAGTACCAGATACAAATGAAGTTAAAATAAATCCGGAAACAGGAACATTAATAAGACAAGGAGTTCCATCAATAATAAATCCAGATGATAAAAATGCACTTGAGGAATCAATTTCTATTAGAGAAAAAGTTGGTGGTAAGGTTACAGTAATAAGTATGGGACCTCCACAGGCAGAAGTAGCACTTAGAGAAGCATTAGCTATGGGTGCTGATGAGGCAATACTTATATCAGATAGAGCTTTTGCTGGAGCAGATACTTGTGCTACTGCATATGCTCTTGCAGGAGCACTTAAAAAATTAGACTATGATATAATTTTTGCAGGAAGACAGGCAATAGATGGAGATACTGCACAAGTTGGACCGGAAATAGCAGAGTTTTTAGGAATACCTCAAGTAACTTATGTAGAAGAAGTTGATGTTGATGGAAATACATTGACAGTTAAGAAAGCATGGGAAGATGGATATGAAACAGTAAAGGTCAATACGCCTGTATTGCTGACTGCTATAAAAGAGTTAAATGAACCAAGATATATGCATATGAGCAATATATTTGAAATCTTCAATAAAGAAGTAAAGATATGGAGTGCTGATGATTTAGAAGTTGATAAAGCAAGACTTGGACTTAAAGGATCACCAACAAAAGTTAAGAGATCAACTACAAAGGAATCTAGAGGAGCAGGAGAAATAGTAAATAAACCAGTAAAAGAAGCAGTAGCATATGCAATTTCAAAAATGAAAGAAAAACATGTTATTTAAATTTAGGAGGGATTTAGAATGAATATAGCAGATTACAAAGGCGTATGGGTATTTGCTGAACAAAGAGATGGGGAGCTTCAAAAAGTAGCCCTTGAATTGCTAGGAAAAGGAAGAGAATTAGCAGATAAATTAAATACTGAGCTTACAGCTGTATTGCTTGGTAGTGATATAGATGATATTGCAAAAGAGCTATCAGAATATGGAGCAGACAAAGTAATATATGTTGATAGTCCTCTTTTGAAACATTATACTACAGATGGATATACTAAAGTGTTAGCTGAACTTGCAAGTGAAAGAAAACCTGAAGTAGTTTTACTGGGTGCTACATTTATAGGAAGAGATTTAGGACCAAGACTTGCAGCAAGACTTGTTACAGGACTTACAGCAGATTGTACAGGCCTTGATGTAGATAAAGATACAAGAAATTTAATGATGACAAGACCTGCTTTTGGTGGAAACTTAATGGCAACTATAGTATGTGGAGACCACAGACCACAAATGTCAACAGTAAGAGCTGGAGTTTTTGAGAAGCCTGAAAAAGGTAAAGTAAAAGAAGGAACAATAGAGAAGATAGAATCAAATATTCAAAAATCAGATATAAAAGTTGATGTACAAGATGTAGTAAAACTTGCTAAAACTGCAGTAGATATTGGAGAAGCAAAAGTAATTGTTTCTGGTGGAAGAGGTCTTGGAAGCAAGGAAGGATTTAAAGTACTTAAAGAGTTAGCTGACGTGCTTGATGGAACTGTAGGTGGTTCCCGTGCAGCAGTTGACAATGGCTGGATAGATAAGGCATATCAGGTTGGACAAACTGGTAAAACAGTAAGACCAGCACTTTATATAGCATGTGGAATATCTGGAGCAATACAACACTTAGCAGGTATGCAGGATAGTGGATATATAGTAGCTATAAATAAAGATGAAGATGCTCCAATAATGAAAGTAGCAGATCTTGCTATAGTAGGAGATTACACTAAAGTTGTGCCTGAACTTATAGCTCAAATTAAAGCTTTGAATTAGTATTAAATATTATTTAATTAGCTATATTGTTTATGTATAATATGCATAAATATATATAAATTTACATTTTCGAATTAATATATAATATTATAGGGAGGGAATTAGATATGAAAAAGGTATGCGTCCTTGGAGCAGGTACCATGGGATCTGGAATAGCTCAAGCTTTTGCAGCCAAAGGTTGTCAGGTAGTAATAAGAGATATAAAAGATGAATTTGTTGACAGAGGAATTTCAGGAATAAAAAAGGGTTTTGAAAAAAGAATAGCAAAGGGAAAAATTTCACAAGAAGATGCAGACGCTATACTAGCTAGAATAAAAGGAACAGTTGACCTTAAAGAGGCAGCTGATTGCGATCTAGTAGTAGAAGCAGCAGTTGAGAATATGAAGATTAAGAAAGAAATATTTGCAGATTTAGATAAGATATGCAAACCAGATACAATTCTTGCATCTAATACTTCTTCACTATCAATAACTGAAATAGCAACTGCTACAAATAGACCTGATAAAGTTATAGGAATGCACTTTTTTAATCCAGCACCTGTTATGAAATTAGTTGAATTAATAAGAGGCATGGCTACTTCTCAAGAAACTTTTGATGCAGTAAAGGAAATTGCAATTTCAATAGGAAAAGATCCTGTAGAAGTTGCAGAAGCTCCTGGATTTGTTGTAAATAGGATATTAATACCAATGATAAATGAAGCAGTAGGAATTTATGCAGAAGGAATAGCTTCAGCAGAAGATATAGATAAGGCTATGAAACTTGGTGCTAATCATCCAATGGGCCCACTTGCTTTAGGAGATCTTATTGGATTAGATGTATGTCTTGCAATTATGGATGTATTATATAAAGAAACAGGAGATTCAAAATACAGGGCACATCCACTGCTTAGAAAGTATGTAAGAGCAGGTTGGCTTGGAAGAAAGACTAAAAAAGGATTCTTTGATTATTCAAAATAATAATATAAAAAAAGAACTTTGGAATGATTTAATAGTTATTCCAAAGTTCTTTTTAGTTTACAAAAATACATATTCTCGAAAAAGTGCAAAAAATTTAACAATATGATATAATTATAAAGTATTATGTGTATTAAAATATGATTTTTATAAAATGAAAATTTACAAATTTTTATACGTCTTATAAATGGGGTGAATATAATGTATAAAATTGTAGAAAAAAAGGCTCTCGCACCAAATATATTCTCAATGGATATAGAAGCACCAATGGTGGCAAAATCATGTCTACCTGGACAGTTTGTCATAGTTAGAATTGATGAAAAAGGGGAGAGAATACCTCTTACAATTTGCGATTATGATGCTGATAAGGGAACAGTAAAAATAGTTTTTCAGACATTAGGAAAATCAACTAAAGAAATGGCTCAATATGAAGTGGGAGAATATTTTGAAGATTTTGTTGGCCCTTTAGGACAGCCTTCTGATTTGACTAAAGAAACTGAAGAAGAACTCAAAAATAAGAACATTATATTTGTAGCTGGTGGAGTGGGAACAGCTCCAGTTTATCCACAGGTAAAATGGTTAAATGCTCATGGAGTAAAGGCAGATGTTATTGTAGGATGTAAATCTAAAGATTATTTATTATTTGAAGATGAATTAAAGTCTGTTGCTGGCAATTTATATATAGCCACTGATGACGGAAGTTATGGATATAAAGGTTTTGTTACAGATAAACTTAAAGATCTTGTTGAAAGAGAAGGAAAAAAATATGATCATGCTGTTGTAATAGGACCTATGATAATGATGAAGTTTATGTCTAAACTTACAAAAGAATATGGAATAAAGACTACAGTCAGCCTAAATCCTATAATGGTTGATGGAACTGGAATGTGCGGTGCATGCAGAGTTACAGTAGGTGGAGAAGTAAAATTTGCCTGCGTAGATGGTCCTGAATTTGATGGACATTTAGTAAATTTCGATGAAGCTATAAGAAGACAGACTATGTATAAGACTGAAGAGGGGAGAGAAATTTTAAAAGCAGAAGAAGGAGATACTTTTCATAGAAAAGGCTGTGAATGTGGAGGGGATGAGTAATGAATATAGATAGAATGAAGAGAACACCTATAAAAGAACAAGATCCAAAGGTAAGAGCTACTAATTTTGATGAAGTATGTCTTGGATATACTAAAGAAGAAGCTATGAAAGAAGCATCTAGGTGTCTAAATTGTAAGAAACCTATGTGCGTTACTCAGTGTCCAGTTTCTATAAATATACCTAAATTTATTCAACATGTAAAAAATGGTAATTTTGAAGAAGCAGCAAAAGTAATAGCTGAATCAAGTGCACTTCCAGCAGTGTGTGGAAGAGTTTGTCCACAGGAAACTCAATGTGAGGGAAAATGTGTTCTTGGCATAAAAGGAGAAGCAATTGCAATAGGAAAACTTGAAAGGTTTGTGGCTGACTGGTCAAGAGAAAATAATATAGATCTTTCAAAAAGAGAACCAAGTAATGGTAAAAAAGTTGCAGTAATAGGAAGTGGACCATCAGGACTTACATGTGCTGGAGATTTAGCTAAACTTGGATATGATGTTACTATATTTGAAGCACTTCATAAAGCAGGCGGAGTATTAGTATATGGAATACCTGAATTCAGACTTCCTAAAGATACTGTAGTAAAACATGAAGTTGAAAATGTTAAAAAGTTGGGAGTTAAAATAAATACTGATGTAATAGTTGGAAGAACTATAACTATAGATCAACTTATTGATGAACAGGGATTTGATGCTGTATTCATAGGCTCAGGTGCTGGACTTCCAAGATTCATGGGTATACCTGGTGAAAATTTAAATGGTGTATTTTCAGCAAATGAATTCTTAACAAGAAGTAATCTTATGAAAGCATTTAGAGATGACTATGATACACCAATAAAGATTGGAAAGAAAGTTGCAGTTGTAGGTGGAGGAAATGTTGCAATGGATGCTGCTAGAACTGCACTTAGATTAGGAGCTGAAGTGCACATTGTGTACAGAAGATCAGAAGAAGAGATTCCAGCAAGAGCAGAGGAAGTTCATCATGCAAAAGAAGAAGGAATAAAATTTGACTTGCTCACTAATCCAGTTGCTGTGCTTGGTGATGAAAATGGATGGGTTAAAGGAATAAGATGTGTAAAAATGGAACTTGGAGAGCCAGATGATTCTGGAAGAAGAAGACCTGTTGCCATAGAAGGTTCAGAGTTTGACATGGACGTTGATACAGTTATAATGGCTCTTGGGACTTCTCCAAATCCTCTTATAGCTTCTACTACAAAAGGTTTAGCTATAAATAAACGTAAGTGTATAATTGCAGAAGAGGAAACAGGTAAAACATCAAGAGAAGCAATATATGCAGGTGGTGATGCTGTAACTGGTGCAGCTACTGTAATACTTGCAATGGGTGCAGGTAAAAAAGCTGCAGTTGCTATAGATAAATATTTGAAGGAGTCAAAATAATTGTTTCTCATAAAAGTTGTGCACATTGTGCACAACTTTTATTATTATAAATAATAAAGTATACTATTATAGTAAAATAAAAAATTATTATCTGAAAGGAGAAAAGAAAAATGGACTTTAGCTATGTAGAGAATATAGATAATGGTGTAGTTGTAAAAGATGTTAAAAACTTTGAATTAGCTCACATATTTGACTGTGGACAGTGTTTTAGGTGGAATAAGCAGGATAACGGAAATTATATAGGAGTAGCTTTTGGAAAAGTTATTGAAGTTGAAAAAAATGGCAGTGATTTAATTATTTATAATACAGATGAGGAAGATTTTAAAAATATATGGTTGGATTATTTTGATTTATATAGAGATTATAGTGAAATAAAAAAGGTTCTAAGTAAGGATGCTATATTGAAAAAGTCAATAGAATTTGGATATGGCATTAGGCTTCTTAGACAAGATCCATTTGAACTTATAATATCATTTATAATATCTTCTAATAACAGAATACCAATGATAAAACGTGCTATAGAAAATATAAGTGCTATGTGGGGAAATAGAATAGAATATAAGGGTAAGACATATTACAGTTTTCCTGATGTAAAAAGTTTAAGCAATGCTTCTATGGAAGAATTACAACAATGTGGTACAGGATTTAGGAATAGATACATAAAAGATACTGTTGAAAAGATATATACAATGGGTATGAAGAAAAGTGAACATTACGATGAACATTATGATATAAATTGGATTAAAAATCAAGATGATGAAAAATGCCATAAAGAGCTTCAGAAATTTATGGGAATAGGTCCCAAGGTAGCAGATTGCATAATGTTGTTTTCAATGCAAAAGTATTCAGCTTTTCCAGTAGATGTTTGGGTAAAAAGAGCAATGTCACATTTTTATTTAGCACCAGATGTTTCATTGAAGAAGATAAGGGAATTTGGCATAAATAAATTTCATAAATTCTCAGGATTTGCTCAACAATATTTATTTTATTATGCAAGAGAAAATAATATAAAATTTTAAGTTATATCTCATGTCTTTTGTGACATGAGAATGGATATAAACATTGAACTCAGCTGTTTAAAGGTAAATGAGAATTTATGTTTTTTACCCAAAGATTCATATCCTCAAAACCTCCACATATATTACAATTATTTATTAATTTACCTTTAAACTTATAATTATGTTTGCTAAATATAAAATTAATACTTGGACATATTGCTCTTGATAGACTATACAAGGTCATATATCCCATATCTTTGAGATCTGACTCTAAAGAATAAATTATATTAGACATAATACCTTTGCCTCTATAACTTGGATAAGTTGCACAATCAGATATTTTTGCATTTAAGTTTTCTTTATCTAAATTTGCTGAACATATACTAATTATTTTATTATTATAAACTGCAACTTTGTACAAGACATTTTTATTCATGATGCGTTTTAAATATTTTTCGTCAAAAATAGGTGATGGATAAGTAGAAAATACATAAGAGAACAATTTTACAATATCTTTTATATCATTTTCATTTGCTTGTCTTATAGTATATTTTAAATTATAAGGCTTTGATACAAATGTATTTTGCATACTTAAGCTCTTTTTAAGAATTAAATTTTCTTTAGCAGAATTGGTAGATACTTGTCTACTATTACTTATAAAAAAGGACATATAAAATGCATCTTTGCCTTTAAAAAAACCATTTATTATACCTTCTAATTTAAATCCAGCTTTAAGAAAATTTTCATATGATTTAACATTGCAATTACAAATTATTTTATCTAAATGTCTTTTAGATGCAAAATGTACTAATCTTCTTATATTTTGAGGGGATATATTTTCTATACTAACTATTTTCATACGATTATTAGTATAGTCTATATATACTTTTGCTCTATCCATTCTAGTATAATAATTTTCTGATTTGCATCTTATGGTATTCATGAATTTAATGACTCCTTTTCACTTTAATATTAAAAATAATAAGCCACAGAGAAGTTTCTGTAGCTTATTAAACTATATCATTAAAGGTAAATAAAAAATAATTTATCATTATTTTTAATATACCTAAACTTCCCTTCTACGCTTACGAGATTAGCTGACGGATTCGGGTTGAAAGAAGATAACCCTACTTGTCATAACAACAAGATTCACCCCATAATTGGTTCTCCCGTTCAAATTGATTCAGCGATATTTAATTTTTAGTTTTATGAATCATTATTACTATGTATGTAACAATATCACTATAACATATGTATGTCAATGTTCTGAATTATAGTAGTTTCTGTTTTTTATATAGATTTAATTATATTATAATCAAGGCATTATGTATATAGGATATTTATAAATTTTTATCATATTTTATTTAGCACATTTAATGCATTTAAATATATAAACAATGTTAAAAATTTATTTTACATGTCAAAAAAACTGTTATATTTTATACAGCAATCTGTTATAATTAAATTTGCTTAGATATAAATTATATTAAACTTATATTAGTCACTTTTTATATAAAAAAGATTTTTATTTTATATAACAGAAAGAAGATATTTTAATGATAAATTTTGAAACACCTATAAAAAATTAAAACATATTGTATTTAAATAACTGGCTGAGATTGTAACAGATAATAAATTAACAAAAGGGAGTTTCATAAAATAAGTTATATTGGTATAAATGAACTGATATAGGACAACATAAATAAATAGGTAGTATATTTTAGTAATTTATATTGGATGCTTAAAAATGAACATAAATTTGCTATATAAAAGGATACTTTGCTTTTTAAAGAAATATAAAGTTTATATATTTTGGGGTATTATATTAATTCTTTTTATTATATTTTCCTATGAGTATTATTATAAATATACATATATTATAAGGAATCCAAGAAAAATAAAATCTATTATTATATCCTATGGTAGATATAGTATATTTGTATTTTTTATGCTTCAAATGTTTCAAGTTATTGTATTTTTCATACCTGGAGAATTGATTCAAGTTGCAGGAGGATATATATATGGTCCTTTCATTGGATCTATTTTATCAGTTATTGGAATAACTACTGGTAGTATAATTGCCTATGTGGTGTCCAAAATTTTTGGAAATCCTCTTGTAAATAAAATGCTTTCAAAGAAAAAGTTAAAGTTTTTTAGAAAGATTTTAAATTTAGGAAGCATAAATTTTGTAGTATTTTTATTGTACTTGATTCCTGGAATACCGAAAGATATTTTAGCGTACATATGTGGTATATCAAAAATAAGTTTAAAAGATTTTATAATTTATTCTACTCTTGGAAGATTACCAGGAATATTCATTTCATCATATTTCGGATCTAAAGTGTATTCTGAAGATAAATTTATACTCATATTTATATTTATTTTTATGGTATTATTGTTTGTAATTGGAGTTTTTAGAGGAGAAAAAATTGTATTGAAATTTATAAAAAATAAATTTCATAATTAATATTTTTATTTTAAATTTAATACATATTTTGAACTTTTTATTAAAACGCTGAAATTTATAGAAATTAAGAGAAATATTTATTTAATAAGAGTATATTAAATTATTTAGCTTTTAAATACTGTATACAATTAAAATTTGAATTTGAAAATACAAACGGTATTTATTATTATAATAACTGTATTAGCACTCAATATTAATGAGTGCTAACAACAAATGCTAAAAATTATTTTAAATAAATTAAAAATATTTTTAAGGAGGGGTTTTGATGAACATTAGACCACTTGGAGATAGAGTTGTTATAAAGAAGATCGAGGCTGAAGAAACTACAAAAAGTGGAATAGTTCTACCAGATGCTGCTAAAGAAAAACCACAAGAGGCTGAAGTTGTAGCAGTTGGAGTAGGTGGATTTGTAGATGGAAAAGAAGTTAAAATGGAAGTTAAAGTAGGAGATAGAGTATTATTCTCTAAATATGCAGGAAATGAAGTTAAAATTGATGGAGAGGAATACACAATTTTAAGACAAGACGATATTTTAGCTATAATTGAAAAATAAAATCAGTATTTATAAATACAATTTAAAAGTTGTGAGGAGGGTTTTTTATGGCAAAGAGCATTTTATTCGGAGAAGAAGCCAGAAAGGCTATGCAAGAAGGCGTAAATAAATTAGCAAATACAGTAAAAGTTACACTTGGACCAAAAGGAAGAAATGTAGTACTTGGTAAGAAATTTGGATCACCACTTATAACTAATGATGGTGTTACTATAGCAAAGGAAATAGAATTGGAAGATCCATATGAAAATATGGGAGCTCAACTTGTAAAGGAAGTTTCTACAAAGACAAATGATGTAGCAGGAGATGGAACTACAACAGCTACATTACTTGCTCAGGCAATAATAAGAGAAGGATTGAAAAATGTTGCAGCAGGAGCTAATCCAATACTTTTAAGACAGGGTATTAAAATTGCTGTAGATAGAGCAGTTGAAGAAATAAAGAAGATTTCTAAAAAAGTAAATGGAAAAGAAGATATTGCTAGAATTGCATCCATATCAGCTTCTGATGAAGAGATAGGTAAATTAATAGCAGATGCTATGGAAAAAGTAGGAAATGAAGGAGTTATAACTGTTGAAGAATCTAAATCAATGGGAACTGAATTGGATGTAGTTGAAGGTATGCAGTTTGACAGAGGATATTTAAGCCCATATATGGTTACAGATTCTGATAAAATGGAATCCGTATTAGAAGATCCATATATATTGTTAACTGATAAGAAGATATCTAACATACAAGAAATACTTCCACTTTTAGAGCAGATAGTAAAACAAGGAAAGAAGTTACTTATAATTGCTGATGACGTAGAAGGAGAAGCACTTGCAACTCTAGTTGTTAACAAATTAAGAGGAACATTTACTTGTGTTGCAGTAAAAGCCCCAGGATTTGGTGACAGAAGAAAAGAAATGCTTCAGGATATAGCAATACTTACAGGAGCTCATGTAATATCAGAAGAACTCGGAAGAAATATAAAAGATGTTAGTATAGATGATCTTGGAACTGCTGAAAGTGTTAAAATATCAAAAGAAAATACTACAATTGTAAATGGTAAAGGTGATAAATCAGCAATTGCTGATAGAGTAAATCAGATTAGAAAACAAGTAGATGAAACTACATCAGAATTTGATAAAGAAAAATTACAGGAAAGACTTGCAAAACTTGCAGGAGGAGTAGCTGTAATAAAAGTTGGTGCAGCAACTGAAACTGAATTAAAAGAAAGAAAGATGAGAATAGAAGATGCTCTAGCAGCTACAAAAGCAGCTGTTGAAGAAGGATTAGTTCCAGGTGGTGGAACAGCTTACTTAAATGTAGTATCTAAGATTCAAGATTTAACATCAGATGTACCAGATATCAAAGTTGGTATTGATATAATAAAGAAGTCACTTGAAGAACCAATAAGACAAATAGCAACTAATGCAGGACTTGAAGGTTCAGTAATTATAGAAAAGGTTAAGAAGAGTGAACCTGGTGTTGGTTTTGATGCTTTGAGAAATAAATATGTAAATATGGTAGAACAAGGTATAATAGATCCAACTAAGGTTACAAGATCAGCTCTTCAAAATGCAGCATCAGTAGCATCTACATTCTTAACTACTGAATCCGCAGTAGCAGATATTCCAGAAAAGAATACACCAGCTCCAGGAGCAGGAGCACCAGGAATGGGCGGCGGAATGGAAGGAATGTATTAATAGATAAATATGTTTAATTTTTATAGCTTCATATCTTAAAGGTATGGAGCTATATTTTATTTTAATATATTTTATTGACAAAGAGGCCAAAATTGAATAAAATAGTGTAAATAGTTAATAAGTTAGATAGAAATACATCAAAATTTATAAAAAATGAATATAAATCTTTTATTCAGCTCATATATCCCCTGAATATGGCAGGAAGTATCTACCGAAAACCATAAATTTTCGACTATGAGTGGAATTCTTATGATATAATCATATTAATTTCACATCATAATGAACTTAATATGATTTTTTTATTTTAGGTAAAATACTTTAATTTATTTGATATTTGAAGCTGAAGGATTGATAAATATATATTAATTCATAGGAGTGATTTTAAAGTGGCGAAAATTTTAAAAAAAGCGTATACTTTTGACGATGTTCTTTTAGTACCTAACAAATCTGAGGTTTTGCCTAGAGAAGTTTCATTAAAAACTAATTTAACTAAAAAAATAAAATTAAATATACCAATTATGAGTGCAAGTATGGATACTGTTACTGATTCTAAAATGGCTATAGCAATTGCAAGAGAAGGCGGAATTGGAATAATACATAAAAACATGACAATAGAAAAACAGGCAATAGAAGTGGACAGGGTAAAAAGACAAGAAAATGGAGTAATATCAGATCCTTTTTATCTCTCACCAGACAACACTATAAAAGAAGCACTTTCTCTTATGAGCAAGTATAGAATATCAGGAGTTCCTATAACTGTTGAAGGAAAACTTGTAGGGATAATGACAAATAGAGATATAGTATTTGAAGATAATTATGATAAGAAAATTTCAGAAGTTATGACTAAAGAAAAATTGATAACTGCACCTGAAGATACAACTATTGAACAGGCTAAGGAAATATTAAAAAAATATAAGATAGAAAAGTTACCTCTAGTTGATTCAGAGAATAATTTAAGAGGATTAATAACTTTAAAAGATATAGAAAAAGTAAAGAAATTTCCAAATAGTGCAAAAGATAGTAAAGGAAGATTGTTGTGTGGAGCAGCTGTAGGAGTAACCAAAGATATGATGGAGAGAGTTTCAGAGTTAGTTAATGCAGGAGTAGACGTAATTACTGTGGATACAGCACATGGACATTCACGAGGAGTAATAGATGCCGTTAAAACTATAAAGGAAAAATATCCTGATATGCAAATAATTGCAGGAAATATTGCAACAGCAGAAGCAGCTAGAGATTTGATATTGGCAGGAGCAGATGCTGTAAAAGTTGGAATAGGCCCTGGATCTATATGTACAACTAGAGTTGTATCTGGAGTAGGAGTACCTCAGCTTACAGCAATTATGGACTGTGTAGAAGAAGCAAATAAATATGGAATTCCTGTTATAGCTGATGGAGGATTAAAGTATTCAGGTGATATAGTAAAAGCATTGGCAGCAGGAGCTAAAGTTGCTATGATGGGATCTATGCTTGCAGGATGCGAAGAAGCACCTGGTGAAACTGAAATATATAGAGGTAGAACTTATAAAGTTTATCGTGGAATGGGATCACTTGCTGCTATGGCAGATGGAAGTAAAGATAGATATTTCCAAGAGGGAAATAAAAAATTGGTTCCAGAAGGTGTTGAAGGAAGAGTACCTTATAAAGGATATGTTGCAGATACTATATTCCAGCTAGTTGGAGGAATACGTTCTGGAATGGGATATCTTGGAGCAGCTACTTTAAATGATCTATATGAAAAAGCAACTTTTGTAGTTCAATCTTCAGCTGGATTAAGAGAAAGTCATCCACATGATATATCAATGACTAAAGAAGCACCAAATTACAGTATAAATCAGTAAAATTTATACAAATATTAATAGTTAAACTCAATTTATGTTTTAAATTGAGTAGGAGGAGAGTTATGGAAAGAGAAACGATTATTGTAGTTGATTTTGGTGGTCAATACAATCAGCTCATAGCTAGAAGAGTAAGAGAAAACAATGTATATTGTGAAATAGTACCATACACTTGGTCAATAGATAAGATAAAGGAGAAAAATCCTAAAGGTATAATATTTACTGGAGGACCTAAAAGCGTATATGCAGAAAATGCACCTAAAATAAGTTTGGATGTATTTAAGCTTGGAGTGCCTATACTTGGAATATGTTATGGACATCAATTTATATGCAATAGCTTAGGTGGAAAAGTTCAAAGTGCTGATATAAGAGAGTATGGAAAAACTGATATTGAACTTAATACTACAAGTGATTTATTTTATGGAATAGATAAGGATGAAATTTCATGGATGAGTCATACAGATTTTGTATCACATGCACCTGAAGGATTTAAAATAATAGCTACTACTTCTAAATGTCCAGTAGCAGCAGTTGAAAATAAAAAGGACAAAATATATGGAGTACAATTTCATCCTGAAGTTGAACACACACCTTTTGGAAAGAAAATGATTAACAATTTCCTATTTAGAGTTTGTAATTTAAAGGGAGATTGGTCAATGTCTTCTTTTGCAGAAGAAAAGATTCAACATATAAGACAAATTGTTAAAGATAAAAAAGTAATATGTGCTATGTCTGGAGGAGTAGATTCTTCTGTAGCAGCAGTTTTAGTTCATAAAGCAGTTGGAAAACAACTTACATGTATATTTGTAGACCATGGACTTCTTAGAAAAGATGAAGGAGATCAGGTTGAAAATGTATTTAAGAATCAATTTGACATGAATCTTATAAGAGTAGATGCAAAAGATAGATTTTTAGGCAAGCTTAAAGGCGTTTCTGATCCAGAAAAGAAGAGAAAGATAATTGGAGAAGAATTTATAAGAGTATTTGAAGAGGAAGCTAAAAAACTTGGAGATATAGGATTCCTCGTTCAAGGAACTATATATCCAGATGTAGTTGAAAGTGGACTTGGAACTTCAGCAGTTATAAAAAGTCATCATAATGTAGGTGGACTTCCTGAAGATATGGATTTTAAACTTATAGAACCTCTTAGAGAATTATTTAAAGATGAAGTTAGAGCTGTAGGTGAAGAACTTGGTATACCACACAAATTAGTTTGGAGACAGCCTTTCCCAGGACCTGGCCTTGCTATAAGAGTATTAGGAGAAATTACAGAGGAAAAACTTAAGATAACAAGAGAAGCAGATGCTATATTTAGAGAAGAAATTGCAAATGCAGATTTAGATGAATCTATATGGCAGTATTTTGCGTGTTTACCTAACATACGTTCAGTTGGAGTTATGGGAGATGAAAGGACATATTGTTATACAGTTGCCCTTAGAGCGGTTACATCTTCAGATGCTATGACTTCAGATTGGGCTAGGATACCTTATAATGTTTTAGACAAAGTATCAAGAAGGATAGTTAACGAAGTTAAAGGCGTAAATAGAATTGTATATGATATAACGAGCAAGCCCCCAGCAACTATTGAGTGGGAGTAAAAATGAAAACTCAAAGTCTTTATTTAAGAGGCTTTGAGTTTTCCTTTTTTACTATAATATAATCTAAATCCAGTTATAGAAGCACCTATTAAACACAGCAAAGCAGCATATATATATACATATTTCATTCCATACATAAATACATAGTCTTTGCCTTTTATATAGTCAATTACTCTATATCCTATTTTATCACTCATTTTATTATATAAAATAAGAGTTGAAACAGATGTTCCTACAACAAAACCAAGATTTCTAACAAGGGCATTTACACTTCCTGCAATTCCTAACTTACTTTGTTCTACAGTAGACATAATCAATGAATTATTAGGTGATTGAAACATTCCATTTCCTATAGTCATAATTATTATGTAAATTACTATTAAAACTAGTGATGATGAAATATTTAATGTGGATATAAGGAATAATCCAACACTTGTTAAAGTGAGTCCAATTAAAGTCAGTATTTCCGAACCAATTTTATCTGACATGTGACCACTTATAGGAGCTACTACTGATAGTACAATAGGGGATACCATCATATAAAATCCGGTAGATGCAGGAGAAAGTTTGATAGCATCTTCAAAATAAAATGGCAATATTATATTAGAGGCACTTATTGCCACAAAAGAAATAAATCCACATATTATACTTATAGAAAATAAACTATTTTTAAATATGCTAAATTCTAAAAGTGGAGATTCCAATTTATTTTCCACAATAACAAATAGTATAAAAGTTATAAATGAAATTATAAATGCATAAATTATAAATGGATTATTGTATCCTGTACTTTGTCCTTGAACAAGTGCACCAAACATTAATATTATAGATACCATAAATAGTAGTGATCCTTTAGGATCGAGTTTTTCACTAGATGATTTATTTGATTTAGGAAATGTTTTTACACACATTATAAATACAATTATTCCTACAGGAACATTTAAGAAAAATATGTATTTCCAACTTGCAATTGAAATAATAAATCCTCCAAGTGGGGGACCTGTCATACCTCCTAATGCAACAAAGGTTCCAACTATGCCAAGTGCACTACCTCTTTCATTTGGTGGAAATACTTGAGTTATTATTCCTTGATTAGTTGCCATTGTAGCAGCAGCACCAACAGCTTGTATACATCTTGCTGCTATTAAAAATAGCAGTGAATTTGTAAGTCCACATAGAAATGACCCTAAAGTAAATAAAATTACTCCAAGTCTGAATATCTTAGTTTTACCTTTTATATCACCAAGTCTTCCAAATATTAAAATAGTTGCTAGAATTGTTATTAAAAATCCAGTAACAACCCATTCTATACTTGCCATAGGGACATGTAGTTTAATAGACATATCAGGAAGAGCCACGTTTACGATACTTCCATCTAGTGTGGACATAAATGTAGCTGATACTACGGTAAATAAAATTATCCACCTGTTTTTATTATATGTTTTATTTTTAACACTACTCAAAATTTTCACCTTCTAAATTATGATATATGATATATTGTTTTATATTAGTCATATATTTTTAGTAGATTTATATAGATAATATTAAAAATATAACATAAAGTGATTCACAATACAACTATATAATAACAACTCCACTGAAAAATTCAATGGAGTTGTCTTTAGTACTTTTATTATTTAAAATAATTTTGTCCAAGGAGATCTACTGTTAATAGAGCATCATATAATTGATCAGGAGTAACATCTCCAACTAAGTTATGAATTGATTCACCTGGAACGCAAGCTTTTTCTGTTGCTATATGAACTCTTTCTTTATCAGTTACACCAATTTCTTTTAAAGTAATAGGAAGTCCTACGCTATAGCAGAAATCCATAACCTGTTTAATTTCTTCTCTTGGTGCGTTCTCTAAAATAAGTTGAGCTATAGTTCCGTATGCAACTAAAGGTCCATGCATTGTGTTTTCACATTCTTTTAAAGCAGTAAATCCGTTATATACAGAATGGGCAACTGCAAGACCACCATTGTCTGCACCTACACCACTTAGATATACATTGGCTTCAATAATAGATTCTAGAGCAGGTGTTATTAAATGTTTTTCACAGGAAAGCTTTGCTTGATAACCGCATTTTAATAGAGTTTTATAGCATAATTCACAAAGTGCCATAGCAGATAATGCAATACCACCGTTTTCTAGACTTGGTGAATCAGTTCTAACGCAAGCTCTTGCTTCAAAATATGTTCCTAAAGCATCTCCCATACCGGCTACAAGAAATTTCACAGGGGCATTTGCAATTATTTCGCTATCTACTATTACAGCTTCTGGATTTCTTGGATAAAATAAGTAACTATCAAAAGTACCATCATCTTTATAAATAACTGAAAGACCAGTACAAGGAGCATCTGTAGCAGTTACTGTAGGTACAATAGTAACAGGACATTTTTCATAGTAAGCAGTTGCTTTTGCTGTGTCAATGGCAGATCCTCCACCTACACCTACAACTACTTCAATTTTCTCATCTCTTACAATCTTTCTCATTTTTTCAATTTCACTTTTGGAACTTATTCCACCAAAAATTTCAAAATGAAGTTTACAGTCAGTATTTTCAAAACTCTTTTCAATTTTTGCATGACAATTTTTGTATCCGCTTCTACTACAAATAAACAGATAAGAAGATCCTAAATCTTTTGTTTCTTCATAAAAATTTGATAATGAATCTCTGCCTTGAATATACTTTAATGGAGCTCTTAATAATTTTAATACAGCCATGAATAAAACATCCTTCCTACAATATTATTAAATAAAATACATTATTTTATTTTCAAGTAAATAGTATCATTTTTATATTAAAGTAGCAATAGAACTAGTTTGCCCTTTAGTTAAAAATATAAAACTATTTTACTTATAAAAGATTTTAAATAAATAAATTTTATTTATTTAAAAAAGCTGCAATTTAGTTGATTTGTATAATTAAATAGTCTAAAATTTTAATTAAAGCTAATAATATAAATATTGGAGGCATGACAATGACAAAAAAAGGTATAACTTTAGATTTAAGTAAAACAGAACCATATCTTGAAAAGAGTGAAATTGAAAATTTAAAACCATTTGTTTCAACAGCACACAAGATGTTGAATGATAAAAGTGGAGCAGGAAATGATTTCTTAGGCTGGGTTGACCTTCCTGTTAATTATGATAAAGAAGAATTTAATAGAATAAAGAGCTGTGCAAAAAAAATAAGATCAGACTCTGATGTATTAGTTGTTATAGGAATTGGAGGATCATACCTTGGAGCAAGAGCTGCAATAGAGATGCTTACTCACACTTTTTATAATAGTGTTTCAAAAGATAAGAAAAATGGTCCAGATATATTTTATGTTGGAAATAATATAAGTTCTACATATATGGCTGACTTACTTGAAACTGTTGAAGGAAAAGATATTTCTGTAAATGTAATTTCAAAATCAGGAACTACAACAGAACCAGCTATTGCATTTAGAATATTTAAAGAGCTTCTAGAGAAAAAATATGGAAAAGATGAAGCTAAAAAGAGAATATACGCAACTACTGATAAAAGTAAGGGAGCGCTTAAGTCATTAGCTGATGCAGAAGGATATGAAACTTTTGTAATTCCTGATGATGTAGGAGGAAGATATTCTGTTTTAACACCTGTTGGACTCTTACCAATAGCAGTAGCAGGAATAGATATAGATGAGATGATGCAAGGTGCTCAAGATGCAAGAGAAGCATATAGCGTTGATGATTTGGATAATAACGATGCATATAAGTATGCAGCTGCTAGAAATGCACTTTATAGAAAGGGAAAGACCACAGAAATGATGGTTAACTTTGAACCATGTCTTCACTATTTTGGAGAGTGGTGGAAACAACTATATGGTGAAAGTGAAGGAAAAGACAATAAGGGATTGTTCCCAGCAGCTGGAGATTTTTCAACAGATCTTCACTCAATGGGACAGTATATTCAACAGGGAATGAGAATATTATTTGAAACTTTCATAAATGTAGAAAATCCAAGAAAAGAAGTTGTTATAGAAAAGGATGAAAAAAATCTTGATGGACTTAACTTCTTAGCTGGGAAATCAATGGATTTTGTAAATCATCAGGCTTTTAGAGGAACAGTACTTGCACATAATGACGGAGGTGTTCCAGCTATAATTTTAAATATACCAGAATTAACTGCTTATTACTTTGGATATACTGTGTATTTCTTTGAGAAAGCTTGTGCTATAAGTGGATATATTACTGGTATCAATCCTTTCAACCAACCAGGAGTTGAGGCATACAAGAAAAATATGTTTGCTCTTCTTGGAAAACCAGGATATGAGGATAAGAAGGAAGAATTAGAAGAAAGACTTAAATAGTTTTATTACTTTCCCACTTCATTATGTGTGCTCTAGTGAAGTGGGTTTTATAGTTTTTAAGTGAATTTAATAATTATCAATGGGGGATTAATTTTATGAAAAAGACTTTTTTAAAATATTTAATATTCTATGGAATCCTATTTTTCTTGGTGAATTTTTTTAATGCATCAAATATTGGTTTTCTTAAGATAGTTGAAATAGTTTTAATATCTATTTTGTGCGGTGGAGTGCTTTCAATAATTACTGTTTTACTAAAGATAAATTTTGTAAAAGAAAATAAAAATAAGTTAAGGAATAGTCATAAAAAATTTTAAGTGGGAGATATAATTTCAATATGAAAATATTAGTAGATGCAGATGCCTGTCCAGGAAGAGATATAATAGAAGATGTAGTAGCTTGCAATAAAATTAAGGTTATAATGTATTGTGATATAAATCATGTGCTAAAGAGTAATTATAGTGATGTAAGATATGTAGATAGCGGTTTCCAAAGTGTTGATATGATACTTGTAAATGATGTAGAGCCTTGGGATATAGTTGTAACTCAAGATTATGGAGTTGCAGCTATTGCACTTGGTAAGAAGGCATATGCAATAAGTCCTAAGGGTCATATATACAATAATGAAAATATAGATAGGCTTCTTTTTGAAAGACATATATCTTCAAAGGTGAGACGTAGTGGAGGAAAGACAGTAAACCCGAAAAAGAGAACTAAACAAGATGATAGTAGACTCAGAAATAATTTAATTAAATTAATAAATATTAAAAAAAGTCTATGACATAATATGGAATTATAGTATAATTTAAAGTGACTAATATGCATATTTTTACATTTAGCATATACTCATAGAGTTTAGGGTGTAAATTATGTACTGATTCGGGGGATGATATATATGAATGAATTGGCTATAAGTTGCAATCTTGATGATTCACAGAAGGAAAAGTCAAAGGTTACTATAAATGTAGAAAATGGATTTGATGAGAATTTATTATATAAATATATGGTAGGATTCAATGGAATATGGAAAGTTATCAAAGATTTTACTTGTGATAAAAGTGTTGAATGGGTTCCAAAACAAGATGGCAAATATATAGTTATGGTTCAAGCAAAGAAAAAAGATGGAAATAAGAGTTTTGACTATATATCAAGAATGAATTACATAGTAGGGGATGTCCAAGAAAAGTTAATAAATAGTATTATTTTAGATAAAGATAAATATACTTTGGGAGATAAGATAAAGGTTTTTGTTGATACAAACAAATATCCTCTTATGTTTAGGTATTGGATAAAAGTTGAAAATCACTGGAGTCTTGTAAAGGACTATTCTACAGAAAATACATTTACATATACAGTGAGATCAGAAAGCAATGGAGAAATATTAGTTGAATGCAAAGATATTTCTTCTAAAAGTGATTTTGATGATTTCAAAAAGGTAGTATTTCTCGTGTCACCAATAAAAAAAGTGGAAATAGTGGATTTTAAGTGCCTAAATAAAGAACTAATTTCAGAATCTGAGATAAGCTTTAAGGTTCTATCTAAATACGATGAAGGAAGAACTATACTTTATAAATTTTTTAAAATAAATTCAAATGGAGAAGTTAAGTGCATTCAAAATTATTCTACTAGAAAGACTGTAAGTTATGTTGAAAAGAAAGAAGGAGATTATAAACTCCTGTGCTTTGCAAAGGATATGTATTCTACAAATAAATTTGATGATAGGGCAATTTTGAATTTTACTGTGAAAAAGTATGAGGAAATAGTAATAAAGAGTTTTACAACAGATGTAAATTCACCACAACTTACTGACACAGATATAACTATATCTGCACAGGTTTCAGGTGGAAAAAATCTTCTATATAGATATGTAATTGAAGGAAACCAAAATATTGATTCTGGTTATATAAGATCATCAACTTATATATGGAAAAGTAGTTTACCTGGGAAATACAAGATAATGCTATTTGTAAAGGATAAATCCTGTGATAAAGATTATGAAGCATGTGATTATATGAATTTTACTATAGATGAAAAGAGTAGTGAACCGATAAATATACAGGATTTGGTATTAGATGCAAGTGGCAAAATATTAAAAGGACAAACTATAAGGGCAGTTGTCTATGCATCTGGAGGAAATGATATTAAATATGGATTTTCAATAAAAAAATCTGGAAAGATAGTGAAAAATGTAGATTATAGTTATAATAATTGGATTGAATTTATACCCGGGGAAAAAGGTGAGTATGAAATTGAAGCACTAGTTAGAGATAGTTACTCCAAAAGGAAATATGATTGCCATCTAATCAAAAATATTCAGGTGTTTAATTATATACCAGCCAATATTGATTATATACTATATCCAATTAGGGAGTACTATATAGTAGGAGAGGAAATATCCATATCTATAATAACTCAAGATACTAAAAATGTAATAGTAAAGTATATTATGAGCATAAATGGACATGTGGTAGAGGAAACTGATTTTATAGAAGAAAAAAGTTATGTAATAGTTCCTAAATGCAGCGGCAAATATACTCTTGAAGTTATGGTAAAGAATATTAAAAGTGATGCAGAATTTGATTCAAAGAAACGTTTGAACATACAGATAAGAGATACTATACCAATTACTGAAACAAAATTGGTATGTGAAAAAAATAAGTTTGTGTCAAATGAGCCAATTACATTTTATGCTAATAATAAAGGTGGAAAAAATGTACTATATGAATTTTATCTTATGGAAAAGGGAAATTGGATATTAGTTCAAAATTATAGTAGAAAAAATAGCTATACTTTTATACCATTTACAAAAGACGAATACAAGATAATGGTATTGTGTAAGGATCAGTATAGCAAAGATGCTTATGAAGATTATGATATATTTGAATTTAAAGTAATATAAAGTTTATACATTTAATGACGATAATTATAAAATACTAAACATAATTGAAATAATATTTTGAATTTGCAGGTAGGTGAAAAATATGAGTATAGAAGATGTATCTGATATAAATAATGACTATGCAAAGAAAATGTTAGAATTTCAAATGATGACTCAAATTTTGAAAACTTCACTTGGTGATTCTGACTCTTTTCAGATTGTTATGGAAAGTATTACTAAGGCAATGGCAGACAGTAATGGAAACATAGATTTGTCAAAGTTTAATATAGATGATGAAGATTTAAGTAAACTTGGATATGGTGCTGGAGAAAGGCTTAATAAAATTTATTCTGGAATAAAAAATGATATAAAAAGTGGTAATTTAACTATAGATGAAGCTGTAGATAATGCTTCTAGAAAATATGGAGTGGATAGAAATCTTATAATGTCTGTTATAAAACAAGAATCAGGTTTTAATCCAAAGGCTACATCATCTGCAGGTGCAGAAGGACTCATGCAACTTATGCCCTCTACTGCAGCTGAACTTGGAGTGAATGATCCATATGATATTGGAGAAAATGTAGATGGTGGTACAAAATACTTAAGAGAGCTACTTGATATGTACGGAAATTCAAAAGAATTGGCACTTGCAGCTTACAATGCAGGTTATGGAACACTACAATCAAGAGGAGTTAATAGTGTATCTGGAATTTCAAAATTGCCATATGAAACGCGAGATTATGTTAAAAAAGTAATAGGTTATTATAATAATAGTAAAACAGTCTGAATTTAATAGACTGTTTTATTTATATGAGGTAGTATTGTATATTAGGAGATAAAATTGAAGGAGGAAATATAGTTATGGAAAGACTGGATAAGATTCTGGCAAATCTAGGATATGGAACGAGAAAAGAAGTTAAAAATATTGTAAAAAGTGGACGAATAAAAATAAACGGATGTTTAGTAAAGGACAGTTCAATAAAAGTTAATCCGGATATAGATAAAATAGAATTAGATGATGAACAAATCCATTATAAAAAATACATATATATATTGATGAATAAGCCAAGTGGTGTTGTATCAGCTACTTATGACAGTTATGATGAAACTGTAATAGATTTGCTTGAACCTGAACATAGAGCATTTAATCCATTTCCTGTAGGAAGACTTGATAAAGATACAGTTGGATTGATTATAATAACCAATGATGGTGAAATCAATCATAGATTGATTTCACCAAAATGGCATATTGACAAGGTTTATTATGCTGAAATAGATAAAAAAGTTGATGAAAAGGATATAGAAGCTTTTAAAAAGGGTATAATCTTAGATGATGGATACAAATGTATGCCAGCAAATTTAGAAATTATAAATTCTGATAAGGATGGTTCTATGGTTAATGTAACTGTACAGGAAGGAAAGTTTCATCAAGTTAAAAGAATGTTTGAATCTTTAGGAAAAAATGTAGTATATCTAAAGAGAATAAAAGTGGGACCTATAGAGTTAGATGATGATTTAGATGAAGGAAGTTATAGGGAATTGTCCGAATTTGAATTGAAAAGTGTTAAACATAGCGTGAACATGAATTAGTTTCAAGCATATTAATATAAAGTTAACAAATATATTTTTATAAACAACTTGATAATTTTATATTATTTTACTATAATAATAGTGCAAGGGTAAATATAAAGGAATAAATAGCCCCCTTTTTATTTATGAGCAAACAGCCTATGCCCCAATAGGCTGTTTTTTAATTATTTTTATATTTATTCATCAAAATTTAAAATATGTGAGTAAAATGCAATATTACATTCAATATAAAATATATATGAAATATATAATGCGTATAGATATATTATATGGATAATTTATATTTATGATTTATTATTAAGAATTTTATGGATTAACGCATTAATACATGATAGAATTAAAGTGATATAACTTAAAAGAATATAAGGGGTTGAACTTATGGAAGAGTATAAATCCAAATTACAAAGTAAAGATATGGATTTTTTATGTGAAGCAGTACTTTCTCTTAAAACAAAAGAAGAATGTTATAGATTCTTTGAGGATATATGTACAATAAACGAAATAAAATCTTTAGAGCAAAGATTGCAAGTTGCAAGGATGCTTAAAAACAAAAAGACATATGTGGATATAGCTTCAGAAACAGGAGCAAGTACTGCAACTATAAGTAGAGTAAATAGATGCTTAAATTATGGAAGTGACGGTTATAAAATAGTTTTAGAGAGATTAAAATATAAATAGAGATTTATAATTAAATGTGCTTTTAATTAGCACATTTTTCTGTTTTCCTGATTAAACTATATTTAAAATGATATAATATAGAACATAAAGAAAGTATCACTCTAATTAATTTAAGGGATAAGCAGGGAGAGGAGATTTTATGGATTTAAAAAATCTTTTAAATAAGGAACAGTATGAGGCAGTAAATACTATAGAAGGGCCACTTTTAATATTGGCAGGGGCAGGTTCTGGAAAGACAAGAGTCCTTACATATCGAATAGCACATATGATTAAGGATTTAAATATATATCCATCAAAGATTCTTGCAATAACTTTTACAAATAAAGCTGCAGATGAAATGAGAGATAGATTGAGAAAACTTGTAGGAAATGAAGTTGAAAATATGTGGATATCTACTTTTCATTCCAGCTGTGTAAGAATACTTAGAAGAGAAATAGATAAACTTGGATATAATAAGAATTTTGCTATATATGATAGCTATGATCAAAAAGTTCTAATAAAGCAGTGTATGGAAGAACTACAAATAGATGAAAAGACTATAAGTGCAAGGGAGATAATAAGCAAGATAAGTTCCCAAAAAGATAGTCTTGTGTCCCCTAAAAAGTATAAAAGTCAACACGAAAAAGATTTTAGATTAAATAAAATTGCAGATGTATATATTTTATATCAGAAAAAGCTTAAAAATAATAATGCACTTGATTTTGATGATTTAATATACAAAACAGTTCAGCTTTTTAAGGAACATGAGGACGTGCTTGAATTCTACCAGAGAAAATTTAAGTACATAATGGTAGATGAATATCAAGATACAAGTAAGTCACAATATGAATTTATAACTCTCCTTTCAAAAGAACATAAAAATATATGTGTAGTTGGTGATGATGATCAATGTATTTATGAGTGGAGAGGTGCAGATATAAGAAATATTCTAGATTTTGAAAAAGATTATCCAAATGCAAAAGTTATAAAACTTGAGCAAAACTATCGTTCTAAGGGAAATATTTTAAAAGCTGCTAACGATGTAATAAGTAACAATTCTGAAAGAAAGAGAAAAGTGCTTAGAACAAAGAATGACAGTGGAAGTAAGATAAAAGTGTATAGAGCATATTCGGATTTAGATGAGGGAATATATGTTGCAAATCAAATAAAAACGCTCTATCGTGAGGAAAATAAAAAATATAGTGATTTTGCAATACTTTACAGGACAAATGCACAATCTAGGGTATTTGAAGATATATTTATGAGATATAATATACCTTATAGAATAGTTGGTGGTCTTAAATTTTATGATAGAAAAGAAATAAAAGATATAATATCATATTTAAAATTTATAAATAATCCTCTTGACGATATAAGTCTTAAAAGAATAATAAATGAGCCGAAGAGAAGTATAGGAGCTAGTACTGTAAATAAAGTGCAAGAATTTGCATCTTCAATGGACGAGTGCATGTATAGCGTATTACTTGATATAGAAGATGTAATAAATTTGCCAAAGAGAAGTGTATCATCTATAAAAAAGTTTGTAAGTCTTATAAATAGTTTTATAAAAAGTAGAGATGAAATACCAGTATCTAGTCTTATAAAAGAGATACTTGATACAACTGGATATTTGAATAAACTTAAATCATCTAAGGATCCAGATTGTATAAGTAGAATAGAGAATTTAAAAGAACTTGTATCTGCAGCTGTTGAGTTTGAAGCATCATCAGAAGACAAGTCTTTGTCTGCATTTCTTGAAAAAGTAACTCTTGTGTCTGATATAGATAATTTTGATGAAGATTCAGATAGTGTAGTTATAATGACGGTTCATAGTGCAAAGGGACTTGAATTTCCAGTGGTATTTATGGTAGGAATGGAGAATGGAATATTCCCAGGTAATCAATCTATTGACAATCCTGAGGAAATGGAAGAATCAAGAAGATTATGTTATGTTGGAATTACTAGAGCTAAGGAAAAATTGTATATGACTTCTGCAGAAAGTAGAAGAGTATTTGGTAGAACTGTAAATTATGGTGAGTCTAGTTTTATACATGAAATATCCGATAGCTTAAAAGAATATGAGAATGCTCAAAATCAGAGTTCTAAGTCTAGAAAATTTATAGATAAATCAAATCAGTGGACTTCTTCTAAAAGTGGTATAAAAAATTCTTTAGTTGATTCTAATAAATTTAAAGATTTACCAAAAAGTGAGTCTATAAAAAAAGAAAATACCAATAAGCTTAAAATTGAAGATATAAAATCAGGTATGAAAGTAAAACATAATAAATTTGGAATAGGTACTATAGTAGGTGTAAATAAAAGCGGAGATGATATAAAACTGACAATAGCCTTTGACAAAAGAGGAATAAAAAATCTTATGTATGGAGTGGCACAGCTTGAAGCAGTATGATAGTGGATATAATATGAGGTGGTAACTGTGATTGATAGTAATGATAAATTGAAAAAAATTGAAGATATTGTAAATAAACTTAATAAATATTCCTATGAGTATTATGTACTAGATGATCCAAGTGTATCTGATAAGGAATATGACAAAATGTATGATGAACTCTTAAGACTTGAAAAAGATACAGGAATAGTTCTTGAAAATTCTCCTACACAGAGAGTAGGAGATGTTGTACTTCCTAAGTTTGAAAAGTATGTGCATAAAAATAAATTGTGGAGTATGAATAAGGCTCAAACTATAGAAGAAATACATGAATGGCATAGGAGAAATGTTAAAGTTGTAAATGAATATAATTTAACACATAATGATAAACTACCTAAATTAAAATATGTTTTAACTAAAAAATTTGATGGACTTACTATAAATTGTACTTATGATGAGTCAGGTAATATGATAAAAGCTGCTACAAGGGGTACTGGTGAGGTAGGAGAAGATGTTACAAATCAAGTTAAGACTATAATGTCAATTCCACTTAAAATAAAAAACAACAGTGTAATAGAAGTTCATGGAGAGGCTATAATGACTAAAAAAGCTTTTGAAGAGTATAATAAAAAAGCAGAAGTACCTCTTAAAAATTTGAGAAATGGAGCAGCTGGTGCACTTAGAAATTTAAATGTTAAGGAAACTGCAAGAAGAAAGTTATCTGCATTTTTTTATGATGTTGGATATAATGAAGGAAAACCATTTAAAAATTATATTGAAATGATGAATTTCATAAGAGAAATGGGATTTCCACAGGATGATTATATAAAAGAATGTAGTACTATAGGGGAAATTAAAAATGAACTTTTATATATAAAAAGTATAAGAGATGACCTCCAATATGACATAGATGGAGTAGTAATTGTAGTAGATGACATTAAAACAAGAGAAGTACTTGGATATACAGTTAAATTCCCAAGATGGTCAATAGCTTATAAATTTGAAGCTGAGGAAACTACTACAAAGCTTTTAGATGTTGAATGGAATGTTGGAAGGAGTGGTAGAGTTACTCCTACTGCAATACTTGAACCTGTTGAGCTTGCAGGGGCTACAATAAGAAGAGCTACACTAAATAATATAGATGATATAAGAAGAAAAGGGATTAAAAAAGGATGCAGGGTGTTTCTAAGAAGATCAAATGATGTTATACCTGAAATAACTGCTGTAGTTCAAGACAGTAGTTATGACAGCTATGAAATTGAGGTTCCTAAATTTTGTCCCTATTGTAATTCTGAACTTGTAAAAGATGGAGTACATTACTTTTGTGAAAATACACTTTCATGTAAACCACAACTTGTAAAAAGCATTGTTCATTTTGGAAGTAGAGAAGCAATGAATATTGAAGGATTTAGCGAAAAAACTGCAGTTCAGCTCTTTGAAAAGTTAAATATTAAATCAATACCAGATCTTTTTAGGCTGACTAAGGAACAATTGATGAAACTTGATAAATTTGGAGATAAAAAATCTCAAAATTTGATAGATTCTATAGAAAAAAGCAAAAATTGTGATTTAGCATCATTTATATATGCACTTGGTATACCAAATGTAGGTAAAAAAACTGCAATAGATCTTTCAAATAAATTCATGAGTTTAGATGCTTTGAGAAAGGCAACTTATGATGAACTTATAAATATTCCTGATATTGGAGATAAAGTTTCAAATTCCATAGTAGAATTTTTTCATCAGGATAATATAATAGTAAATATAGAGGAATTGTTAAAGCTTGGGGTAAGACCATATTTTAAAGAAAGTAAAATTGAAGAAAGTATATTTAATGGAAAAACTGTAGTAGTAACAGGAACGCTTAAAAATTATACAAGGGCAACTATAAAACAAAAATTACAAAATTTAGGAGCTAGAGTATCAGAAAGTGTAAGTAAGAAAACAGATTATGTTATAGCAGGTGAGTCGGCAGGTTCAAAATATGACAAAGCTGTAAAACTTGGAATTAGGATATTAAATGAAAGTGAATTTGAGAAATTATTATAGTTTGTATTTAAAGTGAAATTTTTTATATTTACAAACTATTTAAAAAGGTTTATCATAAAAATTGATTTGGTGTTTTAAATTAATTTTTTACCTTAATTATCGGAGGATAAAAATGAAGAATACATTAAGTTTATTAGGATGGATATGTGTTATATTTACAACAGTTGCACTAGTATTAACGCTTCTTACTACATATCAGTTTGTGTATATAAAGTATTTTAGTAACTATTATACACTTCAATTGAGTATGGTTGTAACTATGATAATATGGTCTATAAACATGGCGGTGCTTAGAAAAAATTTCAAGAATATACTATATCCTTTAACTTGTGTATTAATAGCAGGTATCACCATATTTTTTATGTATATGAAAGTTTATTAAGTTTTTGGGGACAGTCTTTTGAGTGTTCCCTTTTGTTTTATATAAAAAGTTAACTAAAAAGGAGGAATTTAAGATGTCAATTTCACTTGAAGATGTTAAATGTACAGCTAAACTTGCAAGGTTAAAATTTAGCGAAATTGAACAAAATAGACTTGTAGAAGATTTAAGTGAGATTATGGATTATGTAAGTAAATTAGATGAATTGGATGTGGAAGAAGAAGAGCCAGTTGTAAATCCATATTATATTGAAAATAAATACAGAGAAGATATTGTGGAAGATTCATTAGATATATCAGAGGTTATGAAAAATTCACCTGAAAGTATTAACAATTATATAATAGTACCACAAGTTATTGATGATTGATCTATTGAGCATTTAATAAAATATTGAGAAAGAGGTATAGTATGAGTTTTACTGCATGTAAATTGAAAAGTATGATATTAAATAAGGAAATAAAAGTAGAAGAGTGTGTAAGAATTTATTTGGATAGAATACACAAGCTTGATCCAAAGTTAGATGCCTATTTATATGTAGCAGAAGATGAAGCAATAAAAACTGCAAAAAAGCTAGATTTAAAATTGGCATCAAATGAGAAACTTGGAAAATTATTTGGAATTCCAGTGGCCATTAAAGACAATATAAGCGTTTCAGGAATGCAGAATACCTGTGCATCTAAAATGCTTGAAGGATATATAGCACCTTATGATGCAACTGCAGTAGAAAGAATAAAAAGAGAAGATGGAATAATAATTGGAAAGCTAAATATGGATGAATTTGCTATGGGATCTTCTACAGAAACTAGTTGTTTTAAAATAACTAAAAATCCTTGGGATCTTGAAAGAATATCTGGAGGATCTTCTGGAGGACCAGCAGCCTCTGTTGCATCACTTGAAAGTCCTCTTTCTCTTGGAACAGATACTGGTGGATCTATAAGGCAGCCTGCCTCTGTTTGTGGAATAGTAGGGCTTAAACCAACCTATGGTAGGGTATCTCGATATGGATTAACAGCTTTTGGATCTACCCTTGATCAGATAGGACCAATGTCTAAGAATGTTGAAGACTGTGCGCTCCTGACCCAATGTATTGCAGGAGTTGATGATAAGGACTTTACAACTGCAGATATAAAAGTACCTGATTATAGCAAAAGTTTGTCTAATGATATAAGAGGTAAGAAAATAGGAATACCAATTGAGTGTTTTGAGGATACAATAGATCCAAAGGTTAGAAAATGTATTGAAGAGGCTATACAAGTTTTCATAGAAAATGGTGCAGAGGTAAAGTGCTGTTCAATGCCTATATCAAAATATTCCCTTGCCGCTTATTATATAATAGGTTGTGCTGAGGCATCATCGAATTTTGCTAGATTTGATGGTATAAGATATGGACACAGAGCAAATAATTATAAAGATTCAATGGATATATATTTTAAATCTAGAAGTGAAGGCTTTGGATATGAAGTAAAAAAGAGAATAATGATTGGAACTTATGTACTTTCTAGTGAAAATTATGAGAAATATTATAAAAAAGCACTTAAAGTGAGAAGCTTAATAAAGAAGGAATTCTTGAGTATAATGAGTGAGTTTGATGCTATAATATGTCCAACATCTCCTACAACAGCATTTAAAATAGGTGAAAAGAAAGATCCTATATCAATGTATAAGTCTGATATTTATGCTGTACCTGCAAATATAGCAGGGGTTCCAGCTATATCTATTCCATGTGGAATTGTAGATGGACTTCCAGTTGGAATGCAGCTTATGAGTAACTATTTTAGAGAAGATTTGTTATTTAATTTGGCATATAGCTTTGAACAGTCCACAAATTGGCATAAGTTGAAACCTTCTATGCTGAATTCAATTGAAAAGGAAGGTGAATCTATTTGAAATTTGAAATGGTTGTAGGGTTAGAGGTACATGTTGAACTTTCAACTAATACAAAAATATATTGTGGATGTAGTACAAAATTTGGAGATGCTCCAAATAGCCATGTATGTCCAATATGTCTTGGACTTCCTGGTTCTCTTCCAAGATTAAATAAAAAGGTAGTAGAGTATGCTATAATGGCAGGAATTGCATTTAATTGTACTATATCAAGGAAGAGTAGAATGGATAGAAAAAATTACTTTTATCCTGACTGCCCTAAAAATTATCAAATAACTCAAGATAAGTTTCCACTTTGTAGAAACGGATTTATGGAGATAGAATTAGGAGATGGAACACATAAAAGAATAGGAATAAATAGAATACATATTGAAGAAGATGCAGCAAAACTTATACATAGAAAATCAGGGACCTTTATTGATTACAATAGAGCTGGTGTACCTCTTATTGAAATAGTATCCGAGGCAGATATTAGAAGCTCTGAAGAAGCTGTATTATATCTAAAAAAATTAAGAGAGATAGTTTATTCAATAGGCATTTCTGACTGTAAAATGGAAGAAGGATCTCTAAGATGTGATGCTAATATATCTGTAAAACAAAAAGGAAGTACAAAACTTGGAATTAGAACTGAAATAAAAAATATAAACTCATTTAAAGCACTTAAAAAAGCACTTGAATATGAATATAAAAGACAAATTTCTGTAATAGAAAATCATGGAGAAATAAATCAAGAAACTAGAAGGTGGAATGATTCTAAGCTAAGAACTGAAGTTATAAGAGAAAAAGAGTATTCAAAAGATTATAGGTATTTTCCTGATGGAGATTTGGTAACCATTAATATAACAGATGAGTATATAGAAGAAATTAAAAAGAAAATTCCAGAGATGTCCTATGAAAGGGAAAAGAGATTTATAAAGGAATACAATCTTTCAAAACATGAGGCCCATATACTTAGTTTGGATATTTGTGTTTCCAATTTTTTTGAAGATACTGTTAGAATTTCTAACAGGCCTCAAGTTGTTGCAAATTGGATAGTAGAATATATATTTAAATTGCTAAGTAAAAATTCAATGAATATAGATGATATAAAATTTGGAAGTGAAGATTTAGCAGAATTAATAGAACTTGTTGTTTCTGAAACGATATCAAATGATATTGGAAGAAAGATACTAAAAGAAATGTTTTTAACAGGAGAAAGTCCAAGTAAAATAGCAAGAAAGAAAAAACTTCTTCAAAATAACAATGAGGATGAAATAAATAAAATTGTAAAACTTGTTATAAATGAAAATCAAAAGGCTGTAGAAGACTATAAAAATGGTAAAAAGAGAGCTGTTAAATTTATTATAGGTCTTGTTATGAAAAAAATGGAAGGAAAGGCAAATCCACATATTGTGAGCAAATTGGTTAAGAGAGAACTAGAAAAAGTTAAATAATAGAAAAAATAAAAAGACTGCCTTTAGTCTTTTTATTCTTTCTCATTATAGCTATCCATTACATTTTCAAGGGTAGTAATATCTTTTTTTGCAATGCTATGTAAATGTTCTTTTATCTGCTCTAATAAATAATTTTTATATTTTATTTGGGACAATGTTTGTTTGGCGATTATAAATCCCCATATGAGTATGAACACTATTGTGCACATGGTAATTATAGCTAGAATTTCTATGGCAAGTAACATTTTTACGATCCTCCACAAATATAAAATTAATTATTTATATTATATCATAAGTATATCATAAGATAGAAATTCGAGTTATTTGTTTAACTTTTTTATATATGTCAATAATTAAAATATAAATATTTATAACTAAAATAGGGAGAAGTCTATGAGAAAATTTATTTATGTGGCAATTCTAGCTAGTGTAATAATTGTTATTATGAGTTGCACATCTGTAGAAAAAAGGGTTAAGCAAGCTGCAACTACAAATTATGAGAATTCAATAGTTTATAATATAAATAATTTTCCAAAGGATCTTGTTATGGCCGATTCATATGATTTGAGAGAAAAAGATTTGCTTTCAAATTTATTTGATGGTCTTGTTTCCATTGATGAAGATGGAAATATAGTTCCTGATTTAGCAGAAAAGTGGAGTGTAAACAAAGATAAAACACAATATACATTTACTATAAGAAAAAACGCAAAATGGAGCGATGGCAAAGATATAACTGCTAAAGACTTTGTGGATTTCTTTTCAAATATACTTAATAAAAATTTAAATAATGTGTATGCAGATCAACTTAACTGTATATTTGGCATAGATAAATACAGAAATAATAATGGGAGTTTTGAAAATGTAGCTATAAAGGCATTAAATCAAAGGACTTTACAGATAAGGTTGAATTATTCTTGTGATTATTTCTTAAATATAATGGCAGAACCTGTTTATTCTCTGAGAAAAATAGATGATGATCTATTGAATTGGAGAAGAAAATATAAAAATATACCTTATTCAGGAAGTTTTGTAATAGATAATATATCAGACAATGGGGACATTGAACTAAATAAGAACAAAAATTATTGGAACAAAGATAATGTTAAAAATAATAATGTAATCATAAAGGAATTTGGAAGTAGTGAAGGTGCACTTGCTGCATTTGAAAATAACACTATAAATGTATTTACTAATCCACCTATAAATGAGATAAAAAATATAGAGAATATATCCATTGTTCCAACTTATGGAGAAGAAGCACTTATATTCAATAGAAAAAAAGGTGACATATTGGATAACAATTATTTTAGAAAGGCAATTTCTATGTCAATTGACAAGAAAAATATAGTTCAGAATATATTGCAAAATAGAGTTGATGCAGCTTCTATGTATATACCTTACAGTGGTACTGTAGAGTACAAGGACCTATTCCCTAAGGAGGAAGAGGCAAAAGAATTTATGGAAAAGTCAAAGTATGAATACAATGGTATACCACTCAAAATTATATATATAAATACTGTGGAAAATAAAAAGATATGTGATTCAATTGCAAAAAATATAGAAGATACTTTTAATATAGATGTAAAGGCTATTGGCTATACTGAGAATGAATTTGAAGAGAAAATTAAGTCAGATGATTATGATATAGCAGAATTAAATTACATGGGGAATTATTACCATGCAATTGAACTTTTGGGTATGTTTCAGTCAAATTCTAAGTTGAATTTTGGAGGATATAGCAATAGGGAATTTGACACTAAAATACTTGAAGCAACTTTTGAAAAAGATAGTAGTGAAAGATTGAAGGAACTAAAAGATGCACAGGATATATTGATTAATGATACAGCAGTAATTCCACTTTACTATAACAATACTATTCTCTGCAGTAAAAGTTACGTTAAAGGAGTATATGTAAATAAACTTGGAAATGTAAAATTAGATAAGGCCTATTTAACAAAATAAGCCTTATAGTAAATTAAAAATCAATATTTAATATATCAAGTGAGAGAAAAAATATAAACATGTTTTTATAAGTATCAAAAGAAATTTTTGGAGATTTAAAACTTTCTTTTTTACGATTATAATTAACGTATTTTGCAAATACTGGTGCTAATTCACAGCTCTCAGGCAGCGGAATTGAAGATATTCTAAAATTCTTTTCTTCTATGAGATCATCGGATTTTAAGGAGAAATTTCTATATCTTTCTACATTGTTTAAACTTGGAGCTTCTGGCCAGCTTAAAATTAATCCTGAATCTATTAGCTGGTTGTTAAATACATCTAAAGCTATTATTTTACTCCCATTTTTCTCCTTGTTTATATCAGAGTCTATTAGACAACATGTTAAGTATAAAATTATCTCAAGACATGAAAATTCTACATTCTTTTCAGAAGTATTTTTAATAAAAATTCCCTTTTCAGAATCATATAAATCTATAATTTTTTTATATATGAAATCTGCGTTTTCTTTAGCCTTTATTAAATTTGTATACTTGTAAATAAGCATATAGTTAATATAATTTAGGCAATCATTTTCTAAACTATTTTTTTTGCTTATAGCTATTGGATATTCATCTCCATAGAATTTTTCAAATATTAATTCAGAAATATCTAGCATTAAATTTTTGCATTTTTCATTTTTAGAGTATTTGTAAAATATATTTAATGCAAAACATAGCTTTGTAAGTTCTGAAAATGATTGATCATAAAGTTCATCTTTTAATTCAACAAGCATATCAAGTATGTCCATAGAAAAATTTTTAAATTGCTCTACATCATTTTCATCATCTAGTAATAGACTGCATTTGTAGTATGCTGCCATTAAAAAAGCTTGAGTTGAAAAATTAAATTTTCTATTCTTCTCCGTAAATTTTAATTTATCTGAATAGGAGCTATTTTCATGCTTCTTATCTACAAAAACTCCTTGGTTTGATCTAAAATTGAATGCATAGAATTCAAGTTGTTTTTTAGCAAGATAACTATATAATTTAGCAAGATTGTATTTGTTTCTATCTATATCTTTGAAAGAATTGTAGTAGTCATGGAGATCTAGAAGGCATAGAGTCATAAAGGCATTGCTGTCTATGTTTATTTCTTTTTTAAATTTTTCCTCATTCCAGCATAACTTATCATTTATGTTTATAAGATTTGGGTTAGCCTTTCTATATATACATAAAAGTGGAGAAAGGTTTTTAAATGTGGTAATATCAAAATTAGGTATATTTTTTGATTTAAGGTCTTTAATTTGTAAAGATACACCGCATTTTGAATAGAGAACTATTTGTTTAATAGATTCCTTTGACAAATAAAATAATTGTGATTTTATATTGTCTGGATTTATTTTGTTAATTTTTAAAAATGGGCCTATATATTTCAAAATATTACACCTACCATAAATTAATCCTTATATTAATAATATGAAATAAAGTTTAAAATAGTGACTATTTATTATAAAAAGAGAGGAAGAAATTTTATGAAAGTTGGAAAATTGGACTGGGATGATTTAAAAAAACTAATAGAAAAAAATAGAAGTGTTCTTAGAGATGATATTAGGATAAGAAGCGGTATTGGAGAGGATTGTAGCGTAATTAACTTTGGAAGGAAAGAGTGCGTTGTATCAACGGATCCTATAACTGGAGCAGATAAAAATGGAGGTAAACTGGCGGTACATATAAATTGTAATGATATAGCTTCCTGTGGAGTAGAACCAGTGGGTATTTTAGTTACTATTTTGGCACCTGAAGGTTCTACTTTAGATGATATAAACAATGTAATGCAGCAAATAGATTCAGAGGCAAAAAAACTTAATATAGAGATACTTGGAGGACATACTGAGGTAACTAAAGCTGTAAATAAGATGGTGATTTCTTGTACTGCAATAGGTAAAGGGGAAAGAGGAGTTGCTGTATCTACTTCCGGTGCAAAAGAAGGTGATGATATAATAGTTACAAAATACTTATGTATGGAAGGCACAAGTATAATAGCAAATGATTATGAATCGAAACTTAGAAATATACTTTCAGAAAAAGAAATAGAAGAAGCTAAATCTTATATAAATAATATAAGTGTTGTTAAAGAAGGTATGATATGTGGGAAATTTGGAGTTAATTCAATGCATGATATAACAGAAGGAGGTATGCTTGGAGGTATTTGGGAAGTTTCTAAAGCAAGTAATGTTGGATTTAAAATATACATGGATAAAATGCCTATAAGTGATATTACTAAGAAGATATGCGAGGCTTATGATATAGATCCATTAAGATTGATTTCCTCTGGAAGTATGCTTATAACCTGTAGTGAAGGTAAAGATTTAGTAGAATTATTAGAATATAATGGAATAAAATCATCCATAGTAGGGAGTATAACCCGAAAATATGGTATACTAATAAAACATGGGATGGAGATTAAAGTTGAGCCACCTAAAAGAGATGAGTTATTTGTACTTAAAGAAAAACTTGACAAAAATTAATATCAAATGATGTTATAATGTTTGTGTGTGTAGATTATTATAATTTGTGTATTTATAAAAATTTGGATAATATTGTTTTGGAGGTTAATATGCGAGTTGATGGCAGAAAAGATGATCAAATACGACCAATAAAAATATATAGACATTACACTAAGTATGCAGAGGGATCTGTACTCATAGAAACAGGAGATACTAAAGTTATATGTACTGCATCTATAGAAGATAGAGTTCCTCCGTTTTTAAAAGGAAAAAATGAAGGATGGATTACTTGTGAATATAATATGCTTCCAAGAGCTACGCAAGTTAGGAAGATAAGAGATATATCAAGGGGAAAAATTGATGGAAGAACTATGGAGATACAAAGACTTATAGGTAGAGCACTTAGATCAGTAGTAGATCTAAAGGCTATGGGTGAAAAAACTATATGGATTGATTGTGATGTAATACAGGCAGATGGTGGTACAAGAACTGCATCTATATCAGGTGCATTTGTAGCTTTAGTAGATGCAGTAAATAAACTGCATAAACATAGCCCTTTTAAGGTATATCCTATTAGAGACTTTGTAAGTGCTGTAAGTGTGGGGATAGTTAATGATGTAAGGCTTTTGGATTTGTGCTATGTGGAAGATTCTAGAGCTCAAGTTGATATGAATATAGTTATGACAGATACGGGTAAATTTGTAGAAGTACAGGGAACTGGTGAACAGAATCCATTTTCAAGAGAAGATTTAAATGTGCTTCTTGCAATGGCAGAAAAGGGAATAAAGAATATGATTCGTGCACAAAAGGAAAGTTTAAAGATGGATTCACTTTGGATTGGAACAGGAGGTCAATAATAGTGAAAGTGATAATTGCAAGTAATAATGAAAATAAAATAAGGGAAATAAAAGACATATTTTTAGGCTATCCTGTGAATGTAATTTCAATGAAAGAAGCTGGGATTAATATTGAAATTGTGGAAGATGGTAGCACATTTATGGAGAATGCATATAAAAAGGCTAAACAGGTACATGATATAACTGGAGATATAGTTCTTGCTGATGATTCAGGACTTATGGTTAAGGGGTTAAATGGTGCTCCTGGCATATATTCAGCAAGATTTTGTGGGGAGCATGGAAATGATAAGAAAAATAATGAAAAACTATTAAAAATGCTTGAAGGAAAAAGTGAAGAGGATAGAAAGGCTAAATTTGTATGTGCAATGGTTCTAATATTTAATGATAGTAAAGTTATTAAAGTGAAAGGTGAGGTAGATGGAGTTATAGCTCATGAGGAACTTGGGAAAAACAATTTTGGATATGATCCATTATTCTATGTTCCAAAATACAATATGACCTTTGCTCAGATGCCTGCTAAGTTAAAAAATTCTATAAGCCATAGAGCACAAGCTCTGGAAGCTTTGAAAGAAAAATTTGATACTTTTATGAAGAAGGTGTGAAATTGAAAATAGGGGTAATAAGTGATACACATAGATATATTAGAGTAATTGGAAAAATTATGAATTTATTTAGGGATGTTGATTTAATAATCCATTTAGGAGATAATGTACAGGATGTGCATGCTATAGAAAAATTATATAAAGGTAGGATTATAAATGTTAGAGGAAATTGTGATTTTGCAGTTAATACACCTAGTGAAAGAATAGAAACTATAGAAAATAAAAAATTTTTTATAACTCATGGACATAAATATGATGTAAAATACAATATAAGTAGGCTTAAAACTAGAGCTGAGGAATTAAATGCAGATGTTGTATTGTTTGGACATACACATATTTCTGGTATAACTTATGAAGATGGCACATGGTATATTAACCCTGGTAGTCCGGTATTATCAAGGAATGGATCTAATAGCGTGGCATTAATAAATATTGAAAATGATGGTATAAATGCGTCTATTATAGAACTCTAGATAAAAAAAGTAAAAAAAATTTAAAAAAAACTATTGACGAATTCTATTATATCGTGTAGAATATTCTATGTCGTTGAGTGTTTGAGAGTTTTCAAATACGAAATAAAATATAACAGATATAAGTTATCTAAATGTGAAAGATTTATTGATTTCGGGGTGTGGCGCAGATGGGAGCGCGCGTGGTTTGGGACCATGAGGTCGCAGGTTCAAGCCCTGTCACCCCGACCATAAAGTCTTGCATATGCGGGTGTAACTCAGTGGTAGAGTGCTAGCCTTCCAAGCTAGTTATGAGGGTTCGATTCCCTTCACCCGCTCCAAATATGCGTCTTTAGCTCAGCTGGATAGAGCAACGGCCTTCTAAGCCGTGGGCCGGGGGTTCGAATCCCTTAAGACGCACCATGGGCGCCATTAGCTCAGTTGGTAGAGCATCTGACTCTTAATCAGGTTGCCCGGGGTTCGAGTCCCCGATGGCGCACCAAGTAATGTTAAATAATGTGGTGGACGTAGTTCAACTGGCAGAGCGCCAGATTGTGGTTCTGGTTGTTGTGGGTTCGAGTCCCATCGTCCACCCCATACTGGGGTGTAGCCAAGTGGTAAGGCAATGGACTTTGACTCCATCATTCGTAGGTTCAAATCCTGCCATCCCAGCCAAATGGTTCACTAGCTCAGTTGGTAGAGCACATGACTTTTAATCATGTTGCCCGGGGTTCGATTCCCCGGTGAGCCACCAATTACTTAGAGTTAGTAAAAATTTATTAATTTAGTTATTTTATTATTTATATGCAGGTGTGGCGGAATTGGCAGACGCACTAGACTTAGGATCTAGCGCCTATGGCGTGGGGGTTCGACTCCCTTCACCTGCACCATTAATCATTAATATTTATTTTATATGCGGGTGTAACTCAGTGGTAGAGTGCTAGCCTTCCAAGCTAGTTATGAGGGTTCGATTCCCTTCACCCGCTCCAAATATGCGTCTTTAGCTCAGCTGGATAGAGCAACGGCCTTCTAAGCCGTGGGCCGGGGGTTCAAATCCCTTAAGACGCACCATTAATATTTATTACCATTAACACTTATTGCATAAGCGGGAGTGGCTCAGTGGTAGAGCGTCACCTTGCCAAGGTGAACGTCGCGAGTTCGAATCTCGTCTTCCGCTCCAAATATGCGTCTTTAGCTCAGTTGGATAGAGCAACGGCCTTCTAAGCCGTGGGCCGGGGGTTCGAATCCCTTAAGACGCACCATGAGCGCCATTAGCTCAGTTGGTAGAGCATCTGACTCTTAATCAGGTTGCCCGGGGTTCGAGTCCCCGATGGCGCACCAAGTAATGTTAAATAATTCTGTATTTGATATTTGTACAGTATTCAGTGTAAAGTTAGAAATTATAAATATGTCGGGGTGTGGCGCAGATGGGAGCGCGCGTGGTTTGGGACCATGAGGTCGCAGGTTCAAGCCCTGTCACCCCGACCATAATAATCTTGCATATGCGGGTGTAACTCAGTGGTAGAGTGCTAGCCTTCCAAGCTAGTTATGAGGGTTCGATTCCCTTCACCCGCTCCATTTTTATTTGTAAGGATATATGAAAAAGCACCCATAGCTCAGATGGATAGAGTGATGGACTTCGAATCCAGAGGTCGGGAGTTCGAGCCTCCCTGGGTGCACCATGAAGCATTGATAACACTACGTTGTAGTGTTTTTTATTTTGCCTTAAAATTAATTTTCCCGCCATTTTCCCGCCAATAACACAACCCAGATAAAAATATAAAAAAGGATGGATAACAAATTCAATGTGAGCAAAGGAATGCTAATTTCTCATAAACAAAAATATATATTTATAACATGGTTAATATTTAGATGAATTATATATATGATAGTTTTGTACAAACAAATTGTAACTATTATAAAGAATGTATATAGATTTGTGTAAAATAGATTTAATTTAGTTTTGTATAACTGGAAATTGTGTAAAAAGTTAGTAAAAAATGTTTCAAATAATTAAGTTAATAATGTTTAATATGGTATAATTGGATATGTATTGTTAAGAACGATATTATGAAATATAATTTATAAATTAATGATATGATATTTGAAATTAGGATAAAAGATGAATTATAAAAGAATATGTGTAAAAAACTATTATGAATTGAAACGGGGTCTTAGACTACAACAAGCCTTTTAAATTCAGAGGAGCAACTATAACTATGAAAAAGCGCTTAAATGAATTAGATATATTAAGGGGGATTGCTTTTATATTAGTAGTAATTCAACACACGTTAGGAGGATATTCTTATTCTAAAAAGATTTCTATATCTAATAAAATTATAAGTAGATTTGTATATGTAGTGGCGCAACCTGCTGTACCAATTTTCTTAGTTCTAACAGGTATGTGTTTAACTTATGTATATTTTAAAAAATTAAATACTAGATCATTTTATATAAAAAAATTAAAGTATTTAGTTATGCCATATATTTGCTTGTCATTTCTAAATATATGGTTATTGGACAAGTCTAAGCTTCAAATTTTATAGCACAATTACTTACTGGCAATTCTGGGTATCATCTTTGGTATATGGCATTAATATTAAGAGTCTATGTATTTTTCCCTTTAATAATACTGATTATTAGGAAGATATGTAAGATGAATTTGGTTTTTAAGAAGTCTTTTTTCATTTTATATTCAAAGATCCTACAAGATTGCAGCAGAAGTTTATAAATATAGATCCTATATTTTGGTCTTTATATTTTGTTATTGGTATTTATATAATTTTAAATTATAGTACCTTTAAAATGCTTATTCTAAAGTATAAAAAATCCATTTTATGTAGCTATTTTTTAGTTCTTTCTTATCGCTTTTACATAAGCGCAAAAGATGTGTTAGGATCATCAATGCAGTATCATAAAATAAACTTGATATCTGGTATTATATATAATATTTTATCAATAATCATATTTTTTATAATATCAATCTATATAAGAGATGGATTTAGAGCCATTTGTAATGTATTTAAATTTATTGGGAAATATTCTTATCCAGCGTATATGATACATATAATTGTACTGCAAGAATGGGTTACTTATGTACCTCAAACTAAAAATTTATATTCACCTATAATATTATTTTTTATTGCATCATTTTTAGCACCAATTATATGTTATCTAATTGGATTACTGCCATATAGTAAATTTATACTAGGAGTTAGTTCCAATAGAGAAATTATTTATAAATTAAAACAATTAAGTTTGTTTACTATGAATAATGTTATTAAACCAAATATTGTTACAGATGATAAAAACAAAGTAAAATAAAATATAATGGAAAGGAAGAAATACTCAAATACTGATATAGAAATCTATAGGTATTTTAACAAAAGAGAAGCGATATTCGCTTGATTTGATATGTATAATGAAAATGCTTGTTGGCTTATTAACGTCAACAAGCAGTGAAGTAGAGTTGATTGAAAAAATAAATTGAGTAATAAAATACAAAAATAGGTTGTGTAATTGAAATACCAGCATTATTTATGACTTGATTCCTAAAATATTTTCTTTGGCGTGAATCAATTGAGTGATCAACTTACTGTAAGGGGCTTCTAATCCTTTATTTTCTGCTTCTTTTGCAACTTTCCCATTCAAAAAGTCAATTTCAGTTAGACGTTTATTTTTTAAATCTTGATGCATAGAAGGATAGTGTTCGCCAATTTTTTCTGCTGTTGCTTTTAAATAGTTAACTATTTCTTCTACGTCTAAATGGACACCTTCAGTTTCAGCTACAAGAGAAAATTCCCTAACGATTTCCTTTATTAAATCTTCAACTTCAGGAGTTTTAAATAATTCTTTGATATTGCAGTCTAGCAATGAACAGAGCGCATTCATTGTTCCGTTTGCACAAGCTTTTCTCCAAATTGTAAAATGGACATTTTGACTGTAGATACAATTCAAACCACTATCTGTCATCATATTTACTATTTTAAGAGTACTTTCTTTTTCGTTGATATCAACATTTTGAACTTCTACAGGACCTTTGCCCATAAAATGCGTTTTTCCAGGGGCATCTATACTACCTGTCCAAAGTGTCGTTCCCATGATAATATTTTTTCTTGGAACATATTCAGCAATTGTATTAGCATGTCCAAGTCCATTTAATAAACAGATAACTTTGGTATCTTCTGTTAGCAAATGTTTAATTTCTTCTAACATATGACGTAGACCCATTGATTTAGTAAAAATAAAAACAACATCAAATTTACCTTTAATTTCATCAGGTTTTCCTATTGGAATGGCAATAGTATCTTCTTTTTTATTTACGGTTATTGTTAAACCATTTTTTTTAATTGTTGTAATGTGTTCTTCCCAAAAATCTATCAATGTAACGTCATTTCCATTTTTTTTCATCATATAACCAAATCCACAGCCTAAAGCTCCTGAACCTGCAATTGCTATTTTCATTTTAATATCCCCCCATTTATTTAATAAATTATATGTTTCTATCAAGTAATGTATATATGTTTTTTTTGATACATAATTTATCTATCAAAAAGTAGCAAGAATAAATTCTTACTACTTTTTTAAATTTTATACAAATTTCTATGTTATTGGTTTTTAAGGTAAACACTTTTTATAATAAATACAATAATTTGAAGATCTACAATATAATTATAACAAATCCTATTTAAATCTACAAATGCAGTTATTGTAAAGTTTGTATCAAGTTAAAGTGGCGATATATATAAAGAAAGAATCCTTAAATAAACTAAAAAAACATCAGGGTTTCCCATAGCAGTAAGAAAAGAAATAGGCAGCTACCTGTTTCTTTTTTATCGGATGTAGGCATATATTGAAGTTGATAATCATTTGCAATTATATAAAAAATGTGGTAATATATTTTATGTTATAGCAAATGAGATTCATTATCAATTAAAAAGGAGAGTGATATATATGCCATTAATACTAGCTGCCAAAGGAAATGAAATTAATATTAGAAAGATAATTGGAAATGATGAAACAAAAAGATTTTTAAATAGCTTAGGTTTTGTAGTAGGAGAAAAGGTCAAAATTATCTCCGAACTTGGAGGAAACTTTATAATAAATATTAAGGATAGCAGAGTAGCATTAGATGAATCTATGGCAAGGCGAATAATAGTATAGGGAGGAGAAATATTATGAAATCATTAAAAGAAATAAAATGCGGACAAACTATAACTGTAAAAAAAATTGAAGGACTTGGACCTGTTCGTAGACGTATTATGGACATGGGAATCACAAAAGGTTGTAAAATATTTGTACGCAAAGTAGCACCACTAGGTGATCCAATAGAAATAACAGTTAGGGGGTATGAATTATCAATTCGTAAAAATGATGCAGAGATGATTCTTGTGGAATAATGCTATTTAGTAAATATAATTTTGAATTGTAGAGGGGGAATAATAATGTCAATTAAAATAGGACTTTCAGGTAATCCAAACTGTGGAAAGACAACTATGTTTAATGAACTCACAGGTTCATCTCAATATGTTGGTAATTGGCCAGGTGTAACAGTTGAAAAAAAAGTTGGAAAACTAAAAGGTCATAAGGATGTTGAAATTGTTGATTTACCAGGAGTATATTCTCTATCACCATATACTCTTGAAGAAGTTGTAACTCGTAATTTTATGATAGATGATATGCCAGATGCAGTAATTAATATAGTTGATGCATCTAATATTGAAAGAAATTTATATTTAACAACTCAAATTTTAGAACTTGGTATTCCAACAGTTGTAGCACTTAATATGATAGATATAGTTAAGAAAAATGGAGATAAAATTGACATCGATAAATTATCAAAAACTCTCGGTTGTCCTGTTGTTACAACATCAGCTCTTAAAGGCAATGGTATTAAATTAGCAGCTGAAAAAGCAATTGAAATTGCTAGAGAAAAAAATAAACCTAAATTTACATTACCCTATTTAGATAAAGTTAATGAAGCTTTTGAAAAAATAGAAAAAATAATATCTACAAATATTCCAATACAAAGAATGGAAAAAAGATGGCTTGCAGTAAAACTTTTTGAGAGAGATAAAAATGTTATTGATAAATTAAGTATTCCTAAAAACATATTAAATGAGATAGAAGCAATAATAAAAAAATATGAAACAGAACTTGAAGATGATAGTGAAAGTATAATTACTGGAGCTAGGTATGAATTTATAGCTGAAGTTGTTTCAAATTGTGTGAAAAAACGAAATAAAGGTAAAGAAACAATTTCAGATAAAATAGATAAAGTTGTAACAAATCGATTCTTGGCATTGTCAATTTTTGCTGCTATTATGTTTGGAGTTTACTATGTGGCTATAAAGATTGGAACACGAGGTACTGACTGGATTAATGATGTGTTATTTGGAGAAATCATTGGAGATAACATTTCAGCATGGATGATTAATTTAAATGTTGCTGATTGGTTACAGGAATTGGTCAATAATGGAATTATAGCTGGTGTTGGAAGTGTACTTAGCTATATACCACAAATTGTTCTTTTATTTTTATTTTTAGCTATACTGGAAGATTGCGGATATATGGCACGTGTTGCATTTATAATGGACAGAATTTTTCGTAAATTTGGTCTATCCGGAAAATCATTCATACCAATGTTAATAAGTTCTGGATGTGGTGTTCCTGGAATTATGGCAACACGTACTATGGAAAATGAGAGAGATAGAAAAATGACTATTATGTTGACTACCTTTATTCCATGCAGTGCTAAACTCCCTATTATTGCATTGATTGGAGCAGCAATTTTTAATGGAGCGTCTTGGGTAGCACCAGCGGCTTATTTTTTAGGCATGGCAATGATTATAATTTGCGGAATTATATTAAAGAAAACTAAACTTTTATCAGGAGATCCAGCGCCATTTGTTATGGAACTTCCTCAGTATCATATTCCAAGCTTAAAGGGTGTTTTAATGCATATGTGGGAAAGGTCAAAAGCGTTTATTTCAAAAGCTGGTACAATAATTTTTGCTTCTTGTATTGTTGTATGGTTTTTACAATCATTTAATTGGTCACTTGCATTAGTAGATACAGAGGACAGTATATTAGCAAGTTTAGGCAATTTTATAGCTCCTATATTTAAACCACTTGGATTTGGTAATTGGCAATCAACAGTTGCAACAATTACTGGACTTGTTGCAAAAGAAAATGTGGTTGGAACATTAGGTATTTTGTTTGGAGTAGCTGATGCAACAGAAAACAATCCAACACTTGCAGTAAGTATAGCAGGAATGTTTACTGCAGCTAGTGCCTTTGCTTTTGTAGCATTTAATATGATTTGTGCTCCTTGTTTTGCAGCAATTGGTGCAATAAGACGTGAAATGGGTTCTTGGAAATGGACATTTATTACTTTAGGATTTCAAACATTTACAGCTTATTTACTTGCACTTATAATAAATCAAGTTGGTAACTTTTTATTAGGAAGTGGAAGTTTAATAGGAGCTATAATTTCAGTAATTATAGTAGTTGCAGTGATTTCAATAGTTACATTACCTGGTATAAGTTCAAAAGAAAAAATTAATGGAGAATTTAGTTATACAAAATAAATTAAAATATGAGGAGTGATAGTTTATGGTAGCAACAATTATACTAAGCGGGATTATTTTTGGCTCAGTAGCACTTGTAATAACAAAACAAGTTAAAAAAGCAAAGAGTGGAGAAACTGGTTGTGGATGTGGCTGCTCTGGGTGTCCATCATCTGGTATATGCCATGGAATAAAACATTAAATTCTACATTTAAGATAGGTGTTTATAGAATAAAAAGAACTTTAATTTCAAGATTTACTTGACTTAGAGTTCTTTTTATTGTTATAAAATAAGAGCTGTGGTGTAGCATAAGTTATAAGAAGTATGTAAAAATTAAATAGAGAGAAGTGATAGTTGTGTTTAGAGAAATGAGAAGAAAAGACAGAGAACTTCAAAATATTGAGGCCGTAGATATATTGACAGTAACAATTAAAAGTGTTAAGTAATATACATTGATAACTTTATTATGTAAAATGAGGGGGATTACATGAAAAGTAAATTTAAAATATTGGTGCCAATAGTAATAATTTTATCCTTAAATTTAATAGGTTGTGAAAGTAATTTTTCCAAAACATCAAATCAAGGTGTAAAAACTACTTCACAAGCTAAAACCTATGATCTAATAAAATATAAAGACTCATATGTAGGAAATAATAGTGCTGTAGGTAATATAATAGCACAGCTGCCGGCTAATACTTATAAAGCAGGATTTAGCCTGCAAACTGATAAAGAACCCTATGGAATAACTGTTAACTACAAAGTAAATCAAGATTTAGGTGAAGAAAATTACAATAAATTTTGGAACGGTAAAAATGTTAATGAGTTTTTGGAAAAGAATGCAGTAGTATTGTTATCTCTTATTAAAAATGCTGATACTATAGAATTCAATGTAGATGATATAGGTGAAAAATACTATAAATATAATAGAAAGAATTTGGAAGAAAAATATGGTGGAGATTTAAAAAGCTTATTTAAAGATGATACTTCCTTTGAAAAATTTTTAAATGATTAATATATCTTGTTTTGTATATAAGAAAAATAAATCCAATGGCAACATTGGATTTATACTTTCTATTCCATTATTTCAATAAATTTTTCTAAATTAACTAATTATTTTAGTATCTAACTCATTTTCCGTAGCTGCTACAACTACAGCACATGATGAATCACCAACAACATTTACTGCTGTTCTAGCCATATCTAAAATTCTATCGATTCCAGCTATTAAGGCTAATCCTTCTAGTGGTAATCCCACGGATTTTAAAACTAAAGTTAACATAATAAGTCCAGCACTAGGAACGCCGGCAGTTCCAATAGATCCAAGAGTTGCTGTTAATATAATTGTCATTATTTGAACTATAGTCAAGTGAACTCCATAAACCTGAGCTAAGAATAAGGCACAAACTCCTTGATATATAGCTGTTCCATCCATGTTGATTGTTGCACCTAGTGGTAATACAAAGGATGCTATTTTTTCAGATACTCCTAGGTTTTCCTTAGTACATCTTATGGTTACAGGTAAAGTTCCGGAAGAACTTGTGGTACTAAAACCTGTAATAGCAGTTGGTGCAATACCTTTAAAAAATTTCATAGGAGTTATATTTGTAAAAACCTTAACAGCAGTTGAATATGTTATAATTGCATGGAGTATGCATCCTACATAGACAGTTAGAATAACCATGCTAAGAGGTTTAAGAACATCTAATCCATATTGAGATACAACAGGTACAATTAATGCAAATACACCATATGGCGCTAAACTCATAATAAAAGCAGTAATTTTATACATAATTTCAGCTACACTATCAAAAAATTTAATAAAAGGTTTTGATTTTTCTTCAGGCAAAGCTGTACAACCAATTCCAAGAAATAATGCAAATACAATAACTTGAAGAATATTGCCTTCAACAATATCTTTTAATGGATTTTTAGGAATAATATTTATTAAAGTTTCTACTATAGATGGAACTTCTGTAGCTTTTGTTTCTGCTGTCGTGGGTATAACTAATCCTGTACCTGGTTTAAATATTGTAGCTAAAACCAATCCAATTATTACAGCAATAGCAGTGGTTACCATGTAATAAGCTAAAGTTTTTCCTCCAATTCGTCCCAAAGATTTTGGATCACCAATGCTTGCTGCACCTACCACCAATGATGAAAATACTAAAGGGACTATAATCATTTTAATCATATTTAAGAATAATGTTCCAAAAGGACTAATGTATACCTTTGCAATTTCAGGCTTTGCTTGAAGTAATATACCTACTATAATACCAAGTATAAGTCCAGTAAAAATTTTCGTTGTTAGTTGCATTTTTTTCATAAAATACACACCCCCTCAATTTTAAAATATCTAGCCTTGAGCATAACTCTAAGACCTTCATTCTTCTAGCCCCATGAGGGCTATTTTTTTCTATCACTAAAATTTATA
>NZ_JACGAG010000005.1 GCF_014050525.1 Clostridium sp. cel8
TTATAATATAAATTTTATTTATTTGGGACATTTTCATCTTTCTTATACTAGGACATTATCATCTTTCAATCATAAGTATAGTTTTGATTTCAAATAATATATTGACATGGCAATACAAGTGTAGTATACTTAACAAAGTTGAGTTTTAAGAAGAAACTAGCCGTTTCTCACCTTACGGCATAGCTAGTAAGGTTAAGTGGGATTTTTAAGTGTAAAGTTTACATTTTCCTATTGGAATATTGAGAGGCGGCGTGAGCTGTCTCTTTTTTGCATGCTTATATAATTTTACTAGGGGGTGAAAATTATTAATAAGGGTTTTCTCGTAAATGAAGAAATAAAGGCAAAAGAAGTAAGAACTATTGCAAGTGATGGAAAACAGCTGGGAATTTTGCAAGTAGATGAAGCATTTAGACTTGCAGAAGAAAGCGAATTGGATTTAGTTATGGTATCTCCTAATGCGAAACCTCCAGTTTGTAAAATCATGAATTATGGAAAGTTTATATATGAACAATCAAAAAGGGAAAAAAAGTCTAGAAAGAAACAAAAAGTTATTGTTGTAAAGGAAATTAGACTTAGTCCATCCATTGAGGAGCATGATATTTCTGTCAAGGCAAATAATGCAAGAAAGTTTTTACAATCAGGATATAAAGTTAAAGTTTCAGTTAGATTTAGAGGAAGAGAAGCGGATTATTCATTTACTGGAAGAAAAATATTAAATAATTTTTATTCTAAACTTGAAGATATCTGTTCAATAGAAAAAAAAGCAAAGCTTGAGGGAAGAAATATGGTGATGATATTGTCACCTAATAAATCATAAATAAAAGCATAAATAATGGAGAGGAGGAATTATTATGCCAAAAATGAAAACTAAGAAGGGTGCAGCAAAAAGATTTAAAGTTACAGGAACAGGAAAACTTAAGAGAGCAAAAGCTTTTAAAAGTCATAAATTAACAGCTAAAAGTTCAAAGAGAAAGAGAAATCTTAGAAAAGTAGGTTATGTTTCAGAAGCTCAAGAAAAAAACATGAAGAATTTACTACCTTATTTATAATCGAAAATTCTAAAAGGAGGTTAAAGGAATGGCAAGAGTAAAAAGAGCTGTTAATGCTCGTAAGAACCATAAGAAAGTATTAAAATTAGCAAAAGGCTATTATGGTGGAAGAAGTAAATTATTTAAAACAGCTAATGAGTCAGTTGTAAGAGCACTTAGAAATGCATATGTAGGAAGAAGACTTAAGAAAAGAGATTTTAGAAAGCTTTGGATAGCAAGAATAAACGCTGCAGCAAGATTAAATGGACTTTCCTATTCAAAATTCATAAATGGAATAAAAACTGCTGGAATAGATATAAATAGAAAGATGCTATCTGAAATAGCAATAAACGATCCTAAGGCATTTGCTAAATTAGTTGAAATAGCTAAGAAACAATTAAGTGCATAAAATAATTTACATATGGAGTGTAGAGTGTCTACACTCTTTTGTTTATAGGAATATCAATTAAAAGTTCAGGTGGATTTTTTGAATATAATAAATAGTAAAAATAATATTCAGATTAAAGAAATTAAAAAATTAAGAAACAGGAAATACAGAAATCAGAAGGATAAATTTCTGGTAGAAGGATTTAGATTTTTTGAAGAGGCTGTAAAATCAGAATTTATAGTTCCAACTATATTTGTAAATGAAATTTTGCAAGATAAATGGGAAGAATTTATAAAAGATAAAAATTTAGAAGATTTAATTAAAGGAAAAATATATTATGTTTCAAATAAACTATTTGAAACTATTAGTGGTACAGATAATTCCCAAGGTGTAATTGCAGTGGTGAAAAATAGGAAATTAGAGGTTAAATCTCAAAATGGATTTTATGTACTTACAGATAGAATACAAGATCCTGGAAATATGGGAACTATAATAAGAAGTGCACATGCGTCAGGAGCTTTAGGTGTAATATTGACTAAGGGAACTGTTGATATTTATAATGAAAAAACATTAAGATCTACAATGGGATCAATTTTTCATATACCTATTATTTATGATTATAATTTGGAAAATATAAAATCTTTAAAAAAAGATGGATTTAAAATTTTAGCAAGTACTCTTGATACAGATATAGATTTTTATAAATGTAAATTAGCTGATAGAATAATAATTGCAGTTGGTAATGAAGGGAATGGACTAAGTGAAGATATAATAAATATGTCAGATATAAATGTTAAAATACCAATGCCAGGAAGTGCAGAATCTTTAAATGTATCTGTGGCCGCAAGTATAATGATGTTTGAAATAGTGAGGAGAAGATTAAAATAAATTTATATTGACATTACAATAGGATAATTGTATCATTTACAATAAATAATGATAAAAATCAATATATTTATACTTTGATGGAAAGAGTAGGAGTATAACTATTTACAGAGAGAGAAAATTTAAGTTGAGAGTTTTCTTATATTTGTTTTACTTTGAAGTTCGTTCCGGAGTTCTAATTGTGAATTTTATAGTAGCAATTAGCGAATAAAAATCGTTAAATTTTGCAAGAGGATATTTTTATAATATCAATTTGGGTGGTAACGCGGATACAGAGTTCGTCCCTTTTGGGAAGTGCTCTTTTTTATTTTATTGAATTTTATATATTTGTGAAAGGAGAAAGCATGATGATAAAAGAAAAACTTGAAAAGATAAGAGAAAATGCTTTACAAGACCTGAAGAATAAAACAGAGGTTACAGAAATAAATAAGATAAGAGTTAAATACCTAGGCAAAAAGGGGGAATTAACTCAGATACTGAGAAATATGAAATCACTTTCTAAAGAAGAAAGGCCTATTGTTGGAAAATTTGCCAATGAAGTTAGAAAAAATCTTGAAGAAGCTATAGAAAAGTCTTTAAATAAAATAAAAATATCCAATATAGAAAATAGACTGGAAAGTGAGAAAATTGATATAACTATGCCTGGTAAAAAACAAATTATAGGCAAAAGACATCCACTTGAGCAAACTTTAGAAGATATGAAACAAATATTTATTTCAATGGGATTTACAATAGAAGAAGGTCCTGAAGTTGAATTGGATTATTATAATTTTGAAGCATTGAATATACCTAAAAATCATCCTGCAAGAGGTGAACAGGATACATTTTACATAAATGACAATATAGTTTTAAGAACTCAGACATCTCCAGTACAGATAAGGATAATGGAGAAAGAAAAGCCACCTATAAAAATGATATCTCCAGGTAAGGTATATCGTTCTGATTCAGTGGATGCCACACATTCTCCTATATTCTATCAAATGGAAGGACTTGTAGTTGACAAAGGTATAACATTTGCAAATTTAAAAGGCACACTTGAAATGTTTGCTAAAAGAATGTTTGGAGATGGAATAAATACAAAGTTTAGACCACATCATTTTCCATTTACAGAACCTTCTGCTGAAATGGATGCCACTTGTTTTGTATGTGGAGGAAAGGGATGTAGAGTATGTAAAGACGAAGGTTGGATAGAGCTTTTAGGATGTGGCATGGTTCATCCACAAGTACTTAGAAATTGTGGAATAGATCCAGAAGTGTACAGTGGATTTGCTTTTGGTATGGGTGTAGACAGAATGGTTATGCTTAAGTATGGAATAGATGATATACGAAATATGTATGAAAGTGACATGAGATTTTTAAATCAATTTTAACATTTATATATTTATAGTAATTTAGGAGGGAGTAACTTATGAAAATTCCAGTTAGATGGTTAAAAGATTATGTAGATATAGATATTTCTGCTAAAGAATTGGGAGATAAATTAACATTAAGTGGATCAAAGGTTGAAGAAATTCAGACCACAGGGGATGAAATAAATAAAGTAGTAACAGGTAAAATTATAAATATATATAAACATCCGGATGCAGATAAATTGTCTGTATGTAGTGTTGATATAGGAAAAGATGAACCAATACAGATAATAACAGCAGCTACTAATATGAAAGAACAGGATGTAGTACCAGTAGCATTACATGGATCAACTATACATGGTGGAGTGAAGATAAAAAAAGGAAAATTAAGAGGGCTAATGTCAAATGGTATGTTTTGTTCTGAAGAAGAGCTTGGAATAGCAGGAGATGAACCGGTATACGGACTTATGATACTTCCAAAGGATACACCTGTAGGAAAAGATATAAAGTCAGTTGTAGATATGGAAAGCAGTATTATAGATTTTGAGATAACTTCAAATAGACCTGATTGTTTAAGTGTTTTAGGAATAGCAAGAGAAACTGCTGCAACATTAAATAAAAGTTATAAGAATCCTGAAATTACATATAAGGAATCAAATCTATATAATGTTAAAGATGAGATAAAGGTTGAAATTAAAGATGAACTCTGCAAGAGATATATGGCAAAGGTTATAAAAAATGTAAAGATAGAGCAGTCGCCATCTTGGATGCAGAAAAGACTTCTTGAAGCTGGAGTTAGACCTATAAACAATATAGTTGATATTACAAATTTTGTAATGCTAGAACTTGGTCAGCCTATGCATGCTTACGATATAAGAGATATACATTCTAAAAAAATAATAGTAAAAAGAGCGGAAGATGGTGAAAAGTTTACCACATTAGATGGAGAAGAAAGAGAATTAGACAATAATATACTCACTATAAGAGATGGTGAAACTGCAATAGGTCTTGCAGGTATAATGGGAGGACTTGACTCAGAAATAAAAGATGATACCAAAGATGTAGTATTTGAGTGTGCAAATTTTGATGGAACTAATATAAGAATTTCTACACAGAAATTGGCACTTAGAACTGAGGCTTCATCAAGATTTGAAAAAGATATTGATCCTAATTTAGCAGAAATTGCAATGGATAGAGCTTGTCATTTAATAGAAGAACTTGGAGCTGGGGAAATTGCAGAAGGAACTATTGATATCTATAATAAAAAAGTTGAACCTCATTATGTGCAGGTGAATTCAGATTGGATTAATAAATTTTTAGGAATACACATATCTAAAGAGGAAATGGCTGATTGCCTTAACAGATTGGAATTAAAAACAGAGATAAAAGACAATATTTTGAATGTCTACGTTCCTACATTTAGAAGCGACATAAATATAAGAGAAGATGTAGCTGAGGAAGTTGCAAGAATATATGGATATGATAAAATCCCTTCAACAGTTATAGAAAGTGTAAGTACTAAAGGAGGAAAAAATAAGAAACAAAAACTTGACGATAAAGTTATAGATATACTTATTGCAAGTGGTTTAAATCAATCTATAAGTTATTCTTTCTTTAGTAGGAAAGCTTTTGATAAAATATGTCTTCCTAAAGATAGTAGTCTTAGAAATGTAGTTGTTATAAGAAATCCTTTAGGTGAGGATTATAGTATAATGAGGACTACTTCAATTCCATCAATGATGGAAGCACTTAGTAGAAATTACTCACGAAGTAATGAATCTGCTAGATTATTTGAAATAGGGAAAGTATATATGCCAAATGATGACCCAAACAAATTACCAGATGAAAAAAATATTTTGACTGTAGGTATGTATGGAAATGTTGATTATTTTGATTTAAAAGGTATCGTGGAAAATATATTAACTTCATTTGAAGTAAGTAAATTTTCATTTGAGAGAGAAACTGAAAATCCAAGTTTTCATCCTGGAAGAACTGCAAATCTATTTGTAAAAAAGGATCTAATAGGTACATTTGGTGAAATTCATCCAACTGTTGCTGATAATTATGGAGTTGGAGTAAGGTGTTATATTTTAGAAATAAATCTAGATTCATTATATAAATATGTGGACTTAACTAAAAAGTATAAGCCACTTCCTAAATTCCCTGCTGTATCAAGAGATATTTCTATTGTGGTTGATAAAGATACTCTTGTACAGGATGTTGAAAGTATAATAAAGAAATATGGTGGAAATATGCTTGAAAGTATAAAACTATTTGATGTTTATACTGGAAAGCAGATAGAAAAGGGTAAAAAATCTATAGCATATTCTATAAATTATAGATTAGAAAATAAGACACTTACAGATAATCAAGTAAATAAAGTTCACAATAAGATACTTAGAGCACTTGAAAATAAACTTGGCGCTAAGTTGAGATAGTAAATTTTTATAAGAGATTATTACTAAAGATTATTTTTAATATAAAATAATTAATTAGTAATAATCTTTTATACTATGCTTTAATGGGAAATTTTACCTACAAATTTACAAATAGTAGTTTAATCTATATGTAATTTGTGATAGAATAATGGTATAGTTATTTAAAATGGCGATAGCTAAGAGGGTGTTCAAATGAATATGGTAACAGTCATGATAAATGGTATAGAGTATAAATTAAAAGGCGATGAGCAAGAAGAATATTTGCATAGATTAGCTAGTTATGTAGATAAAAAAGTAAAGAATGTACTTGAAATTAACAATAAATTAAGTACTTCTTCGGCGGCGATATTATCTGCTTTAAATGCAGCTGATGATATGTTTAAAATAAAGGAAAAAAATGAAAAATTAAAAAAAGAAATTGAAGAATTAAAAGAAAGTCAGAAATTATATGAAGGACAAATAAGCTCTTTGAAAAAACAACTTAAACATATGGAAGAATATAACTCTGAACTTGAGAAAAAATTAAAAGATTATGGAAGCAATAATAATTACAAGGAAAAAATGGAAAGAGATAGCAAAACAATTATGCAGTTAGAAGAAGAAATAAAATTGACTAAGAAATCTGTTGAGGAGTACTTAAAAGAAAATGCTAAAATTAAATCTGAAAATAAAGAGTACAAGTTTAAGATACAATCATTAAGATATAAGATAATGGATCTTGAAAACAAATTGCAGGAAAATCAAATAAATTTGGCTAAAGAGAGAAAGAAGAGGAATCCTCTTTTAAGTGAAAAGTCAGTGTAGAAATCGAACTAATGGAAAATGTTAGTTCGATTTTTTTATTATTTTTTAAGACTTTTTTAAGATGTTTATAGGAAAATATATAAAACTTTGAATGTATTAAATATTACTATATAATAAGTAATGTGTAAGGAGATGACTATATGAATAAAGTAGAACTGCTAGCCCCTGCTGGAGATATGGAAAGTGTATACGCTGCTGTACAATCTGGAGCAAATGCCATTTATATTGGAGGAGATAAGTTTTCAGCTAGAGCCTATGCTCACAATTTTGATAATGAGTCTGTAAAGTCAGTTGTTAGATATTGCCATTTATATAATGTCAGCGTATATGTAACTATAAATACTATTATAAAAGATGTTGAAATGAAAGATGCACTTACATATGTTGAGTTTTTATATAATATTGGAGTAGATGCAATTATAGTTCAGGACATAGGTCTTGCAATTCTTGTAAAGAAGCATTTCCCAGATTTTGAGATTCATGCATCTACTCAAATGACAATACATAATTTAGAAGGTGCACTATTTTTAGAATCAATAGGATTTGACAGAATAGTGCTTTCAAGAGAACTGTCTTTAGAAGAAATAAGGCTTATATCTAGCAAACTTACTGCGGAAACTGAAGTATTTATTCATGGAGCACTATGTGTATGTTATTCAGGGCAATGTCTTATGAGCAGTATGATTGGTGGAAGAAGTGGAAATAGAGGAAGGTGTGCACAACCTTGCAGATTGCCTTATAATATAGTGAGAAATAAAGATAAAGTTTCTAAAAGAGGGTATCTTTTAAGCCCTAAAGATATGTGCACTATTGACAATGTAAAAGATATAATTGAAAGTGGAGCTTTTTCTTTGAAAATTGAAGGAAGAATGAAGAGGCCTGAATATGTTGCAGGAGTCGTAAAAGAGTATAGAAAGGCAATAGATAGATGTTTAAGTAATAAAATGTCAAATAAAAGTGCTTTAAACACAGATAAAAGTAAAAAGAGATTGCTGCAACTTTTTAATAGAGAAGGTTTTACAAAGGCATATTTATTTAAAAATACTGGAAGAGATATGATGTCGTATTTATCTCCAAGAAATACAGGAATAGAGATAGGAAAAGTTGAAAAGGACATGACTGTCATTTTAAAAGATACTTTGTCTATAGGAGATGGAGTAAGACATGATAAAAGCGGATTTAATGTATTTAAGATATTAAAAGGTAACATGGAAGTTTCTAGTGCAGATAAAGGAGATAGGGTAAAAATTTTTCCTACAAAGTACAGACGAGGAGATATGCTTTATAAGACTGCGGATTTAAATCAGATGAAAAATCTTCAAGACATATATAAAAATCCTTATGAAAAGAAGATAGAATTAAATTTAAAAGTAAAATTTCAATTAGAAAGTCCAATTGAATTAGAAACAATATATGATGGCAAAGTTTTTAAAGTAGAAGGAGATATTGTTCAAAGAGCAATAAAAAGACCTCTTAGCCAGGAGAGAGTATTTAGCAGTTTGCTTAAAACGGGAGATAGTATATTTAAGTTTTCTAATATAGAATTAGCATATTTTGAACATGGTTTTTTACCTATATCTTCATTAAATTCAGTAAGAAGAAAGCTTATAAATTGTATTGAGAAATATATATTGGATAAAAATATAAATCGATCAAAAAAAGTTGTGCCACATATAGAATCATTTAAAAGGTGTTCATCTGTAAAAAAGTTGCCAGAAAAAATGGTATCTGTAACGAATGAAGAACAGCTTAGAGCTGTTTTGGAGTCTAGCTTAGATTTTATATGTATAAATCCCTTTAAAAGAAATTTTAAAATTGATTTAGAGAATTTGAAAAATAGAAAAGTATATATAGTTGTGCCAAATATAGTAAAACGGGAATTTGAATATATATGCAATTTTATACATGATAATATAAATAAAATAGAGGGGATAATTACATCTAATTTAGGTATAATAAATAGATTTAAAGGAAATGTAGATATAATAGGTGATTATAAGCTGAATATATATAACAGGGACTCTCTTAATTTTTATAATAATTTTATAGATGGGAGTTGTTTAAGTGCAGAACTTAGCAGAAATGAAGTAAAACATATGCTCAATAATAATCAAAACAATTGTCAGATGCTTGTGTATGGTAGAGTACAGGTTATGGTAAGTGAATACTGCCCTATAGGCAGTACATTTGGAGGAAAAGATTCATTTAAAGAGTGTAATTTAGCATGCGAAAATAGCGAGTATTCACTTATAGATAGAAAAAATAAAGTATTTCCAGTTAGTACAGATAGATTTTGTAGAAGTTATATATACAATAGTGTCCCAACAAATTTAATTCCAAATATAAGTGAGTTAAGAAAGATAGGAGTAAATAGTTTTAGAATAGATTTTATAGATGAAACTTATGAACAGGCAAAGGAGATAATTGATTCTTTTATTAATGAAAAATGGAATAAAGATTTTTCTGGATTTACAAGAGGACACTATAAGAAAGGTATAGAGTAAAGATAAGAAGTCTACTAATCTACACAAATTTATTACTTATTTATGAAAGGGGTATTACTATACGATATGAATGATAAATCTCTCAAAACATTGGAGTTTGATAAGATAAAAGAAAAGTTAAAAAAATATGCTATTACCAATGCAGGTAAAGATATAATAGAAAAATTGAAGCCTTATGATAATGTGTATGAAGTTAGAAAACACTTAACTGAAACTATGGAGGCATTTAAATTGCTTATAAAAAAGGGTTCCCCTCCTTTTGATGGTTCCTATGATGTTAGAAATGGAATAACAATGGCTAAAAAGGGTTCAGTGCTTATGCCTATACAGATATTGAGAATAGCTGGAGTGCTTAGAGCTTCAAGAAGGTTTAAAACATATATAAGTCATAAAGAAGAGGAAGAGTCCTATAGGATATTAGAAGACGTTTGTTCTGGAATTACAGAGTTAAAATCACTGGAAAATAAGATATTTGAGTCTATAGAAAGTGAAGATCATATTTCAGATAGAGCAAGTTCTAAATTATATGATTTGCGAAGAAAGTTAAGAAGTAAAAATGCATCTGTAAGAGATAAGGTAAATTCACTTGTAAGAGGATATTCTAAATATCTGCAAGATGATCTCTATACAATTAGGGGAAGTAGGTATGTACTTCCTGTAAAAGCTGAATATAAAGCATATGTTCCAGGTTTAGTACATGATCAAAGTTCCAGTGGAGCCACTTTGTATATAGAACCAATGGGACTTGTCAACTTAAATAATGAGATAAGAGAACTTATGCTTGAAGAAAAAGCTGAAATAGATAGGATACTTGCTGAGCTTTCAAAAGATATATATAATAATATATCTGCTGTTGAAATAAATGCAAATATATTGTGGAAGCTGGATTTCATATTTGCAAAGGCAAAATTTGCAAGTGAGTTCAATTGTACAGTGCCTGATGTAAATGAAAATGGGATTATAGATATAGTGCAGGCAAAACATCCACTTATAGATAGAAAATCAGTAGTGCCTATGGATTTATACATGGGAAAGGATTTTAAATCTCTAGTTATAACTGGACCAAATACAGGAGGAAAGACTGTTACTTTAAAAACTATGGGACTATTGCATATTATGGCATTAAGTGGGCTTATGATACCTGCAAGAGAAAACTCAACTGTTGGATTTTTTAAAGAAATTTTTGCAGATATTGGAGATGAACAGAGTATTGAACAGAGCCTATCTACTTTTTCTTCTCATATGACTAATATTGTAAACATAATAAATAAGGCAGATGAAAATTCACTTGTTTTATTTGATGAACTTGGAGCAGGTACAGATCCTACAGAAGGAGCTGCTCTTGCTGTATCAATACTTGAAAATTTAAAGAAAAGACATTCAACTATAGTTGCAACTACTCATTATAGTGAATTAAAAGTATATGCTTTAAAAACAGATGGAGTTGAAAATGCATCTGTTGAATTTGATGTTAAAACACTAAGGCCTACATATAGGCTTATGATAGGATCTCCTGGAAAATCTAATGCTTTTGAAATATCAAAGAGATTGGGACTTCCTGACTTTATAATAGAAGATGCTAGAAAAAATATATCAAGTGATGCCTTAAAATTTGAAGATCTTATACAAAATCTTCAAAATAAAAATTTGGAAGCAGAAAGATATTCAAGAGAGGCTAGGAATCTAAAAATTGAAGCTGAAAGAATCAAAGAAAAGTATGAAAAAAAGCTCGATAAACTTAAAAACATTAGAGAAAAGACTATTATGGAAGCCAATAAAAAAGCAAGAAATATAATGAAGGAAGCTAAAGAAGAAGCAGATACTATATTAAAGGAAATGAGAAGATTAGAAAAACTTGGATATAGTAGTGAAGCTAGAAAAGAACTTGAACGTCAAAGAAAGGGACTTGGAAAAAAACTAGACGATGCTGAAGAAAAGCTGTATGTGAATAAAACAAATGAAGGTGAAGAAATTGACAGCGTAAGAGAAGGAGAAGAAGTTTTCTTGCCATCCCTTAACCAAAATGTAATTGTACTTACATTGCCAGACAATAGAGGGGAAGTTCAAGTACAGGCAGGTATAATGAAAATAGATGTTAAGCTTAAGGATCTTAGAAAGGCAAAGAATTCTCAGAAAAAGTCAGATAGGACTAAAAAGAGATCTCCTAAGTTGAATTTGAAATCTGTTCCTAGTTCTGTGGATCTGCGTGGTATGGATTCTATAGAAGCTACTTATACAGCTGATAAATATTTAGATGATGCATATATGGGTGGACTTAAGGAAGTTACAATAATACATGGAAAAGGTACAGGAGTGCTTAGAAATTCAATAAATGAAATGTTAAAACGTAATTCACATGTAAAAAAATATAGACTAGGTGAGTATGGAGAAGGAGGTACAGGTGTTACAATAGTTGAATTAAAGTAGATTTCGTAATTTGGTGGAGGAGTAATAATATGATTATAGTAAGTGCTTGCCTTTGTGGTATAAATACTAGATATGACGGAAGAAGTAGTCTAAAAAAAGAAATTTTAAAACTTGTTATAGATGGAAAAGCTATACCAGTTTGTCCAGAACAACTTGGAGGATTAAGTACTCCAAGATTACCTTGTGAAATAAAGGGTGGATCTGGAATAGATGTAATAGAGAAAAGAGCATTTGTAGTTAATTCACAGGGAGTGGATATGAGTGAAAATTTTTTAAGGGGAGCCTATGAAACATTAAACATATGTAAAAGATGTAATGTAACTTCAGCTATATTGAAATCAAGAAGCCCATCTTGTGGATATAAGAAAATTTATGACGGAAGTTTTAATGGAAATATAATAGATGGAAATGGAGTAACCTGTGAACTTTTAATAAAAAACAATATAAAAGTATATAATGAAGATATTTTTTAGATGGAAGACTTATACATGTTATCATTTGGTAAAAACATTGTAGTTTAAGTGATTTTAATCACCATTTATAGTATAATTATAAATATTAAATATTACGCAGTAAGCATACAATAATCAGATTCATTTACTATAATTGCATATTATATTAAATAATTCATATAAAAATATACTATTTAATATATAACTAAGTAGGAGGTATTGATATGTATAAGGAAAGGTATGAAGAGTGGTTAAATTCAGATCTTATTGATGAAAAGGCAAAATTAGAGTTAAAAGGTATTAAAGATGAGAAGGAAATAGAAGATAGGTTTTATAAGGACTTAGAGTTTGGTACAGGTGGTCTTAGAGGTGTAATGGCAATTGGTACTAATAGAATGAATATATATACTGTAAGAAAGGCAACTCAAGGATTGTCAAATTATCTAATAAATAAGTACAATGAAGATATATCTGTATGTATTGGATATGACTCAAGACTAAATTCTGAAACTTTTGCTAAAGAAGCCGCTTTAAATTTATGTGCAAATGGTATTAAAGTAAATTTATTTGAATCATTGCGACCAACTCCTATGTTATCATATGCAGTTAGAGAACTTAAAAGTAAAGCAGGAATAGTTATAACTGCGTCACATAATCCTAAAGAATATAATGGTTATAAAGTATATGGAGAAGACGGAGGCCAAATTACAGATGTACCTGCAAAAGAAATATTTAAGTATATAGAAGCAGTTGATGATCTTTCAAAGGTGAAGACAATAGATATTCATGAAGCTAAAAATAAAAAATTGTTAAATATTATAGGTGAGGAAGTTGATAAGACATATATAGATAAAGTAAAAAAGCTTTGTATAAGAAAAGAACTTATACGCGATATGGCAGACAAACTTAAAATAATATATACTCCACTCCATGGAAGCGGAAATATACCTGTAAGAAGAGTACTTAAAGAGCTTGGATATAATAATGTTCATGTAGTACCGGAGCAGGAAAAACCTGATGGGAATTTTCCAACGGCACATTATCCTAATCCAGAAGATCCAAAAGTTTTCAATATAGCTCTTGAAATGGCAAAGGACATAAAGCCAGATATAATATTTGGAACTGATCCAGATTGTGATAGAATAGGTGTTGTTGTAAAAAAAGCAGATGGTAAATATAGTGTGCTTACAGGAAATGAAACAGGCATTTTACTGACTCATTATATATTATCTTCCTTAGATGAGATGAAGATACTTCCTAAAAATGCTGCAATTGTGAAAACCATAGTTACTACAGAGGCTGCTGAAAAAATAGCTGAAAGTTATGGAGTAGAAGTAGTAAATGTTTTAACAGGATTTAAATATATAGGAGAAAAAATAAAAGAATTCAATTCTAAAGGAGATAAAAAGTTTGTATTTGGATTTGAGGAAAGCTACGGATATTTGTCAGGAGATTTTGTAAGAGATAAAGATGCAGTAATTGCATCAGCACTTATATGTGAAATGGTTCTATATTATAAATCAAAAGGAATGACACTTTATGATGCACTTATAAAATTGTATGAAAAGTATGGATTTTATAAAGAAAAACTTGTGGCAATAGAACTTAAGGGCATAGAGGGTCGTGAAAAGATAGAGAAGATAATGCAATACCTTAGACATTCAATGAAAGACAATTTAGATAATGTGAAAATAGTAAAAAAGATTGACTACAAACTTGGAGTAGAAAAAGATTTGATTGGTATAAAGGAAAAAACCATTGATTTGCCTAAGTCAAATGTTCTTAAATTTATTTTGGAAGATAAGTCATGGTTTGTAGTAAGACCTTCTGGCACAGAGCCAAAGATAAAGATATATCTATCTGTAATAGGAGATAACTTAGATGACTCTAAAAAAAGAATAGAGATTCTTCAGAAAAAAATTGAAAAAGTACTTAATGATGCATGTAACTGTTAATTAAAACACAAATATGAAAAATAGGTGAGATTTATGGATATAAAGGTACACTTGAAAGATAAGTTATCAAGTATGTTGTTTTTGGAAATAGATAAAAATAATCTGAAAAAAATTTTTAATACAGATTTAAAAGGGCAAATATATTTACCTATAGCTGCAAGTAATATAATTGATACTGTTAAAGCACAAAAGAATATGGATAAAATACCTGTTCAGTTTTTTATAGAAGGAATGTTTTATGTATTAGGAGCAGATAGAGATTTCAAGTATAATGACAGCTATATTGAAATATTAAAAAATACACCAAATAGTGTAAAGTTTATAAAAGGTAAGATAGCAAAGCAGGTTAAAGATAAGAAATATGAGGATGCATATATACTTCTTAAAGGGCTTCTTAATGTAGAAAAAACTAAAGAAGTTTATGATAAAATAATAATTCTTGTAGATTATATTAGAAAAACTGATAGCAGTTACAAATCTGAAGAATTAGAAATTTTGGAAGATGCAGAGAGTATAGATAACTATGCTCTCCCATATTTTTATGATGCAATTATTCAAAGAGAAGATGAAAATTATGAAAAAGCTCTTTTTTGTATAAATAATTACATATCAAGAGGCGGAGAAAAAACTATGGAAGCCTTGGATTTCAAAGAGTCTGTAAAGTCAGTAGTTGAATTTAATAAAGCAAAAGAAATACTAAATGAAAATCCTACAGAAGCTTTAAAGATAATGTTGCCTTTAATGGATGTATTTGGAGATCATCCATCCTTTTATTACTATGTGGCAGTAGCATACAGACTATTGGAAAACTATGAAAAAGCCATATACTATTTAAATGAAGCTTTAAATATAGATAGCAGTATAGTTGAAGTTATAAATGAGATGGGAATAAATTATGCATGTATAGGAGATTATAAAACAGCGATTTCCTATTTGCGAAAGGCATTTGAAGCTACTAGATCAGTTGAAATTTGTACAAATTTGGTAATGTGTTATTTGAATTTAAATGATATGAAAAGTGCTAGAGAGCATTTTAATATTGCAAAAAAATTAGATCCTAAAGATGAAGTTGTGATTCAACTTGAAAATATATTTAAATAAATTGTAAATTTTTATATGTATGATTTTTTATTTGAAGGGAGATTTTTAGTTTGAAAGTAAAAAAAGCTATAATACCAGCAGCAGGTCTTGGAACTAGATTTTTGCCTGCAACTAAAGCACAGCCAAAGGAAATGCTTCCAATAGTTGATAAACCAACTATACAGTATATTATTGAAGAAGCTGTAGCATCTGGAATAGAACAGATTTTAATAATTACAGGAAGAAATAAGAGGGCTATAGAAGATCATTTTGATAAATCTGTAGAGCTTGAAAATGAACTTGAAAATCATAATAAGAAAGAACTTTTAAATTTAGTTCAAAAAGTATCAAATATGGCAGATATATATTATATACGTCAAAAAGAACCTAAGGGCCTAGGAAATGCTATAAGTTGTGCCGAAACTTTTGTTGGAAATGAGCCCTTTGCAGTTATGCTTGGTGATGATGTGGTAGATAGCAAAGTGCCATGTTTGAAGCAACTTATGGACTGTTATGATGAATACAAAACATCTATACTGGGAGTACAAAAAGTTCCTAAAGATGAGGTTTACAAGTATGGAATAGTAAGGGGTATGTATATAGAAGATAGAGTGTATAAAGTAAAAGGACTTGTTGAAAAGCCAAAATGTGAAAGTGCACCTTCTAATATAGCCATACTTGGAAGATATATAATAACTCCATCTATATTTGAAATATTAAAAGAAACTGTTCCTGGCAAAGATGGAGAAATTCAGCTTACAGATGCACTTAAGACCTTGGCAAAGATAGAGGCTATGTATGCTTATAATTTTGAAGGAAGAAGGTATGATGTAGGAGATAAATTAGGGTTTTTGCAGGCAACTGTAGAATATGCCCTAAAGAGAGATGAGTTGAAAAAACCTTTTATGCAATACCTTATGAATTTAAAAGATACTGATTTATTTAAAAATGTAAATAAGGAAGCAATGGATGAAGTTAGTAAAAATAAGTTTACAAATTCATAAATAAAATATATTGAATAATTTTTACTATGATGTAAAATAGAAAAGAGAGTTTGCTTAAAAACTTTATAAAAATAACTTTAGGAAGTGTTGATATGCAAAAAAGTAAAAAACTTATTATATATGATATGATATTGCTAATAGGTTCCTTATATTTTGCACTGCTTTTAAAATTTGACTTTACTTCTATACCATCTGAATATATGGAATTCTTAAAATTATCATTGGTTCCAGTGATAGGTATAACACTTATATTTAATAAGTTTTTTAAATTATACGATAGCATATGGAAATATGCATCTGTAGAAGAACTGCTTTCTATTATCTATTCAATTTCACTTTCAAATATTGTGTTTATAATATATAGCCGTTTTGTAAACTTTACGTTTCTAGGAAATAGATATTATAGATTCCCATTTTCTGTTCATATAATTTTTTGGATACTATCAGTAGTTACACTGGGGGGAAGTAGGTTTTTAATTAGAATAGTTGAACAGAGCAAGGGAGAGAAAGACACAAAGGAGAACGGTAAGAAACTGCTTATAATAGGAGCAGGCGATGCATCTTCTATATTGATAAAGGAAATAAAGAGAAATACCAATTTAAATTATGATATAGTTGGACTTATTGATGATGATGTTGCTAAAAAAAATAAGATGATAAGTGGAGTAAAAGTTCTTGGAGGAAGAAATGACATTATAGATATATGCAAAAAAAATAGAATAGAAGAAATAATAATTGCAATTCCTTCTGTGGATATTGATTCAAAAAGAGAGATTATAAATATATGTAAAAAAACAGGTTGCAAATTAAAAACATTACCAGGAATATATGAAATTGTGGACGGAAAGGTAAATATAAGCAAACTTAGAGATGTGAATATAGAAGACTTACTTGGCAGAGATGAGGTAAAGCTTGATAATAGCAATATAAATAAGTACATAAAGGATAAAGTTATATTAGTTACAGGAGGCGGAGGATCAATAGGATCTGAGCTTTGTAGGCAGATATCAAGGTTTAACCCAAGAGAACTTTTGATTTTGGATATATACGAGAACAATGCCTATAGTGTACAGATGGAACTTAACTATAAGCATCCAGAACTAAACAAAAAGGTTATTATTGCATCAATAAGGGATATTAATAGAATGAGAGAAATATTCTCAAAATATAAACCGGATGTTGTATTTCATGCAGCTGCTCATAAACATGTTCCACTTATGGAATTAAATCCACAAGAAGCTGTAAAAAATAATATAATAGGAACTTATAATGTACTTAAATGTTGCAATGAATTTAAAGTTAAAAAATTTGTCCAAATAAGTACAGACAAGGCAGTAAATCCTACAAATATAATGGGAGCTACAAAGAGATTTTGTGAAATGATGGTTCAGGCTTTTGATCAAGTTAGTGATACTGAATATGTTGCTGTAAGATTTGGAAATGTACTTGGAAGTAACGGTTCTGTTATACCATTATTTAAAAATCAAATAGCCCATGGTGGTCCTGTTACTGTTACCCACCCTAAAATAAATAGATTTTTTATGACAATTCCAGAAGCAGCCCAACTAGTTATACAGGCAGGTGCAATAGCAAAAGGTGGAGAAATATTTGTTCTTGACATGGGAAAACCAGTTAAAATAGTAGATTTAGCTAGAGATCTCATAACACTTTCTGGTTATAAGCCTGATGTGGATATAAAAATAGAATATACAGGACTTAGACCAGGAGAAAAACTCTATGAAGAACCACTTATGAATGAAGTGGCACTTACATCTACGGAACACAATAAGATATTTGTTGAGAAAAATAGCAATATAGATATTGGTTTTATAAATAGCTCTATAGATGAATTTAAAAAAGTAGTAAATAGAGATAAAGAAAGTGTATTCGAGCTCATGGAAGAAAAAGTTCCTACTTACAGGAGAAAGAAGAATGATGAGGAATCTGCTTAATACTTGATTAAAATTATAATTTTTATGTGGAGGAAATATGAAAGTTCTAATAATTTCCCATATGTATCCTTCAAATTTTAATAATATGGCTGGAATATTTGTATATGAGCAGGCTAGGGCACTTGTACGAAATGGATGCGAGGTAAAGGTTGTAAGTCCTGTACCTTGGGCACCTTTTCCACTAAAAAACATGAGTGCAAAATGGAAGGGATATTCAAATATACCATATAAGGATAAAATAGGGTCAATAGATGTGTACTATCCAAGGTATCTAGAATTTCCAAGAGGAATTCTATTTAATAGGTCTGGATATTTTATGGGGAAGTGTATAACAAGTACTGTAAAGCAAATATATAAGAAATTTAAGTTTGATGTAATACATTCAAATGTAGCACTGCCAGATGGATATAGTGCAATTATAGTAAATAGGAATTTGAAGCTTCCACATGTTGTTACTATACATGGGCAGGATTTTCAAAATACAATATATAGAAATAAAAAGTGTAAACAAGCAGTATTTAAAGTTTTAAATAGAGTAGACAGAATAATAACTGTGAGTACAAAGCTTGGCAATATTGTAGCTCAAGAGAACTTTTATAAAAAAGTGAGAGTTATACATAATGGCATAGATGAAAAAATTATAAAATGTAATTCCGAAGATAATCTAAATGAGGAAAAGAAAGATAAAATTAAAATTCTAAGCGTGTCAAATTTAAAGAAAACAAAGGGTATACAGATAAATTTAGAGGCAATAAGTAAATTAAAAGATAAGTATAAGAATATACAATATGATATAATAGGAAGCGGAGAATTTGAAAGTGCACTTAAAAATCTTGTAAAAAAACTTAACTTAGGAAAAATAGTAAATTTTTTAGGAAGTATGGAACATAGCAAAGTAATTGAAAATATGTCACAATATGATATATTTTCTCTTCCAAGTTACAATGAAGGATTTGGTGTTGCATATATAGAGGCAATGTCTCAAGGACTTCCTGTAATAGGTGTAAAAGGTGAAGGAATTGAAGATGCTATAGAACATGGATACAATGGATTCTTAGTTAAAAGAAAAGATGTAGATAGTTTAGTTTCTGTTCTTTCATATTTAATTGAAAATGAGAAAAAGAGAATGGAAATAGGTATAAATGCAATTGATACTGTAAAAAGATATTTTACATGGGATAAAAATGCTAAAGAGGTTATAAAATTGTATAATGAAATTATATGATTTTATAAAATTATGAAAATTCAGGAGGAAAAATGATGTCACAATTAAAAGATGAATTGATATCAAAATTAAACAATAAGACTGCAAAACTTGGTGTAGTTGGTCTTGGATATGTAGGACTTCCACTTGCAGTGGAAAAAGCAAAAGTAGGATATAATGTTATTGGTTTTGATGTTCAAGATAAAAAAGTTGAAATGGTAAATAATGGACATAATTACATAGGAGATGTAGTTGATTCAGATCTCTCAGTATTAGTTGAGCAAGGAAAGCTAAAAGCTACTACTGATTTTCAATTTGTAAAAGAAGTAGATGCAGTTACAATATCTGTACCTACTCCACTTGATATTTATAAGCAGCCTGACTTATCATATGTAGTTAACTCTACAAAGAGTGTGGCAAAATATCTTCATAGAGGTATGCTTGTAGTACTTGAAAGCACTACATATCCTGGAACTACAGAGGAAGTTCTTAAACCTATACTTGAAGAAAGTGGATTAAAGTGCGGAGAGGACTTTTTCCTTGCATTTTCACCAGAGAGAGTTGATCCTGGAAATAAGAAATATAAAACAAAAAATACTCCTAAGGTAGTTGGAGGATGCACTAAAGAATGTACTGAGGTTGCAGCAACCCTTTATAGAAATGTACTGAAGAGCGATGTATTTACAGTATCATCACCTGCAGTTGCAGAAATGGAAAAAATACTTGAAAATACATTTAGAAATATAAACATAGGTCTTATAAATGAAATGGCAATTTTGTGTAGTAGAATGAATATTGACATATGGGAAGTAATTGAGGCTGCAAAGACAAAGCCTTATGGATTTATGCCATTTTATCCAGGCCCAGGACTTGGTGGACATTGTATACCACTTGATCCATTTTATCTTTCATGGAAGGCAAAGGAATATGATTTCCATACAAAACTCATAGAGGCTTCTGGAGATATAAATGATTCAATGCCTGCTTTTGTAGTTGATACAGCAATGAAGCTTTTAAATAAATATGAAAAAAAGGCAATGAATGGTGCAAAGGTGTTGCTTCTAGGTGTTGCATATAAAAATGATATAGATGATATGAGAGAATCACCAGCACTTAAAGTAATAGAACATTTAGAGAAAAATGGAGCAGATGTTATTGTAAATGATCCATATATACCTAAGTTTAAATATAAAGATAAAGAATATAATAGTGTTGAATGGAAAGATGTTATAGATGAATCAGATATAGTTATAATAACTACAAATCACAGCTGTTATGATTATGAAGAAATTGTTAAAAGAGCAAAGATTGTATATGATACTAGAAATGCTACAAAAGATGTGAAAAATAATAGAAATAAAATTTATAAACTATAAATATTTAAGAATATAAGTCCTAGTTTATAGGACTTATATTCTTAAATGGAGTAATTTTAATGAGGAGTGTTTTTATGAAAAAGTTAAAATTTGCAATTATAGGTTGTGGAAGAATTTCTTATAAGCATATAGAAGCATTGGTGAATAATAAGGAAGAAGCAGAGCTTGTATGTACTTGTGATGTAATAAAAGAAAAGGCAGAGGAAAAGAAAAATGAGTACATAGATAAAATGGGAGAAAATGCAGAAGTAAAAGTATATACAGATTATAAAGAAATGCTTGACAATGAAGAAATAGATGTTGTTACAGTTGCAACTGAAAGTGGATACCATCCAGAAATAGCAATTTATTGCATGAACAAGAAAAAACATGTTATTGTAGAGAAACCAATGGCACTTTCTATAAAGGATGCAGATGACATGATAAAATGTTCTAAGGAAAATAATGTTAAGCTGTGTATAAGTCATCAAAATAGATTTAATAAGCCAATTCAAAAGCTTAGAAAAGCAATTGATGATAATAGGTTTGGAAGACTTATAAATGGAACTGCAAGGATTCTTTGGAACAGAAATATGAATTACTATAAGCAGGCACCTTGGAGAGGTACTTGGAAGTTAGATGGTGGTACTTTGATGAACCAATGTATACATGATATAGATTTATTGCAGTGGATGATGGGTGGAGAAATAGATAGTGTATATGCTCAGTGTGATACATTTTTAAGAGATATAGAAGCAGAAGATTTTGGTGCAATAATTATACGATTTAAAAATGGTTCTATTGGAATAGTTGAAGGAAGTGCATGTGTGTATCCAAAGAATTTGGAAGAAACACTTAGCATATTCGGAGAAAATGGTGCAGTGTCCATAGGAGGTCTTGCAGTAAATAAGATTGAAACATGGAGATTTGCAGATAATATAGATAGCGAAGAAGAAATATTAAAACAACAGCAAGGGGATCCTGATACAGTATACGGCTTTGGTCATACGCCACTTTTCAAGGACATGATTGATGCAATAAACAATGACAGAGCTCCTCTTGTAAGCGGAGAAGAAGGTAAAAAAGGTATGTCTATAATTCTTGCTGCATATAAATCAAGACTTACTGGAATGCCAGTGAAATTTCCACTTAAGGATTTTTCAACTATGGATATGGTAAATATAAGTAAGATACATAAATAGAATTATTAAACTATGTATTCTAGAAGGAGTAAAAAATGGATAATTATTTTATATCTAAAAAAGCCATTATAGGAAAAAACGTAACATTTGGTCATTTTGTAGTTATAGAAGATGACGTCATTATAGGAGATAATTGTATTATTGGCAATAATGTAGTAGTGCATAAAGCTACAAAAATCGGCAGTAATGTAAGAATAGATGACAATGCTATTATAGGAAAACAGCCTATGAGAGCTGCAAATAGCATATTTAAAGATGATGAAAAAGATATGGAACCTGCTATTATAGGAGATGAATGCCTTATAGGAGCCTCTTCTATAGTCTATGCAGGTTGTAAAATAGGTGAAAAAACCTTGATTGCAGATTTGGCGGTAGTTAGAGAAAATGTATCTATAGGGAGAAAGACTATAATAGGAAAAGGTGCTACAGTGGAGAATTACTGCACTGTAGGATCTAATTGTAAAATACAGACCAATGCTTATATAACTGCATATTCCAAAATAGAAGATTATGTATTTATAGCACCTTGTGTTGTAACATCAAATGACAATTATGCAGCTAGATCAAAGGAAAGATTTAATCACTTTAAAGGTGTAACGGTAAAAAAAGGTGGCAGAATAGGAGCTGGAGCTGTAGTATTGCCAGGGAAAACTATAGAGGAAGATGGGTTTGCAGCAGCGGGAAGTCTTGTTACAAAAGATGTAGAAAGTGAAACTATAGTTGCAGGTAACCCTGCTAGATATTTAAGAAAGGTACCAGAAGATCAGCTGCTTAGAAATCAGTAATTATTTAACCTATGAGGTGTAACTTATGAAAATATGTATGCTTACATCAGGACATGATGTATTTGACAATAGAATTTACTATAAAGAAATACTATCTTTGAAAAAAAAATATAGTGAAATTTATCTAGTGGCTCCTGGAGATAGAGATTTTGTTACAGAGGATGGAGTAATAGTTAAATGTTTTCCAAAGAGGAAGAACTGGCATGACAGAGTAGAACCTATGAGAAATATGTTTAATATAGCAAGTAAAATAGGAGCTGATATATATCATGCACATGAACCAGACTCATTTCAGGTAGCTACAAAATTAAAAAAACATTTTGGATGTAAAATAATATATGACTCTCATGAATACTATCCAGAAGCTTTCTCAGAGCATTTTAGATTTAGCAAATCCATAGCAAAAAAGGCTGTATACATCTATGAGAAAAGGCTTGGAAAACAAGCAGACTGTATAATTACTGTAAATAGTATTTTAGTAGATAAATTTAAAAAATATAATGAAAATGTAAGGTTAATACCTAATTATCCTGTTTTGCAAAGTGGAGATTTTAAAAAAGAAGCACATGAAAAGCCTACTTTTATATATGTAGGTGGACTTAGAGAAGATAGGGGAATATTTAAAATACTAGAAGCTGTAGAAACTATAAAAGATAAGGACTTTAAATACATATTTGTAGGTCCTTTTGAAACTAGTGAATTTGAGAGTAAGTGTAAAAATTTTGTAGAAGATAAATTATCTCAAAATGATATTACATTTACAGGAAAAATTCCACATACACAGGTGTTTGACTATCTAAAATTATCAGATGCAGGATTTGTACTTTTGCAGCCAGGAAACTGGAGATATGTGAATTCTGAACCTATAAAGTTATTTGAATATATGAGCAGTAAAACTGCAGTTATAGGAAGTAATTTTCCAATGATAGAAAATGTACTTACTAAATCTGGAAGCGGAATACTTGTTAGGCCAGATTCTCCTGAAGAAATAGCTCGTGCTATCATTGAAGTTGCAGAAAATCTAAATAAGGCTAAAATTATGGGCGAAAGTGGATACAAAGATGTTACAAAAGTATATAATTGGAATGTGTGCGAAAGGGAATTGCTAGATGCATACAGTCAATTAGGATAATGCATTTTGGAGGAGCTATGAGTGAGTCAAGAAAGAGTATGAAAAGTATAGCCAAATATAGCATGATCATAACTGCTCTATTGGTAATAAGTAAATTTACAGGATTTTTAAGAGAATTTATAGTTGCTATACAGCTAGGTGCTACGGCAGAATCGGATATATTTAAAACTGCAAGTGCCATGCCTCAAGTGTTTTTCAGTGCAGTTGCAGCTGCACTAGTTACTACTTTTATACCTGTATTTTCAAATGTAAAAAATGATAGAAAAAAGGCAGATAGGTTTTTTAACAATGTATTGAATATAGTTGGAATTCTATGTATAGTGCTTTCAATTATAGCAATAGTAGTTTCTCCACAGCTTGTGAAATTATTTGCAGGTGGTTTTAATGGAGAGAATTTCAATACAACAGTTAAGCTTACACGAGTGCTCATGCCATCTATAATATTTTTGGGGATAAGTGGCCTTTATACTGGATATCTTCAATCCTATGGAAAATTTGTTCAACCAGCTCTAACTGGAATTACAGCTAATATAGCAATAATAATAGGCCTCGTTATATTCTACAATCGATATGGGCTTTTAGCAGCTATATTGTCTGTATTTGCAGGAGCAATAACTCAAGCAATAACTCAAAGACCTTTTATGGGAAAAAATTATAGGTACAAATTTATTATAGATTTTAAAGATAAGAATGTACAAAAGATGATGGTGCTTTCTGTGCCAATACTTATAAGTAGTGCAGTTTCTCAAATAAACTTAATGGTGGCAAGAAATTTTGCGTCATATTTAATAAATGGAAGTATATCCGTTATAGATTATGCTACTAAATTTAGCACTATAATAAATCAAGTTTTTATAGTGTCTATAACTACTGTTTTGTATCCAAAACTTACTGATAGATTTGCTATGAATGATATGGATGGATTTAAAAATCTCTTTGTTAGATCTGTAAATATAGTTATGATGGTAGCTATTCCTCTTGTATTTGGACTTGCAATTTTAAGTGAACCTATTATAACACTTATACTTCAGCATGGAAAGTTTGACAGAAGTGCTACAATAGCAACTTCAACATGTTTAAAGTATCTTGCATTTTCAGCATTTGGATATTCCCTTATGGATATACTTGGTAAAGTATTTTTTGCAATGAAAAATACTGTAATACCTATGGTAAATGGTTTTATACTTGTTGTAGTAAATATTATATTTATACTCGTTTTAGGACCAATTATGAAAGTAAATGGAATTGCATTTGCTACTACGTTATCAGTGACGATATTAGCTATTATTCTATTTGCAGAAATTAGGAAAAAGGTAAGTGGAATAAGTTATAAATTTATATTTATAGGATTTGTGAAGATGTTAATATCAGGTGCTGTTATGGCACTTTTGGTGTTTGAATGTTATACATTTTTAAATAGTGTACTGCCAGAGAAAAATATATTTTTAGCTATAAATATAATGGCAAGTACATTGGTAGGTGTATTAGCTTATACAATTATGTTAATAATTTTAAAAGTAGAGGAATTGACAGAATTAATAAAGCTAAAGATTAAAAAGTGATAGGAGAAGAATTCAAATGGGAAGCAGAAAGTCAAAATTTATATTATATAGTGTTTTAATAGTAGTTATTATTTTAACTTCTATTATATATAGAATGAAATTTTATAAACCATATAGTGATAATAATCAAAACCTACCACCTGAATTGAGAAATAAGACAATAGTTAGATTGTGGATGAAAAAAAGTATTATCTCTCCTATAAGATCATATCAAATAGAGAAATTCAATGAGGAAAACAAAGATAATATATACATAATATTTACTGAGTATAAAGAAGATTATTACAATGCTTTAAGAACAACCCTTGCAACTAAAAAGTATGCGCCTGATATTTTTGAGTATGGATATACTGATCTTATGAAAAATGATCAGGTAGCAAGTTTAAAAGATATTGGATTTAATACTAAAAGTGTTGACAGTTCAAATATAGTTACATATAAGAATATGTTTCTTGGAGTTAAACTTATGGAAACAAATGCAAAAATGATATGGAATAAGGAGATATTTAAAGAGGCGGGACTTGATCCAAATAAGCCGCCTAAAACATATGAAGAGCTTATAGATTATTCCTTGAAGATAAAAGAGAAATTTCCTAATATTACTCCATTTGCATTTCCAATAGGTGAATATGAAGATATGAAAATTTCAATTGGTGAGCCTAGTGTAAATGAAGGAAGTATATATACTAGTTTTTGGGACTATAAAAAGGGAACTTATAACTTTAACCATGCTAAAGATATATTGAATGTGTATAAAGAAATGTATTCTAAGAATTTACTTGCAAAAGATTTTGCAAGTAAAAGTAGAAATCAGATGAGATCTGAATTCTATCGTGGAGATATAGCTATGATGATAAGTACTTATGAAGATAGAGGATATTTTTCAAATATACTTCCTTTAAATTTTGAAATGGGAATACAGGATATAATACAAACAGGAGATAATCCAAATGTATATTATTATGTAACAAATAGCAATTTCCTAGTTGCAAATAAGTATGCTATAAGTGATAAAAAGAAAAGAGAAGCTATAAAAGAAGTATATGACTATATGGTAAGTGAGGATGTAAATAAGGAAGTAATGGAATCCAGAAATGCATTGCCACTGAATGTTAAAACTACAAAAATAGAAAATGATATATACAGTGAATATGGAGATGTAAGCAAATTTAAAAATGAAACTTATGATCCTACATTATTTTTGAGTAGGGATTCCGCATATGAAATTGGTCTTATAGTTGATGCAATAAAGGGAAATGATTCAGTAGATGATGTTATTAATAAATTAAATGATAAATATAAATATTACTATAATTTTGCAGTAGATAAGGAAAACTTTAATTTTAAATACTATAAAAAGTAATTATGTGGATTTTATATGATTGGAGAAATAACCAAAATGCATGAATATATTTGTGAATATTTAAAAGAACATAATAAAATTATATTAATATCAATAATAGCTTCTGCTGTATTTGGTTTAATACTATACAGTAAAATAGGTATGAGGACATCAGCTATGCTCTTTGTAGCACTTTTTTGTCTGATTATAAATGTTTATTTAATATATGAGGATAGAAGAAAATCAATACTTATGTTTTTAATCTTACTACCTATTTATACTACTGTTAGAAGAATATGTTATTTTGATTTGCTGTTTTTTAAGGTGACATTTGAAACAATTTATGTGACAATTTTAAGTGTTAGTAGTTTTAAGGATATAGTGTATACTGTGAAATCCCTATTTAAGTCTAGAGAAGAACTTTCATTCAAATTTATATGTATGATAGGTGCATTCTTCATATTTTGTGTAAACAGTGCATTTTATTCTGTTAATGTATTTAATAGTTTAAGTGAAGTTTATATAGGGGTTTTTGCACCAATTATGATAATGTTGTGCACAATTACATATTTTGAAAAAGAAGATAAATACCTTATATTTTATAGTTTTATTGTGGCAATTGATTTCAGCTGTTTGTATGGATTTTTTCAGATATTTAGCAGGGGATTTTCACTTTCCTCAATAAAGACAAATAAGATATATCTCACTTTTGGTTATAATAATGTAAATATATTTGCAGGAATATTAGTGTCTGTACTACCGCTTTTAATTGAGATGATATTGTACAAAAAAAATAGTAAGTTGGAAAAAATATTTTTGTATCCTTCATTTATACTGTATTCTATAGCAGCTCTAATTACGTTCAGCAGAGGAGCGTGGCTTTGCTATATAGGTGTTATATTTTTATCACTCTTAAGCAAAAGATATAGAAAAATATTAATAGTTTTGTTGGTGCCAGCAATTTTTGTTGCAAAGCCTGTATTTCACTATATAATAGACAGAGGTACTTCAACTTCATTTTTACATAATGAGTCTGCAGTAGCTAGATTGCAATCAATATTTACTGACCTTAATATTATGAAAAATTACCCTTTTGGTATTGGAGGAGGAAATTTTGCAGAAGCTTACAACAAATTCTGCTTTCAAGGATATTTGTCAATGCCAGAAAATATAAGATTTAATGCAACTGCGGCACATTATACACTGGAAAATGCACATAATTTGCTGCTCCAAATAGGAGTTGAATTTGGAATAGTTTCAGCTATTATATTTGTTGTTATTGTGCTCAATAGATTAAAAGTATGTCTAAAAAATATTGAGTACTGCAGAGGAGTGTTTAATTCCGTAATTATATATTCTATGTTTTCTTTAATAACTGGAAATGAATTTGATCATAAGGGAGTAATTACAGGAACAATTATAGCTTTTGTAATGTTTGGTGTAATAAGTCTATCTTTAAAGAAAAAAGATAGTGTAAATAAATTAGATTCTACAATGGGGGAAGATTGATTATGGCTAAATTAAAAAAAATGACGGTATCTATAGTAATTCCCTGTCGAAATGAAAGAAATTATATAAAAAGATGTATAGATTCTTTTATCAATCAAACTTACGATAATAGTTTGTATGAAGTTTTAGTATGTGATGGTATGTCTGATGATGGTACTAGGGATATAATTAAAAATTATGAAAATATGTATGATAATATAAAGCTTATAGATAATAAGGGACTATCTGCACCTAGAGGAATGAATGAGGGAATTAAATCAAGTAAGGCTGATGTTATAATAATCTTTGGTGCTCATGCCTATGCAGATGAAAATTTTATAAAAGAAAATATATTAGCACTTACAACCCATGAAGTTGGATGTGTAGGAGGTCCTATAGAAACTATAAATGAAAATGATAAAGGACTTGCAATTTCCATGGCAATGAGTTCGCCCTTTGGAGTTGGAAATGCCTTATTCAGGTATTCTAAAGAAGAAACTTATGTAGATACTGTGGCATTTGGATGTTACAAGAGAGAAGTTTTAGATGATATAGGGTATTTCGATGAAGAACTTGTTAGAAATCAAGATGACGAATTAAATTTTAGAGTAATTGAAAAAGGATATAAAATACTTTTGTCACCTAAAATAAAATCTTATTATTATAGTAGAGCATCACTTAGAAAACTTTGGAAGCAGTACTATCAATATGGATTTTGGAAAGTTAGGGTAATGCAAAAACATGGAGGCCTTGCATCATTAAGGCATATTGTTCCAGCTGCATTTGTTCTCACAAATATAATAGGAATACTTGGAAGTATATTCAATAGATGGATATTGTATCTTTGGATGTTAGAGGTAATATTATATCTTAGTGGAGATGTGTTATTTTCTTTTAAACTCATTTTAAAAAATAAAAAGATATGGAAGTATATATTTTTAATTTTCCCAATACTTCACTTAAGTTATGGTATAGGATTTATAAATGGATTGTTTAATTTCTATGTTTTTAAATCTAATAGGGCTATTAAAAATAATACTAAAATGTCTCGATAGATAGAATTTTACATTTACATACATCTATTGGAAAACAATATTTGTGTGATTATTTTTGTATTTATAAAATGAATATAAATTTGAAAAAGAGGTGTTCTGTTTGAATATAGGAAGTAGAATAGTTACCATTTTAATATATTTATATGTAATATTTCAGCCGCTGTTACCTGGAAAGTATAAAATAAATGGTATTCCTTTTAATGGAGATGCAATACTAGCACTAGCTATATTGATTTATGTAGTGTCTGCTATTTTATTTGTAGATTCAAGGAGAAGGTTTATATCAGGTGTAAAAAATTTTTTTATGAGTTCTATAGGAATATTTATGTTTTTATTGATTTTCATTATGCTTGTATCTACGTCATATGCTGAAAGTAGAACGATAGCCTTATCTGAAGCTGCTAGATTTGTAAGTTATATTGGACTTTTTTTTATAATAAAATATGAATTTTCAAGTCAAAAAATAATAGATAATATTTTAAGACTATATATTACATCAGTTTTTATAGTTGGAATAATAGGCATAATTGAGGGTATATTTGGAATAGGATTTGTTCAACAAAGTGAACATGGTATAAGAGATAGGGTATTTTCTACTATGGAAAATTCAAATAACCTAGGTGCATTCATGGTAATTGCAATTTTTCCTATAATAATGTTGCTTTTAAAAGAAAGAAATAAGATAAAAAAGAATGTATACTTATTTTTAATGTTGATTGCGTTAACCAATATAATAATTTGCTATTCCAGAAATGCCTGGATTGGGCTTGCCATTGGATGTGTGATTCTAGGACTTATATATAGCTGGAAGATCATTTTGGCACTTGTAGTTCTAGGTGGAGGATCACTATTTATACCGGCTATATCAAATAGGCTAGCTGAATTTACAGATGCAAGTCAGAACATGTCTAGAATAAAACTTTGGGACATAGCTTGGTTTATGATAAAGGATCATCCTATAAGAGGAGTAGGAAACGGAAATTATAGAGTTATGTATGATAAATACAAACTGCTGTTAAAGCAAAAGATAGAGTACTATCCTTCTAATAATTTTCATCCACATAATATTTTGCTTAAAGTTCAATCGGAATTAGGAGTGTTTGGAACAGGTGCATTTTTAGGTATGGTTATATCTATTTTCTGTAGAATTTTGAAGTTTACAAGAGAAATAGACGATGAATTCTATACGCCATTTTTCAAAGGATTTTTAGCTTCATTTATTGCATTTATGGGTATGAATCTCATAGATAATTTTTTCTCTGCACCTAAAGTAATAGCATTTTTCTGGCTATTAATTGCATGCTTTGAATCTGTAATGTACAGAAAGCAGCGGGAAGGTGATTTGTATTATTAAGGTACTACAAGTTATATCGGGAAACGACAATGGCGGTGGAGCAAAACATGTTATAAATATATGCAATAATAATGTATTTGACATGAAAAGTTCTATTGCAACTATAGGAAAAGGATATATGTATGATAGTGCAATTAAAAATAATATAGAAACAGAAAATTTTTCTTTTAGAGAAATTATAGGCAAGAAATTTATAGACTATTTGGTAGATAAAAATATAGATATAGTTAATTTTCACGGTGCTAAATCAAATTTTGTATATTTTTTAATTCATAATAAATTACATATTCCCTGTGTAGTTACAATTCACAGTGATTATAGATATGACTTTTTAAATAATAAATTTAAAAGATATGTCTATACACCACTTAGCAAAGCAGGACTTAGAAAGTTTCACAATTATATATGTGTATCTGATTGCTTAAAAGAATTATTAGAACATAAGGGGTTTAAGGGTTCTAAGTACATAGTAAACAATGGAGTTGATTTTAAAGACTTTAAGGTCAATATAGAAGCTGACAATTTAAAGAAAAAGTTAAATATTGGAGAAAATGATTTTGTCTATGTTATGGTAGCAAGAATGCATCCAATAAAAAATCATGAAAAACTTATAAGGGCATTTTATCTCTTACAAAAAAAGAACTCAAATGTAAAACTTATCTTAGTAGGTAATGGGGAATTAGAAGATCATTTAAAAGAGATGGTATGTAACCTAAAAATAGAGAATAAAGTTATATTTGCAGGATTTAGGGAAAATGTTTTTGACTTTATAAATTTATCGGATATAAGTATTCTAACCTCTTTAAATGAAGGCGGAATACCACCTATTGTAATTCTTGAAAGTGCAATTTTGAAAAAAAGCGTCATATGTTCTAGAATAGGCAATATGAGTTCAATTATAGATAGAGATAGTGGATATTTAATAAATCCAAATGATGAAAGAGATATTTTAAATGCTATGAATGAAGCTTACGAAAATAAAGAAAATTTAAATAATATGGGAAAAAATCTGTATAATAATATAAAAAAGAAATTCTCATTGGAGGAATTTTGGAAAAGATATTATTTTGCTTATTTGCATATTCTACATGGAGTGAAATAGATGCGTAAAAAAACATTTCTAAAAAGTTCAATAATAGTTATGATCCTTATAATAGCTGGAAAATCAGTAGCTCTTGTAAGGGATGCCCTTATAGCTGATAGATTTGGGGCTACTTATGTTGCAGATATATATAATTTTGGAATAGGTATAGTATATCTTTTAACTACGGTAAGTTATGGCCTTACAACTAGTTTTATACCATTCAATACAGAGGCAATTGATAAAGAGAGTATAGACAAACGAAATAGATTTACAAATAATATTATAACAATAGCCTCTGCAATTACTATTATAGTTACAGTAATTTTAATATTATTTACAAGGCAGATTATATATATATTTGGTCATGGATTTACAGCAAATACATTGGTGTTTAATACATCTGTAAAGATAACTAGAATAATGTTTTTGTCACTTATATTTGTGACTATTCAAAGTGTAATATCAGGAGTACTTCAATCTCACAAGGAATTTTATGAACCAGCTGCAATGTCATTGGCATCAAATATAGTATATATAGTATATCTTATATTCTTGGCTTCTAAATATGGTATAAGTGGATTTGCATTTGCAATTGTATTAGGATTCTTTACCCAGCTTCTTATAAATATACCTAAGTATAAAAAACTTGGATATAAATATTTTCCTGTTATGGATATTAGAGATGAAAATGTACATAAGATGTTTAAACTTATGATGCCAATTGTAATAAGTACTTCAGTTGTGCAGTTAAATGTATTTGTAAATAGATGTTTTGCCACTAATATATACTTTGGGGCAACAACAATACTTGATTTTTCAAATAAGATAAATACTTTAGCTTATGAAGTTTTTGCCATTGGAATTGCAATGATTGTATATCCAACACTATCTGAATTAGCAGTAAAGAAAAATTTAATGGAGTATAAGAAGTCACTTTCAAGTGCAATTACTACAATAATGATAATAATGATTCCTGCATCTGTTGCAATAGGAATGCTCAGGGTCCCTATTGTAAACATAATATTTGAAAGAGGAGCATTTACTAAAGAAGCTGGAGTTTTGACCGCAAATGCAGTATTATTTTATTGTCCTGCTATGATAGCATATGGAGTGCGAGATATTTTAAATAAGGCATTTTATTCGTTGAAAGATGTTAAAACTCCTATGGTAAACAGTTTTATGGGAATAATATTAAATATAATAATAAATTTGTTTATAGTAAAATATATGCAAGTATCAGGGTTAACTCTTGCAATTACTATATCAGCTATTGTGACAACTCTACTTATGATGTGGAATTTAAATAAAAAAGTTCAAGGTATGAATTTGACAGTGCTTTTTGCAAATTTTCTTAAAATAACGGCATCTTCAATAGTTATGGCCTTAGTAATATTTTTTGTCAATAGAATATGTAGTCTAGAATTTACAAATGATAAAATTAGTAGTTTAATGTCAATTTTAATGTCTTTTTTCTTTGGAAGTGGTACTTATTTTTTAGTTCTGTATGTAGTAAGAATAAAGGAGTATTTTGAACTTATAGATAGTATCAAGTATAAAATTTTAAATAAATTTTAATTATAGGATTAACAAGGATAAATTAATTTTGTATAATCTAAAATATGGATTTTAATTTATAAATGGAAATTGGAGGAGAATAATGCAACCTGAAAATATAAAAATTGATTTAGATAAAGATATAAAGAGTAAAAAAATTCAATTTGCTGTAAAAAGAGCGCTTGATTTTATACTTTCTCTTATTGGAATTATTATTTTAAGTCCAGTGTTTTTAATAGTAAGTATATGGATTAAAATGGATTCAAAAGGACCGGTCATATTTAAACAGATTAGAGTTGGAAAAGATGGTGAAAATTTTATTATATATAAATTTAGAACTATGGTAGCTGACGCTGAAAAAAAGAAAAAATTGAATATAAGTACTGAAAATATAGCAAATTTTATATTTCAGGATAAAAAAGATAATAGAATTACAAGAAGCGGTGCATTTTTGAGAAAAACTAGCCTAGATGAGATTCCACAGCTTGTTAATGTGTTAATTGGAAATATGAGTTTAATTGGACCAAGACCAGAGATACCAGATGTAGTAAATGTATATCCTGAGGCATATAGACAAAGACTTATGGTTACTCCAGGTATAACTGGACTTGCACAAATAAGTGGAAGAGGAGAAATTGAACTTTCTAAAACAGTATATTATGATTTAACTTATATAAAACAATTTTCTATATGGTTAGATATTAAAATATTTTTTAAGACATTTTTATCTGTATTTAAAAGAGAAGGAGCATATTAAAAATATGTTTACTAAGATATTGGAATATAATGTATTTAACGGTACAAAAAAGCAATTAATAGATTATATAGAAAAATTTTCAAAAATAAATATAGTTTCAGGAAATCCAGAAGTGTTATATAATGGAATTAGAAATAAGGAGCTTTTTAAATTATTTACAGAAAAGTACTCTGTTATAATCCCTGATGGAGTTGGAACTGTTTTAGCTTCTAAATTAATTGGAGTTCCAGTAGCGGAGAAAATAGCTGGTATCGATGTTATGAAAGATATAATTTACAAGTGTGAAAGGGAGAAAAGATCAGTGTACCTTATTGGAGCAAAACAAAATGTACTTGAAGGATGTATAAAAAATCTAAAGGCAACTTATACTAATTTAAACATAGTAGGTAGTCACAATGGGTACTTTGATTTAAACAATTGTGATGATCTTGTGGAAGATATAAAGAAAAAGAATCCTTACGCTATTTTTGTTGCAATGGGTTCTCCAAGGCAGGATCTATTTATAAGTAAAAATATAAATAAACTTCCATGTAAAATATTTATGGGAGTAGGAGGAAGTTTTGATGTGATTTCAGGTGAGGTTAAACGAGCTCCAGAATGGATGATAAATTTTGGAATGGAGTGGCTATATAGAGTATTTAAAGAACCTTGGAGAATAAAAAGACTATCTTCAATACCTAAATTTTTATTAAAAGTTAAGGAGTACAAAAGAAAAAATTAAATTCCTTTTGGCTCCTTAACTTATTTATAATTGATTGTCCAATATATCTTTAAAATTTATACTATTAAGGTCTTGAATTAAGTTATCTTGTATTTTAGATAAAGCTTTATTTATTGCACAGTAAGATGCATAATTTATGTTACAGTGTGCAGGATCATCAAGACACTTATTTATATATATTGGCCCATCTATAGATTCAATTACATCTTTTAAGGTTATGTCTTCAGGAACTCTGTTTAAAGCATAACCTCCATTAACTCCTCTATAGGATTTTATGATTCCACTGCAAGTTAATTTCCTTAAAAGTTTTAAAAGAAATCTAAGAGGAATTCCTTGCTCTCTAGATATAGTTTTAGCTGATGATTTTTCACCATAACCTAATTTTGATAAATAAAGTATAACTCTAAATCCGTAGTCTGCTTCTTGTGTTATTCGCATAATATCTCTCCAAATAAAAAATTATATTAATTGTGATTAATTTATTCTTTAACTATAATTAATTATAACTAAATATAAGGATAATATAAAGTAAAATATTAAAGTAGTAATATTTTTTAAGGAAGTTTGTTAAGTGTTTCCATAGAATAACCTTTATTTTTCCAATCTTGGATAACTGAATCCAGTATTTCAGTATTTGTTTTTGAAACTGCATGAAGCAGAATTATTGCACCATTATGGGTAAGATTTGATATTTTTTGTTTTGCAAATTCCTGTGAAGGTTGATTGTTTCTATCCCAATCATTGTAGGCAAAGCTCCAAAATATAGTTTTATATCCTAATTTATTTGTATAAAATAGAGATAGCTCACTATATTTGCCCATAGGAGGTCTAAAAAATTTAGGCATTTCACGGCCAGTTACTTTTTTGTAAGCTTTCTCAGTTTCAGTAAATTCATCTTCAAATTCTTGTGGATTTTTTGCACGTTCTGCCATAGACGGATGCTTAGCTGTGTGATTGCATACTAGGTGACCTTCGTTTACCATTCTCTTTATGAGATCTTTGTTATCATTTATATATGGCTTTGTAACGAAGAAGGCAGCTTTTACGTTATTCTCTTTTAATATATCTAATATTTTACTTGTGTATCCATTTTCATATCCTTCATCAAAAGTCAAATATAATACTTTTTTGGATGTATCTCCGAGATAATAAGCTGAATACTTTTTTAAAAGATCTTTAACTTCCTCAGGTTCTTCTGAAGGAAGATTATTTTTTTCTGGCTTGAAAAACCAATTCTTTTCTTCTTTATCAAACTTAGAAATATCAATACCTGTGAGATTATATGATTTTTCATCTTTTTTTATATTACTATCTAAGGCAGATACTTTATTTATAGAGGAAAATGTCATAGATAGAATCATAAATATTAAAAGAAAGCAAATAATATTTTTTTTCATTTAATAATCACCTACCATAAATTAATATGTAGTTATAATGTGCTTATATAAAGTAATTTATACTATGAATGTGTTGGAATTATAAAATGTGTTAAAATTAATTATAGTAAAATTTAGTATAAATGGGATAAAAAATTTCACATGAATAAATTATTAATGGATGTTAACAAAATAGTCTATTAATATTATTTTGAGAAAAGATAGTATTCTGATATAAAGTTTCCAGTAATAGATTTGCATTATATCATGGAAATTATTTTAGTGCAGATATATTGTTTTTAATGTTAAAAGAAAGTTATGAAATATTATTGATTTTTGTTTAAAAATATTATAATTGGCAAAAATATATAATAAAATAAGTAAGAAAAATTTAAAAAAATAAAGGAAAATTATTCCACATGGAGAATATTTTAAAGTAGCTAATTTTATAACAATATGGAGAGGGGGTAAAATTGTCTGACTCGGACTGTGCAGTTTTGCATATGCTGAATTCTATAATTTAATAATTTAGGATTCAGTCTAAGATAAAATAGCATGTAGATTATCTTAGGTAAAATTAAAGTCAAGGTTGACTTGACGCTAAAATCATTCTATTCATATTCATAATAAATTATGATTTTAGTAGAGTTTGATTTAATATGAATTTAAAATTTCAAATTAAAGAAGATATGCTTATAGTTCATATGATTGGAGAATTGGATCATCACAGTGCTGAGGAGGTTAGAAATAAAATAGATGATGCAATTGAAAAAGATAATCTCAACAAACTTATATTAGACTTTTCTTCCGTAAGTTTTATGGATAGTTCAGGTATTGGCGTAGTGATTGGAAGATATAAAAAACTGAATTTAAGAGGTGGAAAAGTATGTATTGTCAATGTTATCGATTCTGTAAAAAGAGTATTTGAGTTGTCTGGAATGTTTAAAATAATAAAACTTTATGATAGTATTGATCAGGCTGTTGAGAATATTTAATGGGGGGATAAAGAGATGTACGATAACAGTATGAAAATAGAGTTTATTAGTAAATCGCAAAATGAGAGCTTTGCAAGGGTAGCAGTGGCTGCTTTTGCATCTCAATTGGATCCAACTGTAGATGAATTGACAGATGTGAAAACTGCAGTGTCGGAAGCAGTTACAAACTCTATTATTCATGGTTATGAAAATAAGGAAGGTATTGTAAAAATTACTGCTTATATAAAAGGAAGAGAATTGACATTGATAGTAGAAGATAATGGCGTGGGAATAGAGGATGTAAATCTTGCTATGCAGCCTCTTTATACTTCTAGACCAGATCTTGAAAGATCAGGAATGGGATTTACAGTTATGGATACTTTTATGGATTCTCTTAAGATAGAATCTGTAAAAAACAAGGGGACAAGAGTTATAATGAAAAAAGTTTTTAAATCATTAAGTTAGGTGAATAATATGAGTGAAGAAGCTGTAAAAATATCTAATTATGATTACAATGACAACTTAAGGCTTATAAAATCAGCTAGAGAGGGTAATAAAGAATCCTTAAATAAACTTGTAGAGCTTAATTTCCCATTGGTTACGTCAATAAGTAAGAAGTTCTTAAACAGGGGTTATGAATATGAAGATATATTTCAAATTGGATGTATGGGACTTATGAAGGCAATTAATAATTTCGATGAAAGTTATAATGTAAAATTTTCTACTTATGCAGTACCTATGATAATGGGAGAAATAAAAAGATTTTTAAGAGATGACGGAATGATAAAAGTGAGTAGAAGTGTTAAAACTACTGCAAAAAAACTTCATTACGATAAAGAGGCATTAACTAAGAAATTAAATCGAGAACCTACTGTAGAAGAATTGTCCGAGTATTCAGGGGTTAAAATAGAAGACTTGATATTTGCATCAGAATCTGCCAGTAATATGCAATATTTATATGATACTATCCATCAAGATGATGGTTCACCAGTGCTTTTAATTGATAAATTGAGTCAAAATCCAAATGAGGATGTTGAGATGGTGGATAGAATAGCCTTAAAAGAAACTTTAAAAAATCTTGATGTTAGATCACGGCAGATTATAATGCTTAGATATTTTAAAGATAAAACTCAAGTTCAAGTTGCAAAAATGCTTGGAATAAATCAAGTTCAGGTGTCAAGAATTGAAAAAAAGGTATTGAAGATGATGAGAAAGGTATTGGAAGAATAAAGAATTAATCTATTGTATTTGATAAGATATTATCTAGTACAATAGATTAATTTTTTAATATGGGTTTATTTATTGTCTGAATTTGAATTATTAATAGGTGTTGAAGTATTGTCATCTGTAGTATTAGCTGAATCATCTGTTGTATTGTTATTAGATTCTCCATTAGATGGTGTATCAACTTCATTTTCATCATCTAAGTCTTTGTAGTCTTCATCTTCATTATCAGTTAAGGTTTTGTCATCGTCATTTTCGAGAATATCAGTTATTTTCTTGGAGTCATTTTTAATCCATGTGTGTGGAAGATTACATGTAGTTGTTGGAACAGTTCCGCTTATAAAAAATTCAGTATATACTTTGCTACCAGTTGGATCTAGATAACAAAGAGGAGAGGCGAGATCTCCTGATTCAGAACATATTTTTGCGCTTACTACTCCAGAAGGTACAGATATATCTTTTGAAGAAAGTCCAACGTGAAAAGGTTCCATTATAGCTGCCCACAATGCAGCAGCTGAATTACTGTTTAAAGAGCTTGGTAGTGTTGAATTGCTGTCATTTCCAATCCACACTGATGCAGAATAATATGGAGTTAGACCGGAAAACCATAAGTTTTTATTATAACTTGAGGTACCCGTTTTACCACTTACAGGCATATCTCCAAATTTTGCATTATAACCAGTTCCACCTGAATTTACAGGACCTTTTAACATGTTATACATTATATATGCACTAGAAGATGAAAGTACTCTTTCAGTTTTTACTTTTGTTTCCAAAAGTACTTTGCCAGATCTATCTGTAACCTTTGTATAAAGTCTTGGATAAGTATAAAGACCTTTATTTCCAAATACACCATAGGCAGCTGCCATTTGAAGAGTATTTGTGCCTTGGTGAAGTTCACCAAGTGCAAGGGAAGATATACTTGACATATCTGTGGAATCCAAATTTATACCAAATTTTTCACCATAAGAAACTCCTTTATCAAGTCCAAGTTTGTCTTCTAATTTAAGAGCAACTATATTACTTGATCTAGTAAGGGCAGTTCTCAATGTCATATCAACATTTGTGAATGCTTCATCATTTTTTGGATAGTATGGAGTTCCATTAGAACCATATTTTTCTGCCAAAGTAGAAGACCATTCGGAGTCTTTTATAGTAGTTGCAGCTGTATATTCTCTAGAGTCTATAGCTGGACTATATACAGTAAGTGGTTTTATGCCAGAGCCTGGTGGTCGTAGATAACTGCTAGAGGCTGCTCTGTTAAAAGACATTGCAGGCTGTGTGCCTCTACCACCTACTAAAGCTTTAACCTCTCCAGAATGATAGTCTATAACTACAGCAGATGCTTGAGGCTGAACTATTCCATTTTTATCTTTATAGGAGATACCATTAAGTATAGAATTGTTATTAAGCGTATCTTTTGTTTCTTCCTGAAGATTTTCATCCATGGTAGTATAAATTTTGAGTCCACCGTAAGTTAAAAGATGATCAACTTCTGTGTCACTATAATTATATTTTGATTTCAAGTCTGCTTTTACACTTTCAATAGCTGGTATAGAAAACCACTCATATTTAAGTTTATTATTTGGTGGTGTGTATGGCTGTATTCCCAACTTTCCATTAGAAACATCCTTTATAGCATCTGTATATTGTTGTTCTGTAATGTAATTGTTATCATACATTTTTTTTAGTACACTTTTTGTTCTATTTAAATATAAGGATGGATTATTTTTAGATGCAGTTGAGTAGGGATAGTATATAGATGGGCTTTGGGGTATACCTGCTATAAATGCACATTGAATTAAATTTAATGAACTTACTGATTTTCCAAAATACTGCTGGGAAGCAGATTCAACACCAAATGATCTTCCTCCTAAATAAATTGTATTCATATATGCTTCAAGTATTTGATCCTTAGTCAAAAGTTTTTCGAGTTTTATAGATAAGTACATTTCTTGTATTTTCCTTTTTATAGTTACTTCTTTTGACAAATATATATTTCTAACCAGTTGTTGCGTTATTGTAGATGCTCCTTGAATTCCAGTTTTGTTTGTTATTTTATTTTTTATATCAATAAAGATTACACTGAGTATTCTCTTTATATCTATACCATTATGCTGATAAAATCGCTCATCTTCAATACTTACAAAAGCATTTTTTAAATTCTGTGGAATACTGCTAAATGGTACAACAGTTCTGTTCTCGGTACTGACTACTACATCCATAAAATCGCCCTTATCGTCATATAGTACAGATGGTTCATTTAAGTTCAATACTTGATTTACATCTAAATCAGGGGAGTTTTTAATAATAGCAGCGCATACACCAAGGGCTGCTACGGATGCTAATAAACAAATAAAAATTAAAATAGTAAAAGTAAGTTTTAGACCTTTATACCGAGACTTTTTATGTCTCTTTGCCATAATTGTCCTCCTTATTAAAATTATATTTATAAGTTTTAAATTATAAGTTATTATATCATAAATAAAAGTATTAATGAAATTAATGTACTTTATTGAAGTGATAATAAAAACTGCAGATTATAAGCATAATTTGCAGTTATTTGTGTCTTATTTTATTTCTTATATATTTTATTTTGATTCCCAGTTAAAAACGTAAGGAACATTTCTGTAGTAGTCACCATAGTTTAAACCATAGCCTACAACAAATACGTCTGGAATCTTGAAGCAGTAAAAGTCTGGATTAAGATTTGTCTTTCTTCTTTCAGGTTTATCTAGTAATACACAGCATTTAACAGAAGAAGCACCTAATGACTTTACATGATTTAATACAAAATCCATTGTTATTCCTGTATCAGTTATATCATCTACTACAAGAACATCATAGCCTCTTATATCATCAGGAATATCATTTACTATTTTTATATGTCCTGATGAAGTTTCTGAATTTCCATAACTTGAAGTAGTCATAAATCCTATTTTTAATTTTGTATCTATTTGTCTTACTAAATCAGCTGTAAATATAAAGCTTCCTCTTAATATTGAAAGAATGTAAAGATTTTTTCCTTTATATTCTTCTGTAATTTGTCCACCTATCTCAGCTATCCTTTTAGATATTTGATCTTTAGTTATTAATATGTTTCGAGATTTTTCTTCCATTGAAATCCTCCAAATGTATATTATTAATTTATGTAGTATAAAATTATATTATTAATATTAGCAATATTTTTTTTACTTTTCAATGTATTTTCAATTATTATGTACATTAAATAGGAATTATATGATGATTTTTGTAAAATTTAATTTTATTTAGTAAAATATATTCTTAATTTGTATATTTATGGAATGATAATTATAGTATAATAATCTAGAATGATGATTTGCAAATGATTGGAGGTAATAATGTGATATACGGAAATATAGATGGAATAAGAAATTCCACATTGAATAGACTAGAAGAAATTTATGAGTTTAAAATGCCTCAAACTAGTATATGTAATTTAGAATTAATGGAAATAGTCAGTGATATTACAGAATATTTAAATAGAGAAATATGTGTTTTAATTGATAGGAAGGGAAATGTAATTAGAGTTTCTGTTGGAGATAGCAGCTCTGCTGAAATTGAATCATCCAAATTTTTAGATGGAAAACTTTCAAAAATTAGAATAATTCATACTCATCCAAATGGGAATTCAAAGTTTTCATCACTTGATATATCAGTGCTCTTAAAATTGAAACTTGATTGTATAGTTGCTATAGGAGTTAAATCTGGAGTACCATCAACTGTAAGTATTGGATTTTGTAAAGTTTGTGATGGAAAAATTACACATGAAGTTTTAAAAAATTTATCACCTAGAGTGGCATTAAATTATAATATACAGGACAAAATAAATTATATAGAAGGTTTAATGACTAGAGATAGACTTGTAGAACCTGATCTTGAAAAAGCCATACTTGTTGGAATAGATAGTATGTCAAGTTTAGATGAACTTGAAAAACTTGCAGAAGCTTGCAATGTTTTTGTTTTAGATAAGGTACTTCAAAAACGTACTGTTCAAGATTCTACATTTTATGTTGGAAGAGGTAAAGTACAAGAATTGTCTTTCTTGGCACAGATTAAAGGAGCAAATTTGATAATATTTGATGATGAACTTTCAGGTTCACAAATGGCAAATATAGAAGATATACTTGGATTAAAGATAATAGATAGGACTACACTTATATTAGATATATTTGCAAGAAGAGCTAGAAGTAAGGAAGCAAAAATACAAGTAGAGCTTGCTCAATTAAAATATAGGCTTACAAGACTTTCGGGAATTGGAGTATCTCTTTCAAGAACTGGTGGTGGAATAGGCACAAGAGGACCTGGTGAAAAAAAACTTGAAATAGATAGAAGACATATAAGAAATAAAATATATGAAATGACATCAGAATTAAAGAAAATAGCTAAGGTAAGAGAAGTTCAAAGAAAAAGAAGAAAAGATATGCCAAAGATTTCTTTGGTAGGATATACTAATGCAGGTAAGTCAACTTTAAGAAATTCACTTTGCGAACTTGAAAGTTTAAAAAGCAATTTAACTAAGAAAAAGGTACTTGAAGCTGATATGTTATTTGCAACTCTAGACACTACCACAAGGGCAATTGAATTAAAAGATGGAAGAGTAGTTGCACTAACAGATACAGTTGGTTTTGTGAAAAAACTTCCACATGAATTGATAGAGGCTTTTAAATCAACTTTAGAAGAGGTAATATATTCAGATTTACTTCTTCATGTTGTAGATGTATCTTCAGAAGATGCAATAACTCAAATAGAAGCCGTGGATGATGTATTGATTCAGCTTGGTGTAAAAGATAAACCTATTTTACTTGTATTGAATAAAATTGATAGAGAAATAAATAATAATATAAATAAGATTAAAGAAAATTACACAAAATCAAATATAGTTTGTATTTCTGCTAAAGAAAAGTTAAATTTTGATGTACTCTTAGATAATATATCAAATCTTATAGAAAATGATAATGTAGAAGCTGATTTTTTAATACCATATTCTAATCAGAAAATAGTAGCTTATTTACACGAAAATTCTAAAATAAAAAGCGAAGAGTACAAAGACAATGGAACATTTATAAGTGCTTTAGTGGATGAAAAAACATATAACAAGTATAAAGAATTTATATTGCAAAAATGAGTTGACTTATTAAAGAAAGTGTGTAATAATATTAATTAATAAATAGTAATTATTAATTAAATAGAATTAGTAAATAATAATAGAAATTGGAGGAATTTAAAATGGATAAATATATATGCAATGCTTGTGGATATGTTTATGATCCTGCTGTTGGAGATCCTGATAATGGAGTTAATCCAGGAACGGCATTTGAAGATTTACCAGATGATTGGGTATGCCCACTTTGCGGAGTTCCAAAAAGTGAGTTTGAAAAGGAAGAGTAATAAAAACTTATATGTTAAATCCCCTATAGCTCCTAGGTATTAAAACTTAGGAGCTTAATTTTATATAGACAAGATAATATTATATATTCAATATATAGTTAGTTTAAAATTTATATTGTTTTTTTATTGCAATTTATTATATAATATATAAAAATTCTGATATATTTATGTAATTTAATTTGTTATTTTATGTGGCTTAAAATAGATTAGTTATACATATTTATGTTGATGAATAGAGGGGGGATTAAAGGAGATGGGAAAAAAAATATTAGAATATCAAAAAGTATTTAATAATGCAATTGATAAGTTAAAGAAAAATGAATCAGTACTTGCAGTGATGGTATTTGGAAGCATGGTTACAGGAGATTTATGGGAGCAATCAGATATTGATTTATTTGTTATACATGATGATAACAATATGAATTTAAAGAATATTTATACTGAAATAAATAATATACCAATTCATATTAAATTGATAAGTAAAAATAAATTTTTACAGCCTAATGAGAAAAATTTGAAAGGCGGATTTATACATAGAATAATAGCATCATCTAGACTTGTATTTTCTAAAGATATGGAAATAACCTCAAAATATGATATTGGAAGATATTATCCTGATATTGATAGAAAAAAGTGGAATATAGTTTATCTTGGAAATACACTGAATAGTGAAGAATTATGCAAAAAATACCTTGAAACTGATGGATTATATACTGCATATGTTTCTGCTATAAAGACAATAGAAGAATTTTCAAAATTATATGTTAACTATGCAGGATATATGATAAGTAAAAATGTTGTATCAGTTGCTATGAGCTTAAATGAAAAGTTTAAAAAAGTTGTGGATTTATTGATGTTTAATAATACAGATGATAAAACTATGAAGGATTCTATAATTAAAGTACTTGAATATATTGATAGATACATAAATCAAAATATAAGAAATCTTACAGATATTCTTATAAGTTATATGAAAAGAAAAGACTGCTTTTTAAGTTCAGAGGAGATAAAAAATGATGTGATTTTTAAAGATTATGATATATGCATGGAAGAAGTACTCGATAAATTGTGGAGAAAAAATATTATAAAAAGACAGAAAATGGATTATAAAATAAAAGGTAAAATAGTGCTTTTTAAGGAAAATGTATATTTTATTTAAGTGAATTATTTTGAGTAATAAAAGAGTAATAAATTTTGCTGATTTTTTTATTTTAATGGGGATGATAGATGTGGAGAAATATTTTTTGAAACTTGATGGAGATGGTATAGTTAAGTACAAGGCAATAGAAAAGCATATAAAGAAATTAATAGATTTAAATGAGATAAAAGACGGGGAAAAACTGCCATCTATAAGGAAATTGGCAAAATTTTTAAATGTAAATAATGTGACTGTGGTAAATACATATAAAGAACTTGAAAATGAGGGATATGCTTTTCAAAAAATGGGAAGTGGTACTTATGCAAAGAGAAGAGATATAAGTAGAAATTATAGAAGAGAATATTCAAATGTACTTAAAAGAATATCTAATGATGAATTTTGCAAATATTTAAATTTTACTGGAGAAATGCCAAATGGAGATTTTTTTCCAGTAAAGTCCTTCAAAGAAGTTATAGATGAAATTCTCGACAGAGATGGTTCAAAAGCTCTAACATATCAAGAGGCTTTAGGATATAAGGGACTTAGAGAGAGTATAAGTGATGTATTTTGGAATAATAAAGTTTCAAGTGAGGATATATTAATAGTATCTGGTGCGCAGCAGGGAATAGATGTAGTATCAAAAGCTATTATAAATACTAATGATAATGTTGTTATAGAAAAGCCTACATATAGTGGGGCTTTATCTGTTTTTAAGTGGAGAAGGGCTCGCATAATTGATATACCTATGACAAAAGATGGAATAGATATAGGTCAATTTGAGAAGGCATTGAGAAAAAATAATATAAAATGTTTCTATACAATGAGCTATTTTCAGAATCCAACAGGTATGAGTTATAGTTATGAAAAAAAGAGGGAAATATTAAATTTGGCAGAGATATATGATTTTTATATAATAGAAGATGATTATCTTTCAGAACTTATATATGATGATAATATAACTTATAATAGTTTTAAGAGTTTAGATGTAAATGATAGAGTTATATATATAAAAAGCTTTTCAAAAATATTTTTACCTGGTATAAGAATAGGGTATTTAATACCACCTAAAAAATTTAAGGAAAGTATACAAAACTCTAAGATAAATACAGATATATCTACATCAAGTCTTATGCAGAGGGCTTTAGATTTATATATAAGAAAAGGTTTTTGGAAAGACTATACAAATAAACTAAATTCAATATACTATAATCGATATAATTATACTAAAAGATGTCTTTTAAAGTATTTGAAAGATAAAACTGAATTTAATGATCCAGGAGGTGGTCTTCACTTTTATCTCAAGATTTTGGGAAATAAAAATATAGATTCTATAAAGTTGTTTAATGCTTTAAAAACAAATAATGTTTTAATAACTCCAGGTACTTTATTTTATAAAAATCCTTTACAAGGAGAGAAATATTTTAGGTTGAGTTTTTCTCAAATAAATGAAGATGAAATAGAAAGGGGAATCAATATAATAGCTCATATTATGGATAAACTGAATTAAGGATTTAGAATTTATGATATCGAGGTGATATTTTGCATTCACGTTCTATGTTGAATATTAATTGGAATGAAGTTGATACATATAGTGATGAAAAAATAAGCTACTATTTATATGTAGAGGGAAAAAATATAAATGCAATTTCTAAAATAAGAAATTTAAGTAGAGAAGTAGTTGAAAATCAAATAATAGCTGGTAAAATAAAATACGGTATTCTAGCTAAAAGTAAGAATGCAGGAGAACTTTTTAAACATATTTCTATGTCAGGGAAATTTGATAAAATAGACGTAGTTGAGAATTTAGATGAAGACAATAAGCATAATCTCATTGAATTTATAAGATCAAATTATGCTGACATGAAGACAAAAGATAAGGAAAATGCACTTTGGATATTAGGTGAGATTAAAGATAAGAGTGTCTGTGACATTTTAGTTAGAGGAATAGTACATAAACATGTAAATGTAAGGAGAATGGCTGTTTCTGCACTTGGAAAAATAGGTGACAAATCAGGAGAAAATGCACTTATTAAAGCTCTTGATGATGACAATCCTCAAGTTGTTATGTATGCTATAAAGGCATTGACAAAGATAAAAAGCAATAAAGCAATTTCTAAAATTGAAGATATAAAAAATAGTAATTGCAAGGAATATGTAAAAAAATCAGCTGAACAGTATTTAATAGATGTTAAGAGCTTTTGAAAAAGGTGGTATTATATGAGTTATTTTACAATTAAAGAAGAAGCAGAAGCCAGATTTGAAGAAAAAAAATCTACATTTATAGGTAGAGTAAAACGAATTAATACAGAAGTAGAAGCAAAAAAATTTATAAATAGTATAAAAGAAAAGGAGAAAGAAGCAAGACACAATGTCTATGCTTACATCATAGGAGAGAATATGAATATTCAAAGATATAGTGATGATGGTGAACCTCAAGGTTCCGCAGGTATACCAATTCTTGAAGTTATAAAGAAGAATAAGATAACTGATGTAGCAGTAGTAGTTACTAGATATTTTGGAGGAATTTTGCTTGGCAAGGGAGGACTTTTTAGAGCATATTCAAAAGCAGCATCTTTAGCAATTGAGAACGGACAAGTTATAGAAAAAGTTCTTGGAGTGGAATTGAATATAGTTATAAATTATGAAGATGTAGATAAAGTTAGATATGCTTTTAAGAAGAATTCATGGAGAATAGAAAAAGTAGATTATTCAGATAAGGTATCTATCTTAGTGTATTGTGATATTAAAACTAGTGATTCTATTATTAATAAAGTTATAGAGCTTACAAGAGGTAAGTGTCAGGTTATAGTAAGCGATGAAGAATATTACTTTAAGACAGAGGATAAGCTATATAAAGAGTAGTGTATATTCCCATTAAATAAGTATTTTAACTTTTATTTGTATTATATAGTGTTAATTTGTGTTTACAAATATTTATGTGATATAATATTTAATGTTTTATACAAAAGGTAATTGGGAGGGATTGTATGTCAGGACATTCAAAATGGCATAATATACAAGCTAAAAAGAGTAAAGTAGATGCTAAAAAAGGTAAGATATTTACTAAAATAGGTAAAGAAATTGCAATAGCAGCAAAAGATGGATCTAATCCAGATACAAATTCAAAACTTAGAGATGTAATTTCAAAAGCAAAGGCAAATAATATGCCTCAAGATACTATAAATAGAGCTATAAAAAAAGGCGCCGGTGAAATGGAAGGAATGAATTACGAAGAAGTAACTTATGAAGGATACGGCCCTGGAGGAGTTGCTATAATAGTTAAAGCACTAACTGATAACAAAAATAGAACGGCAGGAAATGTAAGGACTGCTTTTACTAGAAGTGGCGGTAATTTAGGAGCAAGTGGTTGTGTTAGTTGGATGTTTAAAACTAAGGGACAAATAATCATAGAAAAAACAGATGAGTTAGATGAGGATAGTTTGATGATGAAGGCACTTGATGCAGGTGCAGAGGATTTTAACACTGAAGATGAAGTGTATGAAATTACAACTACAGTAGAGGATTTTGCAAGTGTTCGTGATTCGCTTGAAAAAGATGGATTGAAATTTGTTTCTGCTGATATAGTAATGACACCAGATAATATATTGTCAGTTGATATGGAAATGGCTGAAAAAGTTCAAAAACTTATTGATAAGCTGGAAGACAATGATGATGTTCAAGATGTTTATCATAATGCGGATTTTCCAGATGAATTTGAAGGATAAACAAGATAAATACTTACATATATGTTCCACATGTAGATCATTTTCAATAAGGGGTAATATAAGTATTCATATTATCTAATAAAATTGAGAGTGATCTTTTACTTATATGTAAAAGTATTATTTTATAAATGGAGATGATTATTTTGACTTACGAACTTGATGAATCTGATAAGAAAAATGGGGAATATATGAAAGAGGAGATACATAAGATTTTCTCTGGATTTTTTGGAGAGTATATATTACTCAATATTTCACAATACCTTGTAGAACCAATTAATACTTTAGAAAAAAAGAATTCATGGAGTCATGTTTTAAATACTCTAAGTACATTTAAGCGTCCAGAATTAGATTCTAGTATTGAAGAATCAATTAAAAAAGGAAAGGTAAATTGGCCACTAGTAGAAGCATTTATTGAAAAAAGTAGAAATAAGATAGGGACAAGTCATAATGCAAATGTTTATGAATATACAGATATATTAAATAATTTTGAAATGAGCAAAGATGATGTTGATTTTTGTAATAGCATGTTTAAATATATGAATTCAGAAAAACAGATAAATTATATGCATGATTTGATTGAAGCACTAGATGATGATTTAAGAGTGTTAAGTGAACGATATAGAAATGAAGTGGAAAAAGCTGATCTTGAAAAACAAGAAGTTATGTCAAACTTAAACGATTTAAATACAGATGGAAGCAGGAATAAGTTAGGGAAAAGTATTGGAATGATAAATTTACCAAAGACTATTTTAATTGGCTGTGAATATAGGAAATTTACACCATTTAGCAATGTGAAAAATTTGATATATAAGTTTAGTCCTAAAATAGATGAAATTAGAAATGTCTTAGATAATGGTAATATATATGTAGTTAAAGGAATAAATCTTCTTCCTGATTATAAGGAATCTAAGCTATCTATTTTTAAATTTGGATTTTCATTTGTATTAGGAGTAAAGGTTTCGAGCAAAGATTATATTCCAGATGGAATGAAAGCTTTCACAATTCCTTCTCATAAATATGTGTATTATACTTCAAATGCCAATATAACTCTAAAAGATTTAATTACAGAAGATGTATCAACTATAAATTTTTTAGATGAAAAATTTACTTTGTCAAAGTTTCCTATGATAGAATTGTACAGTAGAAATTTTATAGATAGAAATGAAGATAATGTTGAATTTAACACATATATACCTGTAGAATAATTCTTCATTTAATAATTTATAAATATGGGTATATATGTATAATTTTATTAAATTGTGTCCATAATATTCAATAAGGAGGGATATTATGGATACAGTAAGAGTGCGAAAAATAGTATTAACAATTGTAACTATTTTGGTTTTTACATTAAGTTGTTATATATGTATAACTAAACTTAAAAGTTATGATACAGAAAAAAATATGTATCAAGTTAAGGAATATGATTCTGTAAATGCTAGTTCGAATTTAGGAAATAAACTTTCCAGTAAATGCAATTTGATATTTAAAATAAAATATGCTAAAAGTGGTGATGTTATAATAGAGAAGGAAGAAACAGGAGAAAAGTTAGCAGGTAATACTAAAGCTGATATAGAAAATTTGTATAAGAATACTGAATATAAAGTTGATAGTTTCAGCCCACTAGAAGTAGTGTTTGTAAAAACAGTAGATAAATATGCTCCAAATAAATATGTACTTGGAATCAAAGATGGATTCATAGCAATATATAAGACAGATAAATATGGAAATATGTTTATAGAAAACAAATCGAGAGATATAACTAACATAAAGACAAGCAGATTAAAGGAAAAAGATATAGAACTTCTTACACAGGGAGATAAGTATTTTGAGTGCGATACACATGAAGATGCAGAAGCCCGCCTTGAAGACTATGAATAATAGTCTTTGGGCTTTATTTATTTACTTGAATAAAATTTTTTAAAATGATAAAGTATTATATGTTATAATATGTTTGTTGTAGAAAATTGGATTAATAAGTATATTTACTATAAATGTATTTTGGGGGAAGTTAAGTGTATGAATATATAATTGGAATTTATAAAGGAATGAATAAAGATTACATAATAGTTGAAAATAATGGTATAGGATATAGGATAAATACTTCAGGAACTACTATTGCTAATGTACCTGAAATTGGCAGTGAAATTATGGTTTATACTACCCAAATAGTACGAGAAGATTTTATTGGACTGTATGGTTTTCTTACAAGAGAGGAATTGTCCATGTTTAATTTACTTATAGGGGTTAATGGAATAGGTGCAAAGGCATCATTATCTCTTTTATCTATAGCTACAGTAAATAATCTAAAATATTCTATACTATCAGAAGATGAAAGTACTATAATTAAAGCTCCAGGAATAGGGAAAAAGACTGCAAAGAGAATTATATTGGAGCTGAAAGATAAAATAGATTCTAAGGATATAAATTCTGATGTTAACTGCCTTAGTGTAGAAAATAAAGAATTTGATACTAAAAAGGAGGAAGCAAAGGAAGCACTTATCTCACTTGGATATTCTGAGAAAGAAGCCTCTAAAGCATTGGATATAGCTGATATGAATAGTTCAGTTGAGGATATAATAAAGTCTGCACTTAAATTTTTAATGAATTAGGCAGGTGAATTTAGTATGGAAAATAGAATTGTCACTCCATCTATTCTAGAAGGTGAAAATGAATATAGTTTAAGGCCTAGAAAACTTTCAGAATATATAGGACAGAAAAATGTAAAAGAGAAACTTAGAATATTTATACAAGCTGCTAAAAACAGAAAAGAGGCATTGGATCATGTGCTTTTATATGGACCTCCAGGACTTGGAAAAACTACACTTGCAAATATAATTGCACATGAAATGGGAGGAAATCTAAAGGTTACATCTGGACCGGCAATAGAAAGGGCAGGAGATCTTGCAGCTATACTTACAAATTTAAGTGATATGGATGTGCTTTTTATAGATGAAATTCATAGGCTCAATAGAAGTGTAGAGGAGATACTGTACCCTGCAATGGAAGATTATGCACTTGATATAGTAATAGGTAAAGGAGCTGCATCAAAGTCAATAAGACTTGACTTGCCAAACTTCACCTTGATTGGGGCAACTACCAGAATAGGACTTTTAAGCTCTCCACTTAGAGATAGATTTGGAATGCTCTGTCCTATGCAATTTTATACAGATGATGAATTAAGCGAAATAGTACTTCGATCTGCAGAAATATTAAATGTTCAGATAGATGAAGATGCTGCAATGGAAATAGGAAAAAGATCAAGAGGTACGCCAAGAATTGCAAATAGGCTCTTAAAGAGAGTAAGAGATTACTCAGAAGTTGAAGGAGATGGAAAAATAGATATAAAAACAACTAGAGATGCACTTGAATTACTTGAAGTTGATAATGAGGGATTTGACAGTGTAGATAATAAAATACTTGAAGCTATAATAGACAATTTTGGAGGGGGACCTGTTGGACTTGAAACACTTGCGTATTTTATAGGTGAGGAAATTGATACTATCGAAGATGTATATGAGCCATACTTAATTCAAAAAGGATTTATAATAAGAACTCCAAGAGGAAGAGTAGCATCTGATAGTGCATATAAGCATTTGAATAGGAAACGAAGTGATAATAATTTAAGACAGTCATCATTATTTGACAAGTAAAAGTTAATAGCATAATGAAACGGAGTGAAATAGTTGAAAGTTACTGATTTTGATTTTTATTTACCAAAGGAACTGATTGCACAGCATCCATTAAGTCATAGAGATGAAGCAAGGCTAATGGTGCTAGACAAAAAAACTGGGAATATAGAACATAAAGTATTTAAGGATATAGTAGATTATTTAAATCCAGGTGATTGTCTTGTACTAAATGATACAAGAGTTTTACCTGCTAGACTCATAGGCTCTAAAGAAGGTACAAATGGTAAAATGGAAATACTTTTATTGAAAAGGACTGGAGATGATACCTGGGAAACTTTAGTAAAGCCTGGTAAAAGAGCTAAAATAGGTAGTAGATTTAATTTTGGAGGCGGAAAGTTAAAGGCTGAAGTAATTGATATAAAGGAAGAGGGAAATAGAATAGTAAAATTTGAATATGAGGGTATATTTGAAGAAATACTAGATGAACTTGGACAAATGCCTCTTCCACCTTATATAAAAGAAAAACTTGAAGATAAAGAGATGTATCAAACTGTATACTCTAAAGAAGAGGGTTCAGCAGCTGCACCAACAGCAGGATTACATTTTACAAAAGAACTTTTAAATAAGATAGAGAAAAAGGGAGTGGATATTGCATTTTTAACTCTTCATGTTGGACTTGGGACATTTAGACCTGTTAAAGTTGAAAACATAGAAGATCACAACATGCATTCTGAATATTACTGCATGAGTAAAGATACAGCAGATAAAATAAATAATGCAAGAAAAAATGGACACAATATAGTTGCTGTTGGAACTACCTCTTGTAGAACACTTGAAACTATAGGGGATGGAAATGGCATGGTAAGGGAACAATCAGGATGGACAGATATATTTATATATCCAGGATATAAGTACAAAGTTGTAGATAAGCTTATAACGAATTTCCATTTGCCAAAATCTACTCTTATAATGCTTGTAAGTGCTCTATGTGGTAGAGAAAATATATTGAATGCATATAATGTTGCTGTAGATAAAAAATACAGGTTCTTTAGTTTTGGGGATGCCATGTTTATAAAGTAAAGAGGTGTTTTAATGTATAAATTGCTAAAAAAAGATGGAAATGCAAGAAGAGGTGAATTAACTACAGTACATGGTGTTGTACAAACTCCTGTTTTTATGAATGTAGGTACCTTAGGAGCAATAAAAGGTGCAGTTTCTTCAATGGACTTAAAGAAAATTGGATGTCAAATTGAGCTTTCAAATACATACCATCTTAGCTTAAGACCAGGAGATGATGTGATTTACAAACTTGGAGGTCTTCACAAGTTTATGAATTGGGATAGGCCTATTTTAACTGATTCAGGAGGATTTCAGGTTTTTTCACTATCTAAAATAAGAAAGATAAAAGAAGAGGGTGTCTATTTTAATTCACATATAGATGGAAGTAAGATATTTATGGGACCTGAAGAAAGTATGAGAATTCAAAGCCATCTTGGATCTACTATAGCGATGGCATTTGATGAATGTATAGAAAACCCTTCACCAAAAGATTATGTTAAAAAATCTGTTGAAAGAACTTCTAGATGGCTTAAAAGATGTAAAACAGAAATGGATAGATTGAATTCTCTTCCTGACACTATAAATAAGAATCAAATGCTATTTGGAATAAATCAAGGCGGAACTTATGAAGATATAAGAGTGGAACATGCAAAGGAAATAGCTGCTATGGATTTGGATGGATATGCAATAGGTGGTCTTGCAGTAGGCGAGAGTGAAGAGGAAATGTATAGGATAATAGAATGTGTAGTTCCTAATTTGCCACAAGATAAACCAATTTATTTAATGGGTGTTGGAACACCTTCAAATATACTTGAAGCAGTAGAAAGAGGAGTAGATTTCTTTGACTGCGTTATGCCTGCTAGAAATGGTAGACACTCTCATGTGTTTACTGAAGAAGGTGAACTAAATCTTTTAAATGCCAAGTATAAATTGGATGACACTCCTATTGATAAGACATGTAAATGTCCTACTTGTAGAAATTATACAAGAGCATATATAAGACATCTTTTCAAAGCAAAAGAAATGCTAGCTATGAGGCTTTGTGTAATACATAATTTATACTTTTATAACAACTTAATGAAAGAAATAAGAGATGCTATTGATGGAGATTATTTTTCTAAATATAAAGAAAATAAGCTTAAACAATGGAATAAAAAAAATTAAAATTTGTATAAGGAGGTTTACATAATGAATTTTGCACAATTATTGCCTATTTTAGGCATGTTAGTGGTTTTCTATCTTATTATATTTATACCTGAAAGTAGAAGAAGAAAAAAGTTCAATAATATGATTGCCAATTTAAGAGTTAATGATCAGATAATTACAAAAGGTGGCATAGTAGGAAAAATTACAAATATACAGGACAAAGAAGTTACTATGCAGACAGGACCTGACAAAGTTAAAATTAAAATTGCTAAGGCAGGTATAATGAGTGTGTTGACTGAAAGAAAAACCTCAGACGTTTCTAAAAAATAATTATGTAATAAAGCATCCTCTATCTACATAGATACTATATTAGATGGGAGGTTGTTTTATTATGGATAGATATAACGCTTGTGTTTCAACTGCTGAAGGTGTCTTAAGAAGTTTTATAATCACGGTAATTATGTTATTGTTTTTTGCTGTAATTATGACTTTTGTTGAAGTAAATGAATATATGAGTTCTGTTTTTTACGTTATTACTACTATTTTAAGTATAATGTATGGTGCGATATATGCTTCGCAAAGAATAAAGAAAAAGGGTTGGATTATAGGTATTATAGTTGCTCTTTTGTATGTGTTTATACTATATTTAATATCTTTGGTTTCTGGAAATACTGTTGTTATTGGATCTAGTGGTATTAAAAGACTTGTAATTGCACTTTTAGTAGGAAGTATATCTGGAGTTATTGGAGTTAACATATAATTAAATGTTTGTAAATATAGGGCTTAACTAGTTTTGTAAACTTTATTTTGATTGTAGTTTATGTTATAATCAAACAGAAATCTTTAGAAATGGGGGAAATTAGATGAAACATATAAAGACTATAAATAGTACTAATATAAAAGATAGTTTAAAAAAACCAGGCTGCAAAGAATGTGCCAATTCTTGTCAATCGGCATGTAAAACTTCTTGCACAGTTGCTAATTTAGCATGTGAAAACTAGTGTAGATTTAAGGCAGTAACATAATGTTACTGCCTTAAATCTACGCAATTTCATAGAAATATTATTTTAGGAGGAAAAAATTTTGGCTGATATTCATAAGTTTATTAAAGGAAAAGATTATTATGTTATAGATGTTAATTCAGGTACAGTTCATATTGTAGACGAGCTTGTATATGACATATTAGATGATGATAGACTTAAGACTTTAGATGAAGTATTTAAGTCTATTGGAGATAAATATAAAAAAGAAGATATTGAAGAAGCTTACTCTGAAATCCAACATCTAGTTGATGAGGGAATGCTTTATTCTAAGGATTTATATAAAGATGTTGCAATTAAAAATGATAATACTCCATCTTATATAAAAGCACTTTGCTTAAATATTGCACATGATTGCAATTTAAGATGTAAATATTGTTTTGCAGATGAAGGCGAATATAAAGGGAAAAGGGAACTTATGTCTGCAGAAATAGGAAAAAAAGCTATAGATTTTGTTATAGAAAAGTCTGGGCCTAGAAAGAATATAGAAGTTGACCTATTTGGAGGAGAACCACTTATGGTTTTCGATACAGTAAAAGAAATAGTAGAATATGCAAAAGAACAGGAAAAAATTCACAATAAGAATATAAGATTTACAATGACTACCAATGCAACATTATTAAATGATGAAATAATGGATTATTTGGATAAAAACATGGGAAATATAGTGTTGAGTATAGATGGTAGAAAGGAAGTAAATGATAAAGTAAGGGTAAGGGCAGATGGCACAGGCTCTTTTGATACTATATTTCCTAAAATAAAGAAAATGGTTGAAATGAGAGATAAATCTAAGCAGTATTATGCAAGAGGGACATTTACAAGAGAAAACACAGACTTCTTTAATGATGTAATATTTCTTGCAGATCAGGGATTTGATGAAATATCTATTGAACCTGTAGTGCTTCCAAAAGAAAATCCACTTTCACTTAGAGAGGAAGATTTACCAACTATATATGAACAATATGATAAACTTTACGAAGAAATGCTTAAGAGAAATAAAGAGGGTAGAGGTTTTAAATTTTACCATTTCAATATAGATTTAAATGGAGGACCTTGTATATATAAGAGAATATCTGGTTGTGGTGCTGGACATGAATATGTGGCAATAACTCCAAGTGGTGATATTTATCCATGTCACCAATTTGTAGGAAATGAAAAATTTATAATGGGAAACCTAAATGATTTTGACAATATAAATACAGATATTCAAAAAGAGTTTAAAACTTCTCATATTTATAATAAACCAGAATGTTTAAATTGTTGGGCTAGATTTTACTGTAGTGGAGGATGTCAAGCAAATAATTATAATTTTAATGGAGATATGAAAGTTCCATATTCACTTGGATGCAAAATGCAAAAAAAGAGGATAGAATGTGCTATTGCACTTAAAGCCAATACTATGCAGAATTAAAAATATATTGACGGTAAAATTTTAAAGTAATATAATGGCTAATGTGTATATATTAAACTAAAGCTGTTTGTTGATATATAAAGGAGGATAAAGATGAAATCTAGGGCAAAAAAGAGCACTAGGGTAAGAAGCTCTATAATTTTGATATTCTGTCTTGCACTGATAGGATTTTTGGCGTATTCAGGTGTATATGGATTTAATTTTGCAGGATATAGACTTAAGTCCTTTAGTGAAGTAATAACAAAAGGACTTGATCTTCAAGGTGGAGTTTCCATACTAGAAGAGATACAATCCAAAAATGTAAGCCAAGAAACAGTAGACAGAACAGTAGATCTCCTTTCACTTAGAGTAAATAAATTGGGAGTAAGTGAAACAGTAGTAAGAAAAGAAGGAAAAAATAGAATAAGAATTGAGGTTCCAGGTAAATTCGATGCAGAAGAAGTTGTAAATGGAGTTGCAAAGACGGGAAAACTAAAATTTGTAGGACCTGATAATAAAACTATATTGACAGGTAAAGATGTAAGCGATGCAAGTGCATACATAAATCAACAAACTAACCAGCCATCAATAAGCCTTGAATTAAATGAAACTGGTGCTAAAAAATTTGCAGATGCTACGGAAAAATATCTGGGACAGAAAATTTCAATATATTTAGACGATGATCTACTTACAGATCCAACTGTTAATGCGCATATAACTGATGGTAAGGCTGAAATAACTGGAAGTAAAAGTCTTGAAGAAGCTCAAAGAGAAGCAAATCTTATAAAATCTGGTGCACTTCCAGTTGAAGTAAAACCTGTGGAAGTTAAAACTATAGGAGCATCACTTGGTGCCAATGCACTTCCACTTAGTATATTGGCAGGTAAGGTAGGTATAGGTATTGTAATGCTATTTATGATATTGTATTATAGACTTCCTGGACTTATTGCAGATATAGCCTTGACTTTATATATATACATAGTCTTGGCGACATTTGCAAATGTAAATGTAACACTAACTCTTTCAGGTATAGCTGCATTTTTGCTTACAGTTGGTATGGCAGTAGATGCAAATATACTCATATTTGAGAGAACAAAAGAAGAACTTAAAAGTGGACGATCAATTAAATCATCTATAAATATTGGATTTAAAAGAGCAATGTCTTCTATACTTGATTCAAATATCAGTTCTATAATTTCTGGAGTAGTGTTATACAATATAGGTACAGGATCTGTAAAAGGATTCGCCCTTACTTTCATGATAGGTGTAGTTTTAAGTATGTTCACAGCAGTAATTGTTACTAGAACTTTGATGAAATTGGTTGCAGATGTAGGACTGTTTAGAAATAAAGCTACAATTGGAACATTTGGAGTTCATGACTTTAGAAAGGGGATAGTAAAGTAATATGAATAAAGTATACAGAATTATAGAAAAAAGAAAAATATGGTTTACAATATCCCTTATCATAATTGCTATAGGAATGTTCTTTATAGGTACAAAAGGACTTGAATATGGACTTGATTTTAAAGGTGGAACAGCAGTCGAGATAAGTATTGGTGAAGACTTTCAAAAGAAAGATGTAGATAGTATAATCAAAAAATATTCTAGTGACTTTGTGTCTAATAAGACTGATAATAAGTCTATATCTATAAAAAGTGCTAATTTAGATAGTAATAGTGTAAGTCAAATTGTAAATGCTTTAAAAAAGAAGTATAAAAAGAGTAATCTTACTAACCAAGAGAATATAGGTGCATCTATAGGTAAAGAAGCTAGAATAAATGCTATTGAAGCTGTTGTCATAGCTATTACAGCTATGTTTATATACATAGTTATAAGATTTGAGTTTACATATGCAATGGCAGCTATTATAAGCCTTATTCATAATGTACTTATAATGTTGTCTGTGTATGCTATTGCAAGACTTTCTATAGATTCAAGTTTTATAGCAGCAGCACTTACAGTTATAGGATATTCAATAAATGATACTATAGTTGTTTTTGACAGAATAAGAGAAAATCATAAATATATGAGAAGAGAGGATCCTGAGGTAATAGCAGATGCCAGTGTAACCCAGACACTTGCAAGGTCTATAAATACAGTTATCACTGTTGTAATAACTTTAATTGCAGTGTATATATTTGTACCTTCAGTTAGAAATTTTTCAGAGCCTTTACTAGTTGGAGTTATTTCAGGATGTTATTCATCTATATGTATAGCAAGTCCATGTTGGGTACTTATAAAAAAGCATATGTCTAAAAGAAAAAAGTTGAAAACAGCTACAAATAAGGCAAATTAACTTTCAAAATATATTTTAATATGTTAGAATAAAAAATCTAGAGTATATTAAAACTCTGGATTTTTTTATTGGGAAAAATCTGCTTATATTGTGTTTGTAAAAAGCGGCAATATAATTTATAATATAAGTGCTTTTGATAAATTTGGAGGATTTTATTATGGAGATACGACAAGATAATAATTATGGTTTCAATTTTTCGAACTTACATGACCCATTTCTTTTAAGAGATATGGGTAAGGCACTGAAGAGAATAATTAAGGCAGTAAATGAAAGAGAAAAAATTGTTATATATGGAAATTGTGACTTAGATGGAGTAACAGCTGTTTCTCTGTTGTTTCTTGTTCTTAAGTATTTGAATGCAGATGTAGAATACTTTATTTCTGATGATATGAATGACAAACTTAATATAAAATCCAGTATAATAAAGAATCATATAAAATTTTTAGGTGCCAAGTTAATAATAACTACAGGTTGTGGAAGTCAGTCAGTATCTCAGATTGAATTATGCAAAAATTTAGGAATGGATGTTATAGTAACAGATTATCACCATTGTGGAAGTTTACTTCCTCGTGCAGTTGTTATAAATCCAAATCGAAAAAACTGTGATTATCCATTTAAGGAATTAACAGCTGTTGGAGTTGCTTTTAAACTTTCTCAAGCTATTTCACTGTACTATCAAATGAGATGTATAAATAAGTATTTGGATTTAGTTGTTTTGGGAACCCTCTCCAAAGGAACTGAAATAACAGGAGAAAACAAGGAAATGTTAGATCAGGGAATATATCATCTTAAACATACAAACAATTATGGATTCAAGGCTTTAATGAAGGTATATAATATAAAAGATATCAATAGGGAAAGTATATACAGGTTATCAAATAGTTTGACATCTTCAACTAGTATAAGCAATAGATATATAGATAATGCCAGAATAGCAGTAGAGCTTTTTATAACTGAAAATATGGACAGGGCTGAACAGATAGCTAAATATTTAAAAAATGAAATTTTGGAATAGTAATTTTTAGGGCTTTATGATAATATATTGAATAGTGATGAATTTTATTGAGTTAGTCCGAGGGGGTACATATAGGTGGATTTAAAAAATAGCGTAAGAGTGATAGAAGGATTTCCAAAAGAGGGAATAAGTTTTAAAGATATAACTACAGTACTTAAAGATAAGGATGCCTTCAAATACGCAGTTGATGAGATTGTAAAACATCTTAAAGATATGAATATTGATTTAGTTGTAGGGCCGGAAGCAAGAGGATTTTTATTTGGAGCTCCAATAGCTTATGCAATAGGTGCTGGATTTATACCTGTACGAAAAGGTGGAAAACTTCCATGTGAAACTGTAAAGGTGATTTATGATTTAGAGTATGGAAAAGATGAACTTGAAATGCATAAAGATGCCATACGTCCAGGCCAAAGAGTTGCAGTAGTAGATGATCTACTTGCAACAGGAGGAACTATATCTTCTGTAGCTAATCTTGTAGAAAAATTAGGTGGAAAAATAGTAAGTGCGGATTTTGTAATAGAACTTACAGATTTAAAAGGAAGAGATAAATTAAAGAACTGTGATGTATTTTCATTAATACAGTATAATAGATAGTTTAAGTATAAGTTTAAATTGAAAGTTTGTGTAGTATATAATATAATATTAGTAAAAAATGATGGCTGGTTCAGAAAACCAGCCATTGATTTTAGGGAGTATGAGTATGCTAGAAAAATTAATGGAGAAAATAGATAAAAATTGTAGTAATGTGAATAAGGATATGGTCAGTAAAGCATATTATTTTGCTGATAAGGCTCATAAAAAGCAGAAAAGAGAGTCTGGAGATCCTTATATAACACATCCTGTAGAAGTAACTTGCATACTTGCAGATATGGGAATGGATACTGATACTATAGTTGCAGGCTTACTTCATGATGTAATAGAGGATACTAATTTTACTCACGAGGATATAACACATGAATTTAATGAAGATTGGAATGTCAAAGGTAAAATGGGAACTTGAAGACTTAGCACTTAGATACATAAATCCTAATGAATACTATTTTATAGTGAGAAAAATTTCAGAAAAAAGAGCTGAGAGGGAAAAGTACATAGATAAAATAATATCTGAATTGAAGGAAAAATTAGAAGAGGCAGGTATATACTCAGATATAGAAGGAAGACCAAAGCACTTTTACAGTATATATAGGAAAATGGTTAAAAAAAATAAGACAATAGATCAAATATTTGATTTAACTGCAGTTAGAGTTCTTGTTAATACAGTTAAGGATTGTTATGCAGTTCTTGGAATAGCACATACAATGTATAAACCTATGCCTGGAAGATTTAAAGATTATATTGCCATGCCAAAACCTAATATGTACCAGTCATTGCATTCTACAGTTATGGGGCCACAGGGAAAGCCTTTTGAAATTCAAATAAGAACTTTCCAGATGCACAGAACTGCTGAGTATGGTATAGCTGCACATTGGAAATATAAAGAGGGAATAAATAAAGAGGACAGCATAGATAAAAAACTTACATGGATAAGGGAAATGCTTGAATGGCAAATGGAAACATCTGATGCGGAAGAATTCATGAAGGGATTTAAAATAGATCTATTTTCAGATGAAGTATTTGTATTTACTCCAAAAGGTATAGTTATAAATCTTCCTTATGGTTCAACTCCCATAGATTTTGCATATAAAATACACACAGATATAGGAAATAACTGCTCAGGAGCCAAAGTTAACGGTAAAATGGTTCCTCTTAATTATAAATTAAAAACTGGAGAAATAGTTGAAATACTTGTTTCAAATACTTCAAAAGGACCTAGTATTGATTGGCTTAATGTAGTAAAGAGTAATCAAGCAAAGAGCAAAATAAAAGCCTGGTTTAAAAAATCTCAGAAGGAAGAAAATATAACAAAGGGAAAAGAGCTTCTTGAAAGAGAAGCTAAAAAACAAGGATATAATTTTGGAGAAGTTGCTAAGGGTAAAACTGTAGATGTTATACTTAAAAAATACAATATGACATCTATTAATGAATTATATGCAGCAATTGGAATTGGAGCCCTCAATCTTCAAACAGTAGTTCTAAAATTTAAGCAGGTCAATGCTTCTATGATGAAGAAAAATGCTGTAGATTGGAGAACTATACAGGCTCAATTAAATAAGTCAAATAATAGACCTAATAGAACTAAGAAAAAGTCACCTGGAGTAATTGTAAAAGGCGAGAGCAATGTATTAGTTAGATTTGCAAAATGTTGCAATCCAGTACCTGGTGATCCAATTGTTGGGTACATAACAAAGGGAAGAGGAGTATCTATTCACAGAAGTGATTGTAAAAACATAGATTATCTGTTAAAAAATAAAGAGAATAAAGTTGTTGAAGTTAGCTGGGGAAAGCCTAAAGGAGAAGAGTATATAACAGAAATAGAGATTAAAAGTGAGGATAGAGAAGGACTTTTAAATGAAGCAATAGAAATTATATCACAAAGTGAAACCAGCTTATATGCAATAGATGCCAAACCTAAGAAAAATGGTATAGCAATAATGAAAATGAAACTTAAAATAAGATATGTAAAAGATATTAAAGATGTAATGAAAAAACTAAAAAAAATGAAAGGTGTACTCGAGGTATATAGAACAACAAATTAGGGGGAAATAAATTATGCGTGCTGTAGTTCAAAGAGTTAAGAGTTCAAAAGTTGAAGTTGATAATAAAATTATAGGAAGCATTGGAATGGGATTAAATGTACTTCTTGGAATATCAAGAGAAGATGATATGAAAGATGTAATGTATTTAAGAGATAAAATAGTGAATTTAAGGATATTCGAAGATGAATCAGGAAAATTAAATAAGTCCCTTTTAGATGTTTCAGGAGAATTGCTTATAATATCTCAATTTACATTGTATGGTGACTGTAGAAAAGGTAGAAGACCAAGTTTTATAGAAGCACTTTCAGGTGATAAATCTGAGAAACTATACAATGCCTTTGTAGATCAATGTAAACTTGTTGTAGATAAAGTTGAAACTGGTAAATTTGGAGCTGATATGCTGGTATCTATAGAAAATGATGGGCCAGTAACTATGTTAATTGATAGTAAAAAGATATTTTAATATTACAATATAGAGTGTGAGGTGTGTTTATGAAAATAAAAAGAATGCCAGTTGGAGTATATTATGCTAATTGTTATATACTTTTAGATGAAGAAAAAATGGAATGTGCAGTAATTGACCCAGGTGGTAATGCAGATACTATAAAAAGTGCACTTAAGGATCTAAATGTTGAAAATGTGAAGTTTATTTTATTGACACACGGCCATGCAGATCACACAGGTGCAGCTAGAGAGATAAAAAAGTCTTACAATGCACCAATTTATATTAGTGAGAAAGATTGTGATATGATGAGGCGTGGAGCTTATATGTATGGTGATATACATGACATTGTAGATAATTTTTTAGTAGACAATGAAGAATTGGATCTTGGAAAACTTAAAATAAAGGTAATCAATACTCCAGGACACACTCCAGGAGGAGTATGTTTTTTAGTAAATGGTGTAGTGTTTACTGGTGATACTTTATTCAATGGAAGTATTGGAAGGACGGATTTTGAAGGTGGAGATCAAAAAACACTTATAGAAAGTATAAAAACTAGATTGATGAGTCTTCCTAATTGTACTATTGTATTACCAGGCCATGAAGAAAGAACTTCTATAGAAAAAGAGAGAATCACAAATCCATATTTGTAATAATGAATATTAAATTATCAATGATATTTGAAAAATTGGGATAGCGAATATATAATAGTGTATATTGGCAGTAATTAATGAATATTTTTATGAATATATAAACTAATATGAGAGGAAGTAAATATTTATGACTATTCAGTCCCCTAAAGGTACTAAAGATGTTTTGCCTAATGAAGTATATAAATGGCAATATCTAGAAGATAAATTTAGAAAGATAGCGGCAGCATATGGGCATAGAGAAATAAGAACACCTGTATTTGAGTATACTGAATTATTTCAAAGAGGTGTAGGAGAAACAACTGACGTAGTGCAAAAGGAAATGTACACTTTTGAAGATAGAGCAGGTAGGAGTATTACTCTAAAGCCTGAAGGAACATCTCCTGCTGTAAGAGCTTTTGTAGAGGGAAGCTTGTACAATGAAGCACAACCTACTAAGTTATTTTATTTTACACCAGCTCTTAGATATGAAAATGTCCAAAACGGAAGATTAAGAGAGCATCATCAATTTGGTGTTGAAGTTTTTGGATCAAAAGAAGCTTCTATAGATGCCGAAGTTATAAGTATAGCTATGAGTGTTTATAAGGAACTTGGAATAGAGGATGTAGAGCTTAATATAAATAGCATAGGGTGTTCAAAGTGTAGAAAAAAGTACAATGAAGCTTTAAAGAAATATCTTTCAGAAAGATATGATGAATTGTGCGATACATGTAAAACTAGATTTAATAAAAATCCTATGAGAATACTTGACTGTAAAATAGATGGTAAAAAGGATATAGTTAAGAATGCACCTGAAATACTTGATTACATATGTGATGAATGTAGAGAGCATTTTGAAAAATTACAGAAGTATTTAAAAGCACTTAATATAGATTTTAAAATAAATCCACATATTGTCAGAGGATTGGATTACTATACAAAAACTGTATTTGAAATAATAAACAATGATATGACAATATGTGCAGGTGGAAGGTATGACTATCTTATAAAAGAAATAGGAGGACCAGATTTACCTGCAATGGGATTTGGAATGGGAATAGAGAGAACACTTCTTACACTTAAGGAAAACGGAATAGAAATACCAAGTAGGCCTTACATAGATTTATATATAGGATCTATGGGAGAAGATGCAAAATGTGAGGCACTTAGACTTGCAAGTGTTCTGAGAAAAGGTGGTTTGAGGTGTGAGTGTGATCATATGAATAGAAAAGTTAAGGCTGAAATGAAATATGCAAACAAGATAAATGCTAGATTTACAGTTATACTTGGAGAAGATGAATTAAAGTCTGGTAAAGCTAAATTTAAAAATATGGATGATGGTAATCAAATGGAATTAAATTTAAATGATTTTGATGGAATAATTAATTTAATAAAATAAATTACATACGATAAAATGTACAACAGGAGTTGAAAATAAATGGGAGAATATTTAGAAGGTCTAAAAAGGACCTCTATGTGCGGTGTTTTAAGAGAAGAAAACATAGGACAACAATTTACTGTAATGGGATGGGTTCAGAGAAAGAGAAATCTTGGTGGATTAATATTTGTAGATTTAAGAGATAGAACAGGAATAATTCAGGCTGTATTTGGAGAAAAAATAAATAAAGAAGCATTTATAAAAGCGGATGCATTAAAATCTGAATATTGCGTTGCAATTAAAGGAACTCTTGTAAAAAGAGAATCTGTAAACAAGGAAATACCTACAGGTATGGTAGAACTTGAAGGAGAATACATAAAGATATTTTCAAAGTCAGAAACTCCGCCTATATATATAAAAGAAAATTTAGATGCAGCAGAGAAAATAAGATTAAAATATAGATATCTTGATCTTAGAAGACCTGATATGCAAAGAATATTTGAAATAAGACATAGAACTTCAAAAGTTATAAGAGATTTTATGGATGAAAATGGATTTTGGGATATAGAAACTCCTATACTTGCTAGAAGTACACCCGAAGGTGCTAGGGATTATTTAGTTCCAAGTAGAAATTATCCTGGAAAATTTTATGCTCTTCCACAATCTCCTCAGCTATTTAAACAGTTACTTATGGTATCTGGTTATGATAGATATTTTCAAATTGCAAAATGTTTTAGGGATGAGGATTTGAGAGCAAATAGGCAACCAGAGTTTACTCAAGTTGATATGGAAATGTCATTTGTTGAAGAAGATGATATAATTGAGTTAAATGAAAGACTGATAAAAAGAGTATTTAAAGAGGTAGCTGGAATTGATGTTAAAATTCCTATTGAGAGAATGCCATATAAAGTTGCAATGGAGAAGTATGGTAGCGACAAACCTGATCTTAGATTTGGAATGGAAATAAATGATATAACTGATGAAGTTAGTGATATGGATTTTGTTGTATTTAAGAGTGCAATTGAATCTGGAGGATCAGTAAGAGCTATAAAGGTGAAAAATTGTGCTTCTATGGGAAGAAAACAGCTTGACAAACTAGTACAATTTGTGAAAGACTATGGTGCAAAGGGACTTGTTTGGATACAAAATAGAGATGAAGGAGTAAAGTCCTCAATAAATAAATTTTTAAACCAAAAAACAATAGATCGTATATTTTCAAAATTACAAGTTGAAAAAGGTGATTTGATACTGATAGTTGCTGATAAGAATTCCGTAGTGCTTCAGAGTCTTGGAGCTTTAAGAGTACATATGGCAAAGCAAACTGGTATACTTGACAATAATAAAGACTTTAGATTTGTATGGATAACTGAATTTCCTCTTTTATCCTATAATGAAGAGGAAAATAGATATGAAGCAGAGCATCATCCTTTTACAATGCCAATGGAAGAAGATATAAAGTATTTAGATACTGATCCAGGAAGAGTTAGAGCAAAGGCTTATGATATAGTACTAAATGGAGAAGAGTTAGGTGGAGGAAGTATAAGAATACACGATACAGAACTTCAAGAAAAGATGTTTAATGTTATAGGAATAAGTAAGGAAAAGGCATTGGAAAAATTTGATTATTTACTTGAGGCATTTAAGTATGGTCCACCACCACATGGTGGACTTGCGTATGGCTTTGATAGAATGGTAATGTTCCTTGCTGGAACTGAGAATATAAAGGATGTAATTGCATTTCCTAAAAATCAAAATGCTTTTGATCCTTTGACACAGGCACCAAACTCAGTTGATGAAACTCAGTTAAATGAACTTGATATATCGGTAAACAAACATGAATAATTAAAAATATGATTTTATGTTAATTATATAATTCCTGCTGTGTGCGTAAGTGTAAATTTTTATTGACCGAACACCTTTTAAGAGGAAATCCAACTCTTTTTGTGGAATGATACTTAGGCATTGCCTAAGAACAGGAAGCAGAAAGGCGATTTCCACCTGTTTGACGCGGGTTCAATGATTTGCACTTACGGCATTGGCGGGTATTATTTAATTTATAAAATATTTAAAAATATTATATTAAGTAACCCAGGCTTAATTTTTTAGGGAGATGATAAAATTGGGTTATGCATATATTGTTTTAGCTGCTGTGATTTTCAGCACTATGGAGATTACAGCAAAACTTGCAGTAGGTTTAAATCCTATTCAGCTAAATTTTTTAAGATTCGTAATAGGAGGAATTATTCTTATTCCACCAACTGTTAAGGCGTTAAAGATGAAAGGTGTGAAATTGGGGAAAAAAGATTTGTATTATTTTTTGTGTACTGGATTTCTATGTGTTGTTGTGAGTATGTCATTTTTCCAACTTGCAATTACTTATACTAAGGCATCTATAGTTGCTATAATATTTAGTACAAACCCTGTGTTTACCGTAGTTTTGGCTTATTTCATATTGAAAGAAAAACTAAATAGAGGTACTGTAATATCAATAGTTTTAAGTCTTATAGGTATAGCTTGTATATTAGATCCATTTGCTTCAAGTTCAGGTATAATAGGAATAGTGCTTTCAATTATGGCAGCAATTACTTTTTCACTTTACAGTGTAGTTGGTAAGATGAGATCTGGAAGATATGGGAGCACAGCCTTAAATTGTATAACATTTTTAGTTGGCAGCTTTATTATGCTTGTAATTATATTAATAACTAAGCTTTCCGCAATTAGAAGCATGATAAATCCTGAAGGAAACTATAGTTTTATGTCAAATATACCTGTTTTTGCTGGAATAAACCATCAAAATATATTCCCTCTAATTTTTCTTGGAGTAGTAGTAACGGGGTTAGGTTATTTGTTTTATTTTCTGGCAATGGACGAAACATCTGCAACAATGGCGTCTGTAGTTTTCTTTATTAAACCTGCGCTGGCACCTATTTTAGCATTAATTATTTTAGGTGAGAAGATACCAATTAATACTATGGTAGGAATACTATTTATTTTAATAGGATCTTATTTTTCATTGACTGCAAAAGGGAAAGCTTACAAAGAAAATGTTGAAAAAGCTTAGAAAACAAGGCTAGCTCTTAATGAGTTAGCCTTATTTGTAATATATGTGTTCATTTTTAAATCTTGGATTTTATCTCTTCAATTGTTTCCTTAATTTCTGATTTTGAAATTCCTCCGGATTTTAAGGAGGATTCACTTTCTTTTAACAGTTTCTCATAAAAAGCTAAGGCATCTTCCACACATGCTCTATCATAATTGCTATCTTCTAGTATACAATAGGCTATATTATCAGCTTTGTCGTATTTCCCTTCACATGCATAATAATCTCTTATTTTATTTTCGAGGGAAATTGGAAGCTCATATTCCATTAGATTATCTATTAAAGTTTCTATATCATTAAAATAACTGCCAAGGGTATAGTGGTCACTTTTATTCATATAAGTATCTATAAATACATTCAAACATCTTTGATTTATGTAAAAAGCCTCATTTGATTTATTCTGTTTTTCTAAAACGTCGCCTTCTTCTTCTAGAAGTTTTGACATCATTATACACTTATCTGTATTTGGATTTCCATTTGTATTTATCATATCTAGTAGATTATCAGTAGTAAAGGAATTGAAAAATTTTATTCCCAATCTAAATATGTCTTTAAAGGCAGCATCTATTAATTCCATTGCATGTGTATAATTTTTACTGTCTTTTTGTTTTTTTATTTCATCTAAATAATTATTAAATCTTTTTATCAATTCGTTACTTAGACTTTGCTTTAACATTTTTAAACCATCCTTTCAACAAATATATACAGTTTAACATTTTTAAACATTTATTCAGCCACATTTATTATATAATAAATTTTCTATATTATATAGAAATAAATATATTATCTATTTTTATGAACAAATAGATATTAAGTTGTATATTTTATAATTAAATATACAAAATATAAATATGTATTGAATATAAATTTATATTGTGATATTATAGATACAACATATAGTTTTAAAAACTATGTATAATTATATTAGTAATTTATATTAGGAAGTGATTTATTTGGAAGGCGATTTAAAGTTTTACACAAGAGGAGAGGAAATTGCAAATTCAATAACCCATGGTATAGGAGCTGCACTATCTGTTGTGGCACTTGTACTTTTAATTGTATTTGCAGAAAAGAGAGGAGATAAATGGTATGTACTCAGTTATACTATTTATGGTATATCTCTTTTACTTCTTTATTTAGAATCAACCTTATATCATAGTATTACCAATATTAAGGTAAAAAAATTATTTAGAATATTTGACCATGCATCTATATACCTACTGATAGCAGGAACATATACTCCTTTTACTCTTACTGTTTTAAGACCTACAATTGGATGGAGGATATTTGCCATAATATGGACTCTTGCACTTGTAGGTATAATAATGAAAATATTTTGGATAGGAAAGTTTAATGTACTTTCAACTATGATATACATCTTTATGGGATGGTTAATAGTGTTTGCTATGAAGAGTCTTGTTATGCTTATTCCCACTGCAGGTATAGTACTTTTATTTGCAGGTGGAATTATTTACACACTGGGTGCTTTCTTATATCTATTTGATAAAATACCATATAATCATGCAATATGGCATATCTTTGTAATGGGAGGCAGTGTATGTCACTTCCTATGTATATTTATCTACCTTCTACCAACTAAGTAGAATATTAATGAGTTATTAGGCATTATTCCAATATATACTGGTAATGCCTTTTTATTATGTTGTTAAAAAATGAAAATTAGTATATACTAGTGTATATACAGTAGTATAGTATAAATATCATTTTAGAGGTGTAATTATGGATAGACCATCTTTAATTAGAGAAATTAATAAGTTGAAATTAGAAAGGGATGCCTGTATATTGGCTCACAATTATCAAAATCCAGAAATTCAAGATATAGCTGATATAGTTGGAGATTCTTTTGCACTTAGTAGAGCAGCAGCAGAATTAGAAAATAATGTATTAGTATTCTGTGGTGTTAGATTTATGGCAGAAAGCGCTAAAATATTGTCACCACAAAAAACTGTTTTACTTCCTGCAAAATATGCAGGATGCCCTTTGGCAGATTCTATAGATGAAAAACAACTTGAAATAGAGAAAAACAAACATCCAAATGCTAAGGTCGTATGTTATATCAATTCTTCTTCAAAAGTAAAGGCATTAAGTGATGTATGTTGTACATCTTCTAATGCAGTTGATGTTGTTAAGAGCGTTGATTCTCAGGAGGTTATATTTGTGCCAGATGAAAATCTTGCTTCTTATGTGGCAGAACAAGTTGAAGATAAGAAAATAATATCATGGCCAGGACATTGTATTACTCATGCTAGAATAACTATGGAGGATGTTTACAATATAAAAAAAGAACATCCAATGGCTAAAATGCTAGTTCATCCTGAAGTATCTGAAGAGATAAGATGTAGTGCGGACTTTGTTGGAAGCACATCAGAAATAATAAATTATGCAAAACAAAGTCAATGTAGTGAGTTTATAATAGGTACTGAAGTAGGAATTCTCCATAAAATGAAAAATGATAATCCAAATAAGAAGTTTTACTTATTGAGTAGGAGATTGGTATGTGAGAATATGAAAATGACTACTTTGGAAGATGTTTATAATTCTCTCATAAATATGGAAAATAAAATCACAATTCCAGAAGATATAAGAATAAAAGCACTTAATTCTTTAAATAGAATGCTTTCTGTTAAGCAGAAAGTAGTAAAATAGAAGGTGATTTAATTGAAAAGATATTTAGTTGAATATAATAGAGATTTTATTGTAAATAGTGATTACGATGTGATTATAGTTGGAGCTGGAATAGCAGGTCTTTATACGGCTTTGAATATTTCAAAGAATTTGAAAGTTTGTGTTCTTATAAAAAAAGATATTTTTGATTCGGATTCATATTTAGCACAAGGTGGAATTGCAGCTAGTATAGGTGATGATGATAGGCAGCTTCATATAGAAGATACTTTAAATGCAGGATGTTATATAAATGATAAAGAGGCAGTAAATACTCTTGTATATGAATCAGAAGAGGGAATAGATAGTTTAGTTAAGTTAGGTGTTAATTTTGATAAAGATTCTAAGGGAAATTTTTATAGATCTTTAGAAGGAAATCATTCAATTCCAAGAATACTACATGTAAATGGAGATGCTACAGGAAAGGGAATAATGGATGTTCTTATTAAAAGAGCAAGTGAAGCTCCTAATATAGAACTTATAACTAATGTTTTTGTTATAGACGTGGTAACTGATGATAAAAAAGTATGTACTGGTGTAACTGGATATTATAAAGGTAAATTTTTTTACTTTAAATCAAAATGTTGTGTTATAGCTTCAGGTGGAATTGGACAAATATTTTCTAAGACTACAAATATGGGAGTGCTTACAGGTGATGGTATTGCCATGGCAATAAGGGCTGGAGCTGAGCTTGAAAATATGCAGTATGTACAATTTCACCCTACGGCATTGTATTCAGATAATAATGAGGAAAGAATGTTTTTAATATCAGAGGCAGTTAGAGGAGAAGGGGCAGTACTTAGAAGAAAAAATAGAGAAAGATTTATGATGGACTATGACAGTAGAATGGAACTTGCACCAAGAGATATTGTAGCAAGAGCTATTAAAAGTGAAATGGAGAGGTACAATTTAAAATATGTGTACTTGGATGTAACAATGCATGATGAAGAATTTTTAAAAAATAGATTTAAAACTATATATAGTAAGTGCAATAAGCTTGGAATAGCAATAGATAAAAACTATATACCAGTAACTCCTGCACAACATTATTTTATGGGAGGCATAAAGGTAGATCTTTATGGAAGAACTAGTCTTAAAAATCTCTATGCTGTTGGTGAGTGTTCATGTACAGGAGTTCATGGCGCAAACAGGCTTGCAAGTAATTCTCTTATGGAAGCTGTAGTTTTTGGGAGAAGAGTTGCAGTTGATATTTCAAATATATGTCAAAATTATAAGTATGATGGTTTAGATAGTTTTTGTAGTAAAAATGATAACAAAGTGGGAAATTTAAAGTATAAAGCAAAATCACAGAATTTTAAGCTTTCTATGTTAAAGAAAAATATAAAAAATATAATGGAAAAAGATGTAGGTATAATAAGAACAGTTAATAAGCTTGAAGTGGCACTTGAAGCTCTTGAAAAACTAATGAATAATATGGAAAGTATAGAATCAATAAATGAGGATTATATAGAAATATATAATATGTGCCAAGTGTCTACATCTGTTATTTTAGCTGCTATTAATAGCAAAAGTTCTATAGGAAGCAATTATGTAAAGGAATATTGTAAGGCATTTGTTTAAAAGATGTAAGGTGGTGGAGATTTGAATTATTTAATAATTGATGAATTTATTAGAAGAGCACTTATAGAAGATATAAATTATGAAGATATTACTACAGATACTTTACTTAATGGAGATGAAATATCTAAAGGCAATTTAATTGCAAAAGATGCAGGGGTAGTTTCAGGTATTGATGTAGCAAAGAGAGTATTTCAAATTTTAGACCCAAATGTTGTATTTACTGCTATGAAAAAAGATGGAGATACAGTGAAATCTGGAGATATAATTGCAAAGATATGTGGAAATTCAAAGTCCATATTAAAAGGTGAAAGAGTTGCTCTTAACATAATGCAGAGGATGAGCGGAATTGCAACTAAAACTCGAAATATAGTGAACTTAGTAAAAGATTATAATGTAAAAATAGTAGATACAAGAAAAACTCTTCCTGGATTCAGAATTTTGGACAAGTATTCTGTAACTTCAGGAGGAGGATACAATCATAGATTCGATTTATCTGATTTTGTAATGATTAAAGACAATCATATAAAAGCAGTAGGTTCAATAAGAGAAGCAGTAAAAAGAGTAAAGAATAAACTTCCCTTTACAGTTAAAATTGAAGTTGAGGTTGAAAGCTTAAAACAGCTAGAAGAAGCAGTTTCTACTGAAGCTGATGTTATAATGCTTGATAATATGGATATAGACACCATGAAAAAAGCGGTTAAGTTTATAGATGGAAGATTTAAAGTAGAGGCATCTGGAAACATAAACGAGAAAAATGTAAAAAGTGTGGCATCTACAGGAATAGATTTTATATCTATTGGGTGTCTTACTCATTCTGTTAAAGCACTTGATATAAGTCTCAAATTTTATTAAAGTTTAAGGGCTGTAGTAGTAAAAATTAATGCTACAGCTCTTAAACTTATGTTAAAAAGTTTTATTTTGCATTTATATATTTTGTATCTGCATAATTATTTATTATTATAGTTCTATTATCTAGAGCAGCTGTTAAAAAGAAAGTTAAAAGACACACTAACCATTCCATGAATATAACATGTGGAAATATCCTAAATGAAGGTACAAGCTCCCAAATAAATAATACTACTATACCTGCAAGAGTTGTGAAGAAGGCTGAACTTCTTTTGCAAAGTTTTGGAGCAAATATAGTAAATAGAAATATAATTGTAAATGCAGTGGAAAGACTTAAGCCTATTAATATTGTTTTTAATATACCTGACATAGATAGAGCCATGATAAAAGTAAGTACTCCAATAACTACTACAAAGAATTTAGTCATTACAGTAAGTTTTTTATCTTTTATATTTGGATTTATAGATTTTTTATAAACGTCATTTGTAAACATTGTAGATGCAGCAATTAAAAGATTGCATGCAGTAGATACATCTGCTGCCCATAGAGCAGCAAGAGTTATTCCAGCTGCAACTGGATTTAAAGATAATATCATTTTAGGTAAAGCTAAAGTTGCACTCATGTTTGGAAAGGAAACTTTAGCTGCCATGCCAATTATTGCACATAAAAATCCTATTGGAATCATAAGAAGTCCACCTATTACAAAAGCTCTCCTTGCCACTTTAGGATCTTTAGCTGCAAAGGTTAATTGAACAGGACCCTGCATTGACATGATTTGAGTTGTCATAACTATGATCCAGCTAAGTATAACCCATATACCTATTCCTTTTATTGGACTGAAATATGGTATATTATGAGGAAGACTCATTTTTATGTTGTGCATACCACCTGTTGAAGCTACAGCAAGTATAGTACATAATATAATTCCCGTATATTTAAGTGGTACATTGAACAAGTTGCATAATCCTGCTGACCACATACCACCTATAAATGTTATTCCAATAAATACGCAGGCACTAACAAGCATACCAGTTTTCAGCGTAAATATATCAGGTAAAAGTGAGGAAAGTATAGCACCGCCTGCTATATACTGAAGAGATACAATTACTATTAATATTATTATTTGGGATATAACACAGATAAGTCGTCCTTTTTCATCGTAGAATTTTCCAAATAGTTCTGGAACTGTAGACACATTAAATTCTCTGTATTTAGATGCAAGTGCAAGTCCCATGATTATGGCACCAAATCCCCAAGCTACATTATACCATCCAGCAGAAAGTCCAACATTATAAGCTTGTTCAGCAACACCTATAGTAGAGGCACCTCCAATTGCAAGTCCTATTAATGAGCATGTTACAAGAGGAGTGGTGAGCTCTCTTCCAGCTAAAGTATAACTTTCTCCTCCTTTAGATGATCTTTTTTTGGCAAAAAAGCTTATTAGAAAAAGTAAAGATATATACAGTATAATTATGATTAAAGATGTATTCATTTTATAAATTCCTCCATTTCAAAAATTTTTACTCTAGAGTACTCATGTAAATTTAATATATAAAGACATAAAAAAAAGCCCCTGGCCAAGGGACGAAATAGTCGTGGTACCACCCTAATTGAACAAATAAATTTGTAAAGCAAAAAAGGTACCTAATTTAAAGGGACGAATAACCGTGGTACCACCCTAATTTAGAAACAAATTTATTGTTCTTCTCTTTCTCTTAACGCGAGTTAAACGGCTCAGCCTACTTATTAGTTCAGCCTGCGGTTCAGGAATGTATTTCATAAGTAGAATTTATAGATTCTACTGTTTCTATATTTACATGTACAATTCAAAAAATGAGAAAAATATAGAAACAAGCATATCAAACAGTTTACACCAACCACTGTTTCTCTTTGTGATATACCTAATTACTTCTTTCCGTCTTAACCTTTATATAATTAATATCCTTTATGTGATTCGTATTATAGTACCATATTATAATTTAAAATATTAATGAAATCAATATATGTTATATAAGATTAGATTAAAATAGGCTTTGTTTACTAATAATATCTACTTATTGTTAAATATTACGATTTATTTTAATATGAATATTTAATAAAAAATAACTTTTACCTTTCTATATGTTCTTATTGTATATGTTATAATATAATTCATTAAAGAAATAAATGTGTAACATATTTATTAATAGTTAGTAGGTGATCTAATTTGAATATTTCGTTTTTAGGAGGAGCTCGTGAAGTTGGGGGAAGTTGTATTCTCTTGAAAATTAATAATAAAAACATACTCCTTGATTGTGGAATAAGACAAGGAGCATCTAAAGATCCTATTCCTGATTTTAAAATTATTCAGGAAAGTGGTGGTATAGATGCAATAATTGTAAGTCATGCACATATGGATCATATAGGATGTTTACCAATAATAAGTAAGGAGTATCCAGCTGCAAGGATATACACAAATGTTATGACGAAAGATCTTATGAAAGTATTACTTTATGACAGCCTTAAGATAATGAATAATAGGGAAGAGGAAATTCCACTTTATGCAGAATCTGATGTTAAAGCTATGCTTAATCGTGTATTTCCAATTAATTATATGGTTGAATTTCCAATGTTTGAAGGCATAAAATTGTGCTTTTATACAGCAGGTCATATAGCAGGAGCTTCTTGTGTATACATAAAATCTCCTGAAGGATCATTGTTTTATTCAGGTGACTTTTCAGTATTCTCACAAAAAACAGTAGAAGGCCTTAAAATTCCTAAATTAAGACCAGATGTAGGAATTTTTGAAACAACTTATGGAGATAGACTTCATTCAAATAGAGAAGTAGAAGAACAAAAACTTGTAGATATAATAGAAGAATGTGTTTCAAGTGGAGGAAAGATGCTTATTCCAGCTTTTGCACTTGGAAGAGCTCAGGAAGTAATACTTATAATAAAAAGAGCAATGAATAAGGGAATAATAAAAAATACAAAAGTATATGTTGATGGTATGATAAGGGATATAGCTAGAGTATATAAATTGAATCCATTATATCTTAAAAACTCATTAGGAAAGAAAATATTGAGGGGAATAGAACCTTTTTATGATGACAACATAATTCCAGTGGAAAATAGGGCTATGAGAGAAAAAATACTTGAAGATAAAGATAGTTGCGTAATAATTTCAAGCTCAGGTATGCTTACAGGTGGTTTTAGTCAGTATTATGCAGAAAAATTAGCACCTTGTGAAGATTCATATATAGTTATAACTGGTTATCAAGACGAAGAGTCCCCTGGAAGAAAGCTTTTAAACCTTTTAGAAGATGAAGATAAGACTTTGGAATTGAATGGTAGAATAATACCAGTAAAGTGTAAAGTAGCAAAAGTTGGACTTTCAGCACATAGTGATAAAGGTGAAATAAAATCTTTGATAAAGATGCTTTCACCTAAAGATATATTTATGATTCATGGAAATGAGGATGTAATTCAGTCTTTTTCCAAAGAAATTGCTTCAGAATCAAGATCAAGAGTGTATTCTCCAAAGTGTGGAGAAAGTTATTCTATTAATGTAAACAGACCAAGGAAACAATTGAGCAGGCATATAGGAAAAACAATGAAAGGAAATACATTAAATGAGATTGATGTAAAAAAACTATGGGAATTTGTAATGGATAATTATGGACAAAAAAATTTTACTGTAGAAGAACTTGCTTTTATATGGACTGGTAATGAGGGTTTTACTAGAGATATTGATAAAAATTCTAATGATTTTCTAATAGAAAGTATGATGCATTTTCAACATAGTCTTGTTGAGTCTGTTTATTTTGAAAATGATGTAAGACGACTGTTTTTGTTTAAGCCTAAATTAAAAAAAGAAGTGGAAGAATTGCTTAAACCACATGAATTAAAACCAAATGAATTAAATGATATTGTGAATAAATATTTTTCAAGTTTTAATTTCAAAAAAGCAAGCTTAATATATAAAGAAAAAAAGATTGTGCTTAATTTTGATTTTCCATTAGTAGTTGATGATAAAATATATGAAGTTATAGAGGAATTTAAAAGAGATGTAGAATGGAATGTTGAAATTTCAAATACAACAAATATAAATGAAGTGTCTGTAATTGTAAATGAAATGCTTAAAAATGCAGATATAAAGAAAATTTCATATAGATTAAATGAAAGAACAGTTAAAGTTATTTTGAATTCATATTTTGATGTACCAAGTCACATAACAGATGAATTTTTAAAGCGTACAGGGCTTTTTATGTCCATTGAATATTCAAATAGATCCATTAACAACAAAGGTGAAACTCCTATATTAAGTAAGGGAAAAAATAACTCTGCTATGGAGCAAAATGCAGCTTTAAGTGTTATAGACAATGAGTTTAAAGATAAAAAATTTAAGCCTTATAAAAAAAGCATAAAGTCATGTAATGGTGAAAAATATATAGAGCTTAGCTTTATAACTAATGTAATAGGCAGAAAATATATTAAAGAAATAGAAAAACTTTCAGAAAAAACAGGTTGGGATATAAAGATATCTGATAGTGCAAATCAAAATGATATAATAAATATATTAAAGAGTATTTGTAACATGCATAACATAGAGTTGAAAAAAAATCCATCTTTTATGATAGATACATTGACAGCAGGTATAAAACTTGAAAAATCCTATCCAGAGGAAAAGATTAATATTGTAAAAGATGAATTTGAATGTAAAACTGGATGTACTTTGGTGGTTGATGTGAAATAAATTCAGGGCATGAGAAGAATATCTGCTATAGAATCTCTGTATGAAGTGTTTTCGTCAAAAATAATACATATTAGAGATTTAATAGCTGATATTCTATTTTGAATTTTTACTTTGTATATTTTGTATATTTAGATATAATAAGTTAAATTAAATTATTGTTTTGTAAAATTAGAATTATATAGCATATTTCATCATCATTTATTGTTATGTCATATTCATTTTCTAGTTGAGTTATTTCTTTTCTGATTTTTATGAATTGTAGTTTGTTTTTAATTTTAAAATCATATGTATTCTCAAATTTAACATATTTTTTTGTATGCATCTATCTAACATACACTCCATGTGTACAATTAAGTCTACAAAGTAATCTTTTGAGTTATTATCATATTTTAAATCCAAATTTTTAATGAATTTTCTTATATTTATCACTGCAAGTTTTGGATTTATGAATTTAACGTATTCTTCTAGCATTTCTTTTGAAATTTCATATATACTTTTAGTATCATTTAAATTTGGTACAATCGTATTTATGTTCATATCTAAAAATTTTATGAATTGATTTTTAAATCCAGTATCTAAAAGTTTATTTATTGGGAAATAAGGAATATTTATTTTAGGATGTATAGTTCCTATGCAAGCTATTAAATCATATTTTTTAGTTAATTCAGATATAGTTTTATCAAGATTTATGTAAGTAGTAGTTATAATAGTTACTTCATTTTTATATTTGTCAGGAATTAAAGAATATAATAACTTTTTAGCTACCATACTTGATCCTTTTCCAGTAGCACATAGAGTAAGGATTGCTTTACCCTTTTTTGTTAATATCTCTTTATTAACATTTTTGAAATTATTAGAAAGTATATTGTAAATATTATCTATAGAATCTTCTTTATATAAAACTTGTCTAAGACTTTCAATTACTAAAAGTGTAGATACATTATCTATAACTTTTATTTTTATTCCAGTTTCATTCATTATTCTTTCACCAAAATCCTTTAATGAACCCATATCAACTAATAATAATATTCCCTTTTTTTTATTTAAGGCAATTGCTGTAGATTTAACTTTAATATATGTTTCTTCTATTTTAGCATCTAATGGCATATCTATGCCTTTAACTAAATCTGTATTCAAAAGACTGTTTGCAACATTAGCCATACTTTTAGCTGTAGAATTTCCATGACATATTACAATAATACCAATGGTATCTTTTGTATTGTATTTATGAGTGTTGTTGCCCAATAATATACTTAAAAAACCCTTTTCATTTTCAGGAATTGATACTGCAAATTTTTTATTAATGATATCTGCAATTTTTTTAGAAACTGCAAATTCATTAGTATAATCACCTTTTACTTTAATCATATTGGGACTTTCTATTTTTTTATTTTCATTTAATCTATTTAATAAAGCGTTTATATGAAATGCAAATGCAAATATAAATTCGTTTTTAAATTTGACATTTAGCATCTCTTGGGCAATGACTATGGATTCTTGAGATACGTCTACAACTTCTCTAGGTAATAGTTTATATAATTGTTGTATATTTAATCTATTTTCTTTAAAATTGTTTATTATATTTTTAAATTTATCTTCTATGATTGAATTAATTTTTAAGTTAATTTGTTGTTTGTTAAGATGTTTGCCCTTTAAATGCTCTAATTCACTATCAATTATATTGTATATGTTTATATTTAAGTTATCTGGATGATATATTTTTCTATTTTCTGGAGATATAATTAAATTATCATTAAATATATCAAGGTAATTCTTTGTTTCTTTAGGCAAACTGTTATATGAAAATATGCAGTTCCTAATTTCTTCATTTAGCATTTTAAATTCAATAAAAAGTGGAGTGTTATTTTGTAAATATCTCAAGTAAGCTTTTGCACATAAAAGTTTTATTTCAGATTTTAATTGTCCAATATTACCACTTTTGAAATCATATATTGATAGAACTTTTAAAACTTCTGGAGAAACAGATATTTTCATATTTAATTTCACTGATTCAAAATAAAATAAACTTTCTACAAATTCAACTCTTTCATCTATTTTTTTATTTCTGAGAGGAGGTAGAGTTATTGTAACTGGAATTCTTCTTAAAAATGTAGGTAAAAGTATACTATCAGGTTCTTCGGTGGTAGCAGCTATTACTAAAATATTACTCTTGCGTTTTTGAGATTCACCTAATTTATGATATTCATTTTTATCCATTAGGTAGAATAACATTTCTTGACCATCAGGAGGTAATCTATGAACTTCGTCTAAAAATAGGATACCTCCATTAGCTTTTTCTACTAAACCCACTTTATCTTGATCAGCGCCTGTGAAGGCACCCTTTATGTGACCAAATAATTCTGACATTAATAGTTGAGGATTGTTGAAATAGTCGGAACAATTAAATGATACAAAAGGGAAATCTTTTCCTTTTGATTCTTGAAAAAGTTTACCATATTGATACATAGCATAAGCAAAAGTAGTTTTGCCGACACCACTTTCACCTAAAAGTAATGTGTGAAGTCCATTTGGTGGATACATAATAGCAGCTTTGGCTTGTCCTATTTCGTTTTTTAAGCTGCTATCATGACCAAGTAAAGACTGGAAAGGGTCTTTATCTTTATTTTTATAAGATTTTATTAATTCTTTAAACTCATCTAATGAATATTGATTTTTCACAGTAGAACTATCGCCTAATAAATTTTCAATGGCATATCGTGGAATAAATTTTACAGGTCTAGTATTTATTTTTATTAACTTATTGTTTTTCCATAATTGATTTAATATAGTACTTGCATTATTTCTTATAATATTTAAAGAATTTTCTATTTCTCTAGCTGATATTCCCAATGTATCTTTATTTATATTATTTATAATATAATTATAGCTAACTGTATTTGTAATATAATTCCAAACTAAATCTATCTTTTTCATAATATCACCTACTACTTAAATTGTTATTGGATTATAGGATTTAATTATGTTTTCAATTTATATGATAAAACATTTTATAAAAAATTGTAATACACTAAATAAAATATTAAGTATTTTAATAGATATTAATTTAATATTTAAAATCAAATATTTCATATATATAAAATTATTAGTGCATTAATTAAATTATAAAATAATGCACTAATACATTCTATTGTTACAGTAATATTTTATTTTATAGCTAATGTATTGTTTTAAAGGGTTTTATATATTTATGCACTATATTGGCATAAAGTTTGCTGTATTTAAAGGTGTAAAGCAAAATAGATTGCACTGGGGGGTAATGTATATGAATCAAAAAGTAGAATTATTAGATGAAGATTTGATATTTCTTAATTATGAAGCAAAAGATAGACAGGAATTGCTTGAAAATCTATTTAAAGAATTACAAAAGAGAGGATATGTTAAAAATTCATATTTACAGGGAATATTGAATAGAGAAAAAATTTTCCCTACAGGATTAAATACAGATGGGGTAAAAGTAGCAGTTCCACATACAGATGCTATTCATGTAAATAAGCCTGTAATAGTTGTAGCTAAGTTAAAAGATCCTGTGATTTTTAAAGAAATGGGAAATAGTGCAAACGATGTAAGAGTACAACTTGTATTTATGTTAGCAATTAAAAATCCAGATATTCAAGTTAAAACCTTGAGTAATCTTATGTCAATATTTTCTGATAAAGAAAAGCTAATTGATGTTTATGAAAGTGTTAATAAAAAGCAAATTATGTACAAGTTATCTAAAATATTAGTTAATAAATAAATTTTTTATACAATATAAAATAAAATTTTAGGAGGTTTTATTATGGGTAAAATTAAAAATATTTTTGTTGCTTGTGGTTCTGGAGTAGCTACTTCGCAAACGGTTGCATCTAAGATTTCTAGTATGTGTGAAGATGAGGGACTTAATGTAAACGTTGAGGCGGTGGATATCAAATCGTTGGAAAATATCATAGATCAATGTGATATATATGTATCAATTGTATCTGCAGGACATGATTTTGGAAAACCTACAATTAATGGTATTCCATTTTTAACTGGAGTTGGAATGGAGGAAGAATTTAAAAAGCTAAAAGAATATATATTATCATAGAAATTTCCAATAGACATACTAAAAGTCTATTGGAAACTGTGAAAATAACTTAAGCACACAAAATAAGTTAAATACACAAAATAAGTTTAACATAAATTTAGGTTAAAATGTATTAAAAAATAAAATTTTATAAAATAGGGGGTAATTAAATATGGCAATTATAAAATATATATTAAGTCTAGGTGCAGCAGTATTTTTACCAATAATTATGATAATACTGGGATTGTTTATGAAAATGAAACCTAGAAAAGCAATAATTGCAGGATTAACTCTTGGTATTGCATTTACTGGTATGAATGTAATATTAAATTTTATGTTTACTTCTATAAGTCCAGCAGCTAAAGCACTTGTCAGCAATACAGGAATTAAATTGAATTCTATAGATGTTGGATGGGCTCCTATGTCAGCTATAGCATGGGCATGGCCTTATGCTGTATTGGTTTTTCCACTTCAAATAGGAATAAATATTATTATGCTTTTATTAAATTTGACAGATTGCCTAAATGTAGATTTATGGAATGTATGGGGAAAAATTTTTACTGCTACTATGGTTACAGCAGTAACAGGAAATATCTTCTTAGGATTTATTTCAGCAGCAATTCAAGTAGTTTTAGAATTAAAAAGTGCTGATATATCTCAAAAACAACTTTATAGAATTACTAAAATACCTGGGGTAGCATGTTCACATTATATGACTATACAAGCAGCAATACTTGCACCGATAAATAAACTTTTAGATTTTGTACCAGGAATAAATAAAATTAATTTGAACTCGGAAGAATTGAAATCTAAAATAGGTATATTTGGCGAAAATAGTATTATGGGTTTCATCGTAGGAGGATTGATAGCTGTATTTGCACATTATAATTTAAAAGATATATTAGGAACAGCTATAGAAGTTTCAACAGCACTTGTTTTATTTCCAATGGTAGCAAAATTATTTATGCAATCCCTTGCACCAATAGCTGATGCTACTAGTGCAGTTATGAAAGAAAAATTTAAAGGAAGAGAAATATATATAGGACTTGATTGGCCATTTTTAGCTGGACAATCTGAAATATGGGTAGCTTCTATAATACTTGTACCATTTGATTTGATTATTGCTGTCATAATGTCAAAAATGGGTATGAATAATGTTATTCCGCTAGCAGGTATAATAAACATAATTGTTATAGTGCCAGCACTTATTGTTACTGGTGGAAACCTAATAAGAATGATAATACTTGGATTTTTGGGAACTCCTATCTATTTAGCAGTTGCAACTAGTTTTGCACCAATAGTAACTAATCTTGCAAAATCAGTTGGAACAATAGATGTTCCTGCAGGTCAGTATATAACCTATTTTGGAGTTGAAATACCTGGATTAAGATGGTTACTTGCACATGGATTAAATATAATACATGGGGAAATAATACCTGCTATTTTACTAATTGGATATCTTGCTTTATTCGTTTGGTATAAGAAATATATGAAAAAACGTGATTTACTGGAAAGTGAAAAATAAAGAAATAATAAAACCATTTATAAAGGTTTTAAAGATATAAAGTCAAATATATTTATATTATAAAATAAGGAGTGAGTATTAATGTTAGAAAGCTTGAAAAGAAAAGTTGTAAAAATAGCATTTGAAGCTGATAAAAATGGACTTTGCAAACATAGATCAGGAAATTTTAGCATAAGAGATAAGGAAACGGGATATGTAGTTGTAACACCTACTGGAGTTGATAGAAAAGAGTTAACTTATCATGATATTTGTGTAGTTGATCTTGATGCTAATGTAATAGAGTCAGTTACAAAATTAAAACCTACAAGTGAGCTTTTAATGCATTTACAAGCTTATAAAACGAGAGAAGATATATTTTCAGTTGTGCACACACATTCTCGATTTGCTACATCTTTTGCTGTTTTAAAGAAAAATATTCCAGCTGTTATATATGAATGTGCAAATCTTGGATTAAAAGATGGTGTTATCCCTGTGGCATCATATGGAAGACCAGGAACTAAAGAACTTTCAAATAGTATAATAAATCCTATAAAAAGATCTGATGCAATTCTTTTAGAGGGACATGGAGTTATGACTGTAGATAAGGATCCTGATGAAGCTCTTTTAAAGGCTTATTATGTTGAAGAAATTGCTGAAGTATATTATAGATCACTTGTAATAAATAATGGTAACGAACCACCTGCATTTCCGGCTGAGGAATTGCAAAAATGGGAATATCCATCTGAGATAAAACTTATAAAATAATTGAAATTTGTTATAAATCCACAATAAAAATTTTTATTGTGGATTTGTTATATATTACTATTAAAAATTTTAATATATTAATATGTTATTTAAAAATATAATATAGAATATAGATAGAATATATTTTAAAAATGTGCAATTATATATTATGTATAAAATAAAAATATCTAATGGTGTATCATTATTTAGTAAATAAGTAGTATAAACATTGAATTCAATTAGGTTGAATATAATATAAAACTTTTGTACAATATAATAGGTATATCAAAGATAGTTTGTGTTTTGGGTGCTAATAAAATTTAAGTAATAGCTAACTTTTAAACAAAACGAGGAGTGAGAAGTATATGGAAAATATAGAAAATTTGGTAGTAAACAACATAAGAATACTTTCAGCGGAAATGGTTCAGAAGGCAAACTCAGGACATCCAGGTTTTCCAATGGGAGCTGCTCCAGAAGCATTTGCAATTTGGGCTAAGAATATGAAGCATAACCCTAAAGATCCTAAATGGATTGGAAGAGATAGATTTGTACTTTCAGCAGGTCATGCTTCAGCAATGCTTTATTCACTTTTACATTTATTTGGATATGGATTATCCATGGATGATCTAAAGAACTTTCGTCAGTGGGGAAGTAAAACACCTGGTCATCCAGAATATGGTCACACTATAGGCGTGGAAACAACTACAGGACCTCTCGGACAAGGAGTTGCAAATGGAGTAGGAATGGCTATGGCAGAGCAGTTTATGGCATCTAAGTTCAATAGGCCTGGATTTAACATAATAGATAACTACACTTATGTGCTAACTGGTGACGGATGTCTTATGGAAGGTGTTGCACTAGAGGCTATATCACTTGCAGGACAGCTTGGACTTGGGAAACTTATATTGGTATATGACTGCAATAACATAACAATAGAGGGAAGCACAGACATAGCATTTACAGAAGATGTAGCAAAGAAATTTGAAGCATGCGGATGGCAGGCATTGAAGGTTGAAGAGGGAACAAGTGTAGATAAAATAGATTCAGCTATAAAAAAAGCAAAAGAAGAGAAAAATAAGCCAAGTGCAATAATAGTAAAAACTCAAATAGGTTACGGATGTCCTGAAAAGCAAGGAAAAGCTGCAGCTCATGGTGCACCTTTAGGAGAAGAAAATTTAAAAGCTACAAAGAAGTTCTTGGGTTGGGATTATAAAGAAGATTTCTATGTACCGGATGAAGTAAAACAGTTTATGAATGAAAAAATAGAAGAGTTAGCTAGTAAAGAAGATGAATGGAAAAAGCTTAAAAAAGACTATGATGCTAAATATCCTGAACTTTCCAAAGAGTTGGATAATTGGTTAAGTGGAAAGCTTCCAGTCGATTTAGATACTGAAAAAGAGATATGGGATTTCGATAAGCCTATGGCAACAAGAGCCGCATCAGGTAAAATATTGAATAAACTTGATAAAATAATGCCAAATTTAATAGGAGGATCTGCAGATCTTGCTCCATCTAATAAGACTTATATGGATGGTGAAGGAGATTTTTCAAAGGAAAATAGATCAGGAAGAAATATTCACTTTGGAATAAGAGAACATGCTATGGCTTCTATAGGAAATGGAATGGTGCTTTATGGTGGATTAAAAGTATTTGTAGCAACTTTCTTTGTATTTAGTGATTATATGAAAGGTGCAATGAGATTGTCTGCTCTTATGAAGTTGCCACTTGTTTATGTTCTTACTCATGATAGTATAGGAGTAGGAGAAGATGGACCTACTCATGAACCAATTGAGCAACTTGCAGCAGTTAGAAGTATGCCTAACATGACAGTTTTCAGACCTGCAGATTCAAAAGAAACAGCTGCAGCATGGGATTATGCACTTACAAAAGCTGATGGACCAACTTGTCTTGTACTTAGTAGACAGAACTTGCCTTTGTATAAGGAAACGGGAATTGGAGCTTTAAAAGGCGGATACATACTTAAAGATTCTAAAAAATCAACTCCTGATATAATACTTATGGCAACTGGATCTGAAGTAGAACTTATTTATAAAGCAGCAGAGGAGCTCGATAAAAAGGGTGTAGATGCAAGAGTTGTAAGTATGCCTTCTTTTGAAGTATTTGAAAAACAAGATGAAGCATATAAAGAAAGTGTACTTCCAAAAAGCGTTAGAAAAAGATTGGCAGTAGAGGCAGGATCTTCATTTGGATGGTATAAATATGTTGGATTAGATGGTGATATTGTATCAATAGATCATTTTGGAGCATCATCACCTGCAGCTACATTATTTAAAGAATTTGGATTTACAGTTGAAAATGTAGTAGATAAAGCACTTAAAATTTTAAAATAGTTTAATAGAGTTCATTTTACAAGTAACCATGAGTATAATTTTTACTTATGGTTACTTGTGTTATACTACTGAGTAGTATAAAATATTATAAAATAGATTATATAGAATGTTTTATCTATAATGAGCCTTATAAAAAGGAGATGTTTAGATTTGATTAATTTCCATTATTCAATTCCAACCCAGATTTTTTTTGGAAAAGGACAGATAAGTGTTTTGGCAAAAAATATAAAGAAATATGGTTCTAAAGTACTTCTTGTGTATGGAGGAGGGAGTATTAAAAAAAATGGAATATACGATGCTGCTGTTAAACTTTTAAAGGAAAGTAAGATAAAATTTTGGGAACTTTCCGGTGTAGATCCAAATCCAAGAATATCAAGTGTAAGAGATGGTATTCAGATATGTAGGGAAAATAGAATAGACTTTATACTAGCAATTGGGGGAGGAAGCGTAATTGACTGTGCTAAGGTGATAGCAGCAGGTTTTTATTATGGTGGAGATCCATGGGATATTGTAGCGGATTCATCAAAGATAAAAAAAGCACTTCCTATTGCAAGTATTTTAACTTTAGCAGCTACTGGGTCTGAAATGGACATATTTGCAGTAATTACAAATGAGGAAACTAAGCAAAAACTTGCAACTAACAGTCCATATATTGCTCCAAAATTTTCTATACTTGATCCTACATATACCTATACTGTATCAAAAAGACAGACAGCATCTGGAACGGCAGATATAATGAGTCATATATTAGAAATATATTTTAACAACGGGGAAGGAACTTATTTGCAAGATAGGATGGCAGAGGCACTTTTACTTACTTGTATAAAATATGGGCCTATTGCACTTGAAGAGCCGAATAACTATGAAGCAAGATCAAACTTAATGTGGGCTTCAAGTCTTGCTATAAATGGACTTTTGACTTATGGAAAAGTAAAAGGATGGAGTGTACATCCTATGGAACATGAATTAAGTGCATATTATGACATTACACATGGTGTGGGACTTGCAATATTGACGCCTTATTGGATGGAATATGTATTAGATGAAAATACAGTTGATAACTTTGTAGATTATGGTGTAAATGTATGGAAAATTGATAGAAGTGAAGATAAATTTGAAATAGCACATAAATCTATAGAAAAGACAAGAGAGTTTTTCAATAAGTTAGGACTTCCATCTAGACTTAGAGATGTAAATATAGGAGAAGAAAATATTGAGAAAATGGCCAAAAACCTCACTAAAAATGGTAAGATAGGTGAATTTAAGCCTCTTTCTAAAGAAGATATTGTAAAAATATATAAAGCAGCACTTTAAGTTTATTTCCCCCACTCTAAAAATAAGTGGGGGTTTATCATAATATAATTGTATATAATATAAATACAAGATAACTTATAAATTAATTTAGGAAGGTGTAATTTTAGATGTTAATTACTTGCGATAATTTATTAGAGGAGTATAGAAAGAAAAAAACTAAAAAGATACCTAAAAGAATGAAATTTATAGGTATATTTAATAAAGATGTTTATAATATAACTGCACCATTTACTCATTCAGGTAGAACAATTATAGCAGGAAGAGTAGAGTCAAGATTTCAAAATGACTCAATGGTATCATTTTTTGAAAAATATAAAGATGCATGGTGTCATATAATAGAATCTCCAGTTATGAAACTTGAAGATCCATTTTTTACTAGAATAGATAATGAACTCATAGTAGGTGGAGTTGAAGTATTTAAGGATATAAACAATCCAAATAATTTAATATGGAGAACTGTAATATATAAAGGAAAAGATATTTTCAATTTAAAGCTTTTTTTTGTAGGACCTGATGGAATGAAAGATCTTCGTATAACTCAACTAAAAGATGGAAGTATAGGCATACTTACAAGGCCACAGGGATCAAAAGGTGGAAGAGGTAAAATAGGATTTATAAAAATAGACAGATTAAATGATTTGAGTAAAGGTGCAATTGAGGATGCTCCTATTTTGAGCGATTTTTTCAATGATGAAGAATGGGGAGGAATAAACAGTATTTATCCAATTGATGAAAATAATATAGGACTGCTAGGTCATATAGCTAAAATGGATGAATTAGGTATGAAACACTATTATCCAATGACTTTTGTTTTGGATATTAACTCTATGAAATATAAAGATGTTTCTATAATTGCAGAAAGAAGTGACTTCTTGCCAGGGCCTAGTAAAAATGCTACACTTTATGATGTAGTATTCAGTGGAGGACTTAGTTTTCATGGGAAAAGAGCTGTTTTATATGCAGGTATAAGTGACATTGAGGCACAGACACTTGAAATAGATAATCCTTTTTATAAATATATGAATAAAAATGATGAAAATAGTCTTTAAATTATTTGAATTTAGATATTAAGGGATAAGGAGGAAAAAAATGAATATAGAGAGATGTAAATTCAATCCTATTATCACCTGTAAAGATGTAACTCCAACAACTTCAATAAAAGACCTTGAAGTTGTTGGAGTTATGAATCCTGGAGCTACAAAATATAAAGATGAAATAGTCCTTTTAATGAGAGTAGCTGAAAGAGTTAAAAGTGTTGATGAAAATTATATAAAAGTTCCATATGTAGATAGTAAAGACAAGTCTGAAAAAGTGATAACTTTAAATAAGAAAAATAGTGAATTTGATTTTAGTGATTCTAGAACAGTAAAAAGAGTAGGAAGTAGTTGTGATTTTGAGTACCTTACATCAATGTCACATATAAGAATTGCAAGAAGTAGAGATGGAATAAATTTCAATATAGACAGTGATCCATTTATATTTCCAGAAGATGAATATGAAAGTTTTGGAGTAGAAGATCCAAGAATAACCAAAATAGATGATAAGTACTATATTACCTACAGTGCAGTATCTAAATATGGAATAGTAGTAAAGCTTGCTGAAACTCGTGATTTTGTAAACTATAAAAAATTGGGAAATATATTTGATACAGAAAATAAAGATGTAGTTATATTCCCTGAGAAAATAGGAAAAAAGTACTTTGCACTTAATAGGCCAGTTTCTAAAAGTACTGGAAAACCAATAATATGGATAGCAGAATCTGAGAATTTAATTGATTGGGGAAATTACAAAGTACTTGCAGAAACTAGAGATAATTCTTGGGATTCTAAAAAAATAGGTGCAGGAGTGCCACCAATAAGAACAGATAGAGGATGGCTTGAAATCTATCATGGAGTAGATAAGAATGACAGATATTCTATGGGAGCACTTTTACTAGATTTAGACAATCCTGAAAAAGTTATAGCACGGAGCAAAAAACCAATTTTAGAGCCTTGTGAGGAGTATGAGAAAAATGGTTTCTTTTCTAATGTAGTTTTCCCTTGTGGTGCTGTTAAAGTTGGAGAAAAACTTTATATATATTATGGTGCATCTGATAATTCCATTGGCCTTGCAATATCTAGTATTGATGATATTTTAAGTACACTTTGTATTTAGAACCACAGAGCATCTAAAACTCCTATTAGGTGGCTCTTTTTTTATATTAATTGAGGAGTAAAATATAATTATAAATGCAGCTTAATAATTTTTGTGGAGGATTAATATGAAAATAGGAGTTATTATGGGAGGAGTATCTTCTGAAAGGGAAATATCTTTAGCTTCTGGAAGAGAAATAGTAAAATTCTTTGATAAGAATAAATATACTGTAGTTCCAATAATCATAGATAAAAAACAGGATATAATAACAAAAACAACTGATATAGATTTTGCTTTTATAGCACTTCATGGTAAATTTGGTGAAGATGGAACAGTTCAATCTGTTCTTGAAACTTTGAATATACCTTATTCAGGATGTGGGCCACTTACAAGTGCAATATGCATGGATAAGGATATGACAAAAAAGGTGTTAAAGAGTAATAATATCAATACTGCAAAATGGATATGTGTAAAAGACATAGGTGAAATAGATTACGATTATCTAGATGAAATGGGATATCCAGTAGTTGTAAAGCCAAATTCAGGTGGATCTAGTGTGGCAACAAGTATAATCAATAAAAGAGAAGATGTTGAAGATGCAGTAGTTCAGGCTCTAAAATATGATGAAGAAGTTATGATTGAGGAGTATATAAAAGGTGATGAAATTACCTGTTGCATGCTTAACGGAAAGACTCTTCCAATTATAGCTATAAAGCCTAAGTCAGGTTTTTTTGATTATAAAGCAAAGTATACAGCTGGTGCTTCTGAGGAGATAATAGTGGAACTTGAAGAAAATTTACAAAAACAGGTTGAAGATATGTCAAGAAAGTGCTGGGATGTGTTAAAATGTAGTGTATATGCTAGAGTGGATTTTATTATTAAAGATAATGTACCTTATGTGCTTGAATTAAATACACTATCAGGAATGACTGCAAACAGTCTTTTCCCAAAGAGTGCAAATGCTGTTGGAATATCTTATACTGAGCTTTTAGATAAAATAGTTGAGTATTCTACTAAAAATACATTGACAAAATAAACAGTTCAATGGTATAATCTTTACATTGTTTTAGATAATTGAATACACTTATCAAGAGTGGTGGAGGGACTGGCCCTGTGAAACCCGGCAACCAGTATTTTATACATTGGTGCTAACTCCTGCAGCAGAAGCTGAAAGATGAGAAAATTATTTTAGTCTTTAAATCCGGGAGTTTTCCTGGATTTTATTTTATTTATAACATATTATTTAGGGGGAAAGATTTATGAAAAATATCAAAAGAACAGTCGCAGTCATATTTTCTTCAGTATTTATTTTGGGACTATTATCAGGTTGTGGAAATCAATCAGGTACAACTGACAGTGCATCAGATGATAGCAAAAAGGAAATAACAATAGGAGCATCTCCAAAGCCTCATGAAGAAATACTTGAAAAAGTAAAACCTATATTGGCAAAAGAAGGATATGAACTTAAAATAAAAGAATTTAATGATTATGTAACTCCAAATAAGGCACTTGCATCTGGAGAAATAGATGCTAACTTTTTTCAACATATACCATACTTAAATGATTATAACAAGAAAAATGGAACTGATTTAGTTTCTGTAGCTAAGATTCACTTAGAGCCAATGGGATTGTATTCAGATAAAATTAAAAGCGTAGATGATATTAAAGATGGTGCAGAAATTGCAATACCAAATGATGCTACTAATGGATCTAGAGCACTTAAATTATTACAAAAAGCTGGACTTATAAAAGTTAAAGATGGTGAGCTTATTTCAAAAACTGATATAACAGAGAACAAGAAAAATTTAAAAATTACAGAACTTGATGCACCTCAACTTCCTAGAGTTTTGTCAGATGTAGATGCTGCAGTTATAAATACAAATTATGCACTCCAGGCAAATCTAAATCCTACAAAGGATGCATTGGCAATAGAATCTAAAGATTCACCTTATGCAAATGTAATTGTTGTAAAAAAAGAGGATAAAGATAAGGCTTATGTAAAGGCACTTGTAAAAGCTGCAACTTCATCGGAAATAAGGGAGTTTATAGAAGATAATTACAAGGGAAGTATAATTCCATCATTCTAAACAAAAACATATTTATGAATAAAGATGATGTATTGTAAATTTATACAGTGCATCATCTTTATTTATGTGAAGTTTTGTGTAAAAATATATAAAGAGGTGAATTTATGTTTTTTGATATAAAGGTAGATAATAAAAGTCCTGTATACATTCAGATAAAGGATTATATAAAGAATATGATACTTAGAGGAATGCTTGCCGGTGGTGAAAAACTGCCATCTACAAGAGAAATGTCCTCTAGATTGAAAGTAAGTAGAAATACAGTAATATATGCCTATGATTTTTTAAGAGATGAAGGACTTATATATATGAAGAAGGGAAAAGGTGCATTTGTTGCAGATGTAAAAGTTGATTTTCAAGAGAAATGGGATGTTGATTGGGAAAAACGTGTAAGTTTATATGGAAAAGAGTGTAAGGATCTAGATATAATAAAAAGTGAAATCAAGTGGGAAAAAGGTATGATATCATTTAAAAGCATAGCTCCTGATGATAGATTATTTGATGTGGAAAATTTTAAAAAGGCATTTTTAAATTGTATATCTAGAGAAAGTGGCAAAATATTAAACTACGGATATGCAAAGGGATATAGACCTCTTATACAGTATTTAATGAAGTATATGGAAAATAAAGGAATAGATATATCTTCTAAGGATATACTTATTACAAATGGATTTACAGAGGGGTTTGATATTATACTTTCCTGCCTTATGAATGAAGGAGACAGTATAATATGTGAAAATCCAACTCATAATACTGCTATAAAAATTATGAAACTCCATAAATTGAATATAGAGGGAATAAAAATGGAAAAAGACGGAATAGATATTTCTGATTTAGAAGGAAAACTGAGAAAAAACAATTTTAAATTAGCCTATATTATACCATCATATCATAATCCAACAGGAATTGTAATGTCGCCTTATAAGAGAACCAAGATATATAATATATTTAAAGAATATAATGTACCTATTATTGAAGATGGATTTAATGAGGAACTTAGATATTTAAGCGACCATGTATCACCAATTGCAGCACTTGCAGGAAAGGGAAATAGTGTGATTTATATAGGAAGTTTTTCAAAAATATTATTTCCAGGACTTAGAATAGGCTGGATTCTTGCAGATAAAGAACTCATAGATCATCTTGAAAGTGCAAAAAGGAGTAGAAATATACATACATCTTTTCTTGATCAAGCAGTATTTTATGATTATTTAAGTGAAGGAAATTTTGAAAAATATCTTAAAAAAGCAAGAAGATTTTATAAAGATAAATATGAACTTGCAATAGGGCTTGTAAAAAAATATATTCCATTTGCCAAAGTGTATGGTGAAGGAGGACTTCATATATTTGTTCAAATTAAAGGTGTAAACTCGAGAAAACTACTTAAAAGGTGTTGCGAGAGAAATGTTATATTTACACCTGGAGATTTGTTTTATGTAGATGGAAGCGGTGAAGATACTTTCAGACTTGGATTCTCAAGGACAGAGGACGAGGATATAGAGAAGGGATTCAAAATAATAGGAGAAGAAGCAAAAAAATTGATGACTATTTAAAAAATTTATGATTAAGCTTATCTAAATAAAATTTCAGGGAGGAAATTTATGAAAAAGTTATCTGAAAAAATACTTTATAAAGGTAATTGGATATCTTTAAAAGAAATAAACTATTTGGGAAAGAAAAATGAAAAACTTAAATGGGAGGGAATAGATAGGACAAATACAAAGAACACTGTAGTTATGGTTGCAAAACTTATTCCATCAAATAGATATGTGTTTATAAAACAGTATAGACCTATGATAGATAATTATATAATAGGCTTTCCAGCAGGACTTATGGAAGACGATGATGTATGTAAAAATGCAATAAGGGAACTAAAGGAGGAAACTGGATACTTAGGTGAAGTTGAATCTGTAAGCCCTATTTTGTATTCTAATGCAGCCCTTTTATCAGATACTGTAAGATTGGTAACTTTAACTGTAGACGAAAATGTACCTGCTAATAAAAAACCAGTACAACACCTTGAAGATGAAGAAGATATAGAAGTAATGCTAGTTGAAAAAGATAATGCTTTGGGTTTCTTAAAAGATCAGCAAAAAAATGGAACAGCAGTTGCAATTGGATGTTGGTACATATTTTGTGGATTAGAATGGAATTAAAGTTGCTGTGGAGATGATTGGTACATGGTAAAAGATTTAATTATAATATGCAGTATAATTAGTGCATGTGGAGTAATTGTAGTTCTAATTGTGTTTTTTACGTTATTTACACATAAAAAATAATTACTGTTTTTAGAGGGGTGTATACTTTTGAAAGATTGGCTTTTAAAAAAGGATGACTATGTACCTGAAGATGATTCAGATAAATTTATAGATAAGAGTATATTTTCAATTTTAGGTATACTATCTCGCATTAAAAGGATAGATAAGCTTAAAGGTGGATTTATGTATAGAGTAAATCCAATTTTAAAACTTCTGTTTATGATACTTAATATAGTATTTTTATCTCTTTCAAGAAATTATATATATATTGCAGCTGTAGATGTATATTTTCTTCTTTTATTAAGCACTCTTGATGCTGAAAGAATAAAAAATATACTCTTCCTCAGTATTTTAATGCCTGTATTTACATTAATAATGCTCATACCATCTATTATACTTGGAAATTTAATAAATAGTATTATGCTTATACTAAAGATTTTTGGAACTATAATTATTGCAAATATATTTTCATCTACTACTAAATGGAGTCATATAACAAAATCTTTGAAGGTGTTTTTTGTGCCGGATATATTTATATTTATATTTGATATAACTTTAAAGTACATTTACATATTAGGAGAGTTTTCACTTGATATGTTTCATTCTCTAAAATTAAAATCCGTTGGGAAAAATAATAAGAAGTACTCTTCTATAACTAAGATAATGGGAAATCTATTTTTAAAATCAAATGAAATGGGAAGTGAAATGTATTCTGCCATGGAATGTAGGGGATTTACGGGAGAATATACATACTTTACAAAGTTTAAAATTACTTTTGTGGATTTGATCTATAGTTTTATGTGCATAGGTATTATAGCACTGTATTTTTACATGAGGGTGGCATGATTTAGATGATAGATATGAGAAATGTGAGTTTTAAATATAAAGATGTTGAAGCAATAAAAAATATTACTGTAAAAATTAAAGATGGGGAATCAGTAGCACTTATAGGTGCAAATGGAAGCGGAAAATCTACACTTTTAAAACTTATAAACGGTATAGTCTTTCCGAATAATGGAACATACTATTTCGATGGAGTTAATATATGCAAAAAACAACTTGAAAATAGCAGGTATTCAAAGATATTTCACAAAAAAATTGGGTTTTTATTTCAAAATTCAGATGCACAGCTTTTTTCTCCTACTGTGTATGAAGAGATTGCTTTTGGACCAAGACAAATGGGACTTGAAGAAAGTATTGTTAAAGAGAGAGTTGAAGACTGTTTAGAGCTTCTTCAAATTTATGATTTGAAACATAGACAACCATACAATTTAAGTGGAGGAGAAAAGAAAAGGGTAGCTTTAGCTTCTGTACTTTCACTTAATCCTGAAATTCTCACACTTGATGAACCTATGAATGGTATAGATCCAAAGGGAAAAAAATTTTTAAGAGAACTTCTTTTAAAACTTAATTTAGCAGGAAAGACTATAATTTGTTCAACTCACGATTTTGAATATACAAAGGGTATTTTTAAAAGAGCTTTGGTATTTTCAGAAAATCATGAAATAATAAGAGATGATCTATATGAAAATGTAATAAATGATGAGAAGTTTTTAGAAGAAAATAATATAAAGTGATTATGACTATATTCATTGACATAAAATATATGTTATAATATACTCAAGATAAAAGTAAATATTCATAAATCCAGGTGCCTAATTGGTGAAAAGGGAATGTGGTTAAAATCCACAACAGCCCCCGCTACTGTAATTGATGACGAATCTTTTTTTATACCACTTTAATTTATAAGGAAGGTTTTAAGATTAGGATGATTCATAAGTCAGGAGACCTGCCTGGAATTTATTTTAAGTAAACTTTCGGAGGGAAAGTTCCTTAACATGAATTATTACGGCATGTGTCGTTTTTGTAATGGGAGCAGACTAACCTTTAAGGTTTCTTGCTCTTATTTTATTTTGAGGAGGATTTGTTATTATGGCAAAGATTATGCTACAGGGGACAGGATCATCTGTAGGAAAGAGTATAATAGTTACGGCACTTTGTAGAATATTTAAGCAAGATGGATATAGTGTATGTCCGTTTAAATCTCAAAATATGTCATTGAATTCCTATATTACTTTAAGTGGTGGAGAAATGGGAAGGGCTCAAGTGCTTCAGGCCTATGCAGCGGGTTTAGAACCAGAAGTTTATATGAATCCAATACTTTTGAAACCTACATCAGATAAAAAGAGCCAAATAATAGTAAATGGTAAGGTGTATAAAAATGCAACTGCTATGGAATACCACAATATGAAATTTAAATTTAAAGAAATGATAAAATCACAATTTAAAAGTATAGAGGAAAAATTTGATATAGTTGTTATAGAGGGGGCAGGAAGTCCTGCAGAAATAAATTTGAGAGATAGGGATATTGTAAATATGGGACTAGCTGAAAGTGTAAATTCTCCTGTTATATTAGTAGGCGATATAGACAAGGGAGGTGTATTTGCATCTCTTGCTGGAACTATGTTATTGCTTAAAAATGAAGAAAAAAATAGAGTAAAAGGTACATTAATAAATAAATTTAGAGGAGATTTAGATATACTTAAACCTGGAATTGATATGCTATATGATATTATAAAAGTTCCATGTGCAGGAGTAATACCGTATTTTAACTTGAATCTTGAGGATGAAGATGGTGCTATTTCTTTTAACAGAAAAATTACAAGTGCTATCGATATAGCAGTTATAAAACTTCCACACATATCTAATTTTACGGATTTTGATGCACTTAAAAATGAAAAAGATGTGTCTGTAAGATTTATAAGTTCAAAGCAGGAATTTAAAAATCCAGATATAGTAATTATACCAGGAAGCAAAAATACTATAGATGACCTTATAAAGCTTAGAGAATCTGGACTTGAAGATTGCATAAAGGAATATTCAAAAACTGGAATTTTGATTGGAATCTGTGGAGGATATCAAATACTTGGTAATTCTATAAAGGATCCATATGGAGTTGAAAGTGACTCAGAAAAGATTCAAGGAATGAAACTTTTAGATGTAGATACAATACTTGAAAAACAGAAAGTTACAACTAGAGTAAAAGCTAAAAATAAAGATATATCTGTTTATGGATATGAAATTCATATGGGAATCTGCAAATATGGGAAAAGAGCCATGCCACTTTTCAAAATAGTAGATAAAAATGGAAATAAAGTTAATTTAGATGATGGAGCAGTAAATTTAAAAGGTAATATTATGGGAACGTATATTCACGGAGTTTTTGATTCTCCAGATTTTAGAGAATATATTTTAAATAAAGTAAGAATTGAAAAGGGTCTTCAAACTCAAAAATCTTTAGATTATAGAAAATTCAGAGAAGAACAAATTGACAAGTTGGCAGATATAGTTAGAAAAAATATAGATATGAAATTTATATATCAAATTATAAGATCCCAAAATGGAAATCAGGAGATGTAACTTTATGGTTTTAGATTTGCTTTGGATGAATTTTTTAGACATACTAGTAGCTGTTTTTATTGACTGGATAGTAGGAGATCCCATGTGGTTTCCACACCCAGTTGTGTTTATGGGAAAATTAATAAGTGCTCTGGAAAAGCTAGGTAGAAAAATTTGCAGTACTGATAAAAAAATTAAATATTTTGGAGGTGTTATAGTTGTAATTCTTACATCAGTAAGCTTTTTAATTCCATTTTTACTGATGTACATATTTAGAAAAAATATTATCGCTTTTAACTTGGTAAATATAGTATTTATGGCTACAGCACTTTCTGCAAAATCTCTCAATAAAGAGTCAATAAAGGTGTATTTTTCTTTGAAGTCATGTGACATACAAGATGCAAGAAAAAAGCTTTCCTATATAGTTGGAAGAGATACTACAAATCTTGATGAAAAGCAAATAGTAAGAGCGGCAGTTGAAACTGTAGCTGAAAATACATCAGATGGGGTAATTGCACCGCTGTTTTACGGGATTATATTTGGAGCACCACTTGCAATGATGTATAAAGCTGTAAATACTATGGATTCTATGCTTGGGTACATGAATGAAAAGTATAGATATATTGGATTTTTTCCAGCAAAAGTGGATGATGTGTTTAACTTTATACCTGCAAGAATAACTGGAATTTTAATAAGTATTGTAAGTCCAGTTGTTGGTGGAAATATAATAAATTCTTTTAAAATAATGGTGCGTGATAGAAAAAATCATAAAAGCCCAAACTGTGCATATCCAGAAGCTGCTGTATCAGGTGCACTTGGAGTTCAGCTAGGAGGAACAAATATTTATTTTGGGCAACCTGTCTATAAACCTACTATAGGAGATGATAATATTTCTCTTGATTTTGTACACATAAAATATGCAATAAAACTTATGTATCTTTCAGAAATAATTGGAGTCTTAATCTATAGTGCTTTAATATATGTAATCATAAATTTATAGAAGCTTTAAATTTTATGAAATAATAAATAGGATGTGTTTAATATGGAACATGGTGGAGATATATACACAGATGGAGTTTTAAAAGGTAAAGATTTAATGGATTTCAGTTCAAATATAAATCCATTAGGAGCACCAGAAGGATTTAAAAAAAATATATGTGAAGCAATTGAAAATGTAGATAAATATCCTGATATAGAGTACAGAGAACTTAAGAAAAGTATAAAGAATTATCTGGAAAATTATGATTACTATTTTGGGAAAAACACATTTAAAAGTAATGTGAAATTAGAATTAAATAATATAGTTCTTGGTAATGGTGCCTCAGAAATAATAGATATGGCTATTAGCTGTTTTAAAAGTATATGTATAGTAGTTCCTTCCTTTATAGAATATGAAAAAAATGCACTTAAATGGGGCTGTAGCATAGTTTATTCAAAGTTAAATTCTTATATGAATCTTGACTATGAGGATATATTAGAAAAAATAAAACATGTACAGTGTCTTATTATAGGAAATCCCAATAACCCAAATGGGCAAGTTATTGATAAGAAAAAATTTAAAACTATACTAAACTATTGTGAAGAAAATGAAAAAACTATAATTATAGATGAAGCTTTTGTTGAGTTTACAGGAAATGCCTCTTTAAGTTTTTTAAATGAAATAGAAAATTATAACTGTCTATTTATAGTAAGGGCACTTACTAAATTCTTTGCACTTCCAGGTATAAGATTTGGATACGGAATTTCAAAAAATAAAAATATTATATTTAGTATTAAAAGAAAACAAAATCCTTGGAATATAAATTGTTTTGCTGAAACTGCAGCAAAATATGTATTAAATGACTGTAAATATATTTCAAAATCATTGAATTGGATAGCTTCAGAGAGAAAATTTATGGAGGAAAATTTAAAAAAAATAAATATAATAGATAGAGTATATACCACTTATTCAAATTTTGTTTTATGTAGACTTTTAGGTGTTGATTCACATGAGTTGTATGAATTCTGTTTAAAAAAAGGTGCACTTATAAGAAAGTGTGAAAACTTCAGAGGACTTGATAAAAGATACATAAGACTTGCAATAAAGGACAGAGAAAAAAATAAAAAGATGATAGATATAATGGCAAAGTTTAGTTTAAATTAAAAATTATTAAGTGATTGGTAGATGATGTGATTTGAGTGAAAAGCTATTTGTTGCTCTGTCTTCCCAAAAGATAAATGTACTAATAGTTGGAGGAGGAAGAGCTGCTTATATAAAATTAAAGACTTTTTCAACTAAAGGTGCACAGGTATTTGTAGTAGCAAAGAAGTTTCTCAGTGAATTTGATGAATTTAAAACTATGAAAAATGTACATATTTTAAAGAAAAACTATGAAAAAAAGTATATTGAAAAAAGCCATATTATAGTTATTGCAACTGATAATGCAGAGTTAAATTCAACTATAAGAGAAGACTGTAATAACATGAACAAATTATATATAGATTGTACAAAACCATCTCTTGGGAATTGCATTACACCATGTCAAAGAAATACGAAGAATATATACTTTGGAGTAAACACATCTGAAGTGTCACCTAAAGGGGCTGTATTCGTAGCTGATAAAATGAGGGAATATGCAGAAAAATATGATGATTTTATAGAGTTCACTTTTAAAATGAGAAGAAAAATGGAAGGTAATAAAAATAGAAAAATTGTAATGAGATTCATATGTTCAGAGGATTTTTACTTTTTTTATCAAAAAGGTAAGGCTAAAACTATTATTGATATGTTTTATGGTAAGTAGGTATGGTCAACTAATTTAAAATTTATGGATGGTGATATTTTGAAATATAGAGTTGGAACGAGAAGAAGTAAACTTGCACAAGTTCAAACTGAAAGAATAATTGGCTTGATTGAAGAAAAATGTGATATAAAAAGTGACAAAGTTTTAATAGAAACTACAGGAGATAAAAGACTTGACATATCATTGAATAAAATAGGTGGAAAGGGTCTTTTCATAAAGGAAATAGAGATTGCACTTTTAAAAAATAAAATAGATGCAGCAGTTCATAGCATGAAAGATGTGCCTTTTGATGTTCCAGATGAATTTGAAATTGCAGCCATATGTGAAAGAGAAGATCCAAGAGATGTATTTATATCTAATAAAGGTGTTCATTTTAAAGATCTTAAGGTAGGTTCTAAAATAGGAACTAGCAGCAATAGACGAGGAGAGCAAATTAAAAGTTTTGAAAGAGGACTTGAAATAGTTCCTATAAGGGGAAATGTACAGACAAGGATAAAGAAAATGAGGGAAAATAATTTAGATGGAATAGTTTTAGCAGCTGCAGGGGTAAAGAGATTGAATCTTGAAAGTTTAATTACTGATTACTTTAGTACTTATGAAATGGTTCCAGCAATAGGTCAAGGTGCACTTGGAGTTGAAGTTAAGAGAGAGAGAACGGATGTTACTGCAAGTTTTAGAAAAATAGAGGATGTAAATGCAAGAATGTGTGTAGAGGCTGAAAGAAGTTTTATGAGGACATTAAATGGTGACTGCCATTCTACAATAGGAGCTTATGCAAAAATAACGGGAGATTCTATGAAAATTATAGGACTTTTTAAGTTGAATGGTAAACTTTTAAAAAAGCAAGTTGAAGGAAATAAAGAAAAATATGTTGATCTTGGAATAAAACTAGCCAAAGAAATATTGAAGGGATGATTAAAATGAGTCAAGGTAAAGTGTACCTTATAGGAGCAGGTCCAGGTGATGAAGAACTTTTAACTTTGAAGGCCATAAGAAAGTTAAAAGAGTGTAATTTAGTTATGTATGACAGACTTGCAGGAAGTCAGATATTGAACTATATAAATGAAGATTGCAAGGTGTATTACTGTGGTAAGCAGCCAAATTGTCATTATAAAACTCAAGATGAGATAAACGATATGCTTGTAAAATTTGCAAAAGAAGGATATACAGTAGGAAGAATTAAAGGTGGAGATCCATATATATTTGGAAGAGGAGGGGAAGAAGTACTTTCACTTTCAAAAGAAAATATTGATTTTGAAGTTATACCAGGTATAACATCTTTTATTTCAGTTTTAAATTATGCAGGAATACCTGTTACTCATAGAAATATTGCACAGGGATTTCACGTTTTTACAGGAAAAGCGGCAAAAAATCTCAATATTAACTGGAAATCTGCTGCAACAATTGGAGGAACTCTTGTATTTTTAATGGGATTTTCAAGTCTTAATACTATAGCAAATAAGTTAATTGAAAATGGAATGGATAAAAACACCCCTTCTGCAGTTGTAATGAGAGGGACTACATCAAAACAGAGAAAAGTAATTTCAACTCTTGAAAATATATACGAAGAATGTAAAAATGCGGGGTTGAGTTCTCCTTGTATATTTGTAATAGGTGAAGTTGTTAAATTTAACAATGTGTTTAATTGGTATGAAAAAAAGCCTCTGTTTGGAAAAAATGTATGTATTACAAGGTCAAAAAATCAATCAAAGTCAATGAGGGAAAAACTTATTGAACTTGGAGCACAAGTTACGGAAATCCATTCTATAAAGATTAAATACACAAGTGAAAATATATTAAAGTATATAGATAAATTGCCTAATTATGACTACATAGTATTTACTAGTGTAAATGGAGTAGAGAGCTTTTTTAACAGGCTTTTAAATGAAAATTATGACATTAGAAATATAAAGGCAAAGTTTGCTGTAATAGGACCTGCAACTTATGATGCAGTGAAAAAGAGAGGAATTATACCATGTATAGTTGCATCTAAATTTGTAGCAGAAAGTTTGTACTCTGAGATGAAAAAATTTATACATAAAGGAAATAAAATACTTGTACCAAGATCTAAAAATTCAAGGCCTTATCTAGTAGAAAAACTCAGAGAGTCAGGGTGCATTGTAGATGAATGTTATACTTATGAAACTCTTTGTGGTGATATAAATGAAGCTGTGAACTTTGATGATGTGGATATAGTTGTATTTACAAGTCCAACTACAGTTAGAAATATGGTGTCAATTGTGGGAATAGATAAACTACAGAAAAAATCAGCTATAGCAATAGGACCTATAACAGGCAAAGAACTTGATAAATATAACATAAAATATAAAATGTCTGACACATATACTACAGATGGAATTATAAATAAGATGCTTGAGAAATAAAACTAAAGATTTTAAAGGGAGGTAATTTTTATGTTTAGAAGACATAGAAGATTAAGACAAAATAGTGTAATAAGGGATATGGTTAGTGAAACAACTTTAAATAGAAGTGATTTCATATATCCTATATTTGTGGTTGAAGGTGAAAATATAAAAGAAGCTATACCATCTCTTGATGGTAACTATCACTATTCAATAGATAGGCTTTCGGAAGTTGTAGATGAAATAAAGGAAGCAGGAGTAAAAAGTGTAATACTATTTGGAATACCTGATCACAAAGATGAAATAGGATCTTCTGCATTTTGTGAAAATGGAATTATTCAAAAGGCAATAAAAAAGTTAAAGAGCCTCTATCCTGAGCTATTTGTAATAACTGATGTATGTATGTGCGAGTACACAGATCATGGACACTGTGGAATATTACACGATCATGAAGTTGACAATGATGAAACTATAAAATATATAGCGAAAATAGCAGTTTCACATGCAAAAGCAGGAGCGGATATGGTTGCACCTTCTGATATGATGGACGGAAGAGTAGGGGAAATAAGAAAGGAATTAGATAAAAATGGATATAAAAATGTATCTATAATGGCATATAGTGCAAAATATTGTTCGGCGTTTTATGGACCATTTAGAGATGCAGCAAACTCAAGTCCTAAGTTTGGTAACAGAAAGGGATATCAGATGGATCCAAGAAATGTAAGAGAAGCAATGCTTGAGATAGAAGATGACATAAAAGAAGGTGCGGATATAATAATGGTAAAGCCTGCCATGCCATACCTTGATGTTATAAGGCTAGCAAGAGATAAATTTGATGTTCCAATTGCAGCTTACAATGTAAGTGGAGAATTTGCAATGGTTAAAGCAGCTGCAAAAGCAGGACTTATAGATGAAAAGGCAGTTGCAACTGAAATGCTAACTTCAATAAAAAGAGCAGGTGCAAAAATGATAATAACGTATTATGCTCTTGACATATGCAGGTGGATAAAAGAAGAAATTTAATGTAGAGGTTGATTTTATGAAAAGTGTTATTATAGCATCAGAAAGTAGTGGAAGTGGAAAGACTACAGCTACAATTGGGCTTATGGCAGCACTTGTAAAAAAAGGGCTAAAAGTTCAAGGTTACAAGGTAGGTCCCGATTATATAGATACTGCGTTTCATGAGAAGGTTACAGGAAAGGCATCTAGAAATTTAGATATATTTTTAATGGGAGAACATGGAATTAAGGCATCTTATATGAGAGGAAACGGAGATGTTGGAATAATAGAAGGTGTTATGGGACTTTACGATGGAAAGGGAATAGACTCAAAATATTCTACAGCACATGTATCTAAAGTTCTTGGGATTCCAGTAGTACTTGTTATGAGTTCCAAGGGAAGAAGTGCTACAATTTGCGCTGAAATAAATGGAATGATTGATTTTGGAAATATAAATATAGTAGGTGTAATATTTAATAACATAAGTGAAAGTTACTATAAGCTTCTAAAGGCTTCTGTAGAGAAAAACTGTAATGTAGAAGTATTTGGGTATATTCCAAAAGACAATAGAATTTCCCTTGAAAGTAGACATCTGGGGCTTGTCCAAAGCAGTGAAGTCGAAGATTTAAACTCTAAAATAGATATTTTATCTGATATGGTATTAGAAAATATAAATGTAGATAGGATGATGAAATATTTTAAAGAAGCAAACTATGCAAAAGATGAATTTCACATTGAAAATAAAAATTTAAAAATAGCTGTGGCATTTGATAAAGCTTTTTCATTCTATTATAAAGAAAATCTGGAAATTTTAAAAGAGGCTGGAGAAGTTGTGTTTTTTAGTCCTCTTCATGATAAAAAATTACCGGAAGATATAGATTTTCTTTATATAGGAGGGGGATATCCAGAAATATTTATAAAAGAGCTTTCTGAAAACAAGTCAATGCTATCTGACATAAAAAACAAGTTAAATTTAGGATTAAGGTGTTATGCAGAGTGTGGAGGACTAATGTATCTTATGGATACTGTAGAGGATTTTTCAGGAGGTGGAAATTTCAATTCTGTTGGATTTTTTACTGGAAGTGTTCACATGACTAAAAAACTGCAAAATTTTGGCTATGCAAATATAAAAGTATCAAAGGAAAACAATGTGTTAAAACAGGGACTTAGTATAAACTGTCATGAATTTCACAAATCCTATATTGAGTCAGATGAAAATAGGATATATGAAGTTACAAAAGAGATGTACAATGGAAAAACAAAAATGTGGAAATGTGGTTATACAAAGAAAAATACACTTGCATCTTATGCACATGTTCACTTTTTTGGAAACTTAGATTTTATTAAAGATATGCTAGATTTTAAGTAAATAGAGAAGGGGATTGGGTTTATGAAATTATTAAATGATACATTGAAGGCTATACATGGAAGAGATGAAGAGGCTGTAAAAAGTGCATGGAATAGAATTGACAATTTAAGTAAACCTATAGGCAGTCTTGGGGAAGTTGAAAAAATAGGTGCAAAGATGTCAGGTATAACAGGAAAGGTTTTCAACAAGATAAACAAGAAAAATATTATAATAATGTGCTCGGACAATGGAATATGGGAAGAGGGAATTAGCAGTTGCACTCAAGAGCTCACTGTAACTGTTACAAACAATATAATTAGAGGTACTACAGGAGTATGTGTGCTTTCAGATTTTTATGGATGTGATAAGACTGTAATTGATATAGGAATAAAACAAGATGTGAAAATACCAGGACTTATAAATAAAAAGATAGCATATGGAACAAAAAATATGACTAAAGGTCCTGCTATGACAAGAGATGAGGCAATAAGAGCAATTGAAGTTGGAATTGAAGCTGTAGATGAGCTTGTTAAAAAAGGATATGACATGTTTGGAACAGGAGAGATGGGAGTTTGTAATACTGCAACTAGTTCAGCGGTGTTAAGTGCACTTACAGGACTTGCACCAAGTTTAGTTGTAGGAAAGGGCTCTGGAATAACTGACAAACAGCTGGAAGCTAAAAGAAAGGCTGTAGAAAGGTCAATTTCTATAAATAAACCCAATAAAGATGATGTAATAGATGTACTTTCAAAAGTAGGAGGATTTGATATTTGTGGAATGTGCGGATGCTTTTTAGGTGCTGCAAAAAATAGAGTCCCAATAGTAATTGATGGATTGATATCTTCTACAGCGGCACTGTGTGCTGTAAAGTTGAATGAACATGTTAAAGATTTTATATTTCCATCTCATCTTTCTGCAGAACCTGGGGCAAAGTATTTAATGGAAGAACTATCAGTAAAACCTATGCTTAATTTAGATATGAGGCTTGGTGAAGGTTCTGGATGTCCTTTTGCATTTAGTATAATAGAAGCTTCTCTATATGCTTTAAACAATATGGCAACTTTTGAAGATTCAAATACACAAGATGAGCATCTTATAGATATAAGAGAAGACCGTTAGTAAGTGATTATATATTATGAGTAATTGGAGGTAAAAATAGATTATGGTTGAATATAAAAAGGTACCTATGGATATTGAAAAGAGAAGTTTTGAAATAATAAGTGAAGAAATGGGACCTCATAATTTTACAGATGATGAACTTCCTATAGTAAAAAGAGTGATACATACTACTGCAGATTTTGGATATAAGGATATAATTTATATAAGAAAAGGAGCTATAGAAGCTGCTTTAAATCTTTTAAAGTCAGGAGTTACAATTTATACTGATACAAATATGGCTATGGCAGGAATTAATAAAAGGGCTTTAAGTAAACTGAATTGTAAGGTTGAATGTTTTGTATCTAGAGAGGATGTAGCAAAGACTGCTAAGGAGAAAGGTATAACTCGTTCAATGGCAGCAGTTGAAATAGCGGCAAGAGAGGGTGTAGAGTTTTTCGTATTTGGAAATGCACCTACTGCACTTTTTAAACTTAAAGATCTTACACTTAAAAATATTGCACATCCAAAATTTATAGTTGGAGCTCCTGTAGGATTTGTAGGTGCTGCAGAGTCAAAGGAAGAAATAGAAAAAATTAATATTCCAATGATAACTATAAGAGGAAGAAGAGGAGGCAGTAACGTAGCTGCAGCTATAGTAAATGCACTAATGTACATGATAGTTAAAAGGTAGGTTAAAGAAATTTTATTTCTACTTTGAGGTGATGTAATGCTGGATATGTATGTAAATTATGAAGGTAAGAAATTGAGATGCGGATATACAACAGGTTCCTGTGCAGCAGCAGCTGCAAAAGCTGCAGTGACGATGCTTTATTTTAATGAAGATTGTAGTGATATAAAAATAGATACACCTGCAGGTATAGAACTTGTAATTCCCATAGAAAAAGTAAATAAGAGAGAAAACTATGTGGAGTGCTGTGTTATAAAAGATGGTGGAGATGATCCGGATGACACAGATGGAATTGAAATATGGGCAAGAGCTGTTAAAACTGGGGATAAATACAGTTTAAAAGGTGGAATCGGAGTTGGAGTAGTTCAGGCAAAAGGTCTTTATGTAGGTGTTGGAGAGCCAGCTATAAATCCTGTTCCAAGACAGATGATAGAAAAAGAAGTCAAAAATGTACTGCCAAAGGGATGTGGAGTGGAAGTTACAATATTTGTCCCAGAAGGAGAAAAAGTTGCAAAGAAAACTTTTAATCCAAGGCTTAATATAATTGGAGGAATTTCAATACTTGGAACTACAGGCATAGTTAAGCCAATGTCTGAATCATCACTTATAGAGTCAATTGAAATTGAAATTGCTCAAAAAGCATCACTAGGGACTAAAAATATAACTTTGGTATTTGGAAGTATGGGAGAAGATGTAGCGGAAAAGCTTGGATTAGACAGACGGGAAATGGTTATAATATCTAATTATGTTGGTAAGTCACTTGCAATGTGTGTAGGTGAAGGAATAGAGCATGTTACATTAGTAGGTCATATTGGAAAAATGTCAAAGATAGCCATGGGGTGCTTTAACACACACAGTCGTGTGTGTGATGGAAGGCTTGAGGCTATGGCTCTTGAACTTGCGCTTATGGGAAAAGATACAGAACTTGTAAGAAAAATATACAATCAAAAGACTACAGAAGGTGCTGTAAATTATCTTGGAGAGGGATATGAAGAATTGTATAGAAGACTTGGCACGAAAATATTAAAAAAGATAAAACAGTATATGCATGGAAATATTGAAGTTGATGTAGTAATTTATTCAATGGAAAAAGGAGTATTGTACAATTCTCTTGCAAGTTAATATTAAAGTAATATTAGAAAGGATGGCTTTTACATGTGCGAAGTTTTTGTAGTTGGAATAGGGCCTGGAGATAGAGATTATATTCTTCCAAAGGCAGTTAAGGTTATGAATAGGTCAGATGTAGTATTAGGGTTTAAAAGGGCACTTTCAAGCATTGATTTTATAGATGTACCCAAAATGGAAGTTAATAAGTTAAAAGAGATAATATCAATTATAAACTCCAAAGATTATAAAGTTGTTTCAATTGTAGCTTCAGGAGATCCTATGTTTTATGGAATAGCAGAATATCTAGGCAAAAACTATAGTGGAAATATAGAAGTAGTTCCAGGAATAAGTTCTTTTCAGTATATGATGTCTAAAATCGGGAAAAGCTGGCAAAATGCATATCTTGGAAGTCTGCATGGAAGAGATATGAACATTATAGATACAGTAAAGCAGAATAAAATTTCAATATGGCTTACAGACGATAATAATTCTCCTAATAGAATATGTAGTATATTGTTTGAAAATAAAATAGAATCTAAGGTATATATAGGAGAAAATCTTTCCTATGAAAATGAATCTATAACTTCAGGATATCCAGATAGGCTTAAAAATCTAAAATTTAGCGGATTGTCTGTAGTTGTAATAGAAAATTTAGATATTCAATAAAAACTTATTTAACTAATTTAAGGAAAGGATGTATTTATGTATATATCAGATAGTGAGTTTATAAGGGGAGAATGCCCTATGACAAAAGAAGAAATAAGGATATTAAGTACTGCGAAGATGAATTTGAAAGAGGACTCAAGAGTACTTGATATAGGTGCAGGTACTGGGTCAATGAGCATACAAATGGCAAAGCTATGTAAAAAGGGTGAAGTTATAGCTATAGAAATGGATTCTACGGCACTAGATCTTATAAATCGAAATAAAATAAAATTTAAAGCAGATAATTTAACAGTAGTAGCAGGAGATGCTCTTGAAGTTGAAAAAAGCATAACACCTTATTTTGATGGAATATTTGTAGGTGGAAGTAAGGGAAGTATAGATAAAATAATTAAGTCCTATGATAGTAAACTAAAACCAGGTGGTAAAATGGTGCTAAATTTTATAACTCTTAGAAATTTGAATATTGCCCTGGAAACTTTAGAATCTTTAAATTACAAGATAGATTGTATACAGGTATCTGTAAGTAGAGTAAAAGGAAAGAGCCGTATGATATTTTCAAATAACAGTATATTTATTGTGACTGCTTTTAGATAATTATTAGAGGATGTGATTTACTTGAATGAAACTAATTTAAATACTGGAAAACTTTATGGAATAGGTATGGGGCCTGGGGATGAAGAGCTTATAACTCTCAAAGCTATGAATACAATAAAAAAATGTGATGTTATATTTGTGCCTTCTGCAAGAGAAGGAGGAGAGAGTACGGCACTTTCAATTGCAAAGAATTTTATTCCAAAAAATAGAGAAATTATTGTAAAACACTTCCCAATGGGAGGAAAAGACCAGAAAAGAAAGATAAAAGAGGCTTCTATTGAAATTGAAGAGAAGTTGAAAATTGGTAAAAATGTGGCGTTTTTAACTATAGGTGATCCATTTATATACAGCACATATATCTATGTTCTAGAGTATATAGATGCAAATGGATATAGTGTTGAAACAATTCCAGGAATAACATCGTTTTCTGCAGCAGCAAGTATTTCTGGGGAAACTATAGTAATTGGAAATGAAAGACTTTTAATAATTCCAGCATCCCAGATAGAAAAGATAAGAGATGAGAAATTTTTAGTTATTATGAAATTAAAGAAAAACGAGAGAGAAGTTCTAGACTTTTTAGAAGACAAGGGATTCAAATATGTATATGTTAAAAGGGCTTATAGAGAAGGACAGCAAGTACTTAGAGATAGAGATGAAATATTAAAAAACAGTGATTATATGTCACTTATAATAGCACATAGGGACTGAAAAAAGTAAAACTAGGAGGAATAAAATGAAAAATAAAGTTTATTTTATAGGTGCAGGTCCTGGAGATCCTGATTTGATAACTGTTAAAGGAAGGAAGATAATTGAAAACGCAGATGTAATTATATATGCAGGTTCTCTTGTATCAAAGGAGCACTTTAACTACTGCAAAGATGGTGTAGAACTTTATAATTCAGCTTCTATGACACTTGATCAGGTAATAGATGTTATTAAGAAAGCTTGCAGAGAAGATAAAAAAGTAGTAAGACTGCATACAGGAGATCCATCTATTTACGGTGCAATAAAAGAGCAGATGGATAGGCTCTCTGAAGCTGAAATAGACTATGAGGTAGTTCCTGGGGTAAGTTCATTTACAGCAGCAGCAGCTTCTATAAAGAGAGAATTTACTCTTCCAGGAGTTAGTCAGACTGTAATATTAACTAGAATCGCAGGGAGAACTCCAGTACCTGAAAATGAAGACCTTGAAAAACTTGCAAGTATAGGTTGCTCAATGGCACTATTCTTATCTGTGGGAATGATAGATAAAGTAGTTGAAAAACTTAGAAGAGGGTATAAGAGAAATGTTCCTGTAGCTGTAATTCAAAGGGCAAGTTGGAAAGATGAAAAATATGTGCTTGGGACTCTTGATGACATTGCAGAAAAGGTAAAAGAGGCAAATATAACTAAAACTGCTCAAATACTTGTAGGAGATTTTATAAATAGTAACTATGAAGAGAGTTTTTTATATAACAAAAATTTTTCTCATGGCTACAGAAAGGCTGAAAATGAAAATAGCACTGATTAGTGTAACAAAATCTGGAAATAAAATAGCAGATAAATTAAAAGAAAAGTATGATGTTGACTTATATTCTACAAGTAATATTAAAAACTTTAATTTAAGAAAAGTAACTAAAAACGCAATGAAAAATTACAGAGCTTTAATATTTGTGTCATCTACAGGAATTGCAGTTAGGGCAATAGCAAATTTTATAGAGTCAAAGGACAAAGACCCTGCAGTTATTGTAATAGATAGCTGTAAAAGATTTGTAATTAGCCTTTTAAGTGGACACATTGGAGGAGCAAACAAGCTTACAAATGAAATAGCAAATATGCTGGAAGCAGAACCTGTAATAACTACAGCTACAGACAACATGGGTATAATTGCACCAGATGTAATTGCAGTTAATAATGATCTTGAAATAGATAATCTTAAAATTGCAAAGAATATATCAGCTCTATTAGTTAATAGGAAAAAGGTGTACTTTAAAGATGAAGAAGGTATCATAAATTGCCCAAAGGGATATACAAGTGAAATAGACACTTCAGATGGAATTGTAGTTGTGACCAATAAAATTTCTCCATTTAATTTAAATTCAAAAAATGTTGAGTGTTTGAAATTAATAAGAAAAAACATTGTGCTTGGTATAGGATGCAAAAAAAATTTTGATGCAGAAACTATGAAAACACAAGTGATTAATGTATTAAAGGAAAAGAACATAGATAAGAGAGCTGTATGCAAGGTGGCAACTGTAGATTTAAAGGCTTCAGAAAGTGCAATTTTACATTTAAAAGATTATTTAAAGTGTAATCTTGAAATATTTTCTAGAGAAAGTATAAAAAGAGTACAACATAAATTTGAAGGAAGCGACTTCGTAGAGAAAACTATAGGTGTAAGAGGTGTATGTGAACCTTGTGCATATCTTGCAGGAGCAGTGGAATTGACAGAGAAGATGAAGTTAAATGGCATGACTTTGTGTATAGGAAAAATTAAATAATAAAATAGGAGGTGCTTTAGTTTGGGAAAACTTTATGTTGAGGGGATTGGCCCTGGAAGCCCTGAAAATATGACATTAAGGGCAGTTAGAGCAATAGAGAAAAGTGAAGTTGTAGTAGGATATACAAAATACATTGATATGATTTCACATTTGATTGAGGGAAAAGAGATTTTTTCAACTGGCATGAAAGGTGAAGTAGAAAGATGCAAAAAAGCTATTGAGCTTTCAAAAGACAAAGTAGTATCAATAATAAGTACAGGTGATGCAGGAATATATGGAATGGCAGGGCTCATATTAGAGCTTGGTAAAAATGAAAATATAGAAATAATACCAGGTGTTACAGCATCTCTATCAGCGGCATCTATAGTTGGAGCCCCACTTATGCATGATAACTGTAATATAAGTTTAAGTGATCTTATGACTCCATATGACCTTATAAAGAAGAGAGTTAAACTTGCAGCAGAAGGAGATTTTGTAATTTCACTTTACAATCCTAAAAGTCACGGAAGACCATTTTATCTTAGAGAATGTATTGATATTATAAAGATGTATAGAAGTAAGACTACACCTGTAGCTATAGTAAAAAATGCACTTAGAGAAGGCCAGTCTTTTAGTGTAACAACTCTTGAAAATTTCTCAGATGATATAGTGGATATGATGAGTATAGTTATAGTTGGAAATAGCAAAAGCTATATAGATGGACAAAAATTTATAACTCCAAGAGGGTATAAGATAAATTCATAGTCACTATACTAAATTATGTAATGATAAAGTAAGGAGGATTATTTTGTGAAAAATAAAGGTATACTTGTAGTGAGCTTTGGAACAAGTATTTTGAGTATATTAAAGTCATGTATAGAGAATACTGAAAACTCAATAAAAAGGGAATTTGAAGGCTATGAAGTGAGAAGGGCATTTACATCAGGTATGATAATAAATAAATTAAAGTCAGATTATAATTTGAATATAGATAGTGTAGATGAAGCTCTTGAAAAGATGCTTCAAGATGGTATTCTAGAAGTATATGTGCAGCCACTTCATATAATTCCTGGAGATGAATACGATAAGCTAGTTGAGGTATCAAAAAAATATAAATCTAGATTTAATAAAATTGTAGTTGGAAGACCTTTACTTTATAGAGAAGGAGATTATAAAATAGCTGCAAGTGCCCTGAAAAAACAACTACCTGAATATGGAGATAGTGAAGCGATTATCTTAATGGGACATGGAACAAGTCATCCTATAAATGCAAGTTACTCTATGCTCCAAAATATACTGCGAGATGAAGGAATGAAAAATATATTTGTATCTACAGTTGAAGGCTATCCAGTTTTAGAAAACACAATTTGTGTTTTAAAAGAGAAAAATATAAAAAGAGTTATTTTGATGCCATTTATGCTTGTAGCAGGAAATCATGTAGTTGAAGATATGTGTGGTGAAGATAAAAACTCATGGAAAAATATTCTTAAAAATATGGGATTTGAAGTTGATCTATATTTGCACGGATTAGGAGAAAATAAGGCATTTCATGAAATATACATACAACATATAAAGGATTCTATAAATGGAAATCCGCTGCTAATGGAGATGAATAAAATTTGATTGGATTAATTCTTGGAACATCAGAAGGTAGGGATATACTGTCAAGTCTAAATAAAGTTACTTGTGATATATTTATATCTACTGCTACAAAATACGGTGGAGATATTTTAAAAGATTATAAATTTGCCTGCTTAAATACTATGCCTCTTGATTATAATGGACTTATTCAAGTTATTAAAGACAAAGGCATAGATGTACTTGTAGATGCCTCACACCCTTATGCTGTTGAAATAACTAAAAATGCTGAAAAGGCATGTAAGGATTTAAATATAGAATATATAAGATATGAAAGACCATCATGTATTGAAGAGTTCAAAGATGATAAGAGAATTATTACTGTAGAAGATTATAGAGATCTATATGAAAAGATTAAATTTATTGATGGAACTATACTGAATACAACTGGAAGTAAGAATTTGGACTTTATAATGAGCATGAATTTAAAAAATAGAATAGTCCACAGAGTGCTTCCACGACCTGAAGTAATTGAAAAATGCTATAGATTAGGTGTAGGTATGGATGATATAATTGCAATAAAGGGACCTATAAGCTATGAAATGAATTGCTTATTTATAAGAGAATATGAAGCAAAGGCAGTTATTTTAAAAGACAGTGGAATAAGAGGAGGAACTTACGATAAGGTAAAAGCATGTTTAGACTGTGGAATATATGCATTTGTTATTAATAGAAAAAAGATTAAATATGACAATGTATTTTATGATATAGAAAAAATGGTAAATTATTTAGAAAAAAAATATATTTTTAGGGGATAAATTATGAAAGTTACAACTTTTTATCCTGGAGGTTTTGGAGAGATAATACAGGGAACAGTTGAAAATAAAGATATATTACTATCTTTTCCAGTAAATATTTATACTAAAGTAAGTTTAATTAAATGTGGTGAAGGTTCAAAAAAACACCTGTCACAAGATTATTTAAGAAAGTCCTATAAGTTTATGATGAATATATTAAAACTTTGGGGATATGAAATGGAATTTAAAGATATTTTAATAAAAATTGAATCAAAAATACCTAAGGGAAAAGGTATGGCAAGCAGTACTGCTGATTTATGTGCAGTTTATAATTGCTTAATTGAAATGTTTAATAGAAAATATGATGAAAATGAACTTACAGAGCAATGTATAGCTATAGAGCCAACAGACAGTATAATCTTTGAAAAAATGACTATATTTGATTATAAAACAGGTAAGTATAAAGAGTCTATAGGAGATTATTTTAAATTTAATATATTAGCTTTTGAAGGAGAAAAAGTTATAGATACTATAGATTTTAATAATAGTAATTTAAACTCTTTGGCAAGGATAGATGATCTTATAGATCCTTTGAGAAATGCTATTAAAAGTAAGGACTTAAGTGAGATGTCAAAGATATCAACGGAAAGTATATTTAGAAATCAGAGAAGACTTCACAATGAATTTTTAGAAATAGTTATGAGAATATGTGAAAAATTTGGAGGCCTTGGAATAATAGGAGCTCATAGTGGAAATGTACTAGGTATCGTATTTGATGATAGTGAAAAGATTGATTTTTTGAGTAAGAGCATACATATTAATAAATTGAAAGTATATAATATGTGTGCATTAGATAAATTAAAAAAATACACATGTAAAGGTGGAGATACTTTTGAGTAAAGGATATATTCAAGTTTATACTGGAAATGGGAAGGGAAAGACTACAGCGGCTTTAGGGCTTAGCCTAAGAGCTATTTGTGCAGGAAAGAAAGTATATTTTGGACAATTTGCAAAGGGAATGGACTATAGCGAGTTGAAAGTACCAGAGATGTTACCTAATTTCACTATGGAGCAGTTTGGTAGAGATGCATTTATAAAAGGGAAACCTACAGATGAGGATAGGGAAAAAGCACATAAGGGGCTGAATAAAATTGAAAATATATTGACTTCAAATGAATATGACATAGTTGTTCTTGACGAACTCAATATAGCAACATACTACAAATTAATTTCAGTTGATGAAATATTGGAAATTTTACATAAGAGAAATCCGGAAATAGAAGTAATAATAACAGGAAGGTATGCAGATCCTAAAATAATAGAGATAGCTGACTTAGTAACTGAAATGAAGCTAGTAAAGCATTATTATAATAATGGAGTAAAAGCTAGAGTTGGTATTGAAAATTAATATTTAAAATTTCTAAAATTATTTTATATTTATTTTTTGTAAGATTTAATTTAATAATTTAAAGTTATGATTTATTTAAAATAAATATGTCATTATTTTAAATTGTGTTTTGATTGTATATTCATAGAAGTGGCATTAAATAAGGGTTTTAGTGCCACTTCTTTTAATTGTAAAAAATGAATAATGAATTTTTATAATTTAAGAATTAAATTTACTTAATGTACATAATTATTAGAATATTTAAAAATATGCTATGAGAGCATTCATGAGGTTAACAAAGCTAGCAAGATTATAATAGATGCTAACTTATAACTTTAACTAAAATGGTTAAAGACAGCTGTTAATTGGTAATTATGTCAATTGACCTGTCATGGTATATATTATAGAATTTATTTGCAAATAAGGGATTTGAAACAATCCTTGTAATAAGTAAAATCTTGTAATAAGTAAAATACAGATGGTTTTTAGGAGGTTTAATATGAAAAGTAAATGTGTAGACAATATTAAAAATAACTTAATAAAATTAATTATGGTTATAGCAGGTAGTATCATTTATGGAATTGGAGTCAATATATTTATTATACCTCATAGATTTTTAAGTGGTGGAGTAGCAGGAGTAGCAATTATATCTCAATACCTCACTAGTATACCATCTGGATATTTTATAATAGCTATAAATATACCGATTTTTATAATGGGTTTTAAATTTGTAGATAAGAGCTTTGGAATATATAGTTTTATTGGAATGATGGCTATGTCTTCTTCGTTAATATTAACTAGAGGTCTTTCAAATATGTACTATATTCAAGACCCTCTTATATCAGCACTTTGTAGTGGAATTCTAACAGGAATTGGTGCTGGGATTATATTTAAGTGTAGAGCATCACAGGGAGGAACGGATATAATAGCAGTACTTTTAAAGAAAAAGTATGGTGTTTCAATAGGGAGAATAAACTTTGCAATAAATGCTGTAATAGTATCTATTGGTATGATTATTGGAAGTTTAGAAATTGCAATGTACACTTTAATATCAATGTATATGTACTCTGTAGTAGTTGATAAAGCAATTGAAGGATTTGATAAGGAAAAGATATTGTTTATTGTAACAGGTGACAGTGATGCAGTTGAAGATATTATAGCTCACAAGCTTGGAAGAGGCGTTACTTATCTCTATGGAGAGGGAGCTTATACTGGACAACAGAAGAAAGTAATATATTCTATAATGAATTCAAGACAAGCTGCAGAAGCTAAAGAGTTTATATCAGATATAGATTCCCATGCTGTAATGTCAATAATGGATGCAAGTGAAGTTAGAGGAAAGGGATTTAAACCAGCAGTTTTTTAAAGTTTAGATAAAAAAGATGAGCCACTAGAGCTTATCTTTTTTTATCTAAAGAGTTCACTTAGTTATAAAGACATTTTTAAATATAATAACTAGAAGAAGTAGAGCTACAGAAGTTAATGAAATTGTTCCGCCTGGAGCACTATTTACATAATATGATAGAAGCAATCCCATCATAATGTCTATAAATCCAAATATTATGGAAAAGATCAAAGTTGTTTTAAATCCTTTTTTGAGTTGAAGGGCAGCAGCAGATGGCATTGCTATCATAGAGGAAATTACAAGTATACCAAGTATTCTAATAGATACAGATATAGTAGCACCTACAAGTAATGCAAATATGTAATTTATAAACTTTACATTTATGCCAGAAACTTTTGCACCAACTTCATCAAAAGTTATATATAGAAGTTTATTATAAAGTAATCCTAAAGTTATTATTGAAATTACACTTAATACAAATACAGTATAAATCTCAGTTTTTGAGATTGTAAGTATACTTCCAAAGAGATAGGAATTTACATTGGCATTTGCCATTCCTGTGCTTATAAGTACTATTGCAACTCCAGCAGAAAAGGTTAGCACTATTACAAGTATTAATTCGGCATACTTCTTATAATAATTTCTTAAAAATTCTATTATTAAACCTGCAATAGTAGTAAATATAAAAGCTGTTACTATAGGGTTGTAGCCAAATACAATTCCAAGAGCTACACCTGCAAAAGATGAATGGGATAAGGAGTCACCCATCATAGAATATCTTCTTAAAACAAGGAACATACCGACTGTTGGGCATAGTATAGATATAAATATGCCGGCAATTATAGCATTTTGCATAAATCCGTATTCAAGCATTTTTATCCTCCAATATCAATTGTTTATATTTATCAATGTCATATATTTTGCAGTTTCCATTTTTTAAAGTACATATATGGGTTGAGTTTTCAATAGCAGCATGTAGATTGTGTTCTACAGTAACTACTGTTATAGAATGAACTCTATTTAGATGTTTTATTAGGCCATATATTTCTTTTTGACTTTGAATATCTATTCCAGTGGAAGGTTCGTCTAGTATTAGTAATTTAGGAGAACCCATGAGAGCTCTTGCAATAAATATTTTCTGCATCTGACCTCCAGATAAATTTCCTATTAAACTTTTCTTATATTTAGCCATTCCAACAGAATCCAGGCATTCATTTATAATATTTGAATCTTTTATCTTTAAAACTTTCATATGACTTTTAAGTATTTCATATACTGTAATGGGAAATTGAGAGTTAAAGCTTTCAAGTCTTTGAGGAACGTATCCTATTTTGTTTGTATTTAATTCTATTTTTCCTTTTACAGGTGTTAAAAGCTTTAATATAAGTTTTATTAATGTAGTTTTTGCACTCCCATTCTCTCCTAGTATAGAGGTATAACTTCCGTCTTCTATGTTTAAATTCAAATTATTTATAAGATATGGTTTTGACCCATTATATGAAAAAGTTAAGTCTGTTATTTTGATCATATGAAATTTCCTCCATACATAATATTTTCTTGCATTCTTTATGAAGCACAGTAATATTATATATCTATATGCAAATCATTTGCAACAATAAATAAAAATTATATAAAATCAAAAAAAGTATTGACGAGCAGAGAAAGCCGATATATAATAATATATGTCATGTTTGACATGAGGTCCCTTGGTCAAGTGGTTAAGACGTCACCCTCTCACGGTGAAATCAGGAGTTCGATCCTCCTAGGGACTACCAAGTTAGTAATACGAGTGTTTTGAATTATTTCAATGCACTCGTATTTTTTAGTTTTCCACATTTTTCCCACACAAGTTTTAGATGGCTATAGAAAAATATATATTTATATAATACTATTTAATTTTTCAACGGCATCAATTTTTTGTTTTGACATTACATGAGTATAAATATCAGCTGTAGTTTTTATATTGCTGTGTCCTAATAAAGTTTGAACCGTTTTTAAAGGAGTTCCTGCTTCAAATAATTTTGTGACATAAGTGTGCCTTAAAGCATGAAATTTTTTTATTCATCATAAGATAGTAACTGCTATATTATCAATTATAATAATATTCGGAATAGCATCTGCATAAATAAAGCGTTTAGTTAAAATTTTTCCAGTTGTTTTAAAATTCTTCAAGTATTAAATTATAATCAGCTGAATCTATTGATTTTACAGGAGTTGAAGTGGATTTACATTTAAAAGAGATTGGAAAAGTTTAAATTTAGGCAGTAAAAAAAGTGACTTATCTAATAATTTTAAGGAAATTTTAATATTACACATGTAACATAATAAACATCCTAAGGAAATACCTTAGAAAAAATAAAAAAATAATAGTCCCCCTATTATTAATGTAAAAAATAAGTATCTGTTATTTAGGATACTTATTTTTTTGATTTTGCTTTAGAGAAAAGGTAGATATTAAATAAAACACCTAAAATACTAATAGATCCAGATATAATAAAAATCAAATCATGTGTCTTTTCCCATGCAATAATAGAAATTATTCCTATACATATTATTATAATTAATGAGATAAAAATAATTATATTAATAAGCTTGCTATTAAAATCTTTATTACTCATAAGAGTATCCTTTCATTTACTTAGGAGAAAATATACTTTAATTATCGAAACAAATATCTAAAGCTATAGTTGCAGCTATAAATAATTAATCTTGTCTAAGAATCCTAAATAACTGCTATCCATAACTTTTAAAATTGGTTCTTCATCAAAAAAGTCACTTATCTGCATTATATAATCCTAATTTTAAGGAAATTTTAATATTACACATGTAATATAATAAACATCCTAAGGAAATACCTTAGAAAAAATAAAAAAATAATAGTTCCCCCTATTATTAATGTAAAAAATAAGTATCTGTTATTTAGGATACTTATTTTTTTATGAAATACATAACAAGCGTAGATATTCCATTTTAATTACAATATGTAATAATATATTGTAATTAAACGATATAAGTGTATCTATATACTTTAATTAGAATTACATAATAAAGCATTTAACAAGATATATCCTTTTTTAAAAATACTTTTTACTGGATTATTATTTATAATTATGTTTGTTTATATATATATAGTTTTCAAAGTAATTAATCCAGGATTTTCATTTATAATTAAAGTCTAATATAATTATAGTATACTAAAGCTAAAAAGTTATTTAGAAGGGAATGTTTACTATGGTCAAAATAGTTTGTACTGTTTGTGGTATGCAAATAAATGAAAAAAATTATAATTTTAATAAAGAAGCATTTATAAATTCAAATAGTAAAGAAAAAATCATGTACTGTCCATTTTGTGGAGCTCCAATTGAATACTTAATAGAAGATGGACAAGAGATAAAATATAATAGAAATAAATTAGATGAGAATAGCTCTAAAATAATAGATCATGCAGTGAAATTGGAAATTTTCAATGGAGATTTTTATAAGAAAGCTTGGAACATGGCAAAAGATGAAAATGTAAAAAGTATGTTTAAGGCCTTATCAAACATAGAATATATGCATGCTAGAATTCATAAAAAAATAGCTGGTATTAAAGAGATGCCAGTACTTAAAGAGTTGGATTATTCAAAATATAACACGGATAAAGCGTTACTTGATTTAGCTTGCAAAAGAGAAAAACATGCTGTAAATTTTTATAAAAAATATGGAAAAGAAATTAATGAAGAAAATGTTGCAAATATATTTAATATACTTTCTCAAGTTGAAAAAGAACATGTAGAACTTACAGAGAAATAATACAGTCTAGCACCTGTTATTTAGGTGCTTATTTTTGTATAAAGTATATTAACTTAGCTAAATATAAAAATATTTTTATGTTATGTAAAGTTAACTTGACATAACACGTTTATAATAATATTATATATGTAAAGTAAACTTTCCATAAAGAAAGGAGTTATAACTTTTGAAAAATAGATTAGAGGAAATACGAAATCAGAGAGGTATTAAGCAAGAAGAACTTGCTTCTGCGTTAAAAGTTTCAAGGCAAACTATAAGCTCTCTTGAAAATGGAAGATATAATCCATCAATAATATTAGCATTTAAAATAGCTAGATATTTTAATATGTCAATTGAAGAAATTTTTATTTATGAGGAGGAATAAATAAAATGAAACAAAAAAGATTCTTATTTTTACTTTTATCAATATCAGGAATAATATTATTGCTTTTAGCAAATTTTGTATTCACATCAGATAAATTAAAGGTATTTAATGGTTTGAGTAATGGTTTTGGATCTGCAATGCTAGTACTAGGAATTGGAAATTTAATTAACTCTTTTATAGTACCAAAATTAGAAAATGAAAAATTGAAACAATTAAAATCAATTGAGGTAAAGGATGAACGTAATATAAGAATCAAAGAAAAATCAAGCTATATGACAATGAAAGTAATGAACTATATAATTTTTGTTTTAACATTTGTATTAATATTTATGAAGGTAGATAAAATATTTTTATTTATTTGGATTTTGTTGCTATTAACAGAGTTTATATTGATTATATTATTTTCAAATTATTATTCAAAAAAGATGTAAAAAGAAAAATGTTCTTCTTATGTTTAAATATGTTACAGAATTTTAAATGAAATATATATAGTTTTTAAGGAAATTTTAATGATAGGTAGATAACATAATAGATGTAGTAAGTTATTCACTAAAATATAGTCAAAATGTAATATTAAATGATATGTAAATTACTGTATCAGTACATAAGGAGGATGTATTAAAATGAAAAAACACAAATTTTTAGGGAAAATAATAACATGTGTAATTGCAATGAGTCTATCTATGATGGTATTGGCTGGATGTGGAAATAGTAGTACAAGTACTGATGAAACCACTAGTGAAACGACAACTGAGTCTAGTAGTACTACTGAAAATAGTAGTGATTCAAATACTACTGATGCAAGTACTACTGATGAAAATACTAGTGAAGTATCTGAAAGTGAAAGGAAGGAAAAAATAGAAGAAGGTATTCAAGAGTTGGTAGATGATGGAACTATAACAGAAGAACAAGGCAAAAAGATTATTATAGCATATTCATCAGGTAATAAACCTAATCCTAAGAATAATCCTGAAAACGGCGAAGATAGTCAGTCAGGAGATGCACAGCCCAAAGATGGTGAAGGAAAAAATGGTGGAGCAAAAGGTGGTGCAAATAAAAATCCTTTAAGTAAATTAGTAGAAGATGGAACTATAACACAAGATCAAGCAGATGCAGTTATGGAAAAATTAGCACCAGATAATGCAAATGAATAAATATAAAAGAAGCTCTGGAAAAGTACAGAGCTTCTTTTACATCTAGGAGGAGTTTACTTTGAAATATAGAATATTATATTTAGAGGTGAATTACATGAAAATGGGTATAAGAAAGCCAAGTATTAAGAAAAGTATAAAGGCCAGGACAACAGGAAGAGCTAAAAGGGCAATTAAGAGAAGTGTAAATCCATTGTACGGTAAGAAAGGTATGGGATGGATCAACAATCCAAAGAAGGCTGCTTATAATAAAGTTTACAGAAAGACAAGTATCGGAATATTTGATTTAATAAAAAAATTACTTAAATAAGAGCTTAAAAAGGCTCTTTTTTTATAAAAAATAGTGTAATATAATACATAAATATAAAGATAAAAGGGGGCAGATAAATGAATAGTGATATTGTAATACGCATGGCAACTACAGAAGATGCAAAAGAAATTTTAGATATATATTCACCATATATAACGGATACTGCAATAACTTTTGAATATGATGTTCCATCTGTTAAAGAATTTCAAGAGAGAATTAAGAATACCTTAAAGAAGTATCCATACATAGTGGCAATAGAAAATAATAGTATTATTGGGTATTCATATGTATCACCATTTAATAAAAGAGCAGCATACGATTGGGCTGTGGAAGTTACAATATATCTAAGACAAGATTCAAAAGGCAGAGGAGTAGGTAAGAAGTTGTATTTAGCTTTGGAGAAAATATTGAAAAAACAAAATATTCTTAACCTAAATGCCTGTATTGCACATACAAGTAAAGAAGATATTCATCTTAGTAATGCAAGTGAACACTTTCATAAGCATCTAGGATATAAGAAAGTAGGTCATTTTACAAAGTGCGGATATAAGTTTGGTACTTGGTACGATATGATTTGGATGGAGAAAATTATTGGTGAGCACTCTATTAATCCAAAGCCAATAATTCCAATTACAGATTTGTACAAACTATAAAAATATTATATTCAAAAGAATAAGTATTAATTAAAAAATTGAATAATACCAAGTATTATTAAAAGTATGCCTGAAGATAATGGAGCATACTTACCAAAAAAATTGCCAAACATATGATTTCCTATGGATTGACCAAATATAATTGTGAGTACACTTAATATAAATGTAAATATAACTGTAAACTCAATACTAATACCAGCTATACTTGCAGCTACTCCAGTTCCTAAATTGTTAAAGGTCAATCCAAATGCTACAAAAAGAGATTCTTTTATACTTATATCGCCAGATCTATCTAAGTCTGACTCCTCTGCATATTTTATTACGTCATTGAGATTTTTTAAAGCAAGTTTTTTTGATTTCGTATTATTTATAAGTTTTAATATGCTTTGAATTACAAAATACAAACCTAAAATAATGATAACTGCAGAACCTAAAATATTAGCTATATATTCAGATAAAAAAGCTGATATATATGATCCAAGTGACATAGCTAAAAAAGTGCCTGTAGATGTAATAATTGCTATTATAAGATTTGCAAGTAGTTTCATATTTATTTTCTTTATTCCATAGGCTATTCCCACAACTAAATTGTCTAGATTAGAAGATAGGCTAAATAGTAATGCAGATAAAAATGTTGACATATAAATTCTCTCTTTCTATTATTCACAGTATAATATATGGATTGTAAATTTATATGGTGATTGAGAATTTGTGAAAATATTTATTGTAATAGTTTTTATTTTCACAAATTTGATGTTATGGTGTATTATTTAGTTAAGATATCCATTTAGAAAGGAAGTGGAGATATGAAAAATAAACGTTTTGAAACTGTATTTACTGAAGGAGTTATGGAAGGCTATAGAATAATAGTTGATAGAGAAACTGGAGTAAACTATTTATATGTAACTAATGGAAGTTCTGGGGGATTAACTGTATTGTTGGATTCAGATGGAAAACCTGTTATAACAAAAAAGACAATTTGAATAGAATAAATGTGTAAACTCCATAATTTAAATATGTTAATTTTTATTATGGAGTTTACACATATTATATCTTTAATTTAAAATTCAAGTAAGTTAGTTTTAATTAACCTTTTTCGTATTTTAGGTCCTATAAAAGTGGCAATTAAGATTTTTATAATATCTCCAGGTATAAATGGAAGTACACCTACAGCAAGTGCTGCACTTAGTGATATATGGGTTTGATAGGATAGCCAAATTGTGCCTAAAACATAACATATAGCTGTACCAAGTATCATTCCTATAAAGCATAAATACCATTTATCAGAGAAAGTATCAATGAAAAATCCTGAAATTAGTGCCATGAGAATAAATCCTATGAGATATCCTCCAGTTGGTCCGAATAATTTAGGTGCTCCACCTGTAAAATTAGAAAACACTGGAAGACCAGCAAAACCTATTAACATGTATATTATGTAACTTATAGTGCCTTTTTTTGCGCCAAGTATATAAAGAGAAAAATAGATTGCTAAATTTGTTAATGTAATTGGTACTACACCAATAGGAATTGATAATGGTCCCAAAATGCACATAACCGCAGACATTATTCCGATAATTGACATTTCATAAGTAGTAGATTTTCTTTTCATAATTTCATCTCCAATTCAATTAAATATTATTTCTTAAATATCAAAACCTAAATTAGTTAGCATTTTTTTATCTTGTGTAGTATTATTGCCTACAGTAGTTAACATATCACCTGTGATTGTAGCATTGCAGCCAGACATAAAAAGGCTTGTACCACCATCTTCAAAATAATTTCTGCCAGCTGCCATGCGTATATATGCAGTAGGATTTATATAGCGGAATATAGCAATTGTTCTTAAAATATCATCTTTAGATAGTGGTTTTAAATTTTCATATGGAGTTCCTTTAATAGGTTTAAGTGCATTTATAGGAATAGAGTCTACTTGCAATTCTGATAGGCTTAGAGCCATGTCAATACGATCTTCCCAAGTTTCACCTATACCGATGATACCACCAGAGCAAACTTTAAGACCTGCTTTTTTTATCAATTTAATATTGTTTATCTTATCTTCATATGTGTGAGTAGTGCAGATATTTGGGAAATTGCGCTTTGAAGTTTCTATATTTGAATGACACATTGAAACTCCAGCTTCTTTTAATTTAATAAATTGATCTTCAGTTAAAAGACCAAAAGATGCACAAAGATTTATATCATATTCTTTATGTATTTTTTTATAAGATTCAATAGCCTTATCGAAATCTTTTCCAGTTACAGATCTTCCAGCAGTTACAATACAAAAACGAGGAATTTTGTTTACTTGAATTTTTTTTAAATGTTCTAAAATTATATCAGGATCTAAAAAGCCATATTTTTTTATTCCAGTGTGATAATGAGTAGATTGAGCACAGAATTTACAGTTTTCACTGCAGCCACCACTTCTTCCATTTATAATAGTACAGAGGTCAACTTTATTACCGCAAAGTTCTTTTCTGATCATGTTAGCACCTTTAAATAATTCTTTTGAGTCTTTGCTTAAAAAAAAGCTAAGATCTTCACCTCTTTTTAGACGTCTTCCATTAATAATTTCTTTTGCTAAATTAATCATTTTTAAAAACCTCCAGAAAAATATATTAAAATTATAAAAAATATCTATTGCTATAAATAAATTATTAAGAATAATTATTGGGTTATTTTGAAGTATATATGAAAAGAAAGATATTGTCAACCATATATATAAAAATAGTTAACAATATTTTAAATAAAGTATTACTTGAAAATAGAATAAAATGATGTACAGAGTTATAAGCAGATGTACGATAAATAACATAAGAATAAAATTATTTCAATAAAGTTTTAATTAACATTATAATAATACTAGAATATACTACATTGCTGATATAAAAATTTACTAAAATGATAAAAATATAGACATATGTCATATTTTATGATATAACTATAGTAAAATGATTTATTAAAATGTACCGTTACATTTATAAGGAGCCGATCAAAATGAGCAAATCTTATGAGTTTACATCTAATAAAAATAATATTTATACTTTATTAAAAGATATGGCACATAACTTTAATTGTGATATAGCGTCAATTTTAAATTTTAATATACATGAAAGCTTTGTCATGTTAGATAAAATTTTAACTTTAAAAGATAACTATTCAAAAACTGTATCTAAACTATCAAAAATAACTATAAATAATTTTTATAAAAAACAGTTAAAGCTGTTATATGAAAATGGAAAGATAGTTTTATTGAAAAAGGATGAAAATAAATACTCTTCTATGTTCTTAGATGATGTACAAGAGGAATTGTTCATACCTATAGAAAGTAAAAATAGTTCAATGACATTTATATATTTATGTTCATTAAATAATAAGAGTATAAATATTGATTTTGTTGGCAAAGATTCATTTATATATATTATACATTCTATTATGGATATATATAAAATAAGATATGTTGATAAGAAAAATGATACTATGTTTGAATTTATTAACATGATGACAAGAATGTTTAAGCAAAAAGGAGATTTAGTAGTACTTCATCCATATAATGTAGCTGATATTTCAAAGAAAATAGCTATACAATTAAAATTAAATTATGATTCAATAAATAAAGTATATTTTGCAGCTATTTTACATGATATAGGTAAGTTGTATATAAATAAAGATGTATTTGATAAACAAAATAAACAACATAAACTAACGGAAAATGAATATGAGATATTTAAACAACATAGTATGTACGGGTATAATTTATTAAAAAATATATATCCTGATGTAGCTATATTCATTAAGCATCATCATGAAAGAGTCGATGGTACAGGCTATCCAGATAATTTAAAAGATAATCAAATTCCATTGGAAAGTAAAATAATTTCTGTTGCCAATGAAATAGATAGAATGTATTCGTTTAGGAAAAATAGTAATTCTAAAGATTCAGAAGAGTTAATTGTAGAACTTATACATTCAATTGATAAGAAATTTGATAGTAGAGTTGTAGATGAAGCTATAAAAATAATATTAAATTCTAAACATGGTAATATATATAAATTAAATAATGAATTTGAATGGAGTACCCTTATAATAAAAACACATGAAGGATTATATTCAATAAATGGGATATTGAGAAATATAAATTACAATTATATATTTAAATCTGATGATCTTAACTTTTTGAATAACATAAATGTGGATGATATAAAATTTGTGAATTTATATATATATAAAAATATGATTGATATACATAAATACAACATTTATTTTGACTTTTACAAAGAAAATACCCTACTCATAAGAGAAATCAATGAGTTCGTATTTGATGATTCATTTAATTTAGAATGGATATTACAAGCAGAATTAGCATTTAATAGTTTAAGTATAGGGAAAATTACAATATGTAAAATTGGACATAAATCTTTGATATTCTATGTTCCTATTAATATAAATAGTTCATTTAATAAAAATGTTTTTAATGTAAATATAAATTTTAAAAATAAGGATAAATTAACTGTTTCAGGTGTAATAATTAAATTATTTAAATTAGGAGTAAATTATTATTATGAATTAGAATATGTAAATATACCTGAAATTATAAGGAAAAAATTATTTTAGAAATTTAAAAAAATAAGTTAAGAGTATCTTTAGATATTAATAAAATTAGTATTGTAAATTACGAATAATTAATATTAATTGTAAAAAAAGCTCTTTGACAGATATTTCTCCATAAGGTATTATATATGTAAATGCAATTAAGTTGCATTTACATATCAATGGGGAGGAAGTAAAATGTTAAAAAAAAATAAGTTATTTTCTGTAATTATAATATTTAGTTGTATTATGTTTATGTTTTCAGGATGCAATAATAAAAAAACAGCTACAGATAATAAAAGTAAATCTAAATTAGATGTAGTTGTATCATTTAATGTTATGAGGGAATTTGCTTCAGCTATTGGAAAAGATAAGATAAATATTACAACAATTATACCTAATGGTACAGAACCACATGACTTTGAACCAACAGTAAAGGATCTTAAGATACTTAGTAATGCAGATATATTTATATACAATGGACTTGGAATGGAATCTTGGAAAGATAAAGTATTGGATTCTGTAGATAATAAAAATTTGATTGTAGTAAATACATCGGATGGGACTAATGCAATTAAAAATACTGATTCAGGTGAAATAAAGGAACATGGACAATATGATCCTCATGTGTGGTTAGGATTAAAAGAAGCAAAAGTTCAAATAAAAAATATAAAAGATGCCTTAATAAAAGCAGATCCTTCTAATAAGACGTTTTATGAAAAAAATTACACTGATTTTTCAAAACAGATTGATGATCTTTATAATGAGTATAGTGAAAAATTTAATTCAGTAAAAAATAAGAATTTTGTAACAGGACATGCAGCTTTTGCATATTTATGCAGGGATTATGGATTAAAACAAAATAGTGTAGAAGATGTTTTTGCAGAAGGAGAACCATCTCCTAAGAAATTAGAAAGCTTAGTAGAATATTGTAAAGAAAATAAAATTAAAACAATATTTGTAGAAAGTATGATTAGCCCAAAGGTGTCTAACACTCTTGCAAAAGAGGTAGGAGCTAAAGTGCAAAAAATATATACTATGGAAAGTAAGGAAGACAATAAAAATTATATTGAGAGTATGAGATATAACCTCCAGGCTATTTATGATAGTTTAAAATAATTTTAAAGTAAGTAGGATAAAATGACTACAGGTATAAAAAGAATAGTAATGTGCAAAATTAATTATATAATGAGAAAATAGAGGAAGATGGTTAAAATGTATGAAAATATTGAAAGATACTTGCGTATGATAATGGGAATTGTATCTGTAGTTATGCCTATTATTTTTGTATATTTTCTACTGCACATTGGAAAAAATGATAGAAATTCATAGAATCATTTAAAATATAAAAAAACTAGAACAAATTAAGTGTTCTAGTTTTTTTAAGTAAAAATTTAAAATTAGTTCTATTAGTTATTATTAATATCTACTTTAAGAGATTCCTCTACATATACTGTATCTAGATCTACTTCATCATTTTTTACCTTAAATTCAGCTAATCTATGTATTGTAGTATCACCATACATAGGAACATTTTCTTCACTTTCTAGAATATATTTTATATTTTTAGTAGTTGGATTTATAAATTTATGAATTGACCAAATTCTGCAGTAATTTTTAGTGTTTTTAGTTTGTACTATGTTTGCATCCTTAGTTTTGCTATCATAAGTAAAATTATGTTCATTATCCCATATCTTAATTTCCATAGTTATTCTCCTCTCTAAATTTCATATTAATATATATATTATGGCATAATAAATTATATGTAAAGTCATATATAGATATAATTTAATACATTTTCTCATTTTATTTATTTTTTAATAATAATTTCATATAATAGTATTAAGGGGGGGGATGGACTTGAAAAAAACCTATGTTTTGGATACAAATGTTATTTTATATTCGCCTGGAGCAATATTGTCTTTTGGTGACTCTGATGTAGTTATACCTGAAGTGGTATTTGAAGAGCTAGATAAATTTAAAAAACATAAAGATGATCTAGGCGTAAATGCAAGGCATGCAGCAAGACTTATAGATGATTTCAGAAAAATTGGAAAGCTAAGTAAAGGAGTAGAACTTCCAGGTGGAGGTAAACTAAGAGTAGAGATGAATCACTATGATACCAAAATACCACCATCTTGGGATAAAAATAAGCCAGACAATAGGATAATTCAAGTATGCATGGGACTCAAAGAGCAAGGAGAGAATGTTTGCCTAATAACAAAGGATATATTTGAAAGAATTAAAGCTGATACTGTTGAAATAAATGTGGAGGATTTCTACGAAAAAATAGTACCTGAAGATGAAAGTCAGTATACTGGAAGAACTGACCTATATATATCTGAAAGTGATATGTCTAAGTTTTATAAGAATGGATTTATAGATATGAAAGATGTGAAATTTTATTCAGAATCAAAAAATGGCTATGAAATACCTACTTTGTATACAAATGAATTTATTATATTACATTGTATGGATAATTTAAAACAAACTGCACTTGCTAGATTTGATGGGGAAAAGATTGTAGAGCTTAATTTTAAAGAAAATAGCATAATAGGAATAACTCCTAAAAATGTAGGGCAAAAGTTTATGCTTGAAGCTCTTCTTACAGATGCTAATTCAGCTCCACTTGTAATAATTAAGGGACCTGCAGGTACGGCAAAAACTTTATTTTCACTTGCTGCAGGACTTCATAGCATATTAGAAGATAATAAGAGTAACTATAGAAGAATATTAGTTTGTAGGCCAAATATAACTATGGATGATGACATTGGATTTTTGCCAGGAACAGAACAGGAAAAAATATCTCCATTTATGAGACCTATACTTGACAATTTGGAAATACTAGTTGATTCTGATGAAAAGGAAAGATATAAAAATGAAAAGGAACTGGCAGATAAAATAAAAGAATTGTTTGATAGGCGTATAATAGTTACTGAAGCTGTAGGATATTTAAGAGGTCGTTCTATAGTAAAAAATTGGCTCATAATAGACGAAGCTCAAAATCTTACACCAAAGCAGGTAAAAGCTATTATAACTCGTGTAGGCATTGGAACAAAACTTGTACTTGAAGGAGATCCTGAGCAAATAGATCAGCCATTTTTAGATTCTAGATCAAATGGACTTAGCTATGCATCTGAAAAGATGAAAGGAAGTAAGCTTTGTTATCAAATTACTTTAAAACACAATGAATGTGAGAGATCCCCACTTGCATATGAGGCTTCAAAGCAATTATAGGCACTATTTTATATAAATTTGTGATTAAACTTTTGAAATTGTAGAAAAAAAGCTCCCGATTAATTTATCAGGAGCTCTTATATTTTTAAAATTTAATGATTTAGGGCAATATATTAATAATACTTTTTTTAAAAACTTATTATTTATTGAATTTTTATTTAATTTATTAATATCTCTATTTAAAAAATGAGATATTTATTGTACAATATTGAAAGATATAATTGTAGAAAGGAAAAATAATAATGAAAAAAAAGGGACCAAAAGGTAAAAGTAAGAAACACATATTGAGAAATATATTAATGTTTTTTGCCTTTGAATTCGTATTTACTGCAATTACAGCTCCTTTTATTGTATTTCGAGGACCATTTGAAAATGTTAAAAGAACAGTAGTTGGTGCAGCAATGACAACTTTAAAACATCAATATATTGCAAAGGCATTTTTATCTGATTCTGAAATAAAAGAAATACTTGGTAAAAGTGAAATAGATAGTACAAGACAACAAAATGTGAATAGTCTATCTAGTTTTGCTAATAATCATGATGACAGCATAGAAAGAGAAGATATAAGTGACGGGACTAAGTTTAAAGGATATATGCTTATAGTTCATGATCCTACAAGAGTTAAGGTAGGATACAGTAAAAAGTTAGGGGTAGCAGGGGAACTAACAAGTAATATAGCAAAGGATAATAATGCTGTAGCGGCAATAAATGGTGGTGGATTTACAGATAGTTCATCTAAGGATAGTGAATGGACAGGCACAGGAGGCGAGCCGGTAGGATTACTTATGAGTAATGGAAAAATTCTACACAATGATGAAAAGGATAATAATAAAAAGCAACAAGTAATGGCAATAACAAAAGAAGGACAATTGCTTGTAGGCTATCATTCTTTAAATGAATTAAAAGAGCTTGACGTTACAGAAGCTATATCTTTTGGACCTGCATTAGTTATAAATGGAGAAGGAACAATAAAATCTGGTGATGGAAATTGGGGTATAGCTCCTAGAACAGCTATAGGACAAAGAAAAGATGGAGCAATATTAATGCTTGTTATAGATGGTAGACAGACAACAAGTGTAGGAGCTTCACTTAGAGATGTGCAAAATATAATGATAAAATACGGTGCTGTAAACGCCACAAATTTAGATGGAGGATCATCATCTACCATGTATTATAAAGGGAAAGTAATCAACAATCCATGTGATCCTTTAGGAGAAAGATCGGTACCATCTGCTATTTATGTTGCCCAATAGTCAAAAGATAGCCAAAAGGAGAGTGTTACATGAAAATTTTTAAAACAATTATAGTTTGGGCACTTATATCTCTTGTAGTACAGTTTTTGGGAATGTATTATGTTAATAATTATTTTTTATCTTCTAGTACTAATATAAAAACAGAGAAAGTAGTTGAGGAAGTTCCAGAAGAGGAAGATGTTGATATTAATATACCAGATGATGCTGAAAATATAAAGTTGTCTTTTGATGGTATGTATGTTGCATATTATTATGATGGTTTCCTTAAAGTAGTAGATACAAAAACTGGAGATATAGAGAAAATAAGTTTTGATAATGGAGCTAAGCTTTCTTTTTACAAATGGCTTCCTGATAGAGATAGAATGCTTATAGCTGAGAAAGAAATATCTAACAATAGAGCTAATTTTAAATTAAAATACTTTGATGTTGATAAAAATATAAAAGAGGACATCAAAGAACTTTCAGATTTTAGTGAAGGGACTGAAATTAAAGATATTGAAGAGTCACCTCTTACAAATGTTGCATATATAAAAATGCAGGATAAAGGAAATAGAACAACTATTTATAGACTTAATATAATGAGTGAAATTCAAAGAATAAGCACAAATTCCTATATGGTAGGTGATATTGGTATACTATCTTTAAAAGATAAACTCATATATGAAGATAAAGTATATAATAAGATTTATATATCAGGAGAAGATAGACCACTTTACATAGATGGAGTTGAAAATCTTGCCTGGATAGGCGTTGATAGTGAAGATAATATATATGTTGGAGATTTGGAAAATGAGAAAATAAGGAGTATATATTATGGAAGTATAGATAAAGATACATCTAGTTATGAAAAGGTAGATATTGGTGAATATGTTGACAAAAGTGATATATACATATCTAACTCTGGACGAATATATGTAAATGATAATTTAAAGGGTATAGTTAGAGATGTTTTAAATGGAAAGGAATATATATATCAGGGGAAATTTATTCAAATCAACGAAGGAGAAATAGCATCTGTAAGTGATGGAAAATTATTAAAAACTCTGATAAACTAGTATATGTATTGTCTAAGGCATACAGTGAAATAAAATATTTAAAATGAAAGAAGTGATTACTTGAATACAGTGATATTAAGCAAAGTGCTTGTTATACCAGGAATACTTATAGGACTTACGATTCACGAGTATGCCCATGCCTTTGTTGCAGATAGATTAGGTGATAAGACACCAAAGTTTCAAGGAAGGCTTACATTAAATCCACTTGTACACATAGATATAGTTGGATTTATAATGATACTCTTAGTTGGCTTTGGATGGGCAAAGCCAGTGGAAACAAATCCTAGTGCATATAGGAATGGATACAAAGATGACTTAAAGGTGTCAATTGCAGGACCTATGGCAAATTTAATAGTGGCGTTTATATTTACATTTATTACTGTATTTTTTTATAAGTTTACAATTGGAAATAATTTAATTTTATATACAATTGTCAATATAATTATAAAAATGCTTTTACAAGTGGTAAGTATAAATTGTATGCTTTTTGTATTTAATTTAATACCAATACCGGGATTAGATGGATTTCATATACTTAGAGATTTATTTCCATCAACATATTATAATATATCAGATAAGCTTTATAGATACCAACTTATAATACTTATAGTATTTGTAGCAACGCCAGTTGCATATTATATAGTTGGAATACCATCAGGACTTATATACAGCAAGTTTATAAAAATAGCTACTTCACTAATAGGTTAGTGAAATAGCTATTTTTAAAGCTCGTTTACATAAAACTTTAATTTAGAGGAGAATCGATATGAGGCTTAGAAAAAAATGGTGGGCTAGACCTGAAATGGAAGCTAGTAATTTAGTTAAAATAAATGCTGGAGAATATAAAGGAAAGTGGAAGGAAGAATTTAAAAATGAAAATCCAATATATCTTGAACTTGGATGTGGAAGAGGAAGATTTTTGTGCTCTCAGGCTAAAAATAATAAAGACAAGAATTATATAGGAATTGATTTAAAAGATGAGGTTCTTGTTTACACACTTAGAAAAATCAAGGAGATGGAGTTGGAAAATGTAAGAATAATACCTATGAATATAGCAGGTATTGAAGACATATTTGAAGAGAATGAAATAAGTAAAATATACATAAACTTTTGTAATCCATGGCCTAAAAAGAGGCATAATAAAAGAAGACTTACTCACACTAGATTTTTAGCAATGTATAAGAAATTTTTAAAGCCTAAAAGTGAAATATGGTTTAAAACTGATGATGTTGAACTCTTTGAAGATTCACAAGAATATTTTAAAGAAAGTAATTTCAGTATAGAATATTTGACATATGATTTACATAATAGTGATTTTACTGAAAATGTAGTTACAGAATATGAAGAAAAATTCACAGCACTTGGCATGAAAACCATGTTTTTAATAGCAAAGATGATATAATATAATTTATTTTTTAATTTATAGTTAAAAATGACAAAGAATGAAGATGAATAGGTGTTTACATTCTTTGTCATAATTATTTTTACTACATATTATTATTTATCATATCATATAACAAGTTTTTCAACATATAAATCTTTTTCTTTTTTTAAATCTAAGAATCCATCTTCATCTAAAAGCAGAGGTTGTGTTAAATTATTGATGTTTATTTGGATCACTTTGCATGATTTTTTATTATTTAGTAAAACATTTTCGCCAATAAAATAATTTATTACATGATTTAAAAATGTATTACAATATTCACAATCTAGCTTTCCAAGGCTTTGTTCTTGAATAACTTTTAAAGCTTCAAAAGGACCACTTATATTTTGGGAGTATTTATTTGAATTTACTTCATCAAATAAATCTGCAATAGCTATTATTTTTGCAAATTTATGAATTTTATCTCCAGTAATTCCAAGAGGGTATCCAGAACCATCCATTTTTTCATGATGCATCAACACTCCATAGAATATAGACTTGTTGATATAAGGAATTTTTTTGACAAAGTTATACCCTATAACAGGATGAGTTTTAAAAATTTTAAATTCTTCTTCACTAAGGTTTTGTTCATCTTGAACTATAGAAGCAGGTATTTTCGTTTTTCCAAAATCATGAAGTATAGCAGAATATGTAAGTAAATTTAAGTCTGTATTACTCAGATTTAACCACTTTCCAAGTATAAAACTCATTGCTGCTACGTTTATACTGTGCCTATAGATATTGTCATTACCACTTCCATAAAAAACTATATTTTTAATAACAGCACCTGTAGAGTCAAATTCTAGTTGTATTTTTTCGGAAAAAGTTCTTATTTCTTTAATTTCAGGAACTTTAAGGTTTGATATTTTGTTGAATATTTCTTTCAAATTTGAAGAAAATTTATCAAATGTAGCTTGTACAGTGCTTATTGTTTTATTTTTTAATATGAATGGTTCCTTAGAGTCATCTTCTAGATATATTTCTACTTTATCTATAATATAATTTTCCTTTAAATTTTTGATAATTGACTCTGTAACTGGTATGTCTTTAGTTAAAAGTTCTTTATTTTCAATAATCACGTCATTTGCTAATATCATCCCTGGTTTTAATTCATTTATTGGCACCAGTTTTGTACTTAATTGCATATTGCTCACCTCGTATTATTAATTAAATTAGCAATATATAACATCTATACATATTATCGTTTGATTTTTGAATTACTAAATAGATTTTTAACAAAAATAACTTAAAAATCCACTGATTTTTATTTGTATTTTATTTATATAAAAATTTATATTAAAAAGCAGAGAAATGTATAAATTCTCTGCAATATTTTGCTAATATATCAATTATATAAAATAAATTACTAATTTTTAAAACTATGAATTGGAGCAGGAATCCTTCCGCCTCTGTCTATAAAAGTTTCACTTGAAAATTTGCTTATAGGCATTATAGGTGCCATGCCAAGAAGACCTCCAAAATTTACTTTATCGCCTACTTTTTTACCGTATACAGGAATTACCCTTACAGCAGTTGTTTTGTTATTTACCATTCCAATAGCTGCTTCATCTGCAATTATTCCAGATATGGTAGATGCTGGTGTATCTCCAGGTATACCTATCATATCAAGACCTACTGAACATACACAAGTCATTGCCTCCAATTTTTCAATATTTAGAGAACCTACATTTACTGCATTTATCATGCCTTCATCTTCACTTACAGGTATAAATGCTCCGCTTAACCCTCCAACTTGGGATGCTGCCATTATACCGCCTTTTTTTACAGCATCATTTAACATTGCAAGAGCTGCAGTGGTTCCTGGACATCCACAGCTTTCAATTCCTATTTCTTCTAAGACTCTAGCAACGCTGTCACCTACAGCAGGAGTAGGAGCAAGAGATAGATCAACTATTCCAAAAGGAACATTTAATCTTTTTGAAGCTTCACAAGCTACTAGTTGCCCCATTCTTGTTATTTTAAAAGCAGTCTTTTTTATTGTTTCGGCAACTGTATTAAAATCTTCACCACGAACTTCTTCTAAGGCACATTTTACAACACCAGGTCCACTTACTCCAACATTTATAATACTTTCTGCTTCTCCTACTCCATGGAAGGCACCTGCCATGAAAGGATTATCTTCAACTGCATTTGCAAATACTACAAGCTTTGCACATCCTATACTCTCATTATCTCTAGATAGATAAGCAGTCTTTTTAACTATTTCTCCCATGTGCTTTACTGCATCCATATTTATACCGGATCGTGTGCTTCCAACATTAACAGAAGAACATACTTTTTCTGTTACAGATAGAGCTTCAGGAATTGAGTCTATTAGTATTCTGTCGCCTTTTGTATAACCTTTGTGTACAAGAGCTGAAAATCCACCTATAAAGTCAATTCCAAGAGTTTTTGTAGCTTTATCCAGTACTTTTGCAAATTCTACATAGCTTAAATCTGAAGTAGCTTGAGCTATTAATGATATAGGGGTAACAGATACTCTTTTATGTATTATAGGTATTCCATATTCTGTTTCTATGTCATTGGCTACTTTTACAAGATGTTCTGCCTGCTTAGTTATTTTATCATATATTTTATTACGGCATTTTTGACTATCACTATCTATGCAGTCAAGAAGTGATATACCCATTGTAATTGTCCTTATATCAAGATTTTCTTTTTCTATCATATTTATTGTTTCCATTATATTTTTAAAATTAATCATTGGAGCTCCTCCTATATTTTTAACAGTGAAAAATATATTAAATCTCATGCATTGAAGTAAATATATCTTCTCTTTGAATTTTAATTGAAACGTGTATTTTATTCGCCATATCTTTAAGTATGTTTTTTAGTAAATTGAAATCAACTTTCATTTTTGATATATCTACTAACATTACCATTGTAAAATAACCATTTATAAGTGTTTGATTTATGTCTAGAATATTTATGTTGTTTTTTGAAAGTACAGACGTTACTTGGTGAATTATTCCAACTTTATCCTTACCTAATACGGTTATTATTGCCTTCATTTTTACATCTCCTCATTATATTAATATTTTGTCTTTAATTTTATAAATTTATAAAATTAAAAGAGGCTAGAAAAATAGCCTCTGAGAAATTAACTTTAGTGTAAAATATATATTTTACATATTATACAAAATCTCTGTCCTTTTACCTGAGAGTTTCGCTATTAATTTTATATAGCTTTCCCCTTCGGCGCTCAATAGAGTCTCTCCAGAGGTTCGTCAGATAATAGTCTATTAAAATTCAATTATCTTCATCCGATATTTAGCGATATTTAGATAAATTATAAAAGAATTATAGCACATAGTTGTGCTTAAATCAAATAAAAAAACTTACAGAAAATATACTGTAAGCTTTTATCTAACATTTATTTTGCTTGTTTTGCAGCTTCCAAAATTTCATCATAATTTGGATAGTCAGTAACTTCAGGAAGATAGTTTGCATATGTAACTTTGTTATTACTGTCAACTACAAAAGCAGTTCTTGCAAGAAGTCCAAGATCTGTTATATAAGTTCCAAAATTTTTTCCAAAGCTTCTGTCTTTATAATCAGATGCTGTAACTACATTTTTAACTCCTTTTGCTGCACACCATCTACTTTGTGCAAAAGGGAGATCCATAGATATTGTATAGACTGTAACTCCTGGTATTTCAGAAGTTTTTTCGTTAAATGTTCTAGTTTCTGTATCACATACAGGTGTATCTAAAGAAGGAACTGTTAAAAAAATTCTTACTCCCTTAGTATCTTTAAGAGATATTGGATTAAGATTGTTATCTATTACGGTAAAGTCAGGTGCAGTATCACCTACTTTTACAGTATTTCCACATAATTTTACAGGTTTTCCTTGAAATTTTAATTCCACTTAAATCCCTCCAAATAAATTATATTCTTAAATAACTATTATTTTTTAATATAATTTAATTATATCACAATAAAATATAATATGCAATCAAATTAGAACCTATTTATTGGATATAATGTATTTGATATGAAAAGTAATTTGCGCAATATCTAAGAATTCATATAGATTAACAATAATTTAGTATATAGTGTATAATATAAAATGTAAAAATACTCATCTGTGAGATATTGAAGATAAGGAGTGTATAGTTGGATTGGAAGATTTGGGAGGAAAAATAGCAGTTGTCACTGGTGCATCTAGTGGTATAGGTAAAGCTATAGCACTTGATTTGGCAAAGTGTGGTGCAAATGTAGTTATAAATTATAAAAATAATAAAATTGGAGCAGAGGAAACATTACTTGAAGTAAGAAAATGTGGCTCCACAGGAATTATAGTTTCCGGTGACGTAAGCATATATGAAGAAGCAAAAAAGTTAATAGATAGTGCAGTGAAAAATATGGGGAAAATCGACATATTAGTGAATAATGCAGGAATTTCAGAAATAGGTCTTTTTATGGATATGAAAGAAGAAGAGTGGAATAGAATAATAGATGTTGATCTTAAAGGAGTGCTTAATTGTACTCATTGTTCGCTAAAATATATGGCTGAAAAAAAGTCAGGAAATATAGTAAATATATCTTCTATGTGGGGAAATGTAGGAGCATCCTGCGAGGCAGTTTATTCTTCAGTTAAAGGTGCAGTTAATTCATTTACAAAAGCCATTGCAAAGGAAATGGCACCTTCAAATATAAGGATAAACGCAGTAGCACCAGGGGTTATTGATACTAAAATGAATAAATGGCTTACAAAAGAGGAAAAAGATGCTTTGATAAATGAAATACCATTAGGAAGATTTGCACAAGCAGATGAAATAAGTAAAGTGGTAACTTTCTTATGTAGTGAATCTTCTAAATATATAACAGGTCAGGTTTTGACAGTAGATGGTGGCATGTTGTAATTTTTTTGAAATAATAATTTTTATTAAAAATATATTAAAAAGCCTAATAAATGTCCGATAAATAATTGGATGATGTAAAAATCTATAAAAATTTATAAAATAGGATGAATTGATATGAATAAAGTTATAATATTGGATGATATGGCATATATGAGGTATAGAGTTAAAGACACCATAGAAGATATGGGATTGGAAGTCTGTGAATCTAGTAATTCATTTGATTTTTTCAATAAACTTTCTGATAATATGAATGATATTGTACTCATAATATTAGAAGTTGGACTTAGTAATGAAGATGGATTTGAAATACTAAAAAAAGTTAAAGCTAAAGAATTCAATATACCTGTAATGGTTCTTACAAAACTTAATACGAGAGATGCATTTATAAAGTGTATAAAGGAAGGGACATCTGAATATATTTTAAAACCATTTAATACTAAGATGTTTATTGAAAGAGTAAAAAAGCTTATTAAACTATATAAGGATGAAAATATTAGCGGAGAAATAAAATATTTGAACTTTGAAGAGTATATTAATAAACAAATAGAAAAATCAAGACAGAAAAATACTGAGTTATCAATTATAATGTCTAGTATTATAAAGGTAAATGCAAAAAAAACCGATGAGAAGATAGAGGTTAATGATAGCTATCTTGTTTTCTTGGATGTAGTTTATGAAAATATCAAAAAGATTTTTAAGGTTCCAGATTTATTTGAAAAATATGGAATATCTGCTTTTATATCTGTTATTCCTAATTGTAGTGAAAATTTATCAAAATACAAAATAAGTCAGATGAATCATATATACAATAGTGTAAGAAATGAAGATTCAAAACACACGGAGTATGAACTTGTGAGTTCATCTGTTACATTTCCAAAGGATGGATTTAATAAAAGTGAGCTTTTAGATAAATTGGCTTTAAAAATGAAGCGTAAAATAAATGCATAATAATACAAAAATAATCCTATAGAATAGACATTATAAATATGTCAATCTATAGGATTATTTATTAAATAAAATAATCTATATAGAAATTGAAATTAAGTATTATTTATAATTAAAACTATAAATTTATATAGCTGGAATGAACATATCCAACTTGTCCACCTACATTGACTTTATACCAGAGGCCGCTAGTTCCTATGATTGAAACTTTAGTGCCATTTGCTAGAGATGCAATTACACGACCTGTCCATGGACTTAGACGTAAATTCAAAGCAGATGAAGGATTCTTTAAGGTTACGATTCCATATTTTGATGAACTTTTAGGCGATACAGTAGTTGATGATGTAGTTTGTGTAGAAGTAGATATGTAGCTTGCAAAAACATATCCAATTTTTCCACCTACATTAACTTTGTACCATCCATTGCTTGTACCTAGTATATCTACTGCTGTTCCATTTGAAAGGATACCTATTATATTGCCATTTGGAACATTTCTTAAATTTAAAGCAGAAAATTTATTCTTTAATTTAACAAATCCTTTTTTAGATGTATTTGATACAGATGTATTAATAGCTTTTGCAGTTGAAGAACTAAGAAGGTTACCTGTTTTTATATAATTTGAACTTACATATCCATAAGTTGAGTTATATTTTATTTTATACCAATTTCCAGAAACACCTACTATATTAACTGATTGGCCATTTTTTAAACTTCCAATTATATTAGAAGAAATGTTAGCACCATTTCTTACGTTTAATGAAGTTGATACATTAACAATTCCAGTTTTTATACTTGTGCTAGTTACTTGTGTACTAGTAGATACAGTATTAGGTTGTGATTGCTTTGGAACTGGTGATTCTAAATATATGTATCCCTTCAGAAATAGATTTCCTCTATCTTGCATTTGTGATTTTGTCAATTTTTTTACGCTTCCATCATAGGATCCTCTGATATTAAAGTTACCTTCATTTAGATATACAATATCACCAGATACATCTTCTACAAATCCTACATGACCATAGCCTTTTGATCCTCCACTCCAGACTGCAATTGAGTTTGCTCTAGGTTCACTTCCGTATGAATATATAGAATCTCTAGCATTTGCATACCACCAGTCTATAGCATTTCCATAAAATTCGGATGGAAGGGAAATTCCTAATTTTTCAATAACTCTTCCATATGTAAACCAGGTGCACTCACCTGAGTAACCACATCTTGCAAATATATTTCCAGTGCTTGTATATGCAGCACTGCCAATATTCGGTGTAAATCCAGAAGCATGGACATTATTTTTGTATATAAGAGGATCTGCAGCCATTAAGGATGCCGATATGAAAAAAGAAAACACTAATTTTTTAGATTTATTCATGCTTTACCTCCTAATATATCCTAATAAAATACAATTATAAACTATAAATAATTACATATTTTTTATCGAATGTTTTAAAGAAAAATTTACCTTGTAATTATTAATTTAATTATACTATATTTGTAATTAGATTTCATTTAATTTAATAAATATAAATTTTTATAGTACAATAGTGTAAAAGAAAGGATTCTATCGGCGAAAAATTATAAAAATGTTAGAATTTATGTGAAGGGTATAGTAAAATAATATATTATTACAACTTTGAAAGAGTTGATATTGTGAATTGCGATAAGGTTGAAGTAAAATTATCTGTACGCAAGCTCATTGAATTTATATTGAGAAGCGGAGACTTAAATAATAAATTTAAAAGTAGTGTTAGAGCAGTTGAAGGTACAAAAGTACATCAAAAGCTTCAAAGGCAGTACAAGTTACAAGCTGAGAAGAAAAAAGATATAGAAAAATACGAATCTGAGGTATTTTTAAATTATGAAATTGAGTATAAAGAATTTAAATTTGTTATAGATGGAAGAATAGATGGTGTAATTACAAAGAAAAATTTTACCATAATAGATGAAATAAAAACAGTTGCAGTTCCTCTTGAATTTATTTCTGAAAATTATAATCCGCTCCATTTTAAGCAAGCTGAATGTTATGGATATATATATGCGATGGAGAATAATTTAAAATATATAATTATTCAGTTGACCTATTACAATATAAATGATCACAGTACTAAATTTATAAAAAGAGAATTTGAACTTGAAGATCTTGAAAAAATATTTATGGATGTGCTGAAAAAATACTATAAATGGGTTAAATTTAAAGTGGAGTGGTATGTAAAGAGAAATCTTTCAATTAAGAATATGAAATTTCCATTTAAAAATTATAGAAAAGGTCAGAGAAATATAGCTGTTGCAGTATATAATACAATAAGAAATGGGAAAAGATTATTTATACAGGCACCAACAGGTATAGGAAAGACAATATCCACAATATTTCCGTCACTTAAGGCAATTAGTCAGGGTCTAACTTCAAAAATATTTTATTTAACTGCGAAAACAATAACATCATCTGCTGCTGAAGATACTATAAAAACCATGTTAAGGTTAGGACTTAGATTAAAGGTTATGGTATTAACTGCAAAAGAAAAATTGTGTTTTAAAGAAAATGTTAATTGTAATCCAGAAGAATGTGAATTTGCAAAAGGTCATTCTGATAGAGTAAATGAAGCAATATTTAGTATAATAAATGATAATGATTTTATTACAAGAGATATAATCTTGAAATATTCACATGAGTTTAAAGTATGTCCATTTGAATTTTCTCTTGATATTGCATTGATTTGTGATTTAGTAATTTGCGATTATAATTATGCTTTTGATCCACTTGTCTATCTTAGAAGATTTTTCGATGAAGGAGCAAAAGACTATGTATTTCTCATTGATGAAGCTCATAATCTTGTAGATAGGTCTAGAGATATGTTTTCAGCTGAAATATATAAAAAAGACTTTTTAAATGTGAAAAGCTGTTTTAATCAGGATAAAAAATTGTTGAAAAATTTAAATAAGATAAATACTTATATGCTTAAATTGAAAAGAGAATTTAAAAATAGTTTTTCTAATGTACCTAGTGAAGACTTAATCTATTCAAAGGGAAATATATGTGTTAGAAAAGAAAAATTTATAAAATTATGTGGAATGATGAGAAGTCTTTCTCTTAATTTAGAGGAATGGATAATTAAAAATAATAGCCATAAAGATTATGAAGATGTAGTTGATTTATACTTCAAAATTAATTCATTTATAAAAATAGCTGAATTTTATGATGAAAACTTTGTAACTTATATTGAAAATATAGAAAAAGATATTAAGATAAAAATATTGTGTCTTGATTCATCTCATCTTTTAGATAAAAGTATGAAGAGAGCTAAAGCATCTATATTATTTTCAGCTACCTTATCTCCAATGAAATATTATAAGGAAGTACTTGGTGGAAGCAAAGAAGATTATAATATAACAATGCAATCACCTTTTGAAAGTAAAAACAGGGAACTTTTAATAGCAAGAAATATTAGTACAATTTATAAAGATAGAGAGAAAAGTATTATACCTATTATAAAGTACATAAATGAAGTTGTGAATTGTAAAAAAGGAAACTATATAGTGTTTTTCCCGTCTTATCAGTATATGAATAAAGTATATGAGATATTTACAAAGCTTTATCCTAATGTAAGAACTACTATTCAAAAATTAGGTATGGATGAGGAAGAAAAACAAGAGTTTATGTCTAATTTTAAAGAAAATATAAAAGATGTATTTGTTGCCTTTGCTGTGCTTGGAGGAATGTTTTCAGAAGGAATAGATTTAAAGGGAAAGAAACTTATTGGAACAATAATTGTAGGCGTTGGAATTCCTGGAATATGTGTCGAGAGAGATGTAATGAAAAATCATTTTAAAAAAAAGAATAGCTTTGGATATGAGTATGCTTATATGTATCCTGGAATGAATAAGATACTACAGGCTGCAGGAAGAGTTATAAGGACAGAAAATGACAGAGGAGTTATACTATTAATAGACAGGAGATTTGTAACACAAAGTTATAAAAAATTATTTCCTAGAGAGTGGTATCCAAATCATATAGTGGATTCTACGAAAGATGTTAAAAATATATTATATAAATTTTGGAATGAATTATAAAACAAGGGAGGATTATAAATGAGTAATTTTTATGGGCTTTTAGGAGAAAAGCTCGGGCACAGTTTTTCTCCTATAATAAACAGTCTTGTATTGAAAAGAATAGGATTAAGCGGTACTTATAATTTATTTGAAGTTAAAAAAGACAATTTACAGCAATCATTAAATGCACTTAAAATATTGGAGTGCAAAGGGTTGAACGTAACAATACCCTATAAAATTGAAATTATGAAATACTTAGACGATGTATCAAAAGAAGCTAAAAATATAGGAGCTGTAAATACTATTAAATTTTCACAAGATAGATTAAAAGGATATAATACGGATTATTATGGCTTTGGAATGACTCTGGAAAAGTACAATATAGAAGTAAAAAATAAACATATAGTAATACTTGGAACAGGAGGGGCTTCAAGAGCTGTTGAAAGATATGTTGTAGATAATGGAGTAGGAAACATAACCTATGTTAGCAGAAATCCAAAAGAAAATTTTAGAAATGATTTTAATGTAATATCCTATGAAGAATTGAATGAATTGAAAGATGTAGACATTATAATAAATTGTACTCCTTGTGGTATGTATCCAAATGTTGATAAAAGTCCTGTGAAGAAAGAAATTCTGAATAAGTTTAATGCAGCAGTTGACCTTATATACAATCCAGAGAATACTCTATTTTTAAAAATGGGAAAAGAGCTTGGCTTAAAAACTGTAAATGGTATGTACATGCTTATAGCTCAAAATCTTGCATCACAGAAAATATGGCATGATATGGATATAGATATAAAAGTAGTAGATGATGTGTATGATGAAATTTTGAAAAGTATAAGGAGTAAAATGTAATGAAGAGATTTGAAAAAAATTTAGTACTCATAGGTATGCCAGGATGTGGTAAAACTACTATTGGGAAAATTCTATCATCTAGACTTAATATGAATTTTATAGATTTAGATGAATATATTGAAAAAAGTTCAAGTAGTACAATACCCGAAATATTTAAAAAGGGGGAAGAATATTTTAGAGATTTGGAGTCTAAAGCTGTAGAAGAAGTTGCAAAAGAGAAAAGCAGTATTATATCTACTGGAGGTGGAGTTATAAAGAGAAAGTCTAATATGTCTATTCTTAAAGAAAATGGAATAATAGTTTTTATAGATAGATCTTTGGAGGATATAATAAATGATATAAATACAGAAACAAGACCTCTTTTAAAAAACAATGAAGAAGAGATAAACAGGTTATTTAATGAACGCTATGATATTTATAGAAAATACTGCGATTTTATAGTTAATAATAGAGATATAGATACTGTAGTAAATGATATTATAAATCTAATTGGGGGATTAAAAATTGGAGAAAAAATTGATTAAAGTGAAAAATATTACAATAGGTGAGGGAATTCCAAAAGTATGTGTTCCTATAGTAGGAGAAACTGAAGATGAATTAATTCATGAATTAGATCTAATTAAAAATGTTGATTGTGATATTGTAGAATGGAGAGTAGATTTTTTTAAATATGTAAAAAATATAGATATAGTTATAAATACATTACATAAAATAAAAAATATATTAGAAAATAGGCCTATGATTTTTACATTTAGAAGTATAAAAGAAGGTGGAAATGTAGAAGTTTCTACAGAATTTTATGAAAATCTCAATCGTATTATATTAGGTACAGGACTTTTAGATATAATTGATGTTGAATTATCTAATGATGAAAATTATATAAAAGAAGTAATAAATATAGCACATGAAAATTCTACAAAAGTTATAATTTCAAATCATGACTTTTATAAAACTCCTGAAAGAGAGGAGATACTTAATCGTCTTTGCCGGGAACAAAGCCTAGGTGCTGATATTTGCAAAGTTGCAGTAATGCCTAAGAGCCGTCATGATGTACTTACTTTACTTGAAGCTACTTGCCAAATGAAAGAAGAATATGCAAAGGTTCCTGTTGTTACAATGTCAATGGGAGGATTTGGTGTTGTGAGTAGACTATGTGGTGAAGTTTTTGGGTCTGACATTACATTTGGATCAGTAGAGAAAGCTTCTGCGCCAGGTCAGATACCTGCAGATAAATTACATGAAATTCTTGAAGAACTCCATAGAAATTTATAAAATTTGTTGTACTGAATTTATTATAGTGATATAAAATAATCTTTCCTTTAATATATTAAATATATAATAATTATATCCAAAGTATATTTGTGTATTGAAGAAAGGTCACTTATGGAAAAAATAAAAAGTATTATAACAGAACTAATAGTTATAGTTGTTGCTTTTTCTATTGTTTTTCTTGCTGACTTAGTGGATATTCAGACAAAAGATTCATATCTAGAATCAACTGATGTAGAAACTATGGAAATAAAATTGAAGCAACATGAAAGAGAATTATATGAATTGGGAAATAATATAATAGAAATAAAAAATAATATGGAAGTATTGAAGAAAAATATTTATAAATCAAAAAATAATAAAGACAAGTATAATAAAATGGTGATAGAATATAATAGAGAAGTAAGAAAGTATAATAAGTATATGAAGATTTATAATAAAAAAATAGATGAAAGCTTTAAAGAAAATCATAAATATGAATCAAAATCAATAATTATAAATTGGATAGAAGAGGTTTTAGGAATAGATCTTGTAGTGGTTTAATATGAAAAATAGGTGATAATATGAAAAATAAAAATGAGATGTATCCTATTGTATTTTTGATATTTGGAATAATTTTAATGATGTTAGTTTCTGGACTTTCTATTAGAAGATATATTAAAAATATGAAGGCTCAGAGAGTATCCAAAGCTTCAAGTGAACAAAAAGAAGATAGTAAGATATTTTTTAATAAACCTGAAATTCATCCCGAAAATACTTCTCTAAAAATATATAAATCAAAAAGGGTATTGGAGTTGTATGGAGATAATAAATTGATTGGAAGATTTAAAATTGGACTTGGAACACAAGAAAAAGGGGCTAAAGAGAAAGAAGGAGATAATAAAACCCCTGAAGGAAGTTACTATGTATGTTATATAAATGCAAACAGCAAGTATAAATATTTTTTTGGAATAAGTTATCCTAATATAAAAGATGCTAAAAATGGATTGGAAAAGAATATTATAGATAAAACTACTTATAATAGTATAAAAATTGCCATAGAGGAAGGAAGGACACCGCCTTGGCATACAGCTCTTGGTGGAGAGATAGGAATTCATGGAGGTGGTACAGAATCTAATTGGACATATGGATGTATAGCATTAGATGATAAAGATATAGATATACTAAAGAACTATATAAATATAAAGAGTCCAGTTTACATATATAAATAAAAAGCATATTGAAATTAATAAAAGTAATGGTATAATGTAATTATAAATGAGAATCATTTATAATTAAAATTAATTTAAACATTTGAAATGTTTAAATTATATATTTTAAAAAAATAGACACCATACATTGGTGGGGAGGTAACTGTGGACTGCTATATAAATGAAGATAAAAAGAAGGCAATTCAATCATTAAAAACTTCAAAGGGTCAAATTGATGGTATAATAAAAATGATAGAAAATGGAAGATATTGTATGGATATATCAAATCAGATAGTTGCAGCTCAGGCACTTTTAAAAAGAGCGAATTTAATGATATTAAGACAGCACTTGGATAATTGTGTGAAAGATGCGTTTTTGAATAATAAAGGTGAAGAGAAAGTAGATGAAATAATGAATTTGCTAAAAAAGCTTTTAGATTAGTAATTTAAAAATTAATTTAGGAGGAATACAATTGGAAGATGATAGGCTACAAGATAAAACTTTAAAAATAGAAGGTATGACTTGTGCTGCATGTGCAAGAGCAGTGGAAAAAGCAGCACTAAAAGTTGATGGTGTAAGTGAAGCAAATGTAAATTTTGCTACTGAAAATTTAAAAATAAATTTTGATCCTGATAAAGTTAAAATTAGTGATGTTAAAAAGTCAATAGAAAAATCAGGATACAAGGCATTTGAAGAGTCTGAAAAGGGAGCTAACGATGCAAAAAGAAAGGAAAAGGAGATTCAAGGATTAAAGAATAGATTTATATTTTCCGCTATATTTTCAGTTCCGCTTTTAATTGTAGCTATGGGACCTATGATAACTGACAAAATGGGAATTGTACTTCCAAATATGATAAATCCTATGGATCATGCAAGAATTTATGCATTGATACAGCTTTTACTTGTAGTTCCAGTAATGATTATAGGAAGAAAATATTTTACAGTTGGTTTTAAATCTCTATTTAGGAAAAGTCCCAATATGGATTCTTTAATAGCTATAGGAACTTCTGCAGCTTTTATATACAGTTTTGTTTCTGTTATAAAAACATTTTTAGATGGGATTCAGTACCATATGTATTTTGAGTCAGCAGGAGTTATACTTACACTTATAACTTTAGGAAAATATTTTGAATTCCTTGCAAAAGGTAAAACTTCAGAGGCTATAAGAAAACTTATGGAGCTTGCTCCTAAAACTGCTAAGGTATTTAAAAATGGTAAGGAAGTTGAAATATCAATAGATGAGGTAAAAGTTGGGGACATAGTAATAGTTAGACCAGGAGAAAAAATACCTGTAGATGGTGAAGTTACAGAAGGGGTAACTTCAGTTGATGAGTCAATGCTTACAGGTGAAAGTATACCTGTAGAGAAGACAGTAGGAAGCAAAGTAATTGGTGCAAGTATAAATAAAAATGGATTTATAAAGTATAAGGCTACTAAAGTTGGAAAGGATACTGTACTTGCACAGATAATAAAACTTGTTGAACAAGCACAGGAATCAAAAGCTCCAATAGAAAAACTTGCAGATGTAATAGCAGGATATTTTGTACCAGTAGTTATAGGTCTGGCATTTATTTCATCTCTTGCTTGGTTTTTATATGGAGAATCATTTGTATTTTCTGTGACAATATTTATATCAGTACTTGTAATTGCCTGTCCTTGTGCTCTTGGATTGGCAACACCTACTGCAATAATGGTTGGTACAGGTAAAGGTGCTGAGTATGGAGTGCTTATAAAAAGCGGCGTGGCACTTGAGTCTGCTCATAAAATAGATACAGTTGTATTAGACAAAACAGGTACTATAACAGAAGGTAAGCCTAGAGTTACTGATATATTTACAGCTGATGGTATAGAAAAGGATTATCTTTTGAGCCTAGCAGCATCATGTGAAATAGGTTCTGAGCATCCTTTAGGTGATGCAATTGTAAAAGAAGCGAAAGATAAAAAGTATGAAATTCAAAATGTAGATTCTTTTAAAGCTATTTCAGGTCATGGTATTGAGGCTTTAATACAAGGGAAAAAGGTGCTTTTGGGAAATAAAAAATTAATGACAGAAAACAATGTAGCTCTTAATGATATGGAAGATAAGGCAAATGAACTTGCATCTCTTGGGAAAACACCTATGTATGTAGCTTTAGATAACAAACTTATTGGAATAATAGCAGTAGCTGATATTGTAAAAGAGAACAGTAAAAAAGCTATAGATAAACTTCATTCATTGGGAATTGAAGTTGCTATGATAACTGGAGATAATAAAAAAACGGCCTATGCAATAGCAAAGCAGGTAGGTGTAGATAGAACTCTTGCAGAAGTACTTCCAAGGGACAAAGCTAATGAAGTTAAAAAGTTGCAAAATGAAAACAAAAAAGTTGCAATGGTAGGTGATGGTATAAACGATGCACCTGCACTTGCACAGGCAGATATAGGTATGGCAATAGGTTCAGGAACAGATGTTGCAATTGAATCTGCTGATATAGTACTTATGAAAAGTGATTTAGTTGATGTTGTTACTGCTATAGATCTAAGTAAAAAAACTATAAGAAATATAAAAGAAAATCTTTTTTGGGCATTTGGATACAATACACTTGGAATACCTGTTGCAATGGGAGTGCTTTTCATATTTGGAGGGCCACTTTTAAATCCAATGATAGCTGCACTTGCAATGAGCTTTAGCTCAGTTTCAGTACTTTTAAATGCACTTAGATTAAAAAAATTTAAGCCTAGTATTTAAGGAGCACAATATGCAATTAAATAAATATTATTAAAATGAGAGGAGAATAGATATGTTTTTTAAAAATAAAATAAAAAAGACCGTACATGTGGAGGGAATGAGCTGTCAACACTGCGTAAATCATGTTAAAACTGCTCTAGAGGCAATAGATGGAGTTTCAAGTGCAAAAGTTGATTTAGGCAGCAAGACAGCAGTTATAAAATCTTCATCTGAAATTAAAAATTCAGATATAGAGGCAGCTATTAAAGAAGCTGGTTATGAAGTATCTTCTATAGAATAGAGTAGCCATAAGACAGTTATATGCTGAAAGTTATTTTCGGTATATAGCTGTCTTTTTTCTATTGACAATAAAATTTCATTAATCTATAATAACAGTATAAACATATGTTCATATATTCATATGTTATAAATGTTATAAAGTAAAATTTATGATTTTATTTAACAGAGGAGGGTGACTGTGTATAATTCTAGTAAGGTTAAGCTTAGCAGCTCAAATAAAATTAAAACAAATATTGATAGTGAAAATATTGTAATTATTGAAGGATTGGATTGCTCTAATTGTGCATCAAAAATAGAAGATAAAGTTAAGAATATGCCTAAGATTAAAGCTGCGTCCTTAGATTTTTTGTCAAAAAAACTTAAATTTCAAGTTTATAACGAAACTGAAATTAGTGATATTATAGAAGATATAAAAAATATAGTTAATAAAATAGAGCCAGACGCACAGGTTATATATAAAGAAGATGATGAAAAGCACATAGAAGGAACTTCTATAATTCATAATAAAAAATTACAAAATTTTATATTGATTTTTGGAGTGCTGATTTATATAGCATGTATTATATTTCGATTTTCTTATTGGACAGAATTTACACTGTATTTAATAAGTTATCTTATAATAGGTTGGAATGTACTTTTCAAGGCATTTAAGAACATTTTAAATGGACAAGTATTTGATGAAAATTTTTTAATGTCAATTGCAAGTATAGGAGCTTTTACAATTGGACAGTATCCTGAATCTATTGCAGTAATGTTATTTTATAGAATAGGAGATCATTTTCAAGATAAAGCTGTAGACCGATCAAGAAGGTCAATAGCAAGTCTTATGGATATAAAACCTGACTTTGCCAATGTAGAAACAAAAGAAGGATTCAAAAAGATAAAACCTGAATATGTAAATATAGGAGATATTATTTTAATAAAACCCGGTGAAAAAATTCCTCTAGATGGAGAAGTTATTGAGGGAAATTCTATGGCTGATACATCTGCACTTACAGGAGAATCTCTTCCAAAAGAAATAAATGTTGGAGATAGTGTTTTAAGTGGATATATAAATGAATCTGCAGTTTTAAAAGTGAAAGTGAGTAAAAATTTTAGTGAATCAACTGTATCTAAAATATTAGATATGGTGGAAAATGCCAGCAGCAAAAAGGCGCCTACTGAAAAGTTTATTACAAAATTTGCTAGGTATTATACTCCTGCTGTAGTCATATTAGCATTGGTAATAGCTATATTTTTACCTGTTATAACAGGAGATGATTTTTCAAAATGGCTTTATAGATCTCTTGAGTTTTTAGTAGTTTCATGTCCATGTGCAATAGTAATATCCGTACCTCTTGGATTCTTTGGTGGTATAGGAGCAGCTTCTAAAAATGGAATTCTAGTAAAAGGTGGAAATTATCTTGAGGCCTTGAATGATGTAGATACTATAGTATTTGATAAAACGGGAACACTTACAAAGGGAATATTTAAAGTTACAGACATTGTGCCCAAAAATGGATTAAAAAGAGATGAACTTTTAAGATATGCAGCTTTTGCAGAATCTTATACAAATCATCCAATAGGAAGGTCAATAGTAAAAGAATATAATAAAAATATAGATAAGAAATTAATAGAAAATTACAGAGAAATATCTGGTAAAGGAATTTCGGCTACTATAGATGGCAAACAGATTTTAGTTGGTAATGGAAGTTTTATGGAAAGTAATAATCTAGCCTATAGTAAAGTAGATAGCATTGGAACAATAGTACATGTAGCAGTTGATAGCAATTACATTGGGTATATTGTTATAGCAGATGAGGTGAAGAAGGATTCAAAGTTTGCTATTGAAAAACTTAAAGAAGCTGGAATTAAAAAAACTGTTATGCTAACTGGAGATAATAAAAAAATAGGTAAATTTGTTGGAAACAAGTTAAAGTTAGATGAGGTGTATACAGATCTTCTACCTAATGACAAGTTAGAAAAACTTGATTATATATATGATAAAAAGCATAATTCCAAAAAAGTAGCTTTTGTTGGAGATGGAATAAATGATTCACCAGTACTTGCAAGAGCAGATGTTGGAATTGCAATGGGAGGAATAGGATCTGATGCAGCTATTGAGGCAGCAGACATAGTTATTATGACAGATGAACCTTCTAAAATAGTTACTGCAATGAAAATATCAAATAAGACTAAAATTATAGTAAGTGAAAATATTGTGTTCTCACTAGGTGTAAAACTTGCAATTATTGTTTTAGCTGCATTTGGTATGGTAAGTATGTGGGTTGCAGTTTTTGGAGATGTAGGAGTAGCACTTATAGCAGTGTTTAATTCAATGAGAACTTTAAAAATAGTGAAATAATTAAAATATACTCCAAAATAAATTAGTACAGTATTCTTATACTGTACTAATTTATTTTTAAAAAACTTATAAAATAATAGGAAAACATATTGATACAGATAATTAAATATAGTATAATAGTCTAATAAGAAAAGCTTTTAGTTTTGATTAATCCTAGAAGTTAACCGCCCACAATCTTATAATTAAATATATTAATTGCGATTATGCCTATTGAATTATTCAATAGGTATTTTTTTTGAATAATTTTGCTGATTGAATACTAATTTTAAAAGCAAATATAGTATACTAATTATATAAATTTGCTATACAATAGATGAATTATATATTATAATTATTTTAATAAATACTAAAATTAATTATATGGGGAGAAATAATCATGTTATATAATAGCTTAAACGATGAATCTATTGAAAAAGATTTAAGATATTTGAAACTTCTTTCTAAAGAATATCCTACAATATCAAGTGCTAGTACAGAAATTATAAACCTTCAAGCTATATTAAATTTACCAAAAGCTACTGAACACTTTATAAGTGATATACATGGAGAATATGAATCTTTTACGCATGTTCTTAGAAATGCATCTGGAGTAATTAAAAGAAAAATAGATGATGTATTTTTAGATGGACTCACACAAGAAGAAAAAGCACAACTAGCAACAATTGTATATTATCCTAAAGAAAAATTAAAGATTGTTAAAAAACAATGCCAAAATATGGATGAATGGTATTATTCAACTTTATATCAACTTATAGAATTGTGTAAAAATGTGTGCTCAAAATATACACGCTCAAAAGTAAGGAAGGCATTGCCTAGTGATTTTGCCTATATAATAGAAGAATTGCTACATGAGCAGGGAGATAAAATAGATAAGAAGGCATATTATAGGGAAATAATACGTACTATAGTAAACATAGGGAGAGCTGATCAAATTATTATAGCTATTTCAAAAGTAATACAAGATTTAGTAGTAGATAGGCTCCATATTGTAGGAGATATATATGATAGAGGGCCTGGAGCTGAAATAATAATGGACGCACTTATGAAGCATCACTCTGTAGATATTCAATGGGGAAATCATGACGTGCTTTGGATGGGGGCAGCTGCTGGATGTGAAGCTTGTGTTGCAAATGTTCTTAGAATATCTCTTAGATATGCAAATTTGAATACAATTGAAGATGGATATGGAATAAATATGCTTCCTCTTGCTACTTTTGCAATGGAATTTTACGGTGATGATCCATGTAAAAGTTTTATACCTAAAACAATAGATAAAAATATAAATAAAAATGATTTAGATTTATTTGCTAAAATGCATAAAGCAATATCAATAATACAGTTTAAATTAGAAGGAAATATAATAAAAAAGCATCCTGAATTCAAAATGGAACATAGACTTCTTATGGATAAAATAGATGTAAAAAACCATGAAATAAAAATAGGTGACAGAATATTTAAAATGAATGACGTGAATTTTCCAACAGTAGATTGGAAAGACCCATATAAGTTAAGTGAAAGGGAAAAATATATTATAAAAAAACTTACTAGATCTTTTGTAAATAGTGAAAAACTTCAGAAACATATTAAATTTTTATATAACAAGGGAGGAATGTATTTAATATATAATTCTAATCTAATGTATCATGGTTGTATACCTTTAAATGAGGATGGAAGTTTTAAAAAAATAAATATTGACAATTCCACATATAGTGGACGTAAATTTTTAGATAAGTGCGATGATATAATAAGAAAAGCATACTTCGAAAAAAATGATCTTAGAAAAAAACAATATAATATGGATATGTTATGGTATATGTGGTGTGGAGAAAATTCACCTCTATTTGGAAAGAAAAAGATGACTACTTTTGAAAGATATTTCATAGACGACAAAGATTCTCACTATGAAGAGAAAATTCCATACTATAAATATAGAGATAATGAAGCCATTTGTAGAAAAATACTTAAGGAGTTTAATCTTTCTCCAGAAAAATCCCACATTATAAATGGACATGTTCCTGTAAAGACTAAAGATGGAGAAAGTCCAATTAAAGCAAATGGAAAATTACTTGTAATAGATGGTGGATTCTGTAAGGCATATCAACCTCAAACTGGTATAGCTGGTTATACTCTAATTTATAATTCTTATGGATTTTTGCTTACTTCTCATGAACCCTTTACATCTATTAAAGATGCAGTTGAAAATGACAATGATATTATATCCTCAACTGTAATTTTGGAACATGTTGTGAAAAGAAAGATGGTTGCAGATACAGATATAGGGCGAGAACTAAAAAAACAGGTTGAAGATTTGGAAAGACTTTTAGCAGCTTATAGAAAAGGATATATAAAAGAACATAAAAATTAAAATAATATTATATAATAGTTAATATTATGTGAAATATATGTAATAGATTTAAAAATGTAATAATTATAAGTGAAATTAGACTTAACCTATGTTATAATATATATAAATTAAGTATTTATATTTTAAATTTGAATTTTTAATATCTCTATATAATTTAAAAAATTTAGGAGGCAACCTATTGCTTAAATGTGAAATTTGTGGTAAGCCAGCAGATAAACATCATATAGTTTATAGAAGCCAAGGAGGAGTTGATTTTCCTCTAAATTTTAGATATCTGTGTTCAGAACATCATAGAGGTAAAAATGGCCCGCATAAAAATAGAAAAGTTGATTTAGAGTACAAGCTTGAAATGCAAGATAATCTTGAAAAATTATTAAATAAAGAGTTTTATACTTTAGATCAATTGGTAAAATTACTTGGAATAAATAAAGGTATGCTAAAAAAGCTTCTAAAAGAATATAAATTATATAAAGAAGGTTACAGGAGTTCAGACGTAATATTTAGACTTATGGGAAGAAAAAAGTACACAAAATATATGTTAGAAGAATATTATGATTTTATAGCAAAGATATAGCGATGTTTTGAAAATATAATATTGATTTATATTGGATTAGCTAAGATGACAAGTGAGGTAGACAAAACACTTGTCATTTATTAAAAATCAATATATTTTATTAAAATATTAAATTAGGTAAGGGGGCTGTTAATTATGAAAGAAAACATACTTATGTTGTTAACACTAGAAGAAATAAGCAGTATTACGAAGGGATTGAAAATTGCAGTTGACTCTATATCAGAAGGAAATACAAAAGCAGATGATAAAGTGAAAAATAATATAGAAGATGTATTAAATAAATTGATTCAAGTTGAGGCAGAGTGCTCAAGATAATACTATGCAATGTCAAATCTCAAGCTTTTAATTTAGGGGAGTCTAGGCTTCCCTAAATTTAAAATAGCATTTATATATGCTTTTTATTTTTGAACTTTTTAAGGCACAAATGACATTTAAAATAGGAAATGAGGAGAATGGTACACTATGAATATAGCATTTTTTATAACTCCAAAAAAAGATGTTGTTTATGAAAGTCCGGATTCAACTATGAAACAGATATTGGAGAGAATGGAATCTCACAGATACACTGCTATCCCTCTTATAGATAAATTTGGAAAATATGTAGGTACAGTTACAGAAGGAGATCTTTTATGGAAATTAAAGAATACTCCTGATTTAAATTTTAAAAATACTAATAAAGTGTATTTAAAAAATGTACCTAGACATATGAATAATAAACCAGTTCATATAAATGCAGATATGAAGGATTTAATATCACTTGCCATAAATCAAAATTTTGTTCCTGTTGTAGATGATAATGAGATATTTATAGGAATTATAAAGAGAAGTGATATAATAAACTATTGTTATAAAAAAGTGTTCCATGAAAATGATAAAGTTATTAATTTGGAAAACTAATTAGATGTCAACCGTTTTTGAAAATGTCCCAAAAAACTTTTAACATTAGCACCAGTTTTCTGGTGCTTTATTTCTATGCTGT
>NZ_JACGAG010000006.1 GCF_014050525.1 Clostridium sp. cel8
AAATTTTTAACTTTTATTTTTCAATCTATAATATTTTCTTTTTCTTGTATTTAATTTTTTAATTATGCTCATATCTATAATACAACTATTTGTATCCTTCTCTTCTCATTCTTATAAATCCGTAAAGTGCAAATTCATCATTTGACTTCTGTTCCAATCTATTTTCCTCTTTTATAAATGAAGCTCTTCCTCTCTCTTTTAGGATATCTACTGTCTTTCTTTCAATCTTTCTATTTTTAAGTTCTTTTCTCTTCAATTCCAACAACTTTTTCTTTGATACAAGTTCCTTTTTAGTTTTATCTATACTATTAACTAGAGTATTTATGTACATCCTCGCCATCTTTTGTTCTGCTACTCCATTTATCTTTGAAATATCCTTATACTTGTTATAACTTTTATTTAGATCATCAAGCTTTTCCTCTAACTTCAAGCTTTCCCGTCTTACTTTTTGAAATTCCATTATGCTTTCCTGTTCTCTATCTATTCTCATATCAAGAAGCTTTTGAAGCCTGAATTTGTATTTTTTCATTAGTTTCCTCCATTTTAATTAAACATCTTATAAAGTGCATTTACACTTTCATTAAAAGATGAACTTTCATCCATTCCCTGTTTTAAATAATTTACTATTTCATCATGATATTTTATTGCCATATCTATCTTTTTATTACTTCCTTTCACATAGGCGCCTATATTTATAAGATCCTCGGAATTTTTATAAGTTGAGAGCATATCTCTTCCAAATGATGCATTTTCCCTATGCTTTTTTGTAACTATCTCTGACATAAGTCTGCTTACACTTGAAAGTACATCTATAGATGGATAGTGGTTTTTGTTTGCAAGTTCACGGGACAATACTATATGTCCATCCAATATGCTTCTTACAGAATCTGCTATAGGCTCGTTTAAGTCATCTCCATCTACAAGTACAGTATAAAATGCAGTAATAGAACCTATATCAGACATTCCAGCTCTTTCCATAAGCCTTGGCAGCTTTGCAAATACCGATGGTGTGTATCCCTTTGTTGCAGGAGGTTCACCTATTGCAAGTCCTATTTCTCTCTGTGCCATTGCAAATCTTGTAACGGAGTCCATCATTAGTATCACTTTTTTACCCTTATCTCTAAAGTATTCTGCAATAGCTGTTGCTGTAAATGCTCCTTTGAGTCTTACAAGAGCTGGCTTATCAGAGGTTGCACATACTATAACGGACTTTTTCATTCCATCTTTACCAAGATCTTTCTCTATAAAGTCCTTAACTTCTCTTCCTCTCTCTCCAATTAAAGCAATTACATTAACGTCTGCTTCTGCATACCTTGCAATCATTCCAAGTGTTGTACTTTTTCCAACCCCACTACCTGCAAATATTCCAATTCTCTGTCCCATACCACAGGTTAAAAATCCATCTATTGCCCTTATTCCTGTTGAAATTACATCTGTAATTCTCTTTCTCTTTAAAGGATCCGGCGGTTCTGCATCTAACTTGTATGGTATTCCAGAGGATATAGTTGATCCATCTATTGGATTTCCAAGCCCATCAAGTACTTTTCCAAATAAATCATCAGAACATCTCACACTCAATGGCTTTCTCTCTGGAACCACCCTACATCCTGGTGAAATACCTATGAGTTCTCCAAGAGGCATTAAAATTACATTTTCCTCATTAAACCCTACAACTTCACACATTATCCTGTGGTTTACTTCATTGTAAATGGAACACACTTCACCGACAAATGCCTTTATTCCCTCAACCTCCACAGTCAATCCTATTACTTTTTTTACAATACCTTCCTCATAGCAATAATTTAGTTCAGTTATTTTTCTATTTAGTTTATCAAAATCTATGCTTATCACAACTTCACCTCAAATTAAATATCAACCTTCATCTTTAAAGATTTCCCTTATTCTCTCACATGCAGTATCTATGCTAAATACCATCTTTCCATTATTTCTCTCAATAACTACGTTTCCCTCTTCTATAGATTCATCAGGTATTATAAATATATCTCCCTTAAAAGGTATCTGCTGTTTCCACATATCAACTTTTTCTTTAAATTCACTACAGTATTTTTTTCTACCCTTTATCACAAATGTATTTGTGCCTTTCATCTGTTTTAACGAATCAAATACTATATTATTTAAGCTCTCTTTATCCTTTACTTCATGTCTTAGTATGCTCTCAACTGCATTTACTATAAGCTGCTTTATCTGTCCTTCCTTTTCCTCCAAATATCTTTCTTTTTCAGAAATTGCACTTTTTAATACATCATCTGCTTTTTTTAACATATCTTGCTCTTCTTTTTTTGCTCTATCATAGTTTTTCTTGTATCCATCTTCATAGGCTTTAGTTGAACCTTCTTCTACACCCTTTTTATAGCCTTTTTTATAACCCTCTTCATAACCTTTTTCCTGTGATTTCTTTGCTATATCAGCAGCCTTTTCATAAGCCTCAGAAATTATCCTGTCCCTTTTTCGTCTAGCATCTTCAATTATCGTCTTTCCCAAGTTGTCATAGTTTTCTACAAGTTGATTTTTCTCAGGCTTATCTTTAATTTCCTCTTTATTCTTAATTATAACTTCTGTAAATATACCTTTTTTTCCATGTTTATTTATGCTGTCACCTTTAAATATCTTACTATACGATGATTGCATCTTCTCCTCCTCTTGACATAACTATCTCTCCTGCTTCATCTAATCTCCTTATTATATTTACAATTTTCTGCTGTGACTTTTCAACATCCATAAGTCTAACAGGTCCTAAGAATTCTATATCTTCTTTAAGCATAGCCGAAGCTCTCTTGGATTGATTCCTAAATATTGCATCTGCAACTTCTTCTGAACATCCTTTAAGTGCAAGAGCAAGTTCTTTTGTATCAACTTCACGCAATACTCTCTGAATAGATACATCATCAAGAGTAACAATATCTTCAAATACAAACATAGACTCTTTAACTTGTTCTGCAAGTTCAGCATCCTCTTTTTCAAGTCCTTCTGTAATATTTTTCTCAGTAGTTCTATCAACTTGATTCAATATATCAACTATAGTTTGTACTCCTCCAATTACTTTCATATCGGATTTTACTACAGATGATAACTTATCATCTAATACTTTTTCTATCTCTTTTACAACCATATGTGAGGTATTCCTCATAGTAGCTATTCTATAGGCAACTTCAGTTTGAACATCCTCTGGAAGTGCAGATAATATCTGTCCTGCTTTGTCTGCCTGCAAATAACACAATATAAGAGCTATAGTCTGTGGGTGCTCATCCGATATTATATTTAAAAGCTGATGTGCGTCTGCTTTTCTTGCTATAGCAAAAGGTCTAAACTGCTGAGTTGCTTCTGTTACCTTATTTAATATCTCATTTGCCCTTTGAGTTCCAAGTGCCTTAGATAGAAGGTTTTTAGCATATTCTATACCTCCTTCTATTAGATAGTCCTTTGCTCTATTCATTTCAATAAATTCATTTAATATATCTCTTTTCTGTTCTGCTTTTACAGAACTTATATTTGCTATTTCATAGGTTATCTTTTGTATCTCAGACTCTGGAAGCTTTTTTATTATACCTGCAGATGCCTCTGGTCCAAGTGTTATAAAGAGTATGGCTGCTTTTTGTACTCCAGTCAATGTTTGTTTATCTTTAGCCATTTATATCACCTCTCATCCTCTGCCAGCCATGCCTTAATTACATCGACAACCTGTTCAGGTTTCTCCTTGGCATATTTCTTAATTTCATTTTCAATATGAACATCTTCATTCTCCTCTTCAAAGTCCATAGGATTAAATTTAGGTTTAATAGGTTCCTCTGTAGGATTTTCCTCTTCACCTTCATCAACACCTTTTACAAATCCTTCTTCGTCAAATATATCCTCTTCTTCTGGAGCATGTTTCCTTCTCCAAAGTAAGAATCCAACTATAGCTGCAACTACAACTACAGCTGCAATTGCTCCTGCTATTATAAGTCTTTGTGTCTTTTTCTGCTGCTCTTCTTCTTCCATTGCAGCTATATCTTCTTTTGCATTATCCTCTGCTGTAGTATCAAAAGGAAGTGATTCTACACTTATAGTATCTCCTCTTTGTGGGTCATATCCTATAGCTGACACTGCAAGGTTTCTTACAGATGTTATTGTAGCATTATCCACATCACCATCAATAACTATAGATGCTGTTAGTCTTTTCACACTTCCAGGTGCTTTTATAGTCTTTTCATTTACTGTAGGCACATCGTAATTTCTAGTAACTTCACTAGATGTAGAATTTCCATTGGTTGTAGTAGTTTGTGATGTATTACTCATATTGTTATCAACAGGACTACTACCTGCATTTTGAGTGCCATCAGTATTGCTACTATTTACAATATGTTCACTTACAACAACATTGTTTTCATCATAAGATTTGCTGTCTTGCTGAACTGCATCAAAATCTAAGTCTGCATTTACCGTAGCCTTAACATTGCCTTTCCCATATACAGGTTCCAAAAGACTTAAGAGTTTTTTCTCCATTTGATTTTCATAATTTTCTTTTAGCTCCTGCTGTTTCTCAGCTGAAGTAGCATCAAAATCATCTGAATTTATATCATCTCCATTACTATCGTATAAATCCTTTGAAAGAAGATTTAACTTATTATCTACAACTTCTACATTCTCTTTAGGTAGATTTTTTACACTTCCAGATACCAAAGCTACAAGTGCTCTTACTTGATCCTTTGACAATTGCTGTCCTGACTTGAGCTTAATTGTTACAGATGCAGTAGCTTCACTTGTATCTTTAACAAATTCCGTATCATCTGGAAGTACAAGATGTACCCTTGCATCATCTATTTCAGGAAGAGATTTTATTGTTCTTTCAATTTCTCCCTGTAACGCTCTTTGGTAATTAGCATTAAACTGATTATCTGTTTCTCCAAATTTACTCTCATCTAAAAGTTCAAATCCTTTACTTCCATTTGTTAGCTCTACCTCTGAAAGCACTTGCATCCTAATTTTATCAACTTGACTCTTTGGTACAAGAATTGAATTTCCTTCCACCTTAACATCTACTTTATCACTTTGAAGTTGTTTATATACAGCTGCTGCATCCGTACTATCCATATTAGAAAATAGCACGGCATATTTAGTTTTTCCAAGAGTCACTCCTCCAAATATAAGAGCCGCTAAAATTCCTACAGCCATAATACTAAAAGCTATCTTCTTATTTTTTCCAAGTCCTTTCCATTTTTCTAATAAATTTTTAAAAAATTGCGATAGCTTGCCCATTAATCTAGTTCTCCTTCTATATCTGTGTTCTATTTAGTTCTTCATATGCATCAATAAATTTATTTCTTATTTGAACTGCAAGTTCCAAAGACATTTTAGCCTGCTGTACATCAAGCATAACATCATGAATGTCCACATCATCACCTTTTATAAATTTATCTATACTTTCATCTGCTTTTATTTGATCACTATTTACCTGACTTAACTTGTCCTTTAAAATATTTCCAAAGCTAGATACATTATCTACCGCATCTTCTGTATTTTTACTATCTTCTTTAAACATATCACTACTGATTTTTTTAAATATACTAGTATCAGGTGTAAATTCATTTACTTTCATATGTAAACATATCCTCCTATCTATTTCCTATAGTCAAAGCCTTTGAGAACATACTTTTCTCTGAATTAATAGCACTTACATTTGCTTCATAAGATCTAGTTGCAATCATCATATCTGCCATTTCATTTAATATATTTACATTAGGCATTGTCACATATCCTGAAGCATCTGCATCTGGATTTGATGGATCATATACCCTTCTAAGAGGAGAAGTATCCTCTTTTATTCCAATTGCCTTTACTCCCATAGGAATTTCTTTATATGTACCATTACTATCCATTACTTTGCGTAAATTTTCCTGAAAAACTGCAACTTTTCTTCTATATGGCTTACCATCTGCACCATGAGTTGTCTCAGCATTTGCCATATTTGAAGATATTGTATCCATTCTAAGCCTTTCAGCTGAAAGACCACTAGCACTTATTCTCATAGTATTAAAAGCTTGAATCATAAAATCATCTCCTAATTTCCATTTATAACATTGCTAAGCATACTAAGCTTATTATTTTCAAGAGTTATAAGAGAATTATACATAAGTTCATTTGCAGCTTGGTTCACTGTTTCAATATCAATATCAACATTATTTCCATCTTCTCTCATACTTGTTGAATTATCTACTTTTGTAATTATATCTCCATAATTATTTTGGAGTTTTATATGTCTTTTATCATTTGTCTTTAGTTCAAGATCATCAATGCTTTTTTTAAGATTTTCCTCAAAAGTTACATATTGTCTTTTGTATCCTTTTGTATTTATATTTGCTATATTATTTGATATTGCTTTACTTCTAGCTGAAGCTGCATCAAGCGCTCTTGCAATCAGTTCATCTACGCTTCCATTTTCTCGTATATTTATAGGTCATCTCTCCTTTCTATAATTATTCTAAACTTGAATTTTCTATATTTTTATATATTAGACATCTACTATTATATTCCTTCTCCAAAATATAAATTTTAATTATATTTTATTTTTAATTAAAACACTCCGCATATATCATATTTTATCATAATTATGCATCACAATCTACATAAAATGTAAAATATCTTCTATTCTAATATGTTTTTTCAAAGTTATGCAAGTTATATTAACTCTTATAATATTATACTATGATTAAGGCAAAATAGTTTACCAAAATAATCTAATTTTAAAAAAATATAATTAAATAAGGCCGTCGCATTAACATAAAAAATAGGCTAACACGACAGCCCCATTTAATTACCTCTTATTTATTTATATGTAGATAATATCTGCAAAATATCTTGAGGCAATTTATTAGTCTGTGCAATCATGGCATTAGATGCCTGTACAATTATATCTTGAGTAGAATAATTCATTATTTCCTTTGAAATGTCTGCATCTCTTATACTGCTATCGGCATCAGTCATTTCATCTTTTAATTCTTGAATATTTTCATAACTACTCTGGAATCTGTTTTCAAGAGCACCATACTGACTCCTTATAGACGTAATAGTATTCATTGCATTATCTATTGCATCTAAAGAATTTCCTATATCCCCTTTTAGTATACTATTTTCTCCTCCTGTTCTAAGCTCATACAGTCCTTTTATAAAACTATCGCTTGAACTCTCTGTCATATCCATCTGAGTTATAGTTACACTTTCCCCTGAATTTGCACCTACTTGTATATTAACGCTTTTTTCTTTTCCATCTTCTCCACTTGATTTAAGAAGTTTAAATGTATTAAATTCAGTATTATTTGCTACATCATTTATTCCATCTAACATCTGATCTATTTCATTTTGTATAATAGCCTTATCTTCATCTGTAAGTGATGCATCTCCTGCCTGTACTGTAAGCTGTCTTATTCTCTGAACCATACTTGTTATCTCCTGCATTCCGCCTTCTGCAGTTTGAAGCATGCTTACACCATCTTGAGCGTTCCTAGAGGCAGCTTTAAGTCCACCAATTTGCAATCTTATGTTCTCACTTTGCACAAATGCACTTGGATCATCTTTAGCACTTGTTATTTTATAGCCGCTTGATATCCTTTCAAGACTTGAACTTTGACTTTTAAGCGCCTTGTCCTGAACAAAACTCATAGTTAATGCAGGTATATTATAATTTAATCTCATAAAATCCTCCTTTCTTACATATCTATTATCTATATCTTTATAAGAGAATACAACGCTATTTCAAATCAATTTTATTATCGTAGGTTTTATACATTCACTTTAGAAAAATTTCAATCTATAGTTCTTTCGTAAGGCTCTATTTTAACATACATATTATATAGCTCTATTGCTTGGCTTTCATCTATACGTCCACTTTTAAAATTACGATACAATATATATAAATTTGCATTCATATCTGGATCAGTTTTTTTGGTTTCTTTCATTTTCTTCAGTATTTTCTCTTCAATTGAAGAATCAGAATCACTTAGCTCTCTATCAATCATATCAATCATCTCAGAAATCTGTTTTCTAAGTATTTTACTTTTTTCATTTAATCTAATATCTTTTAATCCTATTTTTATTTTGTTTATAAATTTTCTACTTACCCATATTTTATCTTCACTACCCAAATTTATCCCCCCATTTTAACTAGGTTTACATATATAGCATATTCTGGAATCCAACTAAAAATATTACTCCTTATACTTTATATTATCAATAATTACATATATGTGTCAATTATATCATAGTAAAGGGCGGAAAATTTGATTTTCTGCCCTTTACTCTTAATTAAAAATATAATTTTAAATTTTTAAAAATTTCTAGTTATGCCAATGTCTTTTTCTTGTACTCTAAAAATTGAATTGTATCAGCTTCAACACTTGTATAATATTTTCTAACATTGTCTTTTGTATAACTTTTAGTAGTTATTTTTCCATTTACTCCTAAAAGTCTTCCTTTAGTCAAATACTGCTGAAGCTTTTCAGCTCCTCCACTAAAATAAGACACAGAAATAAAATCTGTTTGCTTTTCTCCATTTTTATCTAAATAATTCTTATCTACAGCAAGTATGAACTTCAAAATGCTCCTCTTACTGTTTTCTATTTTAAATAGCTCTGCATCTTTGGTCAATCTTCCTATAAGGGTGACATTATTCAAATAAATTACCTCCCAACTATTTTTTTATTAATTATATCCACATTGAGAGTATTTAAACATATCTAGTCATCTTTTCTAAGTATATTTACATCTTTTCCTTTCATTACTCTGTTCATATTTCTAACTGAACACATCTTTCCACACATAGTACAGCTGTCACTACATTCTGGGGTGGACTCTTTTCTATATCTTCTTGCCTTCTCAGGATCTATTGACAATTCAAATGTCTTTTCCCAATCAAGCTTCTGCCTTGCCTCTGCCATTTTATTGTCCCATTCAATTGCACCAGGTACACCTTTTGCTATATCTGCTGCATGGGCTGCTATTTTAGATGCTATTATTCCTTCTTTCATATCATCTAAAGTTGGAAGTCTCAAGTGCTCTGCTGGAGTAACATAACATAGAAAATCAGCTCCATAAGATGCTGCAATAGCTCCACCTATTGCACTTGTAATATGGTCATATCCTGGCGCAATATCTGTAACCAAGGGCCCAAGCACATAAAAAGGTGCATTGAAACACAGCTTTTTCTCCAGCATCATATTTGCCTGTATTTCATTTAAATTCATATGTCCAGGCCCTTCTATGATAACCTGTACATTTTTACTCCATGCCTTTTTTGTAAGTTCTCCAAGTACAATTAATTCTTTTATCTGAACTGCATCTGTTGCATCTGAAACACACCCAGGCCTACAGGCGTCTCCAAGACTTATTGTTACATCATACTTTTCACATATATCAAGTATTTTGTCATAGTACTCATAAAATGGATTTTCTTTATGATTAAGTTCCATCCAAGCATACATAAGAGAACCTCCTCTTGAAACTATGTTCATTGTTCTCTTATTCCTTTTAAAAATATCTACAGTTTCTCTATTTATTCCGGCGTGAATAGTCATAAAATCCACTCCATCTTTAGCATGCTTTTCAATTACATTTAAAAATTCACCCTCTGTTATATCCTTTAATTCTTTATCATAAAACCCCACTGCATCATATATAGGAACTGTTCCAATCATAGCACTGCTCATTTTTATAAGCTTTCTCCTAAACTCTTCAGTTTTACCAAAAGAGCTTAAATCCATTATTGCCTCTGCTTTCATTTCAATTGCCTTTGATGCCTTCTTGAGTTCTACATCTACATCAGGACAATCCCTCGATATTCCAAGATTCACATTTATCTTTGTCCTAAGTCCTTTTCCTACAGCCTCAGGATTAAGTGAAGTGTGATTCTTATTTGCAGGGATTACAACTTGTCCACTTGCAATAAGCTCTTTGAGTTTATTTACATCCATGTTTTCCTTTTTAGATACTATTTCCATTTCTCTTGTAATTATACCTCTTTTAGCTGCATCCATTTGAGTAGAATAATTCATAATATTTCTCCCTTCAAATCTTAATTATTTTGTATAATTCAATCTATAACTTAAAAAAACAACAAAAAATCAGCTTTCCACTAGTAGAAAGCTGACATATATGTTCATAATAAAACAACATACAAATACTTTCCCTACGGTAGAATTAACTACATCAGGTTCTAAGGTTTGGAATTAAAATTCCTCTCAGCCATAAGGCACACCCAGTAATAATTTTATTTAATTTTGTACTACGATTTAAGTCTATAACATCTTAGTTTAATTCACAACTTAAATATATTTTCAACAACTGTTTATTTGCTTTAGTGCTTTAGTGGAAGTATTTCTGTCCAATACCCATCTGGATCAGATATAAAATACAATCCCATTTTCTTGTTTTCATAGCAAATACAGCCCATTTCTTTGTGATGAGCATAAGCAGCATCAAAATCATCTGTCCTTACAGCCATGTGAATTTCATTATCTCCAAGATTGTATGGGTCTTTTCTATCCCTAAGCCAAGTAAGCTCTATCTTATATTTACTCTGTCCATCTCCCATAAAAACAAGTATAAAACTATTATCATCAGCTACTTTTCTATCAATTTCCTTAAATCCAAGAGCCTCTTCATAGAATTTCTTTGACTTTTCAAGATCAAAAACATTTATGTTATTATGATCAAATTTAAACTTCAAAGTAAAACCCTCCTTAATTAATGCACAATGCACAATTCACAGTTCACAATGGTTGTTGGTTTTCTTCAGCTTTGCTTCAGAAAAACCTATATTTTTAGATTTTTCCTAAGAAAAATCATCCTTTTAATTCAATTCACAATGCACAATTCTCAATTCACAATGATTGTTAGTTTTCTTACGCTTTGCTTCAGAAAAACTTAAATTTTAGATTTTTCCCTAAGAAAAATCATCCTTCACTGTGATTTGTGAATTCTTAATTCTTAATTATCACCGTGCATTCTTAATTGTGAATTGTATTTAAGTTCACAGTTCTTTTTCAATTCACAGTTCTCAATTCACAATTCACAATGGTTGTTGGTTTTTTCAGTTTTACTTCAAAAACCTAAATTTTAGATTTTTCCTAAGAAAAATCATCCTTCACTGTGATTTGTGAATTCTTAATTCTTAATTATCACCGTGCATTCTTAATTGTGAATTGTATTTAAGTTCACAGTTCTTTTTCAATTCACAGTTCTCAATTCACAATTCACAATGGTTGTTGGTTTTTTCAGTTTTACTTCAAAAACCTATATTTTTAGATTTTTCCTAAGAAAAATCATCCTTCACTGTGATTTGTGAATTCTTAATTCTTAATTGTCACCGTGCATTGTGCACTGTGAATTCTTAATTGTCACTGTGCATTCTTAATTATCACCGTGATTTGTGCACTGTGAATTCTTAATTGTCCTCGTGCATTGTCTTGCAGTGTAAAATTAATTGTACTATTATATGTTTAATAATACAATTATAAAAGATGAGGTGAAGATATGTCAAATACTCATAATATAAAAGTGCATTACCTGTATCACAGTGGATTTGCAGTTGAAACAGAAAACCATTTTCTAATATTTGATTATTATAAAGACAATTTTATGGGGAAAGAAAAGTCCTTAGAAAATGGGCTTATTTCAGATGAATTAATAAAAAGCAAAAAAAATATACTTGTATTTGTATCACACAGTCATCCAGACCACTTCAATCCTGTTATTTTAAAATGGTCAAACTTAAATAAAGATATAAAGTATATAGTAAGCAATGATGTGTATATTGAAAACTCCATAAAAAATTGCTATAAACTTTCTAAATACGAAGATATTTCATTTAAAGATGAGGGAATTTATATAAAAGCATTTGGTTCAACGGATATTGGGATTTCCTTTCTTGTAAAAATTGATGGAATAACACTATTCCATTCAGGAGATCTAAATCTTTGGTATTGGAAAGAAGATCCTGAAAATGAAAGAATATCAGCTGATATAAACTTTAAATTTGAAATAGAAAAATTGAAAGGCGAAAAAATAGATGTAGCATTTTTCCCAGTAGATCCAAGACTAGATGAGTACTATATATCTGGTGGAAAATATTTTATAGAGAATATACATCCAAGCATATTTTTCCCAATGCACTTTTGGAATAATTATTCAATAACTGAAAAATTCAAGGAAGATATGAAAGATTCTAAAACTCAAGTTATGTCTATTAAAAATATTGGTGAAACATTCAATTTAAATATTACAAATTAAAAGGCTGCCTAAGTTAAATCTTAGGCAACTCTTTTAAATTACAGCTTATTATATCTTAAACTCCAGTTGAACCAAAGCCATCCTCTCCTCTTTCCGTATTTGAAAGATTTGAGGTTTCCTCTACTTCTACCCTTTCCACAGGTTTTACAACCATCTGTGCAATTTTCATATTTTCCTCAACTAAAAATGGCTTTTCACCTAAATTTATTATAAGTACTTTTATCTCACCTCTATAGCCTTCATCTATAGTTCCTGGAGAATTCAAAAGGGTTATTCCGTTTTTTAAAGCAAGGCCACTTCTTGGTCTTATCTGTGCCTCAGTGCCTTTAGGAAGCTGAATCTTTATCCCTGTATGTATTAATTTCCTCTCCATAGGTTTTATTAAAACTCTATCTACAGAAAAAAGATCAAGTCCTGCATCTCCTTCATGAGCATAAAATGGGATAACAGCATTTTCCTTTATCTTTTCAACTAATAATTTCATATATAACATCTCCTCTCCTATACTTTACTTAATACACTATGCCATTATACTATTTTTTATGATTTACACTCAAATTTCTCTGTGATAAACTAATTATAAACAAGAGAAAATAGAGGTGAATGCATATTGGATTCCATAATAAATCTATTTCATGACTATGGTTACATAATACTCACTATATCTTTAATGCTTGAACTCATAGCCCTCCCACTTCCAGGTCAAACAATTATGACTTACTGTGGATATATAATAGGCGTAGAAAATATGAGCTGGTCTATTGGGATATTAATGGCTTCTATTGGTGGAATAATTGGAATTACAGTATCCTATTTCATAGGCAAAGCACTTGGAAGGCCATTTTTTGAAAGATACGGTAAGTTCATATATCTAGATAAAAAAAATTTAAAGAAGATATCTATTTTCTTTGCAAAATATGGTGTATTTATGTTATTTATCGCATACTTTATACCTGGTGTAAGGCATATAAGTGGATACTTTTCAGGTATAATAAAAATTCCACTTAAGAAATTCATGTTGTGTTCTTACATTGGAGCTTTTATATGGACATCTACTTTTATATCATTTGGAAAATTTTTAGGAAACAACTTCAATTTACATAACTTATTTTTTACAAAATATACTTTAATAGCAGTTATTGCAGTTATAGTTTGTTTAATCTTATTTTATTATATAAAAAAAGGCTTAATGGTAGTTTTCATTAAGCCAAATTTATAAAATTATATTTTAAACTTTTAATTTATCAACTACTTCTTTAAGAGATTCGGCCATCTCTAGCTGTTTATCTGCAAACTTAGATACATTCTCCATCTTTCTAAAATTCTCGTTTATACTTTCCTTTATCACATCTGTATTTTCTGATGACTTCTGTGCATTTTCCGTCATACCTTGAATTGCCTCATTAACTTGATCCATAGTAGCAGAAAGTTCTTCTGCCATTGATGCTATATCCTCAGACATACTGCTTACAAAATTTGAATCATTAAAATAACTATCTCCTACATTTTTCAATTCTGCAAGTTGAGGATCTATCTCCTCATTTATAAATGACAATATCTCATTGCTTGTACCTGACATATTTTTAAAAGCATCTTGAACTTTTACAATAGTATTTTGTATTCCTAAAACTGCATCTTTTGATTGTTCTGCAAGTTTTCTAACTTCTTCTGCAACTACAGCAAATCCTTTACCATGCTCTCCTGCTCTTGCAGCTTCAATTGCAGCATTTAGTGCCAAAAGATTTGTCTGTTCTGCAATAGACGCAACTGTTTCAGACATAGATTTTATATCCTCTACTACTTTTCCATCTTCAATTGCTTTTAATATATTCTTTCTCTTTTCACTATACATAGATCTTATTTTCTGTATTGATGCTTCCCCATTATTTTTAATATCAAGTGCCCTTTGTTTTGCTTGATTTGCATTATTACTTCCATCGAGTGCCTTTTGTGAAAGTTCATTTACACTTGAGTTTACTTCCTCTACAGATGCACTTATCTCTTCAGAAGCAGAGCTTGTTTCTTGAACTACATTTAATATTTCCTCAGTAGATAAAGTTATATTTTTAAAATCATCTACAATTTTATCTGATATAGAAGAAAGCTCTGAACTTGACATATCCAAATTTTTAGAAGAGTTCATCACCTTTGTAAATATTTCTGAAATATTCTCTTTCAAGGAATTCAGAGAATTAGCAAGTTCTCCTATTTCGTCAGTTCTATTTAAAAATTTCTCAGGAACAGTTTCTGAAAAATTCCCATTGGCATATTCTTTTAAATTGGAATTTATAACCCCTATAGGCTCAGAAACACTCTTTTCTAACAATTTAACGCATACAATACCAACTAATAAAATACCAACTATCATTGCAAAACATGCCATTATTATAAAGGATATTACGCTCTTTCCCTGTGAAGGATCCATGGACTTTGCAGCGCTTCCATTTTCCACAATTTTCATTAAATCTTCTTCCAATGTTTCTTCCTGTTTTGCTAAAGTCTGCATATATGAATCTGATATCTTTGTAGCATCTTTCTGTGCCGTTATGTATTTTACTGTAGCAAAATATTGGCTAGAAGCTTTATCAATTGTAGACAAGACACTACTATTATTAGATCGTACAAGTGGTTCAATTTGTTTCCTTGCACTCTTAAAACTTTCAATAGATTTATTGATCAATTTTACTTTTGACTCTATGTCAGTTTTATTACTTGTAAATCTTAAATCTCTAGAATTTACTCCACAGGTGTCTATTGACATTGTCATGTTTCCAACTGAGCTAGATACAATGCTTGAATTCCAAACATCTCTTAAAGTCCTCATCTTAGAAGATATAGCTACCAAAAATATCATTGAAAATACGATGACTACAGCAAATGCTGTAATTATTTTCCCTCTAAATTTTAAACTTTTCAAAATTATACCTCCTTATGTTACAGAATTTTGATTAAATACTAATATTATATTACTACTAAATGTGAAAATTATCTATATTAATGTTATCATATCCATAATAATCTTAATATGGAGGTATATATATGTATAACTATCTTACAAAAGAGGCTATAAAAAAATTAAAAGAGGAAATTGAATATAGAAAAGTAGTAACACGGCGCAAAATAAACCAAGATCTAAAAGAGGCACGAGCTCAAGGTGACTTAAGTGAAAACTTTGAATATAAATCTGCCAAAAGAGAAAGAGCTCATAATGAAAGCAGAATAAGATACCTTGAGAGAATGATAAAAACTGCAAAGATAATTAAAAACACCACTTCAAAAGATGAAGTTGGCATAGGAAAAGAGGTATATCTTAAGTTTGAAGATGAAGATGACATAGAAAAATTTTTTATAGTAACCACTGTAGAAGCTGATCCTATGAAAAACAAAATAAGCATAGAATCCCCACTTGGTAGTGCAATATATAGACACAAATGTGGAGAAAAAGTAACAGTTTCATCTCCAGAGGGAAAGTACTCTGTTAAGATTATAAGAATAGATTAAAGTTTAGATTTTGTTTAGATTTAGTTTATATAAAATAGAGATGTGTATATTAGAATATAAATTGTAAACAAAATATAGAAAAGGGGATAGAAAAATGAAGTTAAAAAAGAAAACTGCCATGGCAATAAGCTTTGCTTTAGGAGTATTTATGTTCAGTGCCACAGCTATGGCTGAAGTAACATCTAAAAATGGATATACACAACTTAAGGACGCAATTAAATATACTGCAAAATCTTGCACTGAAACTCTTCCAAATTACACGCTTAGCATATCATCTGTAATAAAAGACGGAGGAAAAGTACTTAGTTCTGATGATTCATTAAACAAATATGATCTAAAAAATCAAGCAAAGGAGAGCACGGACTCAAGATTTAATGGTTCAATCAAAAGAAATAGTTATTTTTATAGAGACAAAGATGGATATATAACTAATAACAATCCTAACCAATCTTATTATGTATATACTGAAAAACTAAACACTCCATTAGTAGAAAATCCTTTTGATGATGAAAGAGCAAGTGATCTAGAAAAAATAGCTGATGCAATTGTTGGAAACTTGAAAAATTCAGTTGTAGTTACTAAAAATTCAGATGGCAGCAAGAAACTACATGGTTCTATTTCAAATACTCAAATTCCATCTGTTATAAATGCCTTTGTATCATTCCAATTAAAAGGTATGGCAAATAATGAAAAAAGCTTTCCGAAACTTGTAGACAAAATATACTTAAAAAATATTCAAGGAAGTGCAGATATAGACAAAAATGGTCTTATAAAAAATGCCCTTTTATCATGCACTATAACAGGAGAAGATAAAAATGGAACATCCCATACATTGACAATGGAACTTATGTGCAAAATATACAATATAAACTCCACTTCTGTAAAGAGACCTGATCTTTCAGATAAAAAAGTAATAAAGGAAACAGTTTCAAATTATAATGAAATATCTAATCCTGAGCAATACATTGGTAAATACAAATCCGATATATTAACTAAAAAGGATAATAAATTTGTAAAAATAGGCCAGCGAATTGTAACTATAGACAAACTCACAAAAACAAAGATAAGTGGAAATTACTATGAAGAGTATAAAAAAGGTTATGAAAGTTATGCAAAAGATGCAACTAACTTTAAATTCAATGGGGAGCTTGGATATGACAATGATAATTTTGCTGCAAAAGTAACTTCAGTTACATCTTCTGATAAAAACTCTCATAAATTATATTTAAACATAAACCCTGAAAAACCAATACTGTACATTCGCCCAGATGAAGATACTGAACAAATAAATGACAATTATTGGGATGGATCTTTTTACATGGTATTTGACTAATATCTCAAGGAGATAAATGTACACACTACACTTGTCTCCTTGAATAATTTACATAACAAGAGGAGGTATCCAGCATGGATAAAGTAATTGAAATATCAAATTTGTATAAGATATTTAAAAATAGTCGTGGAATAGAAAACATAAATCTTGATATATATAAAGGTGAAATTTTTGGATTTCTTGGACCAAATGGCTCCGGAAAAACAACTACAATGAAATTAATGACAGGACTTATAAAACCAGATAGAGGCGATGTTAAAATTTTAGGTTATAGCATTACAGATAACCCTGAAAAAGCCCTTTCAAATATGGGATGCCTAATAGAAAATGCAGTGGCTTATCCGTATCTCACTGCTTTTGAAAATTTAAGACAATTCTCAAGATACTATGAAGATGTAGATTCAAATAGAATTTGTGAAGTATTAGATTCTTTAGATCTTTTAAAGTACAAAGACGAAAAGCCTATAAAATTTTCACTTGGAATGAAACAACGTCTCGGAATTGCAGCTACTATTTTATCAAAACCTAAAGTAGTAATTTTAGATGAACCACTAAACGGTCTTGATGTGGAGGGAATGATATCAATACGAAACATTATAAAGAAAATGTCAGAAGAAGAAAATACAACATTTTTTATTTCAAGTCATCTTATCCACGATATTGAACTAACATGCACTCGTATAGGAATACTTTATAATGGAAGGATAATAAATACAAATACCACTAAAAACATATTACAAAACTACCCTTCCCTTGAAGATTATTTTGTAGAAGAGGTGAAAAAAAATGAACAGCTTTAAAATTGCACTTATAAATGAACTGGAAAAACTATTTAAAAAGAAAAGAGCTCTTTTAATAGTTATAATTTCACTTATATTCATAGTACTAGGTCAAATTTCTATAATCTTACTTAGAAAGAACTTTGGTGTTGTTGGAACCTCTAGTGCTGAATTTCCAATACTAATTCTCTCAATACTTTCAAACACAATACTTCCTCTTTTTATTCTTCTTATGACAATAGAAAGTTTTTCAAATGAATTTTCACAAAATACATTTAAAATAGCTCTTACAAGACCTATAACAAGATTTAAACTCTATAGTGCAAAAATAATTTCTGTACTTATATTCATATTTTCAAATTTAATGCTTGTATTTATCATATCTGTAATATCTGGATTTATATTCAATGAAAGGTATATAAGTAGTGGAAATATAGGTAAAATATTTATATCCTATATAGTTACAATGATGCCACTTATAGTTGTATGTCTTGCAGCTGTATTTTTTTCAAATATAATTAAAAACGGGTTAGCTGTATTTTTTCTATTTATACTTGTATTTATAGGACTTAAGGTATTTGGAATATTCTTTTCTACATATTCTGGAATACTTTTCACATCTACACTTGGATGGTACAACCTATGGATTATGGATGAAATACCTATATTCGAAATACTGATACAATTTTTAATGATGTTAAGTTATGATATAATATTTTTTACAGCAGGTTACTATCTGTTTGATAAAAAAGACTTTTAAGGTGAAAATATGAATATAAAAAAGCGTTTAATTTTCTTTAATTCCCTAATTATTCTAGTACCTATTTTAATAACTTCCATTGCCATAGCTATATTTGTTCTTATATCTTCAAAGTTCTTTGGCACAGGATTAAACTATGACAATTTCAAGAGAGCTTCTGCTGTAAAGTCAGAACTCATTACAACAGTAAAAGATATATCAAAATCAGAATTGAAATCTACTGACAATAAAGAATTTCAAGAATACTTAAAACATAAGCTTTCAATTATAAACGCAAAAGCAGTAATTGCAAAAAATGACAAAATAATTTTTTCCTCTAGTGGAATAGATAAAATTGAAGCACAAGTTTATATTGAAAAATCAACAAATGCTATAAAAGAACCCATTCAAATAGGAAATACTTACTATATAGTGGATACTTTTCCAATGGAGTTTAGTGATAGTTCCCTTGGAAAAGCAATATTTTTGACTCCTGTAAAAACAGATGGAAAAATTTTTAATTATTTTTTCATATTTATAATTTGTGTATTCTTCACTTCCTATTTAATTACAAATATAATTGTATCATGTACGTTCTCAAAAAAGATACTTGATCCAATTACTTCCTTAAAAAAAGCTACAACAGCAATACGAAAGGGAGATTTAGATTTTGAAATATTTGAAAGTGGAGATAATGAGATAAAAGAACTTTGCTCTAATTTTGAAGAGATGAGGATAAAACTAAAAGATTCAATAAATATGCAATTAAAATATGATAACAACAGAAAGATGCTCATCTCCAGCATTTCACATGATTTGAGAACACCAATAACTTCTATAGAAGGATACGTTCAAGGAATTCTAGATGGAGTTGCAAATACTCCTGAAAAGCTAGAGCACTATTTAAATACAATAAATACAAAGGCAAAACAGATTGACTCTATGGTAGACGATCTCCTCCTCTATTCAAAGCTTGATATGAAACAAATTCCATTTAAATTTGAAAAAACAGATATTGTAGAGTACTTTTCCTATTATGTAGAGGAAACTCAGATAGAACTTGAAAAATCCAATATAAAAATAGAACTGTTAAACTATATCAAAAATTCCCCTTATGTTATGATTGATAGAGAGCGATTCATGAGAGTTATATTTAATATAGTCAATAATTCTAAAAAATACATGAATAAAAAAGAGGGAATTATATCAATAATTTTAAAAGAACTATCAACTAGTATTATAATTGAAATAAAAGATAATGGTTCTGGAATCAAAAGAGATGATATAGACAAAATATTCAATAGATTCTACAGAGGTGATTCTGCAAGAGTAAGTACAGGTGGAAGCGGTCTTGGCCTTGCAATTGCAAGACAAATTGTAGAAGGACATAACGGGAAAATATGGGCCTCATCTCAATACAACCAAGGAACAAGTATAATGATATCAATAAAAAAAGTTATATCTTAAAGTTAAGGGGGATTCTAATGAAAAACATACTTATAATTGAAGATGACTTGAGTATAGCTGAACTTCAAAGAGATTATTTAGAACTAAACGGATTTAATGTAACTATATGCACAGATGGTATAAAGGGATTGCATATGATTGATAAAATTGACATTGATCTTTTAATTCTTGATATAATGCTTCCTAATATAGACGGATACAGTATACTAAAAAAATTAGGAGATGAAAAGGACATCCCTGTTTTACTTGTATCTGCAAAAAAAGAAGAGATAGATAAAATAAAGGGATTAAGTCTTGGAGCAGATGACTACATCACAAAACCATTTAGTCCAAGTGAACTTGTAGCAAGAGTAAAATCCCACATAAAAAATTATGAAAGAATAAAAAATAAATTTACACCTAAAAAAAATAAAATAATTATACGCGGACTTGAAATAATTAAAGATTCAATGCAAGTATTTGTAAATGGGAATGAAGTAAATCTTCCACAAAAAGAATTTGAGCTCCTCCTCTATATGTGTGAAAATCCAAATAAAGTATTTAGCAGAGAAGCATGTCCTTCCAATCCTCAATACATAGAAACAGTATGGGGTGCTGGATACAGATTGAGAATATAGATATAATTTTTTTTAATTATTTTTTAAGTAAGTTTCCTAAACATATATATTAATGGTATAATATATTAAATGGAAAATAATTCTACCCGTCTCTAAATACTACAATGTAAATATTATGGAGGGATATGCTGTGGAGACTTATAACAAAAGTAATGATAATATATATACCAGAGCCATAAATGGAGCTGATATATCAATTTGGGAATGGGATGTAGAAAAAGATACTTTATTTATATCCTCAAATTTTAAAAATATAACTGGATACGATCCTAAATATTTCAAAAATCCAATGGATTTTATAGAAAAATTAGTTATAGAAAATGAAATAACTCAAGTTAAGGACTCTTTAAACTGCTTTGTAAATGAAAATGGATCTAATTATAATAGAGAATTTAAAATCAAAAGCAAAAAAGGTGAACTTATATACCTACTAGTTAAAGGAAAATCAACTAAAAACTCAGATGGCAAAATAAGACTTATATCAGGTTGTATTTGTGATATTACAAGTGAAAAATTAATGGAAGATGATATAAACTACCTTTCACATTATAGACCTTTTATAAATCTTCCAAATAAATCTTCATTTAGGAATCACCTTAAAATGGCAGTTAAAAACTCAAAGCAAGGTGCACTTCTCCTTTTAAATATAGACAATTTCAAGCTGATAAACGACCACTACGACTATAATTTTGGAGATATGCTTCTTACAATTTTTTCAAGATCTATGTCTATGTTTGTAAAAGATTTTGGTAAACTTTACTATTTAAATGGAAACGAGTTTATTATACTTATAAGCCATTTCAATTCTGAAGAAGGATTAAAAAGATTATGCAATCGTATAATGAATTATTTAAAAAATCCCTTCTGTATAATGGGAGAAAATATATTTTTAACTGTAAGCATTGGAATAAGTATATTTCCAACTCACAGCAGAAATATAAATAAATTATACAAATATGCAGATATTGCTATGTGTAAATCAAAATCAAGTGGTAAAAATACTGTAACAATGTTTACTAAATCACTACATGATTCCTATTCAAGAAGACTTATCATAGAACAAAGCCTTAAAAATGCCATTAAAGACAAGGAACTTCGTATATTGTATCAACCTCAAATAGATGCATTCTCCCATAAGTTAGTTGGATTTGAATCACTTTTAAGATGGGATAACAATAAACTTGGATTTGTTTCACCTTCAGAATTTATACCAATTGCTGAAGATACAGGAAGTATAATAGACATTGGTTATTGGATATTTGAATCCGTATGCAATACAATTCACAATCTACAATTAAAAAATATAGACATAAAAAAGATATCTGTAAATGTATGTTCCTATCAGTTAAGTGAACCGGAGTTTATAAAGAGAGTATTAAATATATGTAAAAAATACAAGGTATCTCCTTCAATGATTCAAATTGAAATAACAGAAAGGACTTTAATTGATATTTTTGTAAATAAGACAAAAATTCTTGATGAAATATTAGACATGGGAATGCAAATTGCGCTAGATGATTTTGGGACAGGCTATTCCTCACTAAACTACCTTATTTCGCTTCCAGTAAGCACACTAAAAATAGATAAGTCATTTATTGATAATATTTACTCCAAAAAGAGCAAAGCTGTAATAAAATGCATAATTGATCTATCTAAAATTTTAAATTACAATATTATTGCAGAAGGTGTGGAAACAAAAGAACAATTAAATTCACTGCTTGATATTGGCTGCAGCGTAATTCAAGGATATTATTTCAGTAAACCTATAAAAGAAAATGAAATAGAGCACTTTGTGAATAAAAAAATAAAATGCTCTAAATAATATGTTTAGCTATATATTTTTTTCAAGCTTTTCAATATCTTTCTGTTTTCCAATTGCAACAATTATATCATTTTTAAGTAGCTTAAAATCAGAAGTAGGTGATATTTTTATATCATCTTCTCTTTTTATGGCTATAATATTTATTCCATATTTTGCTCTCATGTCAAGTTCTTTAAGATCTTTTTGTTCCCACTTATCAATACACAGTATTTCTGCTACTCTGTACTCTGGAGATAACCTTATAAAATCAAGTATATTATTTGATACAAGATTGTGTGCTACCCTAATTGCAGTATCTTTTTCAGGAAAAACAACTTTATCTGCCCCTATTTTATAGAGTATCTTAGCATGTAGTTCAGAATTTGCTTTTACAAGTACATACTTTACTCCCATTTCCTTTAAAAGCAAAGTAACTATAACGCTGCTCTGTATATCAACACCTATGCCTATTATTGCCACATCAAAATTATTTACTCCAAGAGCTAAAAGATTTTCCTCCTCTGTTGCATCAGTTTGAATAGCTTGAGTAACATAAGGAGATATCTCCTGTACATTATCTTCATTTGAATCAACTGCAAGTACGTCATTTCCAAGCTCATATAGAGTACTTGCTATAGCCCTTCCAAAACGTCCAAGTCCTACTACTAAATACTGTTTCTTTTTCATATGCATACCTTCCTATTTTCAAGTTTTATCCTATTAATATCTTTCCCTCTGGATATTTTATAGATCTTGGAACTTTTCTGTGTGTCATTGCAAGTATTATAGTAAGTCCTCCCAGCCTTCCAAAGAACATTAGAATTATTATTACAATTTTACCTATAATACTTAAACTTGATGTAATCCCAAGACTTAGTCCAGCTGTTCCAAAAGCTGAAACACATTCAAATATTATACTTTCCATAGACTTGCCATGTTCAGTTAATCCAAGTATCATACATGAAATAAGTAAAATTAAGAGATCTATTATTAGTATTACAATGGCCTTATAAACAAGATCTCTTCTTATAGTTCTCTTATATATTTCAGTTTCTTCTCTTCCTCTTATAACTGACACTGCAGTCATTACAATGAGTGCAAATGTTGTAGTCTTTAAACCTCCTGCAGTAGACCCTGGAGATCCACCTATAAACATCATAATCATAGTTAAAAATTTACTATTTCCACTCATATTTTCAATAGAAATTGAATTAAAGCCTGCAGTTCTCGGTGAAAGTGATGCAAAAAATGAAGATAGAAGTTTGTTTTTCAAACTCATATTTCCCATAGTTTCTGGATTATTAAATTCAAAAATAAAAAACAATATAGTACCAAAAATTAGCAGAAAGGAAGTTACAGAAATACATACTTTAGAATTAACAGATATTAATTTTATCTGTCTAAAACTTCTCAAACTGTATAATTCCTTCCACACATAAAATCCCAATCCACCTATAATTACAAGAAAACCTATAACCAATATTACTGTAGAATTGTCGTAATAAGTTGTAAGACTCCTTCCACTTCCTATAATATCTATTCCAGCATTACAAAAGGCAGAAACAGAGTGAAAAACAGAATAAAAAATTCCCTTGTAAACTCCAAATTGAGGTATAAACTGTATGGACAAAATAGCTGCTCCTACAGCTTCTATAGAAAATGTAAATATCAATATGTACTTTGACATTTTAACAAGTCCACCTAAATTAAATGAATTAATAGACTGATGTATAATCATTCTTTCCCTTAAAGTTATTTTTCTACCAAGTGCAAGTGCAATTAAAGTAGAAAATGACATGAATCCCAATCCACCAATTTGAATTAAGGCCAAAATTACTGATTTTCCAAAATAACTCCAATGAGTTCCCGTATCAACAGTTACAAGGCCTGTTACACAAGTTGCAGATGTTGATACAAAAATTGAATCTAGAAAATTTGTATATGTATGTCTATTAGATGATATAGGAAGACTCAATAAAATAGCACCTATAAAAATTATTACAAAAAAACCAAGTATTAAAATTTGGAGTTCATTTAGTGTTTTTTTCTTAAATATCATTAAAAAATCATCCTTAATTTATTCATTTGTACATATTATTCTATCACATTTTACTATATTAAAAAAACTAACTATTATTATTGTTTTTAACTATTTTATAGGTATAATGTGAGGTTTACCTGTTACCGGATTTTTTATCATACATACATTTATATCATAAACTTGTTTAATATTTTCTTTTGTAAGTACTTCCTCTGGAGCACCTTTGGAATAAATAGAGCCCTTATTTACTAGAATTAAATAGTCACTGTATTGTGCTGCTAAATTTAAATCATGAAGTACAGCTATAACAGTTATCTTTTTACTTAATAATTTAATAGTGTCTAAAATTTCAATCTGTTGATGTATATCTAAATGAGATATAGGCTCATCTAATAACATAATGTCAGTTTTCTGAGCTAATGCCCTTGCAATAATAACTCTTTGTTGTTCTCCTCCACTTAATTCATTTATAGATTTGTCACGAAGATACCATGTATTTGTCATTTTCATAGAATATTTTGCAATATCATAATCCTCTTTTGATTCATCTTTAAATCTAGGAATATAGGGTGCTCTTCCCATTAATACAATATCTAGAGCAGAAAAATCAAAATTTGAAATAGTATTTTGAGGTACAACAGCAATTCTCTTCGCTAAATCTTTATTTGTAAAATCTAAAATATCCTTATTTCCTAGGAAAATTGTATTTTTAGATGGTGATATTGTTCTTCCTATATTCCTAAGTAATGTAGTTTTACCAGAACCATTAGGACCTAAAATAGTGTAAAATTTATTTTTGGAAAAATCTATATTTATATTATGAAGTACCTGATTTTTTCCAAAGTTGCAGTTTAGATTATTAAGTTTAACTGAAATAGAATATTCTTTCTTCATTACATCACCTTTTTCTTTGATTTAATCAAAAGATATATAAAATAAGGAGCTCCAAACAAAGCTGTTATAGAACCTACTGGTATTTCAGCTGGTGAGGCTATAGTTCGTGCAAGAGTATCAGAAATAATCATAAATCCAGCACCAAATACCAATGAAAAAGGCATTAAGACCCTATTATTAGGGCCTAAAATAATTCTAACTACATGTGGAATTATAAGTCCAACAAAACCTATTATTCCACTTACAGATACACAAGCTGCAACAATCATTGAGGACACAACTAACACTATTTTCTTCACCTTTTCAACTTCTACACCTAAATTTTTAGCAGTTTCATCACCTGTAATTATTATATTCAAATCCTTTGAAAAACAGAGAAGAGTTGTTATGCCAATTACTAAAAATGGTATAAGGAGTATTATCTCATTGAAATTTGCAGTTGAAAAACTTCCCATAGTCCAAAATACAATCTGCTCAACTTCATCTCTATTAAATACCATAATTATAGAAATTAAAGATGATAAAAGAAAATTTACAGAAATACCTGCTAAAAGAAGTGTTGTAGTAGGTATTTTATTTTTTACTCTTGCTATATTATACACAAGTATAGTAGACAATATTGATCCAATAAATGCAGCTATCATAATTGCTGCAGAGCTTAAAGATGAATTTTCAAGTTTAAACACAAATCCAAGGGAGGCTCCAAGTGCTGCACCAGAGGATATTCCAAGAATATATGGGTCTGCCATTGGATTTTTAAATATTGATTGAAAAGAAGCTCCAACTATTGATAATCCCATTCCAACAAGTGCAGAAAGTACTATTCTAGGTAATCTTATTTTCAATATAATGAGAATATGATTTTCAGGTATTGAGGATATTGGTATAAAATTATTTATGAAATATATCTTGCTTAAAATTATCCGTAAAGATTCAGTAAAGGATATATTAGCAATTCCAAAAGTAGCTGATAATATCATTATAAAAAACAACAAAATTAAGCCAATATAAAACATAAATCTAAGATACTTTTTCCTATAAGCTAAATCCATAATTAAAATCCTTTCATGTTGTAGAAAACTATTTAAAAGCCTCAGGATGTATTATTTTTGCTAAAGCCTCTAGTCCATCTGCCAATCTAGGGCCTTGTCTGTTTATTATATCCTCATCAATTTCAAAAACTTTATTATTTTTTACTGCATCAAGATCCTTATATCCAACTGTAGTTTTAATTCCATTTTTTGAATTAAATTTATTAGAACATATAATCATATCAGGATTCTTTTCAATTAACTTTTCAATGCTGTATTTCCATCCTGTAATATCATCAGCTGCATTTTTTCCACCAGCCATTGTAATCATTTTTCCAATGAATGTATCTCTTCCAGCAGTGTAATCTCCAACTTTTCCAAAGGATACTACATAGTATACTGAAGGAGTGGGCATGCCCTTAACCTTTTTCTGTACATATTCTACTTTTTTCTTCATAGAGGAAATTATAGAATTAGCTTTGCTATTTGAATTAAGAACTTTACCTACGTTAGTTATAATATCGTAAGTGCCTTGAAAACTATCCGCACCAGATAATACTACAACTTTTATGTTGAGTTCTTCAATCTTTTTTAAGTCTTCCTTTCCAAGCTGATTAGATGCTATAACTAAATCAGGCTCTAACTGAACAATTTTTTCAATATTTGGATTAGTTAAACCACCAATAGATGGAATTTTACTAACTTCTTTAGGATATGTACAAAAATCAGTTCTTCCAATTAAAGTATCTTGTCTGTTAAGAGCATATATTATTTCTGTAATATTTGGTGCTAGAGATATAACTTTTTTAGGTTCTTTTTCAATGGTAACTTCTCTATTAAATGAGTCCTTTATTTTAATGGGATAAGTTGTATCTTTCGATGTTTGAATTTGTTCATTATCCTTTTGTGAATCTTTTGAACTATTTTTCATACAACCAGTTAAAGAAAATACCATTATAAAAGCAACAAGTAAAAAAGAGATTTTTTTTACTTTATTAAACAATTTTTATTCCTCCTAGAGTTTATTTTTTAATATAAAAGGCTATTATCTGTCAGATAATAACCTAAAAATACAACTGAATTAACTATGTTAACACCTTCATGATTAAATGATAAACTAATATACAGTAAGAGTCAATTTAACTTTCTTTTTATATCTTTCAACAGTTCCATAAAAAGTATAGACTCCTGGATCTTTTATGGTCTGCTGACTGTATTCCCATTTAACATCAACACTCTTTGTACTTCCATCGGACATTTTAGCGCTTACAGTACTAGGAAAAGTATACTGCCTTCCACTTGATATTTCCTTTTCTATATCTTCAATTTCAGTAGGTATAGGCTTTATAATCAAACATGCAGTTATTTCTTGATCTGTACCTGTTATCTTTCCATACAATGTGTATTTACCTGGGTTAGAAGTTTTCACTTTTGATATATTCCATGTAACATTAACATCTTTTTTTATACCAGCACTTGTATTTACAACTACAGTAGTTCTTGGAGTATAGGTATCATTTTGCCATATTGTATCAGTAAATACATATGAAGAATCATCTGAAACTGCAAGTGGAATATTCTTTAGATAACTTTCATTTTCATAGCTTATAGCACCAGAACCTCCAAGTATCTTTATATTTGCTATAATCTCCGAACTAAAAAAATTGGATGTAACATCATGTATATAATCTCCTACAAACACTATAGGAGAATTAGTTTTAGCTGCAATTGGAGATGCTGCAAGTGAATCAGAAAATTCTCTGTCTGTAGCTACATATACAGTAGCTGTATTTAATTCGGTTTTAAATTCATTTATTATATCTATATTTCTTGAGAAAACATCAGTATCATCTGCAATCCTCTTTGCATCTGGAAGTATTTCAAATATATCATCACTTATCTCATCTTCTCCACCTACAACATAGATTGCATCACTTTTTTTCTTGCCTTCTAAAAATTTTACTGTATTTTCAGAGAAATTTTTCTTAGGAACTAAAATTATAGGCATTTCTTTCATAGCTGCAATTGGTGAAATGGAAACTCCATCATAGAAGTTTTCTCCAGTAACTACTGCTATCTGCTTTGTACTTCCAAGTTTTTTTGCAACTTCTATACTAGTATCATATCTTGTATCACCTGATATTCTTGTAACCTTTATTCCCTTTGATTCTATAGCATCTTCCAAGCTCTGTGATATAACACCCTTTCCACCTATTAAAAAAACATTCTTTACATTTAGCCTGCTAAGTTCCATTGAAGTGTATGGAGTTAATTCATTTTTTTTCACAAGCAAAATAGGTGCATCGTATTTTTTAGCAAGTGGACCTGCACACAATGCATCAGGGAAGTTTTGACCATTTACCAATACTGCATATTGTGATGAGGTTTTCCATCCATTTTCACAAATACTTGATGCAGTTTCATATCTATCGTCACCATAATACCTGTCCACATTTACAGTACTACTTGCATAAACCCTATTTATGCCAAGTCCAACTGTTAATACAGCTGCCATAATTATACTGCTTAATTTCTGTATCTTATTCATAAATTTTTTCTCCTCTCTATCTCTATATGTAAAAAATAACATAAATAAACTCTATCTTAAATTATCGGAAGATTGTTTATGTTACTTTAGCAATACTTATAAAGATTAGATCTTTTCTAAAAGTAATAAATATCCTTTTTACCAACCACAATAATCAAGACTTTTTTCAAATCATCTACCCCAAGTTCTTCTTGAACCATTTTGCTATTTTCATAACCTTTTAACTGCTTTAGCCCATCCTCTTTTACTTTTTGCAGTGTATTTCTTTCACTTTCTTTTATATATTTTAACTCTATAATCCACTGGAATTTAGTTATATCTTTGAATTGAATTTTTCTTTTAAGCATTATATCTACATAACCTTTATTATTTTCATCTTCACTTTCTATAAAATAAGTACTGTCAACTCCCAAAAGAGTTAGAAGCATCATCTTTACATTCTTTTCATCCATATTAATCAAATCTCTGTTTGATAAATCTCCTAATATTCCTTTTAAAAGTTCTATTAAAGGTTCAATGTTTCCATGAATTCTCATTTCAGTTACTGCATCTCTAACACTTTTCATTTGTACATCATAATTTTCATTTATACTTTGAAAATACTGTTCCCAATAAATTGTTTTTATAACATAATTAGGTATCTTAAGAATTGTTCCAGAAACTCCCTGCTGATTTATAGTCAACATCCCCAAATAGAATAATAAAGACTTAAAATTTTCTTTTATACTATACATAGTATGAATATTAAATCTATCTACAAGCATAGTTGAAGTTTCACCTTTAGTCATTATCTCCTCTAATGCTTCTCTATCATTAAAATTAGATGCCAATTGATTAACTTTTCCATAATCAGTTTTTACATTGTTATCTATCATTTCTTTTGGATAACGATTGTAAAGCAGATAATTATCTAAAAAATACATTGACATATCTGGATTAAAAACAGAATTACTATTTTCATTGAACTTATATCCATTATAGTATGTTGTCATATCTCTGCACATTTTTTCTCTAAGTTCTATATCTTTTATATTAACTTCATCCATAATAGATAAAAGTTCTTCTCTTGTAAATCCCATCATTGCATTAAGATTTTCATCCAAAGTATAATTTCTAGTTATATTAAATCCACTTGTTAAGTCATCAAGCATTATAGGACTTACTCCAGTCATAAATATTCTATTAAAGTTATCCATAGTTGCATCTTTTATTGCTTTATAAAAAACTTTAACAAATCCTTCACCATGAAGAATACTGTCATAAGTATTTTGTTTTCCTCCTGTAATTAACTCATTGGCAAAATTATCGTACTCATCTATTAGTACAAAAACAGGTATTTTTATTTTTCTAGAAAGATGCAATATATATTCAACCGCTTCCTCTGCCCTTATAGACTGTTTTTCTATTTTCTCATCAATAAAAAAATTAGAATATTGGTCGATAAAATTTTTAACAGAATAAGTTACTTTTGTATTAAAACTCTTTCTAAGTTCTTCCTCTCCATGGCCTGCATCAATTCCTGCAAAACTTATTTTCCACACTAAAAACTTATTTTTGTTTTTTGTAGGATTTTTACCTATATATAAATCAGAAAATAACTCTTCAAATTTATCACTTTTGTTTATATCATAATAATTTTCAAGCATTGATATAAATAAACTCTTTCCAAATCTTCTTGGCCTTATAAAAAATTGATAGGGTGCATATCTATCTAGTAGTTCTATATATGATGTTTTATCTACATAAAGATAGTCTTCTTCTCTTAAAACTTCAAAATTGGAAATACCATAAGGTATTCGTTTCATTCTATATTCACACTCCTAATCTTAATACTTATTCTACTATCACAAAATCTATAACACTTCTACTCATATTATATCTTATATTTTATATCATATATAATCCTATTGGCAATTTTTTATATAACCATCATTATTTCTTAGTATGTACTTAATATACAATTTTAAAGACTGCTAGAGAAATTTCTTTAGCAGCCTTTTTTATTATTTTTTATTATGTTTTATGTACTTGTATATAAATCTAAGGTTTAACTGGAACAGAAATTAAATCTTCAACTCTATTTATATCTACCTTCCCGCATTTTAAAAATACATCTGGTATGCCTCTACCATATCCTCTTACATTTTCTACACCAAATATATCAAAAGCAGAGTTTACAGCATTTCTAAATCCTTCATCACTACTTCTATTGTCAACATAGTTTTTTAATTCATTACCCCAAAGCCATTTGTCAGGAAAGTTATCATCTTTTCCAACAACTACAGAACAAAAATGAGTTGGTCCCCTATTAATTTTTGCTGCAAACATACTTCTATATATGGCATCATCTTTTGGCAAAGTGTAACCCATGAGAAGTACATGTTCTGCGTTTTCAACTGAAATTCTCATATCACGCTGTATATTTTCAATAAATGGAGGATGATTTCCTTTAAAATTGCTCTGCATAACAATAGGTGTATTTATTGAACTCACCATAGTTCCACAAAAAGGACACTGAATGGAATCTATTTGATTATTTTTTATAGCTTCTTTTTCTTCTTTAGATTTAGGTTTGAAACCAAAAGACAATTTTGGTATTAATTGAGGTGGGAAAAGTGACTTTGAATATATATCCCACTCATTACCCAAATACATAAACATTTTTCCACAGTTAGGACACTCTCTCCAATTTGAACATCCATGAGGAAAATAAAAATTTCCTATTCTAACTCTTCTTCCAGTTTGATATTGAGCATCATTTAGTCTTTGAACTATAGTTTCATTAAGAGGATACCAAATTTCTTGTTTCTTTGAAGTTATTTTTCTAACTGCCATGAAATTTCCCATATCATTAAATAATTTCATAGGTGAAAGAGGTGAACCAACATATGGTACATTTGAAGAGCTGTTTAATTTTTTATTTGCATTGAATATCATCCACAGTAAAATAGGATCCCAATTTAAAGATATTACAGAGTAACTGCACATATAAAATTCTCTAGAATCAAGTGCATATCCATTATTATAGGCAGAAATCCCCTCTTTTTGCATTAATCTTCCCAAAGAATATGCAAATTCATAATAAGGCTTCAAAAGCTGCTTATTTTTTAGAACATTGAAATAGTAGTTCAAAGAATGTACAAGAGTAGTCATCATTACCAATGTATTTCGTGCTTTTATTATATTCTGTAGTGGTAGAAATTTCTCCTTTCCATTACTACTACTTACATAAAAACCTTCTTTTTCATATATATGCATATCTATAATATTAAATAAATCTTGAAGTTGCATTCCATTTTTAAAATTAGGACAAATTTTCATTATACTCATTAAAGAATTCCAGTCATAATAATCTCTAAGTTGTCTTACAGCTTTAACCCCTTCAACATCATAAGTTTTAAATTCCTCACTTATTTCCTTTTTCATGTCATCAATTTCTCTAGATGTATCAAGAAATTTAAACAGATTTTCAAGGCTTCTATCTACTTCTCTATCATGTGTGATACTATTAAAAACATTGCCAATAGTGCCTTTCTCATAACCTTTACACAAATCTACAAAAAAGCTTCCCAGTTGATATGTAGTTTTAAATCCAAGTGAAGCACTTGCACCTGCTCCCCAAAACATAACAGTTTTAGGCCAAATAGGTTTATACTCGTCCATAAATTAATCACACTTTCTTATATAAGTTATTACATTTTCGGAATTAATAGTAAAAATATATGGCATCTGAGAAGTAAATATATTTTTAATTATGTCTTTTATATGATCATCATTAACTTTAAACACTTTGTCAGCTCTAATTAATTTAAATATATTATAATCATTATCAACATCTTTTATAAATACATTCATATCCTTGCTACTATCACATTTAACTAACTTTTTTTCTTCCTTATAATTCTCTTGTTTTAAAATAAAGTTTTCTACTCCTTCTAATTCAACTTCTAAAATTTCACAAGAACTATGTACACTTTTTACAATAGCCTTTATATACATATTACCTTTCTTTTCTCCATTACTTTCCATATCTTTCATTCCTCCAATATATTATAATAAGGTAAATTACTTACAATACAATATTCGTGTAACATATGCAATAATTTATATGTTATCCTCATCTGACATGATTAAGCCATTACGTCTAACTTTGTTCCTACATTAGGATTGGAAGCTTGATTAATGCTCTGTATCATTTGTACTGCATTTTCTGTACCGTCATCTAAAGCTTTTTTCATTAATGATGTATTTACTGCAGTTGATACATTAAATTGACTCATAGCCATTGATAGTGCTGCTATATCCATTTGATTACCTCCATTTCTATTGTGTTTAAAATAGGTAAATAGCATTAGCTTAAATATCCTATAATAATTCACTTATTTCCGCTACTTTATAATATCACAAATTTTTTTGATTTCATCTTCTTTTAATCCAACAGAACTAGGTAAATTTATACCTCTTTTGGCAATATCATTTGTTACACTCATATCTCCATGTGTGCAATTTTTATAAGGTGGCATCTCATGAACTGGCATAAAAAATGGCCTAGATTGAACATTTTTTTCTTTTAATTTATTAATCAACTCATCTCTAGTTAATTCATATGAATCTTCAATTATAATAGAATACATCCAATATACATTATCAGCCCAATTTTTTTCAACTGGTAATCTTATACCATTCACTTTATTTAACATATTATTATATAATTCTGCATGTTTTCTCTTTTTATCTATATATTCCGTTATATTTTCCAGCTGAGCACAACCCATAGCTGCCAGAAGATTTGGCATTCTAAAGTTATATCCAACTTCTTTATGATAAAAAGCTCCATTTGGTAATATGCTTTTTGTCTGAGTTGAAAGATACTTAGCCCTTTCTCCTAGCTTTTCATCATTGGTTACAAGCATACCACCTGAGCCTGTAGTTATAAGTTTATTTCCATTAAAACTAAAACAACCTACATGTCCTATGCTTCCAACATTCTTGCCTTTATATTTTGATCCTAAACTCTCTGTTGCATCTTCTATTACATATAGGTTATGCCTGTTTGCTATATCAATAATTTTATCCATATCAACTGGATGTCCATATATATGTACAGGCATAATTGCCTTGGTTTTGGGTGTTATTAACTCTTCAACTTTATCTGCATCCATAACCCAAGTATCAGGGCATACATCAACAAATACAGGCTCAGCTCCAACGTACCTTATAGTATTTACAGGAGAAATAAAAGTCATTGATGAAACAATAACTTCATCTCCACTCCCTATATTCAGTGATCTAAGTGCAAGTTCCAAAGCAGAAGTTCCATTCATTGTGACAACTGCACTTTTTACGTTCATATATTTTTGAAATTCATTTTCGAATTTATCTACAAACGATCCAGCAGATGAAACCCAATTAGTATCTAGACACTCTTTTATATATTTCCATTCATTCCCTTTTATCTCTGGTACACAAAGTGGTATCATAAGTTTCATCTCCTTAAACATTATATATATCAGTTTTAAAATATTTCATATTACACTTTATCCAATCAATTGTTTCTTTCAAACCATCATCTAATGTATATTTAGGATTCCATCCTGTAAGTTCCTTTATCTTAGTATTATCTGCCCACAATCTATTTACTTCACTTTTTTCAGGCCTAAGTCTTTCATCATCGCATATAATATCAACTTTTTTATCTATAATATCACATATTTTTGAAGCTAAGTCTCCTATTGATATTTCATTATTTGAACCTGCATTTAAAACTTGTCCAACGGTTTTATCACATTCTGCAACTTTTATAAAAGCATCTGCTGTATCCTTTACATAATTAAAATCCCTTGTTGGTGTCAAACTTCCAAGTTTTATTTGCTTTTTACCAGACAATATCTGAGATATTATTGTAGGAATTACAGCTCTTGCAGACTGCCTAGGCCCATATGTATTAAATGGTCTTATAGTAGCTACTGGTAAATTAAAACTTCTATAAAAACTCTCTGCAATCTTATCAGCTCCAATTTTAGAAGCAGAATATGGAGACTGTCCCTGCATAGGATGTTTTTCATCTATTGGTACATATAGCGCTGTTCCATATGTTTCTGAAGTTGAAGTATGAACTACTTTTTCTACATTGTACTCCCTGCAAGCTTCAAGTACATTTGTTGTACCTTCTACATTAGTTTTAACATATGCCATAGGAGAAAGATATGAATATGGAATAGCTATAAGGGCTGCAAGATGAAATACAACATCCTGTCCATTTATTATTCTCTTCATTCCATCATATTCTCTAACATCACCTGTAACAACATTAATACTATCTCTTATATTCTTATCAAATGTGTCTATCCATCCCCAATTATTAAAGGAATTATACTGAACGAGGGCAGTAACCTCTGCGCCAAGTTTTACAAGCTTTTCTGTTAAATGACTTCCTATAAATCCTTCTGATCCCGTAACTAAAACTTTTTTTCTTTTTAGATTCATAGTATCTACTCCTTAATTTTTATTACTTTAGCTGGTACACCAACTGCAACAGAATTATTTGGTATATTATCAATAACCACAGCTCCTGCTCCAATAGTTACGTTATTTCCAATAATTCTTTGCTGTATTATAGAACTCCCTATTCCTATATGAGTGTTAAATCCAATATTAACACCGCCTGCTATAGCTGAATTAGGCGATATATGTGTGTTATTTCCTATTTTGCAATCATGTTCTATAATACTCCCTGTATTTATTATACAATTTCTTCCTATATCAGCTTCAGCATTTATTATAGCTCCAGCCATTACACAAGTTCCTTCATGTATTTTTGCATAAGTTGACACAATAGCCTTCTTGTGAATTAATACTGGCAATTTAAAACCTATTTTTTTTAACTTATTATATATCTCATTTCTAATATTTATATTTTTCAATCCACCTATACCTATAAAAGCATAGTTCACTTTACTATCATAAAGCTCTTTTAATATACTATCATTACCTAGTATTGGAATGTCCAGTAATTTTCCTTTAATATTCTTATCTGTAATACCAACTATTTCATATTGATTTATACTTCTTATAATATCTACAATAACTTTACAATGTCCACCGGCACCTACAATAACAATTTTTTTCATACTCATAATACTTGAGCTATTATTAAAATCTTTCTCTAACTAACATAAAAGCTTCAGCATAATGGACTCCACAAGATGTCCCTCTATACCTTGCAAGAGCTTTTATATTTTCTAAACTTCTTGGTAGCGGTGGATTTTGAACTTCAGACTCATAAATAGTCATAATTTCAAGCTTTTTATCAACATAATCTGTTATATCACTGTATACATTTGGTATAAATATATTTTCAGGAAATCCCGGTGACATTTCAGTTTCTGATATACATTCATACATTAGAATTTTTTTTATAAAAGGATGTCTAAAACTCTTAGTACAACTTATAAGAGCCTTAGCTGTAATCTGATGGTCCGTATGAACATCTGACCTATTGTTCATATAAATTATTTGTGGTTGTATAGTATCAATAACTTTTAAAATTGAATTTATAAACTGTCCAAAATCAACAGATTGTAATTGAGTTGCCAAATAATTTAACTCATAAACATTTTTAAATCCATATTCTTTAGAAACTTTTTTAATTTGACATTTTCTTTTATATATAAATTCTCTGGTAAATCCAACGGATTCATTTGCCTTAGTAACTATCATCCAATACAATTCATCACCATTTTTTAAATGTTTTAATAAAGTGCCTCCGCATCCTAAAGTTTCATCATCTGGATGAACTGATACAACTAATATTTTCATTATAGATTAACTCCTTTTAATAAACAATTTGCTTATTAAGTAATTTACTATCTATTTTTGTTTCACTTATAATTCTAGCTATTCTTTCTCCACTATATCCGTCACCATAAGGATTATAACAATTTTTACATATATTTATAAATTCTTTATCAAAAATACATTTGTTTATTGCCTTTTTAATTTCATCCTTATTATGAGAAACAAATATAATATTTTCTGAATGCTGCCTTTGTTTTTGTCTATTTCCTACATTAACAACAGGTAATTTTAAAAATGGAGCTTCCAATAATCCGCAACTAGAATTTCCTAAAAGTAGTGATGCTTTTCTCTGTAAATTTACAAACAAATCTCTAGGCAATGTTTGAAAAGCTTTTATAAATTTAAATTTTTCTTCAAATTGTTTTATGACTTTTATCATTTCAAATCCACCAGCATCTGAATTAGGATATGTTATTATAGTACTATATCCTAGTTCGGCAACTGCTTCCAAAGTAACTTTCATTTGATCCTCAGCTTCAGATATTTCAGAACTTAAAGGATGCTTTATCAAAAGTATAAAGGGTTTATCTTCTCTTAAATTAGTATTTAATTTTTCATTTATATAATCATATGATAATTCAGGTTGTTTTCTTATAGAATCTAAAGCAGGATTTCCAACTACATTAACTCTCCAAGGTTCTTCACCCATTTTTAAAATTCTCTCACCATTCTCTTTTGTAGTAGGAAAATGTAAATGTGCAAGTTTTGTAACGGCATGTCTAACAGAATCATCTATATTTCCTACTACTCTATCTCCTCCACAAATATGTGCTATTGGAATATTCATATAAGTTCCTACAGTTGCAGTAGTCAAGCTTTCTTCTCTATCTCCTAAAACCATAAGCCAATCAGGCTTTTCTCTAACAATGATATCTGTAAGTCCCATTATTTGAATTCCTATTGATTTACATCTTCCTGATAACAAATCGGAAGACAATAACGTTTCTAATTTTATTAATTCATAACCATCATTTTCTATTAATTTGTATGTATCTCCATATAAAGGAGATAGATGTGTACCTGTAACTACAACTTTTAACTCTACATCATTTCTTTTAGTTAATTCTTCCAAAATAGGTTGCAATATAAAATATTCTGAACGTATTCCTGTCACTGCTAATATTTTTTTCAAATATTTCACCTCAATTTTAAATTAAATCTAGTCTTAATCATAACTCTAAGACATCATTCTTCAATCGGTAATATTTCCTTTTTCTTATATTTAATTTTTTAATTATACTCATGCCTAAATTAGATCTATATCATTTATTATTAAATCTTCATAATATCTAAACATATATTGATTATACTTAATCGATTTTGTATTATATTCTTTATTATTTAAGAAACAATTTATAGCACAAAACCAATTATCAGAAGATGCAAAAGATAAAGAACTTCCTCCTGCAATTCTTGGATTAATTTCAATAAAGTATATATCTTTATCTTTTTTCATGCATTGTATATTTATTATTCCTACTGGTTTTAATTTAGCTACTATTTTTTTACAATAGTCAATTATTTTTTCATCATATACTGTTACACCTTTTACAGATACTCCAGACTCTACATCAATTCTTTTTCTTGGAATAATATATACTGGATTAGATTTAAAATCACATAGTATATCAACTGTATATTCTTCTCCACTAACTATATCTTGTGATATATAACCTTCCATATTAAAATTAGAATTAACTTCATTTTTTAAACAAATGCCTTGACTTCCTCTCCCAATTCTAGGTTTAATCAATTCATATACTAAATTTAAAGATGTTTTAGGTGTAGGAAAATTATTATCTATAAAAAAATTATAAGTCTTCCATTTATCTGTACATATATCTATGACTTCCTCATCAGAAATTATTATGTCTGCATTATATTTATTTTTAAAATATTTTTTTCTTTTACTCCACCCTAATAATCCCTCATTAATAGTTGGAAAAACTAAATTTATTTTTTCATTTTTTATTATATTTTCAATAACATTAAAACATTTTTGATCAGAGTATTTAGGTACAATATATGGTTTTAAGTTTTTATATAGCCCAAAAGATTTATTTGTAATATCTATTCCCACCAAATTCCAATTCATTTGATTATAATATTTAAGCTGAGTATTAAACACCATACTTCCTATTCCTTCAACTAACACATTCATATCAACACCTCAATAAAGATATAATTATATTTTTTTATATACATTCATCACAAATTTTTCTATATTTTTTCTTCTATTTAAATCATATTTTTTAATTAAATTGATTGAATTTCTAAAATAGTTTTTTTTATAATTTCCAATTATATTCTTATACCAATGAAATAATATGTTATTTGATACATCATTAACGTTAACCATATTTTTATATATATTCATTACTTCAAAAGCTCCTGATATTTTTTGTTTATACAAATCATTTACATATATTCCTAAACACGGTACTTGGTTGCCTAATCCTAAAACTATAGGATGATACCTAGAAGCTATTACGAATTTAGAATTTTTAATTAAGTCCCTCATAAAAATATAGTCCTTAGTTGGATTTAAAACTATGTACTCTTTTCTATTATTTAAAAATGTTTTTAATCTTCTTCCACACTCATAATCTAATCCTTTAAAATAATCAAATGGTAAAAAATACACTCTATCTATAAACCCATTATCAATAATGTTATTTAAAAATGCACTTAATTCTTTGTAAAATATTACATAATTTGTAGAATTGCACTCAACCAAGTGATGCAATTGTATCACAGCATAATTTAGTTTTTTTTCAGTACACACATTTCCTCTACATCCTGTACTATAATGTATTGATAAAATATCATCTGCTCCTAAAATTATATTTCCATTAGTTCCTCCTAATTTTTCTAACATTTCAAGAGAACCCTGCCTATCTCTTAATATTATTGAATTAACTTCTTTAAACACATCTTGAAGTTTATATACGTTACGTTCATCAAATGGTCCAATATTTACTCCAGAAATAAAAATTGATTTTCTAAACTTATATCCTAGTATTATTGGAATAATAAATGTTGAGATTAATTTATTATTCCAATAATTATTAAAATATCCTCCACCTATAAAAAACAACGCATCACATTTCATAAATTCATTCCAATATATTTTATCATTAATAACTTTCTCTAAATCAATTTCAAATAAATCTTTAAAAGTAAAATTATTATGCACATTCCTTAATATATCTTTCATCGTTGGAATTTCTACAATATTAGCTTCAAAATTAATTTCTCTAATTTGTGTTTTGCATTTATCTTTATTTAATGCAAAAATTATAAATTCAATATTAATATTATTATTACTACATATTTCCCTTAATTGTTGTAAATTTTCTTTTAGTATAATTACATCTCCAATATCATCAACACCTATTGCTCCTATTATACCTAATATCATTACTATAACTCCTTTTTAATCAAAATAATATCAATTTTACTGCATCATATAAATTTTCACTTATATAATCTGGCCTTACGTTATATGTACTATCCATCCCTGCTAAACCTGTTTTAACTAATATAGTTTTTATTCCTGCATTTTGTCCTGTTTTTATATCTATAGTTGTATCTCCTATCATATATGAATTATTTAAATCTATATTATATTTTTTTTGTGCTTTTTTTATTAGTCCTATATTAGGTTTTCTACAATTACATTTTATTTTATATTTTTTATTCTCTTCTGGATAACCTTTATCTGGATGATGCGGACATATAAATATATTATCTAAATATGCATTTTTTTTTGCTAAAAGTTCTTCCATTCTTTTGTTAATTCTTATAACATCACCCATGGTACACAAATTTCTTGCAACTACTGATTGATTTGATACAACTATACATAAATATCCACTCTTATTTATTAATTCTATAGCTTTTGCTGAACCTTTTATTAATTTCATATCTTCAACATTATGTAGTAACTCTTTATAAACATTTATAGTGCCATCTCTATCTAAAAATATACATTTTTTTTTCATAAAATCATCCTATACTATCCCATGTTATTAGTGAATCTTTTTCTATATCTACCAAAGCTTTATTTCCAGTAATATATTGAATATATTTAGGTTCAACTCCTCCCTCTGGTCTTTTAATATCAATCATATCTAAAAAAATTAATTCACCTTTTTTTATAAATCTTTTAGCTACTATACTTTTTCGTGATACAAATTTACTTTTTTCTTCACTCTTATTGCATCTCTTTATTCCATCTCCAAAGGCTTTTTCTATATTTCTAATACAACTTATCATTTTGATAAGCTCTTCTGGATTCAAAGAAGCTTTATGATCTGGTCCTTTCATATTTTTATCAAGAGTAAAATGCTTTTCTATAATCTTGGCACCCATGGCTGAAGCTGCAATAGCAACTTCTATTCCAACTGTATGATCTGAATATCCAACTGGAAGTTTAAACGCATTCTTTAAAGTAATCATCGCATTTAAATTTACATCTTCATAATCTGTAGGATAATTTGACGTACAATGTAATAAACTTATTTGATTATTTCCACATTCCTCTACAGCTCTCACTGCCTCTTCTACCTCTCCTAAATTAGCCATTCCAGTAGAAATTATCATTGGTTTTTTTAACTTTGATATATACTTTAAAAGTGGAATATTAGTTAAATCACCTGAACTTATCTTATACAGAGGAACATTAACTTTTTCAAGTAAATCCACACTTTCAAAATCAAATGGAGTAGATATAAACATTATTCCTTTCTTTTCAGAATAATTCTTTAAAGTAATATGATCTTCTAGTGACAATTCCAAATTTTTAAGCATTTCATATTGATTACCATTTCCAGTATTATTTTTTTGGTATTCAGCTTTAGGAGCATTTTTAGTTACAAGATTTTCAGCTTTAAAAGTTTGAAATTTAATTGCATCTGCTCCTGATGAAACTGCAACGTCTACAAGTTTTTTAGCAATATCTATATTTCCATTATGATTTACTCCTGCTTCTGCTATTATAAAAATATGATTACTGTCAAACATTCTGACTCTCCTTCATTAAAAATTCTACAAATTTAAAATCCAGCATATTATCTATATCTATGGAACTAATCTCATCCATTACATATGGTAGTGTATTTTCAGTATACCAATTTTTATATTTAACCAATACATCTATTTTTGCCATATAAATTGCACCATTCAATCTATACACTTTTGGAGCATCTTGCCGTCTAGTATAAAAAATATTACTATCTAAAAAGTCTTTTAGTTTTCCATATTCAATTTTTTTCATCCAATAAGGTGTAATTTCACTTTCACAAACACTTACAATAGAATCTCCATTTTTCTCAATTAAAACTTCAATTGCTTTATCTATTTGACTATATTTTCTAAAAGGAGATGTACATTGCAAACACATTACATAATCAAAAGTAATGCCTTTATTTTTAAACCAACTAACTGCATGTAATATAGGTTCTATACCTGGAGTAGTATCTTTTGAAAGTTCTTTTGGTCTTAGAAAAGGTATTTCTGCTCCAAATTTTTTAGAAATTTTAGCTATTTCACTGTCTTCAGTAGAAACTATTAACTTGTCTATATACTTACTCTTCCTAGCTTCTTCTATACTATAAGATATAAGTGGCCTACCATTTATATTTTTTATGTTTTTCCTAGGTATGCCCTTTGAGCCTCCTCTTGCTGGTATTATAGCAAGTACTTTTTTATTATTTATCACAATTATCATCAACCTTATCACAACTTATTAAATCATATAAGTCTTTATTTACCTTATTATAATCTTCAATTCTGCCTATATCCATCCAATAATCCATTATTTCATAACTTCCTACTTTTTTACCATTTTTTATACATATATCTATTAAATCTGTTATTTCAAAATACTCATTATCAGGTATAAAATCTATTAAATCTGGATTTAAGCAATAAACTCCACCATTTATAAGATATTCTATTGTAGGCTTTTCTTCTAAAGCAACCACATTACTTCCATTGGTTTTAACAACACCATATGGAATTTGAAATGAATGTTTCCTCGTTCCTATAGTAATATCATAATTATTTTTCATATGAAATTCCATCATATTTTCCACATTTAAATTTGTAAATATATCTCCATTTATAACAAAGAATGGTTCATCTAAATAATCTCCAGCAAGCTTTATACCCCCTGCTGTTCCAAGTCTTTTATTTTCTCTTATGTATTCTATTTTAACACCATATGCAATACCATCTTGAAAATAATTTTCTATTATTTCAGATTTATAATTTACAGAAAGTAAAATTTTATTATAACCATATTGTTTGAAATTATTTATAATATGTTGAAGTATAGGATCATTCCCAACTTTGAGCATTGGCTTTGGAATTTCTTTTGTCAAATCTCTAAGTCTTGTCCCAAGTCCTCCTGCCATTATTACAACTGGATTTTCTTTACCTTTTGGAATGAGAATATCATTTATAGTAACTAAATCTATTACTTTATTGTCATCATCTACAATAGGTATATCCTTAACTGCTTTTTTTATAAAAATATCTTTGATTTGTTCTCTTCTCATGTTTTTATTTACACTTATAGGATCATAATGTACTATATTTTCTATGGAGTCTTCCAAAGATATTCCTCTTAATATAGCTCTTCTTATATCACCATCTGTAACAGTACCTATTAATTTACCGCGTTTATCAACTAGTAAAGCAATCCCTCTTGCACCTGAATCTATTACCTCAATAGTTTTCCTTATAGAATAATTTTTGTAAATAAATAATCTACTTACATTGTTTTTCATTAGTTTGACACCTCAAATCTTATAAATGTCATATGATAATGCCTTTAATTTTGCTATTAACATTTCAAAATTTCCTTATATAAAAAATACTTTTCCATTATATATATTAAATCTATTTCTTTTTTATATTATAATTCAATCATCTCCTTTTATTATCGAAGTAATAAGATAAAACTTAGAAAAAAGAATCAGGAAAATTCTTGATTCTTTAAGAGTACCAAAAAATCGATACCCATATATTTTTGATTACCATGATATATAAAAGTTAACCAAGGATAATATCACAAATCATTTATATATTCTTCCATTTCTTTAATATTGGTTCAATTTCATATTTAAGTAAATCTGCACTATAAACGTAATTTTTTATAATTATTGATTTTTCTAACTTTTGCAATATTTTTAATAAGTAATTAATTTCCAAGTTCAATTCACAATATTTATTCATATAATTTATAATTTTATCCAGTGAAATTACTATATTATTAAAATATTGCATTGCATTATTAAAATTACATAAGACAAAATTTTTCCATGCTTCTTCAATAAATTCTATTGTATGATTTATTTCATATATAAATTTTTTTTCATCTTCAATATTAAAAGTTGATTTCAACCGGCATTTCCTCCTTTTAATATATAAGTAAAAGCATTATCCATTATTAAGCATTCATCCAATATATAACTGAATTTTTGTTTAGTTTTCTCAAGATATGTCTTATTTTTATATATATAATCTAAATTAACTAAATCAGGTTTTAAAATATCTTTAAATAATGCAATTTTATTTATTTTATTTTCTATTTTTTCTATTAAATTACACTTTTCTTTATCATTTGCATCAGATTCTATAAATGATATAGCTTCTTTACATAACTTAATTAAATTTAAATTTTCATCTTCAAATTTTTTTATTATATAATTAATTTTTTTACTATTTTTACTATCATTTATAAATTTATTAGAAATATGTTTTAAATTAAAAGTATATTCGCTATCCATAAGTTTTTCATCTGCATATTTATTAAAATCAATATCTACAGCACCTTCAATTGATAATCCATTTTCAGTACCATTTAAATATTTTATATTAGGATGAATTTTTATACAAAATTCCATAGAACTTTTCATTGCTAAAAATACCCTGGTAGTATATACATATTCATCCTTCTTATTTGTTAACTTTATGTAATTCTCTGTATTAAATTCTTTTGACATATCTCTTTCATAAGTTGCTCCATTAGCATAATTTTTACCAGAATTATAACAAAAATCTTGTCCTAAAAATATTATTGGATTACAACCTAATTCCGATAAATTATAGGCTAAGGAATTTGCTACAGAAGGACCTGAAAATTTACTAAATGATTTTTCTTTAAATTCATCGTATATTTTGCTATCAAAATTATTTATATTTAATAGAAATTTAGGCCCTGTTAGTTCATCAGATATTTTATAATATAGCATACTTGAATAAAACAAAGAAACATCTTTATTTAATTTAATATCCTTAATTAATTTAAATTCATTTTCCCATCCATCAATCATACAAGCAATATCAAATTTAATTCCCTTCTTCTCTAGTACACTAATAGCTGAACCTGCTGCAGCTATTAATACTCTACCTTGAAGCTTTCTTAAAGTTTCTATATTATAATCCAATGAAGGTCCAGCAGACACTAAAATTGCAGGCTTTCCTGCAAAACTCGTTTTCAATTTTACAACAGGACACATAGAATCTAAATATTTAAGGTTTCCTATATAATTTTGAACCCATTGTCTTCTTGACATAATTCTTGTATTAATATTAACTCTAAAAATATTAATTTTTTCTTTTATAATAGAAAATGTATCATTAATTAAATCCTCATATATAATCTGATATGATGGTAAAATAACAAATTTTATATTTATTGATTTTTCAAATCCTATAACTTTTTCGTAAAAGTCACCTATATCTTCTGGATTCTTTCCTAAAATAAAATGAATGTTCATATTATCAAACAAAAATTTTATATCATAAGTCTGTATTAATAACTTAAATATTTCCTCATCAGGTTCTACAATAAAATACCTTATATTACTATTTAATTTAATCATTTCTTTTAATTCATATCCAAATCCTAAACCAAATAAAAATACAATATCATATTTACTATTTTCAAAAACATCTTTTGCAATAAACTTAGCTTCATATTTAGGGTTATACTGACTATGAATGATAAACTCATTTCCATTATTAGTTTTAACTATATTTTTATAATTATTTTTAGTAATAATTTTCTTTACAGTTTTTAATTTAACATTAATTATTTTCTCATACAATTGATAGTTTAATTTTTTTATAAATTTCATGTTTTTTTCATATAAAGTTTTAATCATATAAATTCACCTTTACTAAAAAAGCCAGCTCTAAGCTGGCTTTTTTTATTATCTTAATAATTGAAGAACTTGTTGTGGTTGTTGATTTGCCTGAGCAAGCATTGCCTGAGCTGCTTGAGACAATATATTGTCCTTTGAATACTCGGACATCTCTGATGCCATATCTACATCTCTTATTCTTGATTCAGCAGCAGTCAAGTTTTCACTTGATGTTCCGAGGTTATTTATAGTATGTTCCAATCTGTTTTGATAAGCACCAAGTTTTGACCTCTGAGATGAAACTTTTTCAATTGCATTTTGAATAGTTGAGATTGCTGCATTAGCTGCATATTTATCATCAACTTTTATAGCATTTCCTGAAGAATCCTTTACTCCTAATGCTTCAGATCTCATATCTGCAATACCAATTTGCATTGTTTGACCTGAATTTGCACCAATCTGTGCTGTAATAGATTTTGACCCATCACTAGTAGCATCTTCATGCTTGTTCAATACAACAGTAATGCTTTCTCCTACTTTCATGTTATCAAAAGTTCCACTTAACGTCAAATCATTAGTACCGTCTACTGCACCAGCAACAGTCAATGAAGTAACACCAGATGCAACAGTAACACCTGTAATTGCGCTTCCAGTAGTATCTCTAACATCAAATTTTGCTGTGCCACCTGAACCAACAGATATTTTTGTTATAGTTATTGCCCCATTTTTCGTACCGCTATTAGCAATATTTGAAGCTACACCAGCTGCTAAACTTAAATCCTTAATTGAAGTATTATTATTTATAGAATATGTTCCTTTAACTTCTGCATTTACGCCAACAAGATCACCATTTAAAAGTTTCTTTGTGTTGAATTCAGTAGTATTACCTATTCTATCAATTTCATCAGTTAACTGATTAATTTCACTTTGTATAGCAGTTCTATCTGAATCGTTGTTTGTGTCATTTGCTGATTGAACAGCAAGTTGTCTCATTCTCTGAAGTATTGAATGAGTTTCATTTAATGCACCTTCAGCAGTTTGAATAAGAGATATTGAATCCTGAGCATTAGTAGATGCCTGATTTAAACCATTAATCTGTCCTCTCATCTTCTCAGATATTGCAAGACCTGCTGCGTCATCTGATGCAGTATTAATTCTAAGTCCTGAAGATAATTTTTGCATTGCCTTTGATGCATTAGTTGAATTAATTGACATATTTCTTAAAGCATTATTTGCCATAAGATTGTGATTTATTATCATAATTTATTCCTCCTTGATTTTTGTAGTAGACATCCTTGTCCATATTTTATTTATAATTAAACTCCGTAGAGCTAATTAACTTTTACTTTACAATTTATTTATCGTACTAGATTCCTCTATCTTTATATGTTTTAGTAATTATTTTTATATTTTTTTACTAAATATTTTAGCAGACCTTATTTTATTTCCATATGCATTTGCTGCTGATTTGTTTTTAGCAATACATTCTAGTTTTCTCTTTATTATAATAGATTTCTTTTTCATTACATTTCTTGATTCATTTTCAATATTCTCTATATTGAGTTTTTTATACAGTGCTTTGATTTCATCTTTTTTGCTACTATCTGAAATGAGCTCTTCTAAAATACACTGTCTTTTCTCCATAATATTTTCTAATCGATGGAATTCATCTTTCTTTAAAATTTCTATAATTTCTATAGTACAATATTTATAATCAATTAACATTTCTTCAATTTTTCTTTTCATAATAAACTTCCTAACTCAAGTATGCTGAAAGTATAGATTGCTGGGCATTAAGTTGTTCCATTGCCGTTTCTAGTGCTGTAAATTGATTATAATATTTCGTCTGGTCATCGTTCATCTGATCAGTAAGTTTATCTATTAAAAGCTGTTGTGTATATATTTGATCTGGAAGTGTTCCTGAACCACCAGTTCCAGTCACACTATAATCTTCTTGTAAATTAGCATACTTTGTAAGAATAGCATTGTTAAGTGTACTTCCAACTACTCCAACATTGTCAACTAAGATATCCTTTATTCTCTGAAATATTCCAGACTGATTAAATTTATCCTCAGAATCAGAACTATCTGATGTAGTTGTAAAAAGCTTTATTATTTCATCTGCATTATTTGTAATTGCATCTGTAAATTTTGTATCATCTGTAATACTTATTTTTCCAGCATCACTTATTTTACTTGAAGTATCAATTCCTATTGAATTTTCTCCTATGCTTCCAAAATACAATGTTGATACTTGATTGCCATCACTGTCCACAACTGGAGTTGTAAATGCATTTTCAAGATCATTTAAAAGATTTTCAAGATTATCATCATTTCTCAGTATTCCCTGTTTTGCTTTTTCTTCCCATTTTGATATTTGACTATCTGTCATTTCTTCCTTCTGCTCATCTGTAAGTGGTGGATAATCATAGTCCTTCTTTTCTTGTAATTTATCCCTTATCTTTACTATAAGATCATTATACTTATCAATAAAATTTGAAATAAGGTCGTGTATTTTCGAAGTATCTTTTGAAACAGATACACTGACAGGACTATCTCCAGAAACTTCACTTATACTCTTTCCCACATTACTTTCTGATATATCAGAATTTGTAGAATTTGAATCAGATATAGTATATCTTACTCCATTTATAGTAAAGCTATTTGAACTATTCTCACCGACAATATAATCACTTGATCCAGGTTCTTTTATTGCAAATAAAGCATTTTGACCTTGAATCTCTTCTCCTAATGTAGTTATACCAAGTGCATTTAAAAGAGTATCTCCATTTGATACATTTTCAATCTTCAAATTTGAGGATGTACCTGTATCTGAAGTCTGAATTGAAAATTGTCCTGTAAGGTCATTTAACCTTCCAGTAACTTGTCCGTCAGTCTGGGTTTTAATTGCTGTTATAAAATCACTAATAGTTGATGAATCAGTTATATCAAAAGTAATTGTAGTCGTATCATTACTTCCATATGTTAGCTTAAAAGAATAAGTACCTTCACTTAGTCCAATATCAGTTAGCTTTGTAGAAGAATCTGCATTTTTTCCATCAGAGGTTTGTACTTTATTAGTACCTGTTATAGATGCTGATTCTGCAAGCTGTTTTACTAGAATTTTGTAATTTCCTGAAACTGCCGTAGTTAATGCACTTGCTGCAACTACAGTAGAATCAGAACTTTCACCTACCATATTATTATAATTACTTGAAGACAAAATATAATTTGAACTATCAGTTATATCAAAAAATGAACTCTGCAGGTCTTTAATATCGCTTATTACATCTTGATAAGCTTCTTGTTTCCATTCAATTAACTGCTGTTGCTGTTTTGCCTTATTTACCTTTGTCTTATCAGATATAAGCATCTTTTCAACCATTGCATCTATATCAAGTCCCGTATTTAGTCCTGTAATTCTAAGCATATTTCCGCCGCCGGCTCCAGTTGAACCTACTGGAATACTGCTACTTGTACTATCTGACATAATTACACCTCCACTCTTTTAATTAATAATTAATTAATAACTTTTTTAGTTTTAGAAATTTTATATGCTTCATTCCATGTATCTTTTACATTTTCTATAAGCGGAATTACTTCATCCATTATTTTAGCATCTTTTTTCATGTTAGCATCTATAAGTCTTCTCACTATAAAATCATATACGCTCATAAGGGATTTTCCCCATTTTCCTGCTTTTGAAATATCTAAAGATGCCATGAGTTCATAAAATATATTCTCCGTTTTTACTATATTTTCATGAGCTTTTTTTATATCCTTGTCAAGTATAGCTTGTTTACCTATTTTAGCAAACCTTGATGCACCATCTACTAGCATTAAAAGCAGCTGCTCCTTTGATGCATAATTTATACTATTTGTCTTATATGTTTTATAAGCATTAGCTCCGTACATATTTTACCTCCCCCTTTTTTCAATTCACAATGCACAATTCACATTGCACAGTTCTCAATTCTCAGTTCACAGTTCACAATTCAATGCACAATTCTTTTCAATTCACAATGCACAATTCTCAGTTCATAGTGAATGATAGTTTTCTTCAGCTTCACTTCAGAAAACCTAAATTTTAGATTTTTCCTAAAGAAAAATCATCCTTCATTGTGATTTGTGAATTGTTAATTGTCATATTAATTGTCATAGTAAATTATTTCGCCTGTTATTTTTTCACGTCAATTATACTTCCTCTGTCATATCCACTTTCTGAGGCAGCATCTTCTTTAAATGCTTTTACTTCTACTTCTTCAGTTTTAATTGCTTGTACAAGTATCTTCTTCTTATCTTTCCCTTGTTTATACTTTCCAAGTTGTGAAGAAAAACTTCCGCTTCCATTTTTAGATTTATCCTTGCTTCCATTGTTTATGAAAATTTCCCTCTTGTTATGGATTCTATTTGCACTTGTAGTTTCTTTTACTCTACGTCTTACTTCAGGGTCTACTTTATTCAATCTAAATTCCATAATAACACCCCTTTTCAATGCACAGTTCACATTGCACAGTTCACAGTTCTTTTCAATGCACAGTTCACATTGCACAATTCACAATGATTGTTAGTTTTTCTCGGTGTTACTTCGAAAAACTTAAATTTTAGATTTTTCCTAAAGAAAAATCATCCTTAATTGTGCATTGTGAATTGTTAATTTTTAATTGTCATAGTGAATTCTTAATTATCACTGTTCTCACGCTTTTTCATCCATGAAAATTCCGGACATTTCACAAAACTTGTCTATCATATCTATTATTTTAGTAGGCGGAACTTCTTTGATTACTTTATTTGTACTGTCATCTACTATTTTAAAAACAATATCTTTAAATTTTCCATACACTTCAAACTTTAAATGAGTTGAAGTTTTATCCATAAGTTCATTCATTTTATCTGCAACATCTTTTATATCTTTCTTACCTATAACATTGTTTGCTTTAGATTTATCATATTCGTTTACAGTTGGAAAATACATTCCCTCTGTATCTTTTAAAATTGTATTTTCATAACTTTCTGCACTTAAACTAGATGTATTAAACTCTAAAGGCTGTTGTCCTCCTTGACTCATACCTATAACTTCCATGCCAATCACCTCTTTTATTTATAAATATATCTATTTTTTAAATTTTTTTAGCAAACTCATATCTGAAGCTGCCGCACTCCTATTTTCTTTTTCTACTTCTTTGTAAAGTTCTTTTCTTAGTATTGTAACGCTTTTAGGTGCAGATATAGACAGCTTTACACTGCCATCTTCTATCTTTGAAACTGTTATTTCTATATCATCACCTATAAGCAGTGACTCACCTTTTTTTCTACTTATAACAAGCAATCAATTTTCCTCCTTAAAAAGTGGATATTTTATTGAATAGCTGCTGCCATCTAATATTATTTGTTCCCCTATTTTTTTATTTATATTTATAACAAAAGGAGCTTTTAAATTTGCTGTTATATTTTCAATCTTCGAATTTAAAGTAACAGTATTAAAAACAATTATGTCTTCATAGCTCTTTATTCCAAGTTCTTCCATTTTGCTATCATCTAGATCAAATTCATAGTCTTTAAGTATATTAAATGGTGATATCAATACAAGACCTATAGATAAATCTTCAATGGATTGAAGTACATAAAACAAATTGTTTTCCTCAACAGGAAATATAATAAACTTTTTCAAGTTTTCAAATCCCGGTATACCCTTTTTAAAAGTTATAACATCACTATCTTTATAATGCTTTATACCGTGATACTTTGTTTTTATTTCCATATTCTATCTCCCAACTTTTGTAATTAATAGCTAATAGTTAATAATTAATATTTCAGAAAACATATATTTTAGATTTTCTCTTAGAAAATCATCCTTCATTGTGCACTGTGAATTGTGAATTCTTAATTATCAACTACTACCTAATGTAGTCCATAAGCGTAGGCTGCATTATCTTTGCTCCAGCCTGAAGACATGATTGATATACTGTAATCATAGTTGAAAGTTCTATAGTCTTCTTTGTAACATCTATATCTTCTATGTCTGAGAGTACTTCAGTTAAATTCAAATCAGCTGCAGAGTTTTGATCTGCTAAATCCTCCATTCTATTTCCCTTTGCACCTATCTCTGAGCGAATTTTTATTACTTGCTTTGAAGCTGCATCTATAGAATCAAGATCTTCTCCTGTTAATTTTTCAAGTGCAGCATCTTCATCATATTTCCATACTGTATTTCCATCTGAGTCTGTTGATTCAACTTGTCCTGCCATATGGTGAACTATTCTGTCCATAAGATCAAGTACATTATCATCTTCACCATCTCCATAGTTTAACACCTCTGTTGCCGTAGCATTGTATTCAAGAACTACTCCTTGAGATACTTCTATTGTCTTCTTTGAAGATATATTTTCCATATCCATACTAGAAAGCTGTTTTCCACTGACATCTGACATATCTGACATATCTGGCATATCTAATATATCTGTTGTAGATATTGTTATATTGTCACTACTATTTATTGCAAGAAATTTTATATTTCCATCATTTGTCTTTACCACATTGATCTTATCTTTTAATGTTCCATTATTTTGTATCTGAGAATTCAAATCCTTAACTACATCATCTATATCTGAGTATGATGATTTTAAAGTTAAATCTTCCTTAGTTCCTCCATTAACGCTAAAACTTACTGTACCACTTTTCCAATTATCTATATTAAATCCATCTGATACGACTTCCGGAATGTCCTCTAATGTATCTCCGTCTTTATTTGCATACTTAAGTGAGATGCAACCATTATAATCAGTTAATTCATTTCCACTTGAATCAGTACCACTTCTAGTTATGTCATATGACTCAGTCTTTACAGGCTTTGAATTTCCTGCTGTACCTCCAAAAATATACTCTCCTTCAAAATTAGTATTTAAAATCTGTGCAAGCTGTGCTATTTGCTGGTTTATTTCATCATTTATCTTATCTCTATCATCTTGCACATATGCTCCACCAGATTTAACAAGATTATCTCTTATATTTGAAAGTACTGTCCCAAGCTGCCCAAGTGCAGTATCTGTAGTATCCATCCACTTACTTGCAACTTTTATATTTGAAGCATACTGAGAATTTGCACTTATTGAAGTTTCAAGCTGCATTATTCTCTCTACATTTAGAGGATTATCAGAAGGCTTTGAATAATTCTTCGTAGAAGCTACTTGCTGCTGTATCTTACTCAAATTTTGCAGATTTGTCTGCATATCAAATAAAAAATTATTCGACAATGACTTATTTGTTACTCTCATAATTTACCCCCAATCTAGTTCAATTCACAATGCACAGTTCTCAATTCACAATTCAATACAATTCTCAATTCAGTTCAATTCACAGTTCACAATGATTGTTAGTTTTCTTCAGTTTTACTTCAGAAAACCTAAATTTCAGATTTTTCCCTAAGAAAAATCATCCTCCACTGTGCATTGTGAATTGTGCATTCTTAATTGCCACTGTGCATTTTTTAATTGTGAATTAATAATTAGCTAGTCTTAAGTCCATTTATAACTACATCAAGCAAAGTATCCACTGTTGATATCGCTTTTGCGTTTGCCTGATAGCAGTGTTGAAACTGGATTAAGTTTGTCATTTCTTCATCTATTGAAACACCTGAAATTGATTCTCTTGACTGCTCATAATTTGCAAGTTGTGTTGCTTTATTTTCAACTTGCTGTGTTGCCTCTTTGGCCTCAACTCCTATCTTATTTACAAGATCATTAAAATAGTTGTTAAGTGTCTTACCTCCTTCTGCATTTCCTATCTTGTACACATTGTTTAAATCACTATCCGGAGCAAATATATCACTAACTAAATCCTCTCTTGTACTTGTGTCTGTAACATCTTGAATATTCATTAGACTGTTTGCAAGTTGTGCTACAGCAACAGCTCTATTTGGATCTGTACTACTTCCAAGAGAATCTCCACTTGAATCATATTTAGTTGCAGTCTTTATTTTTGAAGGATCGTTTAAAATTTCCACATTAACAGTTATATTTGATGCATTTATGCCATTCTCGTCATCTGCACCATAAGTAGATATATCTGCATCTCCATTTACAAAGAAGTTATTTATTCCTCCTTCTGGATCTCCACTATCATCTGCTGTCCACTTATCACTTTGGCTTATTATAGCATTTACTGAAAGTGCAAGCGCCTTTGCAAGGCTATTTAACTCATTTTCGTACTCTGTTACATTATCTTGAACTGACATATATCCTTTAAGCTCACCAGATGGTGGCTTAAAAAGAGCAAGTTTATCAAAATTTACCTTTTCTCCATTTTTTAATGTTACTGTACTGCCGCTTTCTGTGACTTTTAAAGCATTTCCATCCTTATCCGACCAAAGAACTCTTGTCTTGTCAAGTTCCTCTTTCTCCTCATCTGTCATTACTACCTTAATTGATACCTTGCTGCTAGCATCATTTGTGTCTCCCTTTTTGTAATAAGTAACCTTATAAGTTCCATCAGTTCCTGTCTCTTCTATGCTTGATACATAGGAAAGAGTTGCAACATCGTCTGGATTTTCGGCCTGAACAACATTTAAAACTTTTCCATCAGTTCCAAGTGGGGCAGTACCACAATCTCCTGAGTCTGGCTCAACTCCCAAGTTAGATGTTGTAACATCAATTCCACCAAAATCCTTCTCTGTTACATCTATACCAAGCTGATCACTTAGTTCATCGAGCAACTTATCTCTTCTATCCATAAGGTCATTTGGATTATTTCCTGAATTTTTTATATCTATTATCTGCTGGTTCAGTTTTGACAGCTGTTCAAAAATACTATTTACATCTACAACAGAATTTTTTATTTCAGTTGCAGCATTGGTCTTTATATCTGATAGTTGAGAATATGTACTATTTAACTGACTTGTAAGCAGATATGCCTGCTGTGCAACAGTATTTTTATTTTGCGTTGATGAACTTAAACTTTGCCACGAATTGAAAAACTCAGTCATAAGTGTAGACAATCCACTATCTGTAGGCTCATTTATTACTCCTTCAACTTGACTTAAGTACTTCTCTGCAGCTGTATACTGTCCATTTATAGAATTCTGAACCCTATACTGATAGTCTATAAATGTATCTCTTATTCTTTCAATAGACTCTACTGTTACTCCTGTTCCAAGCTGTCCTGCACCTGCTGGGCTATCAACACTAGGCATTGTATAAGGCGTTGTTGTAACCATATTAGCTCTTTGCCTTGAATAGCCATCTGTACTCGCATTTGCTATATTATGTGATGTAACATTTATAGCAGTCTGCTGGGAAAAAAGTCCGCTCTTTGCTGTATTAAATATAGAAAATAAACCTGGCATTTTATCACTCCACCCCTTTTTAATTCACAATTCACAATTCACGATTCACAATTCAATTCAATTCACAGTTCACGATTCACAGTTCACAATTCAAATCAGTTCACAATTCACAATTCACGATTCACAATGGATGTTAGATTTTTCCATAGAAAAATCATCCTTCACTGTGCATTGTGAATTGTGCATTTTTAATTGTCGTTGTGCATTGTGAATTGTGCATTCTTAATTGTCGTTGTGCATTGTGAACTGTTAATTCTTAATTGTCACTATGCATTGTGAATTTTCATTTGCGCATTGTACGTTCCTGCTACTTTGTTTGGCTTAATTGCTAAAAGCATCTGATTTGTAAATATAAGCCACTGCTTTATAAGCATTTCATTTGTGTCTTTTTGAAATTGTATCTTATTTAGCAGTTCTACTATATTATTGTATGTTTTTTCTAAATTTTCGCTCTCAAGTTTCCCTATGAATTCTTTCATAGATTCACCTTTTGTTATTTTTCTTCTTTCAATTTCCCACTTTGCAACTTCTCTGCTTTTCTCTTCTATAGATTTTACTATGCTGTCAAGTGAAAATACTTCCCTTTTTATGAGATATCCATTTTGATCAATCAACAGTTGGTAGAGGTCTTTTAAAACCTCATATTCTGAATTCATTATTTGTTCCAAGTCCACTTTATCTTAACCTCCCCAAACTAGGCAGCGCTATATTCTTCCTTTCATATTGTCAATAATTTTCTGTGCTACAAGTTTAGCGTCCACTTTATATGTTCCGTTTGCTATGGCTTTCTTTATACTATTAACTTTTTCCTCTTTATAATCTATTATGTTATCATCTGTAAAGTATGAGCTTAGACTTTTCCCGATAGACGATATAGAAATGGAATCTTTTGCTGCTTCACTATTTGTATTTACGTTTTTTTCTCTACTACTATCCTTATACAAGTTAGACAGTTGATTTGTACTGATTCCATTAACTTTCATAAAAATACACTCCCTACTTACTAACCTAAAATTTTATATTATGTCCTATGCTATTAATATTATCGGCTGCAAAATATTAATATTTATACCTGCTATTAAGAATACAAGAGTTATTTTATTAAAAAAGTGTTATAAGTCCCTATTTTAATTTATAAGTAAATACATCTAAAAAACTCATTATAAATATAAAAACAGTATATTTAGAATTCACATCTAAATATACTGAATACATACCTTCTAAAACTCAATTAATATCCTCTCCAAGAGATCTTATTCTGTCCTCATCACTTACTATACCAGTTATTCTAACTCCAAAATTTTCATCTATTACAACTACTTCACCATAAGCAACCTTTTTTCCATTTACAAGTATCTCTACTGGCTCTTCTGCTAATTTATCAAGTTCTACAAGTGATCCTGTACCAAGGTTTAATATATCTTTTATCTTCTTTTTAGTCCTTCCAAGCACTACTGAAATCTCAAGGGATACATCCATTATAAGATCTATATTCTTAGGAACAACTTCTGTATCCTTATTTTGACCAAGTGGTTGAAATTCAGCTTGATGAACTTCAACTTTATTTTGATTTACCACAGGATTTCCCGTAGGATTGCCTGTAGGATTTTCTATAGGCTTTTCATATATATTGTTTTGATTTGCTTGGCTTGGTTGGCTTGTTGCAGCAATGCCAACATCTTCTTTAGGTTGCTCTACAGGTACATCTTGCGAAGGCACCTCTTTGCTTTCAGGTGCATTGTTACTAGGTGCTGCACTTTTGCTTTCTGTAGTTTCTTCTTGTCCCATCATTATTGAAACTATCTTTTTTGCAGTTGCAATTGGAAGTATCTGCATTATATGGCTGTCTACAAAATCACCTATTTTAAGTGAAAATGACACTCTTACAATTGTTTCATCATCTGATATTGACTCTGAAAGAGGTTCTGTCATATCTGTCCATATTTTAGATATTGGAGGTGATATATTTACCTCTCTCATAAACATAGTTGCCATTGAAGTTGCAGCTGAACCTATCATTTGATTCATAGCCTCAGCTACTGCACTTTCCTGTATTTCTGAAAGTCCAGTCATGCTTCCATCTTTAACGGATCCATCTCCACCCATCATTAAGTCGGCAATTACAGCAGCATCATTAACTTCCATAACAAGTAGATTTTCACCTGTTATACCGCTTGTATACTTAACTTCCAATGCTATATTGGGAACTTTAAATTCACTTTTTAATTTATTCAGTGTAGTCACAGTAACTATAGGCGTAGTTATATTTACTGGCTGATTTATTATTGTAGAAAGTGCTGTAGAGGCAGATCCCATAGATATATTTCCTATCTCTCCTAGCAAATCTTTTTCTACATCTGAAAGTTCTAATCTCTCAGTTTTATCTTCCTTATCGCTTTGCTCTCCTCCTCCATTTAAGAGAGCATCTATTTCCTCTTGGGAAAGGAATCCATTGCCTTCATTATCATTCCCGTTACTCATACTCTTCCACATCCTTATCTATTATATCTAGTATCTCAACACCCCTGTTTTTACCAATTATACCGGGCTTGCCGCGATAGTACGCCTTATTTTCCACCATAAGTTTAACAGGACTGGTAGTTTTTTCATTCAAGGTAATTACATCCCCTACATTCAAGTTTAGAAACTCCCTTACTGTAATATTTGCTGTTCCAAGAACACAAGATAGACTTATTCCAACTACATTTAATCTATTTCTCAACTTTTCACGGGATTCACTTAAGACATCTTCATTCCTATCTTGGAACCAATATTGTACAACCAACTTATCAAGTACCTTCTCTATGCTCAAATATGGTATGCAGATATTTATAAACGTAGTACTACCGCTCATTTCAACCGAAAAAGTTATAAGAGCCACAGGATCATTAGGTGCTAAAGTCTGGTTCAATGCAGGATTTGTTTCCATTCCCTCTACTTCTGTCTCTACTTCTATTACATCTTCCCATGCAAGTTTCAAATTTGATATAAGTCCTGTATTTATAGCATTTATAATATTCTTATCTATATCTGTAAACTCCCTGGTTTTGAATTTTCCTGTTCCACTTCCACCAAGGAGCAGATCTATGACTTCAAATACAAACTGTGGATTTATTTCAAACAAAATGGACCCACTTAAGGGAGGCATCTTAAATATAGTTAAAACAGTTGGATTAGGTACTGAGTGGATAAACTCCTCATAAGTTATCTGCTGCACAGACTCCACTTTTACCTTTACATTAGTCCTTACCTGAGCAGTTAGATAATTTGAAATTATTCTTGCATAATTCTCATGAATAAGTTCAAGGGTCCTTATATGTTCCTTGGAAAATTTCTGTGGACTTCTAAAATCATAAGGCTTTACCTTTTGCTTCTCTTCTTCCTTTGGTACTTCATCTGGAGTAAGTTCTCCGGCAGATAAGGCTTCTAAAAGGGCATCTATCTCACTCTGTGATAATACGTCTGCCATTTCTCTCCCTCATTTCTTATGAAAATTCTAATTTGAAAATAGCTTGTCAATATCAATTAAGGTAACAACTCTATCCTTAAAATTTATAACTCCTTCTATGTAGTTTTTTTTGTTTTCATCATTTACTTTCTCAATAACTTTTTCATCTAGATCCATAACCTCATCCACTTGATCCACAACTATACCAACTAACTCATCTTCCATTTCAAGTATAATTATGCTATTTTCACTTTCTTTATTGTCTTTTTGTTTTGGAACATCCATAAGGAGATTTATATCAAGAATTGATATTACATTTCCCCTTAAATTTATAATTCCCTTTATATAGGCAGGTGCCTTTGGAACCTTTGTTATTTTCATGGAATCATTTATGCTCTTAACTTTTGATGTTTCCACGGCAAACTGCTCTTCATTTAACTTAAATATAACAACTTGCATTTATTACACCTCCACATACCATATAGTTCTCTTGAGAATTAGAGTAGAAAATATATAAGGTATAATATATAAATTTAAATATAATTTTAATGCTATTAAATATTTTCGTAACAAAGCACTATATCTTTATAGTTGACTTTGTAAATTTAAGTTCTAATTCTCAATAAATATCGATTACCTACCTAAGTACTTTATTTATAGCTTCAAGTACTCTATCAGGCTGGAATGGTTTTACTATAAAATCCCTTGCTCCAGCTTTTATTGCATCCATAACCATAGTCTGTTGTCCCATTGCAGAACACATTATGATCTTTGCATTTGCATCTATTTTCTTTATTGCCTTTACAGCTTCAATTCCATCCATATCTGGCATAGTTATATCCATTGTTACTACATCAGGTTTCTCCTTTTTGAAAAGTTCAACAGCCTTTATTCCATTATTAGCCTCTCCAACAACTTCAAAGTTATTTTTTTCTAATATATCCTTTATCATCATCCTCATAAACGCAGCGTCATCTACGATTAATACTTTTGCCATTTCTTTCCCTCCAAATTATTTAGTAATTACACTATATTATTATCCTATTCCAAGAGTTCCAAGTATCTTTTCAAGAGATCCTGGCATAGGTATATAATAAAAGTGCCCATTTATCTGTGAATTGTCTTCTATAAATACAGTTTCTATGTCAAGAACATATTCTTCAAATTGACCAGCTTCTATAAATGTAGTGGACAATATTGCTCCTAACATATCATAAGTAACTGCTGGTACAGATGGTGTTATAGATAATCCTGTAAATTTTGATATTGCATTCATATATGAACTGGATATTATATTTCCTATTTCACATATAGTTGAATTTCCCATTTCTGTAAGTTCTTCTGATTTTTCACCAGTCAAATCATACACTATACCAAGAGCCACCTTTTTTTCAAATATAAATAATATATTTCCAGGTGTATCACCAAGTATTCTAACTACTACCCCTACAACTGGTTCTTCTTCTCCAATGCATTCAAATATTTTACTAAAAGGTACTATATTTATAGAAGGTACTGTCATATCAACTTTCTTATTTAAAAGCTGTGACAATGCAGTTGCTGCATTTCCTGTACCTATATTTCCAACTTCTTTTAGTGCATCTATCTGCATAGGAGTAAGATTATCATAACTCATAATATTATATCCTCCTTAAACGAGAGCTGCAACATCCAATATAAGCGTTACAAGTCCATCACCTAATATTGTAGCTCCAATATACTCTTCCATGGACTGAAGCGTCTTTCCAAGTGGTTTTATAACTATCTCCTTCTGTCCAAGAAGTGAATCTACCATAAGTCCTGCAGTTTTTTCTCCAACCTTTACTATTACTATATAGTTTTTATTACTTTCAGATTTTTTAAGTTCAAGTCTTTCATATAACCTTATAAAAGGAATTATTTTCCCATTGTATATTATAATTTCACTATTATTTGACATCTTTACTATGTCATCTCTGTAATTTATAACTCTATCTATATATCCAAGTGATATTGCCATTGTCTCTTCTCCGACTTTTACAAGAAGTGCTTGAATTATCTGAAGCGTAAGTGGAAGTCTTATTATAAATGAGGAACCTTTTCCCTCTTCACTTATAAGGTCTACAGTACCATTTAGAGAAGATATTTTGTTTTTTACAACATCCATACCAACTCCTCTTCCAGATATATCTGTAACCTTTTTATTTGTGGTAAATCCCTGCATAAATATAAGATTTCTTATATCAGCATCTGACATACCTTCAGTATTTATCCCCATTTCTTGAGCCTTTTGACTTATCTTTTCTACACTTATTCCAGCTCCATCATCTTCTACTTTTATAACTGCTTGAGTTCCTTCTTGATAGGCAATAAGTTTTACTTTTCCAACAGGATCCTTTCCAGCTTTTATCCTATCTTCTTTCTTCTCAATTCCATGATCTGCTGCATTTCTTATAAGATGAATAAGAGGTTCTCCTATTTCATCTATTACAGTTCTGTCAAGTTCTGTATCGGCTCCTTCAATCACAAGCTCCATTTCCTTACCAAGTTCAACTGAAAGATCCCTTATAAGTCTTGGGAATCTACTAAATACTGTATCAAGAGGCAACATTCTTATTTTCATAACAAGATCTTGGAGATCTGAAGTAGTTCTAGCAACCTGCTCTAAAGTTTCATTTAACTCTGCAGACTTGTAATTACTAGTTATCTGTTCAAGTCTTGTCCTGTGTATTACAAGTTCAGACACCATATTCATAAACTTATCAAGTCTTCCAAGGTCCACTCTTACAGATTGATGCACTTTTCTTCGTGGTTTCTTTTGTGTCTGTGCTTTCTGCACTTTTTTAGATTTTGCATTCTTCGACTTTACATTTGACTCTACAGGCTTAGGTTGTATAACTTTTTTAGCAGCTGCCTTTTTGCTCTCCTCTTTTATTTTATTCTGTTTTTCTGCTTCAATATCTATGTCATTTACCTCAACACTTTCAACCTCAGATATACCTAGCAATATATCACTTATCTGTTCATTGCTTTTAGTTGAAATTACTACCAAGTTTATTTCAAAATCGAAATTCTCATTTTCAAGATCCTCTGTTCCAGGAACGGACTTTGTAATCTCTCCAACTTCTTCTAAGCTTTTGAATATCAAAAATGCCCTTGCAGATTTCAAAAGAGTATTCTCACTTAAAATTATCTTTATTGAATAAGCTCCATATCCTTTGTCTTTTGCCTGCTTTATGACATTTATATCATACTCATTTAATTCAATATCTTGTGTGCTATTTTCTGAATTTGTACCTTCTTTTTCTTGTTTTTTATCTTCAGTTTTCTCCTCAGGCTCCTCTTTTTTCTGTGATTCACCTTCATCACCTTTTTTGCCTTGCTCTGCTATTTTTTCAAGTTCCTCCATTATATCTTCAATTGGAGTTTCATCATCAACACCATCTTCTATATTTTTAAGCATCTGCTCTAGAGTATCAAGACACTTAAAGAGAACCGTTACTACATTTTGAGTTACACTAAGTTCGCCTTCCCTAAATTCAGATAGAACATCCTCCATTTTATGAGTAAGTTCTGCCATCTTATTAAATCCCATAGTAGCTGCCATTCCTTTTATGGTGTGTGCAACTCTAAAAATTTCATTTACCTTGTCTACATTATCAGGTTCCTGTTCAAGTTGAAGAAGAGATTCATTTAAAGTTTGCAAATTATCCATTCCTTCTTCCAGGAACATAGACATGTACTGCGATGTATCCATCTCATTTCCTCCTTATAGCTTTCTGTATATAAAGGTAGAAGCTTTTTCAAACCCATAATCTCTATAATTATATATACTTTCAGTAGCTCCTACAAACAACACCCCTCCCTTTTTCAGGGATTTACTAAACTTTTCATATATTTTATCCTTTATGTCTTGGTTAAAATATATTACTACATTTCTACATACTATAAGATCAAAATTACTTTCATAGCTGTCCAATATCAGATCATGCTTTTTAAAAGTAACCATTTTCTTTATATTGTTCTTTATAATATACTTATCGTCTTTTTTTATAAAATATTTATCCAAATATTCTTTTTTAACATTTTTTACTTCCTGTGCAGAATACTCTCCCATTTTAGCCCTTGAAATTATAGTGTTATCTATATCTGTTGCAAGAATATAATGAGATAACAGTGGAGATAGTTCATTCAAATATATTCCAAGAGAATAAGGTTCTGCCCCTATAGAACAGGCTGCACTCCATATCTTAAGTTTTCTTGGAGATTTTGCAAGTTCTTCTTTTAATATTTTTTTTACTTCCTTAAATATTTCGGGATTCCTAAAAAACTCAGATACATTTATAGTTATAAAATCCAAAAACTTTTGCCTCTGTGATCTATCTCTATTTAAAAGTCCTATGTACTCATGTATGCTATTTACACCTACCCTCGACATTAGGCTATTTATCCTTCTGTGAAGCTGATTCGGCTTGTAGGCAGACAAATTTATGTTAAATTCATTTAAAACCCATCTTTCAAAATAATCCATATCATTAATCATAAAATTCACCTCCCTGAAACTGATACTAAGCTTACTAGTTTATCGGCTATTTCATCGAGTTTCAAAACCATGTCCACTTTTCCAGTTTCATAAGCTACTTTGGGCATACCATAAATTGTGCATGTAGATTTATCTTCAGATATTGTAATACCACCATTATCTTTTACAACTTCAGTTCCATGTGCTCCATCTTTTCCCATACCAGTTAAAACAACACTTACTAGATTTCTTTTGTATACTTTTGATGCAGAAATAAAGAGTTTGTCTACAGCTGGCCTTACTCCCCATATAGATGGTTCTTTATTTAAATGTATCCTCTTATCTTCCAAAACTTCCATATGATATCCACCAGGTGCCACATATACTCTATTTGGAACAATTTTCATATTGTCTTCTGCTTCAATTACTTTCTGCTTTGAATTTGCATCAAGCCTCTCTGAAAATGCTTTTGTAAATCCAACAGGCATATGTTGTACTATAAAAACAGGTACTCCCATATTTTCAGGTAAATTTGTTATAACAGAATATATAGCCTTAGGTCCGCCTGTAGATGCTCCTATTACTATAGCTTGTATATTCCTTTTGTATTTATTTCTATCAATCTTTACATTATTGTTAACTGTTTTTTTATTTTCTATCTTTGCTGTTGACCCTTTTATTTTACATATCTTATGGGATATTTTTATTTTTCTTATAAGCTCATCTTTTACCTTATATATATCAATTGACAACTTTCTTGAAGGCTTTGGTAAAAAATCAAAAGCACCTTGTTCAAGACATTCCATTGTAAGTTTAGTCCCAGATTTTGAATCACTACTTAATATTATTGTAGGTATACATATATGTCTTTTTTTCATTTCCTTTAATACAGTTATACCATCCATTATAGGCATTTCTACATCCAATGTTATTATATCTGGCATAGTTTCAGCATCTGCCTTTGAAAGCTTGTGGAGTAAGTCCTCTCCATTTCTTGCAGTACCTATAACTTTTATTTCTTCATCTTCTTCTATAATATCAGAAATTACTTTTCTCATTAGTGCCGAATCATCCACCACTAAAACCTTTATTTTTTCCAAACTCTATCACCTCAAGTAAATTAAAATCTACAATTCCTTTATTCCTAAACCAACGGTTTTTATTTCAACTTTCCCATTAGAAGTATCAAATATCATAGTTCTCCCTTTATTTCCCCCAAGATCTTCTGCTATGAGAGGTACTGAATACTTTTTTAAATTCAATTTTACAGATTTACCATTTCTATTTCCTATGTCCATTATCATCTTTTTATCTGAAAAATTGAACATTGAAGCTCCTCCTGCTATTTTAGCAGTAAGATTTTTCTTTCCTGCCCCAAGTTTTTCTAATTTTTCTATAAGCATTGGTATAGCCAGATCAGCAAACTTCATCGGATTTTTTACATTACTAAACTGGGTACTATCTGGAAGCATTATATGTGCAAGTCCACCTATTAAATTGTATTTATCATATATAGCTATACCTACACACGAGCCTAAACCAATAGTCATAATTATATCAGGTGATGAAGCTGTATTCATATCTGCAATTCCTACTTTTATTTTCTTTATATCCATAATACTGCACCTTTCAATTATTGTTGAATTATTCTTGTATAAGCTGCTTTTCTTCCTCTGTTAATATTGTAAAAAGATTTAAAAATATTATTATTTTTCCATCCACTTTTATAAGTCCCTTTATATATCTTTTTGATATACCAGAAACAATTTCAGGTGGAACTTCAATTGTTTCTCTATCTATATCTCTTACCTCAGATACAACATCTACTATAATTCCAATTTTATTTTCATCTTGCTTTGTGACAATAATTTTAGAATTTTTATTATCTCCATTGTATTCAAGTCCAAATTTTTTTGTGAGTGATATAACTGGAAGTATTTTCCCTGAGTAATTTATAACTCCTTCTACAAAGTCTGGGGAATCTGGAATTTTTGTAGTTTCCTCGTAGCCAAGTATTCTTTCAACTTCCATAATATCCGTAGCATAAAACTCACCATTTATACTAAATATAAGTACCTTCAATTCTTTTTCATCCATTTAAATATCCTCCTCACTATATTTTTAACTAACATATTACATTATAATTCATAAATTGAAATATATACAACAAAATTTACAATAAAAGTTTATCTACAAATATATCTCCATCTTTTAGATAAGCATGTACATTTCTACTTGGAGAATCAAGTATAAACTCCCTTTTTCCAACTTTAAAAACAGTATTATGATATGCAACATCTGCCCATATATTTCCTTGATCTTCTACTTCAACTTTAGTCGTAACTCCTGCTACACTTCCAATAACACTGCATTTTATATCTTTTTTTGCCTTGAGATAACCTCCCCTTGCAACAGAATTTTTCTGTAAAAATTCAATGGAACCATTTGCAAAAATATTTGAAATGTATTCTCCTTTACTTGTTATTACTATATCGCCTGAACTTTCAATATCTGAATCCTGACAATATGCTATAACAACTTTTACAGGTAATTTAAGTGTGCAATTCATTTCTTCTATTTTCATGTTTACTCTTTCTACAATTTCATTTAAATCTCTATAATCTTCTATACTTATAGGCCCCATTCCCATGAGATGTGACCTTATATATTTTACAACATCATCTTGCTGCATATTTTTATCTAGACACTGAGTATTTAGATCTGAAATTATATAAATACTCAATTTAATTATATTTTTAAATCTGTTTTCCAGTAGTATCTTTATAATCTCACCATCTCTTTTTTCCTCCCCAAGGAGATTATACATTTTAATTTCTTTAACTGCATTTATAAGTTCCTTCATTAACTTATTGAATTTTGTAAGATGCTCTACTGTCTTTATTTTTTTTACATCATCGCCACCACCACTTACCTTTGATGCAACTATACTTCCCTTTACAACTATATTTCCTCTTGCAGTTAAAACTGACCTCTCAATATCCCTATCTACAACTAGATTATTACCACACTCTATTTTCATTCCCTCTCTTATATTTCCGTGAACATTTATATCACCTAAAAAGCAAACATTTCCAGTTTTAAGATCTACATCATTATTCAACTCATGTACCTGTTTTACATAAAATGTATTACCTTTAAAAGAAGGCTTACCATCTATTACAGCACATAATGTATTTTCATCTTTCATAATACATCCAGCACCAGCTTTTATAGTACGTTTCTTTCCGATTTTTGCCTTTATTACTTTTCCAGTAACGTCAAATCCATCTTCACCTTCTTTTCCAGGATGTCTTACAGCTATTACTTCACCTTTCTTTACGGAGGATACAACCCCTATACTTTTAAAATCTATATTTCCTATTTTATCTTCTTTAAATGTTGGTAAAGTTTCAAATTTAATCTCTATAGAATCATTTTCACCATCTACTGCTTTTTTCCCTTTTGCCACTATTATTTTTTCCTTACTATTTTCTTCAAGTTTATGAAAATTTTCTTCTATTATACCATATACTATACCATTTTTTGAAAGTTCTTTTTTTATATCTTCTTCTGTGTATTTAGGAGGATCAATTTTTTGTAAAACTTCCCTTGAAAGCAGAACTCTTTCCTTTGCAGATGTATCACGAAGTTTATATATTACTTTAGGAACATACACAGCTTGTGCATAAACTTCCATCTTATCATTAGAAGTAAAAATATTAAGCTGTCTTGTAGCTTCTTGACCACTTAAAACCACTTCTATTTTACTGCTTGCTAAAACTTCACTTTTCTTTTCTATATTTCTTCCATCTATAATGAGTTTCATACCACTTCCCTTTTCTATTACTGCAGGTGTGCCTCCATCTTTAGGATCTGTTACTATTATATTACCATTTATTATTTTTATTGTACCATTTATTTTAGAATCTTCCTCAATGTTTTCATGATCAATTTCCTTATTGTCCATGTATTCTATCTCAATTGCAACTTTTCTCCTAAAGAAACTCTTTTTATTCTCTAAAACTTTATAGTTAAGATCCTCTTTTTTCATATTTAAGTCATTAGCTGCAGCCTCTAGACATGCTTCAAGTGAATTTCCCCTAAATACTTTTTTCATAAATATCATCCTCCACTCATAAATGTTCAATTCCAAAATAAATATTATAAGTCAAAATTCTCTATATCCTGATGTATTCTCTCATCATATGACTTCATTATTTTGAGAACAATATCATTTTTTGAAGAGTTGAATTTGACATCATCTATATAACTTACAGGTAGAATTTTAGGTGAAGTACCAGATATAAAAACAGCATCAAAATTATTAATTTGCCTATAATCTATCTTCTTTTCTACTAAATTTATTCTCATTTTTTTACATAACTCAAATATAATCTGTCTTGTAGTACCAGGTAATACTTGCTCAAGTGGTGCTGTAAAAATTTTTTCATTATCTACAAAAAACACATTTGATCTACTTCCTTCAGTTATATTACCATTTCTATCTACAAGAAGTGCTTCAAATACATTCTTCTCCTTTATTTTTATGTCAACTTTTTCTCTAAAGTTATTATCTATTATCTTGGCATTTGGATTATGTCTTTCTCCAAAGAATAATATAGTTTTAACTCCATTTTCATAATTATCTTTAGAAGGATAATGATGTTCAATAAAATAAAGTAAAAAATTATTCTTTGAGTTATAATTAAAAATAAACTTTATATTACCTACATAGCACTTATTTAAATCTATAATTTTAAATATTTTCTTTTTTATATCTTCTTTTGAAATCCAAAGTTTTAAGTTTGCTTTCTTTGCAGAATTCTCTAATCTAACAATATGCTCCTTTAAAAACAATGGCTTTCCATCTATAACACGAATTACTTCATAAATTGAACTTCCAGAATCTATAATTTCTTTTGGGAAATCATCAAAGCTTTTTATTTCGTCATTTTGCATAAAAAATTTACAGGAATTATTCAATTATATCCCACCTCTATAAAGTTTTATTGTAAATGCAACTTAAACGTAAAATTTACATGAAAATCAATCAGCTGTTAATATATCTATTCACTTACATTTTATCATTATCCAAAGTATAATTTCCACACAAACAAAATTTTATGCTATAATTAAAACAATTAAGAATTAACAATTCACAGTTCACAGTGACAATTAAGAATTCACAATGCACAATGCACAATGAAGGATGACAGTGACAATTAAGAATTCACAATGCACAATGCACAATGAAGGATGATTTTTCTATGGAAAAATCTAACATTTATTGTGCATTGTGAACTGAATTGAATTGTGCATTGATTTGAACTGTGCATTGTATTGAATTGTGAACTGAGAATCGTGAATTGTGAACTGAATTGAATTGTGCATTGTGAATCGTGAACTGTGAATTGTATTGAATTGTGCATTGAAAAGAAGGGTTGTGATTTGTTTGGAAAAACTTGCAATATTCGATGTAGATTTTACTATAACAAAACGTGAAACTCTACTTGAATTCTATCTATTTATGGTAAAAAAGCATCCTATTTTAATATTTCATGCCCCAATGGCACTTATATCATCTTTTCTATTTCTAATTGGATTTATGAAAGCAAAAACATCAAAACAAATATTTTTAGAGTTCATAAATGGTATTACTGATGAAAAAATGGATTCTATTGTAGATGAGTTTTATAAAAATCGTCTAAGCAAGATATTGTACAAAGATGCTATAAACGAAATTAAAAAATTAAAGTCTTTAGGATATAAAATTTATTTAATATCTGCATCTCCTGAATTTTATCTAAATACACTATATAATATAAAAGAAGTTGATAAAATTATAGGAAGTGTATTTTTAAAGAAAAATGGAAAGTATTCAAATAAAATGAATGGAAACAATTGTAAAGGAAATGAAAAGGTAATAAGACTAAAAAAATATCTTAAGTCTGAAAATATAGAAGTTGACTTTAAAAACTCATATATGTTCTCAGATTCTCTATCGGATCTGCCTCTTTTAAGACTTGTCGGCAATCCTTATCTTATAAATTTTAAGAAAAAAAATACAATGGGAATCAAAGTACTCTCATGGAAATAGTTTATTATAAAATTTATTCTTTAATTTTAAGAAAGAGAAGAATTTTTACCTTCTCTTTCAATATTAAATAAAATATTTTACTAATCTTCAAGTGATGAATAGTATTTTGATGCCTCTTCAAATTCCTCATCGTCAGGAATTACAAGTTCACCTGTTTCTCCTTCTCCTACAACTTTAAAAAGATATACACTGTTATCATTTGGGTTTTGGACTACAGCATATTCAATTTCTTTAAATACAAATCCATCTACAACTTGACAAGAAATTGTATTTCCATTTTCGTCTTCTAAATCAACCATTATTGCCTCATGATTATGATCTGTACATCCACATCCACAAGAATTTTCATGTTCATCATTACAGCCACAGCCGCAACTTTCTTTACTCATATCATTATCCTGCAAATTTTCTTTGTTCATATATGAACCTCCTTTTAGTGTTATGTTTTAATTTTACCCTTAATACTTCAATATTAAAAGCTTTTTTTTATTTTTTTAAAATTTGTATAAAAAAATCGGATAGAAAACCTATCCGATTTAAAATCTATCTGATTTTTACTACTCAGCTGCAAGCTTCTTGTATTTTTCCAATCTTTCCATTGCATCTCTTTTAGTTTTCTCAAATAATGCCTCTGCTTGCTCTGGGAATTGCTTCTTAAGTGAAGCATATCTTACTTCACCAAGCAAGAACTCTTTGAAATCTCCAGTTGGCTCTTTTGAATCAAGTATAAATGGATTCTTTCCAGCTTCTTTTAATTCTGGGTTATATCTGTAAAGTGCCCAATATCCACACTCAACTGCTTTTTTAGCTTCTTCTTGGCTCTTACCCATTCCAGCTTTCAATCCGTGGTTTATACATGGTGCATAAGCTATTATAAGTGATGGTCCATGATAAGCTTCTGCTTCACGTATTGCTTTCAATGTCTGGTTCTTGTTAGCACCCATGGATATCTGTGCAACATATACATAACCATAAGACATTGCCATCATTCCTAAGTCCTTCTTCTTAGTCCTCTTACCACTTGCTGCAAACTTAGCTATAGCTGCTGCTGGAGTTGCTTTTGATGATTGTCCACCTGTATTTGAATAAACTTCTGTATCAAGTACAAGTACATTTACATCTTCGCCTGATGCTAGAACATGATCTAAACCACCATATCCTATATCGTAAGCCCAACCATCTCCACCAAGGATCCATTGTGATCTCTTAACGAAGTAATCTCTATTTTCATATAATGAATTTAATAATACATCATTTCCCTTTTCTTTTTCAAGTATAGCTGTTAATTTATCTGCTCTTTCTCTTGAACCTTCGCCTTCATTTACATTTGCAATCCAGTCCTCAAGAGCTGCCTTTAATTCTGCACTTACTCCAGATTCTAATGCCTTCTTAGCATCATCTACAAGTTTTTCTCTTGTCTGACTAACTCCAAGATGCATTCCTAATCCATATTCAGCATTATCTTCAAACAATGAATTTGCCCATGCTGGACCTTGTCCTCTATAATTAGTAGTGTATGGAGTTGCTGGTGCTGATGCTCCCCATATTGATGAACATCCTGTTGCATTTGAAACCATCATTCTATCTCCAAACAACTGAGTTACAAGTTTTACATAAGGAGTTTCTCCACAACCTGCACAAGCTCCTGAGAATTCAAGAAGTGGTTGTTCAAATTGACTGCCTTTTACACTATACTTGTTCTTCATTGGGTTTTCCTTATGTGATACTGACATTGCATAATCCCAAGCATCTTTATTCTTAAGCTGAGTTCCTATTGGTTTCATAGTAAGAGCTTTTTCCTTAGCTGGACATATGTCAGCACAATTTCCACATCCTGCACAATCAAGAGGTGAAACCATAATTGTAAAGTTAAGTCCTTTAGCTCCCATTGCTGGTTTAGACTTAAATTCTTTAGGTGCTTTAGCTAATTCTTCATCAGTAGTAAGAACTGGTCTTATTGCTGCATGAGGACATACAAATGAGCACTGATTACACTGAATACATTTATCTACATCCCATTCAGGTACATTTATAGCAACTCCTCTTTTTTCATAAGCTGCAGTTCCTGCTGGAAATGTACCATCTTCCATGCCTTCAAATGCACTTACTGGAAGCTTATCTCCATCTTGTCTATTAATAGGATAAACTATTTTTTCTATGAACTCTGGAACTTCTTTTGTAGCTGCAGCTTCATCTTCTACGCTCTTCCATGAATCAGGTACATCTATCTTAACTACTGCATCAACGCCTCTATCTATAGCAGCATTGTTCATATCAACAACTTTTTGTCCCTTTTTACCATAAGAAGTTACAACTGCTTCTTTTAAGTATTTAATAGCATCTTCTATTGGTATTATGTTTGCAATCTTAAAGAATGCAGCCTGACAAATCATGTTTATTCTTCCGCCAAGTCCTATTTCCTGAGCTATCTTTACAGCATTTAATGTATAGAAATTTATATCATTATTTGCTATATATCTCTTCATTGAAGCTGGAAGTTCTCTTTCAAGCTCTTCAGGTGTCCAAATTGTATTGAGCAAGAAATTTCCACCTTTTTTAAGTCCTTCAAGTACATTGTACTTATGAACATAAGACTGGTTGTGAACTGCAATAAAATCAGCCTTATCTATAAGATATGGTGATCTTATTGGTGATTTACCAAATCTCAAATGAGATACAGTTATACCACCGGATTTCTTTGAATCATATGCAAAGTAACCCTGTGCATACATGTCTGTATGATCTCCTATAATCTTTATAGCACTCTTGTTTGCTCCAACAGTACCATCTGATCCAAGTCCCCAGAACTTACAAGCTTTAGTTCCCTCTGGAGTAACATCTATTTCTGTTGCTCTTGGAAGTGATGTATTTGTAACATCATCTACTATACCTATAGTAAATCTATCTTTAGGAGTATCTGATTTTAAGTTTTCATATACAGCTACAATATCTGATGGAAGTGTATCTTTTGAACCAAGTCCATATCTTCCTCCAACTATTGTAGGTTGAACGTCTTTTCCATAGAAAGCATTCTTTACATCTAAGTAAAGTGGTTCTCCAGTTGATCCTGGTTCTTTAGTTCTATCAAGGACAGCAATTTTCTTAACTGTCTTTGGTATATATTTAAAGAAATGTTTTATTGAGAATGGTCTATATAAGTGAACTGTCAACAGACCAACTTTTTCTCCTTTTGAATTCAAATAATCTACTGTTTCTGCAATAGTTTCACAAACTGAACCCATTGCTATTATCAATCTATCGGCATCTTCTGCTCCATAGTAATTGAACAGGTGATATTCTCTTCCTGTAAGCTTAGTTATTTCCGCCATATAGTTTTCAACTATTTCAGGAAGTGCATCATAATATTTGTTACTTATTTCTTTTTCCTGGAAATATATATCAGGATTCTGTGCAGTTCCTCTAGTTACTGGATGATCTGGATTAAGTGCTCTTCTTCTAAATGCTTTTAAAGCATCTTTATCAAGAAGCTTAGCTAATTCATCATATTCAAGCACTTCAATCTTTTGAATTTCATGTGAAGTTCTAAAACCATCAAAAAAGTTCAAAAATGGGACTCTACCTTTTATAGCAGAAAGATGAGCTACTGCTGAAAGATCCATAACCTGCTGTACTGAACTCTCTGCAAGAAGCGCAAATCCAGTTTGTCTACAAGCCATTACATCTTGATGATCTCCAAATATACTAAGTGAATTTGCTGCAATTGCTCTAGCAGATACATGGAATACTCCTGGAAGAAGTTCTCCTGCTATTTTATACATATTAGGTATCATAAGTAAAAGACCCTGTGATGCAGTATAAGTAGTAGTTAATGCTCCTCCTTGAAGTGAACCATGTACAGCACCTGATGCACCTGCTTCAGATTGCATTTCCATAACTTTTACTTTTTGTCCAAATATATTCTTTCTTCCTTGAGCAACCCATTCATCCACATGTTCAGCCATTGGTGATGATGGAGTTATTGGATAAATAGCCGCTACATCAGTAAATGCATATGAAACATGAGCTGCAGCAGTATTTCCATCCATAGTCTTCATTTTTCTCATAAAAAATTCCTCTCCTTCTTTGATATTAAAAAATATATCTTTACACATCCTAAAAGTATACAAGATATCTTAATTATATTTTAATTAAACTTACATTCTTACTATACAACAAAAAATGAAATCTGTAAATTATAAATTTATACTGTATTACTTATTTTTTTTATTTGTCTACAATAAAATCATAAGTAATTTTAAGGATAATTCTTATCTGTATTAATTTTATAAAGTATCTATTTCAAAAAAAACAATAAAATAACAAAACGTATTCATATTATTCTAATTAACATTGCATATCAACGAGAATATATATCTAATTTTACATATTAAATTATCTATTTTGCAAGTAATTTTCCAAGTTCTTCCGCCTTTTTAATTTGATCATCGCTTGGTGCTTCATTAACTGCAAGTTTTCCAACTACTTCAAATCCATAATCAGTTACAGTTTTTTCAAAGTCTTCAAGAAAAGCACCTTCATCCCAACCATAGGATCCAAATAATACAGTTTTCTTATTATTTGAAGGAAGAAGTTTAAATTCATTTATAAATGGAGCCATTTCTTTCTGTTCTATTCTGTTATTATCCATTGAAGGACTTCCAAAGGCAACTGCATCAGCTGAAGTTACATCCTCAACTTTTGCATCTTGAACCTGTTTTATAACAACATCAGCTCCCTCACTCTTAGCACCTTTTGAAATTTCATCAGCTAAAACCTCTACATTTCCTCCATTACTCCAATATATTATAGCAACTTTTTTCATATCAATATCACCACCTTTCAATGCATTAAAATTTTATAGTCCTATTCCAAAGAATTCTAGATTCTATATCTTTTTTCCTTCTTAATTATGAGAAATTATAAATATCTTTTTAACAATATATTTTATCAAAGAAAAGTATTATCTAAAATTTTAAAATATTAATTAAAACTTTATACATACAATAATCTCCAAAATATCAAGCTTAATATGAACTATAATTAATATACTTTAATTATTATAACATATAATAATATTTAACAAAACATAATTTTTATATATAAAATTTTACATTATTATTTCTTACTATATCTCTTAATTATATCTATTATATTATCAACTCCATTACCTAAATCACTTGAGCTCATTTTATTTATATACATATTTCTTTCTGTATATAGTTCATTTACTTTATCTACAAGCAATTTTGAGTTTAAAGTTTCTTCCTCAAGTACTATGCTATATCCCCTTTTTTTAAAAGATTTAGCATTTAATATCTGATCTCCTCTACTTGACTTCCTTGAAAGTGGAATCAAAATATTGGGTTTTTTAAGTGCAAGTATCTCAAATATGGCATTTGCACCAGCCCTTGATATTACAATATCAGCTGCATTTAATATATGTGGCATATCCTCATTTACATACTCAAATTGTACATAACCTTTTATATTTTCTCTATTTTTATCTATGTTTCCTTTTCCACATATATGGATTATATTGTATTTTTGAATAAGCAAATCAAGTGATTTTCTTACTATATTATTTATAAATTTAGACCCAAGGCTTCCTCCAATTACCAATAAAATTGGCTTATCATTACTAAACTTGCAAATTCTTCTTCCAATTATCCTACTTCCATCTATAATTTCCTGTCTTATTGGAGTACCAGTTAAAACTCCCTTATTATCCTTTATCTTTTTTAGTGATTCAGGAAAAGTAACACATATTTTACTGCAATATGGCTGAGATATCCTATTTGCAAGACCTGGAGTTATATCCGACTCATGTGCTATAACTGGAACCTTACTTAAATAAGCAGCAATTACAACTGGCACAGAAACAAATCCTCCTTTTGAAAATACTATGTTAGGATTCTCCCTTTTGATTATTAAAAAAGCTTGAATAACTCCTTTCATTACTTTAAATGGGTCCGTAAAATTTTTTATATCAAAATATCTTCTTAGCTTTCCACTTGATATTGCAAAATACTGTATTTTATGAGATGTTATTATTTTTCTTTCAATTCCATTTTTACTGCCAATATACTGCACAACATATCCCATTTTCTTCAATTTCGGTACAAGAGCCAGATTTGGAGTCACATGTCCTGCTGATCCTCCACCTGTTAAAATTATCTTCTTCAAAGTCTATTCCTCCACACTTTTATCAATTCAATACAATGCAATACAATGCACAATTCTCAATTCACAGTTCACAATGGCTGTTGTTTTTCTTCAGCTTTGCTTCAGAAAAACTTTATTTTAGATTTTTTGAAAGAAAAAATCGTCCTTCACTGTGCATTGTGAATTCTTAATTGTGAATTGTATTTCAATTCTCAATTCAATACAATGCACAGTTTGCAGTTCACAGTTCACAATGACTGTTGCTTTTCCTACGCTTTGCTTCAGAAAAACTTTATTTTAGATTTTTCCAAAGAAAAATCATCCTTCACTGTGCATTGTGAATTGTGCATTCTTAATTGTATTTCAATTCACGATTCACAATTCACAATTCTCAATGACTGTTGCTTTTCTTCAGCTTTGCTTCAGAAAAACTTTATTTTAGATTTTTCCAAAGAAAAATCATCCTTCACTGTGCATTGTGAATTGTGCATTCTTAATTGTATTTCAATTCACGATTCACGATTCTCAATTCACAATGATTGTTGTTTTTCTTCAGCTTTGCCTCACAAAAACTATATTTTAGATTTTTCCCAAAGAAAAATCGTCCTTCACTGTGATTTGTGAATTCTTAATTGTGAATTGAAATTCTAAAGTCTTTCACTATAATCTGAATACTTTTATTGTTTCTATATTCATTAACTACAGGAGAAAATACCATATCCATAAAAATATGTTTGAAATCATTTTTTAAAATCTTATTCATTTCATATATTCCATAGGATTCTTTAATAATTTCCTTAAATTTTTCTCCTGCATTAAAACTTATTGCATCTAATTTTCCCATAGTATTTTTAAATCTACAACATAATTTTAAAGTATTTTTATCTTTTCCAATAAGGTAAACTCTGATGACCTCTATATTTTTTTCTGCAAAGACAGGTGCTGGGTTTCCCTTTCCAAATGGTTCTAAGGATTTTATGTTATCTATAACATCAAAACTTATACTATCTATAGGAAGCCTCTTATCTATTATTATCTTAGGTATTATATCCTCATTTGTAAGTCTACAATTATCATTCAGCCTTTTTCTAAGCTTATCTATGTTCTCCTCTTTTATAGACATACCAGCTGCCATTTTGTGTCCTCCGAAGTTTTCCATTAAATCTGCACACTTTGTAAGTTCAGAGAACATATCATATTCATCTATGGATCTACCAGACCCCTTACAAAAACTATCTCCTCTTGTGATTACAATAGAAGGTAAATTGTATTTTTCCCTTAACTTTCCTGCAACTATTCCTGCAATACTTTCATGAATGTCCTCTTTATACACTACAATAACTCTATCCTGCTTTAGACTTGAATTTTCAATCATATAAATTATTTCATTTAAACTCTTTTCAGTCATTTCCTGTCTTTTTAAATTAAACCCTCTAAGTTTCTGTGCTAACTCTTTTGCATTTTCAGTACTGTCTGCCATAAGAAGTTTTAAAGATGTAGCTGCACTTTCAATTCTCCCTGATGCATTTATACATGGTCCCAATACAAATCCTATATGATAGGATCGTATACTTCCAAGCTCTAGTTTATTTTCCTCTATAAGATATTTAAGTCCTATATTTTTTGTATTGTTAAGTGATTGAAGTCCTAATTTTGCAATTATCCTATTTTCACCTACAATATCTACTACGTCACATATTGTACCAATTGCTGCATATTCAATAAATTCAAATGCATCTTTTTTATCTTTTCCCATTTTACTATAAAGTGCCTGTATAAATTTAAATGCAACTCCTGCACCACAAAGCATTTTGAATGGATACTTGCAGCCTTCTTGTTTAGGATTTATTACAGCATCTGCACATGGAATTTTTTGAATTATTTTTCCTTCTCCATCTTCAGCAAAAGGTATGTCATGATGATCAGTTACAATTACATTCATACCAAGTTCTTTTGCTCTTTCAATTTCCTTTAATGCAGATATTCCATTGTCACAAGTTATAATTGTTGATATGTTTTCTCTTTTAAGTTTTTCTATGCTTTTTATGTTCATACCATAACCTTCTTTTATTCTGTCAGGTATATGGTATATAACATCTGCTCCACAGCGCAAAAGTCCATTGTAAAGTATATATGTACTTGTTATTCCATCACAATCATAATCTCCGTAAACTGCAATTTTATTATTTTTCCTTATTTCATTACATATTATATTAGTTCCTATATCCATATCCTTCATCATAAATGGATCTAATAATTTATCTACTGAAGGATGAATAAATTCATCTACTTCCTTTTCTGAAGTTATACCTCTATTTGCAAGTATTGACATTATAATTTTGCTTATACCTGTTTTCCTCATTACCTGCTCATCTATCCTGCGCCTTCTAAGCATCCATCTTTTATGCAAATTCTCACCTTCTTATCTATCTAGACACTATGAAATATATGATTAACTTTCTACTACTTGTATAGAAGGATTATTCAAAACTTTGCTTATTACATAGCATATATCTTTTCCAGAAATTTTCTCAAGCCCCTGAACTTCTCTATAAAATCTTTTAAAATCCCCATACATAAGCTGATATGTTGTAAGCTCTTTGCAAAGCTGAATGGATCTTTCAATTTTAAGTTCTCTCTTTATTTTTATTCTATTTGCAAGGTTACATATGACTTCTTTTGTAAAATATTCTCTACTATTTTTTATCTCATTTATAACATTATCTATAATATCTATTGATTTTCTAACCTTTTCTATAGATGTTCCCATATTTATTGAAAGAAGTTTTATCCCATTTTCATTTTTTATATGACTTCCTATTTCATAAGCTGCTGCATTTTTAGTTCTAATTTCATGAAAAAGGAAACTGCTAGTTCCCTCTCCAAAAGCACAGTTAAACAGCATAAGCGCTTTAAATTCTTCAAATGTTACATTACTTATGTCAAAAATATACTGAATTTTAGCCGCCTTTGAATTATGTTTTTTCTCATAATAAGTTCCAGAAATATTTTTCTCATAATCAAATTCTATGCTTTCAGTATTTAAATAAAAGCTAGAATTTTCCCAATTTCCAAAATACATTTCAACTAAACTACATATAACTTCAAAATCTAAAGGTGAAGAAAAACTTATTACACAATTGTCTGGATTGTAAAAGCACTTATAAAAACGAATTACCTCTTCTATAGTAATTGATTTTATACTCTCTTCTGATCCTATTATGGGATACTTTATTCTCCTTTTTTTAAATGAATTCATAAATAGAGTATCTTCACAATTTCTATTTGGATCTCCCTTCCATTCTTTCAACTCCTCCAATATTATATCCATTTCACTTTTGAAATCTTTTCTTGGAAACAGAGGACTTAAAAGTATTTCTGAGTACAGTTTAAGTGCTGTTTCTATATTTTTAGTCAAACAACTTCCATAATATATTGTATATGGATAATTAGTCATTGCATTTTCAAAGCCAAATATATTGTCAAATATTTCATTTATTTCTTCTTCACTTCTGTACTTTGTTCCTTTAGATATCATGTGTTCAAGTGCATGGGCTGTTCCTATATTAAAATTTGGGTACTCATTTAGAGCTCCCACATTAAAGCCAATACAGAAGGAAGTTATTCCCCCTTGTCTTGGCTCATGTATTAACTTAATACCATTTTTTAAAGTAGTAAAGTTCATATCTACTTACCATAGTACTCTTTAACAAGATTCATAACCGTAGATTTTTCCACTCTTTTTACAGTACTTTCATCTGTTATATTTTCAAGTATCTTAAATGCAAAGTAAATTGATGTAGCAGCCCCTCTACTTGTTATTATATTTCCATCTTGAACTACAAGATCTTCCTTATAATCAACTTTTCCTAATTCATCTTTAAAGCCAGGATTTGAAGTAACCTTTTTTCCATCAATAATTCCTGCTTTTTTTAAAACTATAGGTGCTGCACATATAGCAGCTACGATTTTTCCCTTTGAATAAAACCTCTTTACTAAATCTATTACATTTTCATTATCTCTTAAATTTGTTGCTCCAGGAATTCCTCCAGGAAGTATTAAAGCTTCATATTTGTCTGGATCTATATTTTTAAGTGTATCATCAGTTTTTATAGTTGTATTTCTTGAACTACTCTTATATACGCTGTCATCTACAGATGCAATTATGCAATTTACATCTCCTCTTCTTAAAATATCCACTGGTGTAAGTGCTTCAATATCTTCAAATCCATTATCTAATAAAACTACTGCACTTTTCAAAATAATACCTCCTCATTTATTAAGAATAATATATTTTATAAATATATATTACACTAATTTTAGATAAATAGTAAACTTCCTTTCAAATTTTTTGCCATATTAAAAGTCCTACAGAAATTCTGCAGGACTTTTATAAAATCTTATTTATTTTTTACCCAACCCATGGATCTCTTAACTGCTTCATGCCATCCGTCTAGAAGCTCAGTTCTCTTGCTTTCATCCATTTTAGGAACAAAATTCTTAGATACTGCCCAGTTCTTAGTTACCTCTTCTCTATCTTTCCAGTATCCTACTGCAATACCTGCAAGATATGCTGCTCCAAGGGCAGTAGTTTCTATTACTTGTGGTCTGTCAACTTGTACATTTAATATGTCAGACTGGAACTGCATGAGGAAATTATTTGCACAAGCTCCACCATCAACTTTAAGTGCTTTAAGTTCTATTTTAGAGTCTTCTTCCATAGCTTTAAGCACATCATATGTCTGATATGCAAGGGATTCAACTGTGGCTCTTACAAAATGTTCCTTTTTAGTACCTCTTGTAATTCCAACCATAATTCCTCTTGCATACTGATCCCAATATGGAGCTCCAAGTCCTACAAATGCAGGTACAAGATATACTCCACAAGTATCTTCTACTGCCTCACAGTATTTTTCAGATTCTGGTGCCGACTTAAGCATTCTAAGTTCATCTCTTAGCCATTGTATAGATGCTCCACCTATAAATATACTTCCTTCAAGTGCATATTCAACTTTTCCATCTATACCTATTGCTATTGTGCTTAGAAGTCCTTTTTTAGACTCTACTATTTTTTCTCCTGTATTCATAAGGAGAAAACAACCTGTGCCATAAGTATTCTTTGCCATTCCAGGCTTAAAACAAGTTTGTCCAAAGAGTGCTGCCTGCTGATCTCCTGCATCTCCTGCTACTGGAATTTTTACACCAAATAAAGATTCTGCTGTTTCTCCATAAACACAACTTGATGGTTTTACTTCAGGAAGCATTGACTCAGGAATGTCAAATAATTCAAGGAGTTCTTTATCCCATTTAAGTTCGTGTATATTGAAAAGCATAGTCCTTGATGCATTTGTATAATCGGTTACATGTACTTTCCCCTTAGTAAGGTTCCAAATAAGCCATGTGTCAACGTTACCAAATATAAGATTACCTCTTTCAGCTTCGCGTCTTGCAGAAGGAACATTATCTAATATCCATTTTATTTTAGTAGCTGAAAAATATGCATCCAGCACAAGTCCTGTCTTGTCCTTTATCATTTTGTCTATTCCCTTTGCCTTAAGCTCATTACAATAATCTGAAGTTCTCCTACACTGCCATACTATTGCATTATATATAGGAAGTCCTGTTCTCTTATCCCAAACAATAGTCGTTTCTCTCTGATTTGTTATTCCAATTGCTTCTATATCTTCTGCGCTTATATTTGCTTTAAGAAGTGCCTCAGTAGCAACACCAAATTGCGTAGCCCATATTTCCATAGGATCATGTTCTACCCAGCCACTTTCTGGATATATTTGTTTGAATTCCTTTTGTGATGTACTTACTGGTAGTCCATTTTTATTAAATAATATACATCTTGAGCTTGTAGTTCCTTGATCTAGTGCCATTATATATTTTGCCATTTTTAATTTCCTCCTATTAATATAACGTTTTCTAATAATGATAAATTTTTAAATAATAACTCGCATCAAAATTTTAATAATTAGTAAGATTAATACATCTATATTACAAGTTCCAAAGACTACTGTCTGTAGTTGATACTGCAATAGCTCCTGCAGATAGTGAATCTATAACATCTTTTTTATTTGTTATAAGACCTCCTGCAATTATAGGTACTTTTATATCTTTTCTAATTACACTTATTATTTTATTTGCCACACCTGGCATTACCTCTACTGCTGTTGGATTTGTTTCATGTATACTTTTTATACCCGTTTTGAGTGAAAGAGAATCTATTGCAAACATTCTCTGTATAGCAAACAAATTCAAATTATTTGCATACTTTATATTTGAAGCTCTAGTGCTTATTATTCCATCTGGTTTTACAGATTCTTTTATAAATCTTATAGCCGCTTGATCCCCCCTAAGTCCTTCTATTAAATCTATATGTGTAAAAACAATTTTTTCACTTTTTTTTAATTTTTTACATATATCGCCTATTTTAAGTATATCACCATATAATGTAAACACTATACTGGCATTACTTTTAATCGATTTTTCAAGATCTTCATCATTTCTTATAGCTGCTATTACTGGGTTTTCTATTAACATTTCTTTGAGTTTCATCACTAATACATACCTCTTTTAAATTGTTTTGTTTAGCCATTTTATAATAACATTATACTTATAGATAATTCAAGGTATAAATTACTTAAAATAAGAATCTCCTAAAATATAGCCACAAATAAAAATGCTCCAGCTATTCCTCCAATTATAGGTCCTACAACTGGTACCCATGAATATCCCCAATCAGAATCACCTTTTCCTGCAATAGGTAAAATTGCATGTGCAATTCTAGGTGCCAAATCTCTCGCTGGATTCATAGCATATCCTGTTGGACCACCAAGAGAAAGACCAAGAGACCAGATTATAAATGTTACAAATAATATTCCAAATCCTGGTGCTGCATTTGTAGTTCCTATTCCAAGAATTGCAAACACAAGAGTTGCTGTTGCAAAAAACTCAGTCAAACAGTTAAGAGGCAAATTTCTTATAGCCGGTGCTGTACAAAATATACCAAGTTTTGCTGCTTTGTCCTCAGTTTCTTCCCAATGTGGCAAGTATGTAAGCCATACAATCGCTGCACCTACTAGTCCACCAAGCATCTGTGCACATATATACCCCAATACTTGTGATGCTGGAAATTTACCTATTGCTGCAAGAGCAATAGTCAGTGCCGGATTAAAATGCGCACCACTTATATCGCCAAATATAAATGCTGGTATACCAACTGCAAAAGCCCAACCTGTAGTTATTACAATCCACCCTGAATTTTGTCCTTTGCTCTTTGCAAGTGTACAGTTTGCACAAACACCATCCCCTAGATAAACCAAAAGCATTGTTCCTACAAACTCCGCTACTAATTTAGACATAATTTTCCTCCCTTATATTTATTAAATATTGCACTCATGGTACAGAACAAGTAATAAAACGATTAAATTTGTAATAATGAACTTAAAATACCGCTTTTAATGCAAAACGTATATACATTTCCATTAAAAGCGGTTCTCCCATTCTCTACCACTTATCATATTTTATTATCACATGTTTTATTATAATATATAACAACAAAACATGCAATAGATTTTTGTTATCGTTTTGATACATTTTTTACCATATAATTCTCTTATCTCATTATTTTATCAATGAAACACTTTTTACTTTATCATCTTCATCAATTATATTTTTTCCCTTTCCACCTCTATTTTGAAGTTTCATATCACTTAATTTCACCTTAACACTTTTTCCTATTTTACAGTTTATTTGAAAATACTTTTCCATATTTTTCTTGAAAATATCTGAATAAACAACCCTATCATCATCTTTTAAGTTAATTCCAATTGTTCCACAGCTTATTTTACCCGTAGAATTAATATTTTTACTTGGAAATCTTATTCCCATTCCATTTTCAGTGAATATAACCACTTCTCCATTTTCCTCATAGAAAAGTTTTACATCAACTAAAATATCATCTTTATTTTTAAATTTATATGCTATTTCTCCAATTTTTCCATTTTCGAATTTAGAAAGTTCAGTTTTCTTAACCATTCCTTTAGCTGTAAAAAAATATATATATCCATAGTTAAAATCATCTACAGAGAATATATTCAATATATCTTTTCTATTTGATATACCAAACAAGTCACTTACATTTATGCCATTTTCAATATTCTGAAGCATCAATGATGGAATTGAAAAAGCTCTACCATATTTAGTAAATATCATTAAAATTGAATTTGAATTTGTAGCTACTCCAAAAGTTCTTTTACTATTTGAAGATGATTTTAATATTCCATTTCTATCTATAGATATATAAAAATCTTCATAATTGTTTTCATCTTGAAATTTCATACTAATGACTCTATCTTTTGGTGGAAGCTCAAACATAGGTGTACTTACTATATTTCTATCCTCTAAATCAACTTTCTTTTCAGTAATTGTAAACTCAAGTCCAAGCTCTGTTAAAACATGGAGAAACTTTTCTTTTCTATCTCTTGGTACAAGCTTTACATCTATTAAATTTTCTCCATTTTTCAATTTAAGTGCCACAAGCTTTGAATAATTTGTTCTGAATTTTTCTACTGGTGTCTTTTTTATTCCTCCTATACTTGTCATAATTAAAAAATTTAATTCATAATCTTCATCTTTTAAATTTAATACAGAAACTATTCTCTCTTTCGACAAATCAAGTCCCTTTATTATACTGTCGAGTTTTTCGCCATTTTCTTTCCATTTACGCTCTGGAATATTAATACCTTTAAGTTTATACATATTCCCTCTGTCAGTAAAAAACATAATAGTATCACTTGTATTTGAATTTATTAAAAATTTATTATAATCTCCTTCTCTGTAGTCTATTTCATCTACATTCTTACTTGAACGATTGTAGTTTTTAAGTGGTATTCTCTTTATAAATCCTTCATTTGACATTGTAATTACTATATTTTCTTCAAATATCAGCTCTTCCATATGTATGTTTGCAACATTATCATCTTCTACAATAGATGTTCTCCTTTGATCTTGATATTTATCTTTTATTTCTTTAAGTTCAGTTTTTATAACTTTAAACTGTTCTTTTTCACTTGAAAGTATCAGTTCCATTTTTTTTATGTATCTTGAAAGTTTTTTGTGTTCTTTTTCAAATCGGACTATTTCAAGACCTGTAAGCCTATATAACATAAGTTCTAATATTGCCTCAGATTGCATTTTGGTAAATTTAAACTCTGACATCAAATTCTCACAAGCATCTTTTTTTGATTTAGATTCCCTTATAGTTTTTATAATATCATCCATAATGCCAATTGCCTTTATAAATCCCTCAACTATATGAAATCTTTCCTTTGAAGCTTTAAGTTCCTTTTTAGTTCTTCTTATAAGTATTTCTTTTTGATACTCTAAAAAATATGTAAGTATCTTTTTCAATGAGAGAGTTACAGGCTTTCCTTCTGCAAGTGCAACCATATTAAATGAAACACTGCATTGAAGATCAGTCTTTTTAAATAGATATTTTAATATCTTTTCAGATTGCTCATAATCTACAGATCTTTTCATCTCAATTACAGCTCTAATTCCTCTTCTATCCGATTCGTCCCTTATGTCATAAATTGATTCAAGAATCTTTGAATGTTTCCTATCTACTGTCATTTCAGAAATAGTCTGTAGCAATTTAGCCTTACTTCTCCTATATGGAAATTCAGTTATTACAATTGCATATTTCCCATTTTCAAGTTTTTCAATTGAAGTTTTTGCTCTCAATGTAACTTTACCTTCACCGGTTTCATATGCATGTTTCATTGATTTTTTACCTATTATAATTCCTCCAGTTGGAAGATCCGGACCCTTTATATAATTCATAAGTCCATCTGTATCCAAGTTAGGATTATCTATTAATGCAATAGATGCATCTACTACCTCTCCTAGATTATGAGGTGGTATATTTGTAGCAAGTCCAACGGCTATTCCAAATGCTCCATTTACAAGTAAATTAGGATATCTTACTGGAAGAACTTCAGGCTCTTTTTCAGAACCAGAATAGTTATCTACCATATTTACTACATCATCCTCTATGTACTTTACCATTTCCATAGCAATTGGAGTAAGCCTTGCTTCTGTATAACGCATAGCTGCTGCATTATCTCCGTCTTGACTTCCCCAGTTTCCATGACCATCTATTAAAGGCATTCTTGTTGTAAAATTCTGTGCAAGTATAACCATTGCATCATAAACAGAAGCATCACCATGAGGATGATATTTTCCAAGAATATCCCCAACTATTCTTGCAGACTTATAGTATGGTCTATCTGGAAAAGCCTTAAGCATATAAGCGCCATATATTATTCTCCTATGTACAGGCTTTAAACCATCTCTAACATCTGGAAGTGCCCTATCTTTTGCAACCTCTACTGCATAGGGAAGATAGTTCTCTGGCATTGCCTCTTCTATTGGAAGTTTTATTATATTATTATCTTTTGGAATTATTATTTTTTTAGTCAAATTAAATCAACCCTTTCGTCTAATCAATGCACAATTCACAGTTCACAATTCACAATTAAGATTGCACAATTCACGGTTCACAATTCACAATTAAGGAGGATTTTTCTTAGGAAAAATCTAAAATTTAGGTTTTCTGAAGCAAAGCTGAAGAAAACCAACAATCATTGTGCATCGTGCATCGTGCATTGTGAATTGTTTAAAACTTTGCATACTTATACATATATTTTTTTCTTGGTGCTACAACATCTCCCATGAGAAGTGAAACCATCTTTTCAGCTTTTGCAGCATCTTCTATAGTTATTTGCTGCAGAGTTCTTGTTTCAGGATTTAACGTAGTTTCCCAAAGCTGTTCTGGATTCATCTCTCCTAATCCTTTATATCTCTGGATAAGAGCACCAGATCCAACTTCTTTCTTAACCTTTAATAGTTGTTCATCACTGTAAGCATACTTTACCACATTTTTTTTCTTTGTATTCTTGTACACCCTATAAAGAGGAGGTAGTGCAATATATAGATGTCCATTTGAAATAAGTTGCCTCATGTATCTATAAATATAAGTCATCCACAGAGTTCTAATATGATAACCATCAACATCTGCATCACTCATTATTATTATTTTACCGTATTTTAAATCTTCTTCCCTGTAATTTTCAAGAATTCCAGTTCCTATTGCCGTATTAAATATCTTAAGTTCTTCACTGCCCAATACATTTTCAAGATTTTGCTTTTCCGTATTCATAATTTTACCTTTAGATGGCATTATAGTCTGAAATCTTCTGTCCCTTGCTTGTTTTGCAGATCCACCTGCAGAATCACCTTCCACTACTATAAATTCACAGTTTGAATAATCTTTCAATGTACATACAGCAATTTTTCCTGCTAGTGGTGCAGCTCCCTTACCTACTTTTTTCTTTTCAGCTTCATTTATCTTTTTTATCTTCTGCCTTCTTGCTGCAGATTGTAGTGCATTATTTATTATTAAAGTTGCTATATCCTTGTGATCTTCTATCCATTCACAAAGTTTTGTATAACAGAGTTCATTCATCATTGTATATGCTTCTGTATTTCCAAGCTTTGTCTTTGTCTGTCCCTCAAATATTGGATTGCTTATTTTTATCTTGACTATTGCAGTCATTCCTTCCCGCAAATCATCTCCTTCAAATTCTCCATCCTTAAAAAGCTTGAACTTTCTACCACAATCCTTAAAAGCCCTTGTCATTCCTGTTTTAAAGCCACTTTCATGGGTTCCTGCCTCTGTAGTTGGAATATTGTTCACATAACTTGCTATATGATAAGTAGTTGAATCCGTAAATTGTATGCAAACTTCTCCTTGCATATTTATATCTCCTATTTTTCTTGAACCTTCAAATAATATTGGTTCTTTGTGAAGAATCGTCTTACTCTCATTTAGGTATTCTATAAAATCTAAAAGGCCTCTATTTGAATGATATTCTCTTTCAATAATCTCTTCTCCTCTATAGTCCATTAGCTTTAAAGTTATTCCCTTGTTTTGAAAAGCAATTTCTCTTAATCTTTCATCTATTACATCAAATTTAAAATTTACTGTTGAAAATACTGAATCATCAGGCATAAATGTTACCTTAGTACCTGTAGATTTTGTATCACCAACAACTTCAAGAGAAGTTACAGGTGTACCTGGCATATCTTTTTTAGATGATTTATCATAAGTATATTCAAAACGCTGCTTATATATATGTCCATTTTGTTTAACTTCAACTTCCATCCACTTAGAAAGTGCATTCACAACCGCTGCTCCTACTCCATGAAGTCCTCCAGAAGTTTTATAAACATTGTTGTTAAACTTTCCTCCAGTGTGCAGTTCAGTAAATACCATTTCAACTCCTGTCTTTTTCTTTACAGGATGTATTCCAGTAGGAATTCCTCTTCCATTGTCCTCTACTGTAACACTGCCATCTTTATTTAAAATAACAGCGGCATAATTTCCATATCCATTTGAAATTTCATCTATAGAATTATCTAGTATTTCCCATATACAATGGTGAAGTCCTCTAATTCCTGTAGAACCTATGTACATTCCAGGCCTTACTCTTATAGGCTCAAGCTTTTCAAGAGAAGTTAGAGAATTTACATCATAAACTTCACTATTTGTATTTATATGTTTCATTCTTATACCTCCAGATAATATTTTCCTAATTATTTATATTATGAAAAAAACCTTCTAAACATATAGAAGGCATAGTTACTTAAAACACAATCTTCTAAATTATTATATATATAGGTAAAAGATTATGCAAATTTATTTTCATAAAAAAATAACCTGCACAAACAAATTTGTTTATTACAGGTTATAAATCAAAAGTCTATTTATTTTTTTGAAATTTCTACTGCTATTTTAAAAATAGAAATCAAAATATCTATTTCCCATTTAGGCACTTCTTCAAAGCCTTGCAAAAATACTACATACCTTCCATCTAGTTCTATTTTTTTCTGAGAAGTAAATCTATCTTTTCCTGCTCCAGTTATATATGAAATTCTTTTAGTGAATCTCTCACAAACAATCACTTGATTGTCATTATAAAATTCTGATGTGTTTTTACAAATAGTATAAAATAGATCCTTAATATCCTTATCCTTTAATATTTCCTTCAAATTTTCTTTTATAAGTTGATGAAATTTAACTTTACTCATAAATATACATACCTCTATTTAAATATACACATCTCTTTTTCCATCTTCAATTAATTTAAGTCTTTCTCTTATCATTTTCTGCTTTTTACTGTCAAATTTCTTTATTGTATTCTCTATAGCTCCCTTTGCTGCTTCCTTTGTTTCAGGAGATGCATAATCTATAAGATATTCTTTAAATGTAAATAGAGCATTTGGAACACAATAATTGTGAACAAGCCCCTTCTTTGCTATACTCATAAAATGCTCACCTGTTCTACCACATCTATATCCAGCTGTGCAGAAAGATGGAATATACCCTTTTTTACATACATCTCTTACTGCTTCATCAAGACTTCTCATATCACCTAGTTGAAATTGTTCTTTCTCTGGTATAAGTCCACTTTCATATTCTGCATATCCACCAATTCCAATTCTAGAACCTGCATCTACTTGAGATATACCAACAGGTAAAACTTCTTTTCTAACTTCAGCACTTTCACGGGCAGTTAATATCATTCCAGTGTATGGAACTGAAAGTCTTAAAACTGCAACAAGTTTCTTAAAATCAGCATCTGAAACTTTATACTTTGGATTCAATGTAAAAGGAACATCCAATGCATTTTCTATTCTTGGAAATGATATTGTATGAGGTCCTATTCCTCCAAAGGTATTTTCAAGATGGATAGTATGATATAAAAGTCCCATAACTTCAAACTTCCAATCATAGAGTCCAAAAAGTGCACCTATTCCTAAGTCATCAATTCCTCCTTCCATAGCTCTGTCTAAACCGTAAAGTCTCCAAGCGTAATTTGACTTCATATCCCCATGTGGATGCAACTTTTTATATGTTTCATGATGATATGTTTCTTGGAATATCTGAAATGTTCCGATTCCTGCTTCATGAAGTTTTTTATATCCTTCAACATCCATTGGAGCTGCATTTATATTTACTCTTCTTATTTCTCCTCTTCCAACTTTAGTTTCATAAACCTTTTTTATTGTATCTACAATAAAGTCAGCATCATACATAGGATGCTCACCATATACAAGTATTAATCTCTTATGTCCTGCCTTTTCAAGTATTTCAACTTCCTTTTGAAGCTCGTCCATAGTTAATGTTTTTCTTTCTATCGACTTATTTTCTCTTCTAAATCCACAGTAAACGCAATTATTTATACATTTGTTGCCAATATATAGTGGAGCAAAAAAGACTATCCTATTTCCATAAATTTCATCTTTTATTTTTGCAGCAAGAGAATACATCTCTTCTAGCAACTCTTCATCTTCTATTTGAAGTAGTTTCGCAGTTTCTTCTGGTTCAAGTCTAACTTTGGATTTAGCCTTGTCAAAAATTGCTCTTATTTCACTCTTTTCTGGATTCTTTGCAGCATTGAGTTGTTCCCATATCTTATCATCATCAATAAAATCTTTAAAATTAGGGTCCAAATACTTCTTATCTACTTTCATAATTCCCTCCTGATAATAAAAATAAACTTTCTACACAATGCTGAAAGTTTAACTAAATAACGTAAAAATACTTAAAATCACAACAATAATTGCTAAATACATAACAATTTAGCAGCTTACTATTTATACATATAAAAGTACTTTTACATCATAAATGTATTCTATCAGCATTTTGCTCAGAAAATCTTTGCAATTTGATGTAGATTTTGGTTATATCTCTAAGAACAGAAAATCTATACTTAAAGACTACTTATATTGTATACTTATAAAATAATCATTGTCAATAAAAGCTTCAATTTTTTTGATAAAAACTTCACATAAGTCAGTTCACAATTCACAGTGCACAATTCTCAATGATTGTTGCTTTTCTTCAGTTTCACTTCAGAAAACCTATATTTTAGATTTTCTGTTAGAAAATCATCCTTCATTGTGATTTGTGAATTGTGCATTCTTAATTGTCACTGTCATCCTTCTAATTCAGTTCACAATTCACAGTTCTCAATGCACAATGAATGTTTGTTTTCTTCAGTTTCACTTCAGAAAACCTATATTTTAGATTTTTCCCATAGAAAAATCATCCTTCATTGTGATTTGTGAATTCTCAATTCTTAATTCTCACTGTCATCCTCCATTGTGATTTGTGAATTGTGCATTGGAATAATGTTTATAACTGGCTCTTCATATGGGTGAACTTCCTTTATTGTTGTAACTGCTTTATCTACAATTTTACTTTTGCAGCAAAATTCAACTTTACACTCTTCTACCATGCTTACTTTTCCTATTTCCCCTTTAAAAGGATTTGCTCCTTTAAGTGGTCTAAAATATCCTGTAACTTTTGATACAGAGATACAATTGTCATAATTTCCACCTATAGTCAAAGCTCCAACTTCATTTAAACTCTCTCTAAGTTTTGTAACATATTCTTCTGGTATAAAAGTTTCAACTTTATAAGTTTCGAATTTCAAATTTAATTTCCTCCCTTTTTAAATTTTAATATATATCTATATTTTATCAAAATATTTCTTTAATATCTGAATGTAATCCAATGTATATTTAGTTAAATATGCCCCTTTTCTATAAGCTACAACAATTGGATTTACAATTCTTGGATTTCCAATAGAAAAACATACTGGATCATTTTCAAATTTAATATGTTTTAAATAGCTTTCTGAGATAAAACAAACTCCAAATCCCTGTGCAGCCATCTGAGCCTGCAGTTCCACATTTCTTGTCCTAAAAGCTACTTTAGGAACTATACCCAATCTTTCAAACAATTCTACAGAAATTTTTCCTGTATGAAGATCCGAATCAAGAAGTATAAACTCATCATTCTTAAAAAGTTTTAAATCAATCCATGGGTATTTTGACTTTTCTACCTTAGTACCTTTTTTTGCAAGTGGATGATTCCTACTTACTAAAAGCAAAGTTTCATCTTCACCAAGGATCTCATATTCAAGACTTAAATGCTTCCCGGGTTTGTTAAAAATTGCAATATCTATTTTTTCATTATTTAAAAGTTTTCCTTCAACATCATAGGCCTCCTCAAGAATATTCACATGAATATTTTTATGTATCTTCTTAAATTCCGGAAGTGTATATGGTATTATGCAATAACTTCTAAAAAGAGGAAATGCAATTGTAAGCTCTCCATTTTCAAGGGAAAGAAGTTTTTTAAGTTCTTCATCCCACTTTTCATTTATATTCATTATGATGTTTGCATATTCAATATAACGCTCTCCTATGTAAGTTGGAGTAAATTGGTTATCTATATGATGGAATATCTTTGTTCCCATTCTATCTTCAATCTTTTTTAAAAATTTACTTAAAGTAGATTGAGAAACATAGAGCTCTCTTGCAGCTTTTGTAACACTTTTATATTTTGCAATACAAAGTACATATTTTAGTTCTTTAAAATCCATAATAAATCCCCCATATATATTATAGCTAAAATTCATGACACATATGAATTTTATATATTTGACTTATCCGTGCTATCTTAATAAAATTTATTGTAACACAACATTCGAATGTTTTTGTAAAAAAATCAAAAAAAGTTTGGTATGGTAAATAAAATATATTGAGAAAGGTAGAGAATGTTTATATGAAAGATTTATTAGAAAGAAAATTTAAACTTTCAAAATACAATACAAAAATAAGAATAGAACTAATAGCCGGTCTTACCACATTTTTCACAATGGCCTATGTACTTGCAGTAGTTCCAAACACTCTTGGAGCAGCGGGTTTCAACAGGAGCAACACACTTACAGCAGAAATACTTTTGATTATACTTACTACTGTATGGATGGCACTTTACACGAACAGACCATTTGCACTTGCTCCTGGTCTTGGAAGTATAGCTATAGTTGCTGCAATGGTAGGCAATGAGGGAATTCCAGCAGATATCGCAGCTGGTATAATTTTTATAGGTGGTCTCTTGTTTGTAATTATTTCCTTTGCAGGGGTAAGGGAAAGCATTGTTAAAATGATACCTATAAGTTTAAAATACTCTATTACTGCAAGTATAGGAATATTTATCGCACTTATTGGAGCAAAAAGCTGTGGACTTATAACTGCAAATGCTGCAAAAAAGAGTCTTTCTTTTGGAGATCTAACTTCTCCTGCAGTTATACTTGCAGTCATAGGTTTTGTACTTATGCTTATTTTCAAAGCAAGAAATGTTACAGCTGGAATGATTATAGTTATTATGATAACAACATTAATAGGAATACCTATGGGCGTTACCAAAATTCCATCAACCTTTGTAATGCTTCCAAAAGGATTAGGAGAAAATTTCTTTAACATAGATATTCTTGGTGCATTTAAACTAAAGTATATTCCATTTGTATTTGCCCTTTTCATACCTGACTTTTTTTCAACTCTAGGTACTGTTCTTGGAGTAGGTGCTCAAGCAGGATATCTTGACGAAGATGGAAATCTTCCTGGAATAGATAAATGCTTTTATGTAGATTCCATATCTGCTTGTATAGGATCATTTTTTGTAATGCCAACTATGGTAACTTATTTTGAATCTTCAGCAGGTGTAGAAGCTGGAGGTAAAACTGGACTCACTGTAATTTTTACTAGCATATTCTTTGCCACAATGCTTTTTTTCACACCTATTGCTCTTATGATTCCATCTTCTGCAACAGCACCAGTGTTAATTTTCATGGGAGTAAACATGCTTAGTAAATTAAGATATGTAAATTATAATGATATAACAGAATATATTCCAGCACTTTTATGTGTAGTTTTCACTATATTTGCAAACAACATAGCAAACGGAATATGCGTAGCACTTCCTGCATATATTATCTTAAAAATTTCATCTGGAAAGACAAAAGAAATAAGCAAACCTATGTACATAATAGCAATTATATGTATATTGTATTTCTATTCTATTTTGAAATTATAGTAACTTAAAGAAAGGAGAATATATGGATAAAGTTAATCTCACAATTAAAAATGTAAATATCTTTAACAGCTATTTCAAGAAATTTATAAATGCAAATGTTCATATATTAGATGGACGTATATACTATATAGATACAAAAAAAACTGATAAATTTAAAAGTATAAAAACAATAGATGGCACTGGGAAATACATGATTCCAGGACTTGTAGACATTCATATGCATATTGAAAGTTCAATGATGGCACCAGAACCATTTTGTGCACAAATGGCTTCCTGTGGAGTTACTACAATTGTATCTGAACCCCATGAAATGGCAAACGCAGCAGGTGTGGACGGAATATTACATATGATAGAAGCTGGTAAGAAATCTCTTATAGATGTTTATTATGGAATACCAAGTAGTGTTCCTTCTACCAATGCAAATATTGAAACAACAGGTGGAGAAATAAACTTCAATGACATGAAAAACCTTTTATCTTCCAAAAATGTAATTTGTGTTGGTGAGGTAATGAATTCAAGAAAAATTATAGAGAAAAATGATCTTGAAATAACAAAACTTTTAAAATACTTGAGAAAAAATATGCCAAACTATGTAATAGAAGGTCACTGCCCTTCACTTACTGATTTAGACCTTGCAAAATACCTTTACCTTGGAATTAACAGTGACCATACTGAACACAGCCTTGAGGAGATCCGTCAGAGGTTTTTAAATGGAATGTTTGTGGAGATACAGGGAAAAATGCTTAAAAAGAATATAATAGAATATATAATAAATAATGATCTCTATGAGCACTGCTGTTTTGTAACAGATGATACAATGGCAGACAAGCTCTATGAGTGTGGTCATTTAAATGTAATTTTAAAAAAGGCTGTTTCCCTTGGTTTCAGCATTGAAAATGCAATATACTGTAGCACCTTCACAGCTTCAAGAAGAATGAATTTAAGGGATAGAGGATCTCTTGCACCTGGAAAACTAGCAGATTTCATACTTTTAGACAATATATACGATTTCCACATAGTTTCAACATACAAAAGAGGAATTGAAGTTTATAACATAGAAAATAAAACCCAATGGAAAAATTCAAGCTATTCCTTTCCAGAAAACTATTATAACAGCATCTGCATAAAAAATATAAATAAATCTGACTTTTCAATTCCTGTAAAAGAGAATGTAACTTCAGTTACAGTTCGTACTATAGAAGTTGTAGAAAACTCAACTCAGACAAAAATAAAAGAAATCCAGCTTCCTGTAGAAAACCATCAGTTAAAATGGCAGGGCAGTGGGTGCATGCTGGCCATGGTAATTGAAAGATACGGGAAAAATGGAAATGTAGGCATTGGACTTGTAACCGGATCATGTATAAAACGTGGTGCCGCTGCAACTACCCATTGTCACGATCACCACAATCTAATGGTAATTGGTGAAAATATAGATGATATGATGCTTGCAATAAATCGCATAAAAGAACTACAAGGTGGTATTGTAACTGCATGCAATGGTAAAATTCTAAGCCAGCTTCAACTTAATATATGTGGAATTATATCAGGAGACTCTGCAGACAAAATAGGTACTTCTTTAAAAGAAGTAAGAAATAGCCTTGAAAGTCTTGGATACAGGCACAACAATCCAATATCATCCTTATGTACTCTTTCTCTTCCAGTAAGTCCGGCTCTAAAATTAACGGATTTTGGTTTAGTTGATGTTAAAAATGGTTCTATTGTACCATTATATAAAATTTAATATGTTTTACTGTAATATAAAATGAAGCCTTAAAATATAGGCTTCATTTTATATTAAAAACAACTTTTCAATTAAAACAAACTTGAAAAAAAGTTTTTAATTGCATTTATGATAGTAGCAAAAAATCCTTGTGTTTCAGGGCTTGCTAGCGTATCTTTTAAAGTATTTGCAACGTCATTTAACTGTCCTTTTATATCTGAAAAATTTAAGTTCAGACCATTTATTTTATTCATAAGGGAAACTATTTTATCAATATCTTCCTGGCTCAAATTTATGTTATAGTTATTAATAACATTTTCAACTATGTTTTTTACTTCTTCTTCAGTTTTAGGATTTTCTTTTACAACTTGAGTTTTTATATCATTTATAAGCCCTGCTGCCTTATCTTTTCCTATTTCTTCTCCAAGCTTTCCTGTAGTTACAAGCTCATCATTTGCAACCTTTTTCTTATTTTCGTCTATTTTACTTCCTGCACTACTATTTTCATAGCCTTTTAATATTCCAGTAAGTGCTGCAGTACCAGAAACTTGAAATGGTGCAGCTGCTTTTACATTTGCATTTTTTATTCCTGCTGTAATAAGTGCATTTTTTATCATACTACTACTTACCCAAGATATGTTCTTAGTTGTTACATTAATTCCTCCGCTTGTAGTAGGTTCTATATAGGCGCAAGATATGGACTTAGTTCCTATTTCATCACTAGTTGCAACATCACTTAAATATTTTTTTTCCTCATCAATATGAACTTCTAGAATATCTGCATCTTCTTTTGTAACTTCAAAATATTCTAGCATGTCCTCTTTTTGCTCAGATGTAAGATCTCCTCCTAAAGTAACTACTTTATAAGAATCCGCATAGACCCTACTTCCTGATATTGATAGAACTGAAGCAAATGCCATAAACAGAATAATAATTCTACTTACAATACTCCTAAATTTCATATTACACCTCTCCTTTTACATTATTCTATTGAATTATATTCCTAAACCCTTATTTATATTTTGAACTTTGCAACCAATTTCTTTAAATCACCTATTAAATTTAAATTACTATCTGAAGAATATTTTATGTCAACTACAGAATTAGCTGCTTTATCTATATTTTCTTTTATAGTTTCCATATCATCAGAAGATTTTTGCATACTCTTTGATAGACTTTCTACGGCTTGACTTACCTGATCTGCTGTGGCATTTAGTTCTTCTGACATAGCTGCTATTTCCTCGGACATTTTACTTAGAAAATCTGAATCATCTAAATACTGGTAAGATATATCTTGAAAATACTTTAATTGATTAATGACTTCTTCATTTACAAATTTCAATATTTCTCTGCTGTTTTCAGTATTCATTTTAAATGTAGTTTTGACTTCATCAATTTTATTTTTAATTTCCAAAACTGATTCCTTTGATTGCTCTGAAAGTTTTCTAATTTCCTCAGCTACAACTCTAAAGCCCTTCCCATTTTCTCCAGCTCTTTCAGCTTCTATAGCCGCATTTAATGCTAATAGATTCGTCTGTTCTGATATATCTGCAATAGTATCTGCAATATCACCTATATTTTCCACTACATTTGCCCGTTCAATAGAATTAATAATATTTTTCTCTTTCTCAGAATATACATCATTTATCCTCTTTATATGATTTTTACTCTTAGTTTCCATTTCAACTGCTCTATTTCTTGATGCCTCTGCACTATTACTCCCATCCATTGATTTTTGTGATAGCTCATTAATACTTGCATTTACCTCTTCCATTGATGCAGTTATTTCTTCAGATGCAGCACTGCTTTCTTGTATTCCTGAGGCTATGTTTTTTATTGCAGCATTAATATTTTTTGACATTGAAGCAAGGTCATTTGACATTCCTGAAAGTTCCAAATTAGATTTATCCATATGTTTAGAATTCTCAAGTATTTTAGTTATAATTTCTATGAGTTCCCTATGCATAATTTTAAATGAATTTGAAAGTCTTCCTATTTCATCTTTATATGAGGCAAATTGATCATAATTTTTTTCTTCATATTTAAGATCAAAATTAGATATTCTATCTGCCATTTTAGATAGTGCAAGTATTGGTCTTCCTATACTATTTCCCAAATATATAGATACCGCTGCAATTACTAAAATTACAATTGCAATTAGTAAAATTAAACTAGAAACCAATTTTTGCATAGCTTCTTCAACTTGTGATATTGGAGTAGCAAATCCCAATGTCCAATTTGTAGCTGCTATTTTAGATGTTACAAAATATCTTTCTTCTCCATCATAATCCTTTAATTTAACAAAATTTTCTTTAAGTATATCTGAAAATTGTCCATTCATAACTGAAGCAACTTTTTTAAGTCCATCCTTTGTAGGCTTGAATTTCGTATTTTTATGCACTACAAAATTTCCATTACTATCTATTAAAAATCCATAACTATTTTCTACAGGCTTTGCCTGTTCAACCATTTTAGTAATTGTGTCTAAATCAATGTCACATCCAAGTACTCCTGCAAATTTATTATTAATATTCACAGTTTTTGCTATAGTAATTACCATTTTTCCTGTATTTTTATCTACATATGGTTCTGTGTAAATTACAGTCTTTTTCTCAACTGCACTTTTATACCATTGTGCTTCAGTAAAATTATATCCTGCAGGTGGAATCTTACCAGAAGCCATTACCACAGAGCCATCTTTAAATCCCATATAAACTTCCATAACATTAGAATTGCTTTTCAACTTTTTTTTGAGATATGGAAGTATCTTATTCTTATCAAGTGTATTCATATTTTCTACAGTATCTGATATTTCATTTACTATTTTTCCTTGCTCATCAAGTATTCTATTTATCTTTTCTGAATACTTCTCTGCAGAAAGTAGCATAGCTTTTTTTGACTGATCAATTATCGTATTATGTACTATAAAATAACTTATGCATAAAACTGCTATAAGACTTAAAATTGATATTGATAGTATTGTTGTAGTTATTTTGGTTTTTATACTTTTCATTCTATGTCCTCACCTTCTATAAATATTTATCTTAAGTAAAATTTCATGTAAAAAAGAGTTCCAAAAAGAACTCTATTTCACATAAATTTAATTGCTTTTCAAAATTTATTCCCTTATTTGGCCATTTCCACAAATTATATACTTATATGTAGTCAATTCATTGAGTCCCATAGGTCCTCTTGCATGCAACTTTTGAGTACTTATTCCTATTTCACCACCAAAACCAAACTGACCACCATCTGTAAATCTAGAAGATGCATTTACATATACAGCAGCTGCATCTATTTCTTTTAAAAATCTCTGTGAATTTGTATAATTATTTGTTATAATTACTTCAGAATGTCTAGTACTGTACTTATATATATGTTCTATAGCTTCATCTATAGATGAAACTATCTTTACCGCTAAAATAAGATCATTATATTCAGTTGACCAATCATCTTCTACTGCAGGCTTTATGCCATCTACAATCTTTTGCGTAGATTCGCATCCTCTTATCTCAACATTTAACTTTTTTAAGACATCACACATATGAGGTAGAAAATCCTGCGCTATATCTTTATGAACCAAAAGAGTTTCCATTGCATTACATACTCCTGGCCTTTGAGTCTTTGCATTTACAATTATATTTTCTGCCATATTAAAATCTGCATATTTATCAACATATACATGACAATTGCCAAGACCTGTTTCTATAACTGGAACAGTTGAGTTTCTAACTACATTTTTTATAAGTCCTGCTCCTCCCCTTGGTATTAAAACGTCAATATAGTCATTTAATTTCATCATTACATTTACAGCTTCTCTGTCAGTTACATCTATAAATTGTATGGCTCCTTTTTCAATTCCTGCATCATAACATGCCTTTGATATAACATTGTAGATAGCGCTATTTGAATTTATAGCTTCACTTCCACCTTTTAATATAACTGCATTACCAGATTTTATGCAAAGAGCTACAGAATCTACTGTAACATTTGGCCTTGCCTCGTAAATTATACCTATAACTCCAAGTGGAACTCTCATTTTACCTATGCTAATACCATTTGGTCTTTTCCACATACCTGTTACTTCTCCTACAGGATCTGGCAACATTGCTGTATTTTTAAGTCCCTGTGCCATTTCTTCTATTCTCTTATCATTTAGCATGAGTCTATCAATTAAAGCATTAGATATTCCCTTATCTCTTGCATTTTCTATATCCTTTTTGTTCTCATCTATTATGTAAGATTTATTTTCAAGAAGAGCCCTGCCCATATTTATAAGTGCCTGATTTTTTACTGTAGTCTTCTCGTAGGACAACTTTTTACTGGCTAGTTTTGCATCTTTTGCTTTTTTTATAACATACTCTTTTATATCCATAATCAAACCACCCTTTTATATATTTACAGCACATTTATTTTAAACTACAAACAATGTACCTACATCTTTAAAACCTATTATGTCCCTAATTATATTTTTTCTCTCTCCTTTTGCAATTACCATTGGAACTCCACCTTTTTTAGCTATCTTTGCAGCTTTTATCTTAGTAACCATTCCTCCGGTACCAAACTTACTTCCTGCTCCACCTGCACACTCTTCTATTTCATCTGTTATTTCAAATACATTTTCTATTAAAGATGCATTTAAATCATATTTTGGATTTTTATCATAAAGTCCATCTATATCTGAAAGTAATATAAGAAGATCTGCATCTATAAGAGTTGCAACCATAGCTGACAGTGTATCATTATCACCAAATTTAATTTCATCTACAATAACAGCATCATTTTCATTAACTATTGGTATAACTCCTCTTTCAAGTAGTGCAGAAAATGTATTCTTTACATTTAAAAACCGATATTTGTGTGAAATATCTTCTTTTGTAATAAGTATCTGCCCGACTGTTTTTCCATATTCAGAAAAAAACTTTTCATATGTATTCATTAAAAGTCCCTGTCCAACAGCAGCTGCTGCCTGACTTTCTGGTATACTCTCTGGTCTTTTTTTCATGCCGAGTTTTCCAATACCTGCACCTATTGCTCCAGAGGTAACAAGCACTATTTCCATTCCCATACTGTGTATATCAGCAATTTGCCTTACAAGCTGTTCTATCATATACAAATTTAAAAGACCACTTTTATATGTCAAAGTAGAACTTCCAACTTTAACTACAATTCTCTTTACATGACTTAAATATTTTTCTCTATTACCCATTATAATATATGCCACCTAATTTAAATTTTGATGTATAATTAATGATAATACATACAGTTAAAAAAATTATATCATACAAATTAATAATTTTTCAAGGAGTGTAATAGATGAACAAAAAGCTAGGTTTAATAGGATGCGGCAATATGGCTCAGGCAATTATAGGAGGAGTAATAAATTCAAGTACACTTAAACCAGATGAAGTAATTGCAAGCAATCCTTCTAATGGAAAGCTTGAAAATACAAAGGCAAAATATAACATTGAAACTACAAATAACAATTTAGAAGTAGCTAAAACTTCAGATTTAATTATTCTTTCTGTAAAGCCCAACAAATACAAAGATGTAATAGAAGAAATCAAAAACTGCATAAGTTCTCACACAATAATAATTACAATTGCAGCAGGAATATCAATAGACAACATAAAATCTCTTTTTGGAAAAGATGTAAAAGTAGCTAGAGTAATGCCAAATACTCCTGCTCAAGTTGGAGAAGGTATGAGTGCTATATGCTTTTCAGAAAATATTACTGATGAAGATAAGAAAAAAGTTATTGAAATATTTAATAGCTGCGGGAAATCTGAAATAATAGATGAAAATCTTATGGATACAGTTACTGGTATAAGTGGTTCTTCCCCTGCATTTGTGTATATGTTCATAGAGGCTATGGCAGATGCAGCAGTGCTTCAAGGTATGACAAGGAAAAGCGCATATAAATTTGCAGCTCAAGCAGTACTTGGATCTGCAAAAATGGTACTTGAAAGTGGTCTACATCCTGGTGAATTGAAAGATAATGTATGCTCACCTTCTGGTACTACAATTCAAGGAGTATTTTCTCTTGAAAATTCCGGCTTTAGATCAGCTGTAATGAATGCTATAAATGATACTATAGAAAAATCAAAAGAAATGGGAAAAAATTAGTACTATGATATACCAAAAATGCAAACACATGATTACATTATATGTGTTTGCATTTTTATAAATATATAGATTGTTCTATTAAGAAGCTATTTTAAAGGAATTTTTTAATATATTATTTCTCATCTCTATAATTTTTATCCTATTATAATTGTAATCTGTACTATTACATTCTGGATACTGAGATCTATCCCATTGATGATCTGCTGAAAGTTTAGAATCTGTAACATTAAAATAACTATGTGAAAGTATGTTCTCTCCATTACTTGCCACAGGATCATCCCATGTAGAATCCAATTGATAGTATTTTCCCTGTATTTTAACTATATTCCATGCATGGGCAACCCATCCTGTACCATTATTTGCACTTCCAACTGCTATTTCATTTTCTATACCTGCTGCTTTTAAAAGCCTGTACATAGCATCAGCATATCCTTGACACACTCCAACCCCATTTATTAAAACACCATAGGCATTATAGGACTCCATTGGCATGCTATCTATATCCGTATCAGCTCTTTCATCATATTTTGTATTATTTACAACATAATCATGGAGTGCAAGTTCCTTTTCATAGTCCTCCATTTCTGGACTTGTTACCTTGTCTACTATTTCCTCTATCTTATTGTTTATTTCTTCATCTTTTTCTATTATATTTTCTCTTGTATCACTGTAATTAAAATTTATAGTAAATATACTTGTTCCATCACTTCTTGATTGAATTGTAGCTTTAGCACTATTATACCAAGCCATAAGTTCAGGTGAATCCTCTACTATATCGTCTATTACATCTAGATTATAAATACTTTTATCATAATTAGATATATTTAGTGTCAATTGGGACTCATAATTTGCCATTGCATTTTTTACTGCATTATAGTACTCATTATAATTTTCAATATTTATTTTTTTTCTAATATTACTATTATTGTCATCACTGCTATCATCACTGCTATCATTGCTGCTATCATTGCTACTATCATTACTGTCTATCTTAAAATTATATCTTATAGACTGATTTAATTTATTCCCATCTATATCTTCCATATCACTGCCAATTTCTAGAATGTAACTTTCTCCGCTTTCATAAGGACTTTTAGGAGCTATACTAAGAATGTTATTTTCTTTAGATGAAATATCAATATCTACATTTTCATTATCATCTGCCCTATATACTTTAATATAGTTTTTTGCAGTTGTCATATCTACATCCCTATTAAAAGTAACAGTCCACACTTTATCTTTATTTACAGTTATCACATTTCCATCATTCCACAACTTATAATTTCCCTCTGCATAAGCAGCATGTCCAGAAAATATACAAAATAAAATTAAAAATCCTATAGATAATAGAAACATTTTAAAATAATATTTAAACAAAACTATCATCTCCAACTGTAATTTACTTGTCAATAAGTTTATACAGTACCTGTGTACCACAGTCACCTTTATCTTCCTTTAAGAGTTCATCATATAGTGACTTTGAAAGTTTTAAAGCCGGTGTATCTAAATTCATAGCCTTAGCTTCACTTAAAGCAATATTCATATCCTTCACAAAATGCTTTACATAAAATCCAGGTTCAAAATCACCTTTTATCATTCTAGGAGCTAAATTACTAAGTGACCAACTTGCGGCTCCTCCAGAGGATATACTTTTAAGCACAGTTTGTGGATCTAGTCCTGCCTTTTTAGCATATACCATAGCTTCACATACTCCCATCATATTCGCAGCTATTGCTATTTGATTACACATTTTTGTATGCTGTCCAGCCCCTGGACCTCCTTGTAATACAACGTTATTTCCCATAAGATCGAAAATCTGTCTAACTTTCTCAAATATCTCTTTTTCTCCTCCTACCATTATAGAAAGTACTCCATCTCTTGCCCCTACATCTCCTCCTGATACTGGTGCATCAAGTACATAAATTCCTCTCTCTTTTGCCTTTTCATATATTTTCTTTGCAAGAGATGGCTTTGAAGTTGTCATATCAATTATTATGCTTCCAGGTCTTGCGCTATTTACTATACCATGTTCTCCAAGATATATTTCTTCTACATCTTTTGGATATCCTACAATTGAAATAATTACATCAGCGCTCTTTGATAAATCTTCTATATTGTCTTTCCACACTGCTCCATTTTCAATAAGATTCTCAGCTTTTGATTTTGTCCTGTTATATACTAAAAGTTTAAATCCGCCTTTCATCAAATTAGCTGCCATACTATTTCCCATAACCCCAGTTCCAACAAAACCTATAATTGAATTTTTATCTATCACTTAAAACACCCCGCTTTTTTTTAATTCACAATTCACAATGCACAATGCACAATTTAATTCAGTTCACAATTTAATTCAGTTCACAATTCTCAATTCACAGTTCTCAATTCACGATTCACAATGAATGTTTGTTTTCTTCAGTTTTGCTTCAGAAAACCTATATTTTAGATTTTTCCCATAGAAAAATCATCCTTCATTGTGATTTGTGAACTGTAAATTCTTAATTGTCATTGTGATTTGTGAATTGTTAATTCTTAATTGTCATCGTGCATTGTGAATTCTTAATTGTTATAAAATAATTTTACCTTTACTAAATAAAATTGTAAATAAGAAAGTTATCCTACTTAACTTTGCACTGTAATTAAATTATACTTAAAATCATATACTTTATTGAGCAGAATATCTGCAAGGTAGGTGAAATTATGGACGACAATCAGTTTTTTACATTCAATGAATACATGAAAAAAGATGAAAATCTTCTTACCGCATCAATGGAAGACTATGTAGAGATGATATATAGATTATCTGAAAATACAGGGTTTACAAGGGTTCATGAACTATCTGATTCCTTAAATGTACAGCCTCCCTCTGTTACTAAAATGATCCAAAAATTATCTAAACTAAAAATATTAAAATATGAAAAATACGGTGTCATAACTCTTCAAAAAACAGGACTTAAAATAGCAAAGAATTTAATAGACAGACACAACACTATATCTAAATTTTTAAATCTCCTAGGTGTAAATAAAAATTCAATTCTTACAGAAACAGAGAAAATGGAGCATACAATAAGCAAGGAAACTGTTCAATGTTTTAAAAACTATGTATCATTTATGAAAGATAATCCTGGTGTTTATATAAAATTTAAAGAATATGTAAAATCTAAAAAATAGATTATTATAAGCTACTTTTACTGTAAAGTAACTACAGCTCTTTAACTATGCTATAATTGAATAAGACATTTATATTACTAAGAAATGAAAACTGGAGGTTAAATTATGCATAAAAAGTTAGAAACACTAAAAGAAAACCTAAAAAGACTTCAAAGCTGTATTGTTGCTTTTTCAGGAGGAGTAGACAGCACATTTTTATTAAAAGTTGCTCATGACGTTTTAGGCGATAAAGTAATTGCAGTTACTGCTTCTTCTTCCACATATCCTAAAAGAGAATTAAATGAAGCTATAGATTACGCAAAATCCTTAGGTGTAAAACATATAATTATACAATCTGAAGAACTTAATATAGAAGGATACTCTAAAAATCCTGTAAACAGATGCTATTACTGCAAAAAAGAATTGTTTTCAAAACTTAAAAAAGTTGCAAAAGAAAACAACATGAACTACGTTTTAGATGGTGCTAATCTTGATGATATTGGTGACTATAGACCTGGAATGAAAGCCGCAGAAGAACTTGGAATAGTAAGCCCCCTAAAAGATGCTGGTCTTACTAAAGCTGAAATTCGTAAACTTTCAAATGAAATGAATCTTCCAACTTGGAACAAGCCTTCCTTTGCTTGTTTATCTTCAAGATTTCCATATGGAAATGAAATAAATATAAAAAAGCTAAAAATGGTAGAAGATGCAGAACAATTTCTCCTTGATCTAGGATTTAGACAAGTTAGAGTAAGACATCATGGAAAAATTGCAAGAATTGAAGTAGCCCCAGAAGAGAGAACAAAATTTTTCAATATTGATACTATGGATAAAGTTGGCAAAAAGCTTAAAGAGATAGGATTTACCTATGTAACTTTGGACTTGCTTGGATACAAAACAGGAAGCATGAATGAGGGAATTGAGTCAATTCACAATTAATTCAGTGCACAATTTAATTCAGTTCACAATTCACAATTCACAGTGCACAATGAATGTTTGTTTTCTTCAGCTTTGCTTCAGAAAACTTAAATTTTAGATTTTTCCCATAGAAAAATCATCCTTCATTGTGCATTGTGAATTCTTAATTCTTAATTGTCACTGTCATCCTTCATTGTGAATTGTGAATTCTTAATTCTTAATTGTCACTGTCATCCTTCATTGTGATTTGTGAACTGTTAATTCTTAATTGTAATTCAGTTCACAGTTCTCAATTCACAGTTCACAATGGATGTTTGTTTTCTTAAGCTTCACTTCAGAAAACTTATATTTGGGATTTTCTATTAGAAAATCATCCTTAATTCTGCATTGTGCAATGTGCATTGTGAATTTCAATTCTCAATTCACAGTTCTCAATGCACAATGGTTGTTGTTTTTCTTCAGCTTTGCTTCAGAAAACCTATATTTTAGATTTTTTCCAAAGAAAAATCATCCTTCATTGTGATTTGTGAACTGTTAATTCTTAATTGTCACTGTCATCCTCCACTGTGCATTGTGAATTCTTAATTCTTAATTGTCACTGTCATCCTTCATTGTGAATTGTGCATTTTTAATTGTGCATTTTATTTAGATTTTTCCCTTCTTCCTTTTTCCACCAATCCCTCCATTGATTTAATATGGATAGAATATAAAAACCCTGTTAAAATATGAAACATAAACAAGCCTAAATTCCAAAATGGAATACGGGGGATACAATTATTTGGGGTTAATCTTTTAATATAAAAAGTAGGGTCTCCTATCCCAAACCCGTCAGCTAACCTCGTAGGCACACTATAGGGGGGTACACTTAATTTATGAATTTTAAAAAAATTAGAACAATTCTTTTTGCTGCATCTTTTTCAATAATATCATTTACTCAGGTACATGCAGCTAACTACACAGTTAAATCTGGAGATTCTCTATTCAAAATAGGGATTTTGTTTAAAACAAGTGTAGATACAATTATGAAAGACAACAATCTAAAGGGTTACGAAATATATCCAAAGCAAGTCTTAAAAGTTAATTCAAAAACCTATACAGTGCAAAATTCTGATACACTTTACCTTATATCAAAAAAATTTGGTATTTCACTTAATGCATTAATTGCTGCAAATGAAAATGTAAGTAATTACATATATCCTGGACAAGTTCTAAATATACCTTCAGGATGGGTTTTTAAAAGTACATCTTCTTTAAAGCCAGTAGTATCATATACCGAAAGCGATTTAGACCTTCTTGCAAGGTTGATAACTGCAGAAGCTGAAACTGAATCATATACTGCTAAAGTAGGAGTTGCAGCTGTAGTGTTGAATAGAGTTAAAAGTACAAGCTTTCCATCTACAATTAAAAGTGTAATATATCAAAAATCAGATAAGTACTATCAATTCACTCCTGTATCCAATGGCTTTATAGACAAGCCTGCTTCTGAAACTGCAAAACAGGCCGCTCATGATGCTCTTTATGGATCAGATCCTACTAATGGTGCAATTTATTATTTTGACGACAGCACTACAAATACATGGTTGTGGTCAAGACCAATTAGTTTAAGATCTGGAAAAATGGTATTTACATATTAAAGTTCACAATCACATAAAAATAGGCTGTGTAAAATAGAAATTGAATTCTACTTTACGCAGCTTCTTTTTCTTATAAAAATTTATAAATATTTTTTAGCTAGCTTATCAAAACTATCTAGGGACTTTTCTATCTTTTCACGAGAAACACAGTAAGCAAGTCTGAAATATCCAGGACATTTAAAAGATGATCCAGGAACTATGAGAAGATTAAATTTCTTAGCTTCTTTTGCAAATTCCTTATCATCTGGTATAAGTGATTTTGGAAACAAATAAAACGCTCCTTGAGGCTTTACACATGAAAATCCTAGTTTAATTAAGTGGTTGTATAAAATATCTCTATTTTCCTTGTATATATTAACATCTACTTTTGAATCAATACATCTTCCAATTACTCTTTGGAAAAGGGATGGTGCGTTTACAAATCCTAAAATTCTATTTGCCACATTGAGTCCATTTACTACATCATCAAAATCATCCATATCACTGCTACAAGCTACATATCCTATTCTTTCACCAGGAAGTGACAAAGATTTACTATATGAATAACCTACAATTGAATTTCTGTAATAATTCAATATGTAAGGTACTTTTATTCCATCATATACAATTTCTCTATATGGTTCATCAGAAATAAGATAAATAGTAGTATTAAATTGTTCCTGTTTTCTATTTAAAAGTTCAGAAAGATCCTTGATAATCTTTTCTGAATAAACTACTCCTGTAGGATTATTAGGTGAATTTATTATTATCGCTCTTGTATTTTTATTTATTTTATCTTCCAATGCATTTAAGTCCGGTTCAAAATTATCTGTATTTGAAGGAACGATAACAAGTTTTCCTCCAAAGTTACTTACATAATTCTCGTATTCACCGAAAAATGGTGAAAAAGTAATAACTTCCTCTGAAGGATTCAAAATAGTTTTAAAAATAATATTTAATCCTCCTGCAGCTCCACATGTCATTACTAAATTCTTTTCAGTTAGCTTTAAATTATACTTTTTATTGATACTATCAGCTATTTTCTGTCTTACATCTTCATATCCAGAATTACTCATGTATCCATGAATCAAATTTGGAGACTCCTCATTTAAAATTTCAATTACTGCCTTTTTAATATCCTCTGGAGGCTCTACATTGGGATTTCCAAGACTAAAATCAAATACATTTTCCTCTCCATAAATATCTGCTAACTTTTTTCCCTCTTCAAACATAGCCCTTATTATAGAACTCTGAGATACATATTTTTTCATCTTTTCAGATATCATAAACTTATTCCCCCTATACATTTTAATACGATTATATTATTATCTAATATTTTACTTTTAAATTCATTCTGTTTCTAAACTACAAATTGATTGATGTCCTTCCATCCAATCAACAAATTGAACTGCAGTTCTTGGAGAAAGTCCATTATACCATTTTTCCCACTTCATTGCTTCTCTATGAAGAACTTCTCTATCTATATTTAGATTCCTCTTATCAGCTATTCCATCTACAATTGCAAGGTATCCTTTCTTATCTGGAGATGAAAATACTATATTTATTCCAAATCTATCTGCAAGGGAAAGTTTCTCTTGTCTGCTATCTCCAGCATGTATCTCTTCACTATTATTTAGATATTGAGATTCCGATCTATCACTAAAATACTCTTTTACAAGATGTCTCCTATTTGAAGTTGCATATATTAATATATTCTGAGACTTACGTTCAAGGCCTCCTTCAAGCACTGATTTAAGTGCAGTATAACTCTCCTCATCATCTCCAAATACTAAGTCATCTATAAATATAATAAATTTCTGAGGCTTGTTTCTTAAAATTCTTATTATATCAGGAAAATCTGTAATATATGCCTTTGGAAGCTCTATCATCCTAAGTCCTTCTGTATAGTACTTATTCAATATAGCTTTTACTGTAGATGATTTACCTGTACCCCTATCTCCATGAAGAAGTACATTATTTGCAGCAAACCCATTTAAAAATTGTAGAGTATTTTCTATTACAATAGATCTTTTATCTTCATATCCTATAAGATCTGAAAGCTGAATTGGATCTGGATTACTTATACCTTTAAGGATTCCATGACCATCTTTATGTTCCCATACAAATGCTCTGTACCTTGCAAATATGCTATAACCATATTTTTCATGGAACCTTTCAAGAGGCTTTAAGCATTCTCTCCAATCTTCACTTTTATAAAACATCTCTTTAATAGATCTTACATATTCTACACTTTCATTACAACTTTTTCTTTCATCAGAATACCAATCAGGAAATGACTCTATAATCTGTTTATATTTATCCCCAAATAATTCTATAAACTGATCTTTTATTATCCTGTTATTAAACCTTGCTACAAACTGCAAATTTCTCAAATCATTTGATGCAGCCTTTTCAATAAATTTTCCAGCCCCATATTGATTTTTAAATTTTTCTCTCCTTGAAAAGGAATTTTCGTCAAATACAATCTTATCTACAATGTATTCTTCCAGTGAATCTGCTCCACTTTTTGACAGTCTAAAGAAAAAATCATTGTAAAGCAAGGATACTCTATTCAACTCAATTCTTTCTTCCCCAATGTAATCAAGAAGTAAATATAAACTATTTATCACCTCATCTTTAAGTAGATTTCTATAAACAGAAATAGAACTTAATGCTAGTCTTATATCTGTTATTTTAAAATTCGGCTCAAAATTTACGCATTCCATAAAAAACCCCCTAATTATTAAATTTTGTCTTGTACTTATTCTAACATAACAAATAAATTTTAACTCATTTTTCTCTAAGTTTTCAATCAATTTTTATTTACCAGCTATTCTCTACTATATAAAATACTTACTGTAACTATATATATATAAATCACATACTATTTAATATAAGCAATAATAGGAGTTTTCTGTATGAACAATTATTTTGGAAATAATTCTAATGAAAATAACTTAAACTACATTAATCCCTATAGTTCAGGAGAATTTTACATGTCCTATATTCCAATGATTCCAGTTATACCTCCTGTATTTATGCCAAGGCAAAGACAATTAACTCCCCCAGGCCCTCCACCAGATCAAATTTCAGAAGCTGAGATGCAATCTCAGCTGGCAAAATCATCTGGAATAAAATCTGTAAATCAAAAATCAATTAGGCCCTGTCTTTTTAGATTTGTATACATCTGGCCTAAAAGGGGAAAAGGATTTTGGTCATGGCTAACTTATGTTGGCAAAAAATCTGTATCAGGATATAGATGGTATAGAAGACGTTGGGTATATTTCGGAATGGATTTAAAAGAAATCAAAAGCTTTATCTGCAAGTAACTTATATAAATTAACCCGGAAAATTATTTTTCTCCGGGTTAATTTATATAACTGACTAAATAAGAGAAAATGTTTTGAGTAGATACACTCCTATAAATATAGTAAACATAGAGAAAAATGTTGTAAGTATAACTACATCACCTGTAAGTTTATAATCTGAATTCATTTCCCTTGCCATTACATAAGATGAAACTGCAGATGGTGCAGAGAATAGTACAAATATTGCTCCTAGCTCACTTCCTCTAAATCCCATTAATATTGCAAGGCTGACAACTACACCAGGTACCATAACAAGTCTTCCAAAAGTAGCTATTAAAGAATATTTTAAATTATTAACTAAGCTTTTAAATTCTAGCTGTGCTCCAAGAGTTATAATTGCAAGTGGTGTACCTAATGCTGCTACCTCAGATACAGCTCTATCTAAAAACAAGGGAAGTTTAATTAAAAATAGTTGCATCATTATTCCAATAGCAGATGCTATGATAAGAGGATTTTTAATAATACCTATAATTGTGTACTTTATCTTAACTTTTATATCTTGGCCACCTTTTTCATCAAAGGCAGATAGTATTACAACTGCTAAAAAATTATATAACGGAATTGCAATTGGTATGAGAAGTGATATGGCTCCGATGTTATTCTTTCCAAGCATATTTATACCAAATGGTATTCCAAGAAGTACAAAATTACTTCTAAAAATAGTATGTACCATAGCAGATGCCCTTTTTTTATCTTTTATAAATATAGGAACCACAAATGAAAGTACAATTGCCCAAATTAAAATGCATAAAAACACAAATACAACCAATTTAATATTGAATACTTTACTGAGCTTAGATTTATATATATTGTAAAAAATAAGCGTTGACAGGCCAATTTTGAAATTCATTTTTACAGCTGTAGCTATAAATCTATCATCTATAAGCCCTATTTCCTTTATAAAATATCCAACTCCCATTACCAAAAATACTGGAATTATCGCGTTAAAACTAAAAATAAGATTGTCCAATTCTATTCCCACTAATACTTTTTACAAATTTATGTACTCTTGTTTAATATACTAATTATAAACAAATAGAATATAAAATGTAACAAATATTTAAAGTTATTTATTATCAGTTAAAACAATATTAATAAAATAACTGTTATTTTTTAAGCTATTTTTAAGCTTTTACCTTCAAAATATATTTATAGAAATTTTATAAATTAAGTTTTAGAGAGGAGCTTTAATTAATATGGGTATTATTTCTACCAAAAAAAATCTGCTTAAAATAAGCTTGATTTTAATCATGGTATTATCAATAATTTTATGTATTTACACACTTTCCAATTATAAATCCACTACAGGTGTAAATCCAACACATCAAAACGAAATAATTAATTTTGATTTTAATCGTAATACACAACATACTAATAGAAATATGCAAAAAAAACCTCAAAAAAATATAAACTCAAAAAATATAAATGCCAGAAAAAATTTTGGAAATAAGAACAGAAGTAGTAGATATGCTCCTCTTTTGAGTATATACCTTATACTATTTATTGGATTATGCATACTTATTTTATACTTTACAAAATACAAAAATGTTAAAATAGCAGATTCCAACAAAAAACTAGTTATATTTTCCATATTGTTTTTAGGACTTTTTTTAAGAATTTCACTATCTACGGTAATGGAAGGTCATAGCGGTGATCTAAGTTTATTTAAAAATTGGGCTTCAACTGCTGCAAATAGTTTTTCAAACTTTTATTCAAATGCAAGGTCAAGTGACTATCCTCCACTTTACATCTACATACTATCTATAATTGGCAAACTAGGAAGTATAAGTTCAATGAGTTCATACTATACAATTTTGCTAAAGCTTCCTTCAATAATAGCAGATGTAATTACAGGGTATCTGATATATAGAATAGCAAAGAAACATTTTTCATTTGAATCAAGCATGATTTTAAGTTTGTTTTATATTTTTAATCCTGCTGTATTTATAGATTCAACCCTATGGGGTCAAGTTGATTCCTTCTTTACACTTATTGTAATGCTTGCAGTATTTTTTATATCAGAAAACAAAATAATTTTATCCAGCATTTTATTCACCTGTGCTGTACTTATGAAACCACAGGGAATAATATTTTTACCAGTTTTGTTTTTTGAACTTGTAAAAAATAAGAGTGTAAAACTCTTTATTAAAAGCATTATATCATCACTTGTAACTTTTCTTGTAATTATACTACCATTTTCCTTTAATCAAGATGCACTGTGGATCTTCAAACTATATTCAAATACTATATCAGAATATCCATATGCTTCAGTAAATGGCTTTAACTTTTTTTACCTACTTGGCGGAAACTACAAGGAGAGTTCAACTTCATTTTTGCTATTAAATTATAGCAGTTGGGGATTAATTGCAATTGTAGCTATTACACTTTTTTCCTGGTTTATGTATGCAAAAAGTAAAAATAAAAATTTTGCATTCTGTGCAGCACTAATTCAAATTGCTGGTGTTTTCACTTTTTCAACAGGAATGCATGAAAGATATCTATTCCCAGCACTTGCTTTCTGCATACTGTCCTCTATATATATAAAAGATAAGAGATTTATGATATTGTGTCTTGGTTACACACTTACAATTTATATCAATATATATTCCATACTATTTAGGAGTATTGGAACAATGAATTATGTAACTTCACTATTAAATATAATTCTATTTATTTATTTAATAAAAATATTTGTAGACAAAATTAAGAAGACAGATGTATCTATTAATGAAATTTAAACTGTTTCACATTGATTAATATAAATTTTTTGAAAGGATTTGATATTTATGAGTATAAAAAAAGCTATAATTCCTGCAGCAGGTCTAGGTACTAGATTTTTACCTGCAACAAAAGCACAAGCAAAAGAGATGCTTCCAATAGTTGATAAACCAACTATACAATATATAGTAGAAGAGGCAGTTGCCTCAGGAATTGAAGAAATATTAATAGTTACCGGAAGAAACAAAAAAACAATAGAAGATCATTTTGATAAATCAGTTGAACTTGAAAGTGAACTTGAAAGTAATAACAAAGATGAACTTCTAAAAATTGTTCAAGATATATCCAGTATGGTTGATATATATTATATAAGACAAAAAGAACCAAAGGGGCTAGGTCACGCTATAAGCATTGCAAAGAATTTTGTTGGAGATGAACCTTTTGCAGTAATGCTTGGAGATGATATAGTAGACTCTACTACACCTTGTTTAAAACAACTAATTAATTGCTATGACCAGTACAAAACTTCAATTTTAGGTGTACAGCCTGTGGAAAAAGAAGCTATATCAAAATATGGAATAGTAGATGGAATGGAAATTGAATCTGGACTGTACAAAATTAAAGATATGGTAGAAAAGCCTTCAATTTCAGATGCTCCATCAAACATAGCAATACTAGGAAGATATATAATAACCCCAAAAATATTTGAAATTTTAAATAGAACTAAACCTGGTAAAGGTGGAGAAATCCAGCTTACAGATGCATTAAAAGAATTATCAAGAATAGAAGCAATGTATGCATACTGTTTTGAAGGTGAACGATTTGACGCTGGAGACAAATTTGGATTTTTAAAAGCCAATATTCACTACGCTCTAAAGCGTGATAATTTAAGAAATGATTTGCTTGACTATATGTCTTCAGTAACAGAAGAATTTAAAATTCCAGCAAGATAGTAATATAAAAAGCCTGTGTCAAAAACTTAGTAATTTTTCACACAGGCTTTAATACTAACTATATTCCCATTCTAAATCTGGTCTTTCTTGATTTAATATTTCCATAAATTTATCTAATAATCCCATCTTCTTTAATTTTCTTAAAAAAGATTTTGGATAAGGTATATCATATTCATAACTTTTTCTTGGATCTATAATCATCAATGTCCCATTATCTTGAACAAACAAATGTGGAAATCTAATCTCTAATTTTGTAAATCCAAATAATTTCATATCATCAACTAAATTAGCCACATTTATAACAAAAGATCTTTGTATCCCATTTTTTAATAAATAGTCGTATACATTGGTTCCCCCTACATATTCTCTTATCATATAGTTACCTGAAATTTCATAAACTCTTGGAAAATGAGGGCTTCCTTCTACTGATTTTAATATATCAAACTCAGCTTTACAGCTTGTTGAATTCCTAAATATTTTTATAACTTTGCCATTTGGCATTAAATAAACTTCTCCACTATGACCTTTTCCTAAATATTTACAATCATCTAAATTAATTGGAATTAATCTATAATCAATATACTTTTTACTCAAAGTATCACCTCCTTTGTTTTTATGTAATTTAAAAACAAAGGTTAGGCTAGTAGATTAAAAAAATCTACCTTAATAACATAGTACTCCAATTAACTGATTATGTTACCTTACATTTATATCTTTTCCAATTTCATTAAGTTCTTTAATAACATAATTCTGAAACTTCATAGCTTTATCTTTATTCATGGCCTTTATTCCTTGTAATTTGTATTCAATGTTAAACTTTTTGTACTTATCCACTCCCATTGTATGATATGGAAGCACCTCAAACTTATCTAACTTATTTAAATCAACTAGGTTTGTTATCATCTCTACAATTTTATCCATAGATGAATAGTTATCAGTTATTCCAGGTACCATTACATGTCTTATCCATATTTTAGAGTGTGATCTATTTACCGCCTTTACAAAATCATAGAATTCATTTATATCGCCACTTGTAAAATCTTTATAACCTTTAGCATCTATATGTTTTATATCAAGCATTACAAGATCAGTATATTTTAAAATTTCATCGTAATTACCTTTCCCAAATCCTGAAGTATCTAAAACGGTATTTATATTATTTTCCTTACACAATTTTAAAAATTCAACTAAAAATTTAGGCTGCATAAGAGGTTCTCCTCCAGAGCATGTTACACCACCCCCGGACTTTTCAAAATACACCCTATATCTTTCAATTTTTTTCAATAGACTTTCAGGAGTTACTTCATCTCCTAGTCCAAATTGCCATGTATCTGGATTGTGACAAAATGCACATCTAAGTCTACAACCTTGAAAAAATACAACTACTCTTATTCCAGGACCATCTACAAGTCCCATAGTTTCTATAGAATGAATTCTTCCCATATATTAAACCCTTTCATGGAACGTTCTGTGTATTACTTCCATTTGCTTATCCCTTGTAAGTTTCACAAAATGAACTGCATAACCTGAAACCCTTATTGTAAGTGTAGGATACTTTTCAGGATTGTCTACTGCATCTAAAAGAGTTGACCTGTCCAGTACATTTACATTCAAGTGGTGAGCACCTTTTGAAAAATACCCATCTAAAATAGAAACAAGATTAGAAACTCTAGTCATATTATCTTTTCCAAGTGCATCTGGAACAATAGAAAATGTATTTGAAATTCCATCTTGACAAACTTGTCTATATGGTATTTTAGCTACGGAATTTAAAGATGCAAGTGCTCCTTCTTTATCTCTTCCATGCATTGGGTTGGCTCCAGGTGCAAAAGGTTCTCCTGCCTTTCTGCCATCTGGTGTAGTTCCAGTCTTTTTTCCATACATTACGTTTGAAGTTATAGTAAGTGCTGACAAAGTGTGTTCTGCACTTCTATATGCTTTTGTCTTTCTAAGTTCGCTTATAAATTTAGTTACAATTTCCACTGCAATATCATCTACTCTATCATCGTCATTACCGTACTTTGGAAAATCTCCTTCTACCTCAAAATCAACTGCAACTCCATCTTCATTCCTAATAGGCTTTACCTTTGCATATTTTATTGCACTTAAAGAATCTGCAGCAACTGAAAGTCCTGCTATTCCACAGGCTAAGAACCTATGAACTTCAGTATCGTGAAGAGCCATAAGTGCTGCTTCATAGGCATATTTGTCATGCATATAATGAATCAAATTAAGTGTATTTACATATAACTTTGCCACATATTCAAGTACTTTAAAATAACTTTTCTTAACTTTATCATAGTCAAGTATCTCATCATCCATCTTTTCTATCCCAGGCACAACCTTTATAAACTTCTTTTCATCAACACCTTCATTTATAGAATAGAGAAGGGATTTTGCAAGATTACATCTTGCACCAAAAAACTGCATCTGTTTTCCTACTGCCATTGCAGATACGCAACATGCTATAGCATAATCATCTCCATATATAGGCCTCATTATATCATCATTTTCATATTGAATAGCATCTGTTTCTATTGACATCCTAGCACAGTATTTCTTAAATGCTTCTGGAAGCTTTTCAGACCAAAGTACTGTCATATTTGGTTCTGGAGCAGGTCCAAGATTTGTAAGTGTATTTAAAAATCTAAAAGAATTTTTAGTAACAAGAGTTCTTCCATCTATACCCATGCCACCAATTGATTCTGTAACCCAATTTGGATCTCCTGCAAATATTTCATTGTATTCAGGCGTTCTAAGGTGTCTTTCTAGTCTTAATTTAATTACAAATTGATCAATAAGTTCTTGAGCCTCTTTTTCATCTATTATCCCATTTTTTATATCTCTTTCAATATAAATATCTAAGAATGTTGAAACTCTTCCAAGGGACATTGCAGCTCCATTATTTTCCTTTATTCCTGCAAGATATCCAAAGTAAGTAAATTGTACAGCCTCCCTAGCATTACTTGCTGGCTTTGAAATATCTATTCCATAACGTGATGCCATGCTTTTTATTTTATTTAATGCCTTTATCTGCTCTGCAACTTCTTCTCTTTTTCTTATAAGTGATTCACACATATCACCTACAAGCATTTTTAAATCCTGCTTTTTCTTGTCTATTAAATAATCTACTCCATAAAGAGCAATTCTTCTAAAGTCTCCTATAATTCTACCTCGTCCATAGGCATCAGGAAGTCCTGTCAAAAGTCCAACGTGTCTTGCTCTTCTCATCTCTTCTGTATATGCATCAAATACAGCCTCATTATGTGTCTTTCTATATTTTGTGAATATTTCATTCATTTCATCATCAACTTTATATCCATAAGCATCTAAAGCTTGCTTTGCCATCCTTATTCCTCCAAATGGATTTACCATTCTTTTTAGAGGCTTGTCTGTCTGCAGACCGTATACTACTTCATTTTCCCTATCTATATATCCTGGTTTAAAATTGTCTATACCGGATACAGTTTTTGTATCTACATCAAGAACTCCATTTTTTTTATTCTCTTCCATTATAAGTTTTTCTGATTTTTTCCAAACTTCTTTTGTCTTTTCAGTTGGTGAACTTAAAAATCCTTCATCCCCAGTATAAGGGGTATAGTTTTTTTGAATAAAATTTCTTACATCAATATCCTCTGTCCATTTTCCAGAATTAAAATTTTTCCATTCACTTCGCATAAAATTTTCTCCTTTACAAATATTTTAATTATTTTAATTATTCTAAAAATTACTATGATACAACTTCACCTGCTTCATATATATAATAAAGATGAAGTAATAAAAAAACCGCCTGGACATTTTATTTGCCCAGGCGGTCGGCTATTAAAAGTCGTATTCCCTGTGGTTACATCCACTTCCGCCAGTCATACGACCATAAGATCAATTTAATTTACACATTAAAAATATCATATTATCTTTATAGTGTCAATATAAATTTTAATTTATTTACCGTTATATTTTCTTCTTTTTTATAACCATTAATACAGATCCTAATAGAATAAACAATACCCCTATTACAGTCAATACTGTACCATCTATAATACTTCCTGTTTTAGGTAATGTTTTCTTATATTCACTGTTTAATGTACTAGATCCGCTTTCCTCTGCATTTGTTTCAGAAGAACCTTTTTCAGAATTACTTTCTTCACTTGTAGGTGAATTTTCTTCTGTCTGGCTTGTCTGTTCTGTCTGACCTGACTCATCAGTGTTTCCTGTATTTCCAGTTTCATCTGTATTTCCAGTTTCAGTTGTATCTTTAGTATCTTGTACAGTTCCAATATCATAAACTTTGCTCATATTTATCTCTACCGAAATTACTTTAGTAGAAAGAGTATATTTTGATGGAGCAACTGTTTCTTTTACAGAGTACTTACCTGGCAATACTTTATAGAATTTGGCCACTCCACTTTCATCTGTAGTAGCAGTCATAACTTCTGTGCCATTTAACTTATATAGTGTAAATACTGCACCACTTAGAGGATCGCCATTTTCGTCAACTTTCTTTACACTAACTGTTCCTCTAATGCCTATGCTTCCTCCACCACCTCCAGTAACCTTTGTGTCACTTAAGCTATACAAACCTGTTTCAGTGTTACCTTCAGGTCTTGCATACACAGGAGTACTATCTACAGTTTTATCTACACTTACATTGGCATAAAGTGGTGTAGTTGAAGTGTTATATCCAGAAGGCGGCACTGTCTCTTTTATTTCATAGCTACCATATTCTACATCTTCAAATATAACATTACCGGTGGTATCAGTAGCTCCTTCTACATCATCTGAGCCGCTAGTTGCAGTTAAATCATTCCCTTCTGAATCTTTAACTGCTGTAAGTGTTCCATCTTCATTAATCTTATATAGTGTAAATACTGCACCTTTTAGAGGATTTCCACTTTCATCTACCTTTTTAAACTGTATGTCATTTCTAATCTTATTATCAGTAATACTACCTAAATCAACAACTTCACCATCTGTTATTGCTGTTAAATCAACACTTATAGCATTATCATATGAATTGTAGTTTTCAGGCCTATTTGTTTCCTTTATTACATATTTTCCATATGCAACATCTTTAAACTCAACAACTCCATCTTCATCGCTAACTGCAGTTATATTGTTTCCACTATCATCTTTAACTGGAGTTGTGCCATCACTTTGGTAAAGTGTAAATTCTACTCCTTCAAGTCCATCTACATCAGAATCTTCTCCTATTTTTGTAAATTGTATATCTGCCCTTTTAACAGTATCTTTATAAGTGTAGGTAATATCTTTGTCACCACTACTTGAAATTTGGAATGTATACACTTCACTACTTAAATTGTATCCAGTAGGAGCTGTTTTTTCTCTAATACTATAGTCTAAGTTATATTTAAGATTGTCAAATGTTACAGAACCATCATCACCCGTAGGATCAGATGTTTCCTTAACATTCCCATACTGATCCAAAAGTTCAAATACTGCACCACTTAGAGGTGTAACACCATCATCAGCAACCTTTGTAACTGTAATACTGCCAGTTTCTCCAGTTGCACCTCCGCCACCTTGTGAAAACCATACACCATTTTGAGTAGCAGAGGAATCTACTTCCACTCCACTTCCTTTAAACTGAACTGAATTTGAATAGTTACCTTTGTTAGTAACATTTGTTGTAAACTTCAACATAAAAGCTCCAGCTTCTAAGTCTTCAGGGAAAGTAAATTCAAACACTCTAGTATCAGGATCATATTTTACATTTTCAGAAGTAAGCTGAACTTTATCCCCTTTAGTAAGACTACCATCTGAGTTTACACTAGCTTTATACAATTCTACAGTATCCGTATCTAATGAAAGTCCATCTTGCAGTGTATCAGTTATAGTTGCCCCAGCTAGTGGAATGCTCCAGTTTGAATTTGTTTCAACTGTCCAATCAATATAGGAATTGCCTACAGTATAATCTGCTATTTTACTTATTACTGAACTTTTAACTGTTTCTGTTCCTGTGCTAGTTGAATTCCCATCTGTATGTATTTCATCTGCTGTAATAGATGCAGTATTTTTTAACTCCTGATCACTATTTTCATTGAAAATATCTAAATCTGTGATTTTTGTTTTAAAAGTAATTGTCTGAGTATCATTAATAGTTTCGCTGCCAAAACCATATATAAATAATCCTGTTGTTTTAGGATTATTTACCAAACTATCTTCAACTTTACTTCCATTAATCTCTGTAGATCCTTCTACATATTCCTGGCCATCTAAAATGCTATCCATAACTACTGCATTAGTTATTGGCATCTTATTTTTATTAACTACAATCTGCCAGGTAATTTCTCTTGTTGAATAATCATATCCCTCACCTGTCTTTTTAATTACTTCACTAGTAACGGTTTGGGATCCAGTAGAACTCTCATCTACACCATTGGCTTTAAAATTAACAGTGTTTTTATACGTTCCACTGTAATTTGCCCTATAAACTGAAGGATCGGTTATCTGTGTCTGAAATATTATAGTATGTGTATCTGAAAATGCAGATGAAAAAGTATATTCAATGGTACCTGTTTTATCAGGGTCTTCATCTGATGCTTGAGTATAACACCCACTATCTGCTATGGACGTTCCATCTAACTTTGTAGAACCGGCCACATATTCTTGTCCTTTAGGAATATTGTCAGTAACTACTGCCCCAGATGAAATATTTGTTTCACTACTGTTTACAGTAATTTCCCAAGTAATTATTCCATTAGACGCATTATAACTTGATCCAACTTTTTTAATAATACTTGGTCTAACTCCTACTCCTTTAGTTGCAGATGTTCCTTCAGATACACCATCCCCTGTTAATGTAGCAGTATTTTTATAATTAACTTTATTATTGGAATTGTACACATCTATATCTATTGAAGTTGAAAACTCAATAACCTTTTCTTCTGTTATATTTCCTAAATCATAGATAAATGTACTGTCTGTTTCATTATCTGTGTAATCATAGGTATAGCTACTATCTGATACAGGCTGTACACTGTCAGATGTGCTTCCAACTTCCACACTTCCATCTATTAATTTAAGTCCTGCTGGAATTACATCTATAACTTTTGCATTATCAATTGTTCTTCCACTTTCATTTACAGTAATTGTCCAGTCTATCTTTTTGTTAGCTGCATCATACTTTCCAGTCTTACTTATTAATTGAACAGATACCGGAACAGTTACTTTCTCTGAATTTATAGTCTTTGAGTCGCCATTGTCAATATAATTTAACAGAGCTTCATTACTATAACTGTAATCTCCCTGACCTTTTCCTGATAAATCGTCTTTTACACTAGTTCTAAAAGTCAAAGTCTGAGATTCAGTAATATCTCCTAAATTATATTCAAGTTTTCCACTACTTGAATCATAAGTGTAATTTGATTCATCAGCTTGAGATCCATTAATCGTAACAGAGCCTTCTACAAATACCTGAGGAGCATTTATAGTATCTTCAACTGTAGCTTGATTGACATTTACCCCTTCCTTGTTTACAGTTAACTGCCATGTAATCTCATCTGTAGATGGATTGTAGGTACCTTCTTTTTCAATAGATGGATCCGGCTGATTGAAATTTACATTAATCACAATAGGATCTGCTACTCCAGGAATAGTAAATGTAATTGGATTTGGATTGTTATTCCCTATTTCACTTTCATCAAAAAAGGAGTCTATATAAAAGTATCCACTTACATTGGAATGAGTGCTTGGATAGTCTGTAAATGTAAGTGTCACAAGTCCACTTGTATCTACATGCATGTCCGCTACCTTTTCTCCACTACTATCATTAATTGGCTCATTAATATCTGCTACAATTTTGATTTCCTTTGGAAGTTGCATTGTATAATAGTCACCTTCATTAACTTCTTCTGTGTTTGGTATGCTCCAAGTGTAATTAACGTGAATTTCAGAACTTTTGTCTATATTGTTTCCTAATTCATTTCCATCTGCATCTTTTATACTAACTCCAGTGATAAAATGAAATGTATCTGTAATATCTTTAGGCAATACTTCATCTGCTTTAGCAACATTTAAAGATGTGAATGACGCTAGAATTTGGAACAAAAAAATAATGGTCATTATAATTGGAAAACACTTTTTTTTAATTTGTTTTTTCATAATTTTCCCTCCTTTCAAAATTGCAATTTAAAAATAATCACTTATTGTAATGATTATTTTATAAGCCCCCTATAAATTGTTATATTAAAAAAGACTAAAATATATGCTTAATCATATAATTATTTATAATGGAAATTACATGTGACATACATTATACTATAAATATCAAAATACTTGTTGTAAAAAGGAGTTATATTATTGAGGAAATTTAAATCACTAGGACTATTTTTTATACTTATTGGAATTATAATCATTTCATATACTTTTTATGCCAAATATAAAACTACACAAAGTCAAGATAAGCTGCTTAAAAATTACACACAACAAATTAAAAATTACAAAGAAGAAGCTAAATCTACTAAGTCAAACAATAAAGACAATACTTCTTATAATATAAAGTCTGGTACAATTGGGATTTTAATTATTCCAAAGATAGATTTAGAAGTTACCATAGGAGAAGGTACAGATATGGACACACTAAGATATGCAGTTGGACATTTTAAAGATACTGCCATGCCTGGTGAAAATGGAAATTTTGCCTTAGCTGGACATAGAAGTTATACCTATGGTCAATATTTTAACAGGCTAGACGAAGTTAAAATTGGAGATACAATAATAGTAAAAACTATTAATGGCACTTATAAATATAAAGTATACAATACTAAAGTAGTTCTTCCAGAACAAGTTGATGTTTTAAATGCAACAAAGACCCCAACTATGACTCTTATAACTTGCACGCCTATAAGAATTGCAACTCACAGACTCATAATAAGTGCAAAATTATATTGATAAATTAATATAGTCCAAGAATTCTAGCAGCAGATGCAGTTATAAAGCAAATTACTATTGCAATTCCAGTTGGAATAAGAGCTGAAAGTACAGTCCATTTAACACTCCCAGTTTCCTTCTTTATTGTCAAAAGAGTTGTAGCACAAGGCCAATGAAGCATACAAAACAAAAGCATATTTAAAGCTGTAAGATACGTCCACCCATGATATACAAGTATATGTCTAAGGGAATCTATACTTTGAAAATCAGTCATAGATCCTGTAGACAAATAGGACATTATAAGTATTGGAAGTACTATTTCATTTGCAGGTATTCCAAGTATAAATGCCATAAGTATATACCCATCAAGTCCTATTAAATGTGCAAATGGTTGAAGAAACATAGCTGCATGGCCTATTATACTTAAATTGCCAATGTACACATTTGCCAAAATCCATGTAATTATACCTGCAGGGGCCGCAACGCTTACTGCTCTTGCAAGAACAAATATAGTTCTGTCAATAATTGATGTGTATATTACTTTCCCTACTTGTGGAACTCTATAAGGTGGAAGTTCCAGCGTAAAACTAGATGGATACCCTTTTAAGAGAGTTTTTGACAATACTTTTGAAACAATTAAAGTTATTATAATTCCAAGTATGACTATTCCTGTAACTGATATAGCTGGAAGTATATTTGAAACTGTTTTACTTGATTGTGACACTAAAAATACAGAAGAAATAGCAATTAAAGTTGGAAATCTACCATTACAGGGCATAAAATTATTTGTAAGTATAGCTATAAGCCTTTCCCTTGGAGATTCAATAATTCTACATCCTATAATTCCTGCAGAGTTACAGCCAAGCCCCATACACATACTAAGACATTGTTTACCATGAGCACATGCTTTTTTAAAAAGGTGATCCATGTTAAATGCAACTCTTGGCAAATATCCTAAGTCTTCAAGTAATGTGAAAAGCGGGAAAAATATTGCCATAGGTGGAAGCATTACAGATACTACCCATGCCATTGTTCTATAAAGCCCAAGTACAATAACCCCATAGAGCCACTTTGGTGCACCTACACTTGTAAACCACATAGTAAGCTTGTCTTGAAATCCAAACAATATACCTGCAATTATATTTGATGGAATATTAGCACCTGTAATTGTTATCCAAAGAATCAAAGCAAGCACAGCTATCATAATTGGAATTCCAAATATTCTAGATGTTACATATTTATCTATTAATCTATCTCTATTTTCACTACTTTTATTACTTTTTACACATATATTTTTTACATATTCTGCATTTTTATATATAGTGCATGTAATATCATCTCTTATTTGTTTTTTATCATAACAATATCCTATTTTCTTTAATTCATTTAAAAGTACACTTTTATCTTCTTTTTCAATTTTACTAAGTATTGTATCTGTAATACTTTCATCTCCATCAATTAGTCTAAGTGAAAGCCATCTTGGATTTATCCCATCTATCTTTTCACTTATAATCATCTGTAGTCTTTCCACTATATTTTCTATATAATCCTTATAAGTAGTTTTTTTAGGTAATGATTTTATTTTTCCTTGTGATACTTTATTTATAACTTCTTTAAGCTTATCAATTCCAATCTTACTTCTTGCAGCTGTACATATAACTGGTATACCTAACTTTTCTTCAAGTTTATTTTCATCAACGACTATTCCCTTCTTTTTTGCCTCATCTATAAGATTAACACATAAAATTACATTGTCTTTAACTTCCATAACTTGATACACTAAATTTAAATTTCTTTCAAGACATGTGGCATCAGTTACAACAATTACCATATCGGAATTTCCAAAACATATGAAATTCCTTGCAACTTCTTCTTCTGCAGATGAAGAAAAAAGTGAATATGTGCCTGGCAAATCTACAAGTATATAGTCTTTATCACCTATTTTAAATTCTCCTCTTGCATTTGTTACAGTCTTACCTGGCCAATTACCTGTATGTTGCTTTAGTCCAGTTAATGCATTGAAAACAGTGCTTTTACCAGTATTAGGATTTCCAGCCAGTGCAATAACATATTCACCTTGCTTTTTTTGTATTTTATACATCTCAGTTAGAGCATCTATTCCAGTAGATTGATAAGTAAGTCCCATTTCTACCTCCTGTAATATATTGCTGTAAAATTTTCACTATCTAATACACATGCACTAAAGAAGCTTCATCTTTTCTAAGGGCTATCATTGCCCCTCTTATATTGTATACAGTAGGATCTCCTGAAGGTCCTCTCCTAATTACTTCTACTTCTGCTCCTCTAGTAAGTCCTATTGCAAGCATTCTTTCTCTTAAAAATCCTTTAGATGAAAGTTTAGCTACTTTTACAAATTTACCAATTTCAACATCACTAAGTTTTTCCATTTTGCATCCCTCCAAATTCTCAAATTGTTTTATATATTTAATAAAGTTTCACTTGACTAACTTTATCTAATATAGGCTATGCATACATATCTTCATATGTGAAAAGCATACAAAAATTAAAAGATGCATCCTTAAAGGTCTATTTTCAACCTCTAGAAATACATCTTATTACTGTGCCAAATATTAATTTCAATTACAATCTATATTTCAAATGTTTCAAATGCACTTATAAACTTATCAATATCATCTTTAGTATGAGCCACACTTAAAAATACGGATTCAAACTGGGAAGGTGCTATGTAAATTCCATTCTTTATCATGTGCTCAAAGTACTTCGCAAATAGCTTCCTATCACATCTTTTTGCATCTTCATAATTTTTAACCTCACTGTCTTCTGTAAAAAATACAGTAAACATGGCGCCACATCTATTTACTACAACAGGCATATTTTTACTCTTTGCTATTTTCTCTATACCACTTTGAAGCCTTTTGCCTAAAATTTCAAGGTAATCATAATACTCCATATGTTCATGAAGTTTTTTAAGAGTTGCAAGACCTGCAGCCATAACTATTGGATTTCCAGACATTGTACCTGCCTGATATACAGGACCTATAGGTGATAGACTTTCCATTATTTCTTTTCTGCCACCATATGCTCCACATGGAAGTCCTCCTCCCATAATTTTTGCAAAAGTAGTTATATCTGGCTTTATTTTATATATGCTCTGTGCTCCTTTATATGCAACTCTAAACCCACTCATAACTTCATCAAATATAAGAAGGCTTCCATTTTCATTACATAATTTTCTAAGTCCCTTTAAAAATTCTTCATCTCCAGGAATTACTCCCATATTCCCAGCTACTGGTTCAACTATTACAGCTGCAATATCATCATACTTTTTAAATATTTCAGATACACTATCAATATCATTGTACTGTGCAATTATAGTATTTTTTACACTGTCTTCTGTAACTCCTTTGCTTCCTGGAATTCCCTCAGTCATAACTCCAGATCCTGCATCTACTAAAAAATCATCATAATGTCCATGATAGCATCCTGCAAATTTTATAATCTTATTCCTTCCTGTATAGCCTCTTGCAAGCTTAACAGCACTCATTGTAGCTTCAGTTCCTGAGTTTACCATTCTAATCATTTCAACATTATCTACAGTTTCACATATGTATTTTGCAAGTTTTAGTTCAATTTCAGTTGTAGCACCAAAGGAAATGGCATTTTCACTTGTGGACTTTATAGCATTAACTACATCTACATCACAATGCCCTAAAATCATAGGTCCCCAAGCACACACAAAATCTATATACTTATTTCCATCCTCATCATATATATAAGCACCTTTTCCACTTTTTATAACAGGAGGATTTAAATCTACATCTCCAAATGCTCTTACAGGACTGTTTACTCCACCTGGCATATAAATTTTAGATTCATTGAATATATCATCATTTCTCATACATACATTACTCCTTTATTTAATATTATCATTACAAAATATTCTATTTATAATTTTTATACATTCCTCTTCATTTCCCTTTATTTTTTCCTCTTTTAGCACATCAATTGCCCTATTTATATAGGCTTTAGCAGTACTTTCTATCATAGTTCTTACAAGTTTTTCATTGTCCTTTGTATGTCTTTTATTTATAAACGTCTTTATTCTCCGCTCAGAAATTTTAGTTCCATATTTTTTTATCTTTTGTATTTCTGGAGAAAGCTCACAAATAGACTGCCACTTAGTAAATTCATCTGTATATTCTTGAACTATATATTTATACTTTTTCATATGCTCTTTTCTCTTATTTTTATTTTTTTCATCTATTTTACTAATACTGTCTATATCATACAATTTAACATTTATCAACTTTCCAACATTCAAATTTACATCTCTAGGAACTGCAAGATCAAATATCACAAATTCTTTTTTAGGAAGTTCTTCTGGTTGTATTATCTCATGAGGTGCAGAAGTACAGCTAAATATACACTCCACGTCTTTATAATAATGTCTTCTTTCTTTAAAAGTTATGGCCTTAATTTTTAGATCCTTTTTCACCTCAAAGGATACCTTATTTAAATCACGAACTACAATATATATCCTTTCTATATCCAATTGATTTAAGTATTTCAAAACTAGTTTTCCAATTTGACCAAATCCAATTATCATACAACTTCTCACATTTCTAATTTTAGCCTCTCTTACAGCTATAGATGGAATTGACACTGGTATTTTGTAAATTTCACATGTATACTTGAATTTTTTTCCACAAGTCACAGCATACTGAAACAATCTATGCAGTTTTCCATTTACACTACCAGCTTTTATTGCCGATTCATATGCAGTCTTTATCTGTCCAAGTATCTGATCCTCTCCAACAATCTTTGAATGAAATCCACAACTTACTTCCATAAGATGTTTTACTGCATCTTTATCCTTTATGTAAAATGTATTATCTATGAGGTTCTTATCCCAATTTAACACTTCAAACAATGAATTAATAAGTTGCTCTCCTTCTAAATCAGAATCTAGATATACTTCCGTTCTATTACATGTGCTTAATATAACAACACTTCCAATTATATTTTTTATACTCTTTAAACTGTGTTCTAGTCTTGATGCTACAATAGAAAATTTTTGTCTTATATCAATATCACAATTACTTTTTATTCCTAAAAGCTGTATCACTTTTATCAACTCCAATGCTTACATATAAAATAAGATGTGTATTAACCATTATCTACCAGCATAAAGTCTAGTATACAGTAACTCAGGCATATGGTTTTTCATCATCTTCTTAACTACAGAATTTATATCATATTTAAATCGTATATATCTTACTTCAAACAATTCATCATCAAACAGTATACAACATCCCTTTTCATTTCCATCCCTTGGTTGCCCAACACTTCCTACATTTATTATGTATTTATTGTGTTTTATATCAAGAGTTATACAATCTCCAAGTTTTTTATCAATACATCTTATATCTCCAATCTCATTTTTTTCAAATATACAAGGATAATGAGTATGTCCTACAAATAATATTGGATTTTCCATCTTTTGAAAATTAATGTTAACAAGATACCCTTCACCTAATAAGTAGTTGAATTTTTTTGGCGAACTTATATCACCATGGACAACTGTAAAATTGTTATAATCTCTTTTATAAGGAAGTTCTTCTAAAAACTCATAATTTTCATGTTTCAATACATTTTTTGTCCATTTAAGTGCATACTGAGCCATAGGATTAAACCAATGGAGCATTTCCATATGAGTAACTGCATAGTCATGGTTTCCCTTAATGCATTCAAATTTTTTTACAATATCAATACATTCATTTGGATTGCACATATATCCTACAATATCCCCAAGTACAATAACTTTATCAACAGAGAAACTTTTCAAAATTTCACAGGCAGATTCAAGTGCTTCCAAATTTCCATGAATATCTGACATCATAAAATATTTCACATAAAACACTCCTTTAAAATTAAGATTTTTTCTTCAAATTATTTATATAAGCAAGTCTTTCCTTAATTTGTTTCTCAAATCCTTCTTCTGTAGGTATATAATACTGTCTATCTTTTAAATTATCAGGTAAGCACTGCATATCTGCAACTTTTCCTTTAAAATCATGAGAATATTTATAATTTTTGTGGTATCCTAAATCTTTCATGAGTTTAGTAGGTGCATTTCTAAGATGAAGTGGTACAGGCTCTGAAATAGTATTCTCTGCATCTTTTTTTGCATTGTTATATGACATATACACTGCATTTGATTTTGGTGCAGTTGCCATATAAACTGCTGCATGAGCAAGATTCACCCCACACTCTGGCATACCTATAAATTGCACAGCACTGTAGGCAGAAACTGCAACTTGAAGAGCCAAAGAGTCTGCCATTCCTATATCCTCAGATGCAAATCTTACCATTCTCCTTGCTATATAGAGAGGATCTTCTCCACTCTCAAGCATTCTTGTAAGCCAATACACAGAAGCATCTACATCACTATTTCTCATTGACTTATGAAAAGCTGAAATTAAATTATAATGTTCTTCTCCACTTTTATCATAAAGAAGTGTCTTTTTCCCTATACACTGCTTTACTATATTTCTTGTTAAATTAGCAGAATTACTTCCATCTACAGAACTCATAACTGCCATTTCAAGAGTATTTAATGCAGTTCTTCCATCTCCATTTGAGTATGTTGCTATTAAATCTATTACATCTTCTTCAATATTTATCTTTAAATATCCAAATCCCTTATCATCTTCAATTGCCCTTTTTAGTAAAGTTACAATATCTTCTCTACTTAAAGGCTTAAGAGTGAAAACTTTGCATCTTGACAAAAGAGCTGAATTAACTTGAAAAGATGGATTTTCCGTAGTTGCACCTATAAGTATAATGTTTCCTTTTTCAACATGAGGAAGAAAGGCATCTTGCTGTGCCTTGTTAAATCTATGAATCTCATCTACAAAAACAATAGTTCTGATTCCCATTGTTCTATTTCTCTTAGCTTCTGCCATAACCTCTTTTATTTCTTTAATTCCAGAACTAACTGCACTAAAAGTAATAAAATTTGCCTTAGTAATAGAAGCAATTATTTTAGCTAAAGTTGTCTTTCCAACTCCTGGAGGTCCCCAAAAAATCATAGACCCTATGTTGTCTGAATATATTAAATTTCTAAGCATCTTTCCCTTGCCAAGTATATGTTCTTGACCTATATAATCATCAAGATTTGTAGGCCTCATTCTTTCTGCAAGAGGAGATGATACGTTTCTATCAAACATTGAACTTTGTACATAATCCATATATAAAACACCCTCAATATAAATATTTCTCTGCATAATACTATCATAAATAAATAGACCTCAAACTAATTTTAACATAAAAATTAAAATTTAAAGTACTTAAATAAATATACATTCATATAATTTAATAAATAATGAAGTCTTAGGAGGATAATTATGGATTTTAAAGATATAATCAAAAAAGATAGAAATGCACGAAAAAAGAAGGAATTTGACGGAACTTTCCTAGAGTATCTCAAAATTATAAAGGACAACCCAGCTATAGTAAAACTAGCACATAAAAGAATGTATGATATTATAATGAACCGTGGATATGAAGTTCTAAAGCCAGAAAACAATTCTAGAGTCAGAAAATTATATGGAAATGAACCAATTAAAAGATATAACTTTTTTAAAAATGACTTTTTTGGAATTGACAAAGTTATAATGAAACTAGTTAATTACTTTCATTCTGCAGCAATGAAAGGTGAAGAATCAAGACAAGTGCTTTACCTAGTAGGACCTGTTGGTGCCGGTAAATCATCTCTTGTAGAATCAATAAAAAATGCCCTTGAAAGTGCAGATCCAATATATTCACTAAAAGGATGTCCAATGAGGGAAGAGCCTCTTCATTTAATTCCAAAACATTTGAGAAGGGATTTTGAAAAAATGCTTAATGTTGAAATAGAAGGTGACCTATGTCCAATATGCAAATACAGGTTAAAACACGATTACAACGGTGAATATGAAAGATTCCCAGTTGTAAGTACAGACTTTTCAATACGTTCTAGAAAAGGAATAGGTGTAGTCCCTCCAGTTGATCCAAACAATCAGGATACATCTGTACTTATAGGTTCAATAGACATATCAAAAATGGACATATATCCTGAAGATGATCCAAGAATATTTTCTCTAAATGGAGCATTTAATGTTGGTAACAGAGGTCTAGTAGAATTTATAGAAGTTTTTAAAAATGATGTTGAATATCTTCACACTATAATTACAGCAACTCAGGAAAAATCAATTCCATCCCCAGGCAAAGGATCGATGATATATTTTGATGGCATTATACTTGCCCATTCAAATGAATCTGAATGGAATAAATTCAAATCAGATCACACAAATGAAGCAATTTTAGACAGAATTGTAAAAATAGAGGTCCCATATTGCACAGAACTCAACGAAGAAGTTAAGATATATAAAAAGATACTTGGAAAAAGTAATTTCAATGCTCACATAGCACCTCATACAATTGAAGTTGCTGCAGCATTTGCAATTTTATCAAGACTTACACCTTCAAATAAAGTAGATCCTATGACAAAACTTAAAATATACAATGGTGAAGATATAGTTGAAAAAGGTAGCACAAAGAAAATAGATTATTCTGAACTTAAAGAAGAGGCTGGTCCAAGAGAAGGTATGACTGGAATATCAACAAGATTTATTATAAAAGCTTTAGACAATGCCTTGGCAAATTCAGAATACAATTGTATAAATCCACTAAGTGTAATGGAGAGCCTGATAAAATCAGTAAAAGATCTTGACATAGCTGAAGATGACAAAAAAAGATACTTAACTCTAATAAAAGACACTATAAGGAAAGAATACAATAATATTCTTGAAAAAGAAGTAACAAGAGCCTTCATTCACAGTTTTAAAGAACAAGCTGAAAGCCTGTTTGAAAACTATCTAGATCATGCTGAAGCCTATGTAAATAAAAACAAATTAAAGGATAAATCAACAGGTGAAGAGTTGGAACCAGATGAAACATTTATGAGATCTATAGAAGAACATATTGGAATTACATCAAGTTCTGCTAAAGGATTTAGAACAGACGTTACATCTTATATGTTCTATGTAATAAGAAATGGTGGAAAAATAAACTATACTTCATACGAACCACTAAAAGAGGCAATTGAAAAAAAGCTTACAACATCTGTAAGAGATCTTTCAAGGATAATTACAAAATCAAAGGTTAGAAATAAAGATCAAAGTGAAAAATATGATTCCATGGTAGAAGAAATGAAAGCAAATGGATATTGTGATAACTGCTGTGACGTTATACTAAAATACGCAGCTAATAACCTATGGAAGGATTGATATAAATGGCTATTTTCAGAGGACTTGACCCATATCATCATGATAGATCTTTAGAAGATAGACGACGTCACAAGCAATTAGTTGAAAAGTCTATAAAAGATAACCTTGCAGACATAATATCCGAAGAAAGTATTATAGGACAAAGCAAAAATAAAAAAATAAAAATTCCTATAAAAGGTATTAAAGAATACAAGTTTCTATATAAAGATGGTGGATCTCATGTAGGTAGCGGTGATAACTCTCAAAAAAAGGGTGATAAAATAGGAATAGCACGAGATGCTAAAGGCTCAAAAGGCAAAGGTGGAGGTAATGCTGGATGTGAAGAGGGAGAAGAAATATACGAAACTGAAATAACACTAGAAGATCTTATGAATTACCTTCTTGAAGATTTGGAATTGCCACTAATGGATAAGAAAAAATTCAAAGAGCTTATATCTCATAATTCATTTAAAAAAAGTGGTTATCAAAAAAATGGAATAAATCCAAGACTTGCAAAAAAGCGAAGTGTGGTTGAAAAATTAAAAAGGCGTCAGAGAACCAAGTGCACTATGAAAGAAATTGAGGAAAATTCATTTAAAGATAAATCTAAAACCAATAGTAGAAAATCAAGATTTCCATTTAGAAAAGATGATTTAAGATACTTTAGAGTAAAGAAAAAACCAAAGAATGAGTTAAATGCTGCTGTAATGTGTGTTATGGATACTTCTGGTTCCATGGACAGTACTAAAAAGTTTTTAGCAAGATCATTTTTTTTCATACTATATGAATTTATAAGAATGAAATACAACAACGTTGAAGTAAAGTTTATATCTCATTCCACCACTGCAAAAGTGGTTACTGAAGAAGAATTTTTCCACAAAGTTGAATCTGGAGGAACCTATATCTCAAGTGGACTTAAAAAAGCACTTGATGTAATAGAAGAAAATTATAATCCTACTTACTGGAATCTATATACATTTTATGTAAGTGACGGTGATAATTGGAGTGAAGACAATGATTATGCTTTAAAATATGGTAAAAAATTAAGTGATGTATGTAATTTATTCAGTTATGCAGAAATTATTCCAAGTCCTTATGGCAGCAATATAAAAAATATGTTTCAAAATGCTATAGAAAAAAATAATTTTGCTGCTGTTACAATAAACAGAAAACAGGACTTGTGGGAATCTCTAAAAAAAATACTGAAAAAAGAATTTGAAACGGGGTGATTTTCCTTGGAGTATTCAGCTTCAGATCTAAAAAATTGGTGCAAGAAAATAGAAAGTATTGTGAATGAAACAGGTCTTGATTTTTATCCTCAAGAGTTTGAAGTTGTAAGTTACAAGGAAATGATTGGATATGAGGCTTATCTTGGTATGCCTTCAAGATATCCTCACTGGAGTTTTGGAAAAGCTTACGATCGTTTTGAATCGCTGTACAGATATAATCTTACAGGTCTTCCCTACGAAATGGTTATAAACTCCAATCCATGTATAGCTTATTTAATGAAAGACAATACACTTCTCCTTCAAATATTGACTATGGCACATGTATATGGTCACAATGACTTTTTTAAAAATAATAGATTATTTAGAGAAGGAACAAGGGCATCATATACTATTGAAATGTTCAAAAGCGACGCAAATATAATAAGAGAATATATAAATGATCCAAGCATAGGATATAACGAAGTAGAAAAAATATTAAATGCTGCTCATTCCATAAGACTTCAAACTCAAAGAGCAATAGGCATGAAAAAATCAAAAGACAGTCAAAAAGATGACTTACTAGAATTTATAATAATGCATGGAAATTTAAAAGAATGGCAAAAAAATGTATTAAATGTAGTTAGAAAAGAAACAGATTATTTTATACCACAAATTGAAACAAAAATTATGAATGAAGGATGGGCAAGTTATTGGCACTATAAAATACTTAATCGTCTTGAACTTCCTCAATCTCTATATTTAGAGTTTATTAAAAGACACAACGATGTAATTACACCATCTATGGGAATGGTTAATCCATATCACCTAGGATTTAAGATATTTGAAGATCTTGAAAAAAGATATGGACTAGATAAAATATTTGAAGTAAGACTTCTTGAGAGAGATGAATCTTTCATAAGGAGGTATTTAACAGAGGATCTATGCTATAATTTAAATTTATTTCAATATTCAAAAAAGGGAGATTACTATGTAGTAGACAACATCTCAGACCACACTGGTTGGAAAGAAATTAGAAAAACTCTTTGCAATAACTGTGGAATGGGCAGTATCCCAAATATTGTAGTAGATAACATTTCAAGTAAAGATAACACCCTTATTTTAAAACAAATATATGATGGAAGAGAGTTAAATCCAACCTATACAGAGGCAACTTTAAAATATATCTATGACTTATGGGGAAATCCCGTACAGTTAGATACAAAAATGAACCAAAAAAACACATCTATATATTGTGATGAAAACAAAAAAATATTCTATAGATCAAGAAATTAATTAATAAGGTATACTGAATTATAAATAAAATCAGTATACCTTTATAATATTATCTATTCTATTACATTAAATAAGTTCATTAATTTATTTTGCCATAATTTTTCTGTATATCCCCATTACACTGTCCACAATATAAGTTGGCATTGAATTTTTTATCTCATTTAAAGAACCATATCCATATGAAACCGCTATACAATCTATATTATTTTCTCTTGCCCCAATTATATCATGTTTTCTGTCCCCTACCATAATTGTTTCTCCATGTTTTCCCTTTAAATAATTATCCATTATATATTTTATAACTTGCCCTTTTTTTCCCCTACTTCCATCTAAATTGCTACCTACAACATTATCAAAATATCCCTGTAAATTGAAGTGTTTTATTATTTTTTCTGCAAAAATAGTGGGTTTTGAAGTTGCAAGTATAATTTTAAATCCATTTTCTTTTAATGCACTAAGCATTTTTTCAACATCTTTATACACCTTATTTTCAAATATACCTTTATCCTTAAAATATTCTCTATAATAATCTATTGCACAAAGTGCCTTGCTCTCATCAAAGTTATAATAGGTCATAAAAGAATCCTTTAAAGGAGGTCCTATAAATTTTTGAAGCTCATCTAGATTTTTTACATTTATTCCGTATTTTTTCAATGAATATTGTACAGATTTAATTATTCCCTCTTTAGAATCTGTCAATGTTCCATCTAAGTCAAACAATATATTTTTATATTTCAATTTAATTACTCCTCTATAAACTAACATTATCATTTGTAACAACTATTTATATTTTACATTATTAAGTTTTTTATGTCTATCTACAAGTTTTGAAATAAGCATACATGACACTGTATTTCCTGTAGAATTCAAGACTGTGGCTGGGGCATCAATTATTACACTTATAACAGAAATCATAGGTAAAAGCTCTGTTGGAAATCCAAACACACTTAATATAAGCATTTCTCCAATCATTCCTCCACTTGGTATAGCTGCCATTACTGCTCCTACTAAGAATGATATGAGAATTATAGAAAAAATTGATGAGGCAGTTGTTATACTTCTTCCAAACAATCCAAATAAAAATGTTATCTTCATTACACCTCCAATTACAGAGCCATCTTTATGAATATTTGCACCAAGTGGAATTACAGTTTCTGTTATATCAGATGGCACCCCCATCTTCTTTGTAAATACAAGATTTACTGGAATACTTGCAGCACTTGAACATGTAGCAAGTGCAGTTACTGTAGGAGCTGGTGCGTTTTTCCAAAACAACTTTACTGCAGATTTTCCGCCAGACATGAAAGCATATATAGTAAAAAACACAAAATAATATATTATGGATATTATTATATAGAGTATAAATACTCTTAAATAGGACTCCAGTATCTCAGATCCAATTTTTCCTATCATTGAAGCAAAATAACATCCAAGACCTATTGGAGCATAGTACATTATGATATTTACCATTTTCATCATTATATTTGATGCTTCAGTAAGTAGCTTTGCCATTGATTTTCCCTTTTCACCTATAAGTGCTGTGGAAATTCCAAAAATAACTGAAAATACAATGAGTTGAAGCATATTTTCTTTAGAAAACAATTTAACAAAGTCCGAAACTGTCACAGTATTTACCATTTGATCTGCTAAACCTAAATGTTTAACTTCTTGAACAGCACTTCCTGAAACAACAGCTCTTTTCAGCGATTCATAGTCAATTCCACTAGCAGGTTTTACTATTATTGCTCCTATAATTCCAATTATAGAGGCTAAAAGTGCAGTAAATATAAATACTCCAAAAGTGCTTATCACAATTCGTCCAAGTCTTTTCATTCCAGTCATATTAGCTATAGAAGAACTAATACTAAAAAATACAAGTGGAGTTATTACCATAAACATAGCATTTAAAAACAGATCTCCAAAAGGTTTCAATATACTTGCTTTGTCACCTAAAACAATTCCTATAATTGCTCCTAAAACTATTGATGTTAACAATATAATAGGAAATGTATAATTTTTAAGAATTTTTTTCATTTTCAAATACCTCCTAATTTTATAGACTATAAATTCATATAATTATTATACTCAAACTTTTATCCATTTTTATCGTTAAAAATGCTTTAAACATTGTAAAAGATGCTATAAAATGTAACTATATTGAGATTGGAGTAAGTTAAATATGAAAAATAAAATTTTAAAAACAAAGAGAGGTTATTTAAAACATGATTTTGAAATATTTCATCTAAAGGATAAAATAGACTTGCATTTTGAACTTCACTATCATAGTTTCAATAAAATAGTAATATTCCTACATGGCAATGTTACATATTTAATAGAAGGTAGAGCTTATAAATTGCAACCTTGGGATATACTTCTTGTAAATAATAATGATATTCACAGAGCTGTAATAGATTCAAAAGAGATTTATGAACGTATAATACTATGGATAAATCCTGATTTTTTAATAAAAAACAGTATAAACTGCAATTTACTTTCCTGTTTTAACCTTGCATCAAAGCAAAAATTCAATTTACTGAGGCTTACTGGCAGTAATCTTATAAGAATTAAAAATTTAGTCTTAAACATTGAAAATACAATTAAATACAAAGAATTTGGCTCAGAGGTACTTAAATTTTCACTGCTTCTAGAATTTATAGTACATATAAATAGGATGTTTTTAAATCAGAAAAACATTGAAAAACTTTATAATTCAAACAATATAATATATGATAAAATTATAACTAAAGTTTTGGAATATATAAATGACAACTTAGATGAGAATTTATCTATAGAATCACTGTCATCTAAATTCTATGTAAGCAAATACTATCTTATGCATAAATTTAAAAAGCAAACTGGATACACAATTCACAATTATATATTGAGAAAAAGACTTATAAAATCAAATATTTTAATAAAAAATGGTGAAAATATAACAAACGCATCTATAAAATCTGGATTTCATGATTATTCATCTTTTGTAAGAGCCTACAAAAAGATGTTTGGAGTATCTCCTAAAAAATACACTATTAAAAAAATTAAGAAGGTATAGATATGAGTAATTTAAATTTCGAAGATTTCAATTTAGACACAAATATATTAAAATCCATAAATAGACTTGGATACAAAGCACCATCTGAAGTTCAACAAAAGGTAATACCTGCTATATTAAAAAATAAAGATGTAATAATAAAATCACAGACAGGCAGTGGAAAAACAGCAGCTTTTTCAATACCACTTTGTCAAAAGATAGCTATTGAAGAAAGATCTCCGCAGGTGCTTATACTATCCCCTACAAGGGAACTTGCAATGCAGACAGCAGAAGATTTTTCAAACATGGGTAAATTCAGAAGAATAAACTGCACTCCTATTTTTGGAAGAGAACCTATAACAGTTCAAATAAGAAAATTAAAGCAGAGAGTTCACGTTGTAGTTGGCACTCCTGGAAGAATACTAGATCATATAAAAAGAGGTACCTTAAATTTAAAGAAGATAAGATATCTTGTTATAGATGAAGCAGATGAACTTTTAAATATGGGATTTATTGACCAAGTAAACAAAATAATAGATAGGACTCCAAGTAAAAGATCCACATTACTTTTCTCTGCCACTATTCCCAAGGAAATACTGGAACTTTGTAATAAATATATGGTTAATCCTATCAACATAGAGATTGAGTCAAAGGATCCTATATCATCTAAAATAAAACAAACATATTATGAAATTCCGGCTTTTGAAAAGTTTCCACTTTTAAAGAAAATTATATATTCAGAAGTTCCAAAAAGCTCTATAATATTTTGCAGAACAAAGAGTAATGTAGATACTCTTTCTGTAAAAATGAAAGATAATGGATTTCCATGTGCTCCCCTTCACGGAGGTATGCTTCAATCTGAAAGGACAGCTACAATTAAAAGATTTAAAAATGGAGAGTTTGTGTTTTTAATATGCACAGATGTTGCTTCTAGGGGACTTGATATAGACGATATAACTCATGTAATAAACTACGATATTCCAATGGAAAGAGAAAGTTATGTACATAGAATAGGAAGAACCGGACGCGCAGGAAAAAGTGGTACCGCTATAACTTTTGTAACTCCTAAAGAATTAAGATTTCTAATAGATATAGCATCTATTTTTAACTTAAATATTAAAGAAGGCAGCATTCCATCTGATGAGGAAGTAAAATCTGGGAGAAATAAATTTAAAAAGATGCTACAATCAGGTTTAAAAGTAAAAAAAGATAAATCTAAAACTATAAATAAAGATATAACAAAAATATATATAAATGCAGGTAAAAAGAAAAAGATAAGACCTGGAGACATAGCAGGTACTATATCAAACATAGATGGAGTAAACCCTGAAGATGTAGGTATAATAGATATACAAGATAACTTTTCCTATGTAGATATACTATCTAATAAAGGTCCTCTAGTACTTGATGCACTAAAGAATAAAACTATAAAAGGTAAAAAGGTAAAAGCCGAAATAGCTAAAAAATAGAACTCAAATACAAAAAGTGCAAATCAGTCTATTTGACTTATTTGCATTTTTAATTTACTTAACTTGTGAAAAATATTGATAATAATAACACTTTATCCTGCCATTATAGAGTTTTCTATTCTTATTTGACTTTTTTCCAAAGCACTTTTCAAATTTATCATCAGCAGTTATTATAAAATATGACCAGTTTTTAAGCTTTGAAAATACAGTTCCCATCTCTTCATATAACTTTTCAACTTCTTCTAACTCTCCAAGTCTTTCACCATATGGAGGATTGCATATTATAAACCCTGAATCTTTCTTTGAAGTAAACTGTTGTACAGGCATTCTTTTAAAGTCTATATAATCATAAACTCCTGCTTTTTGTGCATTATTCATTGCAGTTCTAAGTACTCTTCCATTTATATCTGAGGCAAGAATTTTAAAACTCCTATCATTTATAGAATTTCTAGCGTACCTTCTAAGGTCACTCCATAAGCGTTCTGGAATTATATCCCACTTTTCTGAAACAAAATTTCTATTAAGTCCCGGAGCTATATTTTTTCCTATAAGTGCAGCTTCAATTGCAATTGTTCCAGAACCACAGGTTGGATCTACAAGAGTTATAGATGGATTCCATTTACTTAAAAGTACTAAAGCTGCCGCCAAAGTTTCCTTAATAGGTGCTTCTCCTGAGTTCTTTCTATATCCTCTTTTATGAAGTCCTTCACCTGAAGTATCAACTGTAAGTGTCACTATATCTTTTAATATACCAACTTCTATCCTGTATTCTGCTCCAGTTTCCTCAAATTTATCTACATTATACTCACGTTTCATAGCCTCAACTACAGCTTTTTTCACTATAGACTGACAGTCAGGCACACTATGTAATTTTGATTTTATTGATTTACCTGTTACATGCATAAATGCATCTTCTGGCATCAAGCTTCCCCAATCCACGGATAAAGTTCCCTGAAAAAGTTCTTCAAAACTCTCTGCTTTAAATTCTGCCATGCGTATAAGAACTCTTTCTGCAGTTCTAAGCCATAAATTACATGTAACTATATCCATTTCGTCACCCTGGAAAGTCACCTTACCATTTTCAACTTTTAAATCTTCATATCCTAGTTCTTTAAGTTCTTTTGCAACTACTGATTCCATTCCAAATGTAGAGGTTGCAATCAATGTATATTCCAATATTATTCCTCCCAGCTGATTTTGAGTGCATAAAAATATATGATACTTTAAGAAGTATCATATATCCCTAATTTTACCCAAAACACAGTCCTATTACAAGTTATAAATTTTAGCTTTAAATTTCAATCAGATTATAATTTTTTGTTCCAAGTCCTATCTCTTCTCCGTGATCTAATTGTACATATCCATAAGTATTATGCCTCATGCTTTTAAATTTATCATTACATTTATCATCATGATTATGATCATTATGATCTCCAAACATACTATTTTTTAATCCTGATGCCTTATTTACAAGATCATAACATGCAGTATCCAATGCCACTGGATCAGTTGATGCAAGTATTCCTATATCTGGCACTATAGGAGCATCACTCCAAGGAACACAATCACAATCAGGTGTTACATTTATTACAAAGTTAATGTATCCAACTCTCCCCTTTTTTTCTTTAACTGCACCATATGCATACTCAGCTATTTTTTCAGTAAATATCTTTAATTCCTCTGCTTTTCCAGAATCAATTGCATCTACAGGACATACTGTCATACATTCTCCACAACCTATACATAACATCTTATCTATAAATGATTTCTTATTTTCAAGAGTTATAGCTTGTTTTGGACACACCTTACCACATTGTCCACATCCTATACACTTCTCAGTAATTACACTTGGTCTTATAGAATGCTGATCTTTTTTTCCATCTGGATTTGCACAACCCATGGCTAAATTCTTAATTGCTCCACCAAATCCTGCAGCTTCATGTCCTTTAAAATGTGACATTACAATCATACTATCCGCCTCTGCTATAGCTCCGGATATTCTCGTCTTTTTAAAGTGTCTTTTATCTATCTCAACTTCTTTTATATTTTCTCCTCTTAATCCATCGGCTATGACAACAGGTGCATTAACCACAGAATGATTAAATCCATGAAGTGCTGCTGTATTTAGATGATCTACAGCATTTGATCTACTTCCTGTATAAAGCGTATTTGAATCAGTTATGAAAGGATTTGCTCCTGCTTCTTTTATCTTGTCAACAACTTGCCTTACAAAAATAGGATTTATATATGCATCACTTCCAAGTTCTCCAAAATGGATTTTTATAGCAGTTAAATCTCCTTCCTTCAAAATATCTTTGAAACCAGCCTTTTCAAACAATCTTCTTACTTTAGTTACTTTGTTTTGATTTTTATTTCTTGCCCTTAAATTTGCAAAATATACATCGCTTTTCAAAATAATCACCCCGTTTAATTTAGTCAATAGCCTTGAGCATAACTCTAAGACCTTCATTCTTCTAGCCCCATGAGGGCTATTTTTTTCTATCACTAAAATTT
>NZ_JACGAG010000007.1 GCF_014050525.1 Clostridium sp. cel8
CAGCATAGAAATAAAGCACCAGAAAACTGGTGCTAATGTTAAAAGTTTTTTGGGACATTTTCAAAAACGGTTGACATATATTATTTGAAATCAAAACTATACTATTGATTTGACTTTGTATTTATTTCATCTTTAATTTTTGATATAAAATCTGAAAGTGACATAGTTCCAATGTCTCCATCTTTTCTACTTCTAACAGAAACATTACCCTCATTCATTTCCTTATCTCCAACTATAATCATATATGGCACTTTTTGCATTTGAGTTTCTCTTATTTTATAACCTATCTTTTCATTTCTAATATCACTTTCCACTCTAATGTCATTTTTCTTTAATTCATCAACTATTTTATTGACATAGTCAATTTGTGAATCAGTTATATTCATAACTTCTACCTGTACAGGTGCAAGCCATGTTGGAAAAGCTCCTGCATAATTTTCTATTAAAATACCTATAAATCTCTCTATAGATCCAAATACAACTCTGTGTACCATAACTGGTCTATGTTTTTCTCCATCTGCACCTATATAATTCAAATCAAATCTTTCAGGCATTTGGAAGTCAAGCTGTATTGTTCCACACTGCCATGTTCTACCTATGCAATCTCTAAGATGAAAATCTATCTTAGGTCCATAGAAAGCACCGTCACCTTCATTTACTTTATACTTAAGTCCTGCTTTATTAAGAGCTGATATAAGTCCTTTTGTAGCAGCTTCCCAATCTTCGTCACTTCCCATTGAATTTTCTGGTCTTGTAGATAATTCAACAAAATATTCAAATCCAAATACTTTATAGAAACTGTCTATCAATTTTATTACATTTAATATTTCATCTGTTATCATATCTTTAGTCATAAAAATATGTGCATCATCTTGAGTAAAGCATCTTACTCTCATAAGTCCATGGAGTGCTCCAGATTTTTCATGTCTATGAACAATTCCCATTTCCCCATATCTTATAGGAAGATCTCTATAGGAATGTATCTTATTTTTGTAAACAAGTATAGATCCTGGACAGTTCATTGGCTTTATAGCATAATCTGCATCATCTATTTTTGTAAAGTACATATTTTCTTTATAGTGATCCCAATGGCCTGAATCATGCCATAACTTTTCATTTAATATAATTGGAGTCATTATTTCCTCATATCCTGCTTTTGTATGTACATCTCTCCAATACTGCTGAAGTGTATTTCTTATTACCATTCCCTTTGGATGGAAGAATGGAAATCCAGGTCCTTCTTCATGTATGCTAAACAAGTCTAGATCTTTTCCTATTTTTCTGTGATCTCTCTTTTTAGCCTCTTCTAACATATTTAAATAATCTTTAAGATCTTTCTTCTTCTCAAATGCAATTCCATATATTCTCTGAAGCATTTTATTATTTTCGTTTCCTCTCCAATAAGCACCTGCAATTGAAAGAAGTTTTACAACTTTAACTTTTCCAGTTGAAGGCACATGAGGTCCTGCACAAAGATCAACAAAATCTCCTTGCTTATAAAATGATATAACTTCATCTTCAGGCAAATCTTTAATCAATTGAACTTTATAAGGCTCATTAGCTTCTTCCATAGTCTTTAATGCAGCCTCTCTTGGAAGCTCAAATCTCTCAAGCTTTTCATTTTCCTTTATTATTTTGTTCATTTCAACTTCAATTTTTTCAAGCAATTCTGGTGTAAATGAAAAATCAGCATCTAAATCATAGTAAAATCCATTATCTATAGCAGGTCCTATAGCCAATTTTACATCTGGATACAACCTTTTAACTGCTTGTGCAAGTATATGAGATGCAGTATGCCAAAGTATCTTCTTTCCATCTTCATCTTCAAATGTAAGTATCTCTAATTTACAATCTTCATTTATTTTTTTTGTAAGTTCTACAACTTTACCATCTAATTTAGCTCCTAAAGCCTTTTTACCTAGTGAAATACTTAGCTTAGACGCAATTTCACCTACAGTCAATCCTTTTTCAACTTCAATTACATTTCCATCCTTTAAGGATATCTTTACCATTATTATTCCTCCTCCTAAAATAATATATAAATTAAACTTTAAAATATTAAAAAAACCCATCCCTAGTTATGGGACGAGCTCGCCGTGTTTCCACCCAAATTAACAGCAAAATATGTATATAAAATAATATAAATTATACTGTCATCTCTATACCTTTAACGCAGGAATACGAAAATACTTAATAATAAAAAACACATAGATTTTTTACTTTCAGTACTTGACTCAAAGGTGGTTTTCAATAAATATCATCTAAAAAACCTCTCAGCTAATAAGTTTTTATCTCTTAAGATTAATATTTTATCTACTCTTCCTTTTTCATTGTCTTTAACTTATCTCATTATCTCACTTTATGTTACTTATTTTATTATTCTAAAACAAATATGTCAATATAAAAACATCTATTATTCACAAATATTGCATAAAATATTATAATATTTTATCTTTTATATCTTTTATATCTTGCAATTTCTATAAAATTTCACTCTATCTGTAAATACATTTTTTATTGTGTCTATTACCTCTTCATTTTTACAGTTTTCTGTGCAGTGTATAGATATCCTTTCAGGAGAATTTGTTATAAGAGCACTAATAAGCAGATCTTCAGATTTAGTATAATCGCCATTTCTAAACTCAGCTAATTCACTATATAGTTCTTTTGTTATATTCTTTCCATATTTATCTTTAATTATATAGCTTCCATCCTCTTTTATTTCTATATCCATATAATCTATTTTACTTTCCTGAATTTCAACAAAATATTTTAACAGCTTTATAAATTCATCATATTCCCTTTCAACCATATACTTTTCTATTACCTTATCAATTATGCTCTCAATGTCATCTAACATATTTTTCATTCTAAATGTAATGAAGCCCTCAATATTTATACTATTATTTTCATTTATAGAATTTTTTATATATTCTATTATTTTATTCTTTTTATTTATACAATAAATTGAATTCTCATCTATAAGTGATACATTTCCTTTAATATATCTTAGACTTTCTTTTTTCATAGACTCTCTCTCATCATTTTGTAAAAAGAAATAATTTTCATCTAGAAATTTATTTATATCTTTCTTATAAAATTCATCTACTATTATGTTGTATAGTATATAGGATATATATGTGTAAAATATATTTTTAAGTCTTTCGTTTAATTTGCAATCTGAAAATATCTTTAGGAAGTGAGTATCAGATTCCATTTTTTCAGATACACCCATATGTATATGCTTTTTCTTAAAATATCCTATTGTAGATTTTATTCCATCTATTATTTCTTCTCTTTCATCCTTATAAACTAAAATTAATAAAGGCATTTTTCACACTCCCTTCTAGCATAGTATGTGTTTAAACAAAATCTATATTCAAAATTCATTTGTCAAATATCGACAAATTTATTACTCAATAGATAATTTTAAATTAAAATCACTGTTCAATTAACATACTATGATTTATAATATTTAAGATATAAAATTTATATTATTTAGGAGAATTTCAAATGAAATATGCTATAGTTGATTTTAGAATAGATAATGAAGAGGAGCAAAACTTGAGAAAATTAGGATTGGACATAATAAAATGTCCTCCTTGTAAAAAACTCTATGACAGTATATGTGGTCATCCTGATATTTTAACCTTTTTTATAAACAATAAAAAAGCAGTAGTTCACAAAGATATAGATACAGATTTTATAAAAAAATTAAATTCAATAAACGTAGAAGTTTTATTGTCTAAAAATAGTCTAAGTGACAGTTATCCTAGAGATGTAATTTTAAATGCATTAAATCTTCCTGATTTTTTCGTGCATAAATTAAAGTATACTGATCCTACTGTCATAAACAATATTGAAAATAAAAAACTTATAAATGTAAATCAAGGCTATACAAAATGTTCTTGTGCAGTAATATGTAAAGATGCCTTAATTACAAGTGACATTTCAATTTCAAGAGCACTTAAAAATGAAAGTATAGATGTACTTTTGATACCTCCTGGAGATATCCTTCTTCCAGGCCTTGACTATGGATTCATAGGTGGCTCTTGCGGAGCGTTTGACAATTATGTAGTATTTTTTGGAAATCTAAAATATTATTCCTATGGAAGTGAAGTACTAAAATTCCTTGAAAAGCACAACATGAAACCTGTGTTTTTACGAGATGGAAAACTAATAGATAGAGGAAGCATATTCTTTATATAGAATTTAAAATAAACAAAAGCTATTTTTATAGTCATCCTTTACTGATGTTTTGAACTTTTTAATGAGGACATTATATCAGAAAGTGATGGCTTATTTATTTTTACATTTATTACTTAATGTATATTTATAGAAAATTTAAAAATATATTTGGAACTTGCATAGACAGGATATTAAAAAGATTTTAATTTCTTGTGTATATTAAAAACTCATTTTACAAATCCCTCATAGGTAGTCTAAAAACTGTAGCACTTAACATTGCATTTTTTACAATATCTGCAGGTTTCAATTCCTCATAGGTAGACTAAAAACTTATTTTTCAAAAAACTATTGACAATTATATAAATATAGTTTCAATTCCTCATAGGTAGTCTAAAAACCTAGATCCGCTGTTTATATGTCTGATATGGAATTCTTTATGTTTCAATTCCTCATAGGTAGACTAAAAACTCTATAAGCTCCGTTTGATTTCTTAGATTTAAAACCGTTTCAATTCCTCATAGGTAGACTAAAAACATGTAACCTTATTCATTATTTTTCCTCCTATTTGAATAGGTTTCAATTCCTCATAGGTAGACTAAAAACTATCAGTTAGGTCTACAAGAGGGCTTTCATCATCATAGTTTCAATTCCTCATAGGTAGACTAAAAACGATATACCAGATTCTCAAGGTGGGCAGCTATTAAAAACGTTTCAATTCCTCATAGGTAGACTAAAAACTCTCCAGCCGAATGGGTGTTCCTCTCTTACATCCTTGTTTCAATTCCTCATAGGTAGACTAAAAACTTCTTATACAATGCTACACCTGCTGTAATAGCTGCTGGTTTCAATTCCTCATAGGTAGACTAAAAACGTGAAATATCCATCTTCTGAAGTTGTTGTTTCATCATGTTTCAATTCCTCATAGGTAGACTAAAAACCCATCCAAGTATCATTATAACAGGACTTATGGAAATATCAATATGTTAACAATATATTAATGAAATTCATAAGCCCCTGTAATTACTTAATTTTCTTATTTGTCGACCTCCAGGTTTTTTTGCACTACTGGAGGTCGACGACAAAAGCTGTTAACTTTAAAAAATTTTTTAAATAACTGTGAAAAATTAATTTAATTGTATCATATTTTATCTAATTGATTTATTATTAAGTTGTTAACTCTTGTATAAGAAGACCCATAAAAGCCATCTCCTATATTTTCTTCAATTTCTTTAAACACATCATCTATACATAAACTTATTGGTTTTAATTCTTTAAGTTTTTCATCAATTTTTTCTTTCGATACTGGTTGAAATCCATGAGCACCTATTGATTTATTTCTTAATTGAGATAAGCAATCCAAATGATTAATAAGTTTATATACATTTTTACATTTATTTAAAATATTTTCATCTTCTATTAATTTTGATCCATCTTTATCTTTATTTTCTTCAATCAAAAAATTAACAACAGCTTCCCCAATCTTTATATTATATCCCATTTCAATTTCTATATCTTTTTGCTGAAGATATTCTTTTAAATAATTATTTTTACAACATACATTTTTTATATTTATTTTCTCATACCTTTCACTTTGTTTTATTCCTAAATATTTACAAGTATAGTTAGTTACAAGCTCTTCTTCAAATCTAAAAATTCTAAGCAAGAAATCAACATATTGTTCTTGTATATACTTTATTCTTGCATTAAAATATAATTCCTTAATTTTTCCCTCTGAACTATTCTCTATTTTTTCTATTTCATCTAAATTCTTAATTATTTCATCCCGAATTTTATCATCATAAAGCGCTTCAGCCTCCACTTTATGAGCAATTCTTTTACATTCATCAAGATTAAAATATAGTCTGTTTTTTATTATTTCTATTATATCTTCATATTTTGATAAATTCTTATTAGATTTAACTATTTCCAATGCATATATATAGTTATAGTTCTCTAATGCTTTTTTTAATCTACTTTTATCCATTTCTAATGTAAATGAAGATACAAATCTTAATGGATGAACCATATTACATTCTTCACTTTTATGCAAAATAATACAATCATTTTGAAAACTCAAAATACCATTTATCATTACAGCTGTATTTATTGAATCTATACCTCCCATACTATCAATATACAATTTAGCATTTCCTATATACTTTTTTAATTTTTTATTATAGAATTTCTTAAATTCATCATTCATATTTCCTAAATCTGTAATATTATTACATTCAACTTCATAACATTCTATATTTGAAAATCTTTTTTTATATTTTTGCTTAATCATCTTTTCTATAATTTTACCAAAAAATAAAGTATCTCTATCTCTATATTGATCTTTTACATTCTCCTTTTGATCAGTAGTAATAATAAATATTTTGTCTATCTTGTTATTTTCACCTAAAACATGCTCTATAATTGGCTCTATAATTGGGAATGATAATCTCTTTCTATATCTTTCATAATTTTCATATATTATTTTTCCACCATTTCTTATAGATAAAGTATTAGCTCTTCCATTAAAAGCATCTTTAAGTTCACTAAATTTTTCAGAGTATGTAACATTTCCAAATATTTCTCCATCTAAATTCACATCTCTCGTACCAACAGTTATTATCATTATGACATTATCTCTATCCATCCTAAACTCTCCTTTATATAATTTTTTTCACTATCTAATATGAACCAATCATTTCTAGGAAATAGTGAATATTTAACTCCTGCTATTTTTTCACTAACATCCTTTTCATCAAATAAATTACATATTGTATTGTCATAAAAATTTTTACTCGAACCTATGCGTAAAATACATTTTCCATCATCTATTGCATTTAAATATTCTTTATACTTTGAAATTATATTGGAAAAAATTTCTTCACTGGATTCTTCCATAACCTTTATATGTCGTTTAATATTATCTTTATAGAATTTTCTTATGGTTTTTAGAACATCCTCTTCATCATTAAAAAATTTATTTTCTTTTACACATTTAATATTAAATTGAAAAACAGTTCCTTTATTTATGGATTCCATAGCTGTAGGCATTTTTGTACTTAATTTATTAGAACGTTTTACATTTATATAATCTACACCATATTCTAAATTAACAGATATATCTTCTATATCAGCACAGTTTGTATCACTTACTTGAAGAAACTTCATAATGTCTGACTGTATATTTTTCTTTCCTTTTCTCATTACATCTTCTCCAACATATATATTTTTTTTGTTCTTTTTAGCTGAAATATCAACTAATTTATCAAAATCGAATCCATTTAATTTTAAATAATTATATAATATTGCAGTCCTAATCGCACCTTTTATTGAACTACCCGGTATGTATGGTCTTCCACTAGTTTTTATTATTTCACTAACTTCCATAGATTTTATATCAGAATTACAATTAACTTTTTGAAAAACATACTTTTCTATATTTATACCATTTCTTTTTAAAAAGTCATTTAATGTATACTTTTCCTTTGAGTTAGTATCTCTATTTTTTACTACTTGTACATATTCATCTAAGATTGTTTCATTCTTTGAGATATCTTTCCATAGCTTTTCATTGTGCATATATAATAAGCAATTATTATCATAAATAAAATCTGCATATGGTGAAATTGTATTTCCACTTTTTATATGTACAGGAGAAAGAACCTTTATTTTAAATTTCATCTCTATTTACCTCCAAACCCTATCAAAAATGCTTTACCATATAAATAGACTTTATGATTTAATCCTGATATTGACATTTCTAGAATTCTGCCATCAATTTTATTTTTTTCAAATATACTTCCTTCTTTAACAATTCTATAATAAGGTTTTTTTATTCCTGTAGAACCACTTGAATACACAAATCCATTCCTATCATCTAAATTATAACTTTTAACATTTTTCATTTCTGATTTTTTCGGAAATATTGATGATACATTCATATAATACTTCCCTTGATCATCAAATTCGAAACCAGCATCAACAACATCAAATTTTTCAAACATTCCTGCACCTTCTGATCTATGTCCTCCAATGCCTTCGTCACACATAAAATTAAATAATCCATCCATTTCACAGAAATAGTTATTTATATTAAAATACATAAATGGTCTTATTTCAAATTCATCAACAAAACTATAATTAACTTCTATAAAATCATTATAGAATACATCTCCTGAAGAACCAGTAAATCTATTTTCCACCATTTTTGTTCTAGATATATTTTTTATAATCTTTATTTTTTCTAGTTTAAATTTATTAATGTTTATATTCTTAATATCTTTTTGACTCAATGCAAATCTATCTTGAATAATAATATCTTTTCCTAAATCATAAATAAATTTATCCTCTTCTTTATCAAAGGAATTTAAGACTTCATTTAAAACATTATCTGAAACGTAATTTACTTTTTTGATTTTCTTCAATGTTGTTAACTCTCTATCTGTTATTTCTTTATTACCCATTTTATACATAGGCTTTTGATTAAAAAATATTTTTTTTGAAGTTTTATCTTTTAAATTTACTATCTCTATACCAAAAAACATGGATGATATTTGTGATTGTTTAAGCTTTTCAAGTATATTTTGAAATTCATCTTTTTCATACATAATATTAGCAAAGTTTACAAGTGCAGAAAAAAGCTTATCAGATGGAAAATAATCTTTTATTCCATCACTACCACCAATATGATATAATTGTTTATCTTTAATATAAAAAATGGCTCTTTTCATATAATCACCCAATTCTAATATTGTTTTAATTTTAATTTTTTAGTTAAACTCGAAATAATATTTTCTAATTTTATTTCATCAAGTTCTTTTACATTTTCTAATTTATTTCTTTTTTTATTTTGCTTATAATCTTCTATAGATTTTTCGCTTATAAATAAATCTACAAATTTTATTTTTCCATATCCCCTTGAACCATTTGCACCTAAATAATCATCCTGTAAAAGTGATAATGCTTGGAATAAAATCTTTAAGTTTTCAATATCACCTAAATTGTAAATATTATATACCATCTCAAAATCAAACTTTGCACCTGCAGGAACTCTTTCTATATTTCTTGGATTAGCCATTGATGTAATTCTATCAATTGTGTTTTCCCATTTACTTTCCGTATATTCAAGCTCTAATCTAGAATACATTCCTTCTCTATTATCCATTTTTTCTTTTGTTTCTTTATTTAAGAAACTATCTCTTACATATAATCTTGTTGGTTCAGAATTTCCATTTGAAGCACTTGTCCCAAAAATTTTGCATATACTGCATTTTCCACATTCACAGGAACTTGCTTTAATTGATTTTTTATTAAACTTTACTACTTTTGATCTTATTTTAGAATTATCTATATCTATTTTTTCACTATTTAGGAATTTTTCAACATCGTAATCATAATCTGATGATGATATTTGTATTTCATTTCCATTTGCACTTATATCTAATCTATATCTAGCTAATGACTTTTCTATTAAACTTCTCATCTTTCCTTTTATAGATGATCCAGGAATAAATGGTTCTCCATTTGAATTTTTTATAACATTATTATCTATTCCCCCAATTTCAATAGAGCTTTTATCTCCACCTATACTTAATCCAGTTTTTAATAAAATTTTTCCTTCTATAAATACTTTTCCATAAAGCTTCAAGTAAAACACCTCCTAATTTTTATCTCCAAAATATTTCATATAAGCAACTATTGCTTCCAAAAAATTTTTAAAATTTTTCAACTGTTCTTTGCCATTTTCCTCATTCATTGATTTAACAGCATAATCTAACAAATCCATAAACTTTTTTACAGTGAGTCTTGAACTTCTTCCTGCTATATATGCAAACTTAGGTCTTAATCTTTTTAAATCATCAATTCTATCAGTTCTCAAAACATCTGAGTAAACATTTCTAATCTGTGATGTTGTCATTCCATTATTTATTAAAATATAAGCATATCCTTTAACATTATTTAGGAATATATCATAGTTATTATCAATATTTATAATATTATTTCTAAAATAGTCTATCTCCTTATCTTCTTCATATCTGAACAAACTTGATATCCCCCTTCTAAAATAGTTCTTTAATTTAGATATACCTTTCAAATATTCAACAAATAATTTTAATTCTTGATTTTCATCATCATTTTTTAGAATATTATCTAAATCATAAGATTTTTTATTTATAACCTCATCAAAGTAGTACATTTTACCCCCTTTATTTATTAAATTTTTAAACTTATTATTAAATTCAAGATTTGTATAATCATTTTTTCTATTTTCTCTGTTTAATTTTTTTTCCCCAACTATTTCTTTAATTTGCATTTTACTCACCACTTTCTCCCATCTTTTTAGTATTAAGTTCTGCCCATCTAACTCCTGCAGGTATAACCATAATATTACAAGTATTATGTGATTTATTTAAAATACTATTAACAATCATTTTTTCATAAGTTTTAACTAAATTTTCAACCATATCTTTAATTTCACTCTTACTATTTCTAAGTTCTCTAAGATAGTAAGCCAATCTATGAACTTTAGCTATATTTATCTTTTCTTTACTACTTATATCACTCATAATGGACTTAAATCCTTTAGTACTATTTAATATTTTTTGTAGAAATGCTCTATTTTTAGACAACTTATATATATCAATACAATTGTTCCTTATTTCCAATATCTCCTCAAATTCATCCCACTTAAATATCTCTCCAAATAAGCAAACACTATTTTTTTGCGGAAGTTCATCATTTTTTCTTACATACATTTTTGCTTCATCAAGAAATTGCTCAGTATAATTTGCACACTTTACAACAGGATATTTATATGGAAACAATCCAAGTCCTGCTGAAAAAGTTATATGTTTATTATTACAAACATATCTTTCAAAACTTTTTCTCAATACATATGAAAATTCAAATACTTCATTATATGCACCTAAAATAAATGTATCATCTCCGCCAGCATATACTACATACATCGTTTTATCCCAATTTTCTCCCTTAATTTTTTCTCCTGCAACAATCTTTTTTTCTTTATCATTTTTTATTAATTCATTTAAATACCCTTCAAAAAATAACGATATTGCATTACTCAATTCTATTATCTGTCCAATTGAAACTCCACTTTCTTCATTTGTTTTGAGTCCTTTAATAAATATTTTTCCAAGGTTGTCTACATCAAGCTTTAAAACTCCAAGCTTTTTATCTCCTATATTATTTTTTTCAATATTAAAAGACACTATTTTTTCAAAAATGCTCTCTTGTGGTAAATTAAATGATTTAAAAATATATCCATCGCAATCATACCTTAAAAAATCAGTATTATTAATTAGGTACTTTTTAAAATTAACATTACTTTTAGTAACTTTAAATTTAATTTCAAATCCAAAACTTTTAAATACATCTTTGTATTCTTTAATGTTAATATTATTACTATTATCTTCAGGCAATTGTTTTTCTTGTTCTTCACTATAAAATTCCGCTTTTTTTATTTCGTCAGTCAATTCTACAAACGATTTACACATTTCACACATTTCTTCATCTGAATTATTTAATACAGAACCACAAATACTACATATTTTTTTATTGTTGTTACCATTATCAATAGGTCCAAAAATATCTTCAAAATTTTCTTCTATACCTATTTCATTCCACTTCCTATTTTTTAACGATGCAACTTTTTCACTTACACTACTAAAAAATTTAGAAATATCTTTTAATTTATCAATAGTTAATAATTCACCATCACAACTAACTGTAGAAACGCCTATAGCTATATATATCTTTCCTTTATGAGCTTTTAAAAGAACTTTTGATATATATTTTCGAATCTTATCAACTTCATTAATCTTTGATTTTGGAATTATAATATAAAAATTTCCTCCACCATTATACAGAATATTATTCAGTGATAACCCTAATTTTCCAACTATATATTTTGATATAACATCTGTTAAAATATTTATATATACTGATCTTCCCTTTAAACTTTTTGCAGCTTCTTTACTTGAGATGCTAAAAATAAAGTCTTGTATTCCAGAAACATCTGCCTTTAATAAGCCAAACTCTTCAGCTTTTAAATTTTCTTTAAGATTTATTTCGCTTTTTACACATGAATAAATAGCAGATATAATTTTAGCAGTATTAAAAAGTGAAACATAGCAATTAGGAACATTCTTTACAGGAATACAGGAAAAATATTTTTTAAAAACATAAAATATTTGTTCTTCATTTTTACAAAGATTTATTTCATGCATAAAAGATTTTATAATCATTGCAAAATCTTTTTCACTTATTGTATCAATTTCATTTGGATAAATATATTCACTTGAAAGAGATTGTAAAACTGGATTTTTATAAATATTTTTTTTGTGTTCTACTTCATCATCAAAATTTACATTGCTAAATATAGATTTAAGCCTATAAATTTTATTGCTTGTATTAGTTCTAAATTCTTCAATATTTATGAATTCTTCATAAATATTATTTAATAGTTTTTTATTTTCTTTATTTTTGTTTAAATTCACCATATATTTATCTAAAAATTTCTTAAGCTCATCATTTTTTTCTATCTTTATATCTTGTAAATATTTAAGCAAAACATAAAAAAATTCTTCCACTATATCACTTCCTATCTATATAATATAAATTAATTTATATCATAGAAATTTTATATCATATAATATTATATTCTATCCTATTTTGTAAAATCCTGCATAAATATCAAATTTTATAGTTTTATTAGGCAAAAAATTAAAATGAGAATGAATTTGAGTAAAAGTCAAATTCATTCTCATTTTAATTTTCACTTTCATACAGTTATATCTAAAAAAATTCCTCATAGGTAGTCTAAAAACACAATATCTTCAATACTTTTGTAACCGTAACAAAAAAGTTTCAATTCCTCATAGGTAGTCTAAAAACTATAAGATTAACTATTGTATATATACACAACAAAGCAAGTTTCAATTCCTCATAGGTAGTCTAAAAACTATATTCAATTGAGTATCGCCATATTTTGTAATAGCTTGTTTCAATTCCTCATAGGTAGTCTAAAAACTAACTGAACTATCAATATAAGCACTTCGATTATTATAGTTTCAATTCCTCATAGGTAGTCTAAAAACTTGGATTGCACTTCTAGTACTAGATTGTCCAAAGTAAGTTTCAATTCCTCATAGGTAGTCTAAAAACAAATAGCAAAAGAAAAACCTTCTACACGAGAAGAATACTGTTTCAATTCCTCATAGGTAGTCTAAAAACATGGAATATCTTGAGAGCAGTTGGGGTAGATATACGCGTTTCAATTCCTCATAGGTAGTCTAAAAACTCAATATGTGCATAAAGAATATGTATTGACGTACTTAGTTTCAATTCCTCATAGGTAGTCTAAAAACCAGTGTTATCAGCGACTGGCAGCGGGGATTTGCTGCGTTTCAATTCCTCATAGGTAGTCTAAAAACGAAGTTGAAAAAGAAATCAAAACTGCAAAAAATGAGAAGTTTCAATTCCTCATAGGTAGTCTAAAAACTTTTTGTAGAGATTTCTTTGATGACTTAGACGATTTTAGTTTCAATTCCTCATAGGTAGTCTAAAAACTTATATCCGTTTATCAAAAAGAGATTTGGACTGAAATGTTTCAATTCCTCATAGGTAGTCTAAAAACTATGTGTTGGTTCTATATTATTGTTTTTTATAGCCTGTTTCAATTCCTCATAGGTAGTCTAAAAACGTAGTAGATGAAAGTTTTAAAAAACAAGTTGCTGCAAGTTTCAATTCCTCATAGGTAGTCTAAAAACTTTCTTGTGCTTTATTCTGTATTTCTTCCTGTTCGCCGTTTCAATTCCTCATAGGTAGTCTAAAAACCTTCTTGAGTGGGGCGGGGTCTTCTTCTTTTTTGCTTGTTTCAATTCCTCATAGGTAGTCTAAAAACTGATTTGCCTACACAACCGGATCTATTAGAGTTTGATAGTTTCAATTCCTCATAGGTAGTCTAAAAACACGCAACAGCTGGTTTTGTTGCAGAAGGGGATTTAAGTTTCAATTCCTCATAGGTAGTCTAAAAACATGTGCTTAGGCGACGGTAGCCTGTCCCCTAGCTCAGTTTCAATTCCTCATAGGTAGTCTAAAAACCCATCCAAGTACCATTATAACAGGACTTGTGAAAATATCAATATGTTAACAATATATTAATGAAATTCCTAAAGCCCCTGTAATTACTTAATTTTCTTATTTGTCGACCTCCCGGGTTTTTTGCACTACTGGAGGTCGACGACAAAATTTAGCTATCTATTTAGTCTTCCTCTTTCCACACCATATTTGCAAGAGGAAATGGTTTTAATGCCCTGTCAAGTATTCCATGAACATATGCAATTAATATACCATAATTTACTATAGGCACTCCAAACTCTTTAGCTGAATTAATCCTATAGAGCATAGCCGATCTGTTAAGCATACACCCTCCACAGTGAACTATAAGTGAATATTTTTTTACATCATCAGTAAATGAAATTCCTGATGAGTATTCAAAATCTATTTTTTTACCAGTAGATTGTCTTATCCATCTTGGTATTTTTACTGTTCCTATATCATCTGATTGCCTATGATGTGTACATCCCTCTGCTATAAGAACTTTATCTCCATCTTTTAATTTTTCTATAGCTTTTACTCCTTTTACAAGCTGAACAAGATCTCCCTTATATCTAGCAAATAGTATGGAAAATGATGTCATAAGTATATCCTTTGGGGTGTCTGCTGCCACTTTTAAAAACACTTGTGAGTCTGTAATAACTATTTTAGGTTTTACAGCTAGCTTATCCAAAGTTTCCCTAAGCTCAAATTCCTTTGTAACAACAGCTGTGCAGTCACTTTCTAAAATATCTCTTATTGTCTGCTGCTGTGGAAGTATTAATCTTCCCTTTGGAGCTGCTTTATCTATTGGCGTAACAAGTACCACAAAATCCCCAGGATTTATTAGATCTCCAACTATTTCAAATTTACTTTCATTTTTTGGAAGTACCTTAATTATTTCAGATTTTAATCTTTTTACTCCATCTCCAGTAAGAGAAGATATTTTCACAACTGGAACATTAAATTTTTCACTTATATCTTTAACTTCACTATCTTCTATATCCAATATATCTGATTTATTTAAAGCCAATATCATTGGAATATTCTTTTTCTTTATTTCGTCTATTATAGACAAATCATAGTCTGTAATTTTTAACGTTGAATCTATTACAACTATTGATATATCAGTTTCATTTAAAACTTTAAGAGTTTTTTCTTTTCTAAGATCTCCTAAATTCCCAACATCATCAAGTCCTGCAGTATCTATAATTACACAAGGTCCTATTGGAAGTATTTCCATAGATTTATAAACTGGATCTGTGGTAGTTCCTTTTACATCAGATACTATTGCTACATTTTGACCAGTTATGGCATTTATAATACTGGACTTTCCTGCATTTCTTCTCCCAAAAAGAGCTATATGTGTTCTTACAGAACGTGGTGCTTCATTAAAACTCATTATAAATTCCTCCTAATTTATTCTATAGTTTATCTATTGCTATTTCCCAGGAATTCCAGGCTTGGTAAGTTCATACGGATTGGTTATTTTATCTATTTCATCCTTATTTAATATATTCATCTGACATAACACCTCTTTTATTGATTTACTTTCATTTAAAGCTTTCTTTGCAACTTCACTTGTCTTATCATATCCTATGTAATGAACAAGAGCCGCAGCTACTGCAGTTGATTTATCAATATTTTTCTTACATCTTTCCTCATTCATCTTTATACCTTTTATACACTTTTCTCTAAATATTTCAACTGCTTTTTGTAAAATCTCAAGGGATTCAAGTAGACACTCTGCAACCAATGGAGTAAATGCATTTAATTCAAGCTGACCTGAGGAGCTTGCAATAGTAATTGCAGTATCATTTGCAATTACCCTCATACTCACTTGAGCAACCATCTCAGGTATCACAGGATTTACCTTTCCAGGCATAATAGTGGATCCTGCTTGAACTTCTGGAAGTATTACTTCCCCTATTCCACCTTTTGGACCTGAACTTAAAAGTCTAAGATCATTGGAAATCTTTAAAAGGTTAACTGCTAATGACTTTAATAATCCAGACACCTCTACAAATACATCACAATTTTGAGTAATATCCATTGGATAGTCCGACCTTGCAATTCCAAGTCCAGTTAAATTTTGAAGTACATCTGTTATCTCATATATGAACTTCTTAGTGGCATTAAGTCCAGTTCCTATTGCAGTACCTCCTATATTAATCTCCCTAAGCCTTTCTTCAACTTTGTAAATTCTCCATCTATCTCTAGCTATAGCCTTAGCATAGGCACCAAATCCCTGACCAGCCATCATTGGAAGTGCATCCATAAGCTCAGTTCTTCCAAGTTTCAATATATCTGAAAACTCATTTTCTTTTATTTGAAGCTCTTCTTGTAAATCTGCAAGGGACTGACTTAACTCCCTTATACTTTTAATAGATGCAATTCTAAGTGCCGTTGGATATACGTCATTTGTAGACTGGGACATATTTACATCATTTAAAGGATGAACTATATTGTAATCACCTTTTTTTCCACCAAGTATTTCTATAGCTCTATTTGCTATAACTTCATTTACATTCATATTAGTTGAAGTTCCAGCTCCACCTTGAAATGCACTTAATTTAAATTCACTGTCAAATTTACCTTCTATAACTTCTTCACTTGCTTTAATTATAGCATCTGCCTTTTTTCTGTTTAATTGATTTAGATCTTTATTTACTATTGCAGCTGCTTTTTTTATAAGTGCTATTTCCTTTATTAGATTTATATTTACAATTTTTCCTCCTATATTGAAATTATCCATAGCTCTAAGGGTATTTATACCAAAATAGTGTGAGTTATGTATAGTTTTTTCTCCAATTAAATCCTTCTCTGTCCTAAAACACATAATGCTACTCTCCTTGTTATATTTTAAACTAACATATATATTTTATCATCAATTGCAATTTTATTTAACTGCATAGCAATATATTCTATTAAAATTTCACTTAAAAATATCAAATTAGACTACATATAAATATACTAACTATGAAAGATATAAATTTTATAGTTAATTTAAGGAGGTTTTAAATATTATGACAGCAGATGATATTATAAAAATATGTGAGGCCGTTGTAGTTGTAATTGGTGCTATATTTGCCCTAATTTCATATTTTAAAAATAAATCTATGAATTTAGACAAGATACTAAGCGTTACAGATAAAACTCTCAAAACTGTAGAACCATTTATAGAGATAGCTAAGTCTGTTCCTAGTGTAAAAACAACTACATCTCTAATTGATTGGATAGAAGAAAAAGCTGCAGTTGGAGTTAAGGTTGCAGAACAGCTGCAACATTCAGGTGAGATTAAAACAAATGAAGAAAAATTTAACATTGCAGAAAATACAGTTTATGCTGCATTAAAGGAAATCAAAGTTGAACCCGATGACAACAAAAAAATGTTAATAAAATATTTTATTGAAGAAGCAGTAAGTGATCTTAGGCACAATTCTGAAAAAATGGCAGATGAAAATATTCAAATCGAAAATGAGAAACTTGAAAAAATTGAGCAGGAACTTGATTTATTAACGCTAGAAAATGAAAATATAAAAGAGGAAATTACTTTAATACAAAATCCTACAGAACAAGACAAATAAATCTAAAGAATAGTAAACAAGCACTTGGAATAAAAATTTCAAGTGCTTGTTTAAATATAATAGGGGGAACTATTATATTACTTAATAAAATTATTTTATTACTATGATTGTATGATATCAAAGAGTTGTTACAACTTAGTGTCTTATAAATTAACTATTTGTAAATAATCAAGTTTTTTTAGATTATAAGAATAATAACTTAAATTTTGCATATTATATAAATACAAGGTTATCAACGTATTAAAGCTATTTAATATAAAATTTAACATAAATCAAAATATTATTTTTTAATATGTTGATAGTTCCTTTTTTATACTGGAGATCCAAAAGATCTCCAGTTTTAAATTGACTATAAACAAAAAACTGAATATATCTTCTATAGATTAAATAATTTTCCCTAAAACCCTCTAATTACCTCGAATACTTTCTTGTATATTGTATAAACTTTAACTGTAAGCAGTAAATAATACTATAAAAAGGAGTGAATATTATGTCATATAGTAACAAACCAGTAGTTCCAGAAGCTAAGGAAAAATTAAATCAATTTAAAATGGAATCAGCATCAGAAGTAGGTGTAAACCTAAAACAAGGTTACAATGGTGACTTAACAGCAAGAGAAGCTGGATCAATAGGTGGAAACATGGTTAAAAAAATGGTAGAAGCTTATGAACAGGGACTAAAATAACATCACAAATATTATCTAATTAAGCATTATATGAAAATGAGTATGATTTTTACACAAAAAATCATACTCATTTTTAGTTAATTTCTTATTTAATTTTTCTTCTTTATAGAATAGCTGTTGTCATTTACAGATTGAACCTTAAATTTATCATTTTCATATATGATTTTAGATATACTAGAGTTATCCATATCTCGTACATTAAAACTTTTATCTAAATAATCAATTATAAGTCTAAGTATTCCCCCATGTATTACTACAAGTACGTTTCCACCATTATCTTTAGAATTCTCTATAGATATTTCTTTTAAAGATTTCATCACTCTTTTTAATACCTTATCATAGGATTCAGCTTGTCCTGTTTCATCTAGTGCAGCACATGAATTACAATATTCTTTTTGAAAATTATATTTTTTCTCTGCCTCTTCAATTGACCTTACATTAAGGTAATTAAGAATATCATTAAATAACACACTTTCAAATTCACCTTCATATTTTCCAAAACATACTTCTCTTAATCCTTCAAGTTCTTTCAACTTTAGATTATGACTTAACTTATTTTCTTTTATAACAATTGTTCCAGTTTTTATAGCTCTACCTAAATCACTGCTATAGGCAGCTTTAAACTTAACATTTCTAAGTCCAAACCCTGTATTTACAGCTGTTTCTATTCCTTCCTTTGTAAGTACTCCATCACACCAGCCTTGGACTCTATTTGCTCTATTTAATATAGTTTCACCATGCCTCATTAAATATAAGACAACTCTTCCGCTATTTTTACTATTCATTTTATCCTCCATAATTATATTTTTGAAGCCTACACTTTTTATAATTATAGCTTATTTTAAAATACATTTCATCATAATGAATTTATAGATTCATTTACTTTTTAAGATAGTTCAAAGGCTCCTGTATATAATTGATAGTATTTACCTCTTTGTTTAATTAAATCTTCATGACTTCCTCTCTCAATAATTCTTCCATTATCTAACACCATAATTACATTTGAATTTTTAACTGTAGAAAGTCTATGGGCAATGACAAATACAGTTCTCCCCTTCATAAGTTTATCCATGCCATCTTGAACAATACTTTCTGTTCTCGTATCAATACTAGATGTAGCTTCATCAAGTATTAAAACTGGAGGATCCGCAATCGCTGCTCTTGCAATAGTTAAAAGCTGTTTTTGTCCCTGTGATAAATTTCTTCCATCACCAGTTATAACCGTATTATATCCATTAGGTAGATGTCTTATAAATCCATCTGCATTAACAAGCTTTGCAGCTTTAACTACTTCTTCATCAGTTGCATCTAACTTTCCATATCTAATATTATCTGCAACTGTTCCTGTAAATAAGTGTGGATCTTGCAGAACAATTCCAAGAGATCTCCTTAAATCATGTTTCTTAATCTTATTAATATCTATTCCATCATATCGTATTTTACCATCTTTAATATCATAAAAGCGATTAATTAAATTAGTAATAGTAGTTTTTCCTGCACCTGTAGCACCTACAAAAGCTATTTTTTGTCCTTGCTTTGCATAGAGCTTTATATTATGCAATATAACTTTTTCATCATCATATCCAAAATTCACATCGTCAAAAACAACTTCACCACAAAGCTTTGCATAATTTACGCTTCCATCTTTTCCTTGAATTTTCCATGCCCAAGTTCCAGTGTGTTTTTCAGTTTCTATTAATTCACCTTTTTCATTTTCTTTTGCATTCACTAGAGATACATATCCTTCGTCTGTTTCAGATTTTTCATCAAGAAGTTTAAATATACGCTGAGCTCCTGCTAGTGCCATAATAATAAAATTAAGTTGCTGAGAGCTTTGGTTGACTGTTGTGCTAAAAATTCTAGTCAATTGTAAAAATGCTGCAATTCCTCCAAGAGTAAATCCTCCAAATCCATAAATAGCAAGAATAGATCCAAATATAGCAACAAGTACATAATTTTGATATCCTATATTACCCATAACCGGCATTAAAATATTTGCATATTTATTGGCACTATTTGCACTTTTATAGAGCTCATCATTTAATTTATCAAAACTAATTTTTGCTTCTTCTTCGTGACAAAATACTTTAACAACCTTTTGCCCATTTATCATCTCTTCTATATAACCATTTACCTTACCTAGATTCTGTTGCTGAAGTCTAAAATATTTTCCGCTCTTTGCACTTATACTTTTGACAACTTTAAACATCAAAATTATAATTATAACTTCAATCATAGCAAGTGGCCAACTTAAATATATCATTGAAATAAAAGTACCCAATACAGTAATAATTGCAACTGTCATTTGAGGCATACTCTGATTAATCATCTGTCTTAAAGTATCTGTATCATTTGTATAAAGGCTCATTAAATCCCCATGTGAGTGTGTATCAAAGAATTTAATAGGCAAACTTTCCATATGGCTAAACATGTCATCTCTTATTTTTTTAAGTGTCCCTTGAGAAATCACAATCATAATACGACTATACACATATGTTGCTAAGACTCCTAAATAATAGATTACCGCCATAATAGTTATCATTTTAAGCAATGGTCCAAAATTTCTTCCATTCATATTTAGAAGTGGAGTTATATAATCATCAATTAAATTTCTCAATAGAACTGTCCCAATTACATTTGCAAGAGAGCTTATAATTATACTAAATAGTACAATAAAAAATAAAAATTTATATCTTTTAAATATATAAGCTAATATTCTTTTTAAAGTTTTTAAAGAACCTTTACTTGGCTTTACATATCCAACATGTCTTCCTGGCCCTTTAGGCTTATGAATATTGTTTTTACTCATTATTCTTATCTCCTTTCGTCTGAGATTCATAAACATCACGATATATACTATTAGATTTTATTAACTCTTCATGAGTTCCAATTCCATCTATTTTACCATCATCTAATACAATGATTCTATCTGAATCCTGTACTGAAGAAATGCGCTGTGCAATAATAATTTTCGTAGTATTAGGTATATTTTCTTTAAATGCTCTTCTAATAAGTGCATCAGTTTTGGTATCCACTGCACTTGTAGAATCATCTAAAATCAATATTTTAGGTTTTTTAAGAAGTGCTCTTGCAATACAAAGTCTCTGTTTTTGTCCACCGGATATATTAGTACCATCTTCTTCAATAAAAGTATCATATTTATCTGGTAATTTTTCTATAAATTCATGAGCCTGAGCTTGTCTGCATGCAGCAATTATATCCTCATCAGTTGCATTTTTATTTCCCCATCTTAAATTTTCTTTTATTGTTCCTGAAAACAATACATTTTTCTGAAGAACCATGGAAACTTCATTTCTTAAAGTTTCTATATCATACTTTCTAACATCAACGCCTCCAACTTTAACACTTCCAGAAGTAACATCATACAATCTTGGAATCAACTGAACTAAAGTTGACTTAGCACTACCTGTACCACCAATAATACCTATTGTTTCACCAGAATTAATTTTAATATTTATATTTTCTAAAACTAGATTGTCTTTATTTTTGCTATATTTGAAATCCACATTGTTAAATGATATAGATCCATCTTTTACTTCATAAATTGGATTTTTAGGATTTACAAGATCACTTTTTTCATTTAGAACTTCAACAATTCTTTCAGCAGAAGATTTAGACATAATCATCATTACAAAAACCATAGAAATCATCATAAGGCTCATCATTATATTAGCTGTATATGTAAACAAAGTCATAAGCTCTCCAGTTGTCATTGATTTTGCAACAATCATTTTTGCTCCAAGCCAAGATATAAGCAAAATACAAGTATAAACTGAAAACTGCATAGCAGGAGCATTAATTATTATTAATTTTTGAGCTTTTACAAAATAATTATATAAGACTTGAGAAGCTCTATAAAATTTACTAGTTTCATGCTCTTCTCTAACATAGGCCTTTACAGTTCTTATAGATGTCAAATTTTCCTGTACGCTTGCATTTAAATCATCATATTTTTTAAAAACTTCCATAAAATAAGGGTGTGCTTTTGTCATTATGATATATAAAACTATTCCAAGAAAAATTATTGAACTTAAAAATACTAGAGCCAATCTTGAATTTATATAAAAAGTTATTGTCATAGCAAATATAAGCATAAATGGTGCTCTTACAAGAACTTTTATCATCATTTGAAATGCGTTTTGTATATTTGTTATATCTGTAGTTAGCCTAGTTATAAGTCCAGCTGTAGAATACTTATCTATATTTGAAAAAGAAAAATTTTGTATATTATAATACATTTCTCTTCTTAAATTTCTGGCAAGTCCCGTGGAAGCCCTAGCTGAATATTTTCCAGACATCACTCCACATGTAAGAGATATAAAGGATACTATAAGCATCATAACTCCTACAATACATACATATTTTATATTTCCCTTTTCAACTCCATTGTCAATAATCATTGCCATAAGCATTGGGATTATTGTTTCCATAATTGCTTCAAGAGCAACATACACTGGAGTAATAATAGTATCTTTTTTAAATTCCCCTATATATTCTAATAGCCTTTTTATCATAGTAAATCAACCTCCTCTTGTTAGATTTCTAACTATAATATTAAAAATATATTTAATCTTGAATCTTCTTAGATAATCTATTAATCAAATTAATAAGTGTATAAAATTCACTATCACTTAATTCATCCCTTAAACTACGTTCAATTTTAAGTATAGAGTCATATACTTTTTTTTCAGCTTCCAATCCTTCTTTGGTAAGCACTATCTTTTTAAGTCTTCCATCTTCGCATACTCGTACTCTCTTTATCAATTTCTTTTTTTCCATAAGTTGAAGTACACTAGTTACTGAAGAACGTCTAATATTAAGTTCCTCTTCTATATCTTTTTGAAATATATCTTTTGTATAGGATTCTCTGCGTATAAATCCAAGTATTCTCGATTGCACACTTGTCATTCCATATTTAGAAGCTTTTTTTCCTATTTTCCTGTTTATCATATTTGAAAAAGTCATTATTAATTTGCCTATATGTATATCTTCATCCATAAGTATCCTCCATTATATTTGTTAGATTCCTAACTAATTATAGTCACTAAAATTATTGTTGTCAATACACGCCTAAAAAGACTATGAAGGAAAATTAAAAAATATTCCTTCATAGTCTTTTTCATTTATCATTAAACTCTATCTATATTATATCCACTTTGATTTAGAGATTTAACTATTGATTCTATATGCTCATATCCATTTGTTTCTACTGTTACCTCTAAAACCACATGCTTCAATCTATCCACAGCTTTAAATTGATTGTGATCCAATTTTATTACATTAGCTCCTTTTTCTGCTAATATCTTAGATATCTTGAGAAGTTCTCCTGGAGTATCTTTTAACTTAACTGAAAAGCAGAATATTCTTCCTCTTGAAAATAGACCGTTATTTAAAAGTGATGACATTGTAACAACATCTATATTTCCACCACTTATTAAAGAAACCACTTTTTTACCTTTAAAATTCAATCTCTTTAAAGCAGCAAGTGACATAACTCCTGTTGGCTCTGCCACAAGCTTATGCTTTTCTAGAACAACAAATACAGTTTCCATAAGTTCTTTATCACTTACTGTAACTATTTCATCTACATAATTTTTTATAACTTCAAACGTAAGATCTCCAGGTTGTTTAACAGCTGCTCCATCTGCAATAGTATCCACTTTATCTGCATATGTAAGTTTTCCCGTATCGAAGGAAACTTTCATAGGATCTGCTCCTTCTGCTTGGACACCTATTACTTTTATATTAGGATTTATAGATTTAGCGGCTACAGATATTCCACTTATTAATCCGCCACCACCTATAGGAACTATTATGGCATCTACATCTTTAAGTTCTTCTATTATTTCAAGTGCTATAGTTCCCTGACCTGCCATTACATCTACATCATTAAATGGATGAACAAAAGTATATCCATTTTCTCTTTCAAGTCTTTTAGCTTCTTCGTAAGCTTCATCATAGACTTTTCCCTTAAGCACTATATTTGCCCCATATTTCTTAGTAGATTGAACTTTTATAAATGGTGTAGTTTCAGGCATAACTATTGTGGCATTAATTCCAAGCTTTTTAGCAGAATATGCAACACCTTGAGCATGATTTCCTGCAGAAGATGCTATAAGCCCCTTTTCTTTTTGTTCTTTACTTAATTTACTTATTTTATTTAATGCCCCTCTTAATTTAAAAGCTCCAGTAATCTGAAGATTTTCTGGTTTTATATATACTTCATTACCACTTTCTTCACTGAATTCATTACTATATATTAATTTTGTCTTCACACATATTCCATTTATTCTTTTTGCGGCATACAATACATCATCTAATGTTAAATTCACATTCAAGCTTTAACCCCCCCTAGTTTTTCATTTTCTTTCTCCAAGGACATATCTTCACTTACCTTTGGCTTAAGTGTCAGCATTACAGCCCCTGCAATTACTAAAGATATAGCCAAATACATATATGCAGCACTATAAGATCCTGTGGCAGTTTTAATAAAACCAACTAGATATGGTCCAGTGAATCCTCCTAAATTTCCTACAGAGTTTATAAGACCAGTTGCACCTGCAGCTGCTGGACCAGACAAAAATGATACAGGAACTGACCACCATACTCCCATTCCTATATATACACCAACAGCAGTAATACATGTAAATATAAAACTAATTATAGGATTGGATACGAGAGTCCCAAAAGCCATTCCAATTGCTCCAATAAAAAGTGGAATAGCTATATGCCATTTTCTTTCTCCAGTTTTCGATGCAGAATTTCCATTAAATATAAATCCAATAAGTGCTGCAGACATTGGTATTATAATTAAAAAGCTTACACTTGAATTGCTGAGTCCTGATATTGATTTAAGCACTGTTGGAAGCCAGAAACCAAATCCCCAAAATCCTGTAACCCACATAAAATATATAAAACATAATTTAAGTACTGTTTTATCACTGAGTGCTTGCCATAATGTATATTTCTTTATTGAATTTTTAATTTCAATTTCCTTTTCGTACTCCTCTTTCATCTTTTTCTTTTCTTCTTCAGTAAGCCAGTTTACATCTTCAGGTGAATCTTTAAGCCAAAATATAAGTATAATTCCAAATATAAATGCCAAAGCTCCTTCTAAAATAAATAACATCTGCCATCCTTTAAGTCCAAAAGCTGTTATCCCCAATATAACACCTGCTAGAGGAGATCCTATAATACTTGAAACCAGCATAGATGTAAGCAATATTGAAAGTGCCTTAGGTCTATCCTTTGCATTAAACCATCTAGGAACAATGGCAGAATAACAAACTGGATAAAAACTTGCTTCTGCAGCTCCTACTAAAAAACGAACAATATAAAACTGAAGTTCTGTATGAACAAATCCCATCATGCTTGTAACTATACCCCAAGTGATCATAATTCTAACAACCCATTTACTTGGACTATGTTTTTCTGCAAACACAGTTCCAGGTACTTCAAACACCACATATCCAAAAAATAAAATACCTGCCCCCATTCCAAATACCTGAGCACTAAATCCCAGATCTTCATTCATAGTCAAAGCTGCATAAGATATATTAAGTCTATCAATGTAAGCTAGCATTGATCCTATAAACAAAGGTAAAATAACATTTAAATACTTTCTTTTAGTAACACTACTTGTAGTCATAATTTTAAAGCCCCCTTATTATTTCTACATAACCATGTTATTATATTTCAAATAGCCCAACTTTTTTTAATATTCTAACATTATGCTACCCTCCTTTTACAATGTAGATATTTAAATGAATAAAAAAATCTTTCATCCTTATAGACACATTTTAATATGTTTATAAGGACGAAAGATTTTATCTTCGCGGTACCACCTTATTTGTAATATTAGTAAATAACTAATATTACCCCTCAATCAGGTCAACTTTAAATAAAAATTTAATGTAAACCCTAACCATGTATCGCTGGTATACGTCCTTGTTTACTCGGTATAAATACCTTTCTACTTGGAAACTCCGGAGTGATTTCCATATTAGGTTAACACCAATTTTCACCAAACATTGGCTCTCTTAAGTTAACACACTAAATATTTCTTTCTCCTTCACAGTTTATATTATTTGATATGTGAATAAGTATATTATTTTTTTTATAAGTTGTCAATCATTTTTTGGAAAGAAATTTTAATAAAATATACAATTATGTATGGGTTTATTAATATTATATTTTTCAATATATAAAAAATTCATTTTTACGGGGATTTGATAGTTTTTTTGAAAGATTTTCTGCAAATATATTGTATTCCTCCGTATTCACATTTTTAGCATTTATAGGACAATTTCGAATGCATCTAAAACATGAAATACACTTATCTGCATCTATCTTACTACAATCATCTATATCTATTGCTCCCTGTGGGCACTGTTTTGCACACAAGCCACAATTTGTACACTTTTTATCTGTACTAGGTGTAAATCTTCCACCACTTCCACCTTCTTCACCATGAATATAAGGCCTATTTCCAGGTAAATTAATAACTGTTCTATCACCTGATTGTAATTTTTTCAACACTTTTCCTCCAAAATTTTCATCTTCTACTATATCATTGGAATTTGGACGTCCTACTTGAATTTTTCCATAAGTATGCTCTCCAATCAAAGCCGCTCCAGCAATTGGTATAAAGCCCTTGGCTGTAACAATATCTGCTAACTCTAGCAGTGCATCATCATAATGTCTATTTCCATATGTAACTGTTACTATACAAGGAGTTTGATTTCCCTTTATATTTTTCAATCTTTTCTTCACACCTTTAAAAATTCTTCCTGCATACACTGGTGCCCCAAATACTACAACTTCGTCTATTCCAAATTCTCTTTCATAGCTATTACCTTCAATTGTGATATCGATTTCATCTACATAATTTCCTAATACCCTTGCTATAGCACAAGTTCCTCTTTTTGATGTTCCAGTAGGTGAAAAATATATTGCTGTTGTTTTCATATTTTACTTCATCCTTCCATTGTTAATCTTTGATTACTCATACCTCTATAAATTATACTACAACAACCAGTTTAATTTTCATAGTAAAAGATAAGACTAAATTTACTCTTTCTAAATCATATTTACATACTTATATCAATTTATGTTAATCATAATCTTAAAATACACTTTATATTTTGGAGGATATAAATTATGAATTACGACAAAGCTGAAATTTTAAATATTTTAAAGGACCTTCTTTTTATATCAAGCCCTACAGGACATACTGAATCTATATTGAGGCATATTGAAAATTCACTTAAAGAAATGAATATTTCATATAAAAACACAACTAAAGGAGGCCTTATTGTATCCTTTCCTGGAAAAAATAATACCTATCAAAGAACATTTACATCTCATGTAGATACATTAGGTGCAATGGTAAAAGATATAAAAGACAACGGTACTCTTTCTCTATTGCCTATTGGAACTTATATGATGTCAACTCTTGAGGATGAAAATTGTACAATTGAAACTTCAAATGGGAAAAGTTATTCAGCTACTATTCATACTACAAAACCTTCTGTACACATAAGTGGAAATTCCGCTAATGACCTTAAAAGAACTCCTGAAAATATGGAAATAATTTTAGATGAAAAGGTATTTTGTAAAAATGATGTTGAATCTCTTGGCATTTCTGTAGGGGATTACATATTAATAGACCCTCGAACTCTAATTACTAAAAAAGAGTTTATTAAAAGCAGATATCTAGATGACAAAGCTGGAGTATCTGCTGTTATATATACAATTAAATATCTTCATAAAAACAATATAAAGCTCCCTTATACAACTAATTTTTATATTAGTACTTATGAAGAAGTCGGTCATGGATCTAGTGCTGCTCTTCCTGAAAAAACTAAAGAATTGATATCAATTGATATGGGAACTGTAGGATGCGGTCAAACCTCATCGGAGTATGCTGTAAGCATTTGTGCCAAAGATTCATCTGGACCTTATGACTATAGCATTAGAAAAAAATTAATAGAAACATGCAAAGAAAATAATATTCCATACAAAGTAGATATATATCCCTATTATACTTCAGATGCTTCTGCTGCATTGTGTGCTGGTTGGGATGTAAAAGCAGCCCTTATAGGTCCTGGAGTTTTTGCATCTCATGCCTACGAAAGAACCCACATTGATGCTATACTGGCAACAATTGATCTTATAATAAAATATGCCAGCAAAGCATAGGTATAGTTTAACCTATATTCTGCTGGTATTCTATAATTCTGATTTTTCCATGTGAGAAGCATACCACCTGCTAAGTATTACTTTCAAGGAAGCTGCCATAGGTACAGCTATAAGCATTCCTATGAGCCCTCCTACATTTCCACCTGCAATAATTGCAATCATAGTAAAAACTGGGTGCAGTCCTACACTATCCCCTACAATTTTAGGAGCAAGCAAATTGTTGTCAATTTGTTGAACTACAGTCATTCCAACAATTGCCCATATTGCCATAATAGGCTTTCCACTTAAAAGTGCCATAATTACTGCAAGAACTGTGCCTACAAAAGGACCTACATATGGTATCATATTACAAATGCCTGCAATAATTCCTATAATAAGTGAATAGTCTATTCCTATAAAGTAAAGTACAACAGCGGATAAAAAACCTACCATAGATGCTTCTAAAAATTGTCCTCTTATATATTTATAAAATGTAACATTCATAATATTTAATATTTCTGTTAATTTACTTCCTGTTTTGCTGTCACGAAATATGAGTCTAAATATCTTATTCCACAGATCCTTAAAATACTCAAAATCCTGTATCAAGTAAATACTCAGAACCAATGCTATTACAAACAAAGCTATATTGCTGACTATATCTACAAATGAACTCATCATCTTTCCTATACTTGCAGAGAAATATGTCTGCACATAACTTACAATTTGAGCAATTTTATCATTTAATTCTCTAGGTATTGAAGTATTAACGGTTTTTAACCTCTCACTTATAGAATTAACTGATAGGGTTGAATCTTTTAAATAATCACTTAAATATAAAGCTATATTTGTTATACTTGTATTATCGGAAAGTTTTCCACCTATCATAATATATATTCCAATTATAACAGCTACAATAATTGATATTACAAACATGTATATTATAAAAATTCCCAGGGCCCTTCTATGAGATGCCTTTTTTATAAGTTTTTTTCTGTTCAAGAAATTTTCTATGCCACTGACACCTGGTCTGAGCAAATATACAATTATAAGTGCAATAAGCAGAGGCTTTACTAGAGTAATAATTTTTTCTAGAAAATTCCAAAGTAAAGTAAAGATACTGCCTATATTATTCAAAAGTAGTATAGCAATATAAGTTAAAATTACTGTAATTCCTGCGTACATACAATAACTAAATAATTTCTTATCTATTTTCATTATAAATTTTTATCTCCATAGTTAACTTTATTAAGCTTTAATTTTTGCTTAATACTACTTTATCATTTTTTTATATCTTTAGCCAGTATCTTTACTATATATTAATGATGAAACAATCTTAAATTTGAAAATGCCATTACCATATTATAATCATTACAAGCCTCTATTACATCATCATCTCTTATAGATCCTCCTGGCTGTGAAATATACTCTACTCCACTTTTAGCTGCTCTATCTATATTGTCTCTAAATGGGAAAAATGCATCAGATGCAAGAGAAACACCTTTTAATTTTGAAAGCCATTCTATTTTTTCTTCATCTGTAAGCTTTCTTGGAATTTCAGTAAATACTTCATTCCAAGTGCGAGTTTCCTCCTCTGTTACATCACTTCTAAGATACTGATCTATAGCATTATCTCTTTCAGCTTTTTTAAGTCCATCTTTAAATGGAAGTGCTAAAACTGAAGGATGCTGTCTTAAAAACCATATATCTGCTTTTGATCCAGCAAGTCTAGTACAGTGAATTCTTGATTGCTGTCCTGCACCAACTCCAATTACCTGTCCATCAAGTGCAAAACATACAGAATTTGATTGAGTGTATTTAAGTGTGATCATAGCTATTAATAGATCTCTTTTTGCATCTTCAGGTAGATCTTTTCTGTCTGTCACTATATTTCTTAGAAGTTCATCTGTTATAACTGCATCATTTCTTTTCTGCTCAAAAGTTATTCCAAATATATTTCTCTTCTCTATTTTTTCTGGTTCATAATCCTTGTCTATCTTTATTATGCAATAATTTCCTTTTTTCTTTTTCTTTAAAACTTCAAGAGCATCTTTGCTGTAAGATGGTGCAATTATTCCATCTGAAACACTGCTTTTAAGTACCATAGCCGTAGATAAATCCACTTCATCACTTATTGCAGCAAAATCTCCATAAGAAGACATTCTATCTGCACCTCTTGCCCTGCAATATGCAGTAGCTGCTGGAGAAAGTTCTAAATCTTCAACTGCATAAGCTTTCTTTAATACATAATTTAAAGGTGTTGCAACTGCAGCTCCAGCTGGACTTACATGTTTAAAAGAAGCTGCACTTATAAGTCCAGTTGCATTTTTTAATTCTTTTACAAGTTGCCATGAATTAAGTGCATCCATTAAATTTATGTAGCCTGGCCTTCCATTTAGAACTTCAAATGGAAGTTTTCCTTTTTCAACATAAACTCTTGCAGGTTTTTGATGTGGATTACACCCGTACTTTAATATAAGTTCCCCATTTTCCATTTACAATCACTCCTCTTTTAATTTAAACTTAAAAAAGCCTGGGTAAATAATTAAATTACCCAGGCGGTCGATACAACTTCTATTCAATCATGTTCCCTATGGTATATTCCATTTCCGCCAGTTACATGATTGTTTACTTTTTTATTAAATTATATTATATAGAAAGTACTATGTCAAACTAAACTTAAAGCAATAAAATTTCACTATAAATTTACTGGCATAAACATATTTATATAAGTAGTTACAATTGCTAATATTGCAACTAATCCAAAGTACAACAAAGCATATGTTATTTTCGTTGAAATTTCAACATCATAATAGTTGACTTTACCACTTTTACTATTTTTAAAGTACTTGTAAACTTCCGATATTCCAAGTATCAAAATAAGAATTAATATAGGATTGAGAAACTTTATAACACAAATAGCCAAAATAGGTATTCCCACAAGCCACAACTTTGGCGAAATAATCTTAACTACTCTACCTCCATCTAACGGATTTACAGGTACAAGATTAAATAAATTCAAAAGAAAACTACTATATAAAAGTGCCAAAAAAACATTACTTCCTGTTAAAAAATATATAGGTATGCAAAGCAAAGTTGCTAGTGTCCCAAAAGCTGGGCCTGCAAATGCCATAAATGCCTCGTCTTCTACAGTTTTGGGATTTTTCTTCATAGATATAACAGCACCAACAAATGGAATAAATACCGGAGCAGAAACAGGCAAGTTTATTCTTTCAGCTGCTATATAGTGTCCCATTTCATGAGCAAATATTAGAGTAATAAACCCTATACCAAAAACCCATCCATATATTTTAGCATATATAAAAATAGCAATTAACATTGTTCCTAGTGTAGCTGTAAATTTACCTAATTTTAAAAACACCAATAGAAATTTTAATTTTAAAAATATAAATTTAAACTTAAGTATGAATGCAAATAATGTGCCTAAAATTCCAATTAGGCCCTTCTTTTTTTTTTCTTTTTTAAGTGGCTGTAACTTTGGTGATAGATTTTTCAATACTTGTTCACTAAATCCTTCTCGATAGAATACACTTCCTTCAGATATTTCTGAATAAACTTTATATTTTATTTTACTCTTCATATCTTTCATCCTTTATCATAATAAAAATAAATTTTATAATTTTATTATATAGGTTATACTAAAATTATAAAAGTGAAAGGAGCTGTAAAACATGAGCAATTTAATTAAAAATATAGAATTTGCAAAAGTAGTTGAATTAAAAGATCTAATTTCATATCAAGAAGGTCAAGTTGTGAGCAGAACACTTTCTCAAATACCATCTGCAAATATTACATTATTCTCCTTAGACAAAGGAGAAGGAATAAGTACTCACACAACATCAGGTGATGCTATGGTCCAAATATTAGATGGTACAGCAGACATTACAATAGGAGATAATACTTTTACAGTTACAGCAGGTCAAACTATAGTTATGCCTTCTGATGTTCCCCACTCTCTTGAAGCTAAAGAAAAATTTAAAATGCTATTAACTGTAATAAAAGGTTAAACTTAATGCCCAGTTAAATTTTAAATATTTCACTGGGCCATTTATCTATTACCTACAAATTAATTGAGTTCAAATATTATTCATTATGTTAAAACTTAGTTAATTAATGTAACATCTTATTGTAACATTGAAGCTATATAATATATAAATAAGGGATTAAGTAGAAACTACTTCAATGAAATATATTATATAGAAATGGAGTTTGATTTTATATATGGAAGCTACTATGAATTTAACAAAACAAAAATGCAGAAGCTACTATTTCGATAATTTAAAATTACTACTAATTACTTTAGTAGTAATTGGACATACTGTTGAGCCGTTAATTAATTCACAGACAAATATGAAAATACTATACACATTTATATATTCTTTTCATATGCCTCTTTTTGTTTTTATTTCAGGCTATTTTTCAAAAAGTATTACCAACAGCAAAAAATTTTTTCTGAAAATTAATAATATTATTCTATCATATATTACTTTTCAATTTATGTACTATTTGTTCAACATCTATATTCTTAAGACAGAAAATTTTAAGTTCACTTTAGTTTATCCTTACTGGATTATGTGGTATCTTGTGTCATTTTTTACATGGAGTCTTATACTGCCATATTTTTCAAAAATAAAGCATCCCATTATAATAGCCTTTGTTATTTCTATACTATCTGGATATGACAATAATATAGGTTATTATTTGAGTTTATCTAGAACTATAACATTTTTTCCTTACTTCTTGATAGGTTACTTTTGTCAGAAATCTCACATAAAAAACATAAAAAGACATGTTAAAAAGAAATATGCCTTTTTAGGATTATTCATAATTTTTCTAGGAATATATTTATTAAATGATAGAATTGATTATAGATGGTTTTATGGTAGTTTTTCATATTCACAATTAAATAGTGCAAACTATCCCGAATACATGATTCGTATATTCACATATATTTTAGCTATACCTATATCTATTTTTATTTTAGCTTTAACTCCAAATAAGAATTTATTTTGTACGAAGCTTGGCTCTAGAACTATGACTGTATATGCCTTTCATGGCTTTATTATTAAACTTCTAGTGGAATATAACTTTTTTAATTATATAAATTATTTTATGGACGAAATATTTATTATAATTCTTCTTTCACTATTTATTGTAATATTACTTTCTTCAAAATTTACTGATAAACTTACTAAAATAATAATTCATCCAAAATATTTTTCTAATCTAATGTCTTCCTGAATTTTTTTATTGTTAATAGAATAATAGCAGTAGTAATTATTAGTAGGGATACAATTGGATTAATTAAATATTTTAGACCAACTCCCTTAATCATTATACCTCTTAATATTTGCAAAAAATAAGTCATAGGAATAATATCACTTATGTAATATATAACTTTTGTCATAGCTTCTCTTGGAAATATAAATCCTGATAAAATTACACTAGGAAGTATCATTGCTACAGATAACTGCATAGCTTGTAATTGGGTTTTAGATATTGTAGATATAAGCATACCCATGGCTAGAGAACATATTAAAAATAGAGTTCCAAGCAGTATCAATAGTATTAAACTTCCCTTTACTCCAACTCCAAATATTACATATCCTAATAGAAGAGATAGCAACATATCTAAAAATCCTATAATTATATAAGGTATTAATTTACCAACTATTAATTCAAAAGATGAAATTGGTGTCATTATAAGTTGTTCCATTGTACCTTTTTCTCTTTCCCTTACCATAGAAAAAGCAGTTAATATTACTGTAATGTTTTGCAGCACCAAACCTATAACTCCTGGAATATTGAATTTACTACTATCTAAAGAAGGGTTGTATAGCAAAAGCGGCTTAACATCTACCCCTATGCTTTCCTTACTGTCCAAACCAGCTTTACTCATATCTATTAATTTTAATTTATTAGAATAATTATTCCCTATAAGTTTAGAATATGACATAGCAGTTCTCGCTATAGTTGGGTCAGAACCATCAACAAGTATTTGGACTTCTGAAGTTTCATTTCTTCTCAAAGTTCTAGTATAATCAGGTGGAATAACTAATCCAACTTTTACTTTTCCCGAACTAATGTAATTTTCTACATCATCAGCTGAATCTGCTTCACCATATAATTTGAAATAATATGAATTGATAAAACTATTTACAATTTCTCTACTTTCAACTGTTTTACTTCCATCATATACAACTAAATTAACATTACTTACATCTGTATTAACTGCAAATCCAAATAATAATAACATTACTATAGGCATTATAACTGCAATACCAAGACTAGCCTTATCCCTTTTTATGTGTATAAATTCTTTTTTTGCTATAGTAAGTAGTCTTTTCATCTGCATTATTCTTCCTCCTTATTCTTTAAGGACTTTAAATCGTCAAAGGAAGCTACTACTTCCTTATTAGAAAATTTCTTAACATATTTTATAAATATATCTTCTAAATTATTGATTTTATGTTTCTTGTAAAGGTTGTCAATACTATCAATAGTTACAAGTTTACCATTATATATAAATCCTATAATATCACATACCGATGCCTCATCCATATAATGAGTGGTTACAAGCACAGTCATGCCTTCTTTTACTAAATCAATTATAGTGTTCCAAAAATCTCTTCTTGAAACCGGATCTACTCCTGCAGTTGGTTCATCTAATATTAAAAGCTGTGGATTATGTATAAGAGAACATCCTAGTGCTAATCTCTGTTTCCATCCTCCAGATAGTGTACCTGCAATACTTTTTTCCTTGCCTTCTAAATTTGCCATTTTAATTAATTCTTTCTTTCTAAACTCTAGTGTTTCTTTATCTAACATATATATATTTCCATAAAAGTCCAAGTTTTCTTCTACAGTTAAATCCTCATACAAACTAAATTTCTGGGACATATATCCTATATTTTGCTTTATCTTTTCTGATTCTTTTATCAAATCATATCCTAGTACTCTTCCTTCTCCACAGGTAGGTCTTAATACTCCACATATCATTCTTATAGTAGTTGATTTTCCTGATCCATTTGGCCCTAAAAATCCAAATATCTTTCCTTTAGGTATATTAAATGATATATTGTCTACAGCCGTAAAGTTACCAAATTTTTTTGTAAGATTTTTTATAGAAATAGCATAGTCCATAATATTCCTCCACTACTATTATAATTTTACGCTAAAAAGCATACCAGATTTTACAACATCTAAATTATCAAGTATTTTTATTTTTACTTCATATACCAACTTCATTCTATCTTTTTTAGTAACTACATTCATAGGAGTAAACTCTGCTTCTGGTGATATATATATTATTTTTCCATTAATAGTTTTATCTTTTAAAAAGTCACTTTTTAAAACTACTTTTTTGTTAATATTAATTCTAGGTAGTACGCTTTCTGGAACATAAACTTTAATCCATAAATCTTTATTATCCAAAAGTGTAGCTATTGAACTTCCTTGAGTTAAATATTCACCAGGATTGAAATTAATAGATTCTATAATTCCGTCATTAAAGGTAATTACTTTACTTTTATCTAATTGTAATTTTGACATTTCATAATTATTTTGAGCTTGCTCTACACTATACTCTGCTGCGTTTATATCTTTTTCACTAGCCCCATTTACTAGAAGGTTAAGTTTTTGAACAGCTGCATCAAGTTTAGCTTTGTAACTATCTACCTGAGATTGCACAGCTTCTAAAGCTGCCTTCATATTAGCTAAAGTAGATTCTGCATTATCTAAATCATTTTTAACTTTATCTAAATTATCTTTAGACTCTGCACCATTTTTATATAGTGCCATAGTAGTATCATATGTTTTCTTCTTGTAATCGTAATTATTTTGAGCAGTACTAACATTATTTTGAGCACTTTCAAGTTCCGCTTCTCCTTGCTTTACTAGAGCCTGTGCTTGCTTTACTAAAGCTTCCTGTGCCTTAATCTCTTCTACTCTATTTCCATCCTTTACTTTAGCCAAATTATTTTCAGCATTCTTTATAGAAATCTCTGCTCTCTGTAAATTTAGATAACTTTCATCAGAATAAATTGTAGCTATTAAATCGCCTTTACTTACTTTTTCACCTTCTTCTACTTTAATCTCTTTAATCCTTCCTCCAATTTCTGTGCAAATATTTATTTTATCAGCTTCTGCTGTACCATAATAAATATTACTATCATCTTCATTGTTTTGAATATACTTTAGGATAAAATATGCAGAAGTAGCTACTGCTATAATTAAAAAAGCAAATATGTATTTTTTAATTTTCTTTTTCTTCAATATTTTCACTTCCCTTTTTATTAATTTCATATTTATAATTTCCAATCCCATGCAAAAGTATATCTACCATATTTTTTATATTCTCTTTGTTATCATCTTTACCATTAAAAAATTCAGGCATAATCTTTGTAAGTAATATGTGGCCAATGATAAAACTCATAATTGTTTTTGTTATTAATATTGGTTCAATTTCCCTAAAGTTTTTATTTTTTACATTTTCCTCAACAAAATTATTTATAAGTGGTATGAGATTTGAATTTATTTTTTTTTGAACAATCTCAAAAAGATCTGCATTGTATGTTGATTCGATAAATATAGTTTTAATTAAAGAAAAATTCTTTTCTATAAGATCTAGCCTATCAATATATAAGTCTGTCATAATTTCATCTATAGCTTTTCCCTTATCATTTCTCATTATTGCTTCTACTGACTCAAGTACTAATGGCTTAAAAAACTTTGTAATTAATGGCACTATTAACCCTATAAGCAAATCATTTTTCGTCTTATAGTATCTAAAAATAGTTCCTTCAGCAACATTAGCTTCCTTTGCAATTTCACTTATTCTACTATTTCCAAAGCCTTTTTTAGAAAACACTTTTATAGCTGCATTCAATATTTGCCATTGTCTTTTTGTAAATTCTTTTTCTGAGGAATGCTCTTCTAAAAAAAGTTCTTTTAAAAATTCTTTGTTTTTATATGATTGAGAATCCATATTATTCACCCTTTTTAATATTAAATTTATTCTTAAAAAATGAGTACTCACTTTATAATAATGAGTATTTACTCATTTATTTTAATCTTATTCCCTTTATTAGATTTTGTCAATACTCTGTGCATATAAAAAAATAGAGGAGATATTGAATAACAACATCATCCTCTATTGTAATTTGTCATTAATATATGTTTTCTATAATAAAAGTATCCTAAAATTGTCCACAAAATAACTGAAATCATAGATGGCGTGCTGAGTCTTGCAGGAGAACCAGGTGTTATGAGTAATAGCATAAATAGAATACTTACAACAGCTCCCATTTGTGAAATATATCTGTTTAATCCAATTGAATGTTTAAAACTAATAAAACACACATGAAAATAACCTATTGCAGCTAATAAAGAAGACATATTAACTATATATATAATAACTTCTCTACCAAACCAAGGTGCTATTAAACTAACTACTGTTATAAATTTAATTCCATTTTCAAAAACACCATTTCTATTTTTTTTATTGTACTTTGAAGGAATAAGTTTATATTTACCTAAAGATCCAATTAATTTACTGCTAGCCAGCATAAAACCATTTATTCCACCTGACACTGCGCCTATCAATGATATTATTAATAGTAAAAAACCTATATATCCCATATTATTTAATATAGCAGACCCTAGAGCCCATTGTTCTTGCAATGCCTTCTGTGGAGTATATACAAATCCAGTTGTAATGTTTAATAGATTATAAAATAGTACTGCACAAAATACTGCTAAAATTGATATTTTAGTTGCTTTTGGAGCCTCAAAATTAAGCTCTGTAGATACTTGTGGTATTACATCAAAACCTACAAACAAAAATGGAACTATAGCAAAAACTTTTATAATTTTAACAATATCAAATTTATAATTTAAAATATAAGTATTCATAATTAAACTATGATCTGTATTTATAAACATAAATATAAATACTATAGTTACATTTACTACCATAAGCAAGCTCATAATATTTTGTATACCAGAACTTACCTTTATTCCTCTAATATTTATATAAGCAAATATCAATATTATTAAGCTTGCAATTATGACTTCTGACAAATATACAGGATATCCTGCTACTTTATAAAGATATAAAAAATCTACTTTTGTTCCAAACAGCTTCTTAAACACTAATACAAATGCTGTAGCATTAAGCGGAACCATACTTATATAACACAAAGTCAATGACCAACCTACTATAAATCCGTTAGCTTTGCCCATATTATTGTAAGTATAAGAAAATTCTCCTCCATCTTCATGATTACTCTCAAGCATAATGTGGTAACCTTTTTGTATTAAAACAATAGCAAGGCCGCCAAGTATTAACCCAACAGCCGTGCTAATTATACCACTTTCATGGAGAAATTTTGAACCTGGAAGTGTGAATGATCCCCACCCAATAATAGATCCTAGTGCTAAAGCTAGTATATCTATTCTGTTCAATTTCTTTACCATAAAACCAACCTTTATTTAAAATTATATTTTGTAACTATCTTTTCCCTTCCTGTTACCTGATCTTCATAATATTCATAGCAACAAATTCCAAGATAAGAACCTGATATATTTATTACATTTTTATATCCAAGATTTTGTAGAGCCATTACTGCATTGTAACTTCTTTGACTTGAACGACAATGTAGATATACTGGTTTATCCTTTGGAATTTCATCAAGTCTTTCTCTAATTTCACTTAATGGAATATTTATTGCATTTTTAAGATGTCCCTCTTCATATTCATTTTTTTCTCTTACATCTACTATAAATGCATTACTTTCTACTAATTCCCTAACTTTACTTACTGGAACTTGTTTAAACCTTCCATATAGTAAGTTAAGTCCTACTAATGCTGCATGATTTACTACATCTTTAGCAGTTCCAAACATAGGAGAATAGCATAGTTCTAATTCTTTTAAATCTTCTAAGGTTCCGCCCATTTCAATCATTGCAGCAATAACATCTATTCTCTTATCTACATTTCCCTTTCCTATTGCTTGTGCTCCAAGTATTTTACCTGTTGGATACTCATATATCAATTTAAAGTGCATTACATTGCTATCTGGCATCAATCCTACTTTGTCAGTTGGAATTATATATACAAAATCATAAGAAATTCCTGCTCTTTTTGCAGTCTTTTCATTTAATCCTGTACATGCAGCTCCTAGATCGAATATTTTTACTACAGAGGATCCTATTACTCCTTTATTGTTATGAGGTATATTGTATATATGATCAGCTACTGCTCTAGCCTGTCTTTGTGCAGGACCTGCTAATGCAAGTTTTGAAGGTTTATGAGTTAATTTATTATAAACCTCAATAGCATCGCCTACAGCATAGATATCTTTATCACTTGTCAAATAATTATGATCAACTTTTATACCTCCAGTTTCTCCAATTTCAAGTCCTGCCTCTTTAGCTAAACTAGTTTCAGGTTTAACACCAATTGCCATTACTACGACTTTTGCAGCAACTTTTTTACCAGATTGAAGTTCTATAGAATCTTCATTTATTTTCTTTACTCCATCTCTTAATATTAAATTAACTCCCTTATCTATCATTTCTTTGTGAAGTATCTGAGCCATATCATAATCAAAAGGACTCATTATCTGATCAAGTGCTTCTATAAGGCTGACATTTTTACCTGCTAGACGCAAGTTTTCAGTTACTTCTACTCCTATAAATCCACCGCCAATAACAGCTATATCTTCAATGTTATTCTCAACAATATAATCATTAAGTTTCTTAATATCAACTACGTTTCTTACTGTAAATACATTTGGAGCTGTTACTCCTTCAATACTTTTTGGTCGGATTGGATTAGCTCCTGGAGATAAAACAAGCTTGTCATATGCCTCTTCATATTCTTCTCCTGTTACTAAGTCTTTCACTACTATCTTCTTCTCTTCTCTCTTTATCTTAGTAACTTCAGTATTAACTCTAGCTTCAATATTGTATTGTTTTTTAAATTGTGTTGGACACATTAAAACCAAATCATCACTATTTTCTACTATACCACTTAAATGAAATGGCAAAGAACAATTAGAAAAAGATACATGAGGACCTTTTTCAAACATTATAATTTCTGCATTTTCATCAATTCTTCGTGCTCTTGCTGCAACTGAAGCTCCTCCAGCTACTCCCCCAACAATCAAAATTCTTTTTTTCATAATAAATTCCTCCCTAAGTTTTATAATTATATTTATACTTCTTATGCTTTAGACCACTTTTTGCCAAGTATGTTTGCTACAATTCCACCTAAAACCATAAATATTAAGAAGATCCATCCTGAAAGAGAAAAATTTGCTATAGGTGTATATAATGCTCCAACATTACAACCATTTGCAAGTCTAGTGCCTAATCCCATAGTAATTCCACCTAATGCATATAGCATTGCTTCTCTTCCTGTTATGTGTAGTTCTGTTACAAATGTTCTCATAAATTTACCAGCTGTCAATAAATATATTATCGTCCCTACTATTATACCAAAATTTTGCACTGATACACCATGTTGAAAAAAAGGAGTAGAATAAACTTCTGCTGGCATTTTTGAAAAAGAAGATAATTCCTGTGGTGAAACTCCAAATATCATTAAAAATTTTCCAAACCAAATTCCATAAGGAGTAGATGCTCCCCATCCAGCTTTAGTGACACCCATTAACAGAGAAAATAATATGCTTAAAACAACTGCTCCTTGTGCTAATGTCCAAGGTTTATCAAATATTCTCATATATGTTTCTTCACTTAAAAGCTTATAATTTTTGCTATTCAAAGGCTTACTTTCATCTTGTAATTTCTCTGTTGGATATCCAGTAAATGTATCATTGCATTTACGACTTCCTTCATATTTATATGAAATATATACAACGATTCCACATAATATAGCCATCAAGGTTAATGCTCCAATATATCCTCCAGCTCCATCCCACTTGAATAAATCTGGAAGAAATACACCACCATTCAATTTTTCACCAACTGGAGTTGAAATCAAAGAACTTTTAACCCAACTTGCTGTTTTTTGCACGGGGAATCCTAAAAATACACCTATTCCAAAAAATATTAATGTAATAAAAGCTCTAGGCAGTCCTGTTACTAAATCAGTTAAAACTCCTGTTGCACAACAAGATGAAAATGACATGCCAAATCCAAATAGTAATCCTCCTAATATAAGACCAAGATTAATTGGATTTATCCAAAGGTTATAGGTAGTTGGATCTTTTTTAAATAAAAATGCAGTTGTTAGCAACGCTGTCATAAAAAACATTAACATAAGTGTTCTCATTAATTTAGTTGATCCAGTTCTAAATGCACGATTTACACTACCTGCAAATCCTGTATAAGACCTTGACAATGCATATCCAAGACCTACTCCAATTAGGAGTCTAAAAAACAGCATGTCCGTTTTTAAAAATGTTTTACCTAAAAACAATACTAAAAAAATTACTATAAATCCTAAAATTGCTTCACCTTTTTTCATTTTTTACCTCCCACTTGTTTGTTAATTGCCTAACAAAATTCTCTAACAATATTATAGTAGTTTTTATTATGTTTTTATATAAAGTAAAAATTATATAGCATAATAATTTTCTTTAGTTAAATAATTATAAAATTAGAAAATTTAACCTTAATTATCACCTTGAATAAATATTTTTTTTATGTATCATATATAATATAGGAATTATACAAATATTATTCGTATTTAGGGTGTGAATATATGAATCTTGAAAATCTGCAATCATTTTATATTACAGCAAAATGTAGTAGTATTTCAAAAGCAGCTCAAATTCTCCACATCACTCAACCTGGACTGAGTGATCAAATCAAAAGCTTAGAAAATGAACTACAAGTAACTCTTTTAAATCGTAGTAATAAAGGAGTTACATTAACAGAAGAAGGGTCTGTAGTATTCAATTATGCAGATACTCTACTGTCTATTCAGGGAAATATTAAAAGAGATTTAATAAATTTGCATGAAAAACAGCCAAAATTACTAATAGGTAGTTGTAAAAGTCTAGGTGAATATGCCATTCCATGCAGTATTTTTACTTTTAAGCATATGCATAAAAAAATAGATATTCACATGGAAGTTTTTAATTCAACAGAAGTTATTCAAAAATTACAAGATCATACTGTTAATATTGGAATTATTCAATATGATCCACATATAGATGAAATAATCACTAAACCTATTATTTCAGATGAACTTATTTTAGTAGGGAGTAGTAACAATTCTCCTAAAAAAATTTCTATAGAAGAGCTAAAACAAATTCCATTAATTTTACGAGAAAAAAATTCTGGAACTAGACATGTTATTGAAAAATCATTAGAAAAGCAGAATCTATCTATAAAAGATTTAAATGTGATTTATGATTTGAATTCTCCAGAATCAATTAAATCATCTATTGTTTCAGGAAAAGGTTTTTCCTTTTTGCCAAAGCTAATAGTGGCTCAAGAATTAAAAAAACAGACCATTCAAATAGTTAAAGTAGATAATTTAAGTGTTTCTTTTTCCTATTATATAGCTTCACGAAAAAAACATACATTTAAAGAACATGAGCAAATGTTTATAGATTTTATAATGTCTAATAAAAGAGGTTTTTGTTAAAAAGAGGACTAGCTCCTCTTTTTTATAACTATATGAAAAATCTAACCAAAAATTTAACACCTACCCATGCCCCTAACATAACAAATATTCCAAAAACCCAAGCATGAAGAGAAAATGATGGTATTCCACTAAAAAAGGCTCCAATAGTACATCCAGCAGTCAATCTAGTTCCATACCCCATCATAATCCCACCTAAGAGTGCAAGCAAAAATTGCTTTTTATTTTTTATTTTTTTCCATTTAAATTGAGATGCCAATAAAGTTGCAATTAATGATCCTATAATAACACCTATATTTAAAATTGTGTATTTATTAATAAACACATTTCCATGTAGTGCAATTGGCTCATAATAAGCTTTAAAATGACTAAAATAATCCCATTTAAAAGGATCTAGTCCAAAACATTTTAATATACCAATTCCCCATAATAAAAAGCCACTAGTTATTTGCCAACTTATACCTATTAATGCTAATAAAACTACATTCATTATACCTAATAAAATTCCACCTATCCAATAAGGCCATGGTTTCTTAAGATATTTTACTATACTTTTTGAATATATATTTCCCACTCTCCTCCACCTAATTCAAGTGATTTAACTGGATACTTCTTATTTTGTGCCCATTTTTCTATATCAATTACAACACAACTATGATCACAAGCAATAATGAGTACATCCCCTTCTTTCATAGTCTTCAATTCTTTCATAGCTTTAAGCAAAGGAATTGGACACAATTCACTTAAACAATCTAATTTTTTTACTGCCATGAAAATTTTCCTCCACTATTTTTCCTTTAATTGTTTATTCTCATACCATAGAGAAATTTTATATAAAATAATTAATACTACTATCTGAACTACAACAACAATTTTTAAATCAATATATTCAGGAAAATAAATTGTCTTTGCATCTTTAATAAAATGCTCGTACCAAAATGAATAGCTTTTAGCACCTAATAGAGTTCCTATAATAAATCCTAGAAAAACAATCCAGTACAAAGCATGTCCCTCACCAATTCTCATAAGTAAACTTGATGAACATCCTGCTGCAAAAACCATTCCTATACCAAATATAAAAGCACCAAACATTACATGGATTCCCACAGAACTAACAGCCCCTGGAATCATGTTATAATTAACGCCCTTAGTATAATTATATCCAGATTGAATGACAGCAAAACCAATAGTACTCACAATCATGGCTAATAGTACTCCTCTAAGTATTCTAGTACTTCCTGAAACAAAAGGTTCTCTAAAGGCTGCTGCAAAACAAAACCTTGAATATCTTAAAATAATTCCAATTATAGTTCCTACTCCTAGACACACAGCATAATTATAGTGGCTTTTCCAAAACATTGTACATAATATTAAAACAATTAAAAATAGTATAACTCCATAAGGAATCTGACTCTTTTTCTTCTCTACTTGTGAGATACGTTTTTCAATTAATTCATCTATTTCATCTGACAATATATCATCCTTTCTCTAAATAAAATTATTATTTCTTTAATCCACATATAATATTATATCACTATTAATTAATACCCAGTGAAGTCTTAATTTTAGTCAATTCACTGGGTTATTTATAAAACATATATAAATTTATATTTTGTCCTCTAACACAACTGTTGTTCCTGAAATATAATCATGAATAGCTCTATGTGATGCAGTACTTAAAATCAAAATACCAGATATAATTGTCAAAATTCTTCCTGGAACTCCTAGATAGTATTCAAAATAAAATCCACTTATAAGAGTAAGCATTTGTACTAAATAGCTTGTAATTATAACTGCAGATTCTTCTATAAGAACCAATCCTATAATTTGACGTATAAACAGAGTTTTTAAATCTAGATCTGAATGATCCATTTTCACAATTTTAATTTTAACTAAATGCTTTCCAATTGTCTGACCATTATATTTCTTATATGGAATATACACATAATAAATTATGGCTGTAACAAAGCATAGAGCACCAGCTAAATATGCCCATCCTCTTGAATATCCAAGACTTGCAAATATATAGAGATTACTAAACATATCTGTTCTTTTTGTCACTGTAGCATAAATTAAAACCGCAGGCAATCCTGTAACAATTCCTCCCAAGAACCAGTCTATAACATATGCTAAAAGACGCCTTGATATACTGACATTTGATGGTTCTCTATTTATAAAGGACTTTATCTTACCCCATAATTTATGCATAAAAATTTCCTCCTATTTTGAATACAAATAATCCATAGCTTTTTTAAAACCTTCCAAACCTTTTCTAACCTTTGAACTAGGGCATCCTAAATTCATTCTTAAATATTTTGCACCATTAGATCCATAAGTTTCACCTTTCATAATAGCAACTCCACCTACATTTACTAAAGCATATTGAATTTCTTCAGATGTATATGGAACTTTTCTTCCATCTATCCATGCTAAATAAGTAGCATCTGGTTTTTTAAATTTAAAATCTACAAGTTCATTCTTAACAAAGTTCTCTACCAGCTCCATGTTACCACGAATATAGTCATTTAATTGATCTATATAATCATCACATTGTGTATATCCTACCATTGTAGCATACATTCCAAATATACTTGCAGAGTTTAAAAAATCTTTTTTTCTAGTGTGATATAAGAAATCATCTCTTACAGTATCTTTTGGTATTATAACATATGAACCAATCAATCCAGGAGTATTAAACGTCTTACTTGAAGAAGAAGCTGTATATAACTCATCATAGTCATCTATATATGATAAAAGAGGTATTTGCTTCTTTTTTCCAATCTGTATATCCATATGTATCTCATCAGAAATTATCTTTACATTATATTTCTTACACAATGACACCATATATTTCATATCATCTTCTGACCACATCTTACCTGTAGGATTGTGTGGAGAACATAAAAGCAATACTTTACAGTCTTTTATCTGTCTTTCAAATAAATCAAAATCAATTTCAAAAGAATCCCCTTTATGAATTAAATCGTTTGATACTAATATACGATCATTGTCTTCTATAACTGTAAAAAATGAGTCATACATAGGATTAAATGTCAAAATCTTATCTTTTGGATAACTTATCAACCTGATTAATAAAGACACTGAATACATAACACTTGGACTATATAAAATCCAATTTTCTTCAATATGTGTATTAAATCTTCTCTTATAATGCTCTGTTATAGATGACTTGAAATCATGATGATTCCACCTAGTATATCCATATATCTGCTGGCCTGCAACTTGAAGAATCTTTTTCGTAATAGGTTTTGGAACAATAAAATCAGTATCTGAAATTGAAAACGGCAATAAATTTCTTTTATTAAATCTATCCTGAATATAATCCCATTGTGTAGAATAAGTTCCAAGACGATTATGAACTTGATCAAAATTATATTTCATCTATCTTACCTCCAAAATTATATAATCTTTTGTAGTCTTATTAAGTGGAATACCTTTTCCATTAATAATAACTACATCATCTTCAATACGCACACCACCAACATTTGGAACATAAATTCCAGGTTCACAAGACATCATCATATGTTCCTTTAAAATAGTATTACTTTCAGGATTTAAAACTGGCATTTCACAGCCATCTCCTATTCCAAGACCATGACCTAATCCATGATTGAAATATTTACTATATCCAGCTTTAGAAATAATATCTCTAGCAGCTTTATCAACAGAACTTGCAACAACACCTGACTTAATAGCATTTAATCCTGCTAACTGTGCCTTTAAAACAATATCATAAATTTCTTTAATCTTAGGATCTGGTTCTCCAATAAAACACATACGGGTCATATCTGATTGATAATTTTTATACTGTATTCCAAAGTCAATCATAATTGGTTCATGAGCCTTAACCTTACGTTGAGTAGGTCTTCCATGAGGTAAAGCTGTTCTCTCCCCAGTTGCTACAATTGTGTCAAAAGACATCTGCTGAGCTCCTGAAGCAATTGAATTGTATTGAATAAGAGCGCTTATTTCATACTCTGTCATTCCTACTCGTATATTTTCAATAACTTTTTTATAAATATCATCTGTAATATCAATTGCCTCTTTCATAGTATCTATTTCTTCTTGTGTTTTTATAATGCGCAATTTAGCAATTTCTTTATCTAAAAGAATGATTTGAACCCCTAGCTTTTCAACATCTCTATAATCTTTTACTAACATTTGCGAAGCTTCAATGCCTAAATTATGACAATTTTCTTTTTTTAATATATCTTCAACTACTGCTAAGTAATTCTTACTGCCCTTATATGAAGAGTTTAGAAGTATTTCAAGGTCATGTTCTTTTTCTTTAGCTTCTGTTAAGTATCTTTCATCTAATATGAGGAAACCTTTATTTTGAGTAATTAAAATATTACAACCACTACCTGTCATAGTCGATAGCCATTTTTTCATAGTTTTACTATTTATAAGCATAGCATCAATATTGTTATTATACATAAATTTCTGTACTTTTTTCACCATTCTCGCCATATTATCCCCACCTTTAAAGACTAAGGCAAACATAAGTTTGTCTTTGTTTTAGAAATCTAAATCAAGATCTTTTAATATTTCTTCATCTTGTTTAGAGATATTATTCTTTTCATTATCTTTTTTCTGATAACGGTTTTCATATATCTTAAAGAATGGATACCATACACTAATTGATAAGAGTAATTGAATTGCATTAGCAACAATTGACATTACATCCATATTAGTTAAATATCCTTCCAAGAAAACACCTACATAAGGTGGAGTAAAGAACGAACATCTTAATATTCCAAATTTCATCATCCATCCAGGTATACTTCCTATAATTCCACCACAAATAACATATGGAATAAAGAATATAGGATTTAATACGATTGGAGCACCAAATAATATTGGTTCATTAATTCCGAAAAGTGCAGGAATTAATGCAACACGTCCTACTTGTTTTAATGCCTTAGATTTAGAAAACAAACACCAAAATACTAAACCAAATGTTATTCCTGTACCTGTAAAATTTCCAAAGGCAGAATCTGGACCAGGTGCAAAGAAATGAGTCATTGGTAATCCCGCTTTATAGTTAGCTATATTTTCTGCTAAAAACTGAGTAGAAATTGGGCTTGTAATTGGACTTAATACAGATGGATGAATTCCAAAGAAGAATAGTAAACATTGCAACATCTTCAGGAATGTATAAGCCAATGGATTGTCCATAGATCCAACTAGCGGCGCAAATATACTTGTAAAAATCAATGGTGGCATTATATTAAACACGTTTACACACACAATACGTATAATTAAGAAACAACCAATAATAATAACTGATATTGGAATCATTTCAAATGATCTTGAAACAAAATCTGGTACTGATTCTGGCATTTTAATTGTGAATTTTTTCTTTTTACACCAACGATATAATTCTACAGCAACAATTGTAGCAAACATTGCTGAAAAAAGACCTTTTGGTCCTAAATACTTAGTCATAATTCCGCCATCTTTTGTATAATCAACAGTTATCATAAAGAAACCAATAACCGCCATAATAACAGATCCTGGAACATCAATCTTATAAGAATTGGCAAGATGGTACGCCATAATAGCTGTAGCATATAATGACATAAGTGCCATACCTACGTTGTATGGAATATAGATAATATCAAGATTAGCAAGTATCCATTGAGATATCCCATTATCCTTACCAATCATATTAGGAATAGCCTCTGGAATCAGACAAAAGCTACCTATGATTAGTAGAGGCATTAAAGCTACCATAGCTTTTTTAATGGCACTCAAATGTACTTCTTTATCCATTTTGTTAGCAAGTGGTGCTAAATATTTGTTCATAAAAGCTTCGAACTTATTAAACATTTTTCCACCTCATTATTTATTTTTTTTCATATCAGCTTTTTTACGTTCTATAAGTACTTTTTTCAATACAGTTGCCCCATCCATTTTTCCATAAGTTTCTTTGTCCACAACTACATAAGGAATTTCATGTGGATCAATTATTGATTTAATATAATCCAACTTATGCGCAATTTGTGGCCCAACAACAACAACATCACAATCTTCAACTTCACTTTCCAAAATATCTACAGGAATCGCAGCAAATTTAAAATCATCCTCTTTAAGTTTTGCACTCTTTTTAATTACACCTTTCATACTTTCCATGAGCATAGTCGTTGAAAATCCTCCTGCACAACATAATACAATTTTCATTTTACTTCTCCTCCCTTTCTTCAAATACATTTATTAACTCCTCAATTAAATCTCTAGCTAATTGAGATGTCATATAATGGTCTTGTGCATGCACCATTAATAACCCAACTCCAGATTTATCATCACTATTTGATATACTGTCCGTGATGATCTTTGTTTGAATTTTATGAGCAGCTAGATCTTCTTTTTTAGCCTCAGATAGTAATTTACGAGCTTCATCATATTCTCTTGTCTTAACTTTTTTTAGTGCTTCAAAAGCCTTTGATTTACTTTCACCTGCAGAAGAAATCATTTCCATAATCATATTCTGTTCTACTTCAGTCATCTTGGTATCCTCCTAAAAAATTAACAAATTTGTTATAATCTTGACGTTTTAAACAATAACATAACTCACATACGAGTTTAATTAAATTTTCTAAATCATATCTATGAACAAGAGAATATGGACCATGGCAATACCTTAATGGTATTCCCAGCACAAGTGCCAACTTTCCATTACGATTTAAATGAGCATATCCAGCATCAGTTCCTCCTCCCTTAAACATATCACATTGATATGGAATACCTTTTTCATCTGCAATACTCTTAACATATCTTAAAAGTTCTACATTTGGAAACATTGTCTTATCATAATGCACAATCATAGGTCCCATTCCAATAAGTCGATGATTTGTATAGTTTTTTACAAGTTCAGGGTTATTTGCTACATCTAATGCAAATACTATATCTGGATCAATAAGATTAGCTGCAGTTTTTGCACCTCGAGTTCCAACTTCTTCGCTGCTTGTACCTACAAAATAGATATCATTTTCAACATCATCTTTTATTCTCTTAATAGCTTCAGCAATAACATAGCATCCAGTTCTATCATCCATTGCCTTACCCATATAAACATTTTCATTTGATAGCTGCCTTGCCTCACTTGCAAAACAAACCATATTTCCTATTTCTATTCCAAATGATTTAACTTCAGCTTCAGTATCACATCCAATATCGATGTACATTTCCTTTACATTTCCTTCACTATCTTTCGTAACATTTAGAAGTCCCTCTATTTTTTTACCATTAAATGTTGTTATTCTAACAATTTGCATTTCTTTACTCTTATTTTGTACACTACCTACAGCCATAAGATATATAAATCCTATATCTGAAATGCTTCTAACTATAAATCCCACTTCATCCATGTGAGCACAAAACATAATTTTTAGTGGATTTTTGTCTTTTCCTTTTTTATGGAATATAATACTTCCAATATTATCACAAAAAACTTCATCACTATATTTTGCAACTTCGTTGTATAAAATTTTTCTTATTTCATTTTCATGAGAAGCTATACCATCTGCATTGCTTAGTGCTTTTAATAAGCTATAATTCATAATTAACACCTCCTATCTCTTTCATAACTGCTATAAACTCTTCGAAAAATTTAACACTAACTAATCTTTCCAAGTACTTTGGTTCTCGCATTAGTTGACATAACTTTTTAGTAATATCTTTATAAATTTCTACTTGCTCTTTTTTTAAGCAAATCATGAACACAATTCTTACTTCTCTTCCATTAGATAAAAATGGATTTTTCAATATACTAACTGATATTGCATTCTTTAAAGCATCTGTTTCAATAGGATGAGGTATGCATACTCCATTTAAATAAACGGTGCTTACAAATTTCTCTCGTTCCATAACCATATCTGCATATCCCTTCTTGCCATATCCTTTCTTTTCAAGATCTTCTGCCATATTTCTAATAAGATGCTCGTAACTATCATCTTCTACTATGTTAAAAAATTCCTTTGAAAAATAAGAATAGTATGTTGGCTTTTCATTTATCAATGTATATGGATTATAATCATCACACTTTATAATTTCCCTAATTCTATACAAGTCTTTATCGTCTAAAAATTCTTTTATATAAATTACAGGTATATTGACATCATAAGATATTGGTACAGCTGTAAAAATAATATCAGGCTTATAACTTAAAAGTTCTTCCTGCTGTAAAAATGAAAATGTTTTAACTTCTGACCTTGAAAACACAGACTCAAGTTGCATCTTAATCAAATATGAAATTCCACCACCTGATGTACATACAACACCAATTTTTTTGTAAGATTGTATTTTCAATTCTTTTTCCTTTTCCATATGTGCTGCAAAATGCATAGCTACAAATCCTATTTCATCAAAACTAAATTTAATATTGTACTTTTTGTGGAATACATCACAAAATTGTATTGCAATATCAAATATCATAGGATATACAACACTTAACTGAGTTGCAAAAGAATTTTTATGCGAAATTTTATTCTTATATCTATTAGCTAAAAGTATCATATGCGAAATCAAAAATTGTTTCAAATCATGATCTTTTAGAAAATGACTATCATAAATTTTATCTATTCTTTTTAAACAATTTTCTATATCTTCAGTTAAATTATTAGTAAATAAAATATCTGATTCTTGTTTAGCAATATTTTTCTTAAGAATATCAATTAATTCATTTATATCGTCTTTTCCAAAATATACATTATATCTATTTTCCACAATATCGATTATTGCAGATGCAACTTTTTCAATAGAATCAGACTTAGAAAATTCATAGTCTTTATTTGGCTTATTAGTTTCCTTTTTTGAAATGTATATCATAACTTTTATAAAAACTATAATATTTAATAATTCATTATAATTAATATTTAGCTTTTCTGTATTCATAATGTTTATTAATTCAGACTCAACATCTGAAAAATTCATTACAACATCATCAACTTCTGTTTTAATGAATACGTTTCCATCACGATATTTATTACACATATATTGTTTAAGGTCTCTATTTGAACAAACTATTCTAACTCCATGATGACTCTTTTTTTCCAGAGTCATATTATAATTTTTACTAATTTGTTCTACTTTTTTTATATCATGCTTAATTAGTGTTTTAGATACTTGAAAAGCATTTGCAATATTATCCATTGAAACGTATGTATTTTGTACTGATAAAAATGCCAATATTTGATGCGGTCTTTCTTTTACTTTGAAAACATTCTTTTCATTTAATGTTTTAAGAAATTTATTAAATAACTTATCGTTAACAACTTCCAACAAATATCCTTTGCCTCTTTTTACATGAATTTTAAATCCTTTATTAGTAGAAATTCTCATGAGATATGAAATATCACTTTGAATTGTTCTTTTAGATACTTTATATTTGGAAATAAGGTATTCAATTGGAATATAATCTCTATTGTAAATTAAATCGCTCATTATTTGACTCAATCTCATTTGAACTTCTCCTTTCTATACTTTTCACTATCATTATACAAATATAATCTAATATAGAAAAGAAGAACTTTTGCACATAAAAATGCAACAATTTTCCTAATGTATATATTAGTATTACTATGTCAATTTTTGCACTAAAAAAAGTGTTATCTGTGAACTTGTAAACGCTTTTGTGCAAGTTTACAATAACACATGTAATTTAAATTGTTTTAAATGAATGAATTACTAATTATCAGGTTATTATAACTAATGCAAGCGAGGTGAAGACAACATGCTAAGTGATTTACTAAATAAGGACACCATTCAAGTTGATAATAATACCAACATGAATTGGGAAGATGCTATTAAAAAAGCGGCTATTCCGCTCTTAAAAAATAATAGCATTGAGGACAGATATGTATCAGCTATGATCGACTCTGTAAAGGAAAATGGTCCTTATATAAATATAGGAGAAAATATTGCAATGGCACATTCTAGGCCAGAAAATGGAGTTTTAAAAGTTGCACTTTCTCTTTTGAAAACAGATCCAGCTGTGGATTTAGTAAATGAAGATCATAAAATCAAACTATGGTTTGTACTGTCAGCTGTAGATAGTAACAGCCATATAAAATTAATTCAACAGTTAACACAATTATTGGGAAATAAAGAAATAGTCAAAAATATGCTATCCGCAAAAAGTGTTGATGAATTAGCAAATATTATTAAAAATAGGGAGGATAAATAGATATGAAAATTCTTGCAGTATGTCAAAGTGGATTAGGTAGTAGTTTTATGGTTCAAATGAATATTCAGCAAATTCTAGAAGATGAAGGTGTTAATGTAGACAATATTCAAATAGACCATGCTGATGTTGGAAGTGTTTCAGATGGTGCGGCAGATTACTTTTTTGTTGAGTCAACTCTTGCTGATGCACTTGGTAATATATCTAAGGAAAAAGTTATACCTTTAAAAAGCTTAATTGATAAAGATGAAATTAAAAAACATGTGAATACAATTTTGGATAAAGAAAATATAACTCACTCCTAAGAAAGGTAGGTTTAAAAATGAAATCCTTATTAAATTTATTCGTATCAATTGCGACTCAACCTGCTATTCTAGTTGCCTTAATTGCAATGTTAGGTCTTATTTTACAAAAGAAAAAGACAACAGAAATAGTTCAAGGCACAATTAAAACTTTTGCTGGTTTTCTAGTTCTAATTGGAGGTGCAGGCATCTTAAGCAGTTCCCTGATGCCTTTTGCCACAATGTTTAAATTTGCACTAAACGTTCAAGGTGTTGTTCCTAGTAATGAAGCCGTTGTTGCACTAGCTTTAGTTAAATACGGAACTACAACAGCACTTATAATGTTAGTCGGAATGATTGTTAATATTATATTAGCTCGTGTTACAAGATTTAAGTATATTTTTCTAACTGGTCAAGCAATGCTTTATGTTTCCTGTTTAACTGCAGTTATTTTGGTAAGTGCTAATTTAGGAACTGGATTTCAAACTATTTTACTTGGAGGCTTATTTGAAGGTACATTATTGACTGTTACACCTGCATTATGTCAACCATTTATGCGTAAAATCACAGGTAACGACGCAGTTTCAATGGGGCATACTGGAAATATAGGTTATGCTGCTTCAGGATTAATTGGTAAATTATTTGGAAATAGTGAACAGAACACTGAAGATTTAAATGTTCCAAAAAGCTTAAGTTTTTTGCGTGATTCCACTGTATCGATTACTTTATTAATGTCTATAGTTTACATTTGTCTAGCTATCGTTGCAGGTCCAAGTTTTGTGGAAACTAAATTAAGCTCAGGAAGTAACTTTATAGTATACGCTATTGTTCAAGCTGGAACTTTTGCCGCTGGATTTGTTGTAGTTCTTCAAGGGGTAAGAATGATCTTAGGCGAAATTGTACCTGCTTTCCAAGGTATTGCTAAAAAATTAGTTCCAAACTCCAAGCCAGCATTAGATGTACCAATTATATTCCCATATGCACCAAACGCAGTTTTAATTGGATTCTTTGTAAGTTTTATTGTAGGTACAATAAGCATGTTTATAATGATTGGTATGAAGACAACAGTTATTATTCCAGGTGTAGTTGGACACTTCTTCTGTGGTGCAGCTGCTGGAATTTACGGAAACGCAACTGGAGGAAGACGAGGTGCAATACTTGGCTCCGCATTTAACGGATTATTAATTAGTTGGTTACCACTTTTCATTCTACCTGTACTTGGAAACTTAAAACTTGCTGCTTCTACATTTGCAGATACAGATTATTTAATTCCTGGAATCATATTAGGAAAAGTTGGATCTTATGGCCAATTAGCAGTTATTGTTGGTATTATTGGATTCACACTTGCAGTACTTATTTCAAGCGCTGTATTAAATTCTCGAAGCAAGAGTGAAATTACAGAAAATTAAAAATTTTACCTCCGGATTACAAGTTCGGGGGTTTTACTCCATTATGAAAAGAGGTGTATTTTGTGATTGGTTTTAGTCATACTAAACATGGAGATGAGTTGTTAAATTTATTATTAAGTGCTAATAGATATCTATCTCTTCAAGAACTAGAAGACCGCTTGAAACTATCTAGGAGAAGTGTTTTCTATGTACTTAAAAAAGTGAATACTGAACTGGAAAAGTCTAATTTAGATCCTATTCAGCAAATAACCAATGTAGGATACTATTTAACCCCAAGTACTACTTCTTATTTAAATAAAAATAAATCTTCATCTGACTTTAAATTACAACCTAAACTCAATCGTGATGAAAGGCAAGAATTTATTATATGGAAATTAATAAACGATGAAAAGGTTTCATTACTCACAATTATATCAGATTTGAAAGTTTCCAAAAATACTGCCATTAGCGATTTAAAAAATATAAATAACAAATTAAAAAAGTATGGATTAAAATTAATTAAATCAAAAGAAGGTAGAAAACTACAGGGAGAAGAATCTGCTCAACGTAATTGGGTATATGAACAATTGAGCAAACACAATTCACTTATCTACAGCCAACTTCCAAACGACCCAAGTAAGCTGGCTCAAATTAATACCTATCTTCATCAGTTAGAGAAATCAACTGGCAATTATTTAACAGATGATGCTTTAATGACTACAAGCACTTTCATACTGTGGTACTTAAATCGAATTAAAAATTCAAATAGATTATTAATTGATGTTCAAGAAAACTACGATTTTAAAAATTCTTCTGGGTTACGTTGCACTAAAGAATTTCTAAGTGAAAATGGTATTTCAAATGAAAGTGAAGCTCATTATTTAATAAAAATAATAAATTCAAGTCAGTTTTCTAAAATAAATCGAGAAGATTTAACAATAAAAAAACTGATTCCAATTACTAGAGCAATAGTTGATAGATTTAACCAATTAGCAGGCGTTGATATTCCCCCTGAAAATTTGGAGATTTCTTTAACTACACACTTACTTTCAACTTATAATCGAGTGAAATACAATATTCCCTATAAACATCCAAATTTAGATCAAATAGAACTAGAATATCATGAACTTTTTAACTTAACAAAATACTCCATTACTTATTTTGAAGAATTTATTTCAAGACACCTAAGTAATGATGAAATAGCACTTATTGCTCTTTATTTTGGAAGTGAGCTTAGGAAATTAGAAGAGAAAACTTTGGCAAAGGAAGAACCTGATGTAATTATAGTTTGTTCTAGCGGAATAGGTACATCTATAGCTCTAGAACAGCAATTATGCAGTCGTTATCCTTTAATTAAATTTTCTTCTCCTATGAGTGTTTTACAATACGAAAGTAGCTCTCTTACAGGAGTTAAACTAGTCATTAGTACAATAGATTTGCACAAAAGAAAAGATATACCTGTAATTCAAGTTTCCGCAATTCCAAGCTCATTTGAGTGGGATAGAATTACACAGGCACTTGATAATGTTGGACTAAATAGCACTAAAAATTCACAAATTAATACGGAAAATTTATTAGATATTATAAGCAATTATGCTCGAATTGAAAATGTACTTGGTCTTAAAAAATCATTGGAAAGTTATTTCAATCAAGTTAAAAGCAATGAAGAACTAACTGCAAAAAATAATATTGGACTGGAAAATCTTCTTTTCAAATCCCATATTATAATATGCAAAGAAAATTTAAGTTGGGAGGAATCCATAAAACTTACCTATAATCCGCTTACTCGCGAAAATATAGTAACTGAAAGATATATTAATGAAATTATAAACTTAACTAAAAATCATGGACCATATATGGTACTTGGAAAAGGCATTATGCTTGCTCATGCAAAACCAAGTGATGGTGTTAACTCTCTTGGAATTTCTATATCATTTTTAAAACATGGAGTTTATATACCAAACTTAAAATGTAGAAAATCAGTTAAAGTTAATCTTATTATAGGTTTAGCTCCAGTTGATTCAGTAAGTCATCTTAAAGCACTATCACAATTAATGAATAAAATTCAAGATGACAATTGGCTTAATTCTATTTACAAATGCACTAATAAAAAAGAATTAGAGGAATTACTTTTAGTTTGAACTTTTGGAAATTCGGAATAATATAATTGAGTAAAGGGCCTATTTTTTCAAAAATAAGCCCTTTATGAATCTCATAAATTTACTTGTTTTTAATTTTCTCTTTTCATCAGGTTCTTCTATTGCAAGTTTTGCTAATTTTATAATTCCTTCCAAAGATTCAGCTGCTGCAATAAACCTTCCAGTATGACAGAATACGGCATCATTAACACCTGTTATATCTTGAAGTTCTTTATCTCTTTTTCCCATCCAAGCTTTAGGAAGCTTTTTTATATCTTCACCATCTTCCCCTCTTACAGTCTGAATAATGTAGTTGTTCTTAGTCTTAAATATTACAAACAAAATATCACTATTCTTATCAACTTCTTTAAGTGCCTCTATGTATGGGCAATATGTTTCAAGTATTATAACTTCAGGAATTTTCCTAGTTTCATAAGCTTTTATTACCTTTTCTTTTGCTTTAAATACAGATATCTTAAAATTTATCTTATTATTTAGAATAGATGTTGCAAACTTAACTGATTCATTAAATCTATCATCTTCCATGCCCTCTTCATACCATAGAGGATTAAAGCTAGATAGTATAGTTGATATATTCATTAATGGTATTTCGCCTTTACCTATCCATATACCATTATCCAATGCATCTATTCCTTCAATTAAACTCCTATCAATATAATTAAATACATCTTCTATATCTTCATCACTTAAATCCTTATACTTAAATTTTAATAAATCCCTGCCATACTTATCCCACACAAGACCACAAGATGAAAATGGTATTCCATCATCTCTCAATCTTTTATCAATTCCATGGTGATCAAGTTCTCCACCATTAACATCATAAACTATATCTAACTTATCTAATATATCCTTGTTTCTAGTCCTAATAAGTTCAGTATCAAAAATCTCATTTAATATAGCTGTTGCCATAACCTCATCTGCATGAAATTTTCCGTCATGTGTTCCTATTTTCTTAAATTCTCTTTTAATTTCTATAATAACACCCTCTTAGTTTAATGCACAATTCACAGTTCACAATGCACTGTTTAATGCACAATTCACAATATTTATGATTTACATTTCAATGTTAGCATTAATCTTATCTGCCATTTTTCTATCAATTATTACAGTTACATTATTATGAAGCTGTAATAATGTAGAAGGATTCTTAGTTGTAATATTTCCATTTAGCAATTCATTTACAGCTTTTATTTTATTTTCACCTTTTACTAGAAGGAGTATTTTTTTAGCTTTCATTATCTGACCTATTCCCATTGTCAAAGCTTTTTTAGGAACGTCCTCTATGGAATTAAAAAATCTAGAATTTGCCTGTCTTGTACTTTCCGTAAGATTTGTTACATGAGTATTTTTTATTAAAAAATCATCAGGTTCGTTAAATCCTATATGACCATTACTCCCTATTCCAAGAACTTGTATATCAATTCCACATAATTGTTCTATTTTATTGTCATAATTTTTAGCTTCATCTTCAAGATTTTCTGCCATACCATTTGGGAAAAATGTATTTGATTTATCTATATTTATATGATTAAACAAATTTTCATTCATAAAATATCTGTAACTATGCTGATCTTCAGGGTCAAGTCCAACATACTCATCAAGATTTACTGTTTTTACATTTGAAAAATCTATTTCTTTATTTTTATTCATTTCTATAAGCTTCTTATACATTCCTACTGGAGTGCTTCCAGTTGCAAGGCCTAAAACAGCATCTGGCTTTTCATTTACAGTCTTTTTTAATATTTCTGCAGCAATTTCGCTCATCTCTTCATAATCTTTAGCTATTAGTAATTTCATTGTGTAAACATTCTCCCTTCTATTTATTGATATATAAAGCCAACTTTCTCATATTAATTCAATACAGGTAATTACCACTTGTAATATACTAATACTACATTTATTGATTTTTTAAACTAACTCTATATTTAAATTTGTCACCTCTTGCAATAGTTTTAGTATACTCAATCACTTGTTTATATGAGTAGGTTATTCTTTCAACTTTTAATCCTGCTTGCCCTTCCGGTACATTTAAATATGCACTTTCCAATTTATTTATTAAAATTCCTTCAATCGATTCTTCTGCTGAAATTATGTTAATATTAAAATCATCTTTGAAAATTTCATATAGTGATTTTTGCATTAGCATTTCTCTTGTCAGTCCTTTGAACCTTTTATATGGTAAATAAGTAACCTCATATAACATAGGAATATCATCAGCTAGTCTTATTCTTGATATCTTGTATACAAGTTCATCTTCTTTAATATTTAACTTTTTTAATATTTCTTTGCTTTCAATAGCTATTTCAAAGCCTAATAAATCTGATGTTGGATTTTTCCCAAGTTTTTTCATTTCATCTGTAAAAGAATATACTTTTAATAACTTTTGTTCCATTCTTCTTGATGATACAAAATTTCCTTTTCCATGAACTTTATATATGTATCTCTCTTTTTCAAGTTCATCTAGCGCCTGCCTAACTGTTGTTCTACTAACTGAATATTTTTGGCAAATTTCTCTTTCAGAATCTAACTGATCATTTTCTTTCATATAGTTTTCTATTTTATTAATAAGAATATCCATTAATTGTATATATAATGGAGTTTTAGAGTTTTTATCAATTTTATTCATCTAGTTTATACTCCTTTGCAAATGGTAACTACCACATTTTTAGTTTAATTCTTTACGCTTATCATGTCAATATAGTTTCTAGCTTTTTTCTTATAAATAATGATTATAATAAAGTTTATAACAGATTTACCAATAAGAATTATAAATATACTTGCAAAAAATGCAAAAACTACTTTATAATTAAATATAGTAACTGGTAATATCCAATTTAGGACCTTTAAAAATATAAATACTCTTATGGAGGTAATATTAATGTTAATTAAAAATTGTAATATTATTTATTTAAATAAAATAGAAAACGGATCCATACTTGTGGAAAATGGAAAAATCAAAAAAATTAATCCTAATGAATGTAATACTGATAATGTGGTAGATGCTCATGGTCTTTATTTATCACCAGGTTTTATTGATGTTCACATCCACGGTGCAGGAGGATTTGATACTATGGATGGTACTGATGAGGCAATTAATAACATTGCTAAAACAATAGTTAAACATGGAACAACTTCATTTGTTCCTACTACTATGACAGTTTCAACTAAAGCTATATATAAATCTATGAAGGCAATCAAAAAATTAAAGCAAAGTGGAACTGAAGGTGCTAATGTTTTGGGAGCTCACTTAGAAGGCCCCTTTATAAATTCAGAGGCAATTGGTGCTCAAAATCCAAAGTATATTTTACCTCCATCTATTTCTAATTATAAGAAAATGGTAGGTGACTGCGAAGATGCTGTTATTTCAATAACATTAGCACCTGAAGTCAATGGAGCTAAAGAACTTATTAAATATCTATCAGAAAAAGGTATTGTTTGTTCAATAGGTCACACTAAAGCAACTTATAAACAATCAATGGAAGGAATTAAATCTGGCATTTCTCACTCAACTCATCTTTACAATGCAATGACTCCGCTAAATCATAGAGCTCCTGGTGTTGTTGGTTCTATATTTGATAGTAATATAACAACTGAAACTATTTCAGATGGTATTCATATTTCTTATCCCGCTCTAAGAATTGCTTACAAACAAAAAGGTACAGACAAATGTCTACTAATAACAGATGCTATGATGGCCTGCTGTATGCCTGATGGTGAGTATTCATTAGGAGGGCAAGATGTTATAGTAAATAACTCTGCTGCAAGACTTAAGAGTGGTTCCTTAGCAGGTTCAGTTCTCACTCTTGATAAAGCTGTATACAATGTATATAAAAATTGCAATCTTCCTTTAAATGAAGTTGTAAAAATGGCTACATATAATGGTGCTAAGCACTGCAAAGTTGACGATCACAAGGGGTTAATCAATGAAGGTTATGATGCAGATTTAATTTTATTTGATGATGATATTAATATTAAAAAAGTATTTGTTTCAGGTAAGGAAGTTTAAAATTCATAAAAAAAGCGTTTATTTATATTAATATTATTAAATTTATAAATATAGTTTAATGATTTAACAATAAAAAAGCTATATATATATAATTTTATCAAATAACCTTTTATAAAAAAATATGCGTATTTTCTCGCATTGATAAAATAAAGCATTGAAGGTAATATTAAACAATAACATATTATTTTAGGAGGGATATTTATGTATAAGGATATAATTACATTGTCAGTTGTAAATTTCAATGCTTTATGGGGTAATAAAGAAGTAAATTTAAATAGAATTCAAGGTTACATTGAAGCAGCAGCAAAAAAAGGTTCTGACATGATTGTTTTCCCAGAAATGAGTTTGACAGGTTATGATGATGTGGAATCAACTCCAAAAGCTGAAAAAATGCAAACTAAGCTTGCAGAAACTATTCCCGGAGATTCAACAAATAAAATTGAAAGTTTAGCTAAAAAATTCGGAATGTATGTTATTGTAGGAATGCCTGAAAGAGATAAAAATGATGCAAATAAAATATACAATTCACTTGCAATATTTACACCACAAGGATTATATGGATCTTATAGAAAAATGCATCTTCCAGCACCTGAACCAAATTGGGCTGTTAGAGGAGACAAACCAGTACTTTTAGACACGCCATGGGGACCTATTGGTGTAGCAATTTGCTATGATTCATATTGTTTTCCTGAGATGACACGTTATTACACAGCTAAAGGTGCTAGATTATACATAAATAGTACTGCATATGCACATTGTCATGGTCCAAGCCTTGCAAGAACAAATTTAGAAGCTAATTGCATAACAAACGGAATTTATATTGCTTCAGCAAATTTAAGTGGTTTAGATTTAAATAATTATTTTTGGGGTGGAAGTAGCATAATGGGCCCAGCAAAAGAAATATGGCAAGTACACTATTATACAGGTTTGCCATTCAATGAAAAAGGAGCAGATCAAGAAAAAATGTATACTGAAACAATTGATTTGAGCTTAGCTACAAGATTTTTATACAAGAATAATGAATCAGTTGGTTCGCCAGATTTTAGACCTGAAAAATACATTAAAATGTATCAGGATATTTTAGATGATCCAAACTTTGGTAAATAAATATTTTATTAAAAATAATTTATAATATTTCTCAAGATAGGTGCAATACAGTATATACTACTATATTGCACCTATTTTACTTACAATTAAGTGATTTTGATTAGATTACACCACTTATTAGAATCATGGTCTACAAAGTAATTACATTTTAGCTTCAAGGGATGCTAAAAGCTTAAGCAATATTGATAATGGTCCCACTGAATCTCGCAATTTCTGTTCTTCATCTATACTCCTTAACAATTGTTTTTATAGCAATGTTAATTGCATTTACAATCATATTCAAATCCATTGAAGGAGTATTAGGCTTGTCTACAACTTGTTCTGGCAACAATGGAATATGAATAAAACCCGCTTTTGTATTTAGTTTATTTTTATAAATATAACTTAAAACTCCATACAGCAAATGATTGCATACAAATGTACCTGCAGTATTTGATACTTCAACAGGAATCTTATTCATTTTCATGTCATTTACAATTTTCTTTATTGGAATTGTAGAGAAATACGCTGGTTCACCATCTGGATCAATTAATGAATCAACTGGCTGATTATTTTCATTATCTGGAATTCTAGCATCATCTATATTGATGGCAACTCTTTCAACTGTAACTGTGTATCTGCCAGATGCCTGTCCTAGACATAAAACAACGTCTGGCTTTTCTTCAGCAATTTTTTCTGTTACAACTTTTATGGATTTGTTAAATACTGTTGGAACTTGTAATTTTATTATTTGGGCACCATCTATTAAATCATTTAATCTATTAATAGTCTCAAATGCAGGATTAATTTTTTCATTTCCAAATGGATCAAATCCTGTAACCAATATTTTCATAATAAAACCTACCTCTATAATTTTTTCTTATATTATATCCTAATAAAGTACTAATATAAACCTTTTTCTATCTATGTTCATGAAAAGTTAAAGTAGGTAATTTTATTTCAAAATAGATTTATACTTACTTAAAATTAAATCCCTATTGAAATCTTTTACTATATTTTCATTTAAAAATATTTCTTTCCATTGTTCTTTAGTTATATTTATTTTATCACTCCATTCAATCTTCACACACTAATCTCCAGTTTGTATTATCTACATAAATTTATTCCCTGTTTATTCTAGAATAATCAGCCCTAAAATAGACTTTATAATCACTTACTTTAATACCATATTGTTTAAGCATCTTTATAATTAAATTTCTAACAGAATTACCACTCATATTAGTTTCAATATAAATGCTATTTGCTACTAATTCTGGTTTCCTTATACCTTCTGGCTTACTTGAAAAATATTTATTTTTCTTGCCATTCATATTTTTATTATTCTCAAAAGAAATAAATTTTTTGCTATCTTTATTAAAAAGAAATTCCGAAGTTTTTATAAGTATTTCCTGCCAAGTCCTCCCTTCAATCAACCTATTATTATTAATTTTAAATCCAAATAGTCTTATATGTGTGAAATTTTCATACAATGAATGTTCTACTCTATTATCAACAGTATATTCATCATAATTAGGAATAATTTTATTTTCTAAATTTTCATTATCTTCCTCTTTTACATGTAATTCTTCAACGTCTAACATTCTTAATATTATGTATACTAATTCTGCATCTTTAAACTCTATATTCAGGATAATAAAAAAAAGCTAAGCTACTTTTATAGTTTAACTTTTTTATTATATATTTTTAAGACCACATAACCCTCATTAATCCAGGATACTCTTCATCCATAACTTGGAGCATTCCCAAAATTATTGTCATAACAATTTTCTAGTAAAATATCCCCTTCATCAGTTTCTACAAAATCGAAATTCATACCTTTAGTTTTTAAAACTCTTTAAATTCTTGTGCATTTTTTGTTAACATAATTATTACCTCTTTTCTGTAATTATACATAAATTATAAAATAGTTAAATATTTTTCGCAATGATTGTATTAAATTTATCCAACTGCTTAATATAATTCTAAATTTTCAACAAATTAAGACATCTACTAATATAACTTTAGCACTTACTTTCTCTGAAAAATAAAAACACGCACAAAAAACCTTGAAAGAATTAACTTTCAAGGTTTTATCCTTGGAGGCGCCATCCAGATTTGAACTGGAGATAAAGGTTTTGCAGACCTCTGCCTTACCACTTGGCTATAGCGCCATATATGCTAATAAAATTTTTAATTTTACTTTAACTTGGAGCGGAAGACGGGATTCGAACCCGCGACGTTCACCTTGGCAAGGTGACGCTCTACCACTGAGCCACTCCCGCATCAGTAATTGGTGGCCAGACCAGGAATCGAACCAGGGACACGAGGATTTTCAGTCCTCTGCTCTACCGACTGAGCTATCTGGCCACTTTTGGCGACCCAGAAGGGGTTTGAACCCTCGACCTCCGGCGTGACAGGCCGGCACTCTAAACCAACTGAGCCACTGGGCCTTATCTCATATAATATGGTGGGCACAACAGGGCTCGAACCTGTGACCCCCTGCTTGTAAGGCAGATGCTCTCCCAGCTGAGCTATGCGCCCTAACTCACTTGCCCATGTTGTTGTCGCAACAACAATTAATATTATATAAGGTAATATACATATTGTCAATACATTATCTTAACTTTTTTAAATATTTTTTAGTAGTTCTCCAATTTGTTCATGAGTAAACTCATAACTTTTGCCACAAAAATTACATTTTAACTCTTCTGTCTTTCCATCATCATATATCTCTTGAAGATCTTTTTTACCTATACTTATAAGTGCCCTCTCAACTCTCTCTTTTGAACAATTACAACTAAATTTTGGTGTTAATTTATCTAGTATATTGACATCTACATCGCCAAATATATTTTTTATAATATCTTCTGCATCCATTCCTTTAACTATCATATCTGTTACAGAAGATACATTTTTCATTTTATCTTCTATTATATCAGCCACACCTTCTTCACTGCCAGGCATCACTTGAATTATAAATCCACCTGCAGCTTTTATGCTCAAATTTACATCTACTAACACACCTAAAGCTACAACAGAAGGTGTCTGCTCTGATATAGCAAAATAATAAGCTAAATCATCTCCTATTTCACCTGTAACTATAGGTACCTGTCCCATATAAGGTTCTTTAAGTCCCATATCTCTTATTACAGTTAAATTACCTTCTCTTCCTATTGCTCCACCTACATCTAATTTTCCCTTATCATTTGGAGGTAGATCTACTTTAGGATTTCCTATATAGCCTTTTACATTTCCATTAGGATAAGCAACTACAATTACACTTTTTGCAGGTCCACCGCCAGCTATTTTTATAGTCAGACTATCACTTTCTGACTTAAGCATTGTTCCCATAAGACTTCCTGCTGTTAGCATTCTTCCAAGTGCAGCAGATGCAGTAGGTAAACATCCATGTATTTTTATGGCTTTATCAACAAGTTCTGTAGTAGTAGCTGAAATTATTCTAATATTTCCATTATAAGCTACAGCTCGTACTAATTTATCTTTCATTCTAGCTATCTCCTTTTTTCAATACATAAACTATTCTTTTGGAATCTCCTTCTGGAGGTTTATCTTCATAATTATCTAATTTTTCCAATATAGTAAATCCACATTTTAAGAGGATTTCCTCTATATAACTGCTTTTATAAGCTCTTTCTCTATGATGCTCATCAAATCTCTTATATATGTTTCCTTCTTTTATAAAAAATATAAGGTACATATCTACAATTTCATTTTCCAACTTATTATCCCATATATAAGTAACTTTTTCATCATCATAGTCATACAAATTCTCACCAAGTATTTCTGTGAGCTTATAGTAAGAATTTATATCAAATACAAATATACCTTCCTGTTTCAAATGATTGAAAACAGCCTTAAAATATTTTACTAAACTCTTTTCATCAAGAATATAATTTATACAATCTAAGCAGCAAGTTACTAAATCAAATTGTCTATTCAAATTCAAATCTACCATATTTTGATTTATAAGTTTTGCTTTAATATTTTTATTTCTAAACTTTATTTCTGCCTCTGAAAGCATATCACTAGATAAATCAACACACCATACATCTTCAAAATTTGGTGCTATGTTCTCTGTAAGATTTCCAGTACCACATCCAATATCTAAATAACTGGAATTTGTATTGTTATATTTTTTATAAATTTCAATAATTTTATGAGCCCATCTTTTATAGTCTACATCTCTATTTATTAAATAATCATATATATATGCAAAATTATTATAGCATTCCATGTTCTTACCTTCCACAAAATAAGTTAATTTTTTTGTCTTTTTTCATTTTCTATTATAACTTCATTTTTAGGTATATTAAGTTCTTTTTTTCTCTTTGTCATCATTCCTCCAATTCTTCCAGTTTCCTCAGCAGTTAATCCACTCCAACCATATTTACTTACTTTTTCTCCTAGTCCAAGTTCCTCTGCTATTTCATATTTTAATTTTTCTCTCAACTTTTCAGCCTCTGTTAATTTTTTATTTGATTTTAATTTAGCTTTTATTATTTTTTTCAACGGTGTTTTTGACATATTCAATCCTCCCCATTTCATATAAATTATTTTTTCCTGAAAAGTGAGATTTATACTTCAAGTAATATTCTAAAATTAACTTTATTTTATAATCTGTTATGCTTAAATTTTATATAAATATCAATTCACCGTTGATTTTAATATATTTTATCATAACTACTACAAATATAAAATAAATAACTTTATTTTTTAAATTACTACCTATTTCGCTTATGAAATTTCAAAATTTTACTGTAAAATAGTTAGTATAATTATACTTGTAGTATTGAATGTGAAACATATTTAAAATATAATATTGTAAACAAAATAATTATTAGCTTATTTTATTTATTGGCATATTTATGTAATAGTATAAAAATTATTAAATTTTCAATAACAGCATAAACATTACAGATAAACAATACTAAGGAGTGATTATTAAATGAAATACAATGTTGCAGTAGTTGGATGTACTGGAATGGTAGGAAGAACATTTCTAAAAGTACTGGAAGAGAGAGATTTTCCAATAGATAACCTATATCTATTTGCTTCTTCTAAATCCGCTGGTAAGGTACTCAAGTTTAAAGGAAAAGATTTCACAGTAGAAGAATTAAAAGAGGATAATATAAAAAATAAAAAAATAGAAATAGCTCTTTTTTCTGCTGGTGCCTCTGTAAGTAAAGAATATGCCCCTATATTTGCAAATTATGGAGCAACTGTAATTGATAATAGCAGCTGTTGGAGAATGGACAAAGACATTCCTCTTGTAGTTCCAGAAGTAAATCCAGAGGATATATCTTGGAACAAAGGCATAATTGCAAATCCTAATTGTTCTACTATACAAGCCATGCTTCCACTTAAAGCTCTACAAGATAAATATGGAATAAAGAGAATAGTATATTCAACTTACCAAGCTGTTTCAGGTGCAGGATTAGGTGGATATAATGATTTAGCTAATGGATACAAAAATGAACCTCCAAAAAAATTTCCATATCCTATAGCAGGAAATATACTTCCTCATATAGATGTATTCCTAGATAATGGTTATACAAAAGAAGAGATGAAAATGATTAACGAAACTAGAAAGATCCTTCATGATGACAGCTTAAAAATAACCGCTACAACAGCAAGAGTTCCAGTTTTTTATGGTCATAGTGAAAGTATAAATGTAGAACTTCAAAGTGAATTTAAATTAGATGATGTATTTGAACTTTTCAAAAATACTGAAGGACTTATTTTAAAAGATGATCCTAAAAATCTAGTATATCCAATGCCTATAGATGCAGAAGGTCACGATGAAGTATTCATAGGTAGAATAAGACGTGATTTCAGTATTGAAAATGGATTAAATATGTGGGTAGTAGCTGACAACATAAGAAAAGGTGCTGCTTCAAATGCAGTAGAAATTGCTGAATGTATTATAAAGAACAAATAGCAATATTTATTTTTATTATAATTTATATAAATTTAAAATGAGGTGTTTTTATGAGTTTATTTAAAGGATCAGGTGTTGCCATTGTAACACCCTTCAAGGAGGATGATTCTGTAGATTTCAATAAATTAGAAGAGCTTTTAGAATGGCATATAAAATCAGGTACACAAGCTATAATAGTCTGTGGTACTTCCGGTGAAGCTTCAACTATGACAGTAGAAGAACGTAAAAAGACAATAAAATTCACTGTAGATACAGTAAATAAAAGAATACCTGTAATTGCAGGTACAGGTAGCAATTGTACTGCTGATGCAATCTATATGAGCAAATGGGCAGAAAGTGCAGGAGTTGATGGTTTACTTGTAATAACTCCATACTACAATAAGACAACCCAAAAAGGCCTTATAGAGCATTTTAAAGCAATAAATGACAGTGTAAACACTCCTATAATTGTTTACAACGTTCCGGGTAGGACAGGTTTAAATGTACTTCCAAAAACATTACAAAAGCTCTGTGAATTTGAGAATATAGTTGCTATAAAAGAAGCAAGCGGTAATATAAGCCAAATTGCATATATGAAATCACTTTGCAGAGATAAAATTGACATTTATTCAGGAAATGATGATCAAACTGTTCCAATTCTAGCTTTAGGTGGTTTAGGAGTAATTTCAGTAGCTGCAAATATAGTTCCTTCTGATATGCAACGAATGTGCCAGTCATTCTTTGATGGGGATATAGAAACTGCTTTAAAGCTTCAACTTGATCTATTTCCTCTAATAAAATCACTTTTTATAGAAACAAATCCTATTCCTATAAAAACTGCATTAAATCTTGTTGGAAAAAATGTAGGAAATTTAAGACTTCCACTTTGCAAAATGTCTCCTGAGAATCTTGAAATTCTTAAATCAGAACTAAAAAACTATGGATTATTAAGAGGTGTACTAAATGATTAAAATCATATTAAATGGATGTAACGGAAAAATGGGAAAAGTAATATCAAATCTAGCAAAAGATAGCACAGATGTAACTATAGTTGCCGGTGTAGATAGAAAAGTTTCTCCTAATGACTATCCTGTATTTTCTTCCATAGAGGATTGTGATATACCTTCAGATGTAATACTAGATTTTTCAAGACCAGATTCACTAAGTTCTCTTATTAAATATGCTAAAGAGAAGAAATTAGGACTAGTACTTTGCACTACTGGATACAGTGACGATCAAATAAAGGAAATTGAAGCTGCATCCCATGAAATTCCTCTATTTCGCTCGGCAAATATGTCTATAGGTATAAATGTTATAAATGGAATTTTAAAAAATATATCATCATACCTCTATAAAAATTTCGACATTGAAGTAGTAGAAGCACACCACAATCAAAAAGTTGACTCACCAAGTGGAACTGCTCTAATGCTTGCAGATTCAATAAAAGAATCAATAGACGATGACATTGAGTTTGTAAATGGTCGTAATGGAATTAAAAAGAGAAGTAAAAACGAGATAGGTATCCACTCTATAAGAGGTGGCAGCATAGTAGGTGAACATTCTATAATATTTGCAGGTCAAGGTGAAACTATAGAAATAAAGCATACTGCAATATCAAGAGAGGTATTTGCTGTAGGTGCTTTAAAGGCATGTGAATTCATGTATAAAAAAGAAGCTGGAATGTATTCTATGGATGATGTAATTTCAAATAACAACTAAATTTTAAAAGGCAATTTTCTTTTGAAAATTGCCTTTTAGAGCTTTGATATCCACTTTTCCATTCTATCTGCTGCTAATTTAAGCTTGTCTATACTTGAGGCATAGGATATTCTTATATATCCTTCTCCACCATATCCAAAAGCAGACCCTGGCACAATAGCCACTCCTGCTTCATCAAGAAGTCTTTCACAAAATTCTTCACTTGAAATACCAAATTTTTTTATAGAGGGAAACATATAGAAAGCTCCCATAGGAAGATTTACGTCTAACCCCATATTTTTCAATCTACTGTATAGATAATCTCTTCTCTCAATAAACTTATTTTTCATATACTCTACATCTTTCATACAATTTTTAAGACCATATAGAGCACCCCACTGCACTATAGATGGTGCACATGACACATTGTACTGATGTACTTTCATTATTTGATCTGTAAACTTCTTATCTGCACATACATATCCTATTCTAAGTCCTGTCATAGAAAACATTTTTGAAAATCCGCCAACTACTATAACTTTATCTTTTATATCTTGAAATTGTGCTACAGAATAATAATCTCCATAAAAACAAAGAGATGCATACATTTCGTCACTTATTGTAATAATATGATTTTTTTCAATTAATTTATGCAATTTTACATTGTCTTTTTCAGAAAGTATAGCACCTGTAGGATTGCAAGGATATGATAAAACAAGTATTTTGGGCTTTTCTTTTTCAATTTTATTCTCTAAATCTTCAAAATCAATGGAAAAATCATCTTTTAATTTGTAGTTTATAGCTTCTCCTCCAATTATGTTTACGCAACTTTCATAGGCAGGATATGCAGGAGTAGGTATAAGAACCTTATCTCCACTATTTATAATTGCACAAAAGGCATCCATAAGTCCTTCGCTTCCACCTATTGTAATACAAATTTCATCTGGATTATAATTTATCTTTAGTGATCTCAAATAATTTGATATTTCACGTCTAAGTTCAACTATGCCTGCATTTGATGTATAGCCAGTTTTATTATCTGATATAGCTTTTATCATAGCTGATTTTATACCATTAGGTACATTAAAATCAGGTTGCCCAATAGTTAATGACACAGCATTTGGATATTTCTGAACTTTATTAAAAAATTTTCTTATGCCAGATATTTTGATATTCTTCACATTATTAGATATTAAATTCTCCACAACATATCCTCCTATAAATGAATTAAATATTATTTTTCTGCATTACACATATTGTTCTTTAAAACTAAACTGCTTATTGCTTTTGCAAATTGATCAGGACATGATGTTCCCTTTCTTCCACAGGAAATTCCCTTAAGTCTTTCCACAGCATCTTTTACATCCATTCCATCTACAAGTCTTGAAATTCCCTGTAAATTTCCGTCACATCCTCCTACAAAACTCACATTTTTAATTTTATTGTCTATTACATCAAATTTTATCTGTCTTGAACATACTCCTTTAGGATTATAACTATACATACTTATCACCTTACCTTTTAATATTTTATACTATCAATTATAAACTTCATTATATATAATCTAAAACAATTAGACAATACATGCATAAAATAAATTTACTTTATCATTAAACTTTTCAACAGATATTCATATTATAGTTGTAGGGGGTGAAGATATGAACAGCTTATATATATGCAGTACTTCTTCTGACTTTGTAGCAAAAGTCGATTTAATTGACTTCAAGCTAAAAAACAAAATCTATCTCAAAGCAAGGGACTTTTCCTACAAAATAGGACCCCATGGAATTTGCAATAGAAATGATAAAATCATAACGGCAAATAATTATGCAAACAGTATATCAATAATAGATATAAAAACTGACACTGAAGAAGAAAGTTACTATATAGGTGCTCATTGTAATGATATAGTCACCTTAGATAATAAAGCATATATAATATGCAGCGATTCAAATAGCTTAATAGTATTTGATCTTAAATATAAAAAAATACTAGAGCAGATACCTTGTGGTAATCTTCCCCACAGCATATGTCTTAATTTAAAAAGAAGGATACTTTTAGTTAGCAATATGCAAAGTAACTCAGTTACTCTTATAGACTGCGATGATACTTCAAATATAAAAAACATAAAAGTAGGTTCTTATCCTACAAAAGCAATCTTTACAGTAGATGGTGAACATATAATAGTATGTGAAAGCAACCTAGGTTCAGAATCCAGAGGAAGTATATCTGTACTTTCACTTAAAAATTACAAAATCATAAACAGAATAGTTGTAGGCAACTCTCCTTTAGATATATACTGCAACAGTAGGTATTGTTTTACATCAAATTTTGGTGATGGAACCGTGAGTATAGTAGATATAAACAACTATAAAGAATGTAAAAATATAATTGTAGGAGGAATGCCTGCAGGAATATTAAAATATGATAGACATTTGTATATTGGGGACAATTATAATAACATTCTTATAAAATTTAACATTGAAAATAATAAAAAAGAATTCATACCTATAGGGAATGAACCTACTGGTATGATAATAAGGTAACTTAATTTTCTAAAAGCATTTGAATAATATTGTAGTATATATCAGAATGACTATTTCTCCATTTTTCGCATAACTTTTTGGCTTCTTTATCCGACTCCACAGCTAACTTTATATTTATTAGAATAGTATCATCTCTTGTAGCACTTAAATCAGCAATAAAGGTATTCTTATTTTGACATATATAATCTGCATTAATCGAGATATTTTCCTTTATACTTTTTAATTGCTTTTTTAAGTACTTGTCTATTGTATCTATTTTTTCCTGGGAAATCATAGATTGAAATAATTTTAAAACTTGTATACCGCTTTTAGTAATGCCTATATTATGATTTACTTTAGGATTGATATATGCAATAAATTTAGAAGTTAAAAGCTCATCTATATATTGCTGCAGTACAAAATAATTTATTAAATTATTTTCAAGTACTATTTGCGTAATCTTATTATTTGATACTGGAATTCTTATTTTTTTTAAAATATATAATAAAAGAAGTTTGTTTTCTGCTAATTCTAAAGTATTTTCAGACATTAACATCCACCCCATTAAAATTTAATTTTAATAACTTTATTAATAATTATAACATAAAATTACCAAAATAAATAAAGATGTAATTTCATTTTCTACTTTAATGTTTATATAATTTCTATTTAGTGTAATATTTAATGAAGTAAAATACTATATAAAATTATAGGAACAATTTTGGAGGTAGATTATTGAAAAAAAAAGTACTGTTAAAAATATCTTTAACTTGTATGTTCATCTTTATCGGTGCCATCTTTTCCCTGTATACTAATTATAATTCTACAGGTGTATTTTTAAATTCCAATAGAAAATTACCTATATATCATGTAAATACAAAGGAAAAAAAGGTAGCTATAACTTTCGACGTAAGTCTTGGAGAAGAAGAACACACAGAGGAAATACTAAAAATACTAGACAAATACAATATAAAAGCAACTTTCTTTGTAGTTGGGGACTGGATAAAAAAATATCCAGATATGCTAAAACAACTATCTAAAAGTGGTCATGAAATAGGTAATCATTCAAATAGACACCCAAATATGACTATGCTTACAAAAGGCAAAATTCTAGAAGATATAAATATAAATGATGCTAGAATAAGACAGATAACAGGAAAAGGCACCAAATTATTTAGGTGTCCCGAAGGCGCTTATAATAACTTTGTAATAGACACAGTAAAAGATGCTGGATACTATTGTATACAATGGGATGCAGACAGTGCAGATTGGATGGAAAAAGGTGCCGATATAGAATATGACCGTGTAATTAAGAACACAAAACCTGGCTCCATATTGCTATTTCATACAAGTGCAAGATACACTCCTGAAAATTTGCCAAAAATAATTGAGAAGCTCAAAAGTCAAGGCTATAAATTTGTTACAGTTGGAAACTTAATATATAAAAGCAACTACACTATAGATAATTTGGGAAACCAAATTGGAAATTCATCCAAATAATGCTGATATATGTATTATAATTATACAGAATATGTTATCATAAAATAAAAAACTAAAATATGCTTATATATGTATATTTTGTATTATAAATGAATAATTATATGTAAGATGAATTAATTCAAAACTAATGGAAAGAGGGGTTTAAATGGAGAATCTTATGTTTAACAACAAGATTTATCTAGAGGGGGAAGTTATCTCTGAACTTATGTTTAGTCATCAAATGTATGGAGAAGGTTTTTATAACTTTTATATTGAAGTTCCTAGATTAAGTGAAACAAAGGATACACTATTTGTAACTATTTCAGAAAGATTGATAAATGATATAGATATAAAAATAGGAACTCAAGTAATTATTGAAGGACAATTGAGGTCATATAATAAATTTGTAGATGGAGCCAATAGACTTATTCTAACTGTCTTTACTAGAAATATTAGCTTATGCACTGAAAAAAGTAAAAATCCAAATCAGATTTTTCTTGATGGCTTTATATGTAAAGATCCAGTTTACAGAACTACTCCATTTGGAAGAGAAATATCCGATATGCTACTTGCTGTAAATAGAGCTTATAATAAATCAGACTACATACCAACTATAGCCTGGGGAAGGAATTCAAGATTTTGCAAAACCTTGAAAGTTGGGGATAATATAAAAATTTGGGGAAGACTTCAAAGCAGAGAATATCAAAAGAAAATATCCGATGTTGAAACAATAAAAAAGACTGCTTATGAAGTATCAATATCAAAAATGGAGAAGGTAGAAAAAGATTCTAAGCAAGATTCAGACTCAACTGAAGACAAACAGATTTCTTAAAATTACAGCATACTTAAGCCCTCTACTTATAATGATGAAGTGGAGGGCTTTTTTATAATATCTTAAAACACCATGAAAGTATCATTTTCATCTCTTTTATAACCAGTATATTTATCATAATAAAAATCACAAACTTCAATAGGTACATTCATAATAAACTTTCCTTCAAATTTATCTCTAATTATTTTTATAGGAAGTGATAAGGTGTAATCTCTTATTTTATTTTTTATTTCAAGATAAATTTTTCTCTTTTTCTTCATATTATTCTCTTTTATCATTTTCAAAAACTTTTTATAGGTTTTTTCAGCTTCATCATCTATCCTAAAAAATACATCTACATAATTTGGATTGTCCTTAATTAAGGAAAATTTATCAATATCGTATTCATAGCCTTTACCGCCAAAATGCAACTTTTTTATAGATTTTAAAAAGCCATTTGAAGCATCCTCATTTTCCACATTGCTATCTACCCTTTCAAAATATTTTTGTATCAATTCAAAATAACTATTTTCATATATAAACTCTGAACCACGAAAAATATCTTTAGTTATATTAATCAAGGTTTTTCCATAAACCATAGAACCAAAAGAGTTATTATTTTCATTTACCATTAGATTAACATAAACATTACACAAATCTTTCTCAAAATTTCTATTTCCTCTTCCAGCACACTGAATTATAGAATCAAGTGGACCTATATCTCTTATTACAGTATCAAAATCCAAGTCTACACCTGCCTCTACTACCTGAGTGGATACAAGTATTAATTTTTCACCTGATTTAAGCTTATCCCTTACTCTTTTAATTATATTTCTTCTATGCACAGGCAATAAATTAGTAGACAAATAAATAACTTCTCTATTCAATAGCTTCAATTTATTGTATATCTTTAAAGATTGAGAAATTGTATTACAAACTATAAGATAGGATTTATCTTCAATTTTATCATTAAATTCTTCTAAAAACTGTTCAATTGTTTTAGGTTTCATATCAATAATTAATCTTGTTCTATTGAAATAATTAAAGTACTTTCTATTATTTTCAAGCAATTCTATTGCATCTTTTAGAATTACAGGTTTTGTAGCTGTCATAAATATAATTTTACAATTTAGATATTTACAACTCCACCTTAAAATATTATCTATTAATTTATAATATTTAATATCAAGAGCCTGAATTTCATCTAAAATAATTATGGAATTTCTTATAGAATCAAATTTTTTTAACATCTTATTTCTAGTACCAATAAGTGTCTGAAATAATTGTACAAAAGTTGTTATAACAATTCCACTGTTCCAATTTTCAATTAGAATTTCAGCTTGATCTAGATCATAATTATTATCCCTTGAATTATAATCTACATTTGACAGATTGTGATGTTTTATTATATATGTACTGTCTTCATCCTTAAAACCATCTACTTTTTTGAATAATTCATAAATGACTTTATAATTCTGTTCTATTATAGATGTAAATGGCAGAGAATAAATTATTTTTCTATTTTCACCTAATAATTGATTAAGCTTCAAAGCGGCAAAAAATCCAGTATAGGTTTTACCTGTTCCAGTAGGGGCAGTTATAGAAAATATATCACTTTTATTATACATTTTCTCTATATTTTTATTTACTTCAGAAAATATAGATCTTCTTATTTTATTTATATCTTTAGTTATATCTGAACATTTATCAATTCTTGCTTCATCTAAACTCTCATAACTTGCAAACTTTATATCCGGTAGTTTTGTATTTGATGCACTAAGTTTATCCGCTGATATAAGTGCAGAATATAACATTTGGTGCACAAAATATATATCCTCACTTTTATTTTTCATATCTAATTTAAAATCAATTTTTCTAATACTTAATAATACATCATCAAAAGAATCTTTTTCCAAAAAACTTCTTACATACTTTCCATAATTTAATTTTTCATAATCTTCAATTATACTATTTTTATTCTTTTTAATGTTTTCTAATTGTTTTTGTGCCTCTTTTACTTTTTGAATAAAATAAGGACTATCATCATATTCATCTATACATCTTATTTGAGAAGGTAAATTTATTTCTGGATTCTTTAAACTTCCATGATGGTGAACAACACAATTATATGCAATAAGTGGATAATTACTCTTATCCCCAAAAACATTCAAGCAAATATATGCTGCAAGAATAGCTGATATAAAAGCATGATTTTTAAGTTCGCCACATGTTTGATCATTTTTTAAAAGATAATTTTGAAAATATGTAGTATACTTTCCAAAGTCATGGGTTATACTTATAATTTCATTTACTTTATTTAGTTCAGGTGGAACCATATTTTCACTAATTAACTTTACTTCAGTTAAGTGAGTTACCATCTTTTTCAACGGACTATTATGCGAATAAAATTCCATAAAATGCCTCCATTACATGAAAACTATATTTTCATTTACTTCATTATATTTTATATTTACACTTTTACAATTAAGTTTAACATTTATACTCTGGCAATTTTCATCAAATATATAGGAATTGACTTCATATATTATCCTATCTTTTAGAAAATCTGAAGGCATTTTTTCTTTTACTAAAAATAAATTTTTTTTATTTAAGTCAATTCCACCATTACATATATAATCTGAATTTATAAGGGAACTTATCTCCTGAAAATTTTCCTTTTCAGTATATTCTCCAGAAGCTTTTCCTACAAAATTAATACTACAATTAAAAGGAGCTGCACCTAAATATGGAGTATACTCAAAGCTTTTATTCTTTATACTATATTCAAGTTTATTCATAATTTCTTTATTATCCGAACTAACATACACTCTATAAATAATCATTTCATCTGAAGTTACTATCTCAAAGGGAATCTGCGTGTGTTCTTTAGGATCTATTAAATATTTTTCACTAGTAACTTTAATATAATTTACAGTCTGCATTATTTTATATGTTTTAGACATCTTTCTAAGTGCAATTTTAACTGCATCTTTAGACATTACCTCATAATAACTATCCCTTTCCATACCAAGTATAGCTCCTATTATTCCCTCTATTGTAGTTCTTGGTGGAACAGAGTAGGTTAAAGAAGAAGAATTCGTATAAAATTTTCTAAAATGGGCAAACTTGCCCTTTAAATCAAATATTAATATATCCATTTCTACCTCCTATTTAACCTCTTCTAAAGTGAAATCACTAAATGCCTCCTGAAATTCTACTGGTATTTTTCCCTTTACTATTCTAAGATTTTCATCTTTAAAATAATGAATCTTTAATATCTTATTCTTATGATTATTTAAAAATCTTATAAGTTCTTCTACATCTAAATAACATTCATTTATTCCTCTTATACTCTCATTTTCACTAATTAATTTTACATAATCTCTAAAATCTCCAAGTACAGTTTTACTGTCCTTATATTCAACTCTCATGTAAAGCCTTGGATACTGACCTATTTTACTCCTAGTTGCAAGTTCAGGTATTGCGTATCTCATAGCTTCATCAAGTAAAGCTACATCTTCTTCTCTAAGTCTTGTCTTTTCTGCTCTTTTTCCTGATATAACTCCTGAAAATGCTATAAAAGAATACTTAACTCTATAATCTTTTCCTATTGTTCCCTGGCTATTTCTCTCTCCTGATGAAAAGTGTGACGTTATACTTGCTTCCATAAGTTCCACTTTATTAAGAGAATATCCCCAGTTAAACTGTACAGGTCCTATAAAAGTTTTGTTATCTTTCTTTATAGGAATAGTTGCACCAAATAATCTAACATCTATAAGTTCATCAAGTATAGTATCAACATCATTATTTTTCAAAATTCCTATTATTTTTTCAGGAGTTACTGATTTATCTTCTAGTTTTCTCACAAATACATTATCCTTATATCCATTATCCATTAAATAATTTCTCACATACCTTTTAAGTCTAATATCTGATACTAAATTTATTTCTCTTTCATAGTCCATTCTTGGTCTATTTTCTTCATCCGGATCACCATTTGGATTTGAAAGTTTAGCATCATAAAGATATAATATTTCACTATTATTCATTTAAACTACCTCTTTCTTTTTATTATTTAACATTGCCTTTGTTGTATCATAACTATAACCTGAAAGTATATAAAATAAATTTTCCTGCTTATTCATTTTCCAGGTTTTAATATTGGAATCTATAAGTCTTTTATATTCACTAAAAATCACTTCATTGTATTGCCTTATTTTTTCCTGATCTAACTTTCCAAAAACTTCTGTAGTAAGTCTTATTATTTTGCTTTTATCTATTCCACTGTAATTGAGTTTATTTAATATAGGCTTTTTTACATCTGAATCATTTTCAGATTTTTGGTCACTTTTGTGAAGTCTTTTATATTGGGCATTTCCAATCTCACCTATAAGATATCCAAGCAAAAACATAGCTGTTTCCTCTTCATCATACTCCATTTTTTTAATATATTCTTTAATATCATCTTTCAGTTTCAAGCTTTCTACATTCATAGCTTTTTCCTCCTTAATACATCCCATAAATTTCATAAACTTAATAAACAAATTCCCATTTAAAACAGTCCTATGTATAGAATTGTTTTTTGGATTTACATTAAATCCTTCTTTCCCAAAATATATTATCTGAACTGATTTTATAAGATTATTTACTATCATATTCTTTTGTATATTTCTATGTGTAAATATAGCATCATATATTGAAAGTAAATTTCTGTATTGCTTTGGTTCTCCCTTTACAATTTTTATAGGAACAAGATAATATATATTTTCAAGTCCTAATCGAGTTTTCCATCTATCACCGAATAAACCTTTTGCAATATTAAAAACCTTATTTGAGTTAAAATTTATTTCTCCAAAAATAGAAGGATCTACATCTTTTATTAACTTCTGAACCTTAGTTGAAGCCTGAGCACTTTTATAAAATATTAAATTCAAGAGATAAAAAGTTTTATAATCTTTAATATCAAGAGAATATTGAGCTTTTTCTTTAAGATCTTTTATACTATCAAAATTTTTTACAGTATTAAAAGAATTTTTTACATTTTCAGATATGTAATCAAGCTCTTCCTTTTCAAGTGGTTTTCCATAAACAAAATGGGGTATTAAATATACTTTGAATCCTGAAAGATTAGTACTTAAATTATTTTTTACATATGATTCACCAGCTATTAACTTATTCAAGCAACTCTGGCATAATATCATATTTTTATAATAATTTTTTCTATTTAAATTGCTACTAAATATAATTTGATTTGTAGTATAGAATTTTATCTGAATTGGTGTCATATCATCTGTTAAATTTTTAGTACTACCACACATAGAACAGTATTTTTGTACATTATTATTAGTTTTTTTAGATTTTTTAGATTTTGTCTTTAATTTTTCAAATTTTACTTGTTCTCTATATTCTTCATAATCACTTAAAGGAACGTTATCAATTAGTACAGTGAACAACCCTATTTCATTAAATTTCAAATCATATTTTTCTTTTATATATTTCTCAAGTATTTTTCCTAGTCTATCCGTAATTTTTTTATCCTCAAGTCCTTCATTCTTTAAATCTTCATATATTTTCTCTACACTTTCATCACATATGTTGAACTTTCTAAGATCTAAAGCATATCTATATTTATCTTTAACTTGATCTCCTAAATCTACATAAAAATTTTCAAATATTTTATTTATTTTGAAGTTTAAATCTTCTCCAAAATCCTTATTTTTTAAGTTAAAAAATGTTTCTGTGAGAAAATAATTTGCAGTAGTACTAGATGAAAACCATTGTGGTGATGCAGGACCACCAGATTTACCTATAAATAGATATTTAAACGCAGTATTTTTTCCCATTTCTTCTGTAACATCAATATCCAATTCATTAGATTCAGTATTAAAATTAAATTTAAGCACATGTAATTTCTTGTTTTTTCTAGTATCATTTAATTCTTGAACTAAACTCATAAGTATATCCCCACCAGAAAGTACTGCACTTCCTATCTGCATTATACCTTCCTGCACTATATCACCTTCTTTCATAATAAATATTAACTATATACAATAATTCTATATATTTTTTCAAATTCCTGCTTTTTATTCTATTTTATCTCTATACATCCAAATCCTTGAGAATTTTTTGAACCAATTCCTGCATTATATGCTATATTCATAAGCTCTTTTGAACCCTGAATCAAAAACTCCCCATCCCATCCTTTTATTATGTAGCCTTTATATAATACAACTCTTTGTTTAAGTTTTGACTGATTTATAGCTTGTATAGAAAATTCATCATCTTTAGGAGATTGTCCATAATATGCTTCATACTTATGTATTAAATTTTTTCTTATGAGTTCGCTAAATTCACGCTCTAAAGGACTATAATAATAGGTCTTATTTCCTAGATAATTCTTAAAAGTGCTATATACTACTATAGGCGATCTAGTATATACTTTTTCCTTATTAGAAATCTTATTATAAATACTTTGTATAGATTTTATATTTACTATATTATTTCCAAATTTGAAATTATCCTTTCCTATTACATTTGCTGCAAGATAATTTAAAAATTTATCCTCCAAAGATGAAATAGTAAAATTAGCATTATCGAAAAAATCTATAGTTTTATTTTCTCTATTGATCTTAAATTTTCCAAAGATTTTTGAAAATGTAAATAACTTATACTTTCTATTTTTAAATTTAAATCCAACATCATGTATAAACTTTTGATAGTTCTCATCACCAAGCCAATTCAATATAACTGCTTGCATTATATTATTATATTGTATAGGCAAATTTAAATTTCCATCAAACTCCAAAGTTATATTAAGTCTCATATATAATCAACTCCAATTTACAATTTTATATAAACAAGTCCTGTGAATTCTTAATAACTCCCATTTCTTCTCTTTTTGAATATCTGACACTGTTGAATCTATATATTATAACGGAATCTTCACTTTTATCCATAAGTTTATCCATTTCTATTTTTAACTTTTTCAAATTTGCTCCACTAATTTCCCCTTCAAATACTGAATTTTGGACCCACGTTAAATATTTTCTGCATAATTTTAGTGCCTTTCCAACTCTCTTTTCTCCAAAATCATAAACCAAAATAACAAACATTTTACCACCTCGCTATAAATCCACAGTATTTTTCATCTTCGGTAATGTGTTTTTGAATTTTATAAAGTTCCATTCTAATAAGTCTTTTATAACTGACAACTTTATTCAATGAAGGATATTTTATAGTAGTATAAAGTTTATTATTATATTCTTGTAAAAATTTTTTCTTTCCTTCATCAGACAGAAGTATACCATTAAAATCATCTTGAAAATCTTTTTTAGTAATTACCTTTCTGTTTAAAAGTAAGAAAATACATCTGTCTACTAATATAGGCTTAAATATTTCTGCTACATCTAAATTAAGGGAAAATCTTCTCATATTTGTGGAATGTAAATATCCTATTCTTGGATCAAGATGTGTTTGATAGATTTCTCCAAGTACTGTGGAATACATAACCGAATTGCCAAAACTTATGAGTGCGTTTATATTATCTTTAGGTGGCCTTTTATTTCTATAAGTAAATTTAAATTCATCATTTTTAATTATCTTATTGAAGCATGTATAATATTCCTGTCTTATATTTCCCTCAACTGCCATGAGTTCTTCTATAGTTTCTGTACTTTCCATAGATTTTAATTTAACTGAGATATCCTGAATTTCAATTTCTAAATCAATCCCCCTACTTTTATAATATTTTAACACTACTAGTATATTTGATACAGCTGTTTCTATTATTTTCTTTGCAAGATTAATTCTTTTTTGAAAATCTAAGTAGAACTCACACTGTTTAAGTATTACATATCCAGAATTATAATGTTCTCTAGGATAAAATGTTCCAGTATAATATCCATAATAATTAAAAAAATGCACACATATTTCTTTTTGAGATGCAAAATCTAAAAATTTCTTATTTACCGTAACCTCTCCAAATATCCATATATTATTTATTTCTTCTACAGGTATATATTTCTTTTTATTATGACTTTCAAAATATAAAGTATTATCTTTCCTCTTCAATTCCCCATCATTAAATATATAAATATCTTTTTTCAATTTAATTCCTCCAATATATCAACTTAGGCAAAACAATATTCCCTATAAGCACAATTCTTGCAATAAGGTATTTTTTTCACTTTAGGCGGATTTTCAAATGAGAGTATATTTTCTATATCATTAATCATTCTATTCAATTCACTTTCTGAATCATTATCTAATACAACGTCTTCACGTTTTCTCTCTTCAGGATACAAAAGTTGCCCAGTTGCAGTTATTCCAGCTTCTTTTAGTGTACGCAGATAAAACATAAGCTGCCATTTAGACGCAATTCTATATCTAGAGGATTTTTTAGTTTCACCTATGACCATCTTATTTTTCGATTTAAATATTACATCAAACTTAACGTTTCCAAAACTTATTTCCTTTGTCTTTCTTTTATAAGTTTTTTTATGTATAAACCTACCTATGTCTATATTTTCATCCTGCTGATCAGGTACAATTTTTCTTGACATAAGCCACAGTTCTCTCTTGCAAATGTTATAATACCACAGATATACTCCATTTATATACATATACAATTCCCCTTTTTTATCATAACAACTGTTTCACTTCTTAATATTAATTATAACAATTTTGGTTCCATATTAACAGTATTTTTACATTTTTTTATTTTTTTAACTTTTATATATAAAATTTTACCACTTATAAGATAATATTGTTTGTTTCAATTCCTCATAGGTAGACTAAAAACACTTTGTTAAGAAGTTTGAAGAGTTTGAAAAATTGGGGTTTCAATTCCTTATAGGTAGTCTAAAAACATTTATATATGGCGAAGTATTTTTGCACCAATGAAGTTTCAATTCCTTATAGGTAGTCTAAAAACCCTTTTGCATATCCTACATATTTTCCGCCTTTAAAGTTTCAATTCCTTATAGGTAGTCTAAAAACTTTTCATACGTTATATTTACTTCCCTGTCGTCTTGTGGTTTCAATTCCTTATAGGTAGTCTAAAAACTATTTCGCTTAGTTCGAATCCTCCGTAGCAACTATGTTTCAATTCCTTATAGGTAGTCTAAAAACACTATACAAATAGCAAAAAATTTAAACGTCATAGTTCCGTTTCAATTCCTTATAGGTAGTCTAAAAACTATTATGAGGACTTTACAATTATGGAGAAGAAAATAGGTTTCAATTCCTTATAGGTAGTCTAAAAACCGAGAAAAATTTTGACTATTACAAAGTATTATACGGGTTTCAATTCCTTATAGGTAGTCTAAAAACTGGTCCTATGGAAGATAGGGCAGCAGAATTGGGAAAGTTTCAATTCCTTATAGGTAGTCTAAAAACCCTATTACATTAGAACAAGCTAAAGTTGGTATGGCCAAGTTTCAATTCCTTATAGGTAGTCTAAAAACTTGAAAAGAAATGGAAGGAGGGAAAATAAATGACACAGTTTCAATTCCTTATAGGTAGTCTAAAAACTGATAAATATATAGATTTGTCTGATAGTGCAGCATTGAAGTTTCAATTCCTTATAGGTAGTCTAAAAACGCTGCTTTGATGTATTAAACTCATCTATGAATATCTGTTTCAATTCCTTATAGGTAGTCTAAAAACTTGGCTTATTCTTCATTATTCTCATTATCTTCACCTTGTTTCAATTCCTTATAGGTAGTCTAAAAACGACGATGTACTAAATGAAGCTGGTATTGAAGCAAGTAAGTTTCAATTCCTTATAGGTAGTCTAAAAACATTCAATGAATCTAAAATGATTTTTGCAATATTATCGTTTCAATTCCTTATAGGTAGTCTAAAAACTCCAGCAGTTCCAGGGTCCACTATAGAACCATCTTCGTTTCAATTCCTTATAGGTAGTCTAAAAACCTGTTGAAGTAATGCTTTTGCCATCCGCCCCATCAAGTTTCAATTCCTTATAGGTAGTCTAAAAACCTATATACAAAAGCACCTATGGAAGTAACTGAACCAGGTTTCAATTCCTTATAGGTAGTCTAAAAACGAGAAACTTTCGACAAGCACAAGGAAATAATATTACAGTTTCAATTCCTTATAGGTAGTCTAAAAACGGATTTAGGCAAAGGCGGTCAGAATATGCTAATATGTTTCAATTCCTTATAGGTAGTCTAAAAACTTATTTATTTTTAAAGGTGGAACGCCATCTAAAACGTTTCAATTCCTTATAGGTAGTCTAAAAACAGGCAGTGAATACAGCAAGCCTAAAAGCTATAAAATGTTTCAATTCCTTATAGGTAGTCTAAAAACCCATCCAAGTACCATTATAGCAGGACTTATAAAAATATCAATATGTTAACAATATATTAATGAAATTCATAAGCCCCTGTAATTACTTAATTTTATCATTTGTCGACCTCCCGGGTTTTTTGCACTACTGGAGGTCGACGACAAAAGCTGCTAACTTTAAAAAGTTAGCAGCAAAATATATTATTGTTTAATAATTTTTCTCATATCTCCTATCATATAAAGAGATCCAGATATCAATATAATATCATCTTTATCTGCATATAAAAGGGCTTTTTTATATGCATCATTATAACTTAGAATAGCTTCTGAATTTTTATTGTACTTAGATACAATTTCATTGAGCTTTAAAAAGTCTTCTCCTCTATCACTATTTGGAGTAACACATATAACTCTTTTTGCAATAGGTGCTATTATCTCTACCATTTTATAAACTTGCTTATCTTCAAGTATACCCAATATCAAAATAATATTTTTATATTTAAAGTAAGTTTCTATATTCTCTTTAAGTGTATTTATTCCTTCTATATTGTGAGCTCCATCTATTATAGTAAGTGGGTTTCTTTTTAATACTTCAAGCCTTCCTATCCACTTTACATGTGACAATGCCTCAATTGATTTTTCCATGTCAACATGAAATCCAGATTCTTTAATTTGAAGCAGCGAGGCAATAGCTGAGGCACAATTTAACATCTGATGCTTTCCAAGAAGAGATAACCTTATATTATATATTTTATCTCTTAGAGATATTTTAATATTTTGCACATATCTATCACTATTTCTATCCAATTTATTTTTATCTAAAAGTTTAACTGAGTCCCTTTTAATTTTTATAATAGGTGAATGAAAAGTGTTACATATATCTTCTATTACCTTTTCTGCCTCATGCTTTTGTGGATATAGCACAACTGGTACTTTATCTTTTACTATTCCAGCCTTTTCATATGCAATTTTACCTAAAGTATCTCCAAGTATATTCATATGATCCAAGCTTATTGACATTATCACACTTAAAATTACTCCTCCACCGTATTCAGGAGAAAAGGGCTCCATTACATTTGTAGCATCAAGTCTTCCTCCAAGTCCAACTTCTATTACTGCAAAATCCACTTTCATCATATGAAAATAATAGAACATAGCACAGGTTTCTATTTCAAATTCAGTAGGATTTTCATATCCAAGTTCTATTACTCTTTCCACAGCTTTTGAAACCTCTGTTACAGAAAGTGCTAAATCATCTCTAGATATTTTTTCTCCATTTATCTGTATTCTCTCCTCAAATACTTCAAGATGTGGAGAAGTGTACAGCCCAACCTTATATCCATTTTCTTTTAGCATCTCTGCAATCATTGCAGCAGTAGAACCTTTGCCATTGGTGCCAGCTATGTGTATTGACTTTATCTTTCTTTGTGGATTTCCCAAAATTTCAAGTATCTTTTGAACTCTTTCAAGTCCAAGATTAATTCCAAATTTAGCTGTACTCTCTATATAATTTAATGCTTCTTCATAATTCATAATTTTTCATCCTGCTTAATTTAAGCTTTCTATTCTTTCAAGAACATTTTTATACATTTCTTTATATTTTTTGCCTTTTTCTCTTTCAGCATCTACAACTTTTTTAGGTGCTTTAGATACAAATTTTTCATTTTTAAGCTTTTTCTCTACTCTATTTATTTCATTTATAAGCTTATCTTTTTCCTTATTAAGTCTTTCTATTTCCTTATCCTTATCTATTAAATCGAACAATGGCATGAATATTTCAGCACTCTTTGTAACTTTAGATACTGCATTCTCTGGTGCTTCCTTTTTATCATTTAAGAACTCAACTTCACTTGCTGAAGCCAATTTTTTGAAATAATTCTCTCCATTTTTAAAAGCTTCTATTGCATCTTTTTCATTTACATAAAGCATAACCTTTGCTTTTCTTGAAGCAGGAACATTCATGTCTGTCCTTACATTTCTTATAGCCTTAATTGCCTCTATAACATAATACATATCTTCTTCAGCTTTTTTGTCCTCAAGTGAAGGATCATATTCAGGCCACTTTGATATAGCAATAGACTCGTATTCTCTATTGTAAAGATGAGTATATATTTCCTCAGTTATAAATGGCATTATAGGATGCAAAAGTTGCAAGCTTACAGTTAATACTTTATTAAGTACATTGTAGGCAACTCCTTTAGCCTCTTCATCTTCACCATACATTACAGGTTTTACAAGTTCTATATACCAATCACATAGTTCTCCCCATATAAAGTCATATATCTTTTGTGATGCTATTCCAAGTTCAAATTTATCTATATTATCTGTAACTTCTTTTACAAGTGTATTCAATTTTGAAAGTATCCATCTATCCGCTTCTGTATAATTTTTAGAGTTACTATATTTTTTCATCAAGTCTTCATCCATGTTCATAAGGACAAATCTTGAAGCATTCCATATTTTATTTGCAAAGTTTCTCGAAGCTTCCACTCTTTCAGGATAGTATCTTATATCATTTCCAGGCGCATTACCTGTAATAAGTGTAAATCTAAGAGCATCTGCACCATACTGGCTTATTACATCTATAGGATCTACTCCATTTCCAAGTGACTTTGACATCTTTCTTCCCTGTGAATCCCTTACTATACCATGTATAAGTACATGTTTAAAAGGTATGTCACCCATACAGTAAAGACCTGCAAAAACCATTCTTGCAACCCAGAAGAATATGATATCATATCCTGTAACTAAAGTGTTTGTAGGATAGAAATATTTCAAATCCTCTGTATTTTCTGGCCAGCCAAGAGTTGAAAATGGCCAAAGTGCTGAACTAAACCAAGTATCTAAAACATCTTTATCCTGTTCAAGATTTTCGGAACCGCATTTTGTACATTTCTTTGGTTCATCTACAGATACAATCATCTCTCCGCAGTCTTTACAATACCATACAGGAATTCTATGTCCCCACCATAGCTGTCTTGATATACACCAATCATGAATATTTTCCAGCCAATTAAAATATACTTTTTCAAATCTTTTAGGTACAAATTCTATCTTTCCATTTTTAACGGCATCTAGTGCAGGTTTTGCAAGTGACTCCATCTTTACAAACCACTGTTTTGAAAGCATAGGTTCAACAGTAGTTCCACATCTATCATGACATCCTACATTATGAACATGTTCCTTTATCTTAACTAAAAATCCCTGCTGTTTTAAGTCCTCTACAACAAGTTTTCTAGCTTCATATCTATCCAATCCATCATATTTTGTGCCTGGAAGTTTTATAGTTCCATCTTCATTCATCACTATAATTTCAGGAAGATTATGCCTCTTACCTACTTGATAGTCATTAGGATCATGCGCTGGTGTTATTTTAACTGCACCTGTTCCAAATTCCATATCAACATAATCATCTGAAACTATAGGAATTTCCCTATTTATTATTGGCAACAGTGCTTTTTTGCCAACTAGATCTTTATATCTTTCATCTTTAGGATTAACTGCTATTGCAGTATCACCAAACATTGTTTCAGGCCTTGTAGTTGCTATCTCAAGATATCTATCAGTACCTATTATAGGGTATTTTATGTGCCAAAAATATCCTTTCTGTTCTTCATATTCTATTTCTGCATCAGATAGTGCAGTTTGGCACTCAGGACACCAATTTATTATCCTATTTCCCTGATATATAAGTCCATCTTCATATAATTTAACGAAAAATTTTCTAACTGCCTTATTTAGTCCAGCATCCATAGTAAATCTTTCTCTTGTAAAGTCTACTGAACTTCCTAATTTTTTTATTTGATTTGAAATTCTTCCTCTATATTCTTCTGCCCAATCCCAGGTTTTTTTCAAGAATCCTTCTCTGCCTATTTCATCTTTTTTTATGCCATCTTTTAAAAGTTCCTTTTCAACTTTTACTTCTGTGGCTATACTTGCATGATCTTCCCCTGGAAGCCACAATGTGCTATATCCTTGCATTCTTCTTGTTCTTATAAGAATATCTTGAATAGTATCATCCAGTGCATGACCTAGATGAAGCTTCCCTGTTATATTTGGTGGTGGTATAACTATAGTATATGGCTTCTTATTTTCATCTGGCTTTGGTGTAAAGTACCCCTCTTTCTGCCACTTATCATAAATTCTTTCTTCAAATTCCTTTGGATTATATGTAGTTGATATCTCTTTTTTATCTGACATAAAAATCCCTCCTATGTTAAATTATTAATCTTATTATAAATACTTTATTTTCTGTAAAATGTGAATTATTTTAAAATAAATTATAAAAACAAAAGAGCCTCCACCCCTAAAGGACGAAGACCCGCGTTACCACCTTTTTTTCTATACATAAATATAGACTCTTAATTATTAACGACTACAGGCCGTCTTTACCTACTTTTTTTCAGTAAAGAAATTCCAAAGCTACTTTCAGAATAAATCATATAGAAAACCTCTCAACTAATAGATTTTCCTCTCTTTATACTCTTATATTCCTACTCCTCTTTTTCACCATTGTTATAGTAATTTCATTTTATACAATATAATTATAACTTTAAATTAGAAACTGTCAAGGAGTTTTAATAACTTCTTCTGCAAAAGAATTATCCACTATCTTGTCAAATGGAGGTCTACTAGGTATAAGACTTGGCTTATAAGATTGAATTATATCCATAAGTCTATTCAAATTTTCTTCTTTAATTTCTGGATTAGCTGCATAAGCACCTATATCTCTGTAATTTTTTACAACAGTTTCTAATATGCTAAGATCTGTACCTGGGAAAAATGATTTTATCTTAGTTGCAACTTCTTTGTCTGTATGATTTTTAACCCAAATTTGTCCTTCATAAATAGCTTTTGTAAATTTCTTTATAACATCAGGATTTTCAGCTATATATGATTTAGTTGCAAAATAACAAGTGTATGGAAGGCTTCCTACTGACTTTCCAACAGATGCAACTACATATCCATTGTTATCATTTTGAAGCATACTTGCAGAAGGTTCAAACAGTGCCACATAATCCCCTGTTCCTGCTTTAAATGCTCCTGATGTAGCTGTGTATGCGATATTAGTTATAATATTTACATCCTTTTGAGGTTTAATATTATTTTTCTTAAGTGCATATTCTAAGGCCATTTCAGGAACACCTCCAGGTCTTCCTCCTATTATGGTCTTACCTTTTACGTCACTCCAGTTGAACTTGTCAGATTTTTCTCTACTTACTAAAAAAGATCCATCTGTTGTAGTCATCTGTGCAAATAGAACAGGGTAATCTTCTCTTTTTTGATTGTAAATGTATATTATCTGTTCTGGTCCACAAAAACCTATATCTGCATTTTTACTAAGCACAGTCTGCATTGTCTTGTCTGCTCCTTGACCTGTAGTAAGGTCTATAGATAGTCCTTGCTCTTTAAACATTCCTTGATTTATAGCAACGTACATAGGTGCATAGAATACAGATCTTGCAACTTCATTTAATTTTATTTTTTTCAGCGAACTAGTATTTTTAGTGCTACCACAGCCCGAAAAAATAGTGGTTAAAAAAACTAAACTAAACAAAAGAGCCACTAAGCTAAACTTACGTTTCTTCATATATATATCCCCTAACACAATTTTTATATCAATTTATATTATGAAATAATACATATCTTGTGTCAGTTTTTTTATTTTATTTTATATAAAAAGACACTACAAGTAGTTACTTGTAGTGCCACATTTCACACTATTTATCCAAACTATCTGCAAATATAGGCTTACCTATAAATTCTTTTCTCTCTTCTTCTACTGCATTTTCTTCATTTAAAGACTTAAATGCAACAGAAAGCATAAGTTTCAATCTATTTAACTGATTAACCTCGCTTGCACCTGGATCATAATCTATAGCAGCTATATTAGTTCCTGGATACTTTTTCTTAAGTGCCTTTATCATACCTTTACCTGTAACATGATTAGGAAGACAAGCAAATGGCTGCATACAAACTATATTCTTTGTTCCACTTTCTATAAGCTCTATCATCTCAGCTGTTAAAAACCATCCTTCACCAGTTGCATTTCCAAGAGATAGTATATTAGATGCAGCTCTTGCAAGATCTTCTATGCTAGATGGTGGTGAAAATCTCTTGCTACTTGCAAGTGCAGCTTTCATGTGTTTTCTAAAGTATTCAATTATCTTTATACCAGCTCCATTTAAAATTTCACTTATTAGGCTCTTTCCAAGATGTTCATGTTTAAATTTAGCACCATAGGCAGTATATAAAAGGAAATCAGCCAAATCAGGTACTACCGCTTCTGCACCTTCACTTTCAAGTATTTTTACAATCTCATTATTTGCTGTAGGATGGAATTTAACAAGTATTTCTCCAACTACTCCAACCTTTGGTTTCTTTATATCAACTATATCAAAATTGTCAAAATCCTCTACTATATTGTAGATGTTTTTCTTGAATTCAGAGTGACTTCCATTTCTAACATTTTCCTTGCCTTTTTTAACCCATTTTTCATATAACTTATTTGCAGACCCTGGTACTTTTTCATAAGGCCTTACCTTGTAGAGAACTCTCATTAAAAGATCACCATATATAAGTCCCATCAATCCTTTATTTAGAAGTGATGGAGATATTTTAAATCCAGGATTTTTCTCCATACCAACCATATTTATTGACACAACTGGTATTTGTTCCATTCCTGCTTCTTTTAATGCTTTTCTCAAAAATGCTATATAGTTTGTAGCTCTACACCCTCCACCTGTTTGTGATATGAGAACTGACGTATTGTTTAAATCATACTTTCCAGATTTTAATGCCTCTATTATTTGTCCAACAACTATTATAGATGGATAACATGCATCGTTGTTTACATATTTAAGTCCTTCATCTACTGCCTTTTTATCAACAGATGGAAGTATCTCCAGCTTATAACCTGATACATTGAAAGCCTCTTGAATAAACTGGAAGTGTATAGGTGCCATTTGAGGACAAAGTATCGTATGCCTTTTTCTCATTTCTTTTGTAAAAATTATCCTCTTTCTATTTTCATATAAACTGTGAGGTTTAAATCCAATCTTTTTTCTTTCCTCAAGTGCAGCTTTTAAAGAACGTATTCTTATTTTTACAGCTCCAAGATTACTTATCTCATCTATTTTAAGAGATGTATATATCTTACCATATCTATTTAATATTTCCTGAGTCTGATCCGTTGTAACTGCATCTAATCCACATCCAAATGAATTCAATTGAATAAGTTCAAGATTCTCATTAGTTGCCACAAAGCTTGCAGCTGCATATAACCTAGAATGATATACCCATTGATCTACTACTCTAAGAGGTCTTTCAACTACTCCAAGGTGTGCTACAGAATCTTCTGTTAAAACAGCCATTCCATAAGAAGTTATTACATCTGGAATTCCGTGATGCATTTCTGGGTCTATATGATAAGGTCTACCTGCAAGTACTATTCCTGTTTTACCAGTCTTATTTAGATATTCAACTACTTCTTCACCTTTTTTTCTTATATCCTGTTTTACTTTATGAGCTTCCTCATATGCAGCTTCTACAGCTGCTTTTATTTCGCTTTTTTCTATTTTAAACTCTTTTAATTCTTTAGTTAGGTCTTCTATAAGTGCATTTTTATTATCTAAAGGCAAAAATGGATTTTTAAATATTATATTTTTTTCTTTAAGTACATCCATATTATTTTTTATTACTTCAGGATAAGAAGTAACTATAGGGCAGTTATAGTTGTTATTAGCTTCTTTCTGTTCTTTTTGTTCATATGGAATACAAGGATAAAATATAAATTTAATTCCCCTTTTTACTAAACTCATTATATGCCCGTGTACAATTTTTGCTGGATAACATACTGATTCAGAAGGTATAGTTTCTATTCCAAGGGAATACACTTTCTTTGTAGAACGTGGTGAAATTTCAACTCTAAAATGAAGCTTAGTAAAAAATGTAAACCAAAATGGATAATTCTCGTATAAATTCAATACGCGTGGAATACCAACTTGTCCTCTAAAAGCTTCTTCTTTTTTTAATGGAATATAATTAAATATTCTCTTGTATTTATAATCAAATAAATTTGGCACATCATTTTTTGATTTTTCTATTCCAAGTCCTCTTTCACATCTATTTCCTGAAATAAATTTATTTCCGTCAGAAAATTTATTTATTGTAAGAAGACAGTTATTTGCACATTTTCCACATCTTCTTCTCGTAACCTCTACATTGAAATTCTCAAGCTGATCTTCTTTTAAAAGAGTACTCTCTCTAGATTTATCATATCTTTTTTTAGCAATTAAAGCAGCTCCAAAGGCACCCATAAGTCCAGCTATATCAGGTCTTATTACCTGTCTTCCAGATATTAATTCAAAAGCCCTAAGTACAGCATCATTGTAGAAAGTTCCTCCTTGGACTATTATCTTATTTCCAAGATCTTTCGGATTCCTTATTTTTATTACCTTTAGAAGTGCATTTTTTATAACAGAATATGAAAGTCCTGCTGATATATCTCCAACAGACATTCCTTCTTTTTGTGCTTGTTTAACTTTTGAATTCATAAACACAGTACATCTTGACCCAAGATCAACTGGTTCTTTTGATGTTTCAGCAGTTTTTGCAAAATCTTCTACCTTCATATTTAGTGAATTTGCAAAAGTTTCTATAAATGAACCACATCCAGAAGAACATGACTCATTTAGCATTATGCTATCGATTACTCCATCTTTTACCTTAAGACATTTCATATCTTGTCCACCAATATCTAGTATAAAATCAACTCCAGGCTGAAAAAACTCAGCAGCTTCATAATGAGATACAGTTTCTACTTCACCAATATCTACAGAAAGTGCAGATTTTATAAGTCCTTCTCCATATCCTGTAACTGCAGAATTCACAATTTTAACATTCTTTGGAAGCTTACTATATATATCTTTCAATATTCTTATAGATGACTTTAATGGATCTCCATTATTACTTCCATAAAAAGAATAGAGAAGTTTTCCATCATCACTTATAAGTACAGCTTTTGTTGTAGTTGATCCTGCATCTATTCCAAGGAAACAATCTCCTTTATATTCTTCTAAATTTTCTCTTTCAACTTTATGACCTGAATGTCTCTTTTTAAATTCATTTAACTCATTTTCATCTTTAAAAAGTGGTCTTAAAATTTGCACTTTATCATCTTGACTATCATCCATATTGGAAAGTCTATCTACTAAAGTACTAAACTTGATAACCTTCTCTTTTTTAGAAGAAAGTGCTGCTCCTTGTGCAACGAAGAGCTGCGAATTTTCTGGAAATATAACTTGATCTGGAGTTAACCCAAGAGTTTCTATAAATCTCTTTCTAAGTTCAGATAAAAAATATAGTGGTCCTCCCAAAAATGCTACATTACCCTTTATAGTTTTTCCACAAGCAAGTCCACTAATTGTCTGATTTACTACAGACTGAAATATTGATACGGCTATATCCTCTTTTGCTGCGCCTTCATTTAAAAGAGGTTGCACATCGGTTTTTGCAAAAACACCGCATCTTGCTGCTATTGGATATATTACCTTATAGTTTTTAGCAAGTTCATTTAAGCCCATTGCATCTGTCTGAAGAAGTGATGCCATTTGATCTATAAAAGCTCCAGTTCCTCCAGCACATGTACCATTCATCCTCTGATCTATGCCATCTTGGAAAAAGGTTATTTTTGCATCTTCTCCACCAAGTTCTATAGCTACATCAGTTTGTGGTATGAATCTTTCTATAGTATTAGTACATGCAACTACTTCTTGAATAAAATGTACTTTAAGCCACTTAGATACAGATAATCCACCTGATCCTGTAACCATTACAGTAATATCAGCATCTTTTACCTTTTCATATGCATCTCTGATAACTTTAGCTATAGTACTTTTAATATCAGAAAAATGTCTTTGATACTTATTGTAGATAATTTTGTCCTTAATATCTGATACAACTATCTTTACAGTAGTTGATCCTACATCAAGGCCTACATGAAGTAAATTTTTCATAAACAATCACCTTTTATAAATAATAGTTTTAAATTTGTATTATTGCATTATATAAATAGCTTCAATTAATTTATCCAATGATTTTCTAGTTGAAGCTATCTATTGTCAAATATATTATAACATATGTATCCTATCTATCAATTCAAACAAACATTACACATATGTTAAAATTTACAACTGTTAAAGCAGATACACTAGGAGCTTATTAATTAGAAGTATTCTAACTTTTAAATAATTAAATTATAAACTTAAGATATTAAAATTACAAGTACAAGTATTATTAGTATTTAGTACTATTATAGTAGTAAGTATAATTATTATACTTACTACTATAATAGTATCATCAATAGGACAATCTTAATTTATGTTAAATAAATTATATTAATATCAAATTAGAAAAATAACCTTAAAAGAGAATAGATTTTTTATCAAGGAACAATACTTTGTAAATGCTCATATAATAAATCATAATAGTAGAAAGTTGCAGTCAAATTTAAATAGTAAAAAGTGCCTACTCTTTACAAGGAGATGATATTTTGAGTAAATTAACAGCAAAAAATATATATATGAATTACCATTCTCTAAAAAGCTCTACAGAAGCTTTAAAGGACATTTCCTTTTCTGTAGAAAACGGTGAATTTTTAAGTATTGTAGGACCATCAGGTTGTGGCAAAACTACACTTTTAAATATAATCGCAGGACTTGTAAAACCCTCTTATGGAGAAATATATATAGATAACAAAAAATCTACTTCAATATCTAATAAAATGGGATATATGTTTCAGAGAGATCAATTGTTTGAATGGACAAATATATGGAATAACATAACATTAGGATTAAAAATACAACATAAATCTATTGATTTATATAAAGATAAAATAAATTCTCTACTTGAAAATTACGGACTTATGGATTTTATAAACTACTACCCAGAAGAGCTGTCTGGAGGTATGAGGCAAAAAGTTGCTCTTATAAGAACTTTAGCTTTAAATCCAGAAGTATTACTTTTAGATGAACCATTTTCAGCACTTGACTATCAAACTAGACTAAACATAAGTGATGAAATATTTAAAATCCTAAAAAGAGAAAATAAAACAGTAATAATGGTAACTCATGATATTGCAGAGGCAATTTCTATGTCTAATAGAGTTTTAGTCCTATCTAAAAGGCCTGCTAAAATAAAAAAAATATTCAATATAACCTTTGATAAATCATACAACTCTCCACTTAAATCCAGAGAAGATCCTAAATTTAGAATATACTTCAATGAAATCTGGAAGGAGTTGAATTAGTATGATAGATATTTTAAAGGAACATGAACTGTATATAAAAAATATAACTAGTAGAAAGAAAAAAATTTTTACATTTAGAATATTAATTTTAGTGTGCTTTTTTGCATTGTGGGAAATAGCTGGTGATTTAAAATGGATAGATCCATTTTTAACTAGTACACCTTCAAGAATGTGGAAAACTCTAGTTAAATTATATTTAGAAGGAAATCTTTTTACCCATATAGGAATAACTTGTCTTGAAACTGTATTAGGATTTCTTTTAAGTACATTTCTAGGAGCTCTTATTGGAATACTTCTATGGCTATCTGATTTTGTATCTGAAGTACTGGATCCTTATATTGTTGTGCTTAATGCACTTCCTAAAATCGCTCTTGCACCAATAATAATTTTTTGGGTAGGAAATGGAATGTCCGCCATAATAATGGTTGCAGTTCTTATATGTATAGTAGTAACTATATTAAATATATTAAATGGATTTAGAGAAGTAGATAAGGATAAGATTAGACTTTTGAAAACTTTTGGTGCATCGAAATTGCAAATTTTAATGCATCTTGTAATTCCAGCTTCAATCCCTACTTTAATATCAACATTGAAGATAAATGTAGGTCTATCTTGGGTTGGAGTAATTATGGGTGAATTTCTTGTTGCAAAAAAAGGACTTGGTTTCCTTATAATATACGGTGGTCAGATATCTCAGCTTGACATGGTAATGGTAAGTATAATTATATTATCTATACTTGCATACATTATGTACAAATTTGTAGAAGTTATAGAAAACAAAGTAAAAAAGAAATTCCTTCATTAAGTAAAATTGGACTGTAGATAAAAAATTTATCTACAGTCCTTATTTCTACCTTACTTTTTTTATAATTATAATCTTTTAAGGCATATATAATTTCACATTACATAAATTTCATGATAAAATTATATAATTAAACATTATATAATTTTTTAGGAGGAAATTCTATGAAAGAACTATTAAAAAAGTGGACTAATATAAGTCTAGTAAAAAGAATATTAGCTGGTTTAGCTATCGGTATAATTCTAGCTGTAACAATTCCTAATCAAGCACAACCTATTTCAATTTTAGGTTCCTTGTTCGTAGGTGCATTAAAAGCAATAGCACCTATATTGGTATTTTTCTTAATTATGTCGGCTATTTCTCAGCATAAAAGTGGCCATCAAACCAACATGAAGTCTATTATCATTCTTTACCTTTTGGGTACGTTTTTGGCTGGTCTTGTTGCCGTTGTAGTAAGTTTTATATTCCCTGTTACATTAACACTGACAAAAGGCGCTGAGAACGTTTCTGCCCCAGGTGGCGTTGTAGAAGTTCTAAAAAATCTATTGATGAATATAGTTGATAACCCTGTAAATGCTCTTGTTAATGCCAATTATATAGGTATACTAACTTGGTCAATTTTATTTGGGGTAGCTTTAAAAAATGCACCTGATTCTACAAAAGCCCTAATAGCCAATCTATCTGACGCAACATCACTAATAGTACAGTGGATTATAAATTTTGCTCCATTTGGAATAATGGGTCTTGTATTTAACTCTATTTATACAAATGGACTTAGTTCATTAATTAGCTACGGAAAATTGTTGGTAGTATTAATTGGCTGTATGGCCTTAATAGCTTTTGTTGTAAATCCTATTATAGTATTTATGAATATTCATATGAATCCATATCCCCTTGTACTTAAATGTCTAAAAGAAAGCGGTATTACAGCATTCTTTACTAGAAGTTCAGCTGCAAATATTCCTGTAAATTTAGGTTTGTGTGAAAGACTCGGTTTAGATAAGAATACATATTCAATATCTATTCCATTAGGTGCAACAATAAATATGGCTGGTGCCGCTGTTACTATTTCTGTTTTAACTCTTGCAGAAGTTCATACTCTTGGAATAAACGTAGATATTGGTACTGCACTTATACTAAGTATATTGTCCGCCGTTTCAGCCTGTGGTGCATCCGGAGTTGCTGGTGGTTCACTTCTTTTAATTCCTATAGCATGTAGCTTGTTTGGGATACCAAATGATATTGCCATGAAAGTTGTTGGTGTTGGATTTATAATTGGTGTTTTACAAGATTCTTGTGAAACAGGCCTAAACTCATCTACAGATGTACTTTTTACTGCTACTGCTGAATTTGCAAAAAGGCGTAAAGAGGGTAAAGAAATTATCATTAATAAATAATAGATATCATCTATTGAAATTAATTTCTTAACAAACTACAATAATAATTGTAAGAAAAAATAATTTATTTAAACTTAAATATAAAATCATATACTTAGTATATTATTGCTCATTTCAGGAAATAATTTAGCAATAATCATTAGTATATTAAGGGGGAAACTATCTTATGAAAATTCCAAGACATATAGGAATAATCCCAGATGGTAACAGACGCTGGGCAGTAAAAAATGGAATGAGTAAGGAAATGGGATATGAATACGGATTAGCCCCAGGTAGGGAAGTATTTAATATTTGCCAAAAATTAGGTGTTGAAGAATTAACTTATTACGGTTTTACAACCGATAATGTAAAAAGACCCCAAGTACAGAGAAAAGCTTTTACTGCAGCTTGTATAAAAGCAGTTGAAATGCTTTCAGATGAAGATGCCTCTCTTTTAGTTATAGGAAATAAAGATTCACATGTTTTCCCACAAGAACTTCTACCATATACTAAAAGAAAAGATATAGGAAAAGGTGGAATGAAAGTCAATTTTCTTGTAAATTACGGATGGGACTGGGATTTAAGAAATATAGCTAATGCAAATGGTAAGAGCAGAAATTCAATTTCATCAAGTTTAAAATCACATGATATAAGCAGAATTGATCTTATAATAAGATGGGGAGGTAGAAGACGTCTTAGCGGATTTCTTCCTGTACAATCAGTTTATTCTGATTTCTACATAGTAGATGATTATTGGCCTGATTTTAATCCATCTCATTTATATAATGCCTTAGAGTGGTATACCAAACAAGATGTAACTCTTGGCGGCTAATTTTTGAATCCTATAAATTATATTATATATATTTCAAAAAATTGTCACTTATATATTAAATATTTTCGTAAAATAATATTTAATAGAGGTGATATAAATGTTAAGAAATAAAAGATCCAATAGAAAGATACCTATTGAAAGTCATGAAACTGCTCCATGGACAAATATAAAAAAAACAAAACCTGTGTCAAATGTATCAATACCTGATATATCTGAAATATATGATTCAAAAAGCTGGGTAGATGAAAACGAGAAATAGATTTCTATTATATTTAATAATGGAAGATTGTAAGATTAAATCCAATCTTACAATCTTCCATTTATTTTTGCTACATACTACTCATTATAATTCATTTGGGACAACTTTTTGTATATATTATATCTATCCTTAGCATTTTTCTCTGCTTGATCAAATAATTCATCTGCTTTATTTGGCAATACCTTTCTAAGTGAAGAATACCTTATCTCTCCTTGTATATATTCCTTAAAGGAAGTCTTAGGTTCTTGTGAATCCAAAACAAATGGGTTTTTGCCTTGAAGTTTCAATGTTGGATCAAATCTGTAAAGATGCCAATATCCAGCTTCCACTGCTTTTTTCTCCTGAGCTATACTAGTTCCCATTCCAGTTTTTATACCATGACTTATACATGGTGCATAGGCTATTATAAGTGATGGTCCTCTGTAATTTTCAGCTTCACGTATTGCCTTTATAGCATGATTCATATTTGCTCCAAGTGAAATCTGCGCTACATACACATATCCATAACTCATAGCCATAAGACCAAGATCTTTTTTCTTTATATGCTTACCAGATGCTGCAAACTTTGCTACTGCTCCCGTCTGTGTTGCTTTAGATGATTGACCTCCAGTATTTGAGTACACTTCTGTATCCATTACAAATAGATTTACATCATCTCCAGATGCAAGCACATGGTCTACTCCTCCAAATCCAATATCATATGCCCATCCATCTCCTCCAACAATCCATTGGGATTTTTTAACGAGAAAATCTTTTTTAGATAATATTTCATTAAGGATGTAATCTTTAGAATAATCTTTGCAAGCCATAATAGATTTAACAACTTTTTCTGATGATATTTTTGAAAGGCTTCCATCTTCCATAGTGTTTATCCACTCATTAAATGATTTTATTATATCACTCTCTCTACTATTTTCCTTTGAATTTTCAATATAAGTTAACATGAGTTTTCTTATTCTATCTCTCATATACCTTACTGCTAAAAACATTCCATATCCATACTCTGCATTGTCTTCAAATAGTGAATTTCCCCAAGAAGGTCCCTTACCTTCACTATTTTTAGTATATGCAATAGCTGGCGCACTAGCTCCCCAAATTGATGAACATCCAGTTGCATTTGCAATCATCATTCTCTCTCCAAATAGTTGTGTGAGAAGTTTTATATATGGAGTTTCACCACATCCAGGACATGCACCATTGAACTCTAAAAGAGGAGTAACAAACTGACTTCCTTTTAATGTATTTCTACTCATAATATCTTTTTTCTCAGATATAGTCATGGCATAATTCCAATTCTTAACTCCCCTATCAACTTGGGTTTCAAATGGTTTCATAACAAGTGCCTTTCCCGGAGCAGGACATATATCTGCACAGTTACCGCAACCAGTACAATCCATAGGAGATACCTTTATTGTAAAGTTTAAATTTTCAAATCCTTTTCCAAGGGCTTTCTTACTTTCAAATTCATCTGGTGCATTTTTTAATTCATCTTCATTTAAAAGGAATGGCCTTATTGTAGCGTGTGGGCAAACATATGAGCACTGATTACATTGTATGCACTTATCCATCTGCCATTCAGGAACCATTACAGCTATTCCTCTTTTTTCATAAGCAGTAGTTCCAACAGGATAAGTTCCATCTTCCATATTTAAAAATGTACTTACAGGTAAATTGTCACCTTCATTTTTAGACATTGGTCTTTGAATATTTTTTATAAAATCAGGCTCATCTTCATCTATCTGTATATCATCAGAATCTATATTTTCACTTATAGCCTTCCACTTATCACAAATAGTTACCTTTTCAACTTCTTGAAGTCCTTTATCTACAGCCTCTTTATTCATCTGTACTATCTTTTCGCCTTTTCTTCCATAGGTCTTTTCTATTGAATCTTTCAAATATTTAACTGCTTCATCTATAGGAATTATATTTGCAAGTTTAAAAAATACAGCTTGCATTATCATATTTATTCTTCCTCCAAGTCCTATACTGGAAGCTATTTTTATGGCATCTATAATATAAAAATTAATATCATTCTCTGCAATATACTTTTTCATATAATTTGGCAATTCATCATTCAGTTGATCCTCTGTCCATCTACAATTTAATACAAAAGTACCTCCCTTTTTAAGACCTTTCAATATGTCATAATTGTATATAAATGACCTATTATGACATGCTACATAATCTGCATTGTGAACTAGATAAGGTGACTTTATAGGCTTTTTGCCAAATCTTAAATGAGATATTGTAGTTCCTCCTGACTTCTTACTGTCATAGGAAAAGTATGCCTGAGCATATAGATCAGTATTATCACCAATTATTTTTACAGCTGACTTATTTGCTCCAACAGTTCCATCTGAACCAAGTCCCCAGAATTTACAGCTTATAGTTCCTTCTGGAGATGTCTCCACTTGAGGACCTTCTTTCAAAGACATATTTGTAACATCATCTATTATACCTATAGTAAATCGCTTCTTTGGATTATTTGATTTCATATTATCAAATACAGAAATTATATTGGAAGGAGTAACATCCTTTGAACCTAAGCCATATCTTCCTCCAAATACTTCAGGTCTATGTTCACATTCATAAAAAGCTTTTGATACATCAAGATAGAGTGGTTCACCAATTGATCCAGGTTCCTTAGTTCTATCGAGAACAGATATATTTTTAACTGTATGTGGAATAACATCTAAGAAATATTTAGCACAAAACGGTCTATAGAGATGCACCTTAACACAGCCAACTTTTTCGCCCTTTTCAATTAGATAGTCAACTGTTTCCTCTATAGTATCACATACAGAACCCATTGCAATTATTATATTTTCCGCATCTTTTGCACCATGATATTCAAATGGTTTGTAGTTCTTTCCTGTTATTTTGTTTATCTCTTTCATATACTCATTTACAATATCTAGTACCTTATCGTAAAATCTATTTGAAACTTCTCTCCCTTGAAAATATATGTCTGGATTTTGAGCAGTTCCCCTAGCAGTTGGATGCTCTGGATTTAGCCCCCTTTTTCTAAATTCCTCTATTGCATTATAATCTACAAGATTTTTCACATCTTCATAATCAATTACATTTATTTTTTGATATTCATGAGAAGTTCTAAATCCATCAAAAAAATGGAGAAATGGAACTCTTGACTTTATAGCACTTAGATGTGCCACAAATCCCATATCCATAGCTTCCTGAACATTTGATGAAGCTAAAAGTGCAAAACCAGTCTGTCTACATGCCATTACATCTTGATGATCTCCAAATATTGAAAGTGCATGTGTAGCAAGTGCTCTAGCACTTACATGAAATACCCCTGGAAGATGTTCTCCTGCTATTTTATACATATTTGGAATCATGAGAAGAAGCCCTTGTGATGCAGTATATGTAGTAGTTAGGGCTCCTGCTGCAAGAGATCCATGGACTGCTCCAGAGGCTCCTGCTTCTGACTGCATCTCACTAATTTTCACTGTATCTCCAAATATATTTTTTTTGCCTTGAGATGCCCATTCATCTACAGCCTCAGCCATAGGAGAAGACGGCGTGATTGGATATATAGCAGCAACTTCAGTAAATGCGTAGGATGCATAAGCTGCTGCTGTATTTCCATCCATAGTCTTCATTTTACTTGTCATAATAAATCACTCCTCATTGTACATAGGTACATATTTCATTCAATATTTATTATTTGAAATATGTAGATTTATCATACATAGGATTTTAAAATAAATAAGTTATAGATTAATACATTTGATTTTCAATTGATACTAATTTCACATTTAATTTTTATTGACGTATACTAATTAATAGGCTATTATAATAATAATTATTTTTTATCATTTGATAAAGATATGATTTGTATAGGGGATGTTATTATGAATATCAAGGTAAAAACAGCAAGTCTTTCCATATTATCAAACAGCAGTTTAATAGTGATGAAAGTAATTGTTGGGGTTATTACAGGATCAGTGAGTATAATATCTGAGGCAATTCACTCTACTATAGATTTGACAGCTTCTTTTATATCTTTTTTTTCTGTAAAAATATCATCTAAACCTGCAGATAAAGAACATCCATATGGACATGGTAAATTTGAAGATGTATCTGGTGTACTTGAAGGTATATTAATTTTTTTTGCTTCCTTATTGATAATATTTGAATCTATAAAAAAACTAAGATATCCTGGAGAATCAAATCCATCTGCAATAGGTTTTATTGTAATGTTTATATCATCTTTTATAAACTTCTTTATATCTAGAATACTATATAAAGTTTCAAATAAAGAGGATTCAATAGCTCTAAAGGCAGATGCTTTACATCTTAGAACAGATGTTTATACTTCCCTTGGAGTTGGAATAGGGCTCCTTTTAATTTGGATAACTAAATTAGAAGTACTTGATCCCCTTATAGCCATTGCTGTTTCAATATTTATTTTGAGAGAAGCCTTCAATTTGTTAAAATCAGCCTTCAATCCACTTGTAGATGTGAAATTATCTGATGATGAGATAAACACTATTAAAAACATACTATCAGAATACAGTTCTGTCTTTTGTGAATTTCATAGATTGAGAACTAGAAAATCTGGAAATATGAAATGTATAGATCTTCACTTAGTATTTCCCAATGACATGCATGTAAAAGATGCTCATGATATATGTGACAGTATAGAAAACAGAATATCTTCATCTCTTACAAATACAGAAACTATGATCCATATAGAATCTTGCAATAACGATTGTAAAAACTGTAATTTTAAGAAGAACTTAAATTGTACTGATAATAAAAATAAATAGACTGCAGTGCAGCCTACTTATTTTTACTTTTAATTTATTATTCTTCAACAGTTTCAGCATTCAAAGCTTCGACTAATTCATCTACATTTATACCGTGTACAGTAGCAGCTTCTTCTATGCTCTCTCCCAATGATGCAGGACATCCTATACATCCCATTCCAAAGCTCATAAGAGTTTCAGCATACGCCTCATTAATTTGTAAAACTTCTCTTATAGTCATATCTTTAGTGACCTTTTTAGCCATAATATGCAACCTCATTTCCTATAATATTTGTATTTATAAGGTTAAGTCTAACTTATAAAACTACACCTTATAGATATAATTATAATAATACTAAATTCATTTTACATCAAGTATAAATAGATATATTTTTTAATTATAATCAAAATGCTAATTCATTAGCTTATATTCAGAATCTATTACTTTAAAATTTCCTTTTAATCCTGAAGTTATATATATCTTTTTATCCTTAGTTATAAATACAGCTTGCAAGTTATCTATATTTTTTACATATTCAAGGCCTTTTTCAACGCCTAAATGAAATATATTCTTTGTCATTGCATCTGCATTTATTGAAACACTAGTTATTAAAGTAACACTTGCCAGATTGTTATCCATAGGATACCCTGTAAATGGATCTAATATGTGATGATATATTTTACCATTCTTTTTAAAATATCTTTCATATATTCCAGATGTAACTACTGTTTTATTTGTTTCATTTAAAACACCAACGGCATCTCCTCTACTTTCAAAAGGATCTTGCACTCCTATCCTCCATGGATTTCCGTCTACATTGTTATTTAATACAACTACATTTCCACCTAAATTTACTATAGCATGTTCTACACCATTTTCTCTGAGTATCCTAGTTGCCTCATCTGCTGCATAGCCTTTTGCTATTCCTCCAAGGTCAAGTGACATACCTTCTTTTGCAAGCATAACTTTTTTATTTTTCTCATCAAGTAATAAATCTTTATAATTTACAAGTTCCTTTTTACTTTCAATTTCCTGACTACTAGGTAATTTTGCATTGTCTGTACCAATTCCCCATAACTTCACCAAAGGCCCTATAGTTATATCGAAAACTCCCTTTGACTGCTCTGAATAGTACTTTCCCTTCTTGAGAACATAAAATGTATCATCAGATACTTTAACATATTTTTTTCCTGCATTTTCTGCTACTTTATCTAATTCAGTGCCTGATTTATTTACGCTCATCTTATCTTCAATCTTCTTTATTCTCTCAAAAGCCTTATCAACTGCAGTTTCATCTTTCTCATCATATACATTTATAGTACATATTGTTCCTAGCATGTATTTAGTTTTTGAAATAGGATCTTTTTTACTACTATTTGTACATCCATAAAGGGGAAGTACAAATAGAATTAAAATTAATCCCATAACTTTATGTAACATTTTCCTTTTCATATATCTATCCTCTTAATCTTATTTTAATTTTAGTGGAATACCACAAAATGAAATGTATACTTCATCACTATTATCCGCTATGAACTGATTTACTCTTCCAAGTATATCTGAAAATATTCTTCCAAGTCTATATTCGGGAACTACACTCATTCCAACTTCATTTGTAATAATAACTAAATTTATACCGCAATCATGAGCAGATAAAATTATGTTCTTAATTTCATTTAATACATTTTCTTCTAAGGCATTTATTTCATTTTTAGTAATTTTGTCAAAATCCTTTTCACCTTCAAATAATATATCTGTTATAAGAGTTCCTATACATTCTAGTAACACATATTTATGATTTTTATTTTTAATTACATCTCCAATTTTTCTGTACCCTTCATAAGTTTCCCACTTTGAATTTCTACGCTGTTTATGTATTTTTATTCGCTCTTCCATATCCTTGTCTGTAGGTATTGCAGTTGCTACATATAGGACGTCATCATATTTAGATAGCATCTTTTCAGCAAAGCTACTTTTACCACTTCTGCTTCCACCTGTTACCAAAGTTATTTTTCCCATATAATCCTCCTTTTATAAATAGCAAATGAATATTCTATCTTACTTAATTAGAAATATATACATAAAAGCAAGCATAGCTATTTCCATAATTTCATTGTTAGCTCCAAGTAGATCTCCAGTTAATCCTCCAATTTTACTTTTACAATACATATTAAAACCAAATGATATAACGATTGCTATAAGCATTAGAATAACAGAATCTATAGGATCAATTGATGTTACAAAAAAAAGTACTACAAATGTAATTACAGCTCCAACTAAAAATTGACTTATTTCTACACTATCTATAAACAAATTTCCTGTACCTGTGCTTTTAGCTGTATTTCCAGATGCGATAATAAACAAAGTAGAAAATCTTGATATTACCTGTGAAACTACTATAGCTAATGAAAACTTAGGAACTATATAACAAAGTAAACTATATTTTAAAAGTATGTCCATAACTATAGCTATACATGAATACGTTCCCACTCTACTATCTTTCATTATTTCTATTATCCTGTCATTACCTTTAAATGCAAAAAATCCATCACACATATCTCCAAGTCCATCTATATGCATAGCTCCAGTTAATATAATTCCAAGCAAAATAGAAAAAATAACAGAAACATTTACAGGTAAAAAATATATTAGTAACTTGTACAATCCCCATTGAAGTCCACCTATTATAAGGCCTATTAAAGGCATAAATATTGAACCCCATCTAAAATTTTCTTTTCTACATTCCAAATTTTTGTTTATGTTTATTCTAGTTAAAAATTGCATCATAAGCAAAAAATTATTAATTATTTTCGTCACCATACTCACCAACTTCCAAGATCTCAATAATACTATGGCATATCAAAATTATAAATCTAATTTATTACATTAATACCATCTAAACATATTATACTATCAATATACAAATTATTATACTCATATTTTATAATTGAAAGATCTCCATTGTGAGATGCAAACTTCCAGAAAAGATCAATATTGTCATTTAAGACCCAGCAGTATATAGATCTTATAACTCCAGAGTGGGTTATAATAAGTATATTTTCAGCTTTCATCTTCAATATATCTTGCATAAAGCTCTTTACCCTTGTATAAAACTGAACATAGCTTTCTCCTCCTGGTGGCGATACATTTTTCCAATCACTACACCACTTTTCCCAATGTATTGGATATAATTTTTCTATATCTTTATAATTTTTTCCTTCAAATTCTCCTAAATCCATTTCATTTATTCTGCTATCTACTATAAATTCCTGAGATTTATATTTATTCTGAAAAATTTCATTAGCAGTTTTTAAAGTCCTCTTCTTTTCACTTATATATATTTTATCAAAATTTATTTTTTTTAATAATATAGACAATTTTTTAGACTGTTCTATCCCTCTCTTTGTTAAATCATACTCATTCTTTCCATAGTAAATTCCACTAAAATTTGCTTCAGTTTCACCATGTCGCACTAAATATATATTCATATAAACACCTCTAAATCAATAAAATACCAATTTAAGTTAAAATAAATTTTTATAAAAAATAAGAGCAGCTTTCTGCCCTTAGAATGAATGAGAAACGAATACATTTGTTAATTTATTCACATATATATTTTAACACAACAGTATTAAAAATCAAGTTATTCATTTAAAAAAATTTATCATATTTATGCATAATATTATAATAAAAGTACTATTTTAAAATAAATACTATAAAATTACTTTTGACATCTAATAGTTTTTATTATAAAGTATAATTAATCAACTAATAACTTAATGTCAAATAGATAACTATAATGTATAGAAAGGATGGTGTATATGAATAATTTAGCCACTATTTTTAAAGAGAAAAAATTGAAATTGACTCCACAGCGTATAGCTGTATATAGATATCTAAAATCTACTACAGAGCATCCTTCTGCAGAAACAATATATAAAGCTCTTCTTGATGACTATCCTACTATGAGCTTAGCAACTGTTTACAAAGCTCTTAAAACATTAGTAAAAGTTAACCTAGTGCAAGAAATAAATGTAGGTGAAGGTAATTTTAGATATGATGGCAAAACTGCTCCTCATCCACATATACAATGTCTATCATGTGGTCGAGTAGATGATGTAAACGGAATATCTTTTTCTGATTTAAATGAAAAAATCAAAGACAAAGTTGATTATACCGTTTTAAGCAATCAAATTTACTTTTATGGAATTTGTTCTAATTGTAAAAAAGCTCAAGCTGAGCAATAAAATCTCTCGAGCAGCTCATTGCTGCTCTTTTTCAACTATACTATTCCACTCTTTGCCTGTATATTCACCTGAAAATATATCATCTATTTTAGCTGATATATCTTCTCTAACACTACTTGAAATACTATCTATAATAGCTGTATTGCATTCTACACTATCTTCAATATGTGAAGCTATAATCCTTTTTATTCCCTTATTTTTATCGTTAACTTTCTTATTATTTGTAATATAACCTCTTTTTAAAAACTCCTCTTGCATCTTATCTCCAAATGCAAATTTCATAAATTTATCTATTTCCTCACTATTTTCTGCATTTGTAGGTACACAGACAACTACATCGGATATAATTGGTACTTTCATATTAGACACTTTCTCACTTATTGATCCTATGTTTTCATCATCCAAATTTCCTGCATAATAAGATGGTAATAAAATTATAGGTATATCTCCACTATTAAATTTATCTATAGATACTTCATTGCCAAGCTCAAATGTATTCTTATCTATATAACCGGATTTAAATAAAGAATTTATGTGATTAAATACATCTTGCATTCTATCTATATCAATTATATTGTTATTTGCCACTATAGAAAAAATTGCATTGTTTATATCCATATTTTCATTCAAAACCATAGGCACTGATTTTGAACTTGAATTAAAATTTTTCAAAAATACTTCAAATTCATCTAAATTATCTGGGACTTTAATATTTCTTTCATCAAAATATTTTTTATTATATAAAAACTCTAGACTATATGGCATAAGTGGAATTCCATAGTACCTATCATTAAATCTTCCACAAACCTTTAATATTGAATAATATCTTGTTGCTATGTCATTTTCCTTGTAGAAATCTTTCATATCATCTAATATACCTTTACTAGCCAAATCAAGCATATCATTTCTACTAACAAACAATATATCATTTTTATCCCCAATATTGTTTTCTATTTTACTTCCTAGGATAGAATTATTTATATTGATTTTAACTTTAGGATTATTTTTTTCATAGAAATCAGTAAGGATTTTTATTGTATTAAGGGATTCTTTATCTTTTACTCCTATATATAAATTGATCTTTCTGTCATCTTCATTTTCATTAGAGCTAAAACATCCACTTAAATTAAAGGAAAGAAATACTATTAAAAAAAGCAGTCTTATTTTTTTACTATTCATACATGTTCCCTCCTTTTTATTTATAAATAAAAATCAATTTTTATATTATCTCATATAAATTTATTTTGTGCATATTAATTAAATATATAATTAAATTCATATAAATTTACTTGGGGGTGAAACTATGAAATTAAAAGTAATATTTATAAAGAAAAAACACCTGTATTATATAATTCTATTCATGATTTTTATCCTAATTACATTATTTTTAATATACAGAAACTTTTTCTACATAACTTCCTCAACTTTTAGCAATATACTAGAGGATAAAACTCTAACAGCTGATTTCAATGGAGATGGTATATATGATAAATTATATGTAAAACAAACTGATAATAAATATTTAATTAAAGTAAAAATAAAAGATAAAGTATATGACTTTATTAATAACGATAATGGAAACTTGATAAGTAACTATTATCCTTACTGGCCACTTAGAATAAATATAATGGATGTATCTAGAGATAGGATTCCTGAAATTTTCATTCAGGGATCCCTTGGCAAAAACTCTCTTCAAAGATTTTTTGTCTTTGATGGTTACAAGTTCAAAAATATATTTTCTAGTTCAAACAATATACTTGGATTTATAGACTGCACCAATAACAGAACTCCAAAAATAATTACAGGACGATTTCAAGGAGAAAATATGATGCTTACAAATTACATATTTTTAAACAATAAATTAAAAAATTATAATTTAGAAGAGAATAAAACATTCATGGGAAAAGACACAATATGCTCTTTTATAAATTTTATTGAAAAGCTTCCTTCAAGTAAGCCTTACATTCCAAATAAAATTTTTTCCTCTAACTTGTCAAATGATGATATGTATCTAATAGACAAACTTGCAAATGAAAATAATACTTATGTATTTCAAGACGGAATGTTTGTAGAAAAAAAATCTGATAGAAAAGGCAACACCTCTGAACTGTCTTGGGTTCTAAATTTTAAAGGAGTATCAAACTCAGATAGTTCAATTATTAAAAACTATACTATTAATTTAATTTTAGTATCTAACAAAAATGAAACTGATTCTAATAAATTTAAAATTATATCTATGTATTAATTAAAATATAAAAGGGACCGCTTTTACGGTCCCAAGGGGGATGGGGGGTTATTACATCAAATAACATATAAAATTACTTGATGTGTAGGAGAATGTATCTCCGATTACAATTATTATACTATCCAATTAGGTTAAATTTATTCATATAACTTAAATAATTTTATATTTTACCTTAATTTTCATTGTTTTAATTTATGCTTACATATATGTGTCAAATATTAATTTTATGAATACTATATAGTATCAATATATATTAAAAAATTAGGACACATACTGATAAGAAGTAAAACATCTTAAAGGAGGGATGATTTATGTCAAAACACCACCATAGAAATAACAATAGACCTGTTAACAACGGATTCAATCTGGGTAATCTGTTAGGTAATATAGATTTACCACAATTACTATCTCTAATGTCTGCATTCGGAGGCGGAGGCATGGGCGGCATGATGTCAAATGATAAAATAAGTTCTTTATTAAACAACATGAATACAGGAGATATAACAAGAAATATAGGTGGAAATAATTTTAATGAATCCAATATAAAATCTCAACTGGCGGCTTTAGAAAATAGGCTTGAGAATTTGGAAAATAGAAGTGACCTGCAAAATCAAGTGCTTGCAAAAATCAAAGAACTTCAAAATTCTCCAGATGCAGCTAAATTTTTAAATGATTTTATGAATTCCAATTCAAAAAAATAATAAAATAAGAGTACTGTTTTATAAAACAGTGCTCTCACTTTATTATAAAATTCTGTAAAAATAATGACATCATACTTACAGAATTAAACACACAATGATTAAATACTGAATACCAATATCCTTTGTTATGTATCAAATAACAATTATATATTCCTATCCAAAATATTATAAAAAAAGCTGTTAAACTAAAATGCATAAAGGCAAATATTAAACTGCTTAAAACCGCTCCAGAATATATGCCTACCCTATTTGCAAATATTTTTTTGAAGAATAGCCACCTAAATACAAATTCCTCAAATACAGGTGCAAATATTGAAACTACAGGTATCATCAACATAAAACTCTTAAGTGACATATCAGACATACGAGTAACAATTTCCTGCTGATTCAAAGTGAAATTAAAATTTGAAGCAACTATGGTTTCTATTATTGATATAATGATAATTCCCAAATAAGATATAGCTATTAGCTTTAATCCCTTTAAAAATCTAAATCTCTTTATATCAAAAATATAAAAATCTTCTGTATTTCTAATATGCACTATATTCAAAAGTACAAATATAAATGGGATGAGATTTTGAGTATAAATACTAGCAACTACATATAATACACTTATAATAGCTAAAACTACTCTATTTCTATTTTTCCTAATCCAATACATTCCGTATAGTAAAATAGGCGGCATATATACTATTAAAAATGTAAGAATATCTTTGATTAAATTAAGCTTAATCAATTTTATCCGCCTCCATTACACTCTCAATCTCATCTAAGAGTTCAATTCTACCACTTTTATTTAAAGAAGAAAAGGCAACAAGTTTATCTTCATCTTTTAAATTTAATGTTTCCTTTATGACTTTCAGGTTTTTATTTAATTGATTCTTAGATATCTTATCCGATTTAGTTGCAACTACTATAAGTTTGTACCCATAATATTTTATCCACTTGTACATTGTAATATCATCAAATGTAGGCTTATGCCTAGAATCTACTAGTAGTACTATTGCTTTTAACTGTTTTCTTCCAATAAGATAATTTTCTATAACTTTGCCCCAACTGTTTTTTTCAGATTTTGAAACTTTAGCATATCCGTATCCAGGCAAATCTACAAAATAAAAACTTTTATTTATCATAAAGAAATTAACTAACCTGGTCTTTCCAGGGGTACTACTAGTTTTAGCTAATTTCCTTCTATTTACCAAAGTATTTATTAAAGATGACTTTCCTGCATTAGAACGTCCTACAAAAGCTATTTCATTGAAATTATCATGTGGATACTGTTTTCTTGTTACAGCAGATATTACAAACTCAGCTTGTTTTATCTCCAAATGTATCATCACCTCCTGTTCTCTATTATAATATGTCTAATTTTTATTTAATATTTATAATTTATCAACTAATGCATTTTCAATTACAGTATCTACTTTGTCTACAACTATATAATTTATTTTATTTTTAATACTATTAGGTATTTTGACTAAATCTTTTTTATTATCTTTTGGAATTATTATTGTATCTATACCAGCTCTATAGGCAGCAAGACTTTTTTCTTTTAGTCCCCCAATAGGAAGAACTCTACCTGTCAATGTTACTTCACCTGTCATAGCTACATTGTGTTTTACTTTTTTATTAGTAAGTGCAGAAATCATAGCAGTAACCATAGTCACACCTGCTGAGGGTCCATCCTTTGGAATAGCTCCTTCTGGTACATGTATATGGATATCATAGTTTTTATAAAAATCTTCTTTTATACCTGTAAATTTTTTATAATTAGCTCTTATATAACTATAACCAGCTTTAGCCGACTCCTTCATTACATCTCCAAGATTACCTGTAAGCTGAAGTCTACCTTTTCCAGGCATTATAACTGCCTCTACTGGCAGAGTATCTCCACCATAAGCCGTCCATGCCATGCCCATTACAACACCTACTCTATCATCTTTATTTATCTTATCATAATTAAACATATCGGAACCCAAGTATGATTTTACTTTTGTAGTATTTACAAATACCTTTTTCTTTCCTACCTCTACAATTTCTGTAACTGCCTTTCTTATTATAGAAGCTATTTTTCTTTCCATATCTCTTACTCCGGATTCTCTTGTGTAGTTATTTATAACTGTATATATTGCAGGATCCGAAAATTTAATGCTATTGTCCTTTACTCCATTTTCCTCTAGTTGTTTTGGTATTATGTATTTTTTGCCTATATGAAATTTTTCCTCACTTGTATAGCCTGAAACCTGTATTACTTCCATTCTGTCCATAAGAGGACGTGGTATTGTATCTATTGTATTTGCAGTAGTTATAAAGAGAACATTTGATAAATCAAAATCCAATTCAAGATAATGATCTCTAAATGTATTGTTTTGTTCACTATCTAGCACTTCTAAAAGTGCATCTGCAGGATTTCCTCTAAAATCAGCTCCTATTTTATCAATTTCATCTAATAAAAATACAGGATTATTTGATTTTGCCTCCTTGATTCCGTATATTATTCTTCCAGGAATAGCTCCTATATATGTTCTTCTATGTCCCCTTATATCTGCTTCATCTTTAATTCCACCTAAAGACATCCTTACGAAATTTCTATTAATTGCCTTTGCAATTGCCTTTGCAATTGAAGTCTTTCCTACACCTGGAGGCCCTACAAGACATAAAATAGGTCCTTTTAATGAGTTATTCATCTTTTTAACAGATAAGTATTCTATTATCCTATCTTTTACATCTTTTAAACCATAATGATTATTTTCTAAAACATTTCTAACAGATTTTATATCCAAGTTATCCTCAGTTTTATCATTCCATGGTAAATCAATTATCCAATCTAAATAATTTTTTATCATACCATTTTCAGACGAATACTCTCCAGAAGTTTCTAATCTATTTATCTCCTTTAATGCTTTTTTTCTTACTTCTTTTGGGAGTTTCTTCTTTGATATTTTAGCTTTGTATTCTTCTATATCTTTCTCTAACCCATCCTCTTCTCCAAGTTCCTTCTTTATAGCTTTAAGCTGTTTTCTCAAATAGTAATCTTTTCGTGACTTATCTATATCACTTTTTAGCTTAAGTTCAATTCTATTTTCAGCCTCAAGTATTTCTATTTCTTCAGTAAGTATACCAAGTATTTTATCTAGTCTATCTTGAACATTTTGGGTTTCTAAAAGTTCATGTTTTTTATCTTCTTCTAATACCAAGTATGCACTTATTATATCTGCTACTCTTCCTGGATTGTCCAAATCATCCATACCAATAATTGATTCAGATATACCATTTTCAGATAAGTTTATATATTTATTAAACTTTTTTACTACAAGCCTTACTAATGCTTTAAAATCGCTATTAATTTCAAATTTATCTTCAATTGGCTCAACTGCAACTTTAAAAAAAGGTTCTTCTCCTATATATTCTCTTAATATGCCTCTAGATTCACCTTCTACAAGTATTCTAATTACATCATTAGGCAACTTAAGTATCTGCTTTATATTGCAGATAGTTCCTATGTTATATATATCTTCTTTATGTGGATTCTCAACTCCATATTCCTTTTGAGATGATAAAAATATTTTCTGTCCATTTATCATAGCATCTTCCAATGCAAGTTTTGATTTTTCTCTCCCTACATCAAAATGTACAACCATGTATGGAAACACAGTCATACCCCTTAACGGAATTAGAGGAATATCTTTTAAATTTTTGTCCATGTTTCTCTCCTCACTTTAAAAAATTTACCTCAACTAAAATTTAATACACTAGACTAGTATATTATAACTATAAAATATAGTTTTTTCAATTATTCACTTTTATACATATGAATAGTTAAAAGAGAGTACTGAATTTCAGTACTCTCTTAAATACTAATGAAATTTACACATTACTAAGCAGTTTCTGGACCTTTTCTTGATCTTGATTTTTTAACCTTCATAGGAGATCTTTTCCCATTTTCAACAGTTATAAGTTCAGGCTTCTTAGTTTTTATAGTGTCCTTATCTATTATAACTTTAGCAATCTCTTCTCTAGATGGTATTTCAAACATTATATCTCTCATTGTTTCCTCTATAATAGCTCTAAGTCCTCTAGCTCCAGTATTTCTCCTTAAAGCTTCATCTGCAATTTCCCTAATAGCATCGTCTTTGAACTCTAATTCAACATTATCCATTTCAAACAGCTTTTTATACTGTTTAACAAGTGCATTTTTAGGTTCCACAAGTATCCTATTAAGTGCATTTTGATCCAAAGCTTCCAAAGTAACTACAATAGGAATTCTTCCTACAAACTCAGGTATAAGACCAAATTTCAAAAGATCTCCTGGCATTATCTCTTTAAGAAGTTTTCCAATGTCTTTTTCCTTTTTGGATTGTATTTCAGCACCAAATCCCAAAGTACTAATTCTTGTTCTGTGTTCTATAATATTGTCTATTCCATCAAAAGCTCCACCACATATAAATAATATATTAGTAGTATTTATCTGTATAAACTCTTGATGAGGATGTTTTCTTCCACCTTGTGGAGGTACTGAAGCAACAGTTCCTTCCAATATCTTTAAAAGCGCCTGTTGAACTCCTTCTCCTGATACATCTCTTGTAATAGATGGATTTTCAGACTTTCTTGCTATCTTATCTATTTCATCTATATAGACTATACCATGTTCAGCTCTCTCTATATCATAATCAGCATTTTGTATAAGTTTTAATAGTATATTCTCAACATCTTCTCCAACATATCCAGCTTCAGTCAATGTAGTAGCATCTGCAATTGCAAATGGAACATTTAAAAACTTAGCTAGAGTCTGTGCTAAAAGAGTTTTACCAGAACCTGTAGGTCCTAAAAGTAATATATTACTCTTTTGAAGTTCTACATCATCAGTTTTGTTATTTGCATTTATTCTCTTATAATGATTATAAACTGCTACTGATAATGACTTTTTAGCTTCATCTTGACCAATTACATATTGATCAAGATAGTTTTTAATTTCTGCAGGTTTAGGCAGTGATGTCATATCAGTTTGAATATCATCTTCAAATTCATCACTTATTATTTCAGAGCAAAGTTCTATACACTCATCACAAATATATACACCTGGCCCTGCTATTAATCTTCTTACTTGATCCTGTGTTTTACCACAAAATGAACACTTAAGTTGTTTCTTATCATCATTTTTGGCCATATCTACACCTCACTAAAGGTTACTTTCTTTTTGTAATAACCTCATCTATTAATCCATAATTTTTAGCCTCTTCTGCTGTCATAAAATTATCTCTTTCTGTATCCTGTTGAATCTTTTCAAGAGGCTGACCAGTTCTCTCACTGTATATAGTATTTAATTTTTTCTTTATTTCAAGTATTCTCTTTGCATGGATTCCAATATCAGTTGCTTGCCCTTGGAATCCACCTAAAGGTTGATGTATCATTATTTCTGCATTTGGAAGAGCAAATCTCTTACCTTTTGCACCTGCTGCAAGTAAAAATGATCCCATAGAAGCTGCCATACCAATGCATATAGTAGATACATCAGGTTTTATATATTGCATAGTATCATAAATCGCCATACCAGAGGTTATTGAACCTCCTGGACTATTTATGTATAATGATATATCTTTATCAGGATCATCTGCTTCCAAAAATAACAACTGTGCTACTATAAGACTAGCTGAAGCGTCATTTACCTCTTCACTTAACATAACAATTCTATCCTTTAAAAGTCTAGAATAAATATCATAGGATCTCTCTCCTCTATTTGTCTGTTCAACAACTACTGGTACTAAACTCATAAAACTCTCCTCCTTTATATAACCATTCTTAATAGTTATTATACATCAGTTTTTTAATTTAACTATAATTTGTTTAAAATTAATTGCCATAAAATATCTACCAATTAATTATTATTACACATCATATTATGCTATTGCTTTACTATTGTCAACAAGCATTTTTACAACTTTTTCACTAACTACATCAGTTTCTAAATATGCTCTTTGACTTTCAAGAATAATTTTAGCCATTTTCTCAGGATCTTTATTTCCATATTGCTTAGCCATTTCATTTGCCTTTTCAAGTAATTCTTCATCGGTAGCTTTAATATTTTCTACTTTAGCTATTTTTTCAATTACAAGGTCATTTTTAACTCTTTTTTCTGCAGTTTCTCTCATATATTCTCTAACTTTTTGTTCTGTATTATTTGTGTATTTATAATATGACTCAAGATCTAATCCCTGATATTTTAATCTCATTTCAAGATCCCTAAGCATATTATCAACTTCTTTTTCTATCATTACATTTGGAATATCAACTTTTGCATTTGCACTAACAGCATCTATTACTGCCTCTTCATACTCTCTTTTTGATTTTAATTCATTCTCTTTTTCCTTCTTTTTTCTTATATCTGCCCTAACTTCATCTAATGTATCAAATTCAGAAATTTCCTTTGCAAATTCATCATCTAATTCAGGCAGTTCCTTTGTCTTTATACCTTTAACTTTAACCTTAAATACTGCTTCTTTACCATTTAACTCTTCTGAACCATATTCTTCTGGAAAAGTTACAGTTACATCTTTTGAATCATTAACTTTTAAACCTATAAGTTGATCCTCAAAATTATCTATAAATGTACCTGATCCTATTTCAAGTTGGTAATCAGTTCCTTCTCCACCAGCAAAAGGTTTATCATCTATATATCCTTTAAAATCTATTATTGCTATATCTCCCTTTTCAATAGCACCATCTTCTTTTGTTTCTATTCTTGCATTCTTTTGCTGTCTTAATTTTAATTCCTCTTCTATTTCTTTATCTTCTACTTTATATGTATTCTTCTTTACTTCAATTCCCTTATATTCTCCAAGTTCAACTTCAGGAACTACTGTAACTGTAGCCGTATATATAAAGTCTTTATTCTCTCCAATATCAACTATGTCAATTTTAGGATAATCTACTGCTTTTACATCCTTTTCCTTCAATGCTTCAGGATATGTTTCATTACAGCAAAAATTTATAGCATCCTCATAAAATACACCTTCTCCATAATATTTCTTTATTATATTCATAGGTGCTTTACCTTTTCTAAATCCTGGTATGTTGAACTTCTTAGCATTTTTCTTAAATGCCTTCTTAATTGCTTCGTCAAATTTCTTTGATTCAACTGTTATTTCCAATTTAACTACATTATTTTCAACTTTCTCCATCTTAACGTTCATTATTACTTCCTCCTAATTACACTATGCACTTATATTAACTATGACATTATAACATATAATTATATATATTTATAAATAAAATTAATAGAAAGTCACTTAATTTATCACTAGTATCTAAAATTTTACTTATTATAATTATATACCAAAAAACACAAATTTTATAGTCGATATTATAATTTTCATTATAGACTTAAATTATATCTATTCCATTATACTCTATTTCCTTAAATTTACAAGATATTTTTTATAATCTATATTTTCTCTTATCTACTTTTTTTCTTTATAATAATAATTTTCTGCAGCTAAAAAGCCAATAAATTAACTTTATTGGCTAACTTCACCTGTACTTTTTAAATATATTGTATTTGAGTCTACATTAACTGTAAGTCCCTTATCAGTAATATCCCCAAATTCTATATTTTGTCCTTCTATAGATTGAACCATAATATGACTCTTATTTTGAATATTTTCAATCCAGATATATTTAGAACTTTTGTTAAGCCAAGGTAATTGACTTATATATGCAATATTATCATCGTCTATAAATTTTGGAGAAGAACACCAAATATAATTTGGATTTGATGACAATTGATTATCTTTAGATATAACTGTACCTGAACTTGATACATATTCCGGATTAGTTATATCCTCTTTGTTCCCATTTGTATCAAATAAAAGTATACTTTGAATTTTACTATCAAATATAAGAGCATTTTTCCCTGAAGGACTTATACTATAGGCTACATTAGCATCTTTAGGTATAACATCTTTAAATATCTTATTATTATCTTTATTTTCATATACTAAATTTACACTTTTACCATCACTTAATTCAACTGTGTACTGTAAACTTTCATCTTCATCATTAACTGAGTTATTCTTAACAGATGCAGTACTTGATTTTTTACTAGTTTTTTGAGTTTGTGAAGCCAAGTCTTTCTTTTCCTTTCCCACATCATTTAATGCCGTCTTAAACATTCCAGTTAAATAAATAGAAATTAAAATTATAAATGCTAAACAAAATACAGATACTAAAAATATTCTTATTCTTCTTTTTCTCATCTGTTTTTCATAATCCTTACTAAAAATACTTGGTTTTTTTCTCACTGTATTTCCGCTGTCTTTATATAACAGCAGTACCTCCCTTCTCTTACTTTTTATAGACAAATATAATAATTGAAATCAACTTATAATACGCAACTCATTTTTTATTATAACTCAAAAGAACAAGAAATAATACTAACATTTTATAAATTTACATAAAAGCAAAAAATATTTTCAGGCATTTTAAAAATACCTGAAAATATTAAGTTAAACCAATATTGTATTTATTTTTTAAACATTCTACTTCCTGGTTTTTCATAAGGTAAATTCTTTTTACACATAGGACAATTTTCCGCATCATATGTATTTATATTAAGCTTTACTGCGCTGTATACAGGATAAGGTATATCTATATCATCCGACCTTCTATCAACTATAGAACATAGACCTATTATATCTCCTCCTAATTTTTTTACAACTTCACAAACCTCAAGAGATGACTTTCCTGTAGTTATAACATCTTCTGATATCAAAATCTTTTGTCCTTTTTTTATTTCAAATCCTCTTCTTATTGTCATCTTACCATTTTGTCTTTCTGCAAATATACCAGGCTTTCCAGTTTGTCTAGCAAGCTCGTAAGATACTATTATGCCTCCCATTGCAGGTCCAACAATTAAGTCAAAGTCTAAGTCTTTAATTTTATCTGCAACAACACTTAAAACTTCACTAGCTTTATCAGGGTATTGGAGAAGTTTGGCACACTGACAGTATTTATCACTGTGCTTACCAGATGACAATAAAAAATGCCCATTTAGTAATGCTCCTACTTGTTTTAAATTATTTATAACCATCTCATCTTTATTCATATTATATACAATCATCCTTTCCTATTTTTAAATTATTCCACATATTTGATCTAAACTTTCTATATTCTCACGTTTCATATAATCTTTTAATCCATCTAATATATCAATGCATGCAAGTGGATTTATAAAATTTGCGCTACCTACTTGTATCAAACTTGCACCTGCCATTATAAATTCAACTGCATCCCTCCATGTAGATATTCCCCCTATACCTATAATTGGAATGTCTACTGCCTTGGATACTTCATATACCATTCTTAAGGCAATAGGTTTTATTGCAGGTCCTGAAAGCCCAGCAGTTACATTTTCAAAAATAGGCTTTTTGTTTTCTATATCAATGGCCATTGCTTTAAAAGTATTTACAAGTGACAAGGCATCAGCTCCTGCATCTCTGCACTTTATGGCCATATCTACAATGTCTTCTGCATTAGGAGACAATTTTACTATAAGAGGCTTTATGCAGTGCTTTCTAACACTTTTCACAACTTTGTAAGCAACATCAGATTTTATTCCAAAAGCCATCCCACCACATTTTACATTTGGACATGATATATTGAGCTCTATTATGTCCACATCTGAGTTGTTAAGAAGTTCTACTCCTTCAATATAATCCTCTAATGTACTTCCTCCAAGATTTGCAATGATTACAGTATCAAATTTTTTCATTATAGGAAGTTCAAATTTCAAAAAATGCTCTACTCCCGGATTCTGAAGTCCTACACTGTTTAAAATTCCAGATGCAGTTTCAAAAATTCTAATTCCATCATTTCCTAATTTTTCATTTAAGGTAAGCCCTTTAGAACATATTCCTCCAAGTTTTGATACATCAAACAACCTATTGTACTCTTCACCAAAACCAAATGTTCCTGAAGCTGCAATTATAGGATTTTTAAATTTAACTCCACAAATATCCATAGATATTCTCCTTTTTAAAACATTTTTAAAGAACTATAGATTTATAAAATCAATTCTTTCCCTGGAAATACAGGTCCATCACAGCATGTTCTCTTGTTACCATTCTTTGTCTTACAAGTGCAAACTAGACAAGCTCCTATACCACAGGCCATACGGCTTTCCATTGAAACATAAACGGGTATAGATTTTTCTCTACACATCTTTACAACCTTAACCATCATTTTTTCAGGTCCACAGCACAGTACCTCATCGTAGCTTTCAGGCTTGAATATATCAGTTACATATCCTTTTACACCAGTTTCTCCAGTTTCAACAGTGTAGTATATATTGTCTACAATATCTTCAAATTCATCTAATATATAGGTATCTTTCTTAAACCCTGCATATAAATCAAGTTTTATATGTTTTCTATATGACCTTTCATCTATTGTTTTTGCAAGATATAACATAGGTGCAATTCCTATTCCTCCTGATACTATGGCAATTTTTTTACTTGTAGTATCAATATTAAATCCATTTCCCAAAGGTCCCATTAACTTTACAGAATCACCTTTTTCAAGTTTACTCAATATATTAGTCCCTCGTCCTACAACTTGATACAAAAAAGAAATTTTATTTTCGTCAATATAATTTATACTTATAGGTCTTGATAGAACTGGTTCCGTTTCCCATGCCCTAAGCATATAAAATTGTCCTGGATTTCCAGAAAATTTTCCAAGAAATTCAATTTTGTATATTCCCTCTTGAATTTTTGTGTTATTGTAGACTTTACATGTAATATACTTTAGTTTATCATCCAATTCTATCTCCTCCATTTCTAAAATTAAATGTATAATCTATTAGATTTTATTTATTTCACTGTATATTTCATCTCTCATTTTCAACACTTCTAATCTTGCACATTCTCCATATTTCTTATACCCTTTATCATATTTTTTATATGCCATGAGAATATTTCTAGAGGAGTTTACTACTCCTCCATTTTTATCCTTCAGATATATAGCTACGTCGGAAGCTCCTCCTCCTTGTGCTCCATATCCAGGTATCAGAAAAAATGTACTGTCAAGGTTACATCTCAACTTCTCCCCATCTTCCCTATGAGTACATCCCATTACTCCTCCAATAGAACTATATCCACATTTTCCAAGATACTTTTTACCAATACTATTTATTTTTTCCCCTAATACCTCATATACTTTTTTATTTTCCAATGTATCAAGATACTGAATATCTTTTGCTCCAGAATTAGATGTCCTTATTAATACAAAAGCACCTTTGTTTTTCTCTGCAATATATGGTAAAAAAGTTTCTATTGTATCCAATCCCATATAAGGATTTAATGTTACAAAATCACTTTCAAAATCTCCCTCAAAATGAGCCTTTGCATACATCTGGGCAGTCTTTTTAATGTCTCCTCTTTTAACATCTGCAATAGCTATACAATCCTTTTCTCTTATATATTTCAATGTTTTTGCATAAGCTTCTAGTCCTTGAATGCCTAATCCCTCATAATAGGCAATTTGTACTTTGAAACAAGCTGCTACATCAAATGTGCTATCTACTATATTCCTATTGTATTCAAATATACAATCACATATATTTTCATTTGACCTTACAAAATCCTCTGGCATATACTCCACTGAAGTGTCCAGTCCAACACATACATGACCTTTTTTTTCTACACTTTCATACAATTTATCTATTATCATATTACAACTCGCTCCCTTACTTGAATTGTTAGCTCATAAAACCGTTATAAGTTTCATCACAATAAGCACATCTATATTCTCCAATTTCTTCATCTGCAAGATAAAACTCCTGTGGTATATTTTCTTCTACAGAGGTTATGCACCTAGGATTTTTGCACTTAATTACATTCTTTATTTTCTTTGGCAGTTTAAGTTTTAATTTTTTCTCTATAACTTCATCTTTTATAATATTAATTGTTATATTTGGATCTATGAATCCAAGTACTGTAAAATCAAGCTGAAGTTTATTCTCTATTTTTATTATGTCCTTTTTACCCAGTTTTTTACTCTGTGCATTCATTATAAGTGCTACTGAGTAATCTACATTATTTAGTTTTAGATAGTTAAATATTTTTATTCCGTAACCGGATTTTATATGATCTATTACAATTCCATTTTTTATACTAGTGATTTCAAGCATATACTCTACCCCTTTCCCTACATTCCTAAAAGTTTTAATATAAGAGCCTGCCTAGCATATACCCCATACCTTGCCTGTTTAAAGTAACATGCTCGTGGATCATCATCTACTTCGTAGGCAATTTCGTTTACTCTTGGAAGTGGATGCAAAACTATCATATTTTTAGATGCAATATCCATTTTTGATTTATCTAGTATATAACTATCTTTAAGTCTTATATACTCTTCTTCATTGAAAAATCTCTCCTTTTGAACTCTAGTCATATAGAGTATATCTAGAGAATCAATAACATCTTCCAATTTTTTTGTTTCTATATATTTTATACCGTTTTTGTCCATCTCTCTTTTTAAGTAATCAGGTATTTTTAATTCTTGTGGGGATATTAAGGTAAAACTATTATTTTCATACATAGACATGGCTTTTATAAATGAATGTACGGTTCTTCCGAATTTTAAATCTCCGCAACAGCCTATATTCAGATTTGACAATGATTTTTTTATTGACCTAATTGTGAGAAGATCTGTTAAAGTTTGAGTTGGGTGTTGGTGTCCACCATCACCTGCATTTATCACTGGTATTGAAGAGTTCATAGATGCAACTTTTGGCGCTCCTTCTTTTGGATGCCTCATAGCAACTATATCTGCATAACCGCTTATTATTCTTATAGTATCAGCTACACTCTCTCCTTTTGATACTGAGCTTGAACTTGCCTGTGAAAATCCTATAACCTTTCCTCCAAGTCTTAACATAGCTGTTTCAAAGCTAAGTCTTGTTCTTGTACTTGGCTCATAAAACAATGTTGCCAATATCTTTCTATCACAGAGATGTTCAAAATCCTCAGGATTGGAAATTATATTTTCTGCTAAATCAAAAATTTGTTTCAATTCTTCTTTTGAAAAATCTCGTATATCTATGAGATGCTTTCCTTTTAACATTTGACATTCCTCCTTTTTAGCCTCTCGGTGCTAAATTTAAAGGTATAAAAAATACCTTCATAACTGAAGGTATAATTACACTATTTAAATAATTATTATTGACATAGCCATAAATTACACCTTCTAAGCCTCTCTGGACTCATTTAAAGGTTATGTTTAATTTCTATTAGAATATCATATACTCATATCAAAGTCAATAAAAGTAGTTTAATTTTATAATTTAATTTCATAGTATAATAATTTCAATTTTACATATCATATTAATGTTAGTTCTTATACTTCCATTAATTATTATGCTAGGGATCTGTCCCTAGTTTTTTTATGTAATATTATATAAAAAAATAGAGCATCTGTGTCACCAGATACTCAACTATTGAGGACTATTATGTTTTATTTTATATGTGTTATTTTAGTAGTTATGTATTACATCTAAGTTACAGTTATATTAATTAATTGTTTAATTTATGAATAAATAAAAAATGAATTTTATGATTTTACTTGAAAACGTTATTTTATAGACAATCTTCCTAAATTTATATATTATAATGTTATACATAACATTATAAATTTCACTATAATTTTGAAAGGGGATATATTAATTGTCCGATTCTATGGAAAAAAAGAAATTTGTATTAACTAAATCTTTTATATTACTCATGGCCATTATATGTGGTGTTTCTGTTGCCAATTTATATTACATCCAACCTCTAGAATCTCAAATTGTAACTACTTTTTCTGTATCTGAAAGTTCAGCAGGAATAGCTGCCACTGTTACTCAGATAGGATATGCTCTCGGCCTTCTCTTTATAGTACCATTAGGTGATATATGCGAAAGACGATCACTTATATTAAAGCTGTTGATATTAATATTTCTATCATTAATTGCTACTGCATTTTCACAAAATTACTTTTTTATGCTTATATCTATGTTTATAGTAGGTCTTACAACTATAGTACCTCAAGTTATTGTTCCATATGCTGCGCATCTTTCACCTGAGGAAAAACGAGGTAAAGTTATAGGTGATGTTATGAGTGGACTCCTTATAGGAATTTTAGTTTCACGTGTATTCAGTGGTATTATAGGATCAATTTTCAATTGGCGAGTAGTATATATTTTTGCATCTGGATTCAGTATAATGCTATTTATATTTGTTTTGAAAGCTTTTCCAAAGGACAAGCCTGTAAGCAATACTTCATATATAAAACTTTTAAAATCAATTCCAGGCCTCATAAAAACTCAAATGCCTCTTCGTGAATCAAGCTATAAATGGTTTCCTCATGTTTGGATCATTTAGTATATTTTGGACTTCACTTATATTTATGCTTGAAACACCAATTTATAATATGGGTACAAAAGAAGCTGGCCTATTTGGTCTATTTGGAATATCTGGTGCACTTGCTGCTCCTTTAGTTGGAAAAGTTGCAGACAAAAAAAGCCCCAGATTTACACTTGGAATAACTATACTGTGTTCAACTTTTGCTTATATATGTCTTGCTATATTTGGTAATCACATATTCGGACTAATAATTGGTGCTATTTTCCTTGATTTAGGAACTCAAGGTAGTCAAATATCAGACCAAGCACAAGTACACTCTTTAGGTGATGAAGCTAGAAGTCGTAATAATACAGTATTTATGTTTTCCTATTTTGCAGGGGGATCTACAGGATCATTTTTAGGTACACTTTGCTGGCAGCATTTTAGATGGCAAGGAGTATGTACTCTTGGACTTATTTTTGAAGCTTTAGCTATAATTTTTCACTTTTTAATTTATAGAAAACCGAATATGAATTAAAATACTATACATAAAAAATCCCTTAGGCAATATTGCCTAAGGGATGAAATATTCACCCTGTTAATTAAAGAACAGTAATATTTTGTGCTTGTGGTCCTTTTTGTCCTTCGCCTTCATCATAAGAAACTTTCTGTCCTTCATCAAGTGTCTTATAACCATCTGAATTTATTTGTGAAAAATGTGCGAAAATATCTTTTCCGTCATCTCCTGTAATAAATCCATATCCTTTTTCTCCATTAAACCATTTAACTGTACCAGTCATATAATAGTACCTCCAAAATTTTATTTCTTAAACTCTTTGTAATAAACTAACCAAATAAAATTTCGATATTACATACATATTATAATCATAAGTACATATTTGAAATATATTCGCGTTTAAATTAATTACGATTCATTTAAGTTACTTGCTAAGTATAACACATAATATTACATAAAGCAAATAATATTTAGATTATTTATAATTATTTCTATTCCTCCTTCTAAAATAGTGTTAATATCCAACACAAAATCGGAGTTATTATAATTGAAGGTAAATAATTTGCCACTTTAATTTTTGTAACACCAATTATATTTAATCCAAGTGCTATGATTATAAGAGAGCCTGTACAAGTAATTTCTGAAATAACTGAATCAGTTAAAATTGGCTGCAAAAATCCTGCTAATAAAACTATTCCTCCTTGAAATATTAGGACAAAAGATGCTGAAAACAACACACCAATTCCAAGACTTATAGATAGTATTGTAGATGATATAAAATCAAGCACTGATTTTGTAAAGAGCATAGTGTTATCTCCAGTAAGTCCTGCATTTAATGAACCTACAATTGTCATTGCCCCTACACAGAATAAAAGACTTCCTGTAACAAACCCTTCTGCAACTGAAACATGACTCTCACCCTTATTTTTAAATCGCTTTTCAATAAACTTACCTAAATTATTTATTCTTTTTTCAATATTAAGCCATGTACCTATAATAATTCCTATAACAATTGAAATTATAAGTATTAATGTATTTTCACCTTTTAATGTTCCTGATATTCCAATGTATACAGTACACAAACCTATTCCAACCATGACTTCATCAATAATTCTTTTAGAAATTCCTCTATTAAAAAGAATTCCAATAGTACTGCCTATTATAACAGCTATAGTATTAACAATTACACCTATCATTTTCTATCCCTCAATCTCCTATTCCAATTTTTTATATTATCTGTAGTTACAATATAAAATTATATATTAAACTAGCTTTACTTTCACTAGCTAAATTAGTAATGCACTCTTTTTCCTTCCTTCAAACCTTTAACATCAGTATCTGTTATTACAACATCTCCTTCTTTTAAACCATCCTCAATAACTATATATTGATTGTCTTCAACTCCTGTTTTAACTTGCTGTATATGAGCCTTAGAATTTCTCACTACCCACACAGCTTTACCGTCTTTATAAGAAAACACTGCTGATTTCAATATAAAAATGCAATTATCCTTTTTATATGTAGTAAATTTTACATCCATATCATAACCTGGTCTTACTGTTACATTTTTGAAATCTGGTTTTATTGTAACCTTTATTCTCTGTTCCTCTAATCCTAGGGGAGAAACTTTTTGTACTGCTGCTGGAGCTATATCAGATACTATACCTTTAAAAGATAAATCTTTATCTCTTGTTTTTAATATACAATCAACACTTGAATTAATTTTTATGTCATTAATATCTTGTGTAAGCACATAAGTTTCTACTTTATAATTTTTATCATTAAATATATCCATAATTAAAGTTCCTGGAGATAGAACCATTCCAACTTTTACAGGTAAATTTTTTATTACTCCATCCATAGTTGAGTATACATTAGCCTTACTTTTCTCATAGTTTAGTGAATCAATTTGTGTTTTTAAAGATTGTTCCATTGCATCATAATACTCATTTGTTCCTTTTGAAGGTTCGCTTTGTTCTTGTATAAGTTGTATATTATTTTTCTGCTGTTCTATCATATTTTGTAAATTTTGTACATTTTCCTTTGCTTTTTCATATTCACTTTCACTTACAAATCCTTTATCATATAGCGCTTTTATCCTTTGAAAATCTTTACTTTGAACATCTAATTTGTTTTGCAGATTTTCTATTTGCAAATTATATGCCTCTATTTGTGCATCATAGGGTGGAGTATTTGCTTGAAGTTTTTGATTTTCCAAACTTTCAATTTTATATTTCAACTCCTGTATTTTATAATCCAAATCTTTAGTATCTGCTTTTAATATTAATTCTCCTTTTTTAACTTTCTGCCCTTCCTTTACATTTAAAGATAGGACTTGAGCATTTATAAGACTATAAATACTACTTTTTTCATCCGCTACAACTTTCCCCTCTTCTTTAAAGGATTTAGTATATGTACGATTTTTCACTTTATAAATGCTTACATCTATTCCTCTATAGTAATTATAAAAAGCTGCTCCTATTATGCATAAAATAATAACACTAAAAAATATAACTTTTATTCTCTTTTTCAAATTGCTTTCCTCCTCTTATTCTCTTTCTTTCAATACATTGACTAAATCCAATTTCTTTATTTTTAATTTTAATGCACTCTTTGCAAGAAGCAGTGCTGCCCATGTTCCAATAATTCCTGCTAATATTGATTTATAACCTATCATAGACGGTATACTATATAAATCACTATTCATTGAGCTAACAACTACACCCATCATAAGTTTTACTACTGGTATACCTATTATTATTGAAAACACACTTATAAAAAATTGTTCTGTTGATAAAACTTCTAACACTTCTTTTTCTGAAAATCCCATTACCCTCAAAGATGCTAGTTCTCTTTCCCTTTCCGAAAAAGATATATCACTTGATGTATATATTATTATGAATCCTATAATTACAGAAAACACTAATAGGCTCCATATTACAAGAATTGATGTTTTAAGCATATCGTTTATTTTTTTTATTGAATCTGCCTTTACCTCTATTGCCGTTATAATAGGAGATTTATTACAATACTCTTTAAAACTTTCAATATCACTAGGGCTAATTTTCAGTATTAAAGATCTAGCATAATTATTATTTCCTATTAGTCTAGAAAGTTGCTTTTGACTCATAAATGCATTCATGCCTAAGTATTGAGGTACTATTTTAGATACATAAATTTTCTTTTTTTCATCATCCCATAATGAACTTTCCACCTCTAAAACTGTACCAACTTTTGCATCTAAAACCTGTGCAGCTCTTTTAGACAGTACTAATCCAGAGTCAGGCAATTTTACTACACTACCATTTTTATCTAAAATATTGTAGAGCTTGCTTTCAGATGTTAATCCTATAATTGGTACATTTTTTTCACGCCAACTATTTTTAAGATTAACTGCTACCTCAAGCATTGGTTCTGCCGCTTTAACTTCTTTTCTATGAACTATTTCATTTACCATGTTTTCAGAATTTACTAATTGTTGGAAACTTATTTTGCAATCATAGAGTTGAACCTTTTCATATTGTTCATTAAACATCACATCAAACATATTTAAAGAATTAAAAAAAGTACACATTAAACTAAATGCAAACATAGTTCCCACTAAAGTAAAAAAACTTCTACCTTTGTTTCTAAATATATTCCTCACGGCCATTTTACCTTGACTATTAAGACTATTCCAAATAAATTTCACCTTTTCTATTTTAGTTTTACCTGCTGTTTTAGGTACATCTGGCCTCATTGCTTCTGCTGGCTGAAGCTTTAACACCCTTTTACTTCCTTGAAACCCTGCTGCAATACTTACTGCCAATGATATTACAACTCCAAGAATAGTGTAATAAATCGAAAATGAACTAGTTATATTTGGAATGCTAAAATATTGCTTATACATTTCTGTCATAGGACTAGCTAGAGCTATTCCAGAAATTCCACCTAGAATTCCACCTATTAATCCAACAAAAACAGCATAACTTATGTAGTGATATAAAATTTCTCTACTAGTGTATCCAAAGGATTTAAGTATTCCTATTTGTCCTCTTTGTAATTCAATAGTTCTCTTTAGCATAATGTAGAGAATAAAAGCTGCAATTCCAAGAAACATTATTGGCAAAGATTTTGCCATACCTTCAAGTCCTTTAAGTTCTTGAGATAACATTAAATTACTAGGTTGATCTTTTCTTTCATATATTGAATTTAAAGAATATGGAGTAAGGCTTGATTTAAGATTCTCTGAAACATCTTTATATTTAACATTTTTATCTAAATTAAAACTTAAATCATTTACTAAGGTCTTCTCCTTTAAATAGGGTTTTATATAGCTATATGGAACATATGCTATTCCAAAATTTTCTGGATCTGGGAACAAATCTTGGCCACTTTTCATTGCATATACAAAATCTGGGCTCATTTCTGTACCGCTTATATTAAGATCTACCTTTTTTCCATCTATTATAAGACTTATTTTATCACCAATTTTTAAATTATTGGCTTTAAAAAAGTTGTCATCTACTAATATATTGTTAACATTGTCTTTTAAATAATTTCCACTGATTAAGACGGGCTTATTAAGATGATTTTCTTTATCTAAATCTATTGAAATCAATCTTAAGTATTTACTTTCATTGTTATCTTCTGAATACACTCTTACATCTTTTGTAACTCTGCCCTCTATTTGATTAATTCCTTTTATTTTTTCTAAATTGTCTATTTTAGAATAGGGTATACCTTTTACTGATATAAATCCATCTGCAAAGTTAGCATTTTCATAAAACCTATCTCTAGCAGAATTTAAGTTATCACTTACTAAAGACATACATGTAAAAATTAAAAGTCCTGTTGCGACTACAATTATACAAGCCATATAAGAAACAATATTTCTTTTTATATCCCTAATCATCTTTAAAAATAGCATTACCAATTTACCTCCTCAGGTGAAAGAGGATTTTTATTTACTTTTATATTAATTATTTTTCCATCTTTAATATAGAAAACCCTATCAGCAATATTAGCTATATCAGAGTTATGGGTAATTATAATCACTGTTTTTTTATATTTTTCATTAAAATTTTTCAAAATTTTAAGTACAATTATACCAGTTTTCCCATCTAAAGCTCCTGTAGGTTCATCACATAGAAGAACTTCTGGATTTTTTGCTAGCGCCCTTGCTATAGCTACTCTTTGCTGCTGACCTCCAGACATTTGTGATGGAAAATAGTCTGCTCTATCTAGTAGTTCTACATCTTTTAGTACCTCTTTAACACAAATAGGATCTTTTGATATCTGAGTAGCTAGCTTAATATTCTCTTCTGCAGTTAAATTGGGCATGAGATTGTAAAATTGGAAAACAAATCCTATAGCCTCTCTTCTATATTTTGTTAGCTCCTTTTCATTCATTTTACTCAAAAGTTTATCTTTATAATAAAGCTGTCCAGATGTTATAGTATCCATTCCACCAATCATATTTAAAAATGTGCTCTTTCCTGAACCACTTGGTCCTAACACTACTACAAACTCACCTTTGTATATTTCAAAATCAAGTTTATCTAAAGCATGAACTTGAACTTCTCCCATTTTATAAATCTTACTTACATTTTTTCCTCTTAATATTACCTCCACCAAATCACCTCTTCCCATGAATTGTTTAATAACTTATAAGCTAATTGTACTACTTATTGTGTATTGATATAATCTAAAATATGTACACAAATAAAATAAGCCTTTAGAGCATATTTTCACTCTAAAGACTTAAAATTATTGTGATTGTCTATTTATTGCGAGAAAGTTCTTCTATAAATTCATCTATTACATCTTCCTTTGTTGCCCAAGAAGTTACCAATCTTATTGCTGATGAATTCTCATCAATACTACACCATTTATAAAACAAATATTTCTCACTTAACTTATCAATAAGTTCATTAGGCATTATTGGAAATATTTGATTTGTAGAAGATTTTACCAAAAAATCATATCCTAAATTTTCTATTGATTTACTTAATTTATCTGCCATTAAATTAGCATGCTTTGCTAGTTTAAATAGTAAATCATCTTTAAACAATTCCTTAAATTGTATACCTAATATCCTACCTTTAGCAAGGAGCGCCCCTCTTTGTTTTAAGCAAAATCTAAAATTTTCTTTCAATTCATCATTATTTATAACTATTGCTTCACCTATAAGTGCTCCATTCTTTGTACCGCCAATATAAAATACATCTACAAGTTTTCCTAAATCCTCTAATGTTAAATCATTTTCACATGAACACAAAGCAGATCCAATTCTAGCACCATCTAAATACAGTATCAATCCATTTTGCTTGCAGAAATCATGTAGAGCTTTTAGTTCATTCTTTTTGTAGATTGTACCTATTTCAGTGGAATTTGAAATATAAACCATTTTCGGTTTAACCATATGTTCATCTTCATGCTGGTCTAATACCAATTTTATATCTTCAGGTGTTAGTTTACCGTCCTTAGAATTAGCAATGCATACCTTATGTCCTGTAGCTTCAATTGCTCCAGTTTCATGTGTGTTTATATGGCTTGTTTCCGCTCCTATAACTGATTCATAAGGTCTTAGTATTGATGATATTACAATTAGATTAGCTTGTGTCCCACCTACTACAAAATGTACGTCAGCATTTTCATTATGTATTTTTTTTCGAATAATATCTGCTGCCTGAATGCAGTATTCATCTTCTCCATAACCTTCTTGCTGAATTAAGTTAGTTTCAGTTAAGGCTTTTATAATATTAGGATGGGCACCTTCACTATAATCATTTCTAAAACTATATTTTTTCTTATTGTTTTTCATCATATACCTCCTTTTTAATATATAATACACCTATTTTTTACTTTAAAAATTATTTTTAATTATAACACATAGATTTAAAATACTAAAACTTAATTTATACATACTTTTAAATTCAAATACATGTATGAAAAGTTATTGACATATGCCTAAAATTAAGTATAATAATATTTAAAGAGTATATATCATATACCCAAAATAAAAAAGGAGATGATTTTATGCCAAGAAGAGATGGTACAGGTCCAATTGGAATGGGACCTAGAAGAGGAAGAGGACGAGGACTAGGATTTTGTAACACATTTAAAACTACTAATGAAAAAGATTTACTTTCTAAAGAAAAAGAAATTCTTGAAAACAAACTTAATATTATCAACAACAAATTAAAAAATTTATAATATAATAAATAAATTCAATACAACTCATATAATTTCATTAAACCTGGAAATTTTAATTTGAAACTTTACTTCATCTAAATCATAACTGGGACTACTGTACTAAATACAACAGTCCCAGCTATTTTTTCAATGATATTTGATTTTTACCATTCACTTGTAATATTATATATATAATTAATTCTAGGAGGATAATTTAAATGCCAAGGCCAAGAAAATTCAAAAAAGTTTGTACATTACCTCAAATTAAAGAATATGGTCCTATATATAATTCACATGAAACAGAATGTATAATAATGAGTGTAGAGGAATATGAAACTATACGGCTTATGGATTTTGAGGGTCTAAATCAACAGCAGAGTTCTAAATTAATGGGAGTTGCACGTTCAACAATACAAAGACTATATGATACTGCACGAAAGAAATTAGCCGATAGCTTAATAAATGGTAAAACTTTAAAAATACAAGGTGGAAACTATAAACTTTGCAGTGACGTCCAAAATACAGACAAATGTAATACATGTATTTGTCATAGACATAGACATGGTAGAAATTAGCTTTTATATTCTTTAGCATAAAAAGATTTCCAGCAAGTATGGCTCTTTCAACAGCTTTCGTAATTTTAATGATTGTTACATAAGAAATTAAATCATCTAATTCTAAATATCCAATTGAAAATTTAGAAAAGGTAAGTATGATTTTGCTACTTCATCAAACAGCTACTCCGTATCAATGACAAGTCAAAATAATAGATTGAATATTTTATGACGAAAACTCAAAAATAAAATAATAAAAATTATTAACCTACTTTTATGTCATATTTAGGCGTAAAAGTAGGTTATGCATTAAAATATTCTTAAAAAACTTTTATTATCTTTTCATATACTTCCATTTCGAAATCCATTTCCACAATACACAATATACAAAACTAGTTATAACCATAACTGGAACTGTACTTCCTAGTATAAAATCAATGTTAATAATTTTATAGTAAAGTACAATTCCAAAAATCCATACAATAACTGCACCAAAATTTAAAAGCACATCTTCTTGTATATTTTTTTGTTTTTTTACAATAAAATAATCAGTAAATAAAATTGCAAATAGTGGAGCAAACACAGAACCTATTGCATATAAAAAATTTTCATACTGCTCTATTGGCATTATAAGTGCTAATACAATTCCTACAACTGCCATAGCCATTGCTGCCCACTTTTCTTTAATTCTAGGAAATACATTTAAAAATGTTATACCTGCAGAATAGGCATCTAAAAAAGTAGTTGTAACTGTAGATAGAGCAACTATTAGTAATGCTGTAATCCCTAGATTAGCCGCAATCATTATAGATCCAACATCAGTATTGTTAAATAAAATAGCTGCTCCCAATCCAATAATATACATCCATGAACTTCCTATAAAATATCCAAGCAAGCTTCCTGTAACTGCTCCTCTTTTGCTTTTTGCAAATCTTGTGTAATCAGCAATAAGTGGCAACCAAGACAGTGGCATTATGATGTTCAGTTCAAATGCTCCACCAAAACTCATATCTCCTACAACCTGTTTAGTAAATAAACTTCCATTTTTAAATACAACAACACTTAAAACAATAGTTAATGCAAATAATAGTAAAACTGCTACAATATTAAGCTTTTTTAGTCCATTAACTCCAAGTGCAATCCATATACATATTAGTGCTCCTATAACAAGACTCCATAGTGCTATATTGTCAAAACCCCATATTGTTTTGCTTATTAAATTTAATGACCGTCCACCAGATATAATCATTATAGCTGTCCATCCTACAAGCTGAAGTATATTTAAAACAGAAAAAATATAAGAACCGTATAGTCCAAATGATATTCTTGTAGACATTATAGCAGGAATTTTTTCGCAAGTTCCAATTATTCCTCCTAAAATCAGTATAGTAACGCCTACAGCATGTCCTATTAATATAACTATAACTCCATTTTTAAATCCCATAGGAGCTAAAAGTCCTCCTGTCATTATCTCTGCTATAGACATAGCTGCCCCAAACCAAAGAAGCATAAAATTAAATCCAGTTAAGTTGTTTTTGTTATCACTCATTTATCATACCCGCCTTTTTATAAAGCTTATAAAAGTGATTTGTAGGTCCTACACCTTTTCCTATATCTAATGAATGTTCAATTGCAATATTTATATATTCTTTTGCCCTTTTTACAGATTCCTCTATGGAATATCCAAGTGCAATATTAGAAGCAATAGCTGAAGATAGTGTACAACCTGTACCATGGGTATTTTTCGTATGTATTCTAGACCCTTTAAATAATTTTATTTCTTTTCCATCAAATAAAACATCAATTGCTTCCTCTTGAAGATGTCCACCTTTAACTAAAACATTTTTAGGTCCCATGTTAAATATTTCTCTTGCAGCCTTTTCCATATCCTCTATTCCATGAATATCTATTCCAGATATTGCTCTTGCCTCATGAATATTTGGAGTAACTACATCAGCAATTGGAATTAATTCTCTAATTAAAGTTTCTTTTGATTTTGGATTTAAAAGATTATATCCACTTTTAGATATCATAACAGGGTCAAGTACAATATTTTTAGCATTATACTTTTCCAATCCTTCTCTTATAGCCTTTATTGTATCTATTTGTGACACCATACCTATTTTTACTGCTTCTACATCTATATCTTCATAAATAGCTTTAATTTGTCCCGAAACAATATCTTTATTAATATCTTGAACATCATAAACAGCTTGAGTATTTTGCACTGTAACTGCTGTAATAACTGACATTCCATAGACTCCATGAGCAGAAAATGTCTTTAAATCCGCTTGAATTCCTGCACCTCCACAAGTATCTGATCCTGCTATTGTTAAAACATTTTTCATAATATCTCCTCCTTAAATTTGAGTATATTTACTTAGTATTTTTGTCTTTTCAAACACAGTAAGTACAGCATAAGCGATGATACTTCCTCCAACAGTACTTATTAAAAAAGGAATCACAAAGAAAAATACTGCTACTTCTTTTCCCATTATAAATTTTGCTATTGGATACGCAACTATTCCTCCTAAAATTCCTGTTCCAAATATTTCTCCAACAACTGCATAGAGTTTACTTCTAGTTTTCTTAAACATAATACCGGCAAGAAACGCTCCTATCATGCTTCCTGGAAATGCTAAAAGAGAACCTGTTCCCAATATATTTCTAATTAAAGAAATAACAAATGCATTTAAAACTGCATATGTTGGTCCTAAAATAACAGCTGAAAGTACATTGATTAGATGTTGAATGGGAAAACACTTAGACACTCCTACAGGAATATAAATAATATTTCCTGCTACAACACCTATTGCAATAAGTAATGCTGACATGGTTAACTTCTTAGTTTGCATATTATATTCACCCCTTAAGATTATAAATTTATTTATATTACAAAAAATTAAAAAACACGAACCCAGGCAAGGATTCGTGCAAAAATACATGCATAAATGCGTTAATGTACTTAACTTCCCTACGCTGGCATTATCCAGATCAGGTATAAGGGTCAAAGACTTAAACGGGTCTTTATCTCAGCTATCCTATAGTAGCTCCCCTGTACTTATATTATTTGATTTTAAATTAATTTTAACACAGTAATTATATATAGACAATGTTTCATATGTTTTAATTAATTTTTACAATTTATTTCACTCTAATTATAAGTTTTTACACTTACTAAATGGATACAAAAATTTTCAAAATAACAATTGTATTTTATGATACATGTACATATTCTAACAAAAATAAAATTTTATCAAGAATATACTAAATATTTATTAAAATATTCTTGATTTTTTTAATAAATTAATATATATTAAAATAAAGATTTAGCATTTGCATAATTCTCAAAATGCTAATAAAATTTAAAGGAGAAGATAAAAATGATACCAAATTTAGATTTATGGAAAACATTGGCTGATTTAAAGAAATGTACATGGGTTGACTTAACACATGCTTTTGGTTCAGATACTCCAAAATGGTCTGGATTTAAACCCGAAAAAATTGAAACTCTTTTTACAATTGAAAATGACGGTATATTTGTTAATCAGTATACTTTCCCAGGTCAATACGGAACACATATGGATGCCCCAGGGCATTTTGCAAAGGGAAAAAGACTTATTGAAGATATAGAACTTAAAGAAATGGTTTTACCTCTTGTAGTTATCGATTGTTCAGATAATTTTAAAAAAAATCCTGATTATGAACTTACACTTGAGGATTTGTTTAAGTTTGAATCTAAATATGGTACCATTCCTGAAGGTTCTTTTGTTGCAATGAGAACTGATTGGAGTAAAAACTGGCCTGATCAAAAAAAATGTTCAAATGCTGATAGCGAAGGAAATTTGCATTATCCAGGATGGGCATATGAAACATTAGAATTTTTATATGAAACGCGTAAAATAGCAGCAAGCGGTCATGAACCATTTGATACAGATGCTCCAATAAGCCAAACTAAATATGGATTTAAAGGCGAAAACTATATATTACATCAAGATAAATATCAAATAGAAGTAATGGCAAATTTAGATAAGGTCCCACCAGTAGGTGCAATAATTTTCTGTGTGGTTCCCAAAGCTAAAGATGCTCCAGGTTTTCCAGTACGTGCTTTTGCAATAGTTAATGAATAATAAATGTAGTCAATTAAACTATCTTTCTATAATAATTATAAAAAAACAGGCATTCTAAATGACAAATGCCTGCTTTTTTGTAGTTTATAGGGGGATCAATTTTTATACTGTCTTATGGCGGTTGCACTTAAATTTATTGTGCCCTGCAACCACAGACACCAGTTTGGTAATTACCATTACTCTTTTCATGTATATGTAAACACATTATTTTTAATTTCTCTAAGTCTATTTCCTTAGGACACTTATAAGTATATATGGTTTTTGTTACGCTTTAGTGTCATATTAATTAACTATTTGTAACAATTTATATAATTTTATGAATATAGTATCATACATATATTTTTACACAATAATGGATAAAAATAAAATTAAATTATATTGATAATCATTTATTATATATAGATTTAAATTATCTAATTGATAATAATATATTGACAAATCCTATGATTATATTGACAAATCCTATGATTGTTAATATAATAAGCATTAAATTAGCGATTAAAACAAACATAAAAGTAGAAATATTATATTATTTGAAGATATTTTAAATAGATATGAGCATAATTAAAAAATTAAATACAAGAAAAAGGAAATATTATAGATTGAAAAATAAAAGTTAAAAA
>NZ_JACGAG010000008.1 GCF_014050525.1 Clostridium sp. cel8
AGTGAGGTATTTTTTTTCAACGCTTAAGCTCTTCTGAACACACCTGCATAGCAGGTGGTTTTCTAAATGGACAAAAAAATAATCCAAATCTCTAAAAAGAGATTTGGATTATCTGATTACCTATTCTATTAAAAATTCTCCATTCTTAAAATCTACATTTACTGTACATCCTTCATATATTTCACCTTTTATTATTTTCTTTGCAATCGATGTTTCAAAGGTATTCTCTATATACCTTTTAAGAGGTCTTGCACCATAAACAGGATCATATCCTTCCTTTGCCATAAATTCTTTAGCAGTATTTGTTATATTAATTGTGATATTTTTATCTTTAAGTCTATTTTTTATATCTTCAATGAATATGTCAATTATAGACTTTATCTCTTCAATATTCAAAGGTTTAAACATTATTATATCATCTAACCTATTTAAAAATTCAGGTTTAAATCTTGATTTCATTTCATCCATAACTCTATCTTTTACATTTTCATCTATTATTGAGCTTTCCTTATTATCAAGTAGATAACTGCTTCCTATATTAGATGTCATAATTATAATACAATTTTTAAAATCTACAACTTTACCCTGATTATCTGTAAGTCTACCGTCATCAAGTATCTGCAAGAATATATTAAATACATCATTATGTGCTTTTTCAATTTCATCAAATAATATAACACTGTATGGTTTTCTTCGAACTGCTTCTGTTAATTGACCTCCCTCTTCATAGCCTACATATCCTGGAGGAGCCCCAATTAATCTTGATACCGAATATTTTTCCATATACTCAGACATATCTATTCTTATAATATTATCTTCACTATCAAATAGTGTTCTTGCAAGAGTTTTAGCAAGCTCCGTTTTACCAACTCCTGTAGGTCCAAGGAATATAAATGATCCTATTGGTCTTTTTGGATCCTTCATTCCAGATCTAGCTCTTATAACTGCATTTGAAACTGCCTTTACTGCTTGATTTTGACCTATTACTCTCTTTGAAAGCTCATCTTCAAGTTTTATAAGTTTCTGTCTTTCTCCTTCTACAAGTTTTGAAACTGGTATTCCAGTCCATTTTGAAACTATATCTGAAATTTCACGTTCTGTAACTTCTTCTTTAAGCATTGAATTTTCATTATTATCCTTAATATTCTTTTCTTTCTCTTGTATTTTCTTCTCTAAATCTGGAATAACTCCATATCTTAACTCTGCAACTTTATTTAAGTCATACTCTCTCTCTGCTTTTTCAATTTGACCTCTTGCATCATCAAGTTTCTTTTTAAGATCTCTAACCTCAGTTATAACAGCTTTTTCCTTTTGATATTTTGAAGTAAGCTCTTTATCTTTCTCCTGCAAATTACTAAGCTCTTTGTCTACATATTTAAGCCTTTCTTTTGAAGATTCATCCTGTTCTTTTGAAAGTGCCTCTTTTTCAATTTGCAGCTGAAATACTTTTCTCTTTACATCGTCCATTTCAGTAGGCATGCTGTCAATTTCAGTTCTTATCATTGCACAGGCCTCATCTACAAGATCTATAGCCTTGTCTGGAAGATATCTGCCAGTTATATACCTATTTGAAAGTTTTGCAGCTGCAACTATAGCAGAATCATGTATCCTTATACCATGATATATCTCAAATTTTTCCTTTAAACCTCTAAGTATTGAAATAGCATCTTCCACAGAAGGTTCATCTATAATTACAGGTTGAAATCTTCTTTCAAGTGCTTTGTCTTTTTCAATATACTTTCTATATTCATCAAAGGTTGTGGCACCTATGCAGTGAAGTTCTCCTCTTGCTAGCATTGGTTTTATTAGATTTCCTGCATCCATTGATCCTTCAGTTTTTCCAGCTCCTACTATATTGTGTATTTCATCTATAAACAGTATTATCTTACCTTTACTTTTTTCCACTTCTTTTAATACTGCCTTCAATCTCTCTTCAAATTGTCCTCTGAATTTTGCACCTGCAATAAGTGCTCCAAGATCAAGTGAGAATATTATTTTATCTTTTAATCCCTCAGGTACATCTCCACTTACTATTCTACCTGCAAGACCTTCAATTATAGCTGTTTTTCCTACACCTGGTTCTCCTATGAGCACAGGATTATTCTTTGTTCTTCTTGAAAGTATTCTAACTACACGTCTTATCTCATCATCTCTACCTATTACAGGATCTAATTTGTGTTTTTTTGCTTCCTCCACTAAGTTTCTACCATATTTTACAAGTGCATCATAAGTTCCTTCAGGATCTTGAGTATCCACAGTTTGATTTCCCCTTACTTTTGAAAGCACTTCTAGAAAACTATCCTTTTTTATGTTGAACTTATTTAATATTCTATCTACATCACTTGAATGTGATTCAATAATTGCAAGCATTACATGCTCTACACTTATATATGAATCTTTAAACTTTTTGGATATCTCCTCCGCCTTTACAAGAACCTGCTCAAATCTTCTAGTTACATATACAGAAGATGAATTGGCTCCCTCTCCCATTACCTTTGGCATTTTATCTAAAACAGCATTGGTTTCATTTCTAACTAAATCCACATTAATACCCATTTTCTCAAATATATTTGAAACTAAACCATCTCTTTGAGATATAAGTGCCGAGAAGAGATGAATAACATCTACCTGTTGATGATTATGTTTTACTGCTATAAGCTGCGCCTCATTCAATGACTGTTGAACTTTTACTGTAAGTTTATCTATATCCACTTTTTCTCCCTCCTAAAACACTAGTCATAGATATACAATTAATTGAACTTTGACTTTCTTTGACCTTACTTAAATGATATTATTATATTGAAAGTTATTCAACCCATATATAATATCAAATACCCTAATCTAGCTCATAAATATGAATTTACTGCCTTTTTTCTGGCTTTAACTGAGTTTTCCTTTTAATTACATATCATATTTTTTCAGATTCATTGCAGAATTGAAATATTTTATTGCTTCAAATGTATTTCCAAGTTTATAATACATATTTCCCATGTCAATATACTTCTTATAGATTTTTTTTCTATCCTTAAGCCTTAAAGTAAAACTCAGTGAAAAATTCATGTATATCTCCATATGTTCAATATCATTTTGCTTCTCACATATATATGCCTTACAGGAGTAAAGCCCTTCCATCAGTTCAACATTGTCACATTCAATTGCCCTATTTAACATATCACTACATATTTTATCTGCCTTATTTACAAAATTGTTTTCAATTAATTTATCTAATATATTCAATAAAAGAAAATCAATCTCTTTGTAATTCTCACATGAATATTCCTCTAATCCTCTATCTAAATAATTCAAAGCCTTGTCTTTCATATTAAAATCAAACATTATTTTAACATACATAAATATTACAATAAATTTATACTTAGATTTTTCTTTAATAAGATTAAATACTTTTTTTTCATATTTTGAAAAGTCATCTCTCTTATATACAATTGATAAAATTGAGCACATAAAATATATTCCTGCTCTTTTTATTAAATCAGGCTGATCTTTTATATATTTTAAGAGATAATGTATAGAAGTGCTAACCTTATTATAATCTTCCATAATTATAAGGCATAGTGATTTATAGTAAATTGAATTTAATATGATTTGCTTATCTTTTATTTTCTTTGATATATTTAAAGCATTTTCATAGTAATTAAAGGCTCGCAAGTATTCTCTATTTTTTAACATATACGCACCAATATCCATATAATAAATTGCAAAATTTTTTTCGCAAAAATCCTTTTTTAAATATACATAGTACTTTGGTATAGTTAACTTAACATTATCTATATTATCGTATTTAATATAGTATCGAAGAATTTTATGAGCAATTTGAAAGCACAAGTCGTAATAGGAGTTTTCTTCTGCAAACATAAGATTATATTTTAATTTTTCAATATAATCCTTATCTTTTTTACAATCAAGCATATTTATATTGTCTATTATTTGAGTTCTTATTCCCTTTTTTAAATATTCTCCATCAATTTCAAGTTTTTCTGCTATATATTCTAAAGTCCTATAATCTGGTTCCATTTTGCCATTTTCAATACAACATAATTTGGAAGGTGATATATTTTCTCCACAAACTTCTTTTAAAGTCATATTCCTATATATTCTAGCTCTTTTTATCTTTTCCCCAATAGAAAGTATCTCCATATTAATCACCTATTTATTTATAAACTAATCCAATACATTGAGTTCATTAAACATATCTACCCCTTTACTGAGATATTTGGCAGCTTCTGCCTCATTACCAATTTGAATATAAAACTTTCCAATTAAAATTGATATCTTTCCTACATATTCTGTATAATCCATATTTTGACAATAATTTAATGCAGCAAATAAAGTATTTTCCGCTTCTTTTATATTATTTTCCATCATATCCACACGATATTTAAGAAGATAGTACTGTATTAAACCAGTATCATTTTTAGATCCAACAATAGAAAACATCTCTTTTAGAGTATCTCTTGCACCTTTTATATCTTTTATTTTCATATAATTTTCACATATACTTTTAAGAGTGTATATTATATCCGGATCTTTTATTTTATTTCTTAATTCTTTAGATTTATTTAAGTGAAGAAATGATTCTTCCATATTGTCAAATTTAGAAAATAAATTTCCCATATTATTTTCAATTTTTGCAATATTTACAATATCAGCAATACTTTTATACACATCAAGTGTCTTCTTCGAATACTTTATAGCATTGTCAAAGTCACCTTTTTTATTGTATTCTTCTGCAATAAGTAAAAGTGTCTTAGCATATTTATTATTGTCCTCTACTTTCATAAACTTCTCTTTTGCAAGATATGAATAATCCATTGCATTTTTCATATCATCAAGTTCAAAATAGACAAAGGCTATGTAGTAATATATTTTTCCAATTAAAAGATCATCACCTATATTGTTATTATTATACACTATCTCAGCTTGTCTAAAATAGCTCATAGCAGAATTATATGATTTTAATTTTATAGTAGCATAGCCAAGATTCATAAAACATTTTATAATCTCTTCATAATTATTATTTTTTATAAAAATGACATTTGCAGATAAAAAGAATTGCTGAGATTCAGAATATTCCTCTTTTATCATGCATATCTTTCCTCTTAAATATAAATTTTTAGCCTTTTTATATTCAAGGTTATATTTATCTGCATAATAGAATGCCTTTTCAATATATTCTTTAGCTCGAATTAGATTATCACTTATTATATATGACTCAGCTAAATTCTCACAATAAGTGCAAAATTTTTCTGCTTGACTCTCCTCTGATTCCATAAGATATTCTACAGAAGTATTCAGCTCCTTTGCCAAATACTCCAATAAATCCATACTTGGATTTGACTTTCCAGACTCAACAAGACTTATTTGCCCTGGAGTTATCCTATCTCCTGCTACATCTTTTAGAGTCATATTCATTTCTTTTCTTTTTCTTTTAATTTTTTCTCCTAATGAAAGTATCTCCATATATCATTCTTCCTTTAAATAATAATTTATATAAAAATATAGAACATTATTACATTTAATTATACTATAAATATACTCCATTTTAGATTCTAGGATTCCAGTTTTTATTGCACTTTATACTTATTTTTATTATATCATAAAATTTTGAATAATATTATTCTAAGTAAATAATTTTATTCAAAATTTTGAAAAAATTGTATTTTAAAATGTCTTGACAAAATTTAATCGTCAAGACATCTTAAATATATAGCAAATTAGACTATTTCATCCACCCAATTACACCATCTGCTGCATTTCTCATAATTCTTTTTGTCTTTTTCATTCTTTTCTTTGTAGATCTTTGATTTTCCATCATTGTTGCAACTGCTGTACCAACCAAAATTCCTGCTATAAATTTACCACCATGCATCATATAAGGCACCGTATAAAAATAACGGCTTTTCAACTCCTTTCATAATTAAAATATTTTTAATTACTCGTTTATATAAATTATGATGTGTAAATTTATATTTTTTATTACTCAGATACATTAATTTCAATTTTCAATTATTACATTATCAATTAAATCTCTAGCAATATTCCTAAACTGGGATTTTATTTCTTCATTTTTAACTTTTAATTTATTTTTTTTAAGCCATTTATATACTACATTTTTGGATTCTATACCCACTGCTTCTTTTGCCTTTTCATCTGCAATATCATTAAAAAGATCTCCAGAATGTCCTGAAACTTTTGAAAACTTTATATCTAATCCCATATCAATGAATCTTTTCATAGAATTGTAGTATTCTCTTGAAGATTCACTTTTTCTCTCCCATAGACCTGTTACATGATTTGCAATTCCCTCATAATCATGAAATATTACTATATGCTTTTCATTATTTTTAATAGCATATTCAGCAGCTTTAACCGCTGCTTCAAGTTCCCCGGCAACTTGTCTTATTGATTTTTTACTATTATCCTCTGATACTTTGCTTTCAACATATTCTACTACATCCTTTTTTACCACAACAAGAGCATAAGCATATTTTTCAGTTGAAATGTTATAGCTTCCATCTACATATATATGGGCAATATCTGGAAAAATATCACTTTTTTTCACATCAAAATTATAACTTTCATTTAGATAGTCTTCAGCTTCATCTCTGCTTTTAAAACTCTTATATACTGCTCCCTTTGCTCCCTTTACATATTTAAGACATTCTGCCCAGCTGTCCACAATTAAATTTTCTATATTTTTATTATTTTTAAAATCATATCCCTTTTTTATAGCATAAAATTTTTTCTTCATATCTTTTAAATAATTTTACTCCTCCCATATTTCCTATTTTAAATTATCTGCAGAATGCATCTTTCTATACTGATTCTTAGTTATAATCTTATCTCCTCCAATTATTTCGGATATATATTTTTTAAATTTTTTTGTAATTAAAATTATATTTCCCTTACCACTCCAATTTTCAAGTACTATATTTTCAGGTATTTCATCTAAAACAATGTTAAGAACTAAAAATGCAGCAACTATATCATCAATCTGACCTAAAACTGGTATAAATCCAGGTATAAGATCTACAGGACTTACTAAATATAAAAGAGCATTTCCCAGTATAACCTTTGATTTTCCTTTTACTCGCTTGTCTTTAATAAGTTTCCAAAATAGAATAACAATATCAGGCATTAAAAATATATAATCTCCAAATTTTTCATACCACTTATTATAAAAGTGTGGATATTTATCTGTTTTTTTCTCTACATGTGGAATCTCTTTATCTTTTTTATATACTATATTCTCAACCTGTACTTTAAAAAATCCTTGAAAAACTTCTATAGCTTTAATATTAAAATTTACATAAGGTATTAACTTTTTAACTCTATCTAAATCTATAGTTACTATATCCCCATTAAGTTCTACTCCATAATCAGTAAAATCTTCAATAACTTTTTTTATCACATTTTTTTTAATAATATTTAACATACCAAATTTATATATATTTAGCTTGTATACCTTCAAATTTAAGAAACCATCTTTTACATTTCCAATTCCCATTTCAATTTCAAAAGGAATATCAACTTTTTTATTGTATTTTCCCCTTAAGGTTATAATATCACCTATAGATATGCTCTCTATAGATAACCCATTTATGTCAACATATTCTTCTATTATTTCAAGCACATCCTGTTCTGTTAATTTTATATCTGCAGAAGACACTTTCATATAATATTCTCCCTTCAACGATTTATAACTAAAGTATACAGTAAATATTAATTTATGCAATAAGAACAATTATCTAAAGTAAAATATATCCTTATTTACAATAAATTACTTTAACAAATTTTATGATTTTCATTAGACTAATTGAAAAGTATATTATATTATTAATACAAATACACTAAAACAGAGTAGGTGATTGAATGAAAAAATTCAAAAATAAATTTTTTATACTGCCAACTATCATAATAGTACTATCTGTTTCAACATTGGTGTTTTCAAAATATACATCTAAAGAAGTAAGTAAAATTTCATATACAACTTTCAAAACCTATCTTACAAATGATAAGATATCAACAGTATACCTTACAAATTCCGAAAAAATAAAATTCGAATTAAAAAATGGAAATCTGTATGAAACAGATAACCCTAAAAGCAACAATTTTAAAGAAACACTATTAAATGAAGATATAAATGTACTTGATAACTACCCACTAAACAATGTAGAAAAATATTCTTTAGCAGCTTTAGTAATATCTATAGCTTATTTAATTACATCATCTATAAAATCAAATAAAGTTAAATCAAAACGTTCTCTTGGCATAGATTCAATGGATACCTCAGCTGTAAAAAATCCTGACTTTACTTTTGATAATATGGCTGGAAATGAAGAGGCAAAAGAAAGTGTACAAGATGTAGTAGATTTTCTTAAAAATCCTGAAAAATACAAATCCTATGGTGCAAGAATACCACATGGCATAATACTCTACGGAGAGCCAGGTACAGGAAAAACTCTTCTTGCAAAGGCAGTTGCAGGTGAAGCTGGTGTTCCTTTTTATGCTGTATCTGGGTCCGACTTTGTACAAGTATATGTTGGAGTAGGTGCAAGTCGTATAAGACAATTATTTAAAAAAGCAAGAAATAATAAAAGTGGAAAATCAATTATATTCATAGATGAAATAGATGCAATAGGTAAAAGGCGTCAGGGAAGTTCAGCTTCTGGATCCGACGAAAGAGATCAGACTTTAAACGCCCTTTTAACTGAAATGTCTGGTTTTAATGAGAACTCGCAAATAGTTGTAATGGCTGCAACAAACAGACTTGACACCCTAGACTCCGCCCTGCTAAGACCTGGGAGATTTGACAGGCACATTGAAGTTACACTACCAGATATATCCGCAAGAGAAAAAATATTCAAACTCCACTTAAAAAATAAACCTGTAGGTAATATAAATATAAAAGAATGGTCACAAAAAACATCTTATTTTTCAGGAGCAAAAATTGAAAGCTTAATAAATGAAGCTGCAATTATTGCCTGCAAGGAAAATAATCCTGTTATTGAAAACAAGCATATAGACAGAGCATTTTCTATAATTTTAGCTGGATATGAAAAGAAAAATAGAGATTATATAAAAGATATTGACAGGGAAATTACCTCTTATCATGAAATAGGACATGCTATTGTATCTTTAAAAGCACTTCCAAATGAAAAAATATCAAAAATAACTATTATCCCGAGTACAAAAGGTGCTGGAGGATATACACTAAGTATTCCTGAAGACAGACTATACCACAATAGATCATATCTTATAAAAAAAATAATGGTTATGCTTGGAGGACGAGCTGCTGAAGACATTATATTTGGTCCTGAGTATATAACCACAGGGGCTCATAACGATTTAAAACAATGTACAAACATAGCCTATAACATGGTAACCAAATATGGAATGGGAGAAACACTTGGACTTTTGAACATAGAAGGACTGGCAGAGGTGAACATTAATCAAAATGATGTAATATCTGAATGTAAAAAGCTAGTTAATAATATCTATGATAAAACCAAAAAACTTCTAAGTGACAACAGAGAACTTTTAGAAGAAAAATCAAAACTTCTTCTTGAAAAAGAAACTCTCTTTGAAAGTGACATTATCTCATAATAAAAATATTATAAACAGTCAATAAGTTTTATTTATACAGAAACTATTGGCTGTTTTTATTTTTCAAACCTATAACGCTTGAGCACAATACTCCTCCAATTAGTCCCCCAATGTGTCCAAAATTATCTATATTGGCAACTGAAAAACCAAGTACTAAATTTGCAACTATTACAGATACTATGCTGTAAATATACTCCTTGTTTATTCTCTTTCTCATCTTAATTCCAAATACAAATGCTGCTCCAAGAAGTCCAAATATTGCACCAGAAGCACCTATAGAAACATAGGGCGAAAGAACATAACTTAAAATAGATGACATAATACCTGAAAAAAAGTATATAAATAAATATTTTACCTTTCCATAAAATTTTTCAACTATAGGTCCCATAATATAAAGAGCATACATATTAAACACAATATGCATTATACCAGCATGTAAGAACATACAGGACACAAGTCTATAATATTCACCTTTAGATATAAGTGAATTAACTTTAGCTCCCATAAATACAAGTACATTGGTATCAATTGTAAAAAAATTATGAGATATTACAGAAGATATAATATATACAATTATATTTAAGGCAATTAAAGTATATGTAACGCTGGAATCCTTTATGCTAAATTGGAACTTTTCCTTATTTTTATTTTGTTCATATTGAGAAATTGCATTTACACAGTTATATATTCTATTTAAAGTATCCTCTGGAACTTGAGTTGAGTACACTATATTTTTAGAACTAGAATCTATTAAAATTAATCCACACTGTGGATAAATATTGGGTTCTTCTAGCATGACAACTACACATTTTATTTTATTAAAGTTGTATTTTTCTTTTAAATTAAAATAAATACTATTAAAATTTATATTTCTAAAATTATTTTGTGTTGAAAAAATTACTACTTCAAGATTTTCACCTTCTATTTTACAAAGTCCCCACTTACTTATAAGACAGCAGTCATCTTGAAATTCTACAATGCTGTAATTGTAAAACTTATACATGCACTCTACAATACTTTTTATATATTTTTCCATTAGGCTCTCCCAAATTACATTATATTTGAAATTACAATATTAGTATTTTTAAGTAAATCAATTTCACTATACATAGAGTCGTTTTTATTAAAACATCTTACAATAGGTCTATCAGGGAATCCCTTATTTTGTCCAACCACATATCCATCTCTATTATTTGACAATTTCACATGACATCCAAGGGGATATATGGAAAATGTATTCTTAAAATCCTCAACAAGATCCCTATCAAAAGAACTTCCACTTCCTGAAAGTATCAACTCATAAGCATCATTAAGGCTAAATTTTTTCCTATAGCACCTGTCATTACTCACTGCATCATATACATCACATATGCAAACTATTTTTGCAAATTTAGTAATTTGAGGTCCCTTAATTCCAAGAGGATATCCTCTTCCATCTATTTTTTCATGATGCTGTCCTACTATTTTTATTATAGAATCAGGTATTGAATAATTATTCTTTAAAAGTTCCACTCCATAAACAGGATGCTTTTTTATCTCTTTAAACTCCTCATCTGTAAGTTTTTCTGTTTTATTCAATATTTCAATAGGAACTCTTATCTTTCCAACATCATGGAGCACTGCTCCTATACCAAGAGTTTCTAAATCCTTTCTATTAACTTTTGCCGTTTTTCCAAGAAAAACTGCCATAATACAAGTATCTATAGAATGAACAAAAGTATAGTTATCATAAGTCTGTATGTCATATATGCTTTTGTTTACATCTCCAATTTCTAATATATAATCTATCATTTTTTTCACATCATTTGTAGACCTCTCAAGTTCTATTGTATTGCCGCTAGCTACATTTAAAAATATGCTTGACATACTTTTCATAGCCGTCTGTTTAAGCTGAGTCAATTTTTCGTCTTCTACTTGAACATCATCAAGTCTTTCATCCTCAACATAAATAAAAAATACTCCTAATTCTCTTAGTTTATTTATATAAACATCTGTTAATTCAACTCCAGCTTTTAACAATATCTGTCCTTCTCTTGCAAATATGCTCTTCCCTAAAATAAGACCTTCTTTAGCTTCGTCTATAAACTGTAATCTCATTCTTAACACCCCAATAAGTTTTAATTTTAACAAAATTCCTTAGTTATTTTTATTTTTCAACAGCAGTATAATACATACTAATCTCATTATAAATATCTCCTCCATAATTTATCAAGTAAATTTATTCCATATATTTACTTAATATGTAATTCGGGTTATTATTATAATATAAAATAATTTAACTATTAGGAGGAAATTATGAAAAAACTTATAAGCATATTAATTTCTATTTTTTTATTAGGCAACGTAATATACTATAAGCATAATATTAATATGTGTAAAGATATGAATTATGCAGTAAATAGATTTTTTACTGAAGGCATTTTCAATAAATATAAATTATATAAAATTGATAGTAAAAACGTATACTTCTCAAATGGCGAAATATCTTTTTTAAAAATAAGTGGAATCTCATACAATTCACCTTATAGAGAAGTAACTTACAGAGTACTTGTAAAAAAAGACTCCAAAGGGATATGGAAAATTGAAAGGGTATATGAAGACAATGCCTTTGAAAAATAAACTCATTTTTGATTTATAAGTTTATTTCTACACTGACTGCATATTCCATCTAATTTAAGATTTAATTTTTCCTCTATTAAAACAAATCCCGTTTCATTTTTTACAATTTCTTCTATTTCCTGCATTGGACAATCTATCTCTACCTGCTTATGACACACTTTACACTGCACTATATGCTTATGACTTTTTTTAAGTATAGCATAAGTAGCCTTATTAAGTCCAAGGTCGAATTTTTTTATTATCTTCTTTTTTTCAAAAAGCTCCAATGTCCTATAAATTGTAGACATATCCATAATAACATTATTCTCTCTACATTTATTAAATATATCCTTTGCATTTAAAGAACTATCAGTTGTAAAAAATACTTTCAGTATATTAACTCTAGATTTAGTAACTTTTATACTGTATCTTCTCAAATACTGTTCTATATTCTCCATAGAATCACCTCAAATTTAAAAAAAAAAATTAAAATAAGTATATATTTATATTATATACTTATTTTAATTAGCAATAAATATTATAATTTTTATTTTAACAATTCTATGAAAATTATTATAAACCAAGACCTGACTTTTCAAATTCCATTTCAGATTTTTCCATAAGTTTGTGCAATGGTTTTTTCAACAATGCAAATATTAAAGATAACCCTACAAAAGAAAGTAGAGATCTAATATCTGTGTATACATTACTCCATATAGGTCCTGCTATGGCCTCTCTCATTCCATTTATTGAATATGTAAATGGCCACAGTGGTTCTAACACTCCAAATATCTTTGGCAATGTTGCTATAGGATAAAGTCCTCCAGCTCCTGCAATTTGAAAAACCATCATTACAACAGCTGCTCCTTTACCTATATTTCCAAATACATATACAAAAGTATATACAATAAATGAAAATGACAAACTTGAAACTAGTGAAATTATATACATAAGCAAAGTATTTTCAGGATGAATTCCAACTAAATATATATCACCAGTTATAATTATAATTGTCTGGATCAATGATATAATTAGGAAAAGCAACAATTTACTAAAATACTTGTGAACTAAATTTATCTTACTTCCATCTTCAAACTCCCTGCATTTTACTGTAACTATAGAACAAGTTAAAGTAACCCCTACCCAAATTGCAAGCACAGTATAAAACGGAGTAACTCCATATCCAAATAGACCTGAATTATAAATTTCTACGCTCTTTACATCAACAGGTGATGAAATAAGTTCCGGTAGACTATCTGGATTCTTATCTATAATATCCATTATTTCATCAATATCATCATTATCTAAGATATCTAACTTTTCATCTAGTGAATCTAACTTTTCATCAATATCAGTAAACTTTTTACTAAGCTGCTCTCTCTGATTTACAACAGCCTTACTTGTAGAGATATTTGAATCTGCTAGCTTGTTTATCTGTGGAATAATATCCTTTGTTATTGTAAGTACAGAATTAATATTGTTTAGATTAGTTTCCATTGAATCAGCCAATATACCCATTGAATCATATGTATTTGAATAAAATTCATTTGATAAATCGATTATATCTATAGAAACTTGATTACTTATTTCAGATAATTGATTTATAGTAGAATCAATTGCATCCTTTGAAGAATCATTGTTAATTGCCTCTTTTAAATCATTTAAATAATTTATTTCAGTTTTTATAGAACTTCTTAAAGATTCAAGATCATCTATAAGTTTACTTGTAGGTTTATTTGGAATAATATCATTTATTTTATTAAGCACATCTATATCCGTATCAATTTTATCAGAAATAGAATTATTTAACTTATTCATTTCATTTATTAAAGTTGTAGCTGAACTTTTTCCAATATCTATATCATTGATATTTCTTAAATTATTTAACAAAAGCTGGATTTCATTGTTTGTAGTTTCAATCTGATTTATATCTTTTACAAGATCTTCTTGTTCTGATGTTATTGAATCCTTTGTAGTCTGAGTAATTGATTTACTTTGTGCTACAATTGTCTGTAATTCATTTATTCTATTTGATATTTTAGGCAAATCACTTTTAATTCCAGCTAGATATTTCTGGAGATCTTTTGAATTCTTATTTTCATTTTCTATATGATTTCTCATATCTTCTATAGTTGACTTTGCCTCTGGAATACTATCTCTAAGTTCTTCTATCTGTGGCTTATTAGTTTCAATTTTTTTATTTAACTTCTTTAACTGTTTTATTGACTCTTCATTTACGGATTTTACAAATTCACTTTTCACATTATCTACAAATTTCTCCTTAGCTGCATCTATAATTTTATTTGCTATTCCATTTAATTTCTCATTTAACCTGTATATTATATTGGGTTTTTCTGGATTTTCTGTAGCTAAGGTAAGTAACTTTCTAGAAAAGTCATTGGGAATCTCTATAAGGGCATAGTACTTTCCAGAATTAAGTCTGTAATTTCCCTGCCATTCATCTATGAATATCCAATCTATTGAATTATTTTTTTTTAAATTATCAACAATTTCATTTCCAACATTTATATTTTTCCCATTAAATGAAGCACCTTCATCATTGTTTACAACTGCAATTGGCAGCCTACTTGTATTAGCATAAGGATCCCAACAAACTTTTATATTAATCCAAGCATAAAGTGAAGGTAAAAAACACAAACCTATAATCAATGCCAAAACTGATGGATTTTTTATTATATTTTTAAAATCTCGCTTCAATATTCTAAGAATCATTTTCAATATACATTCACCTCTAAGTCAATAATTGCATTTAATATCCTATGCCTGAATCTTTAAGTTTCTTTCTAAACTTATAAGTAATGTGATAAATACGTTTTTTCAAGAATAATCCCATTATTATGAAGATAACTGTAGTTATTATAAGCACTACAAAATCCAGAACAACAGTACTTATAAGAGGTCCAGCAATAGCTTCCCTAAATCCACTAACTACATATGTAAATGGAAATATAGGTTGTAATACTCTAAAAATCAATGGTTCAAGTTGAATAGGATATGTAGCTCCACTTCCTGCTATCTGTGCTATGAGAAATATAATTGAAATTGCTTTCCCAAGATTTCCAAACATTGAAACAAGGGTATATGTTATTGTAGTAAATGTGGCAGATGCTGCAAGAGAAATCATTATCATGAGAAATACATTCACCGTCTGTACATTAACTAAGAGTTTATCTCCTACTGCAACTATAAATCCCTGAATTAAAGACAACATTACAAAAGTTGTGAGCTTTCCTAAATATCTCTCTCTTGGAGTGAATTCTGCATCTCCCTTAAATCCATCAGCGTCACTTCTAAATATTGACACAAGCAAAATAGATCCTACCCAATTTGCAAGAGTTGTATACAAAGGTGCCATAGCCGATCCAAAACTTCCAACAGTATATATATTTTCCACTTTAACATTAAAAGGATTAGACATAAAATTTCCCATAAACTCAGGATTATTTTGTAGTATGGTAATTATCTGTATTATATCGTTATTGTTAACAAGTTTAAGTTCATTTGCCAGCTTATTTATATCATCTTTAAATTTAAGTAATTTTTTATTTAACTTACTTGCAGATTCTCCAGCAAGATTACTACCTTCTATTAATGCATCTATAGAACTATCTCCACTATTATTAAGATTTTCTATAGACTGTAACATAGTTACTGCAGTATTTGTAGAATCAACAAGTTCATCAGCTATTGAATTCAAATCTCCAATTACCTCATTATTATATTGAACCGAAGCGTCTATAAGATCATCATTAATATCTTTCATAGTGCTAGTTATTGAAGTCATTAGATTGCTATTTTTCCCAATACCCTTGTCCAATTCATCTTGAAGCTCATTTATATTTCGTTTTTCAGTATCTAGAGAATTTTGTATATTGTCAAGGGAATCTATCATATTTTCAACTGCAGAAGTAGATTTAAAACTATTAATCTTGTCCAAGAAATTTCTCGTTACATTAATTTTATTGTCCAATAAATCTATCTGATAATTAATTTTTGATACAGTGTAATCAACATTTTTATAACCAGATTCTTTACTAAGTAAATTCAAATAATCAATCATACTTTCAATTCTATAAAGGTCAATTTTAGCATTGTTTAAATTATTATTTATATTATTTATAGAATTGTTAAGAGAAGATTTAATTGTATTTATAGAATTTGTATTATTTTCATTTGCATCATTAACATCTCCTATTACAGTATCAAGTGATGGAATTCCTCCCTTAACTGCACTTAGAATATTAGTTAAATCTTTAGAACCATCATCTATATTTTCTAAAGTATCAGTTATTATATCCATATTATCACTTAAAGTTATTATAGCATCTTTCAATTTTATAATATCATCTTTGTTTTCATCAGCAACCTGACCAATTGAATTTAAAGAAGTAAAAAGAGTTTTATTTACACTATAAATAAAATTTGTCTTTATTTCATTTGAAATATTCATTTTAGTAACATCTGCTATTTTTACTGCAACAGGAGTATTTTTAGTATCAACTTTATATATAATTTCAGGTTTTTTAGGATTATCAGAATCTATAGTAGTAAGATCTTCGGAAAAATCCTCAGGTATTTTTATCTCAGCATAGTATGTCCCATCTATAATACCCATATCAGCATTTTCTGAGTTTACAAATTTCCACCCTATCTTATCATTCTCTTTTAATTTATCAACTATATCTTTTCCTGCATTTACATCCTTACCTCTAAATGTAGCACCTTTATCTTCATTTACTACTGCAACTGGAATATCTTTTGTATTTTCATAAGGACTCCAACAAGCTTTTATGTTAACCCATGCATACAAAGATGGAAGAATACATACACCTGTAACTATTAAAAGTGCCATTTTGTTTTTGACAATACTTTTCATATCTCTTTTAAATATTTTCAAGAATCTAGTTTTCATATGAATACACTCCTACAAATGACTGTACAACTGCGTATATAATTAGTAATTTAATTGATAAATTTCAATAACAATTCAGAAATAGTTTCTAACATTACTGACCAGTCAGTAATATTAAACACTATTTCTGAATTTATGTCAACAATTATAGGTAAATATTTTATTTAGCTATAATTATTTAAACTAAATAAAAATAAAATACCGACCTAAGCCGGTATCTTATTTTTTTATATAATTGAATATAAATTTTAATAAACAGGAGTACATGAATCTGCATACTTAGGATTTTTTCCTACAGTTAATGTAAAGAATAACTCCTTAAGTTTTTTACAAACTTCTCCTTCTTTTCCTGTTCCTATAACTCTGTGGTCAACTTCAACTACTGGAGTAACTTCCATTGCAGTTCCACTGAAAAATACTTCATCTGATGCATAAAGTTCAGTTCTTGTAATGCTTCTTTCAACAACCTCAAGTCCGAGTTCTTCTTTTGCAAGTTTAATAACTAAATCTCTAGTTATTCCTTCAAGTATATTATCAGAAGCTGGTGGAGTTATAAGCTTACCTTTCTTGAATATAAACAAGTTTTCTCCTGGTCCTTCACAAACATGTCCTTCTCTTGTAAGGAATATAGCTTCATCAAATCCTGCTTCATGTGCTTCAAGTGATGCCAAAGCTGAATTCAAATAAGAAGCTGTAGCCTTTACCCTTGGAGGTATCATGTTGTCCTCAATTCTTCCCCATGATGTGATTCCAACACTTAGCTCAGATTTTCCAGCATACTTATTAAGAGGCTGACAGTATATAACAACCTTAGGCTCTGCATTTGTAAGGCTTGGTCCGATATCCTGTGCATCATTGTATATTATAGGTCTTATGTAAGTAGTACATTTAAAGTTATTTTTCTTCAAAAGTTCTACTGTAAATTTGCTTAAATCCTCTACTGTATATGGTATATTCAAATTAAGTGTCTTAGCAGACTGAAGCATTCTTGTATAATGCTCTTTGAATTTAAAACCAAATAACTGTTTTTGTTCTTCATCCCAATAAGCTCTTATTCCCTCAAAACAACCAAGTCCATAATTAAAAGCCTTACTTCTTATACCTATGCTTACTTCGCTTTCCTCTACAATTTTTCCCTGATAAAATACATACGATTTTGACATTAAAAAGCCCCCTCAATTAAATTACAAAATAAATTTTAATATTCTATAATATATATATCATTTATTAATAAATATACCTCTATAAAAAAATTAAGTCAATAAATTTTAGAATATTTATGCTTTATGTTTATTTAAAATCTTATAATATAGTAGGTAAAACAAAAACATTCCTATAAGACTTCCTGTAAAATCTATTAGAGAATCACTTACAAGTGATGTTCTACCTGCTATAAACTGCTGGTGAAATTCATCTGTAACAGCATAAAATAGGCAAATGAACATTATATATACTATAGCCTGTTTTCCTTTCAATTTAAACGTAAAAAGCAAAATAGAAACTAAAATGGCAAGTATAAAGTATTCAAACATGTGAGCACATTTTCTTACAATAAAATTCAACCTTTCTTGCCTATTATCTGGAATTTCAAAAACTTTTTTAAATTTTGTTTCAATAGAACTCTTATTAAAAATTTTTATTTTACTAGATTGACTTTTAGATTCTACTTTGTTTTCAAGTATTTTATTTTTAATGTTTTTAAGATTATTTAAAATACTATAACTTCTCTTATTTGACACATTTCCACTATTGGAGGAGTTGTAAAATATAAATCCCATCCATATAAAACAAATTAAAATTAAAGCTACCTTTTTGATTATATCACCTTCTCATTTAACCAAATTTATACTATTATATCATAATTTAAAATTAACATAAATTAACTATTTATTAAATTAAAGTAAATATATAAAAACATGAGTAAGACAATTTAATTATCTTACCCATACTTTAAAAATATATCAGATTTTTATATTCTATTATTTTCTGTCAACAAGCTTATAAGCCACAGACCAACCTTTAAGTTCCTGAGCTTTTTCAGGACGCACATTAGTTTCAAATGCAAAGTTGCAAAGTCTTGCCCTATATGGACTTACAGTAAAGTTTTTAAGTTCAAATTGTCTTGACTGAAACACTATATTTTTTTCATTTAACACTGTTAAAGGCATTTTACTTAAAGTAATAGGCTTAGGTGCAGCATTTCTCATAACGCAAGTAACAAGCACCTTTCCATCTTCTTGAATTCCTATACTGAAAGTTGATATACTAAATTCTCCTTCTTCAAGTTCTGGCAATCCTTCAAGAAAGTTGTCAAGAACTTTTCTATCTTTCTCATCTAAATTTTCAGGTAATCCTTCAAAGCTTGGCCTAACTCTTGTAGTTATTTTAAATGTTCCGCTTAAAGCTATTTCCCAATCCTCAGGTATAGTGTCCACTTTCACATTTTTCTTATCAAAGTATACTTTTATAGGTCTTACAGAATAAGGAGGAAGCTTTCCAAGTCCTCTAAGATCAAAAGTTTGTACTCCAAGTATTTCACCCTTTGAATTCTTTATTACAAGAGGAATATCCTCTAAGTTCAAATTTTCTGAAACTCCATTTCTAACATATATCTTTGATTCAAACTTTTCACCTACATCATATAAATAAACTGCTGAAATGTTTAGTTCTCCATCTTTTATAGGTGGAAGTTCTTTTATCTCATCTTCCAAAATTTCCTTATGTACATCTGAAATTACAACATCATCTTTTTCCAGAAGTGACAATTTTGTCGAAACATATTCGCTTTTATTATTTTGTGAATCTTTTTCTACCTTCTTAACCATATTTCCCTCCATTTATCGATTTGCTTTCTACAACATAATTGAAATTATTATACTCTCTATGACATACAACTGTCTTATAAATTTTTACATAAATACTATAACTACATTATACTATAACAAATTATTTTATTCTATATGATTATGAAAATGGGAGAATGTTAACATATATGTAACATAGAAATCATATATAATAAATGGTATAATAATCTAAAAAGGAGGGAAAAACATGCCAAAGTCAATAAAAACATACTTTATTCCTCTCTGTTTAATCTTGTTTCTTATAGGCTTATCAAGAATAAATCTATTTAAAGTTAAAGCTTCTAGTCCTATCTACTCAATTACAAAGACAGATATAGAAGCAGACAGCATATATCCCTTTCAAAATGGAATTTCTAAAATAAAAAAAGACAATTTATATGGTCTTATAAACACAGAGGGGAAAATGATAGCAAGTCCACAGTTCACTTCTATTTCAGATTTTAAAAATGGATATGCAAAGATTGCAAAGGGTTCTAAGTTTGGAATTATAGACAAAAATGGAAATATAATTATAAAACCAATATATGACGATGTAACCTACTTTGCAAAAGAAAATATTGCTGCAGTAAAAATAAATTCAAAATGGGGAATTGCAAATAGCAATGGTACAATTATTTTAAACCCAAGATTTGATTTTATATATGATTTTCAAGATGGATTTTTAAAAGTTAGAGAAAATAACAAATATGGATTTTTAAACTCTAAGGGAAATATATTTTTAATTCCAAGTTTTCAAGATGCCAGTGACTTTCAAGATGGGTACGCATCAGTAAAATCAGGTTCTACATGGAAGCTTGTAGATGAAAATGGAAATTTTCAATACCTAGGCTTTGATGAAATGAAACAGCCTTCAAAAGGTATTGTACCTGTTGAAAAAAATAAAAAGTGGGGAATTGTAAAAACAGATGGAACCGCTTTAACACCTCTTAAATACGATGACATATCATTTTTAAACAGCAAACTTATAAAGGTAAAGGATTCAGGAAAATGGGGAATAATAGACTACTCAGGAAATGAAATACTGGGCCCACAGTTTGACAGTATAACAGCTACAGATGGGGAAATGTCACTTATAGTTAAAAGCGGAAGATATGGGGTTATTGATTCCTCTGGGAAAATATTAGTAGAACCAAAGTACAGCTTTATAGATAATTACAGAGAAGGAAAGGCAATTGTTATATCATTAAGTGGAGATTACGGATTTATAGACAGCTTGGGAAATGCTACAATGAAATCAGAGTTTGACAATATATATGCCTTTCATAATGGCCTTGCAAGAGTAGAGAAAGATGGCAAATTTGGCTTTATAGACGAAAATGGAAAAACGGTTATAGAACCTACATTTGATATGGCATACGACTTTACTGAAGGCTGCACCTGTGTACGCGAAATCACTGGAGCTTTAAATGACAGAGATCCTGATACAGTAGAAAAGTATGTAAAGTGGCGTTATATAGATACATTGGGTTCATCTCTAATAAATCAAGACTTCAACAGTGCCACAAACTTTGATAAGGAAACAGCTCTTGCTCTAGATGATGGAAAATGTGTAATAATAAAGATGTCAAATATAAAGACACTTTCAGATAAAGAAACAAAGGATCCATATAAAGCATGGGAAATACATTTTAATAAGCCCTTAAATGATAAAACTGAAAAAGATAGTGATGACAATATAATAGAAAGTATAGATATGACAATGCAAAACAATATAGAAGTTAAAGATGAAAATGGAAATTACAAAGATGTATCCTTTGAATTTAAAAGTCCAAATACTATAGTAATAAATCCTCCTTTTAATGGATATGAAAAGAATACAGAATATACAATAATTATACTTGATAATATAGAAAGTACATCTGGAAAAAAGCTATCTTTTCCAATTACTAAGATGAATTTTAAAGTTTTACCATAAAATTAGGAACTGCATTTTGCAGTTCCTAATTTTTAACTATTCAATTTTTACATTTGCTATGTTCTTGTCATTCTTTACAGCCATAACATTTACTGGCATATTCTTGTATTCTTCTTTCAATTCCTTTGCATATTTATTTGCAAGTGCTTTGGCGTCAGCATCGCTGACATCATCCTTTACAATCATAGTTGCCACTACTTTGTTGTCTTGCACATAAACCTTACCATTTGTTAATATCTTTTCCTCTTTAAGTTCAGCAGTCTTGTCCTCATTAACTTTTATGTCTGCCGGTTCTTCAGTTTTTGAAGCCTGCTTAGTACTATTATTAGACTTGTTTGCAAAACTATACCCAACAAAACACAAAATTAAAACTGCAATTACTACTGATATTATTTTAAGCTTTTTCGAATCAACCTTCACCATAAACACTCTCCCTACATGAGCTAAATATTTAGTTTATTTTAACAAACCTATTTTAACACATATTAGTATATTTACTAGGGCTTATTTTAACTTTTAATAAAAACTTAAAATAATTATTTTGTAAGGTCATACTGAAACTTTTCAGCTGCAACCATATAGTTGTTTTGAGCATTTCTCAAATTTATCTTCTCACTTTCAAGAGAAAGTTTTGCAGAATCTGCTTCAATACTCAAAGCCGTACCTTCCTTAACTTTTGCAAGAATTGTATTGTAATTTGCACTTGCACTTTCAACTTTTGCAATTTCTGTATTCACAGTATCTTCAAGATTTTTTAAGTTATAATAACTATTCCAAAGACCTATCTTTGTATTAAGTTCTGTATCATAAAGGCTGCTCTTTAAATTTTCAATACTTAACCCTGTGCTTACCTCTCCTGTAGCATCGTTGTATGAATATCTTCTATATATATCCTTTTGAATTTCAAGTATTGCAATATTATTATTTATTTTTTTCAAGTTATAACTTTGTTCTACGGCATTTTCAATTTTATCTTGAATATCACTGTCATCATATTTTGAATATGTCTTTTCCGTTGGTACAAGAGTTAAATCACTATCAAGATCCATATTTATTGCCTGCTTTATACTTAAAAGATCTTGCTCTAGTTGTGCCTTTGGCGCATTTAAACTTGCCATAAGTTGACTCTTTTGCACATTCAAGCTATTGAGTTGAGTACTTATTGCAACTCCCTGATCTATTTTTGCTTTCATAATTGAAATTTGATTGTCTACATTTTCTATCTGCTTATTTATAATATCTATCTTATCTTGACAGCTAAGTGCATCCATATATTTCTGTTCAACATCGAACTTTATATCATTTAAAAGTGTATCTCTATCATTTTTTGCATCATTTATGTTCTGCTCATCTTTCTTTGGCAAAACATCAGTTTGCAATTTCACAGTTACATACTGTCCTCTTGGATAGTTTACTTCACTTGTACCACTATTATTTATAAGTTCTGCATTCATCTTATCTCTGTCAAATTGTTTTTGATAAAGAGATATTTTAGCATCAGCTGCTTTTACTTTTACATTATTTTTTTCTATATAAGAAAGTACCTGATCAAGGCTAAGAGTTTGACTGCCTATTATAGATACAGTAGTTGGAACTTCAGTATTTGAAGTTGCCTGAGCATTTGAAGCTGCAAAACAACTTGTATTTATAGCAAAAGCCAAAGCTACAGAAGCTACTACGCTAAATTTTCCTTTCATTATTCTACCTCCCATATATTTTAATTCAGTTTAGACGTATCATATCCCTCATTACAAGCTAAATTTAGCTTATGCTGAGCAAGCCATATTTCCCTTTCAGCTGCTTTAACTGTATTTTCTGCCTCTTTCAATTTTATAGCTTCAGATTGAAAGTCTATTCTACTTATAACTCCTACATTATACTTTGTACTTGCCATATTGTAATTTATCTTTTCAAGTTCAAGAGCATCTTTTTTAGACTGAAGTGTTTTTGCCTTTACTAACACATCATTGTATAGGCTATTTATTTCAGGTATTATGTCCAATTTTGCAATTTCAAGACTATCTTTTGCGTTATCAAGTTTTGCCTGTGCAAGTCTACGTGGAACGGACTGAGTATCTGGAAAAACCGACCTTGTTATGTTATATTCAAACTTTTGTAGTTCTATATTTTCCTCACCTATTAAAATTTCCGCTCTTTTTGTAAGTGCATCATTTAAGTAATCCTTATAACTTCTTATGTAAGGATCTTCAGTAAGCTTATCTCTTAGTAGCACATCATATTTTTCATATATATCTCTTCCTAGTGTTTTATTCATATTTATAACGCAGAGATCATACTGCCTCTCAGCCTTTTCAAGAGCAGCCTTTTCACTATAATAATCTGCCTCTGCCTGCTTTAATTGGGCAGGTGATATTGTACCAACATCAAGTTTTACTTTAGAACTATCATACTTATCCTGTGCATTTTTAAATTTCTCTTTTTCAAGGTCAAGATAATCCTTTGCATTCATAAGTGAAATGTACTGAGTATATGCAGATATTTTCACTTCATTTTCAGCTACAGTCTTCATCTGAGTGTATTTATATTCATCAAACTTATCTTCTCTAGGCTTATTTGCAATGTTTTCCATAATAGAAAGCCTTGTATACTTGTCCAAATTAGGTGTGTCCAATTGATCTCCATAGCTTCCTGTTTTTTTAATATCCGAAGTATAGGAATTTTCTGCCTGTTTTATAGAAATATCTATACTCTTTATCTTGTAGGAACTAGTTATAGCAGAATCTATGGAAGCATCTATATCAAGAGTATTACCACTTGCCAAAACTGCCGTATTTGAAAAAAGAGCAATGCAAGCTGCAATTGTTGTGATTTTTAGTTTGTTCATTTTTTCCTCCCTTCAAAATTCAAATTGTTTCTATACTAACATTTACAAGGTAATTTTACCATAAACCTAAGTTTATTTCCACCAAAACATATATATGCCTACTAAACCTCTTGACCCATAGATAATTTGCTGTTTTCTTATTTCAAAGCTTTTATAGTTGTAAGCTGATATCCTCTAACTTCATTGTACTTAAATCCATATAAATATTTAAAAGTCTTTATAGAACTATTTCCATTTTGGGTTATTTTATAGACTTCAGTTGTAGTTATAGTTCCAGATTTGTTATCGTCTGATATAGTATAAGATTCCAGGCTATATGACATTATAGATTCTCTTATTCCACTATCATGAGTATTTTGAATATACTTTAATTGCTCATTATACAGACTACTCCCAGGATATAGGTACTCCTCCACATAATAAAAATCTCCATATTTTATAGAATAGCAAAATCCTGTTGTGTAATTGCTTATAAGATTTTTCAGTTGATTTTCTATGCTGTTTAATTCATATTCAGAATTACTAAATCTCAAATCAAAGTATTATAAAAAAAATAAGATAATATATCCAATTTTCTTCATTTTTATTCATATTTCTTAATTATTCTACAAAAAATTCATAATTCCTTCCTATTTTTTATAATTTATTAATTTTTTTTAACATAATTACACACAATTACACACAAAAAAAGAACCGCCATTTAAGCGGTTCTTTATAAACAAGTCTATTTTGCAGTAATAGTGTATCCTGACAAGTCATCACTTGAAGGCGAGTATACAGTATATCCTGCATCATCATGTTTTTCACTTCTTATGCTTATATTTGATGTATTGCTACTTGCTGCAACTTTTATAACATCACCTTCGTCAAAAGCAGATGAAGTAAATCTATAAATTACAACATCATCATCTACATCTATTGCAGTTGGAGAGAGAGTTTTTCCCGTAGTTACATCTGTAAATACAAAGTCATCTCCATAAAGATTTTCTATAGAAGTATTTATATCTTGATTAAAGGCAACTTTTATAGTATCTTGATTTGAAGCGTCAATTGCCTCAAAGTCATCTGGATCTGTTACAGGTGGTATATAGACTTTAGTAGAACCTGTCCTTATTTTTCGTCCTGCTACATCTACTGAATTGGTGCTTACTACCTTTACAGTTGTACTTTCTCCACAGTCTTTTATGTCATCTACCTTTTCACCATCATCTACACTGCTCTTGTATAGCAAAACTACATCATTTCCATCTACAGATGCACTATCAGGTTTTTTACTATCTACTCTAAAATCATCCATATAAAGAGCGTCAATAGGTTCAGACATTGTTACTCTTACAACTATGTCATCTCCACTGAAAGTCATTTTAGGACTTCCAGATATCATTTTAGGGCCACCGCTGCTTGATGTGCTTATATCTCCTAAATATCCAAGTGATAGAGAATTTCCATCTTTATCAACTACATTTTCAACTCCTGCCTGAACTACATCTCTTGAAGTATCTCCACTTCCAATGCTGTAATTTGAAGGAAATTCAATAGTTACACTCTTATCATCATAGGAAGGAATTACATCAGCACCACCTGGCAAATCTCTTATCTCCCCTGTTCCATCTCTAAAGAGGTAATTTGACTTGTTTGATATAGATGCCTCGTCCATTGTCTTATTGAAAAATATTACAATGGAATTGTCCTCATCTACTCTTTTAACTATTTCTGTAACTTTAACATCTTCATCGTCCATACCAGATAGTGTTTGTGTATAAGTATCCATTAAATTAGGCTTTGCCTCTGTATCTATTATGTTCTCTACAGTTAATGTGTATCTTGATCCGTTTAATGCACCATCTTCAAATTTAAGATCAAATGTTCTATTGTTATTTCCATCTACAGTTATTGTGTTTACATTGTTTAACTTATAGCTTATGTCATTTCCATCTGAATCCTTTATTGTATAGTTGCCAATATTTGTTGCGTAACTTCTTACAACATCTTTGCTGAATTTAATTCTTATAGTTTCAGAGTTTAAAATATTTGCAGATGTTACAGTTGGCTTTTCACTGCTGCTTCCATAATAAAGAGTTCTGCTTGTCTGATTTATGTTATTTCCAAAAGTATCCTCTACATCAGATTCTATAAGTATTGTGTTAGTTCCCTCATCAAGCATACTTCCTACATTCTTTATTTCAACTATACTGTCTCCAGAGCCAGATTCAAAATTAACGTATGAATCATCTACATCTACAGTATCACCATTTATTTCATAGTTATCAGGATCTAGTGCAGTTTCAGTGTCCATTGGTCTGTTGTATTTTATATATATAGTTCCTGCATTGTCAGTTGTAACAGATTCAACTTTAGGATCTCCAGATACAGACTCTACTGTAAAGCTTTCAGATTGACTTTTAATTGGAATATTTGCTGCATTGTCAAATCTAGTTCCAGTGTTACCATCTGGCATTGTAAAAGTATTTTCTCCTATTGGAAGAGGTGAATTAAAGTACAGGTCAACTCCATCTACCCAATCTCCAGACTGATCTTTTAATTCAGTATATTCTTCATTAATACCATAATTTAAAACACGTTTTCCATTTATCTTCATGTAATAGAGGTCATCATCATCCATTCTTATAGGCTCTGAAAATCTAACTTGAACTTTATTTCCTCCAATTGCAGTTACGGATTTAATTGAGGGTGAACCAGTTTCCATAAATGTAATGTCTTTTTCATATTCATCTATTGAAGATGATGAATCATCTGTTAAAATATTGCTCTTTACTTTAAAAGTTTTAGTTTTTCCCATAAGAAATGGCTTACTAAAGGTAATTAAAACGGTTCTATTGTCATCTTGAAGATAGGCTTTAGCTGTAGAAGTTAAATTATCTCCGTCAATTTGATAATTTGCAACTCTCTCTGCAGAATCCTCATCTACATCAGTGTTAAATACAACTTTTATTTGATTAAGTCCAATTGCAGTTACAGAGTTTACAGTATTGCTATCTCCTACAATTCCCCTTTGAGCATTTCTAATTGCAGAAATAGTTGCATCATCTACTGCTCCACTTTCAGATATTACATTTATTTCAGTGGAATCTTCTGCTTTTGAGCTTATATACTTCATTGCATTTGTAGTTTGTAAGTCGCCTCCACTTCCTACAAGTACAAGAGGTGCATAGTCTATTCCTGCAAGAGAAGCTGCTATAAGAGCATCGGCATATCTATCTCCACTTGCATTTGCTACATATATTTTATTTGAACTCAAGTCACTATCATAGGCATTTAAAACATTTAAGTTTGTTTCAAATCTATCTGCGCCACCGTCTACTCTATTTACTGCACCTACAGTTTTATAGGTACTATCACTTATAAGATTGTTTGTACCAATTACAGTAACTTTAGAATTGTTATTCTTTACAAAAGATATTATAGAAGGCATGGCAGTTTTGTCATTTCCTCCAAGTAGTAATATTTCATTTTTAGCTGAAGCAACTGGTGCAGCAGAGAGTGCATCTGAAAAATTGCTTCCACCTACCATAATTACATTTGAAGGATCCATTCCAAGTTCTACAAGCTTGTTTGCTACAGCTGCATTTGTTTCATATCTATTTTCCCCACCAAGTTCTACAAGGTTGTAACCTTCACTTTTAAGCTGGGTTCTTATGCTGCTAGATATTACACCTGTTCCACCTACAATGTATATGTTCTTTGGGCTCAATTTACTTATTTCTTCACTTGTATTTTCATTTAAACTGGAGCTTCCAGTTAAAAGTATTGGGGCATTGAGTTTTTTTGAAAGTACAACTGCACTTATGGCATCTGCATAACTTTCACTAGATACAAGTACTACATTATCCGCACTTGCCCAATTTGACTCTGCAGCATTAACTGCTAATTCTGTACTGTCTGCACCTACTATTTGGTTTACATCTTCTTCAGCATGTACAGAAATTCCAGGAATAGATGCAGACATGACAAGGGAAAATACAGCAGTACCTCCTATAGTTCTAAGAGTATTTTTATTCATAAAATCTACTACCTCCAGTCTTTTTTAGATATATATGAATATTGTACCATAGATGATATTTCTATAGTAAATATTTCACAATAAAACATGAATTAAAATAAAGTGCATAAAAAAATGAGGGAAATAATTCCCCTCATTTTTTATTTCAATGTTTAATTTTTATCTTGTATTATTCTGCTATTTTAACTGTATAAGTTACTCCGTTTAATGTAACTGTATCTCCATCAGCAAGATATCCTGTTGTCTTATCTTGAGTACTAGTACTACCATCTTCATTTGTTACAGTTTCTGTTACATTTGCTCCTAAATCATTAATATCGCTAACTTTTACTGCATCCTTAGCAACAGTGAATGTTCCATCAGTAGGATTGTTAACAGGATCTGCTATTGCTATTGTACCAAAATCTGCTAACAGATAAGAATTATTAATATTAGCTACATTATCTGCATCTAATATTACATACATAGTCTTCAAATCATCATCTGAAGGTTTATAGTAAGCATGATTGCCTGCATTATCTTTTACTGTTGAAATACTTAAAGTTCCATCAACAGGTTTAACACTTATATTTACACTACTATTTACACTACCATCTTTATTTTTAGTTGCATTATATACTGCATCTTTAAAGTCATTTAAATCATTACCTGTAAACTTAAATACAACACTATTTCCACTAGCAACTGCCTTTGTAGCATTTACTGAAGCTCCATCTATACTAAACTTAAAGTCTGAAGCTTTAAGTCCATCTTGAGAAATTGGAGTATCAAATGCAACTGTAACATCAGCTTCAGTGCCATTATAAGAAGCACTCCAATTGCTAACAACATCATCATCTTTATCAGCAATTAATCTTGGTGCAGCATCATATGAATAAATTTCAGCACTATCATTTACTGAATTACCCAATACATCTTTAAGGTCACTAACTTCTAATTTAGCATTATTTCCCTCTGCCTTAATTGTATTAATCAATGTAGCTGGATCAGTCTTATCATCTGATGTAACTTTCTTACCATCACTATCAACCGATGTATCAGCAGCAAATGTAAGTGTTACGTCTGAACCATCAACACTAACTGTAGTTGGATTGACAGTAGCCTTTGCATCACCACTACCATATTCTAATTCTTTTCCATTACTATCTAATATAGTAAATTGAGTTTTGTCTACGCTATCCTCATCAATTGGCTTATCAAAGCTTAAATCTACTTTTAAGTCATCATCATCATAGTAAACTCTTACTGAATTTTCCTTAACCTTAGCTGCTACGTCTGGATCGATACCTTTCTGAAGTATTCCACCATTGTTTCCAGTGCTCAATGAATTTCCATCTTCATCTTTAACACCAGTTGCATATATTTTTGTTATTACATTTTCACTAGAAATTTTATTACCATTACTATCTGTATCAGTATTATATAATGATGTATCTTTTAAATCAATTGTTACACTCTTGTTGTCACCATTTACTGTAATGTCTGCATCACTTGGAAGAGTCTTTGTATCGCCTTTTCCATTTACATATTCATAGTTATCTGTATCAGTTAATGTACTTGAATCCATTTCCTTGTTGAATAGAAATACAATTTTGCCATGTTCGTTTTCCTTAGTTGGAGAAATTGCATAAACTCCTTTTACTTTTCCACTTACTTCATCTGATCCATCAAATGTAGTAGTGTAATCATCCATTACATTTGGAGTTTTTGCTACGTCCTGAATATTTTTTATTGTAATAGTATAAGTAGAATCTGTTAAATCATTCTTTAAATTAATATCAACTACATTTACTGTGTCATCATCTAATGAACCACCTGGTATAGTAAAATTATCTATATCAGTATCTGTTATATCAGTACCATCTGAATCTTTTAATGTATAGTTAGACTTATCAGTTGCATAATCTGTATCTACATCTTTGCTAAATCTTACTCTTATAGTATCCTCATCAAGAGCATATACTTGAGTTACTTCAGGTTTAGTAGTGTCTTCCTCAAGTGTAAATGATTCATAAGTATCATCAGCTACATTGTTTCCATAAGCATCTTTTACACTATCATCTATATATATTTTATTTGAGTTCTTATTTAATAATGAACTTACACCAGTTATTTTAACTTGAGTATCACCTTCTTCAAGAGATACATCTGATCCATTTATTTCACTAACAAAGGTACCATTTATTTCAAAATTATCTTTCTTTTTAGCAGTCTTTGCATCCATTGGTCTGTCAAAGTTTATATAAACTTTTCCACTGTCTTCAGCTGTTATACTTGTAATTTCAGGTGTGCTTGTAAGTGTATCTACTGTGAAGTCTTCAGTTGTATCTGCAATTGGGAATCCTGCAGCATCTGAAAGTGTATCATTATCAGCATTTGTAAGTTTTAATGTATTATCTCCTGTTGGAAGATCATCATCAAAATACAATTCTACTTCATCTGTATAATAATATTTACCGTCACTTGCTTTAACAGCATCATCTAATGCTGAATAAGAAAGGCTTCCATCCTCAGTTCCATCTTCAGTTGTATAGTCAATTCCAAATGATGATAAGTTCTTATCATTTATCTTAAGCTTGGATACTATATCTTTAAGTGCAGCTTTTTCATTATCACCTTGTGCTTTTACAGCTTCTGAAAATACAATATCAATTTTGTTATTTCCTCTAACTGATACTGAATCAACTGTAGGTGCTGTAGTATCTTCAAAAGTTACAGTCTGTGTAAATTCAGGAACTGTATCTGATTTATCTGCTGTAAGTATTCCCTTTTTAACCTCTACATCAACATCAGAATTTTGATCTTGTTTGTCTGCAAGAGTTATTATAACAGTCTTATTGTCATCTTGAAGTGATGCTACTGCGTCACTATCTTTTCCTTCATTATCTGTAAGTTCTGTTCCATCAACTTTGTAGTTAGTTACATCTTCAGCTGTATCTGAATCAACTTCTTGGTTGAATACAACTTTTATCTGATTTAAGCTTTTAGCGCTTATTGATGAAACTTCTGGATCTGCATTATTTGTTTCAGGGTTAACTGCATCGTTTATTTTATCAACAACTGCATCTGAAACTGCTCCAGTTCCACCTATTACCTGAAGATCTGTTGATGTATCTGCTATTGACTTAATGTAGCTTATAGCATTATCAGTTTGAGTTGACTCTCCATTAAGAAGTACAAGTGGTGAACCGTTCTTTCCAGCTACTGCTGAAGCTACTAATGCATCTGCAAATGCAGTATCGTCTGCTCCGCTTGCATTTGGTTTTGCAGTTGCCATATAAATTGAATCAGTGTTTAAGTCATCACTGAATGCCTTTAATATTTTTAAGTTTGTAGCGAATCTATCAGCTCCGCCATCTACTCTGCTATCTGCTTTAAGGTTAGTATATGTTTGGGCATCTACACTATTTGTAGTACCAATTACTGTAACATTTGCATCTTTTGCAAAGTCATAAGTAGGCTTCATTACAGTAGTGTCGTTAGTTGAAAGAAGAAGGATTTCATCTTTTGCTGCTGCAACTGGTGCTGCTGATAATGCATCTGAATATGCCTGTCCTGTTACAACCATCATGTTGTCCTTGCTTACTCCAAGATCAACTAATTTGTTTGCTACTGCAAGGTTTGTAGCATATCTATTTACTCCGGCAAGTCTTTCTACATTATAATCTGATAATGCATCTTCAACTGCCTGTGAAACTGCTCCAGTTCCACCAACAATATAAATATTCTTTGGTTGTAATTGTTCTATTGCACTCTTTGCTGAATCATTAAGTGAATCAGCTTCTGTAAGAAGTATTGGTGCATTCAATTTTTTAGCTAATGTTGATGCACTTACTGAATCTGCATAACTTAATCCATTTACTAATATAACATCGTCACTAGTTGTCCAGTTTGCCTTTGCAACATTTGCTGCTGTTTCGTATCTATCTGCCCCACCAGTTCTTGTTACAGAACCTGCTGCTGCGTTAACTGGTCCTGATGTCAATGCTGTGGTCAAAACTAATGACATAAGCGTAGCACTTGCAAGTGCTTTAGTTGATTTCTTGCTCATAATTGTATTTACCCTCCTCGAATTTAAGTGAACTTTAATTAAAATTCTTTTTAATTTTTAATATATATATATATTTTATTTTAAATATATACTTAATTTAGAATACCTGTCCAAAATAAATGACGGCATTTGCAAAACAGACATTATTGTATCACAGATAAATTTCACATTCTAGTAATTGTTCAAAATTTTAAACTATATTCATAAATGTACACTACCTGCATAATTAATGCAATTTCTACTGATTATTATAGCATAACTATATTCCAATTTCTATAAATATATCAGAAGAATAATTAAATTGTAAACGTCTGTTTGCCTTTATATTGGTCATTTATAATTGACGCATTGATATACTATTCTACAAGAGTTAAAAAAATCCTTCTTTTTTTCTCAAATTTTTTTCATTATGTTAAATTTTTTTAAACATCTTATAAATTAGAAAAATCATTGCTATTTATTAGTCTACATTTATTAGACGTACCACCTATAGAAAATGTTTCAAAATTATTTTAAATTTATCAAATTTTTTTCTAGTCTATACTAATTACGCCAAAAGGATCATCATTTTGAAAAAATTCTTCAACTTCACTTGATATTGCTCCAGTTCCACCTACTATTATAATTTCTGGACTAGGATTTATACTTAGAAGATAATTTCTCGCCCTCTGTGTTGCATCATTAACATCAGAACCTGAAAGCAAAAGTGGTGCTGATTCATTTGCTGCTGCAGCTGAAGCTACAAGTGCATCTGCAAATTCAAGGTCATTTCTTCCTCCAACAGCTACATATACTTTATCAAAGTCAAGTCCTCCATGATTTCTAAAGTAGTCAAGCACTGCAGTATTTGTATCATAACGATCCTTTGTATTTCCCGTTATCTTTTCTCCTCCTATAGAACTTACAACTGATGGTGGAAGTACTGCATCTCCTCCTACAGCATATATTGTAAGTCCACTAGCTACATCTTTTACAGATTGACTTATTCCTGTAGTATTTGCAAATAATACAGGATATCCCTTTTGTGCTGCAATTGCTGCAACTGAAAGTGCATCTGGATAGTTATAGCCATATACAAGCATTGCAGTTTTCTGCCCACTCATTGAAAGAACTTTCTTTGCAACTGCGGCATTTGTTCCTGTTCTAGTTGTATCTACATTTCCTTTTGAATCAGTATAACTTGCTATTCGCTCTACATGATAATCTTTACTAAGGCTTGTTTCAATATCACTTGACACAACCCCTGTTCCACCTACTATATATATGTTCTCTGCTTTTAAACTCTTTATAGTATCTAAAACTTCATCTTCAAGTTTATCTCCTTTAGTTATAAGTATTGGTGCGTCAAGTTGTTTTGCAAGTGGAGTAGCACTTACTGCATCTGCATAGTTATAGCCATATACAAGAACTACATTTTTCGCAGTTGAAAATTGCTTTTTTGCAAGTTCATTTGCTGTACCTATTCTTCCTGCACTTCCTCCATCTATTCTTGTAACGCTCGGTGCAGCCTGAGCTTTTATACTATTAAATCCAAAAGTAAGCACAAATGTCAATGCTGCAAGTATTAAATATCTTTTGCTTTTAATCATAAAATGTGTACCCCTCTTTCCTCTTGTGATTTTAGACTGCACACCCTGTACAGACAATAATATTATATAACATTAGTATCTATTTTCATACCTTATATTACAAGTTTTTTAATACAATTGTATTTATATATAAATTGTTCCTCAGTTATATATAAATTAAGAATAGATCCATATTTATAAATAAGTGTAACTTTTTATTGATATATAAATAAACTGGTATTGTACTAATATTTCACGGGGTGAAAATATATGTCTTTTTCAGATAGAGAACTTCTGGCAAGAATTATAAAATGTGAGGCAGGTGGTGAAGGCGATATTGGAATGAAATCTGTTGCCACTGTAATTATGAACAGAGTCAGAGTTCCCTATGGAGAGTATCACAGAATAGGTGAAGGTGACCTTAGAAAAGTGCTCTATCAAAAAGGGCAATTTGACTGTATGCGCTCTACTATAGGCGGAGTCCCAAACCCTCAAAATATCTGGTCAAACCCACCAGAACAAATACACTACGATATAGCAGATTGGGCTCTTGCAGGAAACAGACTCTTTGATATAGGTTACTCTCTATGGTACTTCAACCCCTATGCTCCTTGCCCATACATCTTTCCCTACAATGGAGTAGGTAATTTTCAGGTTAAAGTAATCAATCACTGTTTTTACAATCCTACAGAACTTTATGCAAGCACTTAAAAATATAAAGAATATATTTAGAAAATTAATTTTATGGAGGTATTTAATTTATGATTTCAAGCTATCCAGATTATTTTGGTGAAATTCCAATGATTCCAAGAGGAGTTCCTGTAATGCCAGGCTATCCATCAATGGGAGATATTTCAATGCCTAGAGTAGATGATTATGAAGATGACGATGAAGAGGATAACGAAACTACTACAGATAACAACATAGATAGTGAAGACAATGAAGATAGGGTAGAAATAGACAAAAACTCTATGAGGCAAAGGCCTGCTGGTACTCCAAGTTCTACTGGAACAACAGGTATGTCAACTGGAGGCAGTGATTTTGAAATGGCCCCTGGATCACCTGTAAGTCAAGACATTAACTATACTCAGGGATACTTAAAAACTCAAATAGGTAAAAAGGTAAGAGTAACTTTTCTTCTTGGAACAGGTACACTGCAAGATCGTACTGGTATACTAAAAGATGTTGGTATAAGCTATATTATACTGAGAAATGAGGAAACAAATTCAAATGAACTTGCAGATATCTATTCAATAAAATTCGTTAGCATATTTGATGAAAAGTAAATTTTTATATTCAAAAAGACTAAAGCCAAATTGGTTTTAGTCCTTTTTTAAAATTTCCTCTATAACAAATTTATCATAGTCAAAACTATCTATAAAGTTTTCAGATGTAAATGAAGTTTTTCTTCTTTTATTGTACTCATCTACATTTGTAGGAAGCCAGTAAGGTCTTTCTATGTCAAATTCCCTACATATATCAAGTATACACTTTTTCAAAGCTTCCTGATAATTTTCCCCTTCTTCAATAGATACAACTTTGTCTTTCACTATTTTATTTTTCTTTAAAAGTTTTCCCCATATTTTCAAGTCCACATCTCCTTAAACTGTTTTAATTACTTTAAATATCGTAATCTTCCATAAAGGAATGTTTTTCTCCGTCCTTTGTCCAGCCAAGTATGGAATCCATGTTTACATTTTGAGCTGCATGAAATATAGACTTATCAACTCCATTAAAATTTTTCTTCATTTTTTCTATTAAGTCCTTTATTTCATAGCGTTTATTACCTATTTTCTTTGCAGATACCATACACGCACAATTTAAAGGCCATATACCGCTTTTTTGTATGAAATTTTTAATATGTGACTCCTCTATATAATAAAGTGGCCTTATAAGCTCAATGTTTTCAAAGTTCTGAGATTTAAGCTTCGGAAGCATAGTTTTAAAGCTGCCAGAATATAGCATGTTTAAAAGTGTAGTTTCTATAACATCATTAAAGTGATGACCTAGTGCAAGTTTGTTACATCCAAGTTCCTTCGCCTTGCTATACAAAAAACCCCTTCTCATTCTGGCACACATGTAGCAAGGATAGTCCTTTGCTATAGTATTTGTAACTTTAAATATGTCAGAATTATATATTTTTATTGGTATGTTTAAGTAATTGCAATTATCTATAAGAAGTTTTCTTATACTTTCATGGTATCCTGGATCCATTGATATGAATTCCAAATCAAATTTTACTTTCCAGTGTTTCTTTAATTCCTGGAATAACTTTGCCATTACAATACTGTCTTTTCCCCCTGAAACTGCAACTGCAACCTTATCTCCTTCTTTTATCATTTCAAAGTCATTTATTGCCCTTACAAACTTAGACCATAGTGTTTTTTTATAGGTCTTTGTAATACTGTGTTCTATATCCCTTAAAGGTAATCTCTCACTAAAAGGCACAAGTATGTCGCAGCCAGTTCCTGCAATATCATTCATATTTTCACCTCATTTTGAGTAAATTTGCGTAAATGTAGTCTATTCAATTTATATTACAACAAAATCATTAGATTTCCAAGGTTATATTCTTAAAATTGTGGCACAAAATTACAAATATTAATTCTATGTCAATTGCATTTTGACAACATATAATCATGTTTTAGTTGAATTATAATGATTTCAAGTTATATAATAATAGTGTAATAAATACAGTTCAAAACATAATTGAAATATATAAACATATTTGTTATACATTATCAACTAGGTGATTTAAATGGTAAATTTAACTTTAAGACAGATGGACATACTAAATTATGTGCTACAAGATACAAAACAGATGAAAGTTAAAGATTTCGCTAAAATTTATAATGTAAGTACAAGGACAATTTACAGAGAAATAGAAGCAATAAATAACTCTATAAGTAGTTTTTCAGTTAAAATTATAAATACACCAGATGGACTAAGCTTTGAAGGAAAAAAAGATGAGATACTAAACTTAAAGTTATCTCTACCATGTTTTACTTCATCTCTTGAAGCTGAATCAAAAAAAAAGTTAATTATAGCAAAACTACTTCAGGAAAAGGGACCTATAAAACTGCAATATTTTGCAAACAAATTTCACCTTTCCACTGCAACTATAAGTAACTATTTAAAGGACATAAAAAAATGGTTTTCCTTAAAGAATATAGAACTTATTTCAAAGCCTGGAGTTGGAGTTTATATTGAATCAGATGAAAAGAGCATAAGACATGCTATTGCGGATATTCTTTATAAAAACTGCAATATAGATCAGCTTATAAATACAATGAAAAAGTATGACAACAATTTAGGTAACAACTACAATATAAAGATGGATACTTCAGTTTTGAAACTTTTTAATGTAATCGATTATGATACTATACTAATAATTGAAAGAATTCTTGAAAAGATTGAAAAAAATATTAACTATGAAATAGAAGACAGGCTGTATATAGAACTTTCAATTCATCTTGCAATAGCCATAAAAAGACTACAAAACAATGATAAGGTAAGCTTAGACTCCTCTACTTTGAAAAATTTAAAAAATACAGATGAATACAAGATAGCAAAACTCATTGCAGGATATGTAGAAGAGGAAATAGATATAGATATTCCTGAAGAAGAAATAGGTTATATGACTATACAGCTTCAAGGTGTACATGTTGGAAGCCTCAGTTTAAACTTAAATGAAAAGTATCTTAATACTATTACTGAACAGGTAATAAAGGAAGCTTCCTTTGTTTTCAATATAGATTTTGAAAGCGATAACATACTTAAAAAGGATTTGACAATGCACCTACTATATTCATTGTACAGATTGAAATCAGGATATAAAATAAGGAATCCATTAATAGACGATATAAAAAAAGAATATGGAGATATATTTAAAAAGTGTAACAAATCTCTTGAAATTTTGAGAAAACTTTTAGATGTTAAAGTAAGCGATGATGAAGTAGGTTACATTACAATGCACTTTGCAGCTTCCATTGAGAGAATGAAGGACAAATCTGAAAAACTCACTGTACTAAACGTGCTTTTGGTATGCTCAAATGGAATTGGAGTATCAAGGATGTTATCTGAAAAGCTTAGAAATGTAGAACAACTAAATGTAGTTGACACCTGCTCCATGTTCAAAATTGATGAAATGCTTAAAAAACATAAAATCGACATAATAATATCAACAATTCCAATAGAGAGGACTGATGTAAAGGTAATACTTATAAATCCTCTATTTACAGAGAAGGATATTGAAATACTTGAGAAAAACTTAAATATTAAATTATCAATGAAGCCACTATATAAAACTTCCTCCCCTTCTAAGGAAACCTTTAAGGAGTTAAATACAATAATAAACTATGGCATTCAAGTGAATATGATTGTAAAGAATACTTTTTTAGTGGATATTTTGACTAGAGATGTAAATAATCTTATTCAACTACTTCTAAATGAAATTATAAACAATAAACTTATTACAAGAGCTGAATCAGAAAGAATAAAGAAAATTTTAAAAGACAGGGATAAACTAAGTACAATAGTACTTCCTACAAAGGGATTTGCAATATACCATTGTACAAGCAATCACATAAAAGAACCTGTTGTATGTGTTGGCAAGTTAAAAAATCCCATAGAACTTATAAACTTAATGGATAAAAAAGAAAAAGTGCATACTACATTTTTGATGATTGCTCCAAACAAAGTTAAAGAAAGTGTTGAAATAATAGGTGATATATCCGCTTCAATTATAAGTGAACCTGATTTTATCACAAATTTGAGCAATTCAAAAGACATTACAGAATGTAGAGATTTAATAAAAGATGCACTATTTAAAAAGCTATATTCAAAAATTGTAAAAATGATTAAATGACTAGGAGGTGTTTTAATGTCTTCAAAAAATAACAACTTACTTTATATTTCTGAATCCAGCAAAAATGCCAACTTACTTTATAGTTCTAAAAAACCAATGATAGTATTTTTCACAGCACTTAGTCTTATATGGATAGTACCTGCTGGAAAATTATTAATTAGTGGACAAATAGCTTCTTCAATAAAACTTTTTATGTTTGGTTTCTTCTATATTGTAGTTTTATTTATAGCACAGAGATTTTTTAAAAGAATGCTTATGGTTTATCAAACAAATTTAGATAAATCTATTAAAGAATCCAATAGAAAAAAATTATTAAAAAATAGGAGGTAATTATAATGAATGCAATTATATTATGTAGTTGGGGTGCAACATCAAGCTCTCTTGCAAAGGCAGTTAATGAGGCAGCAAAAGATAGAAATCTAGATATACATGTGGATGCTGGTGGTACAGGTGAATTCAAAAAAAAGGCTGAAAATTATTCTGTAGCACTGCTTGAGCCACAAGTAAGACATTTGAAAAAAGAAGTTGAACAATGTGCAAGCAAATACAACATCCCTGTTGAAATTGTAAATATGCAAGCTTTTGCACTTATGAATGGTGGAAAAGTATTAGACCAAATAATAGACCTTGCAAAAAAGGCAGGAAAGATGTAATAGAAACCCACCTTTAAAATGACTTTAAATTGGTTTTCTAAAATTTGAAAACCAATTTAAATATAAAATTTAATATAACAAGGAGGAATTTCTAAAATGAAAGAAAACCGTTTTATGAAGTGGATGGAAGAGAAGCTCATGCCAATACTTGCAAAAGCTGCTCAAAACATCTATCTCCAATCTATTCGTGATGCATTTTGTATCTTTGCACTTCCGCTTATTATAAGTGGTGCAGTATTCTTGATTATTGCAAATCCACCTGTAGCACTTGGATGGGGCATAATAACTGCTTGGAACAATGCAATTATGCCAATACAAAATCAGATTTTAATAGCATTTAATTTGAGTTTTGGTATTATGGCAGTTGCAGTTGCTTTTGGTACAGCTTACAGCTTAGCTTCTAGATGGGACATGGATGAGGCACTCTGCGGTTTACTTGCACTTGTATGTTTTCTTATAGTATGTTTCCCTGCAACTGATATTACAAAGGTGGAATTTGGAAAAATTCTAGACTATTTAGGTGGTCAAGGATTATTCATAGCAATAATCTTAGGTATTATATGTACAGTAGTAACAAAACTATTTACTAAAAAAGGCCTTGTAATTAAGATGCCTGCTGGAGTTCCACCTTATGTAGTAAGAACATTTAGTGCACTAGTTCCTTTTTTTGTAATGATCACACTTTCATGGGCTGTTGAATGGATAGTTTGGGCAAACCTTCAAATTACAGTTCCTCAATTAGTTCTTGAATTGTTTAAACCACTTGTTGCAGTTTCTGATACTTATCCTGCCGCACTTGCAGAGATAATATTGATGATGCTTTTATGGTCACTTGGAATACATGGAATGAACGTAGTTTCCTCTGTTGCATATCCATTCTGGATGGCTCAACTTGCTGCAAATGACGCAGCACTTAAAGCAGGTGCTCCACTTCCTGGAATAGTTTGCGAACCATTCTTCCACATGTTCACTCACATAGGTGGGTCTGGTATAACATGGCCACTTACTATAATGTTCCTATTCTCCGCTTCAAAACAACTTAAGAGTTTAGGAAAGATAGAATTGATACCTGCTGTATTTAATATAAATGAACCAATAATATTTGGTGCACCACTTGTACTTAACCCTAGAATGTTTATACCATTTATACTTGCACCAGCAGTTACTGTAACTATAAACTATATAGCTTTTGCAACTCAGATAGTTCCTAGAATAGTATTCCAGCCACCATTTACCGTTCCTGTTTTCTTTGGAGGACTTATTGCAACCGGTGGATATTGGCAAGGTGCTGTACTTCAACTTGTAAACTTAATAGTTGCAGGATTAATATACTATCCATTCTTTAAGAGCTATGAAAAAGAATTAGTAGAAAATGAAAAAAAGGCTGAAAGAGAAGCACAATTAAATGGTGCTAACTAATCACATGTAGAAAATATATGCACTAACAAATACAACAATATTTTAAGGAGGAATATATGGCATGGAAAAAGATACTACAGCTGAAGATAAAATGGATCTAGAAAAAATAATATTTAATTTAGTTTTGCATGGAGGAAATGCAAGAGGAAAAGCTTATGATGCACTAGATGCAGCTGAAGAAGGTAATTTTGAGCTTGCAAAAAAATGCCTTGAAGAAGCAGATGAAGAATTTTACAAAGGCCATGACTACCAAAATCTACTTATTCAAGGACAAATGGATAATGAAACTCCAAACTTTCTCGTAATTCATGCACAAGATCAGCTGATGACTGCTCTTTCAGAAAAGAACCTTATAAAAAGACAAATTACTCTATATAAAAAGGTGGCTGAATTAGAGAAAAAGATAAATGATATTTTAAACAAGTAATCAATTTAATTGTAAACCCTACGCATTATAAGTTCAATATAAATTAAAAGATTCGGTGGTATTCAAATTATATGGATATCACCGATTTTTTTAATAATTAAATTACTTTGATTTAAGCCACTTTGACCAGCTAGTTTCAAAATTGTCATTGTTTTGTTTTGCATATTCATAGAAATTTCTTAAAAAATCTGATCTTCTCTGTGAATTGCCCTTTTTACCATTCTCAGGTTTTAAAATTTCCTTTCCTCCTATAAGTGTCTGCCTTTCCATTATATCTTCAAGACTTACCTTTTTAGCATTTTTCATCATATCATACATTGCCATAAAAGTTGTGGTTCTTCCTATTCCTGCTTTACAGTGGAAGTGAAACCATGTGTCCTCTGGCAAAGTCTTTACCATATTTACAAAGTAATCCACCATATCGTCATCAGGTCTTTCGTTATCTGTAACTGGTATCCTCACATATTTCATATCATATTTTGTTACAAGTTGTTTTTCATCTTGGACTTCAGTTGGAACTATTGTTTTACCTTTTATTTCTATTGGCTCATTTAGCTTTATAGATTTAAGCAGTTCTTCCTCTGTTTTTAACACCTGACTTTTTGTAAGTCCCTTGTTCGCCTTGTTTTTACCATCCTTTTTCCAGCTAACTGCCCATCCATTTATAAATCCATGAGATTCTTGCCTCAAATCAACTACTACTATATTTTTACTCCCTATTGCCTTTTTCACCATATCTATATTTCCAGGAGTAAATTGGGCACTTCCTGATTCTTTTAAATCGGATAGTCCTGTTAAATTTGGAGTTTTTTCAGTAGTTTCTATTTTGTCAGATGCCTTTCTAAATCTCTTTGGCATTTTCCCATTTCTCTTAGAATCTACGGTCATACTTATACCTGCATTTTCATTATTGGGTTCAGACAATTCTTTTGAAAATGCAGTTGATATTCCCATAATAGATATGAAAAATAAGATAAATGCAATAATTCTAAATTTCTTCTTCATACAAGTAGTTCACCACCTAAATTTTTTTACATAAAATATGTTTTTTTAAATCTACACTCATATTTTGTTTAGTAATTAACCATATTATGCACATATACATTTTTTAAATCATAAATTATAATTATTAACACTATTATTTATTTGGAGGTAACATTTATGTGTGGAATTGCGGGATGGATTAATTTAAAAGAAGACATTTCTAAAAACAGAGATGTAATAATAAATATGACAAATACATTAAAAAAGAGAGGTCCAGACGATGAAGGTCATTATCTTTCAAAAAATGCACTTCTAGGTCATAGAAGACTTATAGTTGTAGATCCTTCAGGTGGTGCTCAACCTATGTCAAAGAGTATGAATGCTAAAAAATTTATAATTGTATACAATGGAGAGCTTTATAATACAGAGGATTTAAGACAAGAACTTAAAGATTTAGGATATCACTTTGACTCCTACTCAGATACTGAAGTATTACTTACAACATATATTCACTGGGGAAAAGATTGTGTAAAACACATAAATGGAATATACGCTTTTGCTATATGGAATGAAGATAAAAAAGAGTTATTTATGGCAAGAGATCCCCTTGGCGTAAAACCTCTTTTCTATACAATAAAAAATAATTCTTTAATTTTTGGTTCGGAAATAAAAACTCTACTTGCTCACCCTTTTGTAGAGCCTATAATTGACAGACAGGGACTTACAGAAGTATTCGCCCTTGGACCTGCAAGAGCTCTTGGAAGTGGTGTGTTTAAAGGAATTCGGGAAGTTCCTCCTGCAAATTATCTTATCTATACAAGAGATGGAGCAAAACTTGTAGAATACTGGAAACCAAGATGTAGAGTTCACAATGAAGATGTAGATACAACTGCAGAGCATGTAAAATTTCTCCTTTCAGATGCTATAAAAAGACAGCTTGTTGCAGATGTACCAGTATGCTCACTTCTCTCAGGAGGGCTTGACTCCAGTGCAATATCTGCTGTAGCAGCTTCTGAATTTAAAAAGCAGGGAAAAATTTTAAACACTTACTCAATTGATTATAAAGACAATGATAAGTACTTTAAGGCAAATTCCTTTGAACCTACTCCAGATAGGGTATGGGCACTTAAAATGTCAAAATTCATAAACAGCAATCATCACAGCATAATAAATGATAACAATGAACTTGCAGATGCACTTTATGATTCAGTTATAGCAGGTGATCTTCCAGCAATGGCAGACATAGACTCTTCCTTCTATTTATTTTTCAGAGAAATAAGAAAGAAAAATACAGTTGTACTTTCAGGTGAATGTGCAGACGAAATATTTGGCGGATATCCATGGTATAGACGAGAAGAAGACATAAATGCAAATACATTTCCTTGGTCTAAATCGATAAACTCAAGAAAGGAAATACTATCTCCTGACTTAAAAAAATTAGACCTTGAAGGATACCTGAATTCACAGTATCAAGACACTTTAAAACAAGTTCCCCACCTAGATGGAGAATCAAAGTCTGAATACAGAATGAGAGAACTTTTCTACCTTAATATAAAGTGGTTTATGATTACCCTTTTAACTAGAAAGGATAGAATGAGTATGGCAAACAGCTTAGAGGCAAGAGTTCCATTTGCAGATTACAGACTTGTTGAATATGCTTTTAATATACCATCTGAAATAAAGTTCTACAAAGGAAGGGAAAAAGGTCTTCTAAGAAAAGCTCTCAAGGGAATACTTCCTGATGAAATCCTGGAAAGGAAAAAGAGTCCTTACCCTAAAACTCACAATCCAGAGTACACAAAAAATGTGCAAAAACAGATGAGAAAAATAATGAAAGATAAAACCTCTCCCCTTTTGGATCTTATAGATCAAAAAGCTGTAAAAAAGCTTGTGGATACAGGTGGTTCATCATTTAAAGCTCCTTGGTTTGGCCAACTTATGAGAGGACCTCAGCTTCTTGCCTATTTAATTGAAGTTAACACATGGCTTAAGGAGTATAAGATAAAAATAGAATTTTAAAATCTCATAAATTTATAAGGAGATATCAAATATCCATGAACTACAAAACTAAAAACAATTCAAGTTTTTTAGACAATGTAAGGCGTGATAGAGGAATTAGCGAATTGAAGAATTTTTTTAAACAATTATATAGGAAGAGCTCTAAGACATCTTTAAATTTCATAAATAATGAACAACTTCAGTTTCCCACTCTCTTTATATTAAAAAATGAAATTCTTAAAAGTAAATTATTTGACAAATTAAATGAAAGAAATAAAGCCGCTCTATCTATTACAAATGAAATTCTCATGGGAAAACATGATAGCCCTATAAAGAAGCAAAGCCACTTTGATTATGTTCACCTAATTCACTCTACACTAAAGTGGATGCTTGAATCTGGACTTGAAAGTGACGGAATAAATGATGAATATGACAGAGTCATGGACATTGCATCTGCAATTCTTGTAATGACATATAAGGATAAAACCATACTTCCACTTATGGCCGATACAATATTTAAAAGATGTAAGAATAAAAGGCTTGTCCATGATATGGTATGGGCATTTTCTCAAGCTGCCGATCCTCAAAGTTTGATGATTATAGGCGAAAAATTGCTGTCCTCTGATAAGGAAGATGTGGAAATAGCCTCAAAACTACTGAATTTTATACCAGATCTATCAGATAAATCAAATGGAAATGAAAAATACAATGCCTTTTTACTGTGGATGGAGGAAAATAGCCATTTTCTAAAATTTACAGGTGAAAGCTTTCAGCAATGCTCAAATCCAAATCCTTATAAAGTAGTTTGTGAAGGAAAATATTTATGCAAGGACATCTGCTGTGACACAGGACATGCATTAATTCCCCCTTCTGAGAAAGAATATAAATTACTTGAAGAATTCAAGAGGCTAGATGAGGCCACCAAAATACTGCTGTCTAACTTTTCATTTAGGCTCCATCATAAAAATATATATTTGTGGAGTATATGGATAAACTGTAATTTAGAAGATCAGATAAAAATAGCTAAAGTAGGTGGAGTGCAATGATTAGAATTGATGGTAACAAAGTAAATATAAACTCTATATTAAATTTATATAACATAAAAAGTATAGAGAGAAATATACTTGAAATTTTATATAAAAGTTCTGAAAATTACACTTATAGCTCTGAAGAGGATCTAAGGTTTGAATTGTTTTTTAGAAAAAACACTGTACAAGCTTCACTAGATCTTTACAAAAGTAATTTTAATTTTAAAATATTTAGAAAATCAAAATGCAATACAATGTTTTGGGAGAGAACAAAGCAAGGTGGATTTTTATTAAAATCAGATGCACTTCCATCAAATGCCATAAATGACATATATAAAAATGGAGAACTCTATGGTACAGAATGTGCAACAGCTATTGTAATTGTATATTATAAGGCATGTCTTGACTCCCTTGGAGAAAAAACATTTAACGATACTTTTCCAAAAATATATCTTATGAACTGGCACTATGTAGATGAAAATTTAGGACTTGACACTACAGACTATGTAGAAGATCTTATTCCCGGAGATTGCAGATATTTTAAAAATCCTGATGTAAATCCAATGACTCCTCAATGGCAAGGAGAAAATGTAATTTTTATGAGAAGTAAATTGTTTTATGGTCATGGAATTGGTATTAAGACAGGAGATGAAATTATATCCAAGCTAAACAGCGTTAGAATAGCTGGTGCAAATGAATCTGCCTATTTACTCGATTCTGCAACTCGTCCTAATTTTAAGAGATTATGCTATATATATTCAAAATCTCGCCTAAGAATTTAATATATTTCCATTAAAAATAAAGCACGCCAAAACACTTTGACATGCTTTATTTTTATAGCTTAATTTGGTTATTTTTTATCTTTTCTACTAAGTCCTTAATTTTTGCCTCAATTGTTTTAGCTGTTTTAATAAATGCTTCTTCACCTTTTCCAGTAGGATCTTCAAGTCCCCAATCCTCTTCGTATTTAGATGGCAAAAATGGACACATTACATTACAACCCATCTTTACTACTATATCAATTTCTGGTAGGTCATCAATTAATTTTACATGTTGAGTTTCACTTATATCAACATTGTAGAGATTTTTAATTGTTTTAATTGCATCTTTATTTATTTCAGATTTAACTTCAGTTCCAGCTGAGTATGAAGAAAAAACATCATTTCCATATAATCTTCCTATTGCCTCAGCCATCTGTGATCTACAGGAATTGTGGACACATATAAAAGCTACCTTTGGTTTCATTTTAATCCTCCTAAATTGAGTTTCCTTATTCTTTTGGTAAAAAATATTTTTTTCTCCAGTGAAGAGCTACATTTACAAGCGATATCATTACAGGAACTTCAATTAAAGGTCCTATTACTGCTGTAAATGCTTCTTTTGACTCTATGCCAAATACGGCTACTGCTACAGCTATTGCAAGTTCAAAGTTATTACTTGCAGCAGTAAATGAAAGTGTTGCTGTCTTTTTATAATCTATATTTGACTTATAACTTATAAAAAATGAAATTGAAAACATGACTACAAAATAGATTACAAGTGGTATAGCAATTTTTATAACATCTAAAGGCAATTCTATAATATACTTCCCTTTAAATGTGAACATTACAACAATAGTAAATAATAATGCAATTAAAGCTAGTGGACTTATTTTAGGAATGAATTTTTTAGTATACCATTCAGTTCCCATTTTAGGTTCTAAGATAAATCTTGACAATATTCCAAGTGCAAATGGAATTCCAAGATAAACTGCAACAGATGAAGCAATCTTTCCCATAGAAATATCTATACCATAACCTGTAAGTCCAAACCAAGTTGGAAGCACAGTTATAAATATATAGGCATATAGAGAATAAAATATAACCTGAAATATAGAGTTGAAGGCTACAAGTGCAGCTGCATACTCTGTATCTCCATCTGCCAAACTATTCCATATTATAACCATTGCAATACACCTTGCAATTCCAATGAGTATAAGTCCTGTCATATATGGTGGATAAGAATGCAAAAATATTACTGCAAGTGCAAACATTAGTATAGGTCCTATAATCCAATTTTGAACAAGTGACAGACCTAATACTTTAGGATTTTTAAATACTTTTCCAAGCTCTTTATAATTCACTTTAGCAAGAGGTGGATACATCATTACAATAAGTCCAATAGCTATGGGGATTGATGTAGTACCTATAGATAAGCTGGATAATGCCTCTGACATTTGTGGTGCTACCCATCCTAAAAAAATTCCTAAAAACATAGCAATAAATATCCATAAAGTTAGATAACGGTCAAGCACAGATAATTTACCTTTCATATATACCTCCATTTATAATTTCTCTATTTTTCACTTTCTGTTTTGCAGCAGTTTCTACTTTCTTTGCCGCAAATGCAATCTTCTGTATGTGTTATAATGTTCATTAAGAATAATGCCAATTTGTCTGCATTATTTTTATCTAATGAATAGTAACTCCACAGTCCATCTTTTCTACACTTAACAAGATTACAATCTGTAAGTACTTTCATGTGATGAGATAGCGTAGGCTGTGTAAAGTCAAAATATTCTAGTAAATCACAGGCACATTTTTCTCCACATGATAGTATATCAATAATTTTTAATCTATTTTTATCTGATAGTGCCTTAAATATTTTTGCATATAGTTCATAATCTAAATCCATAAATTCGCCTCCTTATATAGACAATTATCTATATATAGTATATGGGATTATATATATAATGTCAATATATACACTTAAATAAAAAAGCATAAATAGACTGTAATCTATATTATAGCCTATTTATGCTTTTTGTAGTTTTATTTTATTACAAGCTTGCACCTTAATAGCATATCATGAACTTTTTCAAACAAAAGTCCAACTGTAAACCAAACTGGAATAAAATCCAATCTTATAAGCCCATTAATTGAGTGAACGCATTTACTATAATCCCAAGGGCAAGTCCCCAGCAGTAGTTTTAGTAAACCTCCGGATATATATTCAACATCAAAAATAACAACCATATATACAGCTCCTCTCAAAATAACCGGCCATTTCCTAATTCTATTGTGCAGGGGTTCAAGGAAAACTGCCATACCATATATAGGAAACATCCAGAGATAGGTAATAGATAAAAGTCTTAAATCTCCTTTAAGAAAAGATCCTAAACCAGTCCATGCTATTTCCATACACCAACCCAAAATTCCATAAACTATAAATCTCCTTTTCATAAAAATACTTTTTGCATTTTTAAAAATTATATTCAGAAATTTAGTATTGATATATTAATTTTATATAATTATAATAATAATGTTATTATCTTCTAAAAGATTGGAGTGCATTAAAATAGAAAACGTAAATAGTCAATTTATTTTGTTTATATTAATTATAGGTTTAGGTTATACATTAAAGAGATTAAATATAATAAGGGAATCAGATGGAGATGGTGTATCCAGGATAATATTCAATGTAACTCTCCCAGCATTAATAATAAACACTTTTGACACAATGAAACTTGATACTTCATTAGTATTTATAACTATAACAAGTCTTTTATTTGGAATATTAATGTCCATAGTAGGATTATTTGCTTTTAAAAATGAAGATAGAACTTTAAAGGGAACTCTTGACATGATTGTTCCAGGCTTTAATGTAGGGTTATTTGCCTATCCAATAGTCCAGGCAATATTTGGGACAGAGGGATTGAAGTATATTGGCATGTTTGATATGGGAAATTCCATAACTATGTTTGTTATATGTTATTTAATTGCTAGTTATTTTTCTCCAAACAATAAGACTATAAGCTTAAAAACTACAGCTAAAAAGTTGATTACTTCAATACCTCTCATGTGTTATATAATTACATTAATAGTTAACTTATGCGGAGTACACTATCCTTCTGTTATACTAAATATTTCCAAAATACTTTCAAAAGGGAATATGCCGCTTTCCCTTCTTCTATTAGGTATATGCTTAAACTTCAACATAAACAAGGAGTACAGAAAAAGCGTCATAAAGGTTTTATCTTTAAGATATTTTATTGGACTAGCAGTAGGTATAATATTATTTAGATTCTCACCTTTTAACAACTTATTCAAATACATCGTATTAATTGGTCTTATACTTCCAGTTGGCATGGCAGATATACCTTATGCAGTTGAATTTGGATACGATAAAAGATTTGTAGGTACTATGTGCAATATAACTATACTACTCAGCTTTGGACTTATATGGATTATAACGACGTTATTTTAATAATTAGTTTTATTTTATAAAAATTAAATCATATTAAAAACATTGCAAATATAGTAGTTACAACTAAACCTATTACAACAGGCTTTAAATTTCTTCTTGTAAGTTCAAAGGCATCAACTTTACAAATAGCAGCAACTGGTATTACAGCCCATGGAATTATTGTTCCTCCTCCTACATATATTGCAGCTATCTGTCCCATTGCAGTTAATACTGCTATTCCTTTTCCAAGAGATATAGAAAACATATGTGCAATAGATCCTACCAATGATATTCCTGAAAATCCTGAGCCATCAAGTCCTGTTATTGCTCCTACCACTGTAAGAGTTGTAGATGCCATAACTTTATTTAAAGGCACCACATTTGACAGTGCTACTCCTAAATCATTTACTATTCCATTTGAATTCTGTGGAAGTACCTTTCCAAATATCTCTGTAAAAGCTGAATCCCCTAAATAGAAAAATGCAGCTATTGGAATTACTACTCCAAATACCCTAAAACCAAATTGAAGTCCAGATACAATATTTTCAGTTACTTTATCTAGACACTTTTGTCTATAGGCAATTCCGGATATCAAACTTAAAATTCCTATTGCAGTTCCTCCTACAAGAGCTGTAGCATCTCCTCCTTGGAACTTAAATATAAGCATAATTACAACATCTAAAACAAATGCAGCAATGACTAAAATTGCAAGTATCTTTTTAACATTATCAGATAACACCCTATCAGTTCCATCATTTACCTCTTCTTCTATTTGAAAGTCCATATCAACTTTTCCCTTTTTCATGTCTTTTTTTAGCATATAAAAAGCAGATACTGTAGTAACTACACCCATTACTATAACAAGTGGAACACTTGCAGATATTACTCTAGATACAGGTATACCAGCTGCATCTGCTGTAAGTTTTGGAGCTGCCTGTATTACAAAATCTCCTGACAGGGCAATTCCATGTCCAAATAAGTTCATTGCAATTGCAGCTCCAATAGCAGGAAGACCAACCTTTTGTGCTATTGGAAGAAAAAGTGCTCCTATAAGTGCTACAGCAGGTGATGGCCAAAACAGCCAGGAAAGCACCATCATAACCAGTCCTATTGTCCAATATGCGGAAAATGGAGTTTTTATAATTTTGCCAAATGGTTTAATCAATTCTTTGTTAATTCCAGTTTGTACAAGCACATTACTCATAGCAGTTATTATTGAAATAATAAATATAGTAGGCATAAGCTCTCGCGTTGCATATACTAAACTGTTAAATATGCCCATAAGGGATTTTGGTATAGATAAAGTTGCAAAAATTCCAAGAATAAAAATCCCAACCATACATATTAATGATATATCCTTTTTCATAATCATTGCTAAAATTATTATGATTATAAAAGCTAGATATATAAAATGCAGATTTATAAGCAGTACATTCATATATTTCCTCCAAGTTAATCGATATATTATAAAATATGCTTATAAAATCATGCTGTGATAACATTAAAAATTTTCAATTTAATTTTGACTTATATGATTTTAGATGATATAATTATATACTGCACTGGAGTTTTAATTAGTGCACAACTTGTTTGCGAAAACACTATATGCTTTAACATGGGGGCGTATTTTGGTTTCGACGGGGGCAAGTTGGGTTTGAGAAGCGAGTCGAGGGAGCCTGTGGACCCGCGTTAAAAAACTACGGGGTTTAAATATAAACGCAAATAATAACGAAGAATTAGCTTTAGCAGCATAGTCTGCTAGCCGTCAGTCCAGACTTCCCGCGATCTGGAGCCTGGCGTCGACAGCGGGGTACCGAGTCTAGGAAAGCTTTGACCTAGAAACGGAATTTATGAAGCTACTGAATTCAGAAGCCTGTCCTTAGGCGTCTGATGGAGGGAATGTTAAATTAAGGACTGCACTCGGAGATGCTCAGGCCTTTCTGCTTTCGGACAGGGGTTCGACTCCCCTCGCCTCCACCAAATGGTAACAGGTGGAATTAAAAAATGACTGTTTATCTAAATTTAGATAAACAGTCATTTTTGATATTTTATAAGAATATAGTTTTTATATAGATTTAAACACATTGTAAACTATTTTCCGCTATCACCATAATTTGATAGTACTCTTGCACTAGGATCATCTACGTCGCAGCCTTCCCAGTCTTTGTTAGGCATCCAAAAATCCTTTATCATTTCTGCCTGTCCTGGATAGTATTTTTCAAAAATTTCTCTGTAAAGCAGCGATTCTTTGGTAAATGGCTTAACATGATAAGCATACTTTTCACATAACTTTTCAAATTCTTCATCAGAATATTTAGTTTCAGCATACTCCTTTAAGTAATCAACCATAGAATGACCTACAGCATCGCTAAATGCTGCTTTTTCACGATATAGGATATCATGTGGTAGATAATCCCCTTCAAATGCATGTCTTAAAAGATATTTACCTTTATTATATTTATTCAATTTCTTTTCAGGATCTATTGACATAACATATTTTACAAAATCAAGATCACCAAATGGAACTCTTGCCTCTAAAGAGTGTGTACTTATACATCTGTCTGCACGAAGTACATCATACATATAAAGTTCTCTTACCCTCTTCTGTGATTCTTTCTGAAATTCTTCTGCATTTGGAGCAAAATCAGTATATTTATATCCAAACAACTCATCGGATATTTCGCCTGTCAAAAGCACTCTCACATCAGAAATTTCATGTATTTTTTTGCAAAGAAGGTACATTCCCATACTTGCTCTTATTGTTGTAATGTCATATGTTCCAAGAATTTTTATAACTTCATCTAATGATTCAATTACTTCTTCTTTTGTCATATAAACTACAGTATGATCGCTGTGAATATAATCTGCAACTTCCTGTGCATACTTCAAGTCAATTGCATCTTCAGTCATACCTATTGCAAATGTCTTAATAGGTTTCCCCTTGTTCATCTTCTGTGCAATTGCACATACAAGTGAACTGTCCAATCCTCCGCTAAGCAGAAAACCTACTGGAGCATCAGCATCCATTCGTTTTTCTACTCCTTTTACTAACTTATCATGAATTTTACTACAAATAGTTTCCAAATCATCTTTGCAATACTCATCTACTGCAGCAATATCACAATAACATGTAAATTTACCATCTGCATAATAGTGTCCTGGTGGAAATGGCATAATCTTATCCGTAAGTCCAACTAGATTTTTTGCTTCACTTGCAAAAATAATATTACCTGACTTAGAATAGCCATAAAACAATGGACGAATTCCAATAGGATCTCTTGCTGCAATATAACTGTCCTTTTTTCCATCATATATAACAGTTGCGAATTCTGCATCCAACTTTGAGAACATATCCAATCCATATTCATAATACATTGGAAGCAATATTTCACAGTCACTGTTAGAGATAAATTTATGCCCTTTCTTTATTAATTCATCTCTAATTTTACGAAAGCCATAAATTTCGCCATTGCATATAGCAGCATCCATTTTCCTAGTAAATGGCTGCATTCCGCTAAAGGTTAAATCCATAATAGAAAGTCTTTGAAATCCCATTATGCCAGAAGGCAAAGTTAGAATTTCCATCATATCTGGTCCTCTGGACTCAGTTCTTTGCAGTGCTTCTGCAAATTTTTCATATTTCATATCTTTCCCAGTATAACACATAATTGTACACATATTAAACTACTCCTCCTTAGGTATAAAAACAGCCTCAATTCGTCTTAATACATAGGACGAATTGAGGCTTATCCGTGGTGCCACCTAATTTACCAAATTAAATTGGTCTCTTCCCAGCTTCTACTGGTATCCATGTAACGTATGGAATACGACTCCCCTACTATACTTTAGGATATTTTAAACATATATTTAAGATCAATTCCTAAAATATTTCAGTTCGCAGCTTCGGAGTGTTATTCAAAAAATCTCTACCATTGAGTTTCCACTATCCTCAATTCACTATTGGCGAATTATTTTTTTACTTCTCTCCATCAATGCTTTTATCAATGAATTTAATTTTAAACTGTCAATATATTATTGTCAATACCTTTTTTATAACAATATATTAAAATTATTCCGTTATAATTTTATGAATTAAAATTGGCTTTTCTGCATAGTCACTAATTTCAATATTTTCATAAATCTTCTTCTTTACATCTTCTACATCTTCACGATTTGAATATATTGTCATAAGTGATTCACCTTTTTCTACTTTATCTCCAACCTTTTTGTTTAATACCAATCCTACTGCTAAATCAATTTTATCCTCTTTTGTAGCTCTTCCTGCACCTAAAAGCATTGCTGCTATTCCAATTTGATCAGCTACCATATTTGATACAAATCCGCTTCTCTTTGCAGGAACTGGAATTTTGTATTTTGCCTGAGGAAGCTTTTCTGGATTATCTACAACTGCTTCGTCTCCACCTTGATTTTTAAGGAATGTCTTAAATTTTTCAAGTGCTTTTCCGTTTTTTATAGATTCAAGCAATTTTTCTCTTGCCTCTTCTAGTGTTTTTGCTTTCTTACTAAGAACTACCATTTGGCTTCCAAGAGTTAACACAAGTTCTGTAAGATCTTCTGGACCATTTCCCTTTAATGTATCAATAGCTTCTTTTACCTCTAAGGCATTTCCAATTGCAAATCCTAAAGGTTGCGACATGTCTGAAATTATAGCCATAGTATTTCTTCCAACATTATTTCCTATTTTAACCATAGCATGTGCAAGTTTTTCTGAATCTTCTTCTGTCTTCATAAAAGCCCCTGAACCTGTTTTAACGTCAAGAACTATTGCATCTGCTCCTGCTGCAATTTTTTTACTCATTATGGAACTTGCAATTAGTGGAATTGAATTTACAGTTCCAGTTACGTCACGAAGAGCATATAATTTTTTATCTGCTGGAGTCAAATTACCACTTTGCCCCATAACTGCAACTTTATTTTTATTTACTAAGTCAATGAACTCATCTTTTTCAAGTTCAACATGAAATCCCTTTACAGACTCAAGTTTATCAATAGTTCCACCAGTATGTCCAAGTCCACGTCCTGACATTTTTGCTACAGGTACATCAAGGGATGCAACAAGAGGTGCAAGCACAAGTGTTGTTGTATCTCCTACTCCACCTGTTGAATGTTTATCAACTTTTATACCATCAATTGCTGAAAGGTCAATAGTTTCTCCAGACTTCACCATTGCCATAGTAAGATCTGCTCTTTCTCTATCTGTCATATCCTGAAAATAAATTGCCATTGCAAGTGAACTTGCTTGGTAATCTGGAATTGTCCCTTTAGTGTATCCTTCTATAAAGAAGTTAATTTCCTCTGTAGTTAGTTCTCCGCCATCACGTTTCTTTTCAATTATATCCACCATTCTCATTTTTATATACCACCTTTATATTAATTTTTGTAAAAAGCTTTTACCGTATTTTGGCATCTCAATTTTAAAATTATCTGCAATTGTTGTGCCTAAATCTGAAAAAGTACTGCAAATTCCAAGATCTTTTCCTTCATTAAATCTCTTAGAATATACAAGTAAAGGTACAAATTCACGGGTATGATCTGTTCCTGTATATGTTGGGTCATTTCCATGGTCTGCTGTAATTATAAACAAATCATCTTCATCTAGCCTTTCAAATACTTCACTAAGCCTTTTATCAAATTGTTCAATTGCATTTCCATATCCTATTGGATCACGCCTATGACCATAGACTGCATCAAAATCAACTAAATTAGTAAAGCTAAGTCCATGAAAGTCTTCATCTAAAAGTGAAATAAATTTATCCATTCCATCCATATTTGATTTTGTTCTAATAGCTTTTGTAATTCCTTCACCATCAAATATATCTCTAATCTTCCCAATTGCAATGGAATCTAAATTTGAATCCTTTAAGTAGTTAAGCACTGTTTTTCCAAAAGGTTTTAATGCATAATCGTGTCTATTTGATGTTCTTTTAAATGTATCTGCTGTTTTGCCAACAAATGGCCTTGCTATTATCCTGCCTAATTTATATGGTTCATCAAGTGTTATATCACGACAATACTGACATATCTTATACAACTCATCTAGTGGTATAACTTCTTCGTGAGCTGCAATTTGAAGCACTGAGTCCGCTGATGTATATACTATTAATTCTCCAGTTTTAAGTTGTCTTTCACCTAGTTCTTTTATTATTTCCGTTCCACTTGCTGGCTTATTTGCTATTACCTTTCTTCCAGAAAACTTCTCAATTTTTTTGATTAATTCATTTGGAAATCCATTTGGGAAAACTCTAAATGGTTTATCAATATAAAGCCCCATAATCTCCCAATGCCCTGTCATAGTGTCTTTTCCACGAGAAGCTTCTTGCATTTTACCGAAATATGCCTTTGGATGGAGTGTCTTTTCTACACCTTTAATCTTATAAATATTGGACAGCCCCATAGACTCCATATTTGGTATATTAAGTCCATTCTTTTTCTCTGCAATGTGTGCAAGTGTATTTACCCCAAAATCATTAAATTCTTCAGAATCTGGCGCCTGACCAATACCAACTGAATCCATAACTATAACATGTATCCTTTTAAATTCATTCATTAAAATCACTCCCTGCCTATATTATACAATTAATAGTAAAAAAGAGTTATTTATCTAAATCTTCTTTAGTAAATGCACCTGGCAGTAATTCATCTAATGTTTTAACTAAATACTCATCTTTTCCTTTTCCCAATATTATCTTTGCATCCTTTGAAGCAAATTCAGCTAAAACTTGTCTACAAATCCCACATGGATATGTATAATCGTTTTCCACTCCAACAATAGCAATGGCTTTTATAGTTCTATTTCCTTCTGATATAGCCTTAAATATTGCAGTTCTTTCCGCACAATTTGTTGCACCATATGATGCATTTTCTATATTACAACCTGTGTAAACTTTATTATCTTCAGCAAGTACAGCTGCTCCTACTTTGAAATTAGAATAAGGGGAATATGAATTTCTTCTCCCATCAAAAGCTTTTGAAATTAAATATTTATAATCCATTTAATTACATCCTTCCTTAGATTTCTATTATATATGGAGTAAAAATAACATATTTAATAGATGAATTCAATAAACTAATATCACACAATTCATTATAATATAAATGAAAATTATAACATAAAACCCAATAAATTTCTTGACATGATAAAAATTAAAACATATAATTATTAACAGACAATTAACAGACAAAAAAATAAATACGATGATTGAGAAAAGTAGATTCTAAAGCACTTTAAAGAGAACTTATCATTTGGTGGAAGATAAGATTTGCATTAGATTTGAAAATCACTCATAAGTAGTTTGCTGAAGATACAGTTATTGAGTTATTGTGTAAGTAAAACCGGTATCAGCCGTTATATTGTAGAATATTAAACAAGTTTTATTGTTGATATTTAAAAGAGGTTGCTTTTTGGCAACAATTAGAGTGGTACCGCAGAGATTTAGACTTTGTCCCTAGTTAGTTAAGGCAAGGTCTTTTTTATATTTTTATATTTGTAAAAATTATATATGAGGGGGCAAAAAAATGAAAAGTTATAGTGTATTTTTACCAAGTTACAGCATAGGAGAAGATGTTTACAAGGAAATTCCTAAAATTTGTGAACCCTATGGAAAAAAAGCAGTTGTTGTTGGGGGCAAAACTGCAATGGAAAAATCCAAAGAAGCACTTCTTGAAGGTGTTAAAGGTTCTAATATAGAAATAGTAGATTTCGTATGGTTTGGTGGAGATTCAACATACGAAAATGTAGAAATGCTTAAGAAAAATCCCACAGTTGCAAATGCTGATATGGTATTTGCTGTTGGTGGTGGAAGAAGCGTTGATACAAGTAAAACAATGTGTGACCAAACTGGTCAGCCAATATTTGTGTTTCCAACTATTGCTTCAAATTGTGCAGCAGTAACCTCTACAACTGTAATTTACGATTCCAATCATGTGTTTAAAGAATTGTATTTTCCTAAAAAACCTGCTACTCACTGTTTCATAAATACCAAGATAATAGCAGAATCACCTAGCAACTTTATTTGGGCAGGTATTGGAGATGCATTGTCAAAGCAATACGAATGTACATTTTCTTCAAGAGGCGACAAACTCGATCACACTAATCTATTAGGTGTTGATATAAGTCGCAGATGTGTAGAGCCACTACTTGAGTATGGTAAAAAAGCTTATGAAGATGCCAAACATAACAGAGTATCATATGAACTTGAACAGGTAATTCTCAATATAATAATCACTACAGGGCTTGTATCAGTTTTTGTAATGAATGATTATAATAGCTGCCTTGCACATTCAGTATATTATGGATGCACAACTTTAGAAAATGTAGAAAAGAATCATTTACATGGAGAATTGGTTTCTTATGGTGTCCTTGTTATGCTTACCTGTGACAAACAATTTGAAGAGCGTGACAGAGTATATAATTTTAACAAGAGCATAGGTCTTCCTACTTGTCTATCAGATATTGAAGTGTCTGAAAATGACCTTGACAAAGTACTAGATAAGGCAATGCAAACTCAGGACATAAAGCATGTTCCTTATGAAATAACAAAAGATATGATTTACAACGCAATTATGGACCTAGAGAAGATGAATTCTACAAAACAAGTAGAAATGATTTAAAACTCATATATGTAAGTTTAAGCACTTAGCCTAATACAGGTTAAGTGCTTATTTTAGGTTAAAATTGAAATTATTATAGATAAATTACTTAACTTTAGTTATTTAGAATAATATTCTTGAATATGAAAATAAATCATTGTATAATATAATCTGTTAATATGCGAACAATATCTATAAAAATAGTTCATGTAGGGAGGATATCAATGAAAAAAGTAAGTTTATTTTGTTTAGCTATAGTAATGCTCTTAAGCGGCTGCTCTTCTTCCAAAGATGCAACTAAAACTATAAAAAATACATCTGAAAATAAAACCCAACAATTTATAATGGGCGGAAAAATAGCAACAAATGAAAAGGCAGATATAAGTTCAAAGATTTCTGCAAAAGTTACTGAAGTATCTGTAGATGTAGGATCAACTGTAGCAGAAGGAGATGTTTTAGTAAAACTTGATACAAAAGACCTTCAAGCACAAGTAGATCAAGCACAAGCTGCAGTAAATACTGCAAAAGCAAATCTTACAAATGCACAAAACAGTACACGTCCTGAACAGATTGCACAGGCTGAAGCTTCTGTAGAAAGCGCATCTAAAACCTATGAAACAGCTAAGAAAAACTACGATCGTGTACAAGCTTTAGTAGACTCAGGTGCTGCAACTGAGCAGGAACTAGATTCTATTAGCCAAAGCCTTGCATCTGCAAGTTCAGCATATAAAACTGCTCAAGAACAATTAAACATGCTTAAAAATGGTCAAACCAAATACAGCATAGATGTCTTTAAAGCACAAGTAAATCAAGCAGAAGCTGCCTTAAATACAGCTAAAACCGCTCTAAGTAATACTGTAATAACTGCTCCTATATCTGGAACAGTAAGTGCGAGAAATATAAATGTAGGTGATACTGTATCTCCAGGAGTTTCTATAATTTCTATAGTAAATCCTACAAATTTATTTATAAATGCATATGCACCTCTTGATATTGTAAATCAATTATCTGTAGGAAAATCAGTTAATATAAAAGTATCTGAAATACCTGACAAGGAATTTCACGGAAAAATATCTGTTATAAACTCTCAAGTAAATTCACAAAGCAGAGATGTTTTAGTAAAAGTAACTTTTACAGATAAAAGTTCTGATTTAAAACCTGGAATGTTTGCAGAAATAGCATTAGAAAAATAGGAAAGAAGGTTGTATTTATGAAAGATAAACGTAAAATATTAATTATTGGTATTTTATCAATTATTGTAGTAGCATTATCTAGTATAGGTTTTTATTATTGGTATCAAAACTCATATTATGTTTCAACTGATGATGCTTATGTTGACGCTGACTTTGTAAATGTAACACCCCAAATAAGCGGTAAACTATTGGAACTTAACATAGAAGAAGGAGATACAGTTGTAAAAAATCAGATACTAGCTCGTCAAGATTCATCAAGTTTGCCAGACTCTTCTATAGATAAATCACTTATAAGAGCACCTATAAGCGGAAGAGTGATTAAAAAGCAAGGTACAATAGGTGAAATATGGTCTCCTGGAGAAACTCTTATAACTTTAATAGATCCAGACAATCTATATATAACTGCCAACATAAAAGAAACCAAACTTGGCAGAGTAAGAATAGGTCAGTCAGTAGATATTACAATAGATGAATTTGGATCACAAAAATTTACGGGGAAAGTTAAATCTGTAGGTGAAGCAACTGAATCTGCATTTTCACTTCTTCCATCTTCAACAAGTGGAACATTTACAAAAGTAGTAAAAAGAATACCTGTAAAAATAAAACTAGATAAATTCAATGAAAAAATACTTCCAGGTACCAATGCAGTTGTAAAGATTCATGTCAAATAACGAGGTGATGGCAATGGAACAAAATAAAAATGATTCCATATACAGCTGGTTGGCTTTACTAGTAGTAGTAATAGGCACATTTATGGCTATACTAGACAGTAGCATAGTAAACATTGCTATTCCTAAAATCATGACTGTATTTGGTATATCAATGGATAAATCAAAATGGATACTTACATCATATACACTAGCACTTGGTGCAATTATACCATTGACAGGATATCTTCAAGACGTGTTTGGATCAAAAAAAATATATATGTTTGCACTAGGAATGTTTACTGTAGGCTCTATGCTCTGCGGTTTTTCATGGAACAATACATCTATGATATGTTTCAGAGTAATACAAGCTATAGGTGGCGGTATGATAATGCCTGTTGGAATGTCTATAATATATGAAATATTTCCTAGAGAGAAAATAGGTCTTGCCTTAGGTGTATGGGGAATAGCTTCTATGGCTGCTCCTGCTATAGGACCTACATTAGGTGGATATATAATCGAAAAATTAGATTGGAGGCTTATTTTCAATTTAAATGTACCAATAGGTATAATTGGAGTATTTTTAGCTGCCATTTTGCTTAAGGACTCAAGGCCAAAGAAAGTTAATCCATTTGACATAGTAGGATTTTTATCATCTACTATAGGTGTAGTCAGTATACTATATGTTCTTGGAGAGTGGTCTTCAATTGACTGGTCAAAAGCAAGATATCCACTGCTTATAGCTCTTGGATGTTTAAGCTTATTGCTGTTTGTAGTAAATGAACTTACCCATCCTTACCCTCTGCTTGATCTCAGCGTATTCAAACTATTTAATTTTACTATGAGCCAAATTATAGTTTCCATTTTAACTCTTGCACTAATGGGTGGAGTTTATGTAATGCCTCTATTCCTCCAAAATATAAGAGGATATACAGCAATGGAAACCGGTATTATAATGTTTCCTGCAGCAATTGTAGTAGGGATTCTTATGCCAATAAGCGGAAATTTATTTGATAAAATAGGTATAAAGCCAGTTGTTATACCTGGGCTTGTAATACTTGGTATAAGTTCCTATATGCTTTCAAATTCTATAAATATGAACTCAACTAGAGAATTTATAACTATACTCTTGTGTTTAAGGTCAGTTGGGTTAGGACTTGCCATGATGCCAATAAATACTGCTGGAATGAATGCTGTACCTAAAAATTTAATAGCAAAGGCTTCAGCTCTTTCAAATACTATAAGGCAGATATCAAGTTCTTTAAGCATAACTATAATGACTGTAATTATTCAAAATAGAACAAATTACAACTATCTAAAGTTGTCAGAACAGATAACTTCATATAACAAAACTGCAGTTGATACTATAAATTCACTTACAAGTGGATACATGTATTCAGGACAATCTGCTAGTGAGGCTAAAGCATCTGCCATATATACCTTAACTTCAATAATTCAAGGAAAATCCACAGTAGATGCCATGGCCTATGCTGTAGCCATAACTGCTTTAATAGTAGTCATAGCTATACTTCTCACTTTTCTAATGAGAAATGAATTAAAAAAACAATTAAAGGTAGGTAATTAATTAAAAATGGTTGTGAAAAAAAATTCATCTATTGAGAACAATGAATTACTATTAAAACAAGGAGAGAGAATTTTCTCCGTGTTCAAAACTATTCATAAATTACTTAGTATTAAATTCAAGGAAAGTGCTGATAAATATGGAGTAACAGCACCACAACTTGCAGTTATATTCCATCTTCACTGTATGCCTGGCATAACATTAAATCAATTAAGTGAACATATGATGCTTACAAAGAGCACTGTGTCAGGAATAATAGACAGATTGACAAAACAAAATATAGTAGTAAGAGAAATACCTGAAAATAACCGTAGAATTGTAAAATTATCTCTTTCCGATGAATTTAAAAAAACTCACGATATAACTTCAATGAAAAAAAGTTTTATATCAGATTTTGTATTTGATACTATAAAAGATATGGATCCTTTAGAAGTGGACAACTTTATTGCTTCACTAGAACATTTCGCATCTATTTTAAAAAAATAGCAAACTCAAATAAGCTCTAAAGAAAAATAAATCTCTTTAGAGCTTGACTTTTCTACCTGTATCTTTCTTTCATTTGTCTTTCTATATCTCTCTTTGCAGCCCTTTCAAGCATAGAATTTCTCTTATCATAGTTCTTCTTTCCTTTAACTACTGCAAGATTTACTTTTACACGGCCATTTTTAAGATAAAGGGATAGCGGTATTATTGTATACCCCTTCTGTGAAGTGTATCCAAGTAATTTAGATATTTCTCGCTTATGAAGAAGCAACTTTCTCTTTCTAAGTGGATCCCTATTAAATATATTTCCATTTTCATAAGGACTTATATGCATATTTCGAACAAATATTTCTCCGTTTACTATGTCAGCATAACTATCTTTTAAATTTGCCTTTCCAGCTCTTATAGATTTTACCTCTGTACCAATAAGTTCTATACCTGCCTCCATAGATTCTTCAATAAAATAATCATGTCTTGCTTTTCTATTTTCAGCTAATGTTCGATTTTTGCTATTCTTTTTAACCATAAAAACCACCTTCTTTACTTTTTAATATAATACTATTCATTTATCTTGTTATCTATTTTATCACTTAATTTTTCTTCATCATTACTAACAAGTTCAAAGTAAATTTCATGAGCCGATAAGTCAACTTTCAATACCCTAATTTTTACTTCATCTCCCAATTTATATATTTTTCTAGTCTTTTCCCCAACTAGTGAGAGATGCCTATCATCATATACATAATAATCATCAGTCATAGTACTCAAATGTACCAATCCTTCTATTGTGTTTTCAAGTTCTACAAACATTCCAAAATTAGTTACAGACGATACAATCCCTAAATACTCTTCTCCTATTCTATTGCTCATGTACTCTGCTTTTTTTAAGTCATCTACTTCTCTTTCAGCATCTTGAGCAACTCTTTCCATTTCAGAAGACTGCTTTGAAGCATATTCTACTTTCGGATTAAGCCTTTTTATTTCATTTTCATCTAGTTTACCATTTATAAATTTCTTAATTATTCTATGGATAATAAGATCAGGGTATCTTCTTATAGGAGAAGTAAAATGACAATAATATCTAGCTGCTAATCCAAAATGTCCAGTACATTTAGGTGAATACCTTGCCTGTTTCATTGATCTTAAAAGCAATGTACTAACTACAGTTTCTTCCTTTTTTCCTTTTACCTTTTCTATAATTTCTTGTAGTGCTTTAGGATGAACTTCTTGGCCCCACTTTATTGTATATCCAAGATTGTGTACAAATTCATTGAAATACATCAGTTTCTCTTCATTTGGTTCTTCATGTATTCTATAAACAAATGGCATATTAGTCCAAAACATGTGTTCAGCTATAGTTTCGTTACATACAAGCATAAACTCTTCTATTATATGGTTTGCTATTCCCCTATTATATGGTTTTATCTCTACAGGTCTTCCAAGATCATCAAGTGTTATACTGCATTCTTGAAAATCAAAATCAACTGCACCTCTAAGCATTCTTTTTTTATATAATATCTCTGAAAGTTCTTTCATTAAATTAAAAGTAGGAACTAGATAGTTATATCTAGCTATAGCTTCCTGATCTTTTCCTTCAATTATATTTGTAACATCCGTATATGTCATTCTTTCATTAGAACTTATTATACTTTCAAATATTTCATGATTGACAACTTTGCCACTATTATCTATTTCCATAAAACAGCTAAGAGTGAGCCTATCTGTCTTTGGATTAAGACTACATATACCATTTGACAATTTTTTAGGCAACATCGGTATTACTCTATCAATTAAGTACACTGATGTTCCACGTTTAAGAGCTTCCTTATCAAGTGGACTTTTATCTTTAACATAATTTGAAACATCTGCTATATGAACTCCAAGATAAAAATTACCATTGTCAAGTTTTTCAATAGATACTGCATCATCTAAATCCTTAGCATCTTCTCCGTCTATAGTAACTATAGTTAGATTTCTCAAATCCTTTCTTCTCTTATACTCTTCTTTAGGTATTTCATCTGGTATACTTTCTGCATAATTTTGAACCTTTTCAGGAAATTCCTCAGGCAATCCGTTTTTTTTAATTATAGTTAATATATCAATTCCCTTTTCACTTTTCTTCCCAAGTACATTTGTAACTTTCCCTTCAGGATTTCTCCTTCCATCTGGCCATTGAGTTATTTTAGCAATTACAACATCACCTGTTTTGGCACCTTTTTTACAATTTTTAGGTATAAATATATCTTGATATATTTTCTTTTCCTCTGGTACTACAAATCCGAAATTTCTGCTGTCTTCAAATGTTCCCACTATTGTCTTATTAGCTCTATTAAGTATTCTTATTATTTCTCCTTCACATTTTCTACCTTTGTTTTCTTCTTTTATGATTTTAACTATAACTTTATCTCCATTCATAGCTCCATTAATACCTGATATTGGAATAAATACATCTACTCCTTCTTCAGGTACTACAAATCCAAATCCCTTTTGATGTCCTTGAAATTTTCCAATTACAAGCCCCATCCTATCAGGTACCCCATATCTATTAGTTCTTGTTTTAATTATATAGCCATCTTTCTCCATACTATTAAGTATCTTCTTGAAGTCCTTTTTTTCATGTTTTTTTATTCCAAACACTTTTTCAAGTTCTTTTATATTCATAGGCTTATAGGCCTTTTCTCTCATAAAGTTTAAAATTGACTCAGTTATATTCATAATTTCACCACCTTTTATTATATTGGTATAAATTTTATAAAAATATTCAGTAATTATATAAAAATAAATACAGTAGGAACACTTCTCCACTGTATTTTAAGCAAATTACTTTATAAAGTTTTGAGCTATGCATAAAACAGCAAATATTATAGCCAAAATGACAGTTAACTTAGACAACATAGCCTCTGAAGTCCTAGATTTGTTCCTTGAATAAAAACTTTCAGTTGTTCCTCCAGATATAAAACCACTTAACCCATCAGTTTTACCTGGTTGAATCAATACAACTGCTATTAAAAGAACTGAAATTATAACTTGCATTATTACAAAAAAAGTAGTCATGAGTTTAATCCTCCTGATATTTCCCTTAATCCATATACAATATTTGACCTAAAGAAATAATTTTATGGTAAAATATATACCTATTTGCGTAAATTATATTTTATCATATTTAAGCTTTAATTTCAATTTATATTAAATTTTAAAATTAGAGCAGGCACAAAATGTACCTACTCTATTTAAAATCAATTACTTTTTTAAATTATAGAATGCAGAAAGTCCTCTGTACTCAGCTACTTCTCCAAGTTCTTCTTCTATTCTAAGAAGCTGATTGTACTTTGCAACTCTTTCTGTTCTTGCAGGTGCACCAGTTTTTATCTGTCCTGCATTTACAGCTACAACTAAATCAGCTATAGTTGTGTCTTCAGTTTCTCCAGATCTATGGGAAACTACTGCTGTATATCCTGCTCTTTCTGCCATTTCTATGGCATTCAAAGTTTCTGTAAGAGTTCCTATTTGATTCAATTTTATAAGTATTGAATTGGCAACTCCAAGTTCAATTCCCTTTTTCAATCTAGTAGTATTTGTAACGAACAGATCATCTCCTACTAATTGGATCTTATCTCCAAGTTTTTCAGTAAGTACTTTCCATCCGTCCCAATCTTCTTCAGCCATTCCGTCTTCAAGAGAAATTATAGGATATTTATTTGCAAGATCTACATAGAAATCTACCATTTGCTCAGGAGTTAAAACTTTTCCTTCTCCTTTTAGATTGTATTTTCCATCTTCGAAAAACTCTGATGATGCAGGATCAAGTGCTATATATATATCTTTTCCAGGTTTATATCCAGCTTTTTCTATAGCCTCAACTATTACTTCTATTGCTTCCTCATTTGATTTTAAATTTGGAGCAAATCCACCTTCATCACCAACACCTGTGTCATAGCCTTTTGATTTTAAAATTGATTTCAATGTATGATAAACTTCAGTACTCATTCTCATAGCTTCACTAAAATTAGGAGCTCCAGCTGGCATTATCATAAATTCCTGTAAATCTACGTTGTTATCAGCATGTTTTCCTCCATTTAGTATGTTCATCATAGGAACTGGAAGAACCTTTGCATTAACTCCACCTATATATTGATATAAGCTAATTCCAAGATATTTTGATGCTGCTCTTGCACATGCAAGTGATACTCCAAGAGTGGCATTAGCACCTAATTTTGCCTTATTATCTGTGCCATCTAATTCTATCATAGTTTTGTCAATTAAAACCTGATCAAATATATTCATTCCTATTAATTCTTCTGCTATAACATTATTTACATTATCAACAGCTTTTGTAACACCTTTACCTTGATATTTATCTTTATCACCATCTCTAAGTTCTACGGCCTCAAAAGCTCCTGTAGAAGCTCCTGATGGTACTCCAGCTCTTCCTACTGTTCCATCTTCCAATACTACTTCTACTTCTACTGTAGGATTTGCTCTGGAATCAATAATCTGTCTTGCACTTACATCTACAATCTCTACATAATTTTTCATAAATACCGCCGTTAATCAAATAACGGTTCTTTCAACTCCTTTCTAATCTATAGTACTGTTAATTAAAATTTAAATATTTAAACTATATTATAAACCTATTTTATAAGACTTTTACCTGTCATTTCCTTTGGTTTATCAAGTTTCATAACCTGGAGAATAGTTGGTGCAATGTCTGCAAGGACTCCACCATCTCTAAGCTCGGAAGGGTTTTTAGATACATATACAAATGGAACAGGATTTGTTGTATGTGCAGTCATAGGTTTTTTTGTATCATAATCTATTTCCTCTTCGGAATTTCCATGATCTGCAGTTATAAATAATGTTCCGTCTTTCTCTAATATTTTATCCGCAACTTTCCCAAGACATACATCAACGGCTTCAATTGCTTTTTTTGCAGCTTCAAAAACTCCTGTATGACCAACCATATCAGGGTTTGCAAAGTTTAATATAATTAAGTCATACTTATCTTCATCTAATCTCTTTAAGAGTTCATCTGTAACTTCGTATATACTCATTTCAGGTTGTAAATCATAAGTAGCTACCTTTGGAGATGGAACAAGAACTCTATCTTCATTTTTATTTGGTTTTTCTACTCCGCCATTGAAAAAGAAAGTAACATGTGCATATTTTTCTGTTTCAGCTATTCTCAGTTGATTTTTACCTAACTTACTTACATATTCGCCTAATGTATTTTTATAACTGTCATTTTTAAATGCAACATCTACTCCCTTGATTTCAGCATCGTATTCTGTCATTGTTACAAATTCAAGGTTTAAAGTCTTTCTTTGAAATCCATCAAATTCCTTGTCATTTATAGCTCTTGTAAGCTGTCTTGCTCTATCAGGTCTAAAGTTAAAAAATACTACTGAATCTCCGTCTTTTATTGTTGCCAAAGGCTTACCATCTTTTTTTATTACTGTAGGAACAATAAATTCATCTGTTTTGCCATTTTTATATGAGTTTTCAATAGCAGCAAATGCACTATCTGCCTCAACACCTTTTCCAAGTACCAAAGCATTATATGCAAGTTCTACTCTTTCCCATCTCTTATCTCTATCCATGGCATAATATCTTCCAGAAACTGAAGCTATCTTTCCTACTCCTATTTCATTCATATATTCTTCTATATCTTTTACATATTCTTTAGCAGAAGAAGGAGGTACATCTCTTCCATCTGTAAAGGCATGAACGTATACTTTTTTCAATCCTTTTTCTTTTGCAAGCATTAAAAGTCCTTTCAAGTGTTCCATATGTGAGTGAACTCCTCCAGGTGACAAAAGTCCCATTATATGGAAATCAGAATTATTTTTCACAACATTGTCCACTGCTTTATTCAATGCCTCATTTGTAAAAAATTCTCCATCTTTTATAGACTTTGATATTTTAGTCAATGCTTGATATACTATTCTTCCTGCTCCTATATTTAAATGTCCAACTTCTGAATTTCCCATCTGTCCATCAGGAAGTCCTACACTAAGTCCACTAGCTCCTAATGTTGTGTGTGGACAAGTATTATAATATTTATCAAAATTTGGTTTATATGCTGCTTTGACTGCATTTCCTTCAACTTTGTCAGAAATGCCAAATCCGTCAAGTATCATGAGCATTACTGGTTTTTTATTCATATCTTCCTCCAATCTTGTATTACAAGTCGTAATTTACAATTTTTGAGAAGTCTTCTGCTTTTAAGCTTGCTCCTCCAATAAGTCCTCCATCTATATCAGGTTGTTTCATCTGAGCTTTTATTGTAGCTGGCTTTACAGAACCACCATATTGTATTCTCGTCTTTTCTGCAGTATCTTTGCCATAAAGTTTTGCAATTACGCTTCTTATATATGCAATTGTAGTATTTGCCTGCTCATCTGTAGCAGTTTTTCCTGTTCCAATTGCCCAAATAGGTTCATAAGCTACAACTAATTTTTCTACTTGATCTTTTTCAAGATTTGCTAAGTCTAATTTAATCTGTCTTCCAAGTACTTCTTCTGTAACATCTGCTTCTCTTTCTTCAAGAGTTTCACCACAGCATACTATTGGAATTAAATTATGTTCAAATGCTTTCTTTACTTTTTTATTTATAGCCTGGTCTGTTTCATTAAAATACTGTCTTCTTTCACTATGACCAAGAATTACATAATCTACACCTAATGACTCTAACATAGCTGGTGATACTTCTCCAGTATATGCACCACTTTCTTCAAAATGCATATTCTGAGCTCCAACTTTTATATTACTTCCTTTAGTTGCTTCAATTACAGCATTTAAGCATACATATGGAGGACACACAACTACATCGCATTTAGCATCTTTTACTAAAGGTTTTAATTCCTCTATTAATTTTTTAGCCTCATCTACAGTTTTATTCATTTTCCAGTTTCCTGCAATTATTGCTTTTCTCATTTTCATCTAACTCCTTTTTTTTAGTTTACACCTTATGATAACTATTTTCAACTACAAATCATTATTAGAATTTATTGTTTTTATTTATCATTAAGAGCTGCTATTCCAGGAAGTTCTTTTCCCTCTAAAAATTCAAGTGAAGCTCCACCACCTGTAGATATGTGGGTCATCTTATCGCCATAACCTAGCTGATTTACTGCAGCTGCACTATCTCCTCCACCTATTATAGTAGTTGCTTCAGATTCTGACATAGCTTTAGCTACTTCATTAGTTCCTTTTGCAAATTTAGGGAATTCAAATACTCCCATTGGTCCATTCCATACAATAGTCTTTGCATTCTTTATAGCATCTGTAAATAATTTAACAGTCTTTGGACCTATATCTAGTCCCATGTATCCATCTTTTATGTTTGGATCTTCTGTTACAACAGCTTCTGCATTAGCATCAAATTTATCTGCTGTTACAGTATCTAATGGAAGAAGTAATTTTACATTCTTTTCTTTTGCCTTTTCAATCATTTCTTTTGCATAATCTATTTTATCCTCTTCAAGAAGTGAATCACCTATATTATATCCTCTTGCTTTTGCAAAAGTATATGCCATTCCGCCTCCAATTATCAAAGTATCTACTTTTTCAAGTAAATTATTTATAACATTTATCTTGTCTGAAACCTTTGCTCCTCCTAATATTGCAAGGAAAGGTCTCTTTGGATTTTCTACTGCATTTCCAAGGAATTTAAGTTCTTTTTGAATTAAATATCCACATACAGCTACATCTAAAAATTTAGTAACTCCAACTGTAGAACAATGTGCTCTATGAGCTGTTCCGAAAGCATCATTTACAAATACATCTGCAAGAGAGGCCAGTTCTTTTGAAAAATTATCTTCATTCTTTGTTTCTTCTTTTCTGTATCTAGTATTCTGGAGTAATACTACATCTCCATTTTTCATATTTTCAACTGCAGCTTTAGCATTTTCTCCTACTACATTGTCATCTGCTGCAAATACAACTTCTTTTTTAAGCATCTCGGAGAGTCTTTTTGCAACTGGTTCTAATGAAAGTTCAGGTTTTGGTTCTCCCTTTGGTTTACCAAGATGAGAGCACAATATAACTTTAGCACCATTTTCAATTAGATATTTTATTGTAGGAAGTGCTCCAATTAATCTGTTTTCATCTGTTATTTTTCCATCCTTAAGTGGTACATTAAAGTCACATCTTGCTAAAACTTTTTTACCATTAACATCTATATCCTCAATTGTCTTTTTATTAAAAGCCATAACACACACCTCTTTTAAATTTTTTATTTATTTTTAAAGTTAAGTATTTAACTTTGCGTAGCTATAAATTGCCTTATATTATTAAAGATCTGGCCTCATAGCCTTAACTACAAAACCAGACCTTTTACTATGCCACCCGTTAAATAATATCTATTAAGTAATTAGTCATAAATATTTATTATTTAGAAATCTTTGCAAAATAAGCTAAAGTTCTAACTAACTGTGAAGTATATGACATTTCATTATCATACCATGCAGCAGTCTTAACTAATTGTGATCCATTTACATCTACAATTTTTGTTAAAGTTGCATCAAATAATGAACCATAGCTCATTCCTACAACATCTGCAGAAACTATTGGATCTTCAGTATATCCAAATGATTCATTAGCTGCTTCTTTCATTGCTGCATTAACTTCTTCAACTGTAACATTCTTCTTAAGTACTGAAACCAATTCAGTTATTGAACCAGTTGGAACTGGAACTCTCTGAGCATTTCCATCTAACTTACCTTTTAATTCTGGAATAACTTGACTGATTGCTTTAGCAGCACCTGTTGAAGCAGGAATTACACTTACAGCTGCAGCTCTTGCTCTTCTTAAATCACCTTTTCTGTGTGGTCCATCTAAAGTATTTTGATCATTAGTATATGCATGGATTGTAGTCATAAATCCTTTTTCTATTCCAAATTTATCATTTAATACTTTAGCCATTGGAGCTAAGCAGTTAGTTGTGCATGATGCACCTGATATAACTGTTTCACTACCATCTAAAGCATCATTATTTACATTGTAAACAATTGTCTTTAAGTCATTTCCAGCAGGAGCTGAGATAACAACTTTTTTAGCACCAGCTCTTACATGAGCTTCAGCTTTTTCCTTCTTAGTGAAAAATCCTGTACATTCAAGTACAACGTCTATTCCAAGTTCTCCCCAAGGTAATTTTTCAGGATCTGATTCAGCGAATACTTTAATTTCCTTTCCATTAACTACGAAAGCTCCTTCTTTAACTTCAATATCTCCATTGAATTTACCTTGTGATGAGTCATATTTGAACAAGTGAGCTAAAGTTTTTGAATCAGTTAAATCGTTAATTGCAACAACTTCTAATTCAGGAACTTCAAGAATTCTTCTTAAAGCCAATCTTCCTATTCTTCCAAAACCATTAATAGCTACCTTTGTCATTTTAATTCCTCCTAATAATAATATTATTTATAATAAATAAAAAATTTATTTACTTTTCAATAATTCTAAAATTTTTTTTGCTGCACCTTCATCTGTAATAAGTACACCATTTTTATTATTTATTTCAACAGATAATATTGCCTCAGCTTTGCTGCATCCACCAGCTACTGCTATTAGTGTTTCAATATTATGTATACTGTCGTTCTTTATTCCTATACTTGGAGTAGAATATACTATGTTACCTTTTTTATCAAAATAGTATCCAAAGGCTTCCCCAAGAGCACCTTTGTTTTTTATTTCTAATATTTTTTCATTATTCAGTCCTCTTCTTCTTGCCATCTTACAAGCTTCACCAATTCCATATACAAGAACATTTGCATTGTATATAAATTGTAGTACATTCTGTATAGATTTTTCCTTTAATATAGTATCTCTTGCAATATCACTTAAATTATCTGGAACATGGAGCATTTTGTATGTTCCATTTACTTTATTGGCAAGACTAGCTGCAAGGGTATTTGCCTGAGTTTCTACATTTGCACCCATTCCTCCTCTTGCAGGAACTACAAGTACATCATGTATATTTGATATTTTAGGCATGTTATCTACAACTTTTTTAATAGTGGAACCACCTGTAACTGCAATTACATCACTATTTTTCAAAATGCTTTTTAAATATACTCCTGCTACTCTACCCATTTCACTTAGTATTGTACTATCTTCATCACAATTTCCTGGAACAATAATAACTTTTTTTAATCCAAAATTAATTTTAATAGTATCTTCAACTTCTGACAACCCTCTAAGTTCATGTATTGAATCCTTTAATTTATCTATAATATACTCTCCATCTCTAGTTACTGTCATTCCTGGAGTATTTATGTCAATAAATCCTTGATTTTTCAAGAAATTTATTTCTGTCCTAACTATTCTTTCACCAATACCTAAGTCATTTGCAAGTACTCTTCTACCAATAGGTTGATTATAGTAGATAGTTCTTAAAATATTGTATCTCTTCTCTAATAATTCAACTAGTTCTGGTACTATTCTCTTTTGTAATTTAAGTACTTCTTCCATAACGACGCCTCCTGGTCTGTTACTGTCCCAGTACTATATTCCCTGTCCCACTTAATATTATAAATCATATAAACTTTTTTTTAAATAGTATTTTAAAAAAAGATTTAAAAAATGTGTTAAGTATATAGTTTTAGAATCGTTTTCTGCCCTTAGATGACTTTATTCCTAATTGCTCTCTATATTTTGCCACTGTTCTCCTTGAAATATTCATTCCATTTTTATTTATTAAATTGCAAATTGCCTGGTCAGATAATGGCTTCTTTTTATCTTCTCCATCTATTATATCCTTAATTTGTTTTTTAATTATATTTACAGAAACATTTTCACCTGATTTAGATGTAGAAATTCCTGTAGTAAATAAATCCTTTATTTTCACTGTGCCTCTATTTGTATATATATATTTATCTCTTATAGCTCTGCTGATTGTGGATTCATGCATATCCAAACTTTCAGATATTTCCTTGAGAGTCATTGGCTTTAAATACCCATCTCCATAATCAAAGTAATCTCTCTGAAGCTCAAGTATTTTTTCAAGTACCCTATATATAGTAGTTTTTCTATGTTGTATACTCTTTATCAAAAATACTGCACTATTCAACTTATCTTTTACATACTTCACTGTATCTTTATCTGATTTTTCTTCATTAGTTTCACTTTTTATTATATTTCTATACATGGAATTTATTGTTAATTTAGGGAGTAAATCATCGTTCATTATTATAAAATAATCATTATCTATCTTTTTTATATAAGCATCGGGCAATATATACTTTGTATCTTCTTCTGTATAAAATCCCCTTGAAGGTTTTGGATTTAATCCCTTTATTATATCTCCATACTCTTGAGCTTCTTTTATATCTATATTAAGTTCCTTTGATATTATATCATATCTATTTTCAGCTATAAGTTCAAGATAATTATCTATAATATTTATTATATTTTCATCATCTATATTCTTCTTTTTTAATTGAATTTTAAGACATTCCTTAAGATCTCTTGCCCCTATTCCATCCGGTTCTAAGGATTGTACCTGTTTTATACAATAATCTGCAATTTCCGAGGAAATATTGAATTGTTTTTCAAGTTCCCCCTCTAAAAGTTCAAGATAACCTCTTGAATCTATATTTCCTACAATATATACACATATTCGTTTCAAGTAATCCTTTTCAGGTAAATATTCTATTTGTTCTATTAAATATTCTTTAAGAGATTTACTTTTTGAAATAAAATTAAATGGAGAAACTTCTTCATCATAATTTTTTTCATAACTACTACTGTGACTATAATTATCAAACTCAAGATTTTTTATAATCTCCTTATAGTCCAACTTAGTTTTTTCAATCTCTTTATTAGATTCAATTTCTTTAACATCAAGAATTGGATTTTCCTGTATTTCCTTTTCAACATACTCTTTAAGTTCAAAACTTGACATCTGTAATAATTTAACTGATAATTGCATTTCCTGAGTCATTACTAATTTCTGTTCTTGAGTTAAATTAAGTCCAAAATTAAGATCCATAATCACACCCCCAATATGAGTTCAATGCACAATTCACAATTCACAATGCACAGTTCAATGCACAATTCACAATGCACAATGCACAGTTCAGTTCACAGTTCACAATGCACAGTTCAGTTCACAGTGCACAATTCACGATTCACAGTGATGGTCGTTTTTCTTCACTTTGTTTCAGAAAAACTACATTTTAGATTTTTCCCAAGAAAAATCATCCTTCTTATTCAGTTCACAGTTCAGTTCAATTCACAGTTCACAATTCACAGTGCACAGTGATGGTTGTTTTTCTTCACTTTGTTTCAGAAAAACCTATAATTTTAGATTTTTCCCAAGAAAAATCATCCTTCATTGTGATTTGTGCATTGTGAATTCTTAATTCTCCTTCAATCATTATGATTTGTGCATTGTGAATTCTTAATTATCCTTCAATCATTGTGCATTGTGAATTCTTAATTATCCTTCAATCATTGTGCATTGTGAGTTGTGAATTCTTAATTGTTTAGTTATATTATAGCATGAAGATATGCAAAATATAAGCTCGAAGCTTTAGGTATAAATATAATCAAGCTTATAAATTTTTATAAAAAAATTAGATAAGAATAAAAACTATTCAGCTCTATTCCCATCTAATTTTATCATATTTTTTACTTATTCTTCTCTATATAATTTTCTGCCATAACTGCTGCTATTGCACCATCAGATACAGCTGTAACTATCTGTCTTAGCATTTTTTGTCTAACATCTCCAGCTGCAAATACACCTGGTACATTTGTCTGCATATTTTCATCAGTAATTATATAATTTTTCTCATCTAAATTTATTTTATTCTTAAATACTTCTGTTGCAGGTGTATCACCAATAAATACAAAACATCCTCCAACTTTTAATGTAGTTTTTTCTCCAGTTTCTCTATTCTTTACTACTATACCTTCAAGAAATTGCTCTCCAAAAGCTTCTTCAACTTGTGAATTCCAAATGAAACTTATTTTAGGATTTTTAAAGGCCTTATCTTGAATTGACTTTGCAGCTCTTAGAGAATCCCTTCTATGAATTACTGTTACATGACTTGCAAATTTAGTTAGATATATGGCTTCAGTTATTGCGGAATCTCCTCCTCCTACAACTGCTATATCCATATCACTAAAGAAATCCGCATCACAAGTAGCACAGTATGATATTCCTCTTGCTCTAAATTTTTCTTCATTTTTAAATCCAGCAAGTCTTGGATTAGCTCCAGTTGCAATTATAACGGTTTTTGACTTATATATATCATTTTTCCCTTTTACAATTTTTAATTCTCCTGAAAAATCTACATCTGATACGTCATCTGACACAAATTTAGTTCCAAAAGACTCAGCCTGAATTTTCATTCTATCACTTAAAGTAGCACCTGTTGCATTTTCTACAGATCCAGGATAATTATCTATATCAGCAGTAGTAGATACTTTCCCACCATATATCTCTTTTTCAATAACAACAACATTCAACTTTGCTCTTGAGCAATAAAGTCCAGCAGCAAGGCCTGCAGGTCCTCCTCCAATTATTATGGTATCATAAAAATATTCCATATCAACTCTCCTTTCCAATAAAATAAATATTAGGAATAGCTATTTTGTCATTTATTAATAATCTTCCACAAAGAACAAACCACATGCATCAGGTCCTGCATGTACTCCTACTACGCAGCCAACTTCACTTTCTATAAATTCTACATTTCGTTTTATAAGCTCATTTCTAAGTGGTTCAAGTATTTCGGTCTTCCCAACATGAAGTAGTATAGGAATTTCCCCAGGTTTTATTCCTTTTCTGTCTATATAATCAATCATAGCCTTAAGTACTTTTTTATTTCCTCTTATTTTGGTAGCTACTTCCATTTGTCCATTTTTTGCTTCTACAATTATTTTTATTCCTAAAATATTTCCTATAATTCCTGCTGTTTTAGATAGACGTCCACCTTTCACCAGATTGTCTAAACTATTAAACTCCAGTGTACTTTTAACATGAGGGGAAATCTCTTTAATTTTAGCTTCTATTTCATGTATATTTAAGCCTTCTTCTATAAGTTTTGCAGCTTTAATAACTTGAACTCCAAGACCTGAGGTAACATTCATACTATCTATAACTACTATATCATCGGTTTCAAGCATATCTCGGGCAATGCATGCAGATTGATATGTTCCGCTCATCTTTGAAGATAAATGGATAGATACTATACTATACCCTTCATCAATATATTTTTTATAACACTTCATAAACATCTGTGGATTCACTTGAGCAGTTGCAGGAAATTCATCACTAGTTTTCATTCTTTCAAGAAGTTCTGAAAGATTTATATCAATTCTATCTCTATAAGTCTTTTTATCAATAATTACAAAAAGAGGAAGTACCTCTATATTATATTTTTTTATTATGTAGTCCGGTAAATCTGCTGTACTATCAGTAATTAATTTTATTTTTTTCATAAAATCATACCCTTCCTATTTCATAACTGGAAAATTCATCTGCCTTAAAGCCTCATATGCTATTATAGCTACGGTATTTGATAAATTAAGGGAACGAGTGCTAGTTTTTATCATAGGTACTCTTATACAATTTTTACTATTTTGTTCTCTAATATAGTCAGGAAGCCCACATGTTTCCCTTCCAAATACTATAAAATCTTCATCTTTAAATTTTACATCATTATAATAGTTTTTCCCATGAGTAGTAGAAAAATAAAATGTCCCGTCTTTGTATTTTTCTCTTAGCTCTTCATATGAATCATATAATGTAAGGTCAAGATAAGGCCAATAATCTAATCCTGCTCTTTTTAAATGTTTATCATCTATACTAAATCCAAGAGGTTTTATAAGATGGAGTCTTGATCCTGTAAGAACACAAGTTCTTGCTATATTACCCGTATTTTGTGGTATTTCTGGTTGAAACAAAACTATATTCAAACTCAAAAGTTTCTCCTCCTTTGATATATCAAAAATACATATCCATGTATTCATTTCGCAACTTATAAATATTTTTTGTATTTTTTGTACTTTTTGTACTAAGTAGTTCAATAGTTCTAATAAATATATTACTATATTATAATTATTCAGTCAAAGAATTTAGAGAATTATAAAAGATGTTGCTACACAACTTTTCTGTGCAACAACATCTTTTCTACTATCTCATATATCTCATCCCAACTAAAAACTCTCATTATATTTTCATTAAGTGGCTTCCTATTATAAGTAGTATCAATCAAAAGCACTTTAAAACCATCTTTTGAAAGCTCTAGTGCATTTTCATAACTGTCTTCTATAAATACATCACATCCAACATCTTTTGCTGTACTACTCTTATGAGTTGTACCAAGTACGAAAACATCATCATAAGGAACATTATGTTTATTTAAATAATGATAAGTTAGCATTTCCAAGTCCTTATCTCTTGCAGTTACAAAATATATATTACTTCTATTAAATAACTTATTTATAATTTTAACGGCATCTTCTCTTATAGGTTCCTCATTATGAATCTTAAATCTATTCTTTTCATAAAATCTTAAATATTCCTCTATTGAAACTCCTATAGTTTCATTTATAGAATATTCAGTAATTTCCCATGGTTTTATATTTTTATTAAAATATTTATTTGCAATATCTAGCCAATAATATGGATCTGTAATTGTTCCATCGATATCTATACATATATTGAGATCTTTCATTCATGTATCCACTCCTTTTATATTCATCTTATTACACAATTTATAAAAACAAAATATCTAATAGTTATTTCTTAATGATACATAATATACAGTAAATTCTATAATGTTACTAAAATCGAAAAGTTTTGGTATGAATTTATGATATCATAAAATATTAAGATAGTTTCAGAGAAGGTATAAAATATTTTGATTAGAATATACTAGATGGTGCGGATAACAGGACTTGAACCTGCATGAAGTTTCCTTCACTAGAACCTGAATCTAGCGCGTCTGCCAGTTCCGCCATATCCGCACATAATTACTAATAATTAATTTATGTCCCATAGTATATCATTAGATAATTAGCATGTCAATAGATATACTATATTGCTATATATTTACAATATATGTGTCTTGACTCAAATGAAAAAACATTTATAATGAATGATATATTATGAAATAAGATGATTCCATAATAATTTATGAGATCCTAATTGAAAGGGCCACAATTATGAAGAATAAAAATAATAAAATGAATGTAACACAACTTACAATGACAACTGCAATAAACATGTTAGGAGCAGGAATAGTAATGCTTCCTACAACTTTAGCCGAAGTTGGAACTATGTCCATACTATCTTGGATTGTTACAACATCCGGATCCCTAGCATTAGCCTATGCACTATCAAAGTGTGGAGCATTTAGCAAAAATCCTGCTGGTATGGGCGGATATGCTGAGTATTCCTTTGGAAAATCTGGAGGATTTATTGCAAATTACACATATGGTATATCACTTGTAATAGCAAATGTTGCAATTGCACTTTCTGCTGTAAACTATACTTCAGTACTTTTAAATAAAAATCTTTCTCCTGTTTCTTCAGCGCTGTTTACAATACTTATTCTATGGCTTGCAACTACCCTTAATTTTAAAGGTGCAAGGATTACTGGTAAAATTGAATTTTTAACTGTATGGGGTGTAATTATTCCTGTACTTATTATATCTATATTTGGATGGTTCTGGTTTAGTGGAGATCTATATATTAGATCTTGGAATCCAAATCATTTTCCATTTTTCCAAGGTGTTGGAAAATCAATTTCAATAACCCTCTGGGCATTTCTTGGCTTAGAATCTGCCTCTGTAAATATGGATGCCATTGAAAATCCACAAAAGAACGTACCTATAGCTTGTCTAGCAGGTACTATAATTAGTGCAGTTATATATATAGTATCAACAAATGTAATAGCTGGTATAGTTCCAAATTTAGATCTTTTACACTCTAATGCACCTTTTGGACTGGCATTTACAACTATGTTCAATCCAATTGTAGGTAGAATCGTTATGGCTTCAATGATTATTGCATGTTTTGGTTCTCTACTCGGTTGGCAGTTCACAATTGCAGAAGTTTTTAAAAGTTCTGCTCTTGTAGGATACTTTCCTAAAATATTTGGTAAAGTTTCAAAAACTGACACTCCAGTTCTAGGACTTATTATAATAACAGTAATGCAAACTCTGTTGTCACTTATGACCATTAGTTCGAGCTTGTCAAAACAATTCAATATACTAGTAGATTTAGCTGTAGTTACAAATATTATACCTTACCTGCTATCTATGGCTTCTGTTAACGTAATACAGAGATCTGCTGGTGTGGAAGAACATAAAATAAAGTTTACTAATTTCACTGCATTTTTAGCTTCCTTATACAGTCTTTATGCACTATATTCATGTGGTGCTGAATCTATGCTGTATGGATCTATAACAGTATTTATAGGTTTCACTTTGTATGGATTTATTTCACATAGATTTGATTTAGAAAAGAAATTGAATTGATTCATATTGTACTAAAATTATTGTATTAAAACAACTGATGATTTTATATATATAACTTAGAAGGAGGTTGTAAAATGGCATTAACTATTAAAGCATTATTTCTTGTAGTCATAGCTGAAATGGGTGACAAAACCCAACTGCTTGCTATGGCTATGGCAAGCAAGTACAAAGCATCTCAAGTATTAATGGGTGTATTTATAGCTACTATTTTAAATCATGGCCTTGCCGTTGCAATAGGTGCTTATTTAAGCTCACTAATACCCATGAATATAGTACGAATTGTAGCTGCTATAGCATTTCTTATATTTGGCCTATGGACACTTAGAGGAGATAAAATCGATGATGATGACCAAAATAGAATAAGATTAAGTCCTGTTATAACAGTTGCAGTAGCTTTTTTTATAGCTGAAATGGGTGATAAAACTCAACTTATGACAATAACAATATCAGCACAAAATAATCATCCATTTTATATACTACTTGGAACTACAATAGGTATGATGATATCAGATGGTATAGGAATACTAGGAGGTGCTTGGATATACAGACACCTTTCAGAAATATACATAAAATGGGGAGCAGGAATGATTTTCATACTATTTGGGACTATAACACTTTATGATTCAATTCCTATATGGTCAATAAATATTAAATATATACTCTATTATTTCTTAGTTCTTGGACTATTAGTATATGCATTTGGTGTAAAATTTTCCAATACTTCCAAAGACAAAATCTACAATACAACTCCATCAAATAATAAGACTCTAAATCGTAAAATAAAGTAACTTAAAACTCCTCCATATTTTAAGATTAAACTATCAAAATACGGAGGATTTTTTCAATTATATATTATTTTTTTGCAAATGAACTAGAATACAAGTTAAATACTACTTTTCCACCAGAAGTATAACCTTGTATATATACTGGATACTTAAAATTATTTACAAATTTATAGTCTATATTTCCATAATCTACTGTAGCATCCATTCCCTTATCAACATAATGAACAGGAAGTGTATGGTGCACTCTTTCAGTAGATGTCAATCCTGCTAAATTTACTGCATTATATAAAGTAGTAGAAACCTGACATATTCCCCCACCTAATCCATCTTCAAGTTTGTCCCCAACTATTACAGGAGCAGGCTGATATCCTTTATCTGCAGTTCTCTCACCTACTACACCATTAAAACTAAATTCCTTTCCTGGCATAACAACTGTTCCATCTATACTTTTAGTAGCAAGCACTATATTATTTGCTCTCTGATCAGATGACACCGAAGCATATTCTGTACTAAAATTGGCAATAAGAGTATCTATTTTTTTCAAATCACTACTTTTTATTGAAGCTGGAATAGTTTTAATAGAGGCTTTTATATTTATATCTCCATCTACATCTTCTTCTATTTTAGAAAACAGCGTATTTTCCAAAGTTTTTTTATCTAACTCTGCACCGCTTTGTTCATCTGTTACATTAAATCCTAATCCAGACATAGTTATAGTAGCATTAACAGGGGATTTGTCCACTTCTAACGCAATTTTATTTACTAAATTTTCTACAGACTCTTTATCATACGAAAATTTTAATTTATAATTTATCATTTCAGGATATTTAATTGATTTATATTTTTTCAATATATTGAAATTCTTACCATATAAATAGGCTGAATTAACAGTATCATCTACACTAAACTTTCCATTTATATCAGAATAACTCAATGTATAATTTCTATCGCCTACTGATATGTTAATTTTTCTATTTTCCATCTTTTTCACTAAAACTCTATTCACAATTTCTTTAGCTTGAGCTTTTGTTTTACCTGATAAATCAACATTTTCAATTGTAACACCAGGATAGATCAAATTATTCCAATGTTTTATATCATTATAATTATATACTACAAATCCGGTACTTACAGTTAAAAATACAATCAAAATGGAGATAACTATTGTAGTAACTTTTCTTCTTGATCGTCTTTTTTTTAATCTATTCGGTCTTCTAGAGTTACTTGACTCATCCATGTAATTCACCTCTTCACAAAATTCATACATAATATTATACTATACAGCAGCAGATTTTTATATAGAACGGGAAAAACTATATTTAATTTTATGTTATTATAAATCTATAATATATTTTAAGTAATTTAAAAATAATAATGGAGGAAACAACTATGAAAGCAGAAATTTTGTGTGTTGGAACTGAAATACTTCTCGGAGACATAGTAAATACAAATGCCCAATTTATTTCAAGAGAACTTGCCAATTTAGGAATAGAAGTCTATCATCAATCAGTTGTAGGTGATAATCCACAAAGACTCCTTGAAGAATTAGATAATTCTTTTAAGAGAGTTGATTTAGTTATAACTTCAGGAGGACTTGGACCAACTCCTGACGACTTGACAAAGGAAATAGGAGCTAAGTATTTCAAAAAAGAAATGGTACTTGATGAATATACTGTAGAGAAACTAAAAAGTTATTTTGAGGCTATGGGAAGATCTTATTTAAAGGGTAATAATTTAAAACAGGCATACTTTCCCAAAGGAAGTATAATCCTTAAAAATGACAATGGTACTGCTCCTGGATGTATTATAAATGAAAATGGCAAAATACTCATAGTTTTACCAGGACCCCCTAGAGAAATAAAACCAATGTTCTTAAATCAAGTAGTTCCATTTCTAAGTAAATACCAAAGTGGTACTATAAGATCAAAAGTTTTAAGAATATACGGCATTGGTGAAGGTGAAATGGCTGAAAAAATTAAAGATCTCATAAATAATAGTAAGAATCCTACAATAGCACCTTATGCCAAACAAAATGATGTGACTTTGAGAATTACAGCTAAAGCAAGTACAGAGGATGAGGCCTTAAAATTAATTGAACCTTTAGAAGAAAAGGTAAAAAATATTCTAGGTAAAAATATATATGGCTATGGAGAAACTTCTATGGAAGAAGTAGTATCAAAGCTATTAATTGAAAAAAAACTTACCATATCAACAGCAGAATCTTGCACTGGAGGTTTAGTTGCTGCAAAGCTTATAAACTACCCTGGAATATCTTCAGTGTTTATAGATGGTGCCATAACTTATAGCAATGAAGCAAAGATGAAAAGACTAAATGTGAAGAAGGATACTTTAGAAAATTTTGGTGCTGTAAGCAAGGAAACTGCCATAGAAATGGCTGAAGGTATAGCTAAGACTTCAAATACAGATATTGGACTGTCTACAACTGGAATTGCAGGACCTAGTGGTGGAAGTGACGAAAAACCTGTTGGACTTGTATATGTAGGTTTATATATAAAAGGGAAAACATTTGTAAAAAAATTAAATCTATCTGGGAAAAGAAATGTAGTAAGATCTAGAGCTGCTGTATCTGCTCTTGATTTTCTAAGAAGAAATCTTTAATAATATAAGTATATAAGTAATATAGATAGGAAAAGCTAGTATACTAACTTTGCCTACCTGTATTATTAAAATATTCACAATAAGGTGCAACCGGACAATGGTCGCAGTCAGGTTTCCTTGATTTACATATTTTTCTTCCATGCCATATAAGATAATGATGTGCTCTGCTCCACTTATCCTTTGGTATATTTCTCATAAGATCCTCTTCCACCTTAATAGGAGTATTTCCCTTTCCTATACCAATCCTATTTGATACTCTAAATACATGAGTGTCAACTGCAATAGCAGGTATTCCAAAGGCATTTGATAAAACCACATCTGCAGTTTTTCTTCCAACTCCTGGCAGCTTTAAAAGATCCTCCATAGTAGACGGAACTTCACCATTAAAATCCTCTATAATTGCTCTACTTGTGGCAAGTATATTTTTACTCTTATTCCTATAAAAGCCGCAACTTCTAATTTTATTTGCAAGTTCTTCTTCTGTAAGTGTTACCATCTTTTCAGGAGTATTAAATTCCTTATATAGCTCAGAAGTAACCTTATTTACTCTAACATCAGTACATTGTGCTGATAGTATAGTTGAAATTAAGAGCTCATAGGGTGAGTTAAAATTTAGTGCACATTTAGCCTCTGGATATGTTTCATCTAATATTTTAAGTATATCATCAACTTTTTTTCTATTCAATTTTATCCTCCTCATTAAAATTATATACTCCTCTATATTTTTCTGGTAATAACTTTGCTATTTCATACATTAAAAAGTCAACTGCTCTATTTTCATAATCATGCTTTCCTTCATTCTCATTTTTTTTAGGCATGTTGATTTGTTTCCCTATATTTACTTTTACTTTTGCATAATGAAAGGATTCTGAAGCCATATCATCATTACTTATTGGCAATAGTTTTTCTGTTCCAGATATTCCTATAGGAACAATTGCTGCTTGTGTCAATCTTTCTATAAGCACAACGCCTTTCTTTCCCTTATTCATGGTAGATGTCCTGCTTCTTGTACCTTCTGGAAATATAAGTATATTTTTCCCTTCCTTTAAAGCTTTAACTGTATTTGAAATAGCAGTTTTATCAGCAGAATTTGGCTTTATATTTATAGTTTTAGTCATACTCATTCCAAGCTTTGTGAGAGAATTATTATTTAATTTTCTACCAGCTACAAAAGTCAAATCTTCTTCTTTAAGTATATGACCAAGCACTAAAGCATCGGAATTACTAAGATGATTACATATAAATAATATAGGTCTTTTTACATCCTTTAAGTTTTCCATACCAACTACTTCTATATCTGCATACTTTTTTAAATATCCATTGAATATTTTTTTGGAAACATATCCTAAAAAGCTTTTTGGAAGATATCCCATTATCTTTACCACAAATGGAGAAATCATAATAAATCCACCTTTCCTTAATAAACCTTATAAAATAAAATATATTCCATATATAAATTATAGTTTCAAAATCTGTAAAAGTCTATTATAATAATCTTTCACATAAGGAGACTTTATATCTTTAACTTGTATTTTTTTATTTAATACAAGTGAATTTATTATAGCATTTCTTATTATAATGTTTTTGCCTCTCCATCCACAAGAGCTTTTCTTGTACTTCTCTTTAAATGTTTTATTATCCATATTTACAATTTCATTAAGGTCTGGTGAATTCATAAAGTCAAATGGTCTAAGCTTTTCAATATTTGAAAATAATATATCCTTATTATAAGGACAGACATTCTGACACACATCACATCCAAACAATCTACCTGCAAATTTCAAAAGCCATTCATCTTCAATATGCTTTTTTTGAGTTATATAGGACATACATATATTAAAATTTTCTTTACTTAAGGATCCTGTAGGACATGCTTTTAGACAAATATCACAATCACCACATTTATTTTTACATTCATTGTCAGGCTCAATTTCAAGATCAGTTATTATTTCTCCTAAAAATACATAAGATCCATATTTTTCAGTAATAAGAGATGCATTCTTACCTATAAATCCAATTCCAGAAAGCTTTGCTATATACCTTTCAGGTAAGGCATTACTGTCTACAAGTCCAACTGCTCTGCCACCAAGACTTTTTATAAACAAACATATTTTATTCAAATATTCATGTACTACTTTATGATAATCCTCTCCTCTTGTATACACTGAAAAATATACATCGTCTACATTTTCTTTTTCAAACAAATAAGGAAAGGCAATTGATATTATTGTCCTTCCCTCTTTCATGTATATATGAGGATCAATCCTCTTTTTTTCATCTTTTTCTTCAAATTCATTTTTTAATAAATTAACACGTCTATATTTTAAATTATCATATAGTTCATAAAATACTCTACACTTTGTAAATCCAACAGTATCCAATCCAATTTCATTACAATAGTTTACTATAGTAGTTTTAAGATCCATAATTTCACCTGCTTAAATAAAAAGATTATATAACCATTTCATTATATATCTTTTTTTTCCTTCCTGCATAGTCGCTTATCTCTATAACTTGGCACTTTTTTTTGCGCACTATTTTAGCTGGTATTCCAACTGCTGTACAATCAGAAGGTATATCTTTTAGTACAACTGCATTTGCTCCTATTTTCACTCTATCTCCTATAACTATAGGGCCAAGTAATTTTGCCCCACTTCCAACAAATACATTATTACCTAGAGTAGGATGCCTTTTTCCTGTTTCTTTACCTGTTCCTCCAAGAGTTACTCCATGATATAAAGTTACATTATCCCCAATTTCGGCAGTTTCTCCTATAACAACGCCCATTCCATGATCTATAAATAGTCCTTTGCCTATTTTAGCTCCAGGATGTATTTCTATTCCAGTAAGAAATCTTGAAACTTGAGATATTAATCTTGCTATAAAAAACATTCTCTTTTTATAGAAAAAGTGTGCTATTCTATAGTGTATTAGTGCATGTATAAAAGGATACAATAAAAATACTTCCAATGAGTTTCTAGCTGCTGGATCATTTTTCATAGCATTTTTTATATCATAATTTAAAAGTTTAAATGCATTCATAATTAATTTTACCTCCAATTTACTATTAAAATTCAAATAATTATTATCTAGAACCTAGATAATATGTACTTATCCGGGTTCTAGATAGTATTAATATATCTCAGCATCACAACCCAGAGGATAAATCCATGAAAATATAAGAAATTTAAATCTCTAGTCGTACAATCCCATAGATAGATATTTTTCTCCTCCATCAGGCGCTACAGTAACTACAGATTTTCCGCTTCCTATCTCTTTAGCTAGCTGAAGTGCAGCATACACATTTGCTCCTGAAGATATTCCAATTAGCACGCCTTCTTCTCTTGCTACAAGCCTTGCATACTTAAAAGCATCTTCATCAGTTACAGTTATTATTTTATCTACTACTTCCTTTTTATATATATCTGGTACAAATCCTGCTCCAATTCCCTGAATTTTATGTGCTCCAGTCTGTCCTCCAGAGAGTACAGGTGAATTTGCAGGTTCTACAGCAACTACTTCTATATTTTTATTATGATTCTTTAAATTTTCACCAACTCCAATTAAAGTTCCACCAGTACCAACGCCTGCAACAAATGCACCTATATTGTCTAAATCTTCTAAAATTTCCTCAGCTGTTGTTTCATAATGTTTTTGTGGATTAGCCTCGTTTATAAACTGCTGAGGTATATAAAATCCCTCTTTATCTTTAGCAATTTCATAAGCTTTTTCTATTGCTCCTTTCATTCCTTTAGATCCATCAGTTAAAATAAGTTCTGCTCCATAAGCTTTTATAGTACTTCTTCTTTCAGCACTCATTGTTTCAGGCATTACTATTATAACTTTATATCCCTTTAATTTTCCTATCATAGAAAGGGCTATCCCCATATTACCACTTGTAGGTTCAACTATTGTATCACCTTTTTTCAAAAGTCCTTTTTTTTCAGCTTTTTCAATCATTCCAAGTGCTGCTCTATCTTTTATGCTTCCACCTGGATTATATTTTTCAAGCTTCAAATAAACATCTGCTGCTCCTTCTATTTTTAAATTATTTAACTTCAAAAGCGGTGTATTACCAATTAAGTCTATAGCGTTGTTGAATATCATTTTAAACCCTCCTAAAAAATTAATATTTTAAAAAATAGTATATTTAGTATAAAAAGCTTCGTCCCTATAATATTTATTTAACATTATAGAGACGAAGCTTAAACTCCGCGGTTCCACTCCAATTAGACAATAGTCTCACCTCATTCAGTACATAATTATACCTAATCACTATAACGGGTGAAACCGATGCAGCCTACTATAATTTCGGTACATGACTCAAAAGGGCACTTCATTTAAAGTAAATTTAGAAATCTCTCAGCAAATGATTTCCTCTCTTAAAATTTACATTTAAACTACTTTCCTTTTTCAAAGTCTTTATTTATTTCCGAGTATTATACTATGATTTATACTATATATTATACATTCACATACAATTTTGTCAATGATTTTTGAGATTTTTTTATATTATTTTCATAGAATATAATTCTTTTATGTTAGTACTACCTACAAAACCTATGTTTCCCTATAACTTTAATAAGTGGCCTAGACCATATCCATGAACTTGTAGCTGTGCTTGGGTTAAAATAATAAATAGCTCCACCAGATGGATCCCATCCATTTAATGCATCTCTTGCAGCTTCTATGGAAGTCTGCCTCAAATCTGCATGTATTTGACCATCTACTATTGCAGTAAAGGCTCCTGGCTGATAAATAACACCTGCCACAGTTGATGGAAACCTTGGATCTTTAGTCCTATTTAAAACAACTGATCCAACTGCCACCTGTCCCTCATAAGGTTCTCCTCTTGCTTCCCCGTTTATGAGTCTAGCAAGAAGTAACTCATCTTGACTGTTAGTTGATGAATTTTGCGAAGAATTACTACTTAAAGTAAGTCCCTTCAAAGTAGCATCCCCTGCTATACCATCAACTTTTAATCCATTTTTAGATTGAAAGTACTTTACAGCAGTATAAGTTTGATATCCATATATACCATCTACTTTACCATTGTAATATCCCCATTCCTTTAATTTACTCTGTATATTGGATACCATATCTCCTTTTGATCCATAATAATAGGCTACAGCATTTACAGCATTATTATAGGGAAGTATAAAAAGTGAATTTCCCATATATGTTATTATAATTGCAAGAAATAGTACTATTTCTCTTTTTAATTTCAGTACTTTTTTTACCATAAAAATGTGCACCTCACATTCAACATAAATGAAACTAATTTTACACTTATTATAAATATATGTTGTGCATAAGGCATAAAAAAATACATAAAAAAGACCATTTTCAAATTATTTTGAAATGGTCATGTAAATATCTTTAAGAAGCCAGCATCAATTAAAGCTACTGAAGTCAAAAAAACAAAAATCCATACAATAAAGTTTTGAATACTCCTGTTTACTTTACTTCCCATAACTTCAGGATCACTTGCAATTTTAATAATAAAGATAAATATTACAGAGGATAACACTCCTGATACAGTTTCTGTAATCAATATTGTATTTAAAAAGTTTCCTCCTGGTATTAGCACAATAATTGCACTTACCAATATGATAAATATAAATATTCCAAAAAATACAGGTGCATCTTTTATCTTGTTTTCCTCTCCACTTTCAAATCCAAAAGCCTCACATATTGAAAGAGCAGTACATAAAGGTATTATAAAACAACCAAGAATTGACACAGAAAACATTACAATTCCAAATATAATATAGTATTTATCAAATAATGGTGAAAATACACTTGACAAATTGTAAACAGTAGTTACTCCTATATTTTTCTTTCCAAGCACTTCAAATGCACACACTACTATAAAAAAATCTATGATTAGAGCAATTATGCTTCCCATATAAACTGCTATTTTTTCATATCCATAGTCTTTTAATGGTATTGATCTGTTTAAAAATGAATATTGCATATAAAACTGCATATATGGTGTTATAACTGCACCAATCACGGCAAGCATCATAATAAAATACATACTACTAAATTGTATTTTGGGTACTAATGCCTCTATGGCTATGTAGCTAAAATTAGGCTTTAATACAATGATTAAAGCTACATAGGACAAAATGCATATCTGAACAGCAAGAAGAATTTTTCCAAGTATACCATAGTTGTTTTTCACAAGCATAATCCAAATTAAAAATACAATAAGTGGTATACCAATATACTTGCTTATACCAAATATTTCTAAGGACTGGGCAATACCAGAAAAATTTGCTACAGCTGAACACATACTAGATATAAATAGTATATTCATTACAAAGAAAGTCCATTTTACACCAAATTTTTCTCTAATAAGATCAGACAATCCTTTTCCTGTTACTACTGCCATCCTGGATATCATTTCTTGAACAATTGCCAAAACTATAGCCATAACAAATAGTTCCCATATTGTGGAATAACCATACGTTGCTCCTAACATTGAAAAAATAGTCACAGCACCTACGTCATTTAAGATTGCAGCTACTGTAATACTTAATCCAATTATACTAAATGCAAGGAGTGCTCCTTTATTCTTCATTACTGTATTAACTCCTTTATACTACCTTTTTAAGTTTCTTCCTCCAATTTGGTATAAGTATCTTTTCAACTAAATCATTCATTATTACTATACCACATAGCTTTTCTTCATCATCTACTACTGGAATTGACAGTAGATTATATTTTGTACATATCTCTATAGCTTCTTCTATATTTTTATTGTGATTTATTTTTTCTATACTTGATGACATTATATCCTTAAGTTTGCTATTTGAATTCGACAATATCAAATTTTTTAAAGATACAACCCCTTCAATTTTACCCATAGAGTCAGTTACATAAATATAGTGACATACTTCATCATCAGGATTTGCCTGCTTTAGTATGTCTATAGTTTGACCAACAGTTATATTTATATTAAAAGATATAAAGTCTGTATTCATTATACTTCCTACAGTTTCCTCTTTATAATCCATAAGAGATCTTACCTCATCTGCATCTCCTTTATCCATATTAAGAAGTATATTCCAAGCAGTTTCATTATCTACTTCGTCTAACATATCTGCAATTTCATCATTAGGCATATTTTTAAGAACTTCACTTTTCTTGTCTTGACTCAAATTCTCCAAAATATCCACTTGCATATCAGATTCTATCTCTTCTAGAGTATCTGCTGCAAGATCTTTATCTAAATTCTCAAAAACTCTCTTTCTATAATTAACATCCATATCTTCCACTATATCTGCTAAATCTGCAGGATGAAGTTTAGAAAGTTTTTTATATGGAACTGAAAGCTTCAAATTTTTACTAACCATCTCTAAAGATTCTACACTATCCCATACTATAAGACTATCTTCTAGTTTTTTATTAAACTTCTCACTTAACTTTTTTATTAACTTTTCTATTCCCAATCTTCTAGCAATGGCAAGTACGCCTACATCAACAGCTACGACTCTATATTCTCCTGCCATTTCTGTAATTCTAAGATCATTCACTCTTACAAGCTTTTTGCCATTTATATCTACTATTTGCCTGTCTAATAGATGTTTTGAAAGTAAATAGGAATACTTTTGGAGCATAATATCCCTTAAACCTTCACCTTTAATTATGATCTTATCGCCATCTTCATAAAAGTTTATATTTTTAAATTCACAATTAGATATTTCTGAACCATTTTTTATCTGATATGCTATTGCTCTTGGCATTCCAAGATCAGTTGAAACATAAATGTCCCATAATTTACCTACAAATTCATTTAATTCATTATAGACTTTTTTATGAAGCACTTTGCTAAGGAAGAAACTGGATAACTTTTTCATAAATATTCCCCCTTCTTTAGATATACAGAGAAATATAATGAAAAATTTATAGAATTGCAAAATTGAAATGAATTTAAAATATTTTTCTGTATATCAAATATTCTATTTTTTGTTTTAAACTGCACCGACCTCCATAAGGGCCAATATCCATTTAATATACACCACCTGAAAAAATATTTTTAAATAGTCAAAATAAAAAGAGCCACGCTAGGCCCCTTATAAAAACTTGTACGAGTTTTAGCACTATATAACTTTGGAATACATCCAGCTGCATTAAGTAAAACCTTGATTCGGTAGTACCTGTTCAACCCAAATGGCATCTCTCGATGTTTACGGGCAGCAGCGTATATTTATATAGGAGCCTCACCTAACATATTAACTATACTATATTAATTATATTACAAACTCATCAAAATACAACCCTAAACTATAATTTTCTCCTGCATTGTATTTAAAAAGATATATTACTTATAAATTTTTCATTAAACTCATCATCTAAAGATATATCAACTGTTTCTACAATATCTATTATATGGTTCATATTCGTTTTAGTGTTTTTGTTTGTTAAATACTCTACAGTTCCAAACATTGAGCTATTACCTATAAACTCTACTTTATTTAAAAAACTTTTTGGTATAATTCCTATAGTTGAAGCATTATTAATGTCTATTCCATTTCCAAATCCTCCTGCCATATATACTTTACTTATTTGATTATAACTGCAGCCAAATTTATTGACTAAAATTTCTATACCTGCTCTAATTGCAGATTTTGCCATCTGTACTTCCCTTATATCTTTTTGTGTAAAAATTATCCTCTTATTATTTGGGTCATCTTTAGTTATATTAATATAATTATTTTTAGATTTAGATTCATTGAATTTTCCACTTCTATCTATAATACCATTTTTAAGCATTTCAGCAGTTAAATCTATAATGCCAGAACCGCATATACCAATTGGACTGTTATCTCCTATAGTACTGTAATTTATTTTATAGCCGGATTTATCTTGTTGAAAATTTTCATTTATTTCTACATGTGAAATAGCTCCATCTACACTACCAACACCATTTTCTATATTAGCTCCTTCAAAAGCAGGTCCTGCAGCAGTAGACATGCAAAGTATTCTATCTTTATTACCTATTACCATTTCTCCATTTGTACCTATATCTATAAGCATACAAATTTCGTCTGAATTATAAAAATTGCAAGCTATTATCCCTGATAGTATATCAGCTCCTATATAACTAGATATAGATGGTAAAATATGAACTTTACAATCAAGTAATCTATTCCTAAATAGTTCATTAAAATCAACTTGAACAAGATCATTTACAACACTTGTAAATGGATAAAATGCCATGGAATCACAAAAAAGTCCCAAAAGTAAATGTATCATTATATTATTTGCTGAAATTGCAATTTTATATACATTATTTGAATCCACATTTGAATCTTCAATTAGCTTTTCAACACCTTCTATTATGTCATCTTTAACAGCTCTGCTTATATAGTACATGCCATTTTCCATACTGTACTGAATTCTCGATATAACATCTGCACCAAATTGCCTCTGAGAGTTTAAAACAGAAGTTGATCCTATTATCTTTCCAGTAAATATTTCTATAATATTCATTGCAATTGTGGTAGTTCCAATATCAACTGCAATTCCATATATATCCGCTTCCTTTTCAGTTTTAAATACATCTATTACTCTATCATCTGAGCATGTCATCCAAATTTTTTTACTTCCATAAATACAGTATTCATTTTGCTTTTTAGAGCTTTCATTTATCAAGGTCGATAGTTTTTTTAGTGCTTTAAAGCTAAATGACATATTAGTATGAAGTTTTTGATTTATAACTCCCGTTAAACTTCTAGCCTTTGAAAAGTCTTCATCTATATCAATGGGAATTTTTTTGTATTCTGGATTAACTTTAATTTTATCCCATTTGAAATTTTCCAATATAGAATAGTTTCTATCTTCAATTTCAGGTAGAATTATAGTACAATCCCTTTTGCAGTAAGCTCTACAAGCTAAATATTCATTTTCTTCAAGATTAATATTTTCTTCATGTATCTTACTATAAACCTCACCTTCTTCAAGTTTAAATTTACATTTTCCACAACTTCCATGGCCATTACAAGGTGATGATATTTTAATATTATTTTCTATTAAATTTTGAAGTACAGTTTTATGTTCATCACAATTTATAGAATAAGTAACACTCCCCTTTATAACTTTCAAATACATGGATCTTCCCCCTTTTTATTAAATATAATTAAAATAATTACTAAGTTATATGTTATAATAATTGTGATAATATAACAATTTATTTTATATAAATTATGAAGAATATTTATATAAATAATTTGGTAGAAGGAGCTGATAAAATGCAAGATTTTGAGTTATATACGCCTACTAAAGTTATTTTCGGTAAAAATGCAGAATCAAAAGTAGGAGAACTTGTTAAATCTCAGAATTGTAAAAAGGTACTAGTTCATTTTGGTGGACATAGTGCAAAAAAATCCGGTCTGTTAGATAGAGTTTTTGATTCATTAAATAAAGCTGGCATTGATTATGTAAGCCTTGGTGGTGTTGTTCCAAATCCTAGACTTTCTAAAGTATATGAAGGTATAGAACTCTGTAAAAAAGAAGGCGTTGATTTTATCTTAGCTGTAGGTGGTGGAAGTGTTATTGATTCTTCCAAAGCAATTGGCTATGGTATGGTTAACGATTGTGATGTATGGGATTTATACACAGGAAAAGCAGCTCCTACTGGTTGTCTACCTATTGGAGCAATTCTAACTATAGCCGCTGCTGGAAGTGAAATGAGTAATTCTTCTGTAATAACTAATGAAGATGGTTGGCTTAAAAGAAGTTGCAATAGTGATTATGCCCGTTGCAAATTTGCTATAATGAATCCTGAATTAACATATACTCTTCCCCCATATCAAACATCCAGTGGATGTACAGACATTCTAATGCATACTATGGAACGTTACTTTACTAAAGGCAGCACTATGGATATTACCGACAGCATGAGTGAAGCTCTCATGAGGACTGTAATAAAGAACTCAAAAATACTTGTTAAGGATCCTAAAAATTATAAAGCTCGTGCGGAAGTTATGTGGGCTGGAAGCCTTTCACATAATGGACTAACTGGTTGTGGTTCTATTGGGGATTGGGCATGTCATCAAATAGAACATGAACTTGGAGGAATGTTTGATGTTGCTCACGGAGCTGGCTTAGCTGCTGTATGGGGAAGCTGGGCAAGATATGTATATAAAACAAATCCTGCACGATTTGCACAATTTGCAGTAAATGTTCTTGGAGTTTCCAATGACTTTAATGATCAGGAAAAAACTGCTCTAGCAGGAATAGAAGCAATGGAGGATTATTATCACTCTATTAATATGCCTACTTCAATAAAAGAACTGGGAATAGACCTTACTGATGAGCAAATAGAAGAACTTGCTTATAAATGTAGCTTTAAAAAGACAAGAACTATTGGTGGTTTTAAGACTTTGAATTTTGATGATATTTTAGAAATATATAAAATGGCTAGATAACATGAAAAGAGTGGTTTAATAAAATTAAACCACTCTCTTGCTTAAGCTCTCTGCTTAACAGTTCTAAACACTTCAGTATTTCTATTCTTATTTTCAACTTTCTGTGGAGGATTTATCATAGCTATAATACCTATAGATATAATACACATTATTCCAACCACAACAAATGTACCCTTAAAACTTCCTATTACTGAAGATATTATTGATCCTGATATTGCTCCTATTCCAAATCCTTGATATATTACTCCATAATTTTTTGTTTGATTTTCAACTCCAAAGAACTCTCCAACTATTGCAGGGAAAACTGTTATATTTCCACCAAAACAAAATGCTATTCCAGCAACACATGCAAAGAAGATTCCAAAATTTAAGTGTACAAAGCTTAAAGCTAACACCGAAATTGCTGTAACAGCAAATGTTATAAATATAACTTTTAGTCCACCTATTTTATCTGACAAGGCACCTAAAATTATTCTTCCAGCTGTGTTAAATATTGCAACCATTGCAACTGCATTTGCTGCAGTAGACACATTAAGTCCAACCATTTCTACCCCTATGTCTTTTACTACTCCTATTAAATAAAGTCCACTCATACATGCAGCAAAGAACATTATAAATAGTAAATAAGCTTCTTTTGTCTTTAGCATTTCTTTTACTGTAAAGCTATTTTTATTTGAAATTGAATTTAAATTTACAGATTTAACTTCTGCATCTTTTAAGAACTGAGCACCTATAACTATTAAAATCATAGCTATTATTCCCCAAATGAGGAATGTTTTTAAAACACCAGCAGAGTTTATCATACTTCCATTAATATATTTAAACAGTAAGCTTCCAGTTCCATAGGCACCAACTGAAAGTCCTGATATAATTCCTTTTTTATTTGGAAACCATTTTATACAATTTGAAAGAATAGTTATGTAAGCCATTCCATCAGCTGCTCCAACTACTATTCCTGCTGTAACATAAAGCATTACTATAGAATTTACTTTTGAACTTGCAATAAGCCCAATTCCCAGTAGTATTCCACATATTGTTACTAATTTTTTTATTCCTATCTTTTCTTGAAGTTTTCCTGCAAATAACGTTGAAAAGGCTAAAGCAAAACTTGTAATTGAAAATGTCATAGACACTTTATTTAAATCCCAACCAAACATATTTACAAGGGGCTGATTGAATAAACTCCAAGTATAAATTGTTCCTAAACCCAATTGAGCAATCATTGATCCTACTACTATTAACCAATTTTTTTCTTTTCCATTACTCATTTAACGCATCCCCCTAAATAATTTTGTAATCTCTTTTTTTCATTTCAAATTATAATTCAATAGATATAAAATCCTTTAAATTCTGAATGAAATGCCGTAAAAACTACATTAAATGCATTTATGAATTAATTATTTGCACAAAAAAAGGAAAGCTTTTTTGGCTTTCCTTAAATCTTCTAAAAATAAGCTTTTTATATATGCATAAGCTCTCTAAATTTTTTTATATTGCTTCTACTTACGGGAATTTCCTGATTAATATCTTTAAGTTTTAAATTATAGGTATTATTAAACCATGGAATTATCTCTTTTATCTTATTTATATTAACTATATAAGATCTATGAGATTTGAAAAATTTATTTTTAGGTAGAGTAGTATAAAATTCTGATATACTACTATTAACTATGTATTCTTCTTTCTTAGTATATACAAAAGTCACCCTTTCTTTTGCCGTGCAATAATATATATCATCTAAATCCACAACTATTATCTTTTCATTTTTCCACAAATTTATTTTGTTAATTACAGGATCTTCAAGGTTATTTTCTTTTGATGAATTATAGCTACTTTCCAATTTATTCAGCATAGATATAATTCTACTTTCAGAATAAGGTTTTAATATGTAATCAAAAGCTTCTATTTCAAAAGCTTCAACTGCATGTTCTTTATATGCAGTTATAAAAACTATGTATGGTTTTTTAGAAAATTTACTTATATTTTGTGCTAATAAAACTCCATCTAGTGAAGGTATATTTATATCTAAAAATATCACATCAACTTCATTTTGCTGTATAAATTTAAGTACATCTATTCCATCATCAAACTCATTCACTACTTCTATACTACTATAGTTTTTAATAAAATATTTAAGTTCTTCTCTAGACAAGAATTCATCCTCTACTATTATAGCTTTCATATCCATCCTCCTTAATGTAAAACTCTACCTTCGTTCCTTTTTCAAGTCTATTTATTATTAACCCTTCCCCATATATAAGTTTAAGTCTAAGATGGACATTATGTAGTCCTATTTTATTCTCTGGCATATCCTCTTTATAAAGCCTATCTATTATCTCTTTGTCTATACCTACCCCGCTATCAACTATAGATATTTTAATTTTATTTTCTTCTACTTTTTTGACACTTATAGTTACAGTTCCTTTTCCTTTATCTTTTAATATACCATGAACTATAGCATTTTCAACTAATGGTTGTATTGAAAGACTTGGAATTTTTACAGCTACATCATCTATATCATATACAATATTAAGCTTATCACCAAACCTTGCCTTTTCTATCTCTATATAATCTTTTACTTGGCTCAATTCTTTGTTTATATCTATAAATTCATCATTAAGTTCTAAATTAAATCTTAGATAATTTGAAAGATTTATAATAAGTTCTCTTGCCTTATCTGGATTTATCCTTATTGATGATGTTACAGCATTTAACGCATTAAATAGGAAATGTGGATTTATCTGAGTTTGCAAAGCTTTTATTTCTGCTTTATTAGCCATTTCTTTTATCTTTTCTATTTTTGAAACTTCCATAAGAGTTGATATTATTTGGGAAAGTCCTATGGCCAGTGTTTGAAGTGTATAGGTTATTTTATATTTCTTTGTATAATATATCTTCAGGGAACCTATGACTTCATTTTTCTCCTTTAATGGTATTACAAGTGCTGATTTTAATATTCCACTTTTATCTTCAAAATCACTATTCTTTATTATTATCTTCTTCCTTTTTATAGCTTCTCTTGTTGTGTCTGTTATTATTTCATGTCCTATATTATAAAATTCTTCTCCAACACCAACATAGGCCAAAATATTATTTTTATCAGTTATTCCAACTGCATCTGCCTCTATATCATTTTTTATTATTGTGCATATTTTATTTAAAGAATCGTTATTTATATTTCTAAAATATGGAAGAGTTTTGTTGGCTATATCTAAAGCAAGCTTAGCTTGTTTTGCTGCAATTTTTTCTTTATCATCCTCTACACTTTGTACCATGAGAACAATAAATCCTACACTTATCTGACCAAAGATCATGGGAATAGCTATTTTTGAAACAATATCAGCGCCTAGTGAATATGGTCTACTAAGTATTAATATTAAAATCATAGTAATAGTTTCACTAAGCATGCCAGCACCTATTCCAAATATCCATCTATAGTTTCTCTTAACTTTTTTATTTATATATCCAGATACTATACCTGCAATTATACTACTTATAAGACATGGAAGAGAAGTTACTCCATGAATATCAATTAAAAATCTATGTAATCCTGACACTAATCCCGTTACTATACCTATAACAGGTCCAAAAATAACTCCACCTGAAACTATGGTTATAGTTCTAACATTAACTAAAGATCCCTCAACATTTAATCCTGTATAATTTGCTAAAATAGCAGACAAGATAAATACTAGTTCAATAACAATATAATCTTTTTTCTCGTAATTCTCTTTTAAAAATATCTCCCTAAAACTTTGCAATCTAGTTACTGCAAATATACATACTAATAGAAGCGCAGCTCTATCTACAAATTGCATTATGAGATTATATGTATAATTCATATAAATTTATCTTCCTCTCTCTAAATTTATAATATAAGTAAGTTTAATCACACTATAGTAAAAAATAACTTATGTTCAATAGAATAAAACAATTATTAAGTTATATGTTATAATAATCTTCATGATATAACAATTAATTTTTATATGAATAGGAAGGATATTTAAATGAAATTAAACAATAAGTTTCTACCAATAAGTAGAGAAGATATGAAATTAGAAAATATAGACCAACTGGATTTTATAGTTATTACAGGAGATGCTTATGTAGATCATCCTTCCTTTGGTACTGCAATAATATCAAGAGTTCTTGAAAGCGAAGGTTTCAAAGTTGGAATAATAGCTCAACCAGATTGGAGGAGTGTTAAAGATTTTAAAAGACTAGGCAGACCAAAATTAGGATTTTTAATCAACTCAGGAAATATAGATTCCATGGTAAATCACTATACTGCATCAAAAAAGAAAAGACGCAATGATTTGTACTCGCCTGGTGGTAAATCTGGTTACAGACCTGACAGGGCAGTAATTGTATACTGTAATCGTGCAAGAGAAGCCTATAAAGATGTACCAATAATAATAGGTGGAATAGAAGCAAGCTTAAGAAGATTTGCACATTATGACTATTGGAGCAATAAAGTAAGAAGAAGTATTCTTTTAGATTCAAAATCCGATCTTTTAATATATGGCATGGGTGAAAAAACAATAGTGCAAGTTGCAAATTTATTAAAATATGGCATGAACATTCATAATATGAAAGATGTACGAGGTACAGTTTATTGTGAAAATGATAAAAGTAATTTAAAGGACTATATAGAACTTCCTTCTTTTGAAGAAAGTGCAGAAGATAAGATGTCTTTTGCAAAAGCCTATAAAATTGAATATTTTGAGCAAGATGCAATAAATGGAAGAAGAATGATACAAAAGCACGGTGATAAATATATAGTGCAAAATCCACCTCAATTTCCTCTTACAGAAGCTGAAATGGATATGGTTTATGATCTTCCATATGCGAGAACATACCATCCAATTTATGAAAGTATGGGAGGTATTCCTGCAATACAAGAAGTAGAATTTTCTATAACAAGTCACAGGGGATGTTTTGGAGGATGCTCTTTTTGTGAACTTACATTTCATCAGGGAAGAACAATCCAAAATAGAAGTCAAGAATCTATAATTAAAGAAGCTAAATTATTGACAACACTTAAAAACTTCAAAGGATATATTCACGATGTAGGTGGCCCAACAGCTAATTTTAGACACAAAGCATGTAAAATTCAAGAAAAAAATGGAGTATGTAAAAACAGACAGTGCCTTTTCCCAACTCCATGCAAAAATCTTATAATAGACCACAGCGAATACCTAGATTTACTTAAAAAATTACGAAGTATTAAAGGTATAAAAAAAGTATTTATACGATCTGGCATACGCTATGACTATCTTATGTACGACAAGAATAATGATAAATTTTTTGACGAACTATGTAAATATCATATAAGTGGCCAGCTAAAGGTTGCCCCTGAGCACATAAACAGCAATGTTCTTAGCCAAATGGGAAAACCTCCATTTAAAGTTTATAAAAAATTTGTAAAGAAATATTTTGATATAAATAAAAAACTAGGCAAAAAGCAGTATCTTGTGCCATATCTTATATCAAGTCATCCAGGTAGCGATTTAAATGCTGCTATAGAACTTGCAGAATATATAAAACAGATGGGATATACCCCTGAGCAGGTACAGGACTTTTATCCTACACCAGGAAGTCTTGCAACAACTATATACTACACAGGAATAAATCCTATTACTAATAAAAAAATATACACCCCAACATCTGAAAGGGAAAAACATATGCAGAGAGCACTATTGCAGTTTTCAATACCTAAGAACTATAATTTAGTTAAAAGTGCTTTAATAAAAGCAGGAAGAGAAGATCTTATAGGGAATAATAAAAAATGCTTAATTCCTTCCATTAAACCTAGAAAAAAATTTAAAAAGCATAAATAAAACACCATTTTAAGTAGCTATTTTTTTAGCTTTAAAAGAGCATATAAAAGTATACAGATAAAGCATAAATCACCAAATATGTTTTGTGGAAAAAGTACAACATCTATGATATATAGTAAATTTTCAGCTATAGTTACAAATGAAGCAACTGCAATCATATAAAATCCTAATTTATTAACATTAGATTTTTGAGAAAATATTATAGATCCAAATAATACAATTGTATTAAAAATTATAAAAATCCAATATATTGTGGTATTATTTTGGAACCTCATAGTGTATCCAAAATAATCCACTCCTAAAATAACTGCAGTGTAATTGTACATAGTAAATACATAGACTGCAGTTACTATGCTTGATAGCAAAAATATATAGTTAAATTTTATGTAATTTCTTCTCATAAATATATAAAACAATATAAATACAATAACAGGACCACACAATAAATTTAAAAAGTAAGGAACCTTTAAGATATATAAATGCAGCATACTATGGGCAAGCAACAATATAATTACACTTATATATCTAATTAAAAATAATATAATAGAAATTCCACATATAATCTTAATTTTACTTGGAGAAAACTTATCTAAATAGAGCAAATACAATAGAAGTATAAAGATAACAGATATACTAAAAACATAAATATTAAATAACATAAACAAACCCCATTTTTAAATGCTATATTAAATATTACTAAATGGGATTAATTTATATTACTATTATTTTTTAATACTTAAATTTATACTTAAATTTGCTTTACACCAAGTACCTTAAGTCCTCCCTTAACACATTCTATTAAAAGCGGAAAATCAGGGCCTCTTTCTCCATCTATATCCGTTACTATATCCTCTTTACATTCAATTTCTACTCTATCAGCTTTAAAATATATAAGTCCTGAGGAATTTTCTAAATGATCTCCTCTAATCATTTTTATAAAAAGAGCAATAATATCTTTCATAAGAGAAGCCTTTATTATTATAACATCAAGCATTCCATCATCAACTCGTGCCTTATAGGCAAGGTTTAGATTACCTGCAGTTTGACCATTGAATACAAGAATAAGATACATGTCACCATCAAATACTTTATTTTTAGATTTTACTTTTACTTTAAGCTTTCTCAAATTTGTAAGCTGTTCTAGTCCTGTTATGTAATAAGCTAATTTACCTATTGTATTTTTTAAATTTACATCAGTTTTCTGTGATACATCTGTAAACAGCCCTGTACTGGCAACATTTATAAAGTATTTATCATTTACTTTTCCAATATCAACTGCTTTAGGGCTACTCTCTAATATCTGTTTGCATGCTAAATCAACTTTTGAAGGCATACCTATAAACCTTGCAAAATCATTAGCAGTTCCTACTGGCAAAATAGCTATTGGAATATCTATATTCAATTTTTTCATATGATTCACAACATTATCAACAGTTCCATCGCCACCTGCTATGAGAACATATTTATAGCTATCATCTATATCTGAAAATGCCTTGTCAATTGTGTATCCTGATCCTATCCTAAATGGTACAATTCCATATCCATAGCTTTGATGAATCATAATAATTTTATCTATATGAGAAACTATAGTATTCTCTCCTGCATAAGGATTATAGATAAACTTTACTTTATTCATATAAATTCCCTACTTCCACAATAAACTTTATAGAAACTAAAATTTAGATTTTTGAATTAATATTCCATATTATTTTACTATTAACACTTAAAATTGACTATTATATTATATCATTACATATAATAAATCCACAAGATTGTCAAAAGTAATCTTGTGGATTTATTTATATAGAATTAACTCATTTCATATAAATTTTCTTAAATTTCTAGTACATTGACCTTCCTGGTTGAGAAATACTTGAAAGTGCTCCCTCTGCCTCTCTATCACAATTAGGTGTAACTGCCATATCTCCAAGAGCCACTACTCCAACTAGATTTCCATTCTCTACAATTGGCACTCTTCTTATTTGTCTTTCACTCATTATTCTTGAAACATCTGCTACATCCATATCTGGTGATGCAGTTACTGGATTTGAAGACATAACATCTCTTACAGCTTTTGTTTTTGTGTTTTGTCCCTGTGAAGAACATCGTATGGCAATATCTCTATCAGTTATTATTCCAACCACTTTATCTCCATCACATACAGGTACAGAACCTATATTGTACTGTGCCATAAGTTCTGCTGCTCTTTCTATAGTGTCATTTGCATTAAGACTAACTACAGATTCAGTCATTATATCTCTTATTTTCATAATAAATCACCTCATAAATTTATTTGCAGATTTATTATGTGTCATATATAAGGTTTTCTTACATATAAATTATTGGATATTTTTTGTCCTTTTTTTTAAAATCACTGTAATAATTACTACTAATGTCAAAAATATTACTGGAATAAAAAATTTTATTGAGAATGGTTTTATCATACTATGTCCCATAAATGAATAGCTAATCATTTCAGGAATTATTCCAAAAGTAGTTCCAAAAATAAAATCACTGTATTTCATTTTTGTAAGTCCTGCAGTATAACTTAAGGTATCATAAGGAAATATGAATGAGAGCCTCATAAAAAGAATAATTTTAAATCCATTTTTCTCTATATTATTGTCTAACTTAAGAACTTTTCCTTTAATAATTTTATCTACAACAGATCTTCCAAATAATCTTGCTATAAAAAAAGCTATAGTACCAGCTCCAATACAGCCAATCATATTTAAAATAATAGCTATATATGGACCATAAACATATCCTGCAATAATAGATAGAACAGATGATGGAACTATAAACAAAATTGGTTTTAGTGTATATATAATTATAAATACTACAGCAGAAAATTTTCCATAACTTTTTATAAAATTTATAATAGTATTCAACTTTATTATGTAGAAATATTTACCATATTTGTGTATAATAGATATTATAAAAATAATAAGTATAAATACTAATATTATTTTTATAATATTTTTTTTAATATATATCCTTTTATTATCCATGTAAAGCAACTACTTCCATAATAGAATTATTAAATATAAATATACCAAATATAAAAGCATGTTACAATTATATTATAGTGTATTTTTCATTAGATAATTATAACTTATTGACAAATACTTATTTTACAAAAAATTTATAATACTTCGTTTACTATAATGAATAAAATGAGTTATAATAAAATATAAGTATATAAATATATTTTAAAGGATTATTTATTCTTTATATATTGGGGAGTGATAATAGTGACTAAAATAGCTAAGAGTTCTTTGCCAAACGCATTTACACTGGCAAATCTTGGCTGTGGGGTAATATCTCTTATGATGTCTTTTCAAGAAGAATATAAATTAGCCATTTTTTTTATTTTATTTGCTTGTTTAGCTGACAGATATGATGGAAGAGTAGCCAGATACTTGAATGTATCTAGTGAATTAGGTAAAGAATTGGATTCTCTTGCAGATTTGGTATCATTTGGAGTTGCGCCTTCAGTATTAATATTTAATGTTTATAATTTTTCTACTCTTGGATTATTAGGTTATATTATAGTTCTAATACTTCCACTATCAGGAGCATATAGACTGGCAAGATACAATATAACTGACTTTGATGGTAACTTTTTAGGTATACCTATAACATTTGCAGGTATGTTTATAGCTTTGTTTTGTTTATTTACATTTAGACATCCAATTCATACCAAATTTGTCATTTTACTTATAATATTACTTTCTTATTTAATGATATCTACACATAGATTTAAGAAATTTTAATATCTAGTGGGGTAATTCCCACTTTTTTATTTATTATCATGTCCCCCATCATTATCTTCTTCATACAACTCATCCAAGTCATTTATAAATAGATCTTCATTAATTTCATTTGCCATATATTCTATTTTAATTTTATCTTTTATAAGTTGGGATTTCAATTCACAATAATCTGCATAACAGCGACTTGATTTATTTATTGAACTTATTATCTTGTCAATAGTATCCCCAAGTTTATTTGCCCTATTTATAGCTGACTTCACATCTTTTTTATGCGCAAGTGCAACACTATTAAGCTCGCTAGCACCACCTATTAATAGTCTATATGAATTAGTTAACTTGCCTAGAATATCTGTCAAATTATTTATATCACAATAGTAATCTTCTATCATTTTTCTATGAGACATATAAATCCCCTCTTAATTACTATAAGTATTATACATATAATTAAATATATTCAAAATTAATATATTTAATTATGACTTACTTTGGTTCTAATCGTGTTTCTATATTAAATATATCATTAAATAATTTACTCTTAGTATTAAATTTTATCAGAGTCTTCTGAAATTCACTACTATCTATATAAAATGTTAAATGTTTTTTATCAAGAACTATTTTATCTAGGATAGTATATTTTTTATGAGGACTATCTAGTGCATCAGAAATTCTCAACATAGATATTAGCATTTTTAATTTTTTACGTTCATCTCTATCATAATGTTTAATACCTTTATCTATATTTCTTCTATGACTAGAAGCTATTATAGCCATAGACCTTCTAAGAGAATTAGGTACAGCGTCCAGTATAGAATCATTTAAAATTATATACCTAGTATGTTTATGATGTTTAGCTTTACTTACAAAATATCCAATGTCATGTATAAGTGCACTACAACATAAAATATTCCTATACATTTCAGATAATTTATGAAGTCCCATAGTTTCATCAAATATTGCAGCTGCAAAAGATCCAACTCTAATTTCATGATTTGCACTGCCATTTACATCATATTTTTCTCCAAGGTAAAGTGCTGATTTAAAGCTAAAATATTTACATATATCAAGCATAAATAATCTCCCATTAAATAATTTATATATTATATGATAAGAGATGCTTATTTATTATTTATAACTCACAATATTTATTTATAATTCACAATGAGTTTTTTCCCAAATACCTGTTCAAAGTTGTATTCATAATATGAAACTGTAGTTAATTCAAGAGATGGACTCATCTTTGATTTAATTTTTAAAAGTACCTTATCCTTATCACTACTTATTTTAACATCTACAATATTTCCATCTGATGCTCTATCCAAAGCTTTAGCTATATTTAAAATCACATTCATCTTCTGTATCAATACAACATCCTTATTTTTAATTATGCTTCCAAAATAATAGGATTTTCTAATTTTATAATCTTCAAAATTAGATATTACAAAAGCAGCCATTAACTGTTGTCTATGTGTAAGTCCATATATTTTTATATCTCTTACTATTGAAAATGAATACTTTGTTTGTCTATTAGATCCAATAAATACTCCACAATCATGCAAATATGCAGCTGTCTTCAAAATCTTATAATTAGAATTGTTTGAGTAAAGTTCTGGAACAATATTTTTACTTATTTCCTTTGAAAATTCCCATACTCTTTTTACATGCTCCTGATTTAAATTGAAATTATGTATTATAGTATTCAAAGAAAAATTCAACATATTTTCAATTACATGATCATCTGAAGTAATTGTCATTTTATATATAAGTCCTTGTCTTATTCCATTTCCACTTATAATCACTTTCTTAAAATTGCAATACTTCACTAAAGTTACAATAGCTATAAAAGCTCCTGGAAATATATCCCACCTATCTTTAGATATTCCCTTTACTTCTCTGTATTTAGATATTTCCTTGTATTTTAATGAATTATAAATTTGAATAATATCTTTCCGTGAAATAACATAATTATGAGAGTTATTAAATGGATAAGATACCTTATTTCTATGAACTTTCCCAACAGTTCTAAAACTTCCCCCAATTCCTATAAGAGGAACATTCTCTACCTCCTTTAAAAAATCAATGGAATTAAATACTTCCTTTATATATTTAATTAAACCTTTTGATTTCTTATAAATATCCCCATCTATAGATAGTAACTTATCTGTAAGTGTTATAGCTCCCATGGGAACACTTATACAATTTTTAATACTTCTATTTTTAACAAGTATAAGTTCCATGCTGCTTCCTCCAATATCCACAATAAGTCCAGATTGTATATCTATACTATTTATAACCCCTAGATAATCATAATATGATTCTTCTTCACCAGTTAATATCCTTACATCAATTTGAAATTTTTCTTTTACCATTTTTATAAATTCAATTTTATTTGAAGCTTTCCGCACAGCCTCAGTTGCAACTGCAATAATTTTATTCACATTATTAGCATCACACAATCGTTTAAAATGTGCTAGAGCTTCCATTGCAGCTTTAATCCTGTCTTCACTTAGAGCTCCATTTTCTGTCATATCTTTTCCTAAACGAACTGAATATTTAAGTTCATCTAAAACCTCATAAGCTCTATCTTTAGAAATTTTTACAATTACAATCCTCATAGAATTAGAACCAATATCTATTATAGCTATTTTATCCATAGACTCACCTCTTTGAAAATACGAAATAATGTTTTAATAAAATTAATATCAATTCTATTATGTAACAATACCTCTGATAATATTTTGAATACATAAATATTTACTTTAAATTAGGGAATAATCAAATATATATGATAAACAAAATCATACTAATACTTATGGGGCGTATAAAATGAGCAAATTCAACGACTATAAATATTTTATAAATAGAGAGTTAAGCTGGATACAATTCAATAAAAGAGTTCTTGAAGAATGTCAAAATACAAAACATCCACTGTTTGAAAGACTCAGATTTATTTCAATTTCAAGTTCCAATCTAGATGAATTTTTTATGGTAAGAGTTGGTTCTCTATTAGACCAAATGAAAGCAAAATTCAATAAAAAGGATCCTTCAGGTCTAACCCCAAAACAGCAATTAAAAAAAATTTACAAAAGTGTTGCTAAATTAATGTCTGATGAATGTAATTACTTCAATAACTCTTTAAAGCCGGCTCTAGAAAATGAAGGAATACACTTTCTAACATTAAGACAATTGAATAGCCAGCAACTTTCCTATATTAAAGATTATTATCACAAAAATATATTTCCAGTAATCACTCCAATGATAATAGACAGAAGTACTTCTTTCCCACTTATTTTAAACAAGAGTTTAAACATAGGTCTTTTAATAGATGAAAATGGGAAAAAAACTTTTGCTACAGTACAAGTACCTTCAGTATTAAAAAGAATAATTAAAGTTCCATCTGAAAATGGCTTGGATATAATAATGCTTGAGGATTTGATTAAGGCCAATTTGTCTTCACTGTTTGGAACTTCAAATATAATAGCTGTAGGTTGCTACAGAATTACACGAAATGCTGATTTAACATTAAATGAAGAAGGTGCTGAGGATCTGCTTGGTACAATAGAAAAATTTCTAAAAAAACGCAGATGGGGTGCAGTTGTAAGACTTGAAGTTGAACAAGGAATGGATAAAGAAATAATTGATATTATAGAAAGGGAAATTGAGGTATCAAAAGATCAAGAGTATGAAATAAATACTCCTTTAGATCTTACATTTCTAAAGGAACTTATAAATATAAAAGAATACAATTATCTATGTTATAGCACCATACAGCCTTTCAATCCTCTAAAAAACATAGATAATAATGATATATTTAAAATTATATCAAAAGGAGATATACTCCTTCATCATCCCTATGACTCCTTTGATCCTATAGTAAGTATTATAAAACAAGCTGCTGTAGACGATTCAGTGCTGGCCATAAAACAAACCCTATACAGAGTAAGTGGCGATTCCCCTATTGTAAAAGCATTAATTTCCGCAGCTGAAAATAGAAAACAAGTTACCGTTCTTGTAGAATTAAAAGCTAGATTTGATGAAGAAAACAATATATCCTGGGCAAAGCAGCTAGAAAAATCAGGATGCCATGTTATATATGGACTTGTAGGACTTAAAACTCATTGTAAACTACTTTTAATAGTTAGAAAAGAGAAGTCTGGTATAAAAAGATATGTACATATGGGTACTGGAAATTATAATGATATAACAGCAAAAATATATACGGATATAGGTCTTTTATCCTCAAATCCTGATTATGGAGAAGATGCTTCTATAATATTTAATATGCTTAGTGCTCATTCCATACCAAAAAACTTAAAGAAATTATGTATTGCACCTTTAAATCTTAGAGAAAGATTCTTATATTTTATAGATAGCGAAATTCAAAATGCACTTAAAGGAAGGCCAGCTAGAATAGTTGCTAAAATGAATTCTCTAGTTGATACAGAAATCATTGAAAATTTATATAAAGCATCTTCAGCTGGAGTTAAAATTGATCTTATTGTGCGTGGAATATGCTGTTTAAAACCTAATATTCCCAAAATAAGCGATAACATAAATGTAATAAGTATAGTTGGAAGATTTCTAGAACACAGCCGAATATTCTACTTCTATGGAAACGGCAGAGAGATGATATTTTTATCTAGTGCTGATTGGATGAGGAGAAATCTTGACAAAAGAGTTGAATTATTATTTCCAATTGAAGATATAAAAATTAAGAAAAGGATTAAAAAAATACTTAATATATATTTAAAGAGCAATATAGGCACCAAGAAACTAAATAGTGATGGTACCTATTCCAATATAGATAAACCAAAAAGAGAATCTTTAGACAGTCAAAACACATTCTATAAATCTAATATTTAGCTTCTGCATCTTTATTCAAAACTTTTTCCTTAAGTTTTAGACCTGTTTTAGTTACAGCAAGTCCTCCAAGTGCTGTTTCTCTAAGTTCACATGGCATACGTCTTCCAACATCATAAAGTGCAGAAACTGTGTCATCAAAAGGTATCTTACTTGAGATTCCTGCCATAACCATATCTGCTGCTGAAACTGCATTTATTGCCCCAAAGGAATTTCTCTTTGCACAAGGTATCTCTACAAGTCCAGCTACAGGGTCACACACCAATCCTAGTATATTTTTTATAACTATTGCAGAAGCATTTAGCGCCATTTCCACTGTTCCACCCATCATTTCCACAACTGCAGCTGCTGCCATGGCAGAGGCAGATCCACATTCAGCCTGACAACCTCCTTCAGCTCCTGAAATAGTTGCATTTTTAGCTATAATCATTCCAATACAACCTGCTGTAAGTAATGCCTTTACAAGGTCATCTTCACTTTTTTCTAGTTTTTCTCCTACACTTATTATAACTGCAGGCAAAATTCCACAGGAACCTGCTGTAGGAGCTGCCACTATTTTTCCCATTGCAGCATTTACTTCTGAACATGAAAGTGCCCTTGCCATTAGCTTCAAGTTAAAATCTCCCGTTAAAGAGTTTCCTTTTTTTATGTATTCATTTAATTTATATGCATCTCCTCCTATTAATCCGCTTATAGATTTTACTCTGTGTTTCATTCCATACTCTGCAGAGTTTTTCATTATTTTTAAATTATTTTTCATTTTTTCAATTATTTTATCTGCAGAAACCCCTGTAGATTTAGCTTCATTTTCAAGTGCATATTCCCATATTTTAATATTCTTTTCACTACATACTCTTATAAGTTCTTCTCCACAATTTACCATTTTATAGTTCCTCCAACACAGGATTTATAATTATAGCTTTTCTTATATTTGGAATCTCCTCTATTTCACCTACAAGATCTTCACTTACAAAATCGTCTAACTCAAAAACCATAAGTGCAGTTGACCCCTTACCGCTAGTTCTGTAAACTCTCATAAAAGCTATATTTATCTTATATTTGTATAATATTTCGCATACGTCTTTTATCATTCCAGGAACATCATAATGATTTATAACAAGAGTTGGATAGTTACCTGTAAACTCAACTTCATTGCCGTTTATTTCGCTTACTTTTATATTACCTCCACCTATAGAGGCTCCCGTTATTTCAACTTCACTTCCATCCATTTTAGTTACAACAAACTTCACTGTGTTTGGATGGACATCTCCAAGATCACTTTCTATAAATTGAAATTCAATGCCTTGCTTTCTTGCTATTTCTATTGAATTTCTCAAATTGTCATCCCATGGATCCATACCAATTATTCCTGCAACAAGAGCCTTATCTGTACCATGTCCTTTATAAGTTTTTGCAAAAGAGCCATGAAGATAAAACTTCACTTTCTTTATATCTTTTCCCGATATAATTCTTGCAATCTTTCCAAGTCTAGCTGCACCTGCTGTATGCGAGCTAGACGGTCCTATCATAACAGGACCTATAATATCAAAAATCCCATACTCTCGCATATAAATCACTCCTATTTTTCATTCAATAATACACCCTTAATATTTATAAAAACAACTACCTCCAATAAATTCTCTCAATATGGAATTGTCAGCTACAAGATCCTCATCTACATCTTGGAAAAAATTTAAAAAATTTATAAGCCTTTCTGCTTGCCAATATACCTCACTTGTTTCTTTTATTTTTCTGAGTTCTTTTAGCGCATATTTTTTTAAAACACAGAGTTCATATACCAAAGTTGAGTTAAACATTACATCTGCATTTTCCTGGAATACAAATATATTCTTTTCTTCACCTTTTTTTATAGAAGGCCACATTTTTAAAGTATCCTCTGCATTATATCCTCTTGATATATAATCCCTTACTATTCTCCTTATTATTCTTACATCTGTTGTAGCTATTCTATTGTGATTATCAATATTTAACTGAGTAAGAGCACTTACATATATTTTAAATTTATTTTTATTAGGTATAGAAGATGTCAGTATATCATTTAAAGCATGTATTCCTTCTATTATTATTATACCATTTTTAGGTAATTTTATCTTTTTTCCTGTCCAATTTCTCTGTCCAGTTTTAAAATCAAATTTAGGAATTTCTACTTCTTTTCCATTCATAAGCATTTGAAGATTTTCATTAAATAGCTTCAAGTCCAATGCATATATTGATTCAAAATTATAGTTTCCATTTTCATCTCTAGGTGTATGTGCTCTATCTACAAAATAATCATCTAGTGAAATAGCAATAGGCTTATAACCATTTACTCCAAGTTGTATAGCAAGCCTTCTTGAAAAAGTAGTTTTACCAGATGAGGTTGGTCCTGAAATCAATACAATTTTTGCAGAGTCTTTCTTACTTATCATATCTGCAATATATGCAATTTTCTTTTCATGCAGTGCTTCTGCAACTCTTATCATATATGGCATCTCGTTATTTTTAACTTTTTCATTTAATGATCCAACATCCGATACTTCTAATATATTCTGCCAATTTTTAGTTTCAGTAAATATCTTATTAAGTTTTTTATATTCAACAATTTTAGGCAATATATGAGGCTCTTTTTGATCTGGATAGACTAATAAAAATCCTGAATCATAGTATACAAGATCAAATAGTTTTAATACTCCTGTTGAATAAGCTAATGGTCCATAAAAATAATCATATCTTCCTTCTAATTCATACAATTGTATCCAATCTAAATTAGACTGATCTAATATCTTTATCTTACCTGGCATATTATATCTTTCAAAAATCTCTCTAGCTTTTTCCCTTTTAACTTCAATTCTATTTATAGGAATATCTCTATTTATTATATCAATCATTCTATCCTTTATCTTCTTTATATCTGTAGAATTTAGAGGAACCTTTTTGCAAATCTCTCCATAAACTGCCTTTCCAAGTGAATGTTCTATAATAAGTTGTGCATCACTGAAAATATCATAGGTAGCTTTAATAAGCACAAATTGAAGAGTTCTTTCATAGACCATATTCCCCACAGTATTTGACAAATCAACTACTTCAAAATTTCCACTTTCCTCTAATGTATCCCTTAAATCCAAATACTTTGTATTTAACTTTGCTAAAACTGCATTATTATTTTTGCCATAACAATATTTTTTATATATTTTATATAAGTTTGTCCCTTTACTTATATATACAATTTTATCTTTTATTTTTACTTCTAACTTGTTACTGAAATCATTATCATAAAAATCACTTGATTCATGTGGACAACATAACTCGCTCATTTTCTCATCTCCTTAAAAAAAATTTCACAATATCATTATACGTCATGAATGCATATAAATGTGATAATTTTAGTCATATTTTTATCATTAATGCAAAATATAATACAGAGGTGATTTTGTGTTCATTGTAATTTTTAGAACAATTATACTCTACACAGTTGTAATAATTTCTATGAGGCTCATGGGTAAAAAACAAATAGGTGAAATGGAACCTTTTGAACTTGTAATTGCAATTATGATATCTGAGCTTGCTTCTCTTCCCATGCAAGATACAAGAATATCAATATTAAGAGGCATTATTCCAATAATCACACTTTTATTTTTACAAAGCACTATTGCCTTCTTGCAGCTTAAAAGTGAAAAAATGAGACTTTTATTCAGTGGAAGTCCAACTATACTTATAAACAAAGGAGTACTAAACCTAAAAGAACTTAGGCGTGAAAAATTCAACTTAAATGATTTATTGGAAGAACTACGGCTCCAAGGCTATTACAACATATCAGATATAGAATATGCTGTACTTGAAACTAGCGGAAAAATTTCAGTAATACCAAAAACTAACCTTTCACCAGTAACAAAAGAGGATATGAAAGTCACATCCCCACAAGATAGATTGCCTATAACTTTAATACTAGATGGAAAGCTTAATTTGAAAAATTTAAAAATAATAAATAAAGATAAAAGTTGGTTAAATAATAAACTAAAGAAAGATAATATAGATTCAGTAGAAGATGTATTAATAGCCATGATAGATTCAAAAGGTAAATTATTTTATCAATGTAAGAAATAAAATATTAATTATGGGAAATGGATGTGATAAAATGAGAAGTACAATAACTTCTATAACTATATTTATAATTATGGTTATATGTATAGGTTTCTCTGTAAACGGCTTAAAAAAAGCTATTTATGAACTTAACTGTTCAACATTCAAAATAGAAAATTCAATAAATTCTAATTCCTTTGAAAAAGCAAATGCTTCTTTAGAAGAATTCAAGAATATATGGAATACATATTCTCATAAAATATCCATGTTTACAAATAACAATGAATTAGATGATATAAACAATGAAATAGATAAATTAAATGAATATATAACTTACAAAAATAAGGAACAATGTCTTATCTCTATAAATATAATAGAGAACATTCTAAAATCTATAAGTGAACTTGAAGATGCAAATATATATAACTTATTTTAAAATATTTAAGTTCATCTTTACTCAATATAAAGCTATATATTAAGATATCGTTTAAATATTATCATTAATTAACAAAACTTATAAAATAATTTATAATTAAACTATAGAAAATATCTGTATATTGGATTATAATAGATTATGAAAGTTATCATTAAAGTCCCAGTGGGACTTATTTAGTCCCCTTATTGGATTATTTGTATATTGTTATTAATATAATTTTAAAAATAAAATTTTTCGAAAGGTGGAATACAAATGGCATTAGTTACTACAAAAGAAATGTTTAAAAAGGCTTATGCTGGAAAATACTCTATAGGTGCCTTTAATATCAATAATCTTGAAATACTTCAAGGTGTAATAAGAGGTGCAAAGGCTAAAAACTCTGCTGTTATAATTCAATGTTCAGCAGGTGCAATAAAATACGCTGGTCCTAAATATATACAGGCAATGGTAAATGCAGCAGTAGATGAATCCGGTATTGACGCAGCACTACATTTAGACCATGGTCCAGATTTAGATACTGTTAAGTTATGTATAGAACACGGATTTACATCTGTTATGTTTGATGGATCTCACTTCGATTATGATGAAAATGTAAAGAAAACAAAAGAAGTAGTTGAATATGCTCATGCTCATGGAGTAGTAGTAGAGGCTGAGCTTGGAGTTTTAGCAGGAGTTGAAGATGACGTATCTGCAGATGAACATATATACACAGATCCAGATCAAGCTAAAGACTTTGTAGAGAAAACTGGAATTGACTCATTGGCAATAGCTATTGGAACTTCTCATGGTGCATTCAAATTTCCACCAAACTTTAAACCTTCTTTAAGATTTGATATATTAGAAAAAGTACAGGAAAAATTACCTAATTTCCCAATAGTTCTTCATGGTGCTTCAGCTGTAGACCCAGAAGCTGTTAATACTTGCAATAAATACGGTGGAAATATAGCTAATGCTAAGGGTATACCAGTAGATATGCTTAGAAAGGCATCTTCAATGGCTGTATGTAAAATCAATATGGATACAGACTTGAGATTAGCTATGACTGCTGCAGTAAGAAAGACATTTGGAGATCATCCAGAAATATTTGATCCAAGAAAATATTTAGGAGCAGGAAGAGATTATATACAAAAAGTTGTAGAAGACAAAATAGACAATGTATTAGGTTCTGCTAATTCATTAGACTAGACATTTAGTTAAATTCCGTTTACGTTTAACTAAGAATAGAAACTTATATAAAATAAGATTAGCTTCTGTGTTTATAGGAGCTAATCTTATTTTATATAATAGCTATTTATGATATAATTCAAACTAGTAATATTTTTAAAAGTGAAGTGATATTTTGAAAGAATTTGAAACTAGAATAATAAAAATAGATGTAGACAATATAAGAAATAGATTAAAGTCAATGAATGCCAAAAAAGTAAAAATGGAAAATCAAATAAACAGTATATATGATTATCCCGATAAGCGTTTAATAAAAAACAAGGGATATGCTAGAATAAGGGTTGTAGATAACTTACTTAAAAATTCAAAAGAATACTATATGACTACAAAAAAATTAGTCAGTCAAGGCATATACAAAGTAATGGAGGAAAATGAAATTAAGATATCTGATGAAAATATAGGGAAAAAAATATTTGAATCTCTAGGTCTAGTACTCTATCAAGATATAAAAAAGTATAGAGAAAGTTATAAATATAAACACAGTCTTATAGAAATAGATATAAATGATAAATCCTTTTGTCCTTTTCCCTATTTAGAAATAGAAACAGATAACAATGATGAATTAAATGAAATAGTAAATCTTCTCGGATATAATATAAAAGATACAACTTCTGATACTATATACGAAATAATTAATAGAGAAAGGTAATTTACAATTATGTTCGGTTACATAACTCCATGCATCCCTGAGCTTAAAGTAAAAGACTACGAGAAATTCAAAGCCTATTACTGTGGACTATGCAGGTCAATAAGGGATAATATTGGTAACCTTCCCAGAACAGCTTTAAATTATGATATGACATTTTTAGCCATATTTTTAGATAGTCTGTCTTGTGAAAGTCCTGTATATAAAAAACAGATCTGCTTTGTTCATCCTAGTAAAAAGAGGACAATACTACAAGATAATGCTGCTCTAAAGTATGCTGCATTTTGCAATATAGGATTAACTTACTATAAACTTCTAGATAACATAGAAGATGATAATTCTAAAAAAGATTTATTACTATCTAGTGTTTTTAAAATATACTTAAATAAATTTCCTAAAGAATTTAAACATAATATGAAACATATAAAAGATAGTCTATACAAGCTATCTCAGGTTGAAAATAATAATGAAATTAAATCATTTGATAAGATATGTGATCACTTTTCACAACTTACTGCCTTTATATTGTCCAATTATACATCTGAATACAATGAAAATTTATATTGGTTTGGATATAATCTTGGAAAATGGATATACATAATAGATGCTTTAGACGACTTAAAAAATGATATGAAAAAAAACAAATTTAATGTTTTAAATAGATGTTTTAATGATAAAAAACTATGCTTCCATGAATTTTACCCCAAAATTAAAGATAGAGTTGATTTTATTTTAGGTACCTGTGCCTCCCAATGCATGGATATTTTTAATAAACTTCCAATAAAAAAAAATAAAGAACTACTCTATAATATTTTACAATATGGCCTTTTAGAAAAAATGGATACAGTATTTAAGAGAGGAGTATATAAAAATGAAAAATCCTTATGAAGTACTTGGAATTAAAGAAAATGCTTCAAAAGAAGAAATAAAAAAAGCATATAGAAACTTAGCAAAAAAATATCATCCTGATCAGTATGGTAACAATCCTTTAAGAGAATTAGCAGAAGAAAAAATGAGAGATATAAATGCGGCTTATGACCAACTTATGAAAAATTCTTCTAGTTCCAGTTACCAAAATAGCTCATATAATAGTGAAAGCACTAACTATACACAAAACTCAGATTTGTATCAATCTATAGAATTTGATATAAACAATGGAAATATAAGAAGTGCTGAGGAAAAACTTGCTAGATGTACAACGCGTGACGCTGAATGGAATTATCTAATGGGGATGCTAAACATGAGACGCGGATGGTATAATGATGCATTTATGAATTTAAATACTGCTTGCAGTTTAGAACCAAATAACTTTAAATATAGGTCTGCATTAAATAGAATGCAAAACATGAATACAACTTATAGACAGCCTTATGGCAATAGAGGAGATTCGGATATATGTAATATATGTGCAACACTCTATTGCCTGGATTGTCTATGCAGTGGTGGTGGCGGTGGTTGTTAATATTTATTATAAGCCTAAGCTCAAAGGAGGTTTAGAGAATGTCTAATGATTCGAGTAAAGCCATGTATATGGCCAAAGGTGGTATACTTACAGCTATTGGCGTGCTTTTAATATATTTAAGTAGGATAATGCCTGTAAACAAAGCTTATATACTAGCACTTGCGTCTTTTATTATACCTCTTTCCATAGTAATTACAGATGTAAAGAATTCAATAGTAGTTTATATTTCAACTTCAATATTGTCATTTTTAATATGTGGTCTTGATATTACTGTAATTGCATATGTATTATTCTTTGGATCCTACGGTTTTGTAAAATTATACACAGAAAAACTTCATAAACTAGTTATTGAAATAATACTAAAATTAGTATTTGTAAATATATGTGCTGCAATTATGCTTTTAATATACAATTTGTTTTTTCCAGGGCTATTCAATTTTAAATTTGCAATATATTGGATCATGATATTACTTCAAATATCATTTATTCTATATGACTACTTAATTACTTTAATTATAAATTTTGCAAATAAAAGAATTGGTAAGACAAAATTGTATTAATATGGGCTAAAAACTTGTAAATTTTATATTGACATATAAATTTAAAATGATATAATATGTTGTGTCGATAATTTTTAGATAATGCCCATTCGCCAAATGGTAAGGCACCTGTCTCTGGAACAGGCATTTGTTGGTTCGAGTCCAGCATGGGCAGCCAAAGAACTCTTTATGAGTTCTTTTTTTGAATTATTCTTGACAAAGTATTATTATATATTATAAAATGTGAAATAAGTTAATATTTAGCTTTGAATAAGGAATAGTAATATTTAGATCACTAAAGAGAGCTGTTGTTAGCTGAAAAACAGTGTTGATTTAAAATATGAACTCGACCTTAAGAGCTTGTCTGAAAAAATCAGGCACGGTAAAGTCCGTTATATTTTAAGGGAAATCATTTATTGATTTAATGAGAGTGGTACCGCGGAAAGTAAGCTTTTCGTCTCTTTTTAGGAGATGGAGAGTTTTTTTATATTATCGTTATAAATAAATAAAAGGAGAGATTTTATGTATAGTACTAAAATTGATAAAAAGTGGCAAACCAAGTGGGAAAAAACAAATATCTATAAATTTGATGATAGTAACCTAGATAAAAAACTCTATGTACTTGAGATGTTCTCCTATCCATCTGGAAGTAAATTACATGCTGGTCATTGGTTTAATTATGCTCCAGTAGATTCTTGGGCAAGATTCAAAAAGATGAAAGGATATAATGTATTCCAGCCTATGGGATTTGATGCTTTTGGTCTTCCAGCTGAAAACTTTGCTATAAAAACTGGAATCCATCCAAGTGATTCAACAGAAAAAAACATTGCCACAATGGAAAAGCAATTAAGATCTATGGGTGCAATGTTTAACTGGGAAAATGAAGTAATTACCTGCCACCCTGATTATTACAAGTGGAATCAATGGTTATTCTTACAACTTTATAAACACGGTTTAGCTTATAGAAAAAATGCTCCTGTAAACTGGTGCCCAAGTTGTAAAACAGTATTGGCAAATGAGCAAGTTCAAGATGGTTATTGTGAAAGATGTGGCACTGAAGTTACTAAAAAGGATTTAACTCAATGGTTTTTGAAAATTACAGATTATGCAGAAGAACTTCTTCAAGATCTAGATAAACTTGATTGGCCTGAAACTACAAAGGCAATGCAAAGACATTGGATAGGTAAATCCACAGGTACTAATGTAACTTTTAAAGTTGCAGATTCTGATCTTGAATTCAGTGTTTTCACTACAAGGGTAGATACACTATTTGGTGTAACTTATGTAGTTCTATCTCCAGAAAATAGTTTAGTAGATAAATTGACAACAGCAGAATATAAAGATCAAGTAGAAGCATATAAAGAAGCTGCAAAAAAACAAAGTGACATTGAAAGGCAGTCAATTTCAAGAGAGAAAACCGGTGTATTCTCTGGTGCCTATGCAATAAACCCTATAAACGGAAGAAAAGTTCCAATATGGATAGGTGATTATGTTCTAAATACATATGGTACTGGTGCTGTAATGGCAGTTCCTGCTCACGATGAAAGGGATTTTGATTTTGCAAAAAAATACAATCTTCCTATTGAAAGAGTTATAGAAGGAGGTACTTCTCTTCCTTATGTAGAACATGGTAAGATAATAAACAGCGGTGAATTCAATGGACTAACTACAAAAGAGGGGAAAAAGGCAATAACAAAGAAACTTGAAGAGATGAACCTGGGATCTGAAAAAGTAAATTATAGATTGAGAGATTGGTTAATATCAAGACAAAGATATTGGGGAACTCCTATTCCTATAGTATATTGTGAAAAATGTGGAACTGTTCCTGTACCAGAAGATAAACTTCCAGTAGAACTCCCATATAACGTAGAATTCTCCCCTGATGGAAAATCACCACTATTAAAATCAGAAGAATTTATGAATACAACATGTCCTTGCTGCGGTGGACCTGCAAAGAGAGAAGCAGATACTTTAGATACATTTGTATGTTCTTCATGGTATTATTTAAGATATGTTGATAACAAAAATAGCGAAAAAGCCTTTGACAAAGATAAAATAGATAAAATGCTTCCAGTTGATGTTTATGTAGGTGGACGTGAACATGCTTGTATGCATCTTTTATACGCTAGATTTATTACAAAAGCACTTAGAGATATGGGATATTTAAACTTTGATGAGCCATTCTTATCTCTTAGACATCAGGGAGTAATATTAGGTCCAGATGGTCAAAAAATGAGTAAATCAAAAGGTAATACAATATCACCTGATGATTACATAAAACAATATGGTGCAGATGTATTTAGAATGTACCTTATGTTTGGATTTGATTATTCAGAAGGTGGTGCTTGGAGTGATGATGGAATTAAATCTATGAGCAAATTTGTAGATAGAGTTGAAAGAATCATAACTCAAGCAAAACAATATATAGATAATCCTAAAAATACTAAAACTTCTATGGATAAAGCTGAAAAAGACCTTAACTACGTTAGGAACTTTGCTATAAAATCAGTTTCTGAAGATACTAACAAATTTCAGTTTAATACGGCAATAGCCAGAATTATGGAATTTACAAATGCTCTATCAAAATATTTGAAAATAGAGAGTAAAAATGTTAAACTTCTTGAAGACAGTATAATTGATCTTGTAAGAATTTTAGCTCCTTTCGCACCTCATTTTTCAGAAGAAGAATGGGAATTTCTAGGAAAGCCTTATTCAATATTCAATCAAAAGTGGCCTGATTTTGATGAAAAGGCACTTGTAAAAGATACTGTTGAAATTGCCATTCAAGTAAATGGTAAAATAAAATCCAAAATAAACATTGCACCTAATTTATCAGAAGATGAGATAAAAGAACTATCATTGAAAGAAGAAAATGTAAAGTCTGCTATAGGAGAAAAGGAAATTAAGAAAGTAATAGTTGTAAAAGGAAGACTTGTAAATATAGTAGCAAAATAGGTTTTAAAATAAAAATGGTTATAGATTTGGCGAAACAAAATCTATAACCATTTTTCTTTCATTACTTAATTATTTATTATACATCCTAATAACTTTTTTTGTAGACTCAAGTAAATCTATGAGTTCAAATACTTCTCCTTCTTCAAGAAGTTTATTCAATTCTTTTTGATATCTAGTTGATTCTGCAAGTTTACCCATTGAAGATAGTGTAATTATATTATTCATTATATCCGATACTATACTAGATTTAACTTCAAATAGCTTTTGTGCATCTTTTATTTCATCTTTAATTTCTAACATTTGTCTATCCAAGTTAAAAGCAAGATCAGCAGTACTTTTTAATCTATCTTTAATATAGTCAGGTATTTCATGTTTATACTTATAATTTAAAGAATGCTCTATAGTAGCCCAAAAATTCATTGCCAATGTTCTTATTTGAATTTCAGCAAGTATAACCTGCTGCCCTTCTACCATATTTATTGGATACTTTATTATCACATGATAACTCCTATATCCGCTTTCCTTTACATTAGTTACATAATCTTTCTCATAAACTATACTCATATCTTTTCTATTTCTAAGTATTTCAACTACTCTTTGAATGTCATCTACAAACTGGCACATAACCCTTATGCCTGCTATATCTTCCATTTCATATTTTATCCTATCAAAAGGTATATTGAATTTATCAGCCTTTTCAAGTATACTAGATATTTCCTTAACTCTTCCCGTGACAAATTCTATAGGCGAATACTCATTTCTTCTCCTACATTCACGTCTTATACTTTTAATTTTAACTTTTAATTCTTCAACTGCTTGCTGATAAGGTATTAAAAAATCTTTCCATTCTCCTACTGCCATATTCTTCACCTCTATATGGATATGTCTTTATATTTAACAATTTATTATAAACTAAAATAATTTTATAATAAAAAACATACAAAATCAAAAATATATTAAAAACACTTACAGAATTTTTGATATAATTAAATTATACTATTACTATTGGAAAAGGTGGAATCTTAAATGTCCGAAAATGAATATAGTTCAATTTTATATAATCCGAAAGAACAAATTCATATGCTGTATGATAAGAAAGTAACCTGTCCTGTATGTGGAACAGAATTTAAAGCGCGATCTATAAAAAAAGGGTCTTATAGAATTCTTGGTAGGGATTCTGACTTTTTTATAAGATATTCAAAAATAAGTCCTTATTTCTATGATGTATGGGTATGTGATGAATGTGGATATTCAGCTATAAAAACAGATTTTAAAAAAATACATGATAGAGATACTGAAATAATAAAGGAGAAAATTTCTTCTAAATGGCGACCTAAAAATTATCCTCAAGTCTATAACATAGATATTGCTATTCAAAGATACAAACTTTCTCTTTTAAATTACTATGTTTTAAATTCAAAAAGTAGTAAAAAGGCAATTAATTGCTTAAAACTTGCCTGGATGTATAGACTTAAAGAAGACAATAAAAAGGAACAGGACTTTTTAAAAAAGGCACTTGAAAACCTTTCTAAGGCATATTACAATGAACAATCTCCAATATACGGAATGGATAGCTTTACTATAATGTATCTTATAGGTGAATTAACAAGACGTACTGGAAATGAAGAGGACTCCATTATTTGGTTTAGCAAAGTAATAACCTCAAGAACATGTCCATCAAGAATCAAAAACCTAGCAAGAGATCAAAAAGATTTAATAAAATCTAAATAGATAGATTTATAAATAAATTGTTAAATAAAAAGAGGACATAATTATTTCACACAATATATGTCCTCAATCTATGTATTTAAAAATAATATTTTAAATTATCTTTATAGGATCAAAGTCTATATTATCGCAAGATGTTAGTATATATTCTACACCATCAATATTTCCAACTACTGCTTTTGAAAGTGCATCACCATGAATATGTCCATATATTACCTTTTTTACTCCATATTCTTTAAATACATCTATAAATCCTGAATCAATAAATTTTTCTCCTATAGGTGGATAATGCATCATTACAATAAATTTATTATAACCTTCTCTCACTGCAGAATTTAAAGAATTTTTTAGTCTTAATATTTCTCTATTATAAATTTTCTCGTCATGACTTGTAAAATTCTCACTTCCAGGACAAATCCAACCCCTTGTACCACATATAGCATAATCCTCATATGTAAAAAAATTATTTTGAATAAAATCCATATCCGAATACAAATTATTCAATTTAGTTATACTGGTCCACCAATAGTCATGATTGCCCTTAACAAATATTTTTCTCCCTGGCAATTCATGAACCCATTTTAAATCCATAAGACCACTATCCATATGCATGGCCCAAGATATATCTCCAGATATTAAAACAGTATCAGTTTTTTCTATTTTTTTTGTCCAATTTGCATATATTTTTTTATCATGTTCAAACCATGAATCCCCAAATACATCCATTGGCTTACTTCCACTTACATCTAAATGTAAGTCAGATATAGCAAATAAACTCACTCAATCACCTCTACACAACCTATATCTATAATATTTTAAAACTCAAAACTTATCATTTAATTATATTATTATCTATCTCAACTATATAAGCTATTACTCTTGCAACAGCATCATACAATTCAAAGGGTATATTATCTCCTACATCTACATTTACTAAAAGATTAGCAAGTTCTTTATCATATACTATAGGCACATTTGACTCTGATGCTTTCTTCAATATATTATCAGCTATTTGACCAATGCCAGCAGCACTAACTATTGGCGCCTTATAATTTGAATCATATTTTAAAGCAGCTGCTTTTTTTCTTTCATCCATAATCTATACCTCACAATTATGCTCTAGTATTTATAGTTCCTATTTCACTGTCCTGAAAAAAATCTCTACATGTAGATATATTCATCTCTTCAATTTTCTCATCAAAATCAATATCTATATTATATCCTAAGTCAGATAAGCTCTCCAGTATTTTTTCTCCATAGGCCTTTAAAAAGTTTATAAATTTCTTTTCACTTTTTATATTTATATCCATATTTTTATCCTTGACAGTTAAATAAGCATCAACAATACCTAGGTTTTTTGTACTTATAGATGCAGCTATTTTAACATTTGTACTGTCAATTTTCTTCCCTCTTTTTCTGTCATCTTTTATTATAAATTTGAATCCATAATTATTATTATTAAATTGAAAAGGAAGATCCATGTAATAATAGGAATTAGATATTGTATTAAAAATGCGAAAATCATTCATATTGTTATTTAATATATTTATAGCATCAGAATTTACAGTATTATTTGAACTTTTATCGTCTGTATTTTGCATTACCTTATTTATTGTGTCTTCCATTTCATGAGTCTTTAAGTTTATTTGCTCTTTTATATTATTAGCAATATTATTTATAAGATTTTTTAACACTAGGTTAGAATTTTTTTCAGGTACATTTAAGCCTTTATTCACATCTATACTGCTTGGGATTTCCTCTTGATTTTTTACACTTTTAAATCTATCTGAAATGTCTTTCTCTATATTAACTTTACCCTTATCTTGCTGATTTTTTATAGGTTCAACGGTATCTTTTTTCACTTGTTTTTCACCTATATCATCTTTTACTGGGGCTATTTCTGATGTATCAGCATTTTTATAGGTTTTATCAATATTTTTCTGCAGTATATTAACATAATTTTCATTTTTCTCTTTAGTATTTATAAACGTATCTATAGATGATTTAGAAGAACTTTGTAATTTATTTGTATCTAATTTAAATGCCTTACTTAAATCATTAATTTTTTTATATATAGTAGATGATTTTTTAAATACTCTGTTAAAACTTTCTATATTTTCACTGTTTATATCTATATTATTTTCAATAAAAGTAAGTACATCTTTAATATCTATTTTTTTTAGATTGTTAAAAAATTTTTTCAAAACCTTAGTTACATTTTCTCCTTCACTGCTATCAGGTGTTATATTTCTACTTAAAAGGTATTTTTGAATAAATGAATCTTCTTCTCTAGTATCTGTTTTAATTTTATCCATAAATTCTACAAGACTTTTTATATTAGATATATTTTCCTTAGTAAGTGGTATTTCATATTTTACCATACTTTTGATAATTTCATAGTCACTATTACTTAAATCTAAAGATTTTTCCTTTATAAAAGATGCTATGGCATCTTTTATATTATCAGGTGATTTTTGATTTTTTCCAACAATTTTTAACTTTAGCTTTCCATTTTCAAAACCATCAACCTGAAATTTTAGCAATTTATTTTTAGATATATCACTTGGATTTTCTATATCCGCAGAAAACTTCCACCCATCTAAAAGTTTTAACAATACACTTTGAGATTCCTTATTTAATTCTATAACTCTAGCTAAAAACTTCTCTCCTACTTCAAAGGAGAGTTTAGTGGATATTTTTTTATTGTTAACACTATAGGTGCTGTTTATATTCCATATTCCTGCCAAATCCATCACCCTTTATATAAAATACTTTTTCTAAACAAATCCTTATTTATTTATCGTACATAAATTCAATTTTATAAATAAAAAAATCCAGCACTTACACACAAGTACCGGACTTCTATTTCTATAATTAGCCATTAACTAAGCAACTTGTTTACCATCTGCATGTTCACCTTTAAGCACAGGTGCAACACTTTTATAAACCACTAAAGTAAGACCTGTTAATAAAATTCCTTTTAATATATTAAAAGGTGCAATAGACCAAAGTATTAAAGTTCCAATTCCTGTAATGTTACCATTTATCCTTGATGCTATATCCACCATTTGACTTATAGGAAAATTAAACGCTTTTTCATAAAGAGGCAAAAGCACAAAATAATTTAAAACACATGCTGAAATTGTCATTGCAATTGTACCAACTATAAGACCTACAACTGCATTTAACTTTGACTTTTTAAATTTATATATAACTCCAGCTGTAGTTACAAAAACAGACCCTATTATAAAATTTGCCAATTCACCTACAAAAGCAGTTTGACTTGCAAATATTCCATGAAGTATGTTTTTTAACAATTCTATCATAATTCCAGCCCATGGTCCAAGTGCAAAAGTTCCAATTAAAGCAGGCATATCACTTATATCTATTTTTATAAATGATGGGAAAATCGGCAGTGCAAATTCAAAGAACATAAGTACAGTACCAATGACTCCAAGTAGCGATATTTTTACAAGTCTGTTCAATTTACTATTTTTCATAATTAACACCCTCCTAATTTTAAGTATAATCTTCTGATATACTTTAAAGGGTAATAAAGCATAATAAAAAGCTCTAACAAAAGTCAGGGCTCATAAAATTACTATACTTTATACTTCTTCCATCCAGACTATACTGTCGGCTTCGGAGTTTCACCGAATCATACCATTTAGGCTCGCGGGCTATACCGCCGGTGGGGACTTACACCCCGCCCTGAAGATTATATTTTAACTATGATAAAATTATAACACTTTTCTATTCAAAAATCAATTGATTTCAATAGTAATGAATAATTTTTTAATAATTTATTACAAAGTATTACAAAAATAAACTATATTAAATTAATCTATGGAAAAAGATTATTTTTTAATATATAATAAACGTATAAAATAAACACAATAAAATATATTAAAATTTTTAAGAAGTTAGGTGATTATAGATGAAGCAAGTATATATGTTTATAACAAGTTGGTGTCCGTATTGTAGTCAAGCGCTAAATTGGATGAATGAACTTAAAGATGAAAATCCCGAATATTCAAAGGTTAACATCAAAATAATAGATGAAGAAAAAAATCCTGAAATAGCTAAGTTGTTTGATTATTACTATGTTCCTACATATTTCATTGACAAGAAAAAGGTACACGAAGGTGTTCCGTCAAAAGAAATTATAAGGAAAGTATTTAAAGAGGCCTTGGACTCTTCTTTAACTCCAGAAAATATAAATTTACCAAATTAGATATATTAAATTAATTTGATAAATATCAAACTGTATCAAAACAGTGGTTTAGTTTTGATACAGTTTTTAATTTACTTCATGCTAAGTGCAATTCTCTTTCTCTTTTCATCTACACTTAGAACTGTTACATTTACCACGTCACCTACTTTAACCACATCAAGAGGATGTTTTACAAATTTATTTGATAGTTCACTTATATGCACTAACCCATCTTGGTGAACACCAATGTCAACAAAGGCACCAAAATCTGCTACATTTCTTACAGTTCCGGTTAATTTCATACCTGGCTTCAATTGATTCATATCTATAATTCCTGTCTTAAGTATAGGTTTTGGAAGCTGTTCTCTTGGATCTCTCCCTGGTTTTTTTAGTTCTTTTATTATATCTTTCAAAGTTGGTATCCCTGAATCAAGTTTCTCAGAAAGAGTGCCTATGCCTATTTTTTGAACTCTGTCATCTATATCATAAAGTTCTCCTCTCTTTAAGTTTTCTATACTGTATCCAAGAATTTTTAAAAGAGATTTTGCAACATCATAAGATTCCGGATGAACAGAAGTGTTGTCAAGTGGTTCACTACTTTCCATTACCCTCAAAAAGCCTGCACACTGCTCAAATGCTTTAGCTCCTAATCTTTTAACTTTTAAAAGTTCTTTTCTACTTTTAAACTTTCCGTTAATTTCCCTGTATTCTACAATATTATTAGCTATAGATGTGTTTATTCCAGATATATATGATAGAAGCGATGGAGTTGCTATATTTAGATCCACGCCTACACTATTTACACAGTCCTCTACTACTCCTTTTAATGATTGATCTAACTTCTTAGGAGCAATATCGTGTTGATACTGCCCAACACCTATAGACTTAGGATCTATCTTTACAAGCTCTGCCAATGGATCTTGAAGCCTTCTTCCTATTGATATGGCTCCCCTTAAAGATACATTTACATCTGGATAATCTTTAGCTGCAAGTTCTGATGCAGAATAGACAGATGCTCCTGCCTCCGACACTATTACATAGTAGAGCTCTTTTTGTCTTTCCTCTTTTACTTCATTTATAAGTCTTGCTATTATCTCTTCTGATTCCCTACTTGCAGTTCCATTTCCAAGAGAAATCACATCTACATCATACTTATAAACTAACTCCTTTAAAGTCTTTATTGAACCTTCAACATCATTTTGTGGTGCAGTAGCATATACTATAGCTGTATCTAAAAGTTTTCCTGTGTCATCTAAAACCGCTATCTTACATCCGTTTCTAAACCCTGGATCATACCCCATTACATTCTTTCCTTTTATAGGTGGCTGCATTAAAAGTGCCTTTAGATTTGCTTTAAATATTTTTATAGCACTATCTTCACCAATATCTGTAAGTTCAGATCTTATCTCCCTTTCAATAGAAGGATATATAAGTCTTTTTAAAGAATCCTCTATGCTTTTTTCTATATAGATATCTGTTACAGGATTATTTTTAAGGCACTTTCTTTTTAAATATTCAATTATTCTATCCATATCACATTTTATTTTTACAGATAGTACTTTATCTTTTTCTCCTCTATTTATAGCAAGTATTCTATGTGGTGGAATTTTATTTACAGGCTCACTATAATCATAATACATCTCATAGGGTGTAGGCTCCTCACTTTTTCCTGTTGTTTCAATTAATCCATTATCACGAACAAATTTTCTTATCCACTTTCTGTATTCAGCTTCATCAGATATTACTTCACTTATTATATCCATAGCCCCAGATAGAGCATCATATACAGATTCCACTCCTTTTTCTGGATTTACAAATTTTTCTGCATAGGAATTTATATCTTCTGTAAAATCCCCATCTAATATGACATCAGAAAGCAGTTTTAGCCCCTTCTCTTTTGCAATTGTAGCTCTAGTTCTCTTTTTAGGTTTATAAGGTCTATATATATCTTCAACTTCTGTTATTGTTGTACACTTTTCTATAGATTTTTTTAATTCAGCTGTAAGTTTTCCCTGTTCACCTATTATCCTTATTACATCTTCTTTTCTGCTTTCCAAATTTCTAAGATATAAAAGTCTATCGAAAAGCTTTCTTAAAACCACATCACTCATACTTCCAGTTAATTCTTTTCTGTATCTAGCAATAAAAGGTAAAGTATTACCTGAATCTATCAACTTTACTACATTGTTTATATATTTTTTATCTATGCCTAGCTCTAACGATAATATATCTGCTATTTCTGTCATTTGTTCCTCCTTGGTTATTGTTTTATATGAAGTCAAATAAATACTCAACTAAAAATATATTACAACAGTTATATGCACTTTTGCAAATTAATATATATTTATATATACAACAATATTTTAGGAGTAATCATAGTTGAAAAAATTCATACTCTCTACACTTGTAACAGTATTTTGTTTAGCAAGTTCACTAAGTTTTCAAAATCTCTACTCTATAAAACCATTAAATTCAGCAGAAGTTAAAAACACTATCTCCTATTTGTCTTCAGATAGCTTTAATGGAAGACTAGCAGGAACACTTGAAAATTACGCAACAGCATATTTTATAAAAGACTACTTCAAGAGCCAATCTATTAAACCTTATGATAAAAAATACTTTGAAAGTTTCAGTGTACTATATCCTAAAAAGATAGATGGCAGCCCAATGCTGTCAATTCAAGATAAAAATGGGTTTATAATAAAAAAATATAAATACGGAATAGATTATAAAGAAGACATGTTAAATTTTAGGAATAATAATGTATCATTTGATAAAAACAATATTGTTTCATGGAAGGGAAACAGTTTTCAGGTGCAAGATGGCAGTGATTATTTTTTATTTTACAATCCTAGAAATGACAACTTAAATTTCAGAAGTTCTTTTATGGCAAACTCTACTCAATCAATGTATATAATGATAAAAAAAAGTGTATCAAAGGAAATTAAAGATTATTTAAATTTAGGATATAAAGTAAATTGTTTTATACCTTTTAAAAGCCAATTTACCTCTATTTACAACGTTATAGGTTATATAAAAGGTAAAAACCCATCTCTTCCTCCTCTTATATTGTCTGCACATTTTGATCATCTAGGAAGTGACGTATCAGGTACTACTTATAGCGGAGCTCTTGACAATGCTTCTGGTACTTCATTTTTGCTAAGTCTTGTAAAATACATCAATTCCCTTGGCAGCCCAGAAAGAAACATAATAATTGCTTCTTTTAACGCTGAGGAATTAGGATGCTTAGGTTCAAAATCATTTGTAAAAAAATATAAGCAAAACTTAAAAGGTTCAAAAGTAATAAACTTTGACATGATAGGAAGTGATAGAAATGTTCCTATTTCTATAATTGGAGGAAAGTGGGATAGTAAAAATTCAAGTCTTGTAAAAGAAGTTGCCAATATTTGCACTAAAGAAAATCAAAACTTTAGCTATATTTTTGAAAATTCAAGTGATCATGGATACTTTAGAGCTTATGGAATAGATGCAATTACTTTATCTGATGAAGATACTTCAAGAATACATACACCTTCAGATAAGATAAATCATATAAGTGAAAAATCTATAGACAGATGCTTTGACATAGTTTCAAGAGAAATAAATAGCTTTGCATTTAATAATAACCCATTTCTTATATATTATAAACAAATTTTCATTGCTTCCATTTGTTCTCTATTAATTATAAGTTTAATATACTTAAAATCATCTAAATTCTAAATATAATTTAAAAGAGCAATAATGTAAAAAATACTGCTCTTTTAAAAGTTATTTTGCTTTTTGGTTTAAATATGCAATTATAAAATTATCTATATTCCCATCCATTACTGAATTTACATTTGTATTTTCTTCTCCAGTTCTATGATCTTTTACCATAGTATATGGCTGAAATACATAGGATCTTATCTGACTTCCCCAACCCATATCTTTCAATTCTCCTGTTAGGTCTTCTATTTTATCCTTATGGGCTCTTTCTTTGAGTTCTACAAGTTTTGCCTTCAACATAAAAATTGCAGTTTCTCTATTCTGATACTGACTTCTCTCATTCTGACATTGAACTATTATGCCAGTAGGAATATGAGTTATTCTTACTGCAGACTCAGTTTTATTTACATGCTGTCCACCGGCTCCACTTGATCTATAGGTATCTATTTTTAGATCATCTGGCTTTATATCTATATCTTGTTCCTTAGTAAGCTCTGGCAAAACCTCAACAGATGCAAAAGAAGTTTGCCTTTTACCATTTGCATTGAAAGGCGATATTCTAACTAGCCTATGTATACCCTTTTCAGCTTTTAAATATCCATAGGCAAATTCACCTATCACTTTTAATGAAACACTTTTTATACCTGCATCTTCAGCAGGAAAGATATCCAGAACTTCCACCTTATAACCTGACTTTTCAGCCCACCTAGTATACATCCTAAAGAGCATATCAGTCCAATCCTGTGCATCTGTTCCTCCTGCTCCTACATGAAGGTTAAGTATAGCATTATTTTTATCATACTCTCCAGATAACAAAAGTTTTATTTTAAATTTTTTAAGAACACTTTCGATATCCTTAACTTCATTTACAATATCTTCTACTGAATCTATATCTTCTTCTTCTGCAGCCATCTGTGCAAGTACTTCTACATCTTCTATTCTCTCATTTAACTTAACATATGAGTTTATTTTTTCATTTAACAGTTTTTCTTCATAACATATTTTTTGTGCCTCTTCAGGATTATCCCAAAATCCTTGCTCTTGCATTTTCATCTGAAGTTCCTGTATTTTAATTTTACAATTATCTAAGTCAAAGAGACTCCTTTACTTCAATTAGTGATTTTTTCAATGAATTTATTTTAAATAATACTTCTTCTAATTCAACTATCATACAATCACTCCATCTAATAAAAATAAATAATTAAGTAATTATTATCCATTATTATTTACTACTCTTCCACAGCAGTTTTTATACTTTTTTCCACTTCCACAAGGACATGGATCATTTCTTCCTACTGTTTTTTTCTTCCTTATAGGTTTTCTCTTAACAGGTTCTCCTCCACCTTGATTTGTACTTACATTTTTAGCAACTCTTTCTCTCTCTGGCGCTTTCTCAATTTTTACATGGAACAAGTACTTTATAGTATCCAATTTAATATTGTAGATCATCTCATCAAACATTTGACTACCTTCAAACTGATATGCTTGAGCAGGTTGCTGTTGTCTATATGCTCTAAGTCCTATAGCCCTTTTTAAATGTTCCATATCATCTATATGATCCATCCATCTCGTATCAACTACCTTAAGAAGTATAACCCTCTCTATTTCTCTCATTTGCTCTGGAGTAAATTCTTCTTCTTTTTCTTTATATATTTTTTTACCTAGCTCAACATACTTATCTATTATTTCCTCATCAGTAAGTTTAACTATATCATCAAATTTAACTGCATCTTTAGGAACATAAATTTCTTCCATATAACTTATAAGTTTTTGAATTTCCTCTTCAAATTCATCTTCTTCACCAGATATATGAGAGTGTACAATCTCCTCAACTAAACTCTCAAGCATATTCTCAATCTGTTCTTTAAGATCTATTCCTTCTAGTACTTCTGATCTCTGCTTGTAAATTATCTCTCTCTGCTTATTTATTACATCATCATACTGTAAGAGTGTCTTTCTTATATCAAAGTTATTTCCTTCTACTTTCTTTTGTGCATTTTCTATTGCATTTGTAACCATCTTACTCTCTATAGCTTCATCTTCTGCTAACCCAAGTTTATCTACCATTCCTTGAAGTCTATCAGAACCAAATATTCTCATTAAATCATCTTCAAGAGAAACATAAAATCTTGACTCTCCAGGATCCCCTTGACGTCCAGAACGTCCTCTAAGCTGATTGTCAATTCTTCTTGATTCATGTCTTTCAGTTCCTATTATCTTAAGGCCACCTAATTTTACAACTCCCTTTCCAAGCTTTATATCAGTACCACGTCCTGCCATATTAGTAGCAATAGTTACAGAACCAGCTTCACCTGCATGGGAAATTATTTCGGCTTCTTTTTCATGATATTTTGCATTTAACACCTGATGAGGTACACCTCGTTTTTTAAGCATATCAGATAGAAGCTCTGATTTTTCTATGCTTACTGTACCTACAAGAACTGGCTGACCTTTTTTATAAGTATTATATATTTCATCAGCTATAGCTTTAAATTTACCCTTGGCTGTTTTATATACTAAATCAGGTAAATCCTTTCTTATTACTGGTTTATGTGTAGGAATTACTATTACATCTAATCCATATATTTCTCTAAACTCATTTTCTTCAGTCTGTGCTGTACCTGTCATACCTGAAAGTTTATTAAACATTCTAAAGTAGTTCTGATAAGTTATTGTAGCAAGAGTTTTTGACTCTCTCTCTACCCTTACACCCTCTTTAGCTTCTATTGCCTGATGAAGTCCATCGCTGTATCTTCTTCCTTCCATCATTCTTCCTGTAAATTCATCAACGATTAATACTTCTCCATTTCTAACCATATAATCTTTATCACGTTTCATTATATAGTTTGCCTTTAATGCCTGAACAACATGGTGTTGAAGTTCCATATTCTCTGGATCTGCATAGTTTTCCAAATTAAAAAACTTTTCTGCCTTTTCTATACCACGGGATGTAAGCAATACTGCATTTGCCTTTTCATCTACTATGAAATCACCTTTATCTTTTTCGTCTTCTATTTTTTCATCAACATCTTTTTGCTTTTTTAACGTCTTTGCAAAATGATCTGCTACTTTGTAAAATTCAGTTGACTTTTCACCTTCTCCTGAAATTATAAGAGGAGTTCTAGCCTCATCAATTAAAATTGAGTCAACCTCATCTACTATAGCAAAATTCAATTTTCTTTGAACTCGCTCTTCTTTATATACAACCATATTATCTCTCAAGTAGTCAAAACCGAACTCACTATTAGTTCCATAAGTTATATCACAATTATAAGCTTCTTGCCTCTGTGATTGATCCATATCATGCAATATAACCCCTACTTTAAGTCCTAGTGCCTCATATATAGGTGCCATGGAATCCCTATCTCTTTTTGCCAAATAATCATTTACGGTAACTATATGTACTCCATCACCTGTAAGTGCATTTAAATAAGCCGGTGCAGTTGCAACTAAAGTTTTACCTTCACCAGTTTTCATTTCAGCTATTCTACCTTGATGAAGTACAACTCCACCTATAAGCTGCTCTTTATAATGCTTTAAACCAATAGTTCTGTAAGCTGTTTCTCTAACTACTGCAAAAGCTTCTGGCAATATATCATCTAGAGTTTCTCCATTTTTTAATCTTTCTTTAAATTCATCAGTTTTAGCTCGCAATTCACTATCATCTAATTTTTGCATGCTTTCATCTAATTTATCTATTTTCTCTACTATAGGAATAATTCTCTTTACCTCTCTGTCACTATACGAGCCAAATATTTTTTGCAAAAGTTTCATTATTTTCATCCTCACATGTAATTTTATATATTTATACTTTATAAATTATATCACCTAATTATATGGCATTCAACTAATTAAAAAATAGTTTACCCTAGTTTAATAATTGTTTCAAATCCTCTATATGGGTATGCTTTATTATTAAATTATACATAACAAAAGAGGAAGCTTTTTTACTTCCTCTTAGTAAGTAACTTAAAATTCAGGCTCTATAAGGCCATAATCTCCATCTTTTCTCTTATAAACAACATTTACTTCTCCACTTTCTGCAGACTGGTACACAAAGAAATTGTGTCCTAAAAGTTCCATTTGAAGAACAGCTTCTTCTGCATCCATTGGCTTTATAGCAAACTTTTTAGTTTTAACTATCTTATTTTCTTTCTTTTCATTGTCCTTTTGATCAGGTATAAATTTAAATTTCAATGATTCTGAAGAACGTTTTCTTTTAAGTAGTTTAGTTTTTTGCTTTCTTATCTGACCTTCTAATTTATCTAGAACCAAATCAATTGAAGCATACATGTCATCATTTTTCTCTTCGCCTCTAAGTATAACTCCGCCAAATGGAATCGTAACTTCTACAATCTGTGAATTTTTTTGTACACTTAATGTAACATGTGCTTCTACACCAGGGTTGAAATACTTATCCAACTTGGAAAGCTTTTTTTCCACTGTGTTTTTCAATGCATCAGTTACCACGATATTTTTTCCTTTTACAGTTATTTTCATATTCCCAGCCCCTCTCTTTTGTACCCATATGTTTATAATAATCATCTAAACACTTATTTTTAATATAGGTGTTATATTTATAAGATAGATGTTGTTACTAATATCTGTTTAATTATATTTTAATACTGTTTAATATAAAATACAATACTATAACAATAATTAAAAAGTTTTGCATATTTTTCATTATAATCAATCTGATATATATTATTTTGCTCACTAAATAAAAATTTAATTCATAAATCTCTAGTATAATAATTTTATTTTTACACATTATATTTATATAAGGTTATCAATTGTATTGATACTGCCTTTATGCTGAAGACAAAAATATTCAGTGATTAAACCTTCATCAAATTTTTTAATATTTTATACTCCTTTTTTTAATCATTTATAGAGAATATATCTTCACCATTAATTGCTATATAAGGGTACTCACACTACCCTTATTTTTTTCCAATTAACAATAAAATTTATCAACATTTTTGATAAACTTTATTGAAATATAAAAATAGCAACCTAAGAAAGGTTGCTATTTTGCAGGGTTAGTTGACCTGGTCTTTGACCCCACACTCGCCTGCTGGAGCTTTTGCTACCCAGATTTAACTTCTCACTACTCACTCTCTCGTAATATCTTACGGCAGGACTTACTTCTAAACCGCACCATGCTCGCTAGATATTTTATCTAACTTACGTGGATCGTTTCGCCTGCGACTGGCATCGACTTTCAACCACAAACCTAACCTTAACATATTAAATTATACCTCACTTTTTGCTCCAGTCAATATAATAATATTTTTAGCTCCACACTTTTTTAATTCAAGTGCTGAATGAAATGCAGTAGCACCCGTAGTTATAACATCATCAACTAATAAAATATTTTTATTTTCAACAAGTTTTCTGTCAATAATTTTAAAACTACCTTTTATATTTTTCCATCTATCTATTTTATTCAATCCTATTTGATCTTTAGTAGCTCTAGTCTTTATCAAACATGAAACAACAGGCTTTTCTGTGTACTTATTTAAAATTTTTGCAATATATTTTCCTTGATTGTATCCTCTTTTTCTTAGATCTTTCCTTAACATAGGAATATAGGTTATAATATCAAACTCCAAATTATTCCGCTTTATTACATCATACATATAATCTGCTATTACTCTTCCTGCCCTAAAGGAACTCTTGTACTTTAACTTAATTACAAGCTCCACCATAGGTCCAGAATAATAAGCTGCACTATAGCAATAAAATTTTATATCTCCTGATTTTATCTCAATTACATCCCTACAAGGCATAATCTTTTTTGAACAGCAATGGCAAATAAATTCATCAGAGTAAATATCATTCCCACAGAGTATGCATTTACCATCATCACAATATATAATTGAAAGTACACAATCTTTAATAAATTCTATACACTTAACAATCCCATATTCCATGCTTCTTTATTAAAATTTCTAGTTATATTTTTTGCCTTTTCCATGTCTTCAGTTTCACGATTGGCTAAAAATATAACTTCTCCTTTTAAATCTTTTTCACCTCTTACTACACTTCCACACAAATATACAAACTTTTTATAAGTAAACTTTGAATTATCAGCAAAATAAACCATTATATCAGTATTTTTCATATTTGGCATAAAGCTTTCAAAACTATCTGTAATAAGAACTGCATTTCCTGAATTCAAAAATTTTGAAATACTCTTTTCATCTGATTTATCGTATAAATACAGTTTATTTTCCAATAAATTATTTAGATACTCCTTTATATAAGAAGATATCTTTTTTATATTTTTTTCCTTTGGAACAAATATCATAATCTTTCTTCCAGTGGTTATAGACCATTTTAAATAATCATAAACAACAAATGGAATACATTTATTTATATCAAGCCTTGTAAGTATTGTCCTTGGTTCAATCATAGGCACTCTATTCCCTTTTACAGGGAATACTATACATTTACAATTTGGAATTACTTCCTCAATAGAATAGACAATAATAGATATGAGCATAATTAAAAAATTAAATACAAGAAAAAGGAAATATTATAGATTGAAAAATAAAAGTTAAAAAT
>NZ_JACGAG010000009.1 GCF_014050525.1 Clostridium sp. cel8
TCCGAACAGGCAAGTTAAGCTTCATTGTGCCGATGGTACTGCAGAGGAGGCTCTGTGGGAGAGTAGGTAGCTGCCAGGTAAGAATTAAGGAGTAAATAAACAAAAAGTTTATTTACTCCTTTTTAGTGTATAAATATTTAATTCCAATTTGTTATTATAATACGCTTTTAAGAACTTTACCTACGCTATCATGTATGACAATATCAGCTTTGTTATCATATTGAGTTGAGGATTTATTTATAAGTACAAGATACTTTCCATTAAAGTAGTCAATCAATCCAGCTGCAGGATAAACTACAAGGGATGTGCCACCTACTATTAACATATCTGCGTTTTTTATGTGATATATTGATCTATTTAATATATCCATATTCAAACCTTCTTCATATAGTACTACATCTGGTTTTACAATTCCACCGCACTTATCACATTTAGGAATGTCAGGACTTTTTAATATATAGTCTAAATCGAAGAATTTATGACACTTAGTACAGTAATTTCTGTGTACAGAACCATGAAGTTCAAGTACATTTTTTGAACCGGCCATTTGATGAAGTCCATCTATATTTTGAGTTATAATGGCCTTTAGCTTTTTTTGATTTTCTAGTTTAGCTAGAGCATAATGTGCATCATTTGGCTTAGCATCTTTGTATACCATTTTATTTTTATAAAAGTCAAAAAAATCTTCAGTATGCGATACAAAGAAACTATGATTTAACATTACTTCCGGTGGATAGGAGAAATTATTTTTAGTTTTGTATAGACCTGTTTCTGATCTAAAATCAGGTATATTAGATTCAGTAGAAACCCCTGCCCCACCAAAGAATACTATATTATTGCTAGAATTTATAGCTGATTTTAAATTTTCGTATAACATAAAAACACCTCTTTAATTAATTATTATATCATAAAAATTAAACTGTTTATTATGAAACAACTGGCTCTAATACAGAGATTATTTGATTTTTGCAATCTATTGATACATTTGCGCCTATTGGAATAGTTAGTCTTGGGTAAGAATGTCCACATTGAAAATTAATTATAGTTGGTTTTCCAATGCTAATAACTCTATCTTCTAAAATTTCATCTAGTGTAAAACTTCGTTCATAATTAGAAAGAGTACAATTTGTAAATTGACCTAGTATTATTCCACTGCATTCTTGGAGTTTGTTACTTAAGATAAGTTGAGTTAACATTTTATCAATTTTATATGGTTCTTCATTTACGTCTTCTATAAATAGTATTTTATCTTTAGTATCTATTTCATAAGGAGTTCCTATAGTGCCTGATATAAGGGATAAGTTCCCTCCTACTAATATTCCGCTTGCTGAGGTTTCATTCAAATTTTTTAAATTTCTCAGATAGTTGTTAGATATGCCTTTCACATTTTTTATCTTGAATGGTTTGTATCCATAAGTTAGTGTATTTAAAAAACTCTCTAAAGTGATTTTATCTTCTAAGTTGGAATTACACATTGGAGAATGAAATGTTACAAAGTTACATTTTGAATAAATAGTATTAATTAGCACAGTTATATCACTAAATCCTGCAAATATTTTTGGATGCTTTTTTATAATATTGAAATCTATAAGAGGTAAAATACGCATAGCTCCATAACCACCACGAACACATAATATCATGTCTACACTATCATCTTGAAACATATCCATTAGATCATTTGCACGATCTATATCATTGCCAGCTAAATATCCCCATTTGTCATATATATGTTTGCCTTCTTTTACATTAAAACCGAGATCTTTTAAAATTTTAATGCTATTTTTAATATCTTCGGGTTTTATAAAGCTGGAAGGTGATATGATTCCAATTGTATCACCTTTTTTTAATCTTTTTCCTAACAAATAATATCACCATCCTTAAAATAAATCTTTCTTCTTGAGAAAAATAATAGAAATTATACAAATTATAGCCGTAATACCATATATTAGCCAAAAACTGTTTGCATGTTTAGCAAGAGGAATTCCGGCTACATTCATTCCAAATGAACCAAATATTATATTTGGTATAGAAAGTACAATCGTTATAGAGGCCAGTAGTTTCATTACAATATTTAGATTGTTTGATATTACAGATCCAAAGGCATCCATAGTACCTGTTAATATATTATTATATATATTTGTCATTTCTATTGCTTGTTTATTTTCAATTATAACATCTTCTAAAATATCTTGATCCTCAGGGTATTTTTGTAATAACTCAAGTTTTAACATTTTTTCAAGAGTTATTTCATTTGCTTTTAAAGAAGTAGAAAAGTAAACTAGAGATTTTTCAAGTGAAAGAAGTTGAATGAATTCTTTATTCCTCATAGATTTTTGAAGTTTTTGTTCTATCATAACACTCTTTTTATCTATTTGTCTTAGGTATATAAGATAGTAACTTGATATTCTATATAGTATTTGAAGGATAAATCTTGATCTTTTAAAAGTGTAAAAAGATCTTACCTTTCTATCTATGAAATCTATTAATATTTTACTATTTTTCAAGCATATAGTTATTATAGTGGATTCAGTATGAATTATGCCTAAAGGATAGGAATCATAAGTCAAGGAGTTATCTTCCATCTCCGTAAATGGAATATCTACTATAACAAGTAAGTTATTATCTTCTATATCTATACGAGAAGTTTCTTCTTCATCTAGAGCAGCTTTTAGGAATTCCATTGATACACCTGATTCTTTAGAGATTAATAGTAAATCTTCATTAGAAGGAGCTACAATGTTTATCCAGCATCCAGGTTCTATGGTATCTAATGATTTTAGTGTACCTGATTCGTCTATAGTTTTGTAAATTGATATCATGTAAATTCCTCCTATGTGTCTAGTGATTATCTGTTAATATTTAAGAATCTACTAGAGAATAATTATATTATATCTTATGTAATGTATTTGTGAAAATAATATAATTATTATTTATATGTATATATAAAAGTAGTTAATATGTATTTCTATATGAATATAATATATAGATAAATAAGTGATAGTTATAAAGATTAAATAACCCCACAGATTAAATATTATTATACTTTGTAAAAAATGCAGTAAGATTGAATAATTATCTAAATTAAGGTCAATAATTTTGATAGAATTATTTATTTAATTTAAGAATTGACTGACGGGGGGATATTATGAATAAAATACATTGTATTATATGTGGAAAAGTTTTGAGTGATGGTATTATAATATATAATAAAGGAATATGCAAGTGTTGTGAGGAAAGATTAATGAATTTAAAGTTTGATACAGATTTCTATGATCATTATAAAAGGTGTATAAAGAGATCTATAGTACCTTTAATAATAAAAGGAGAGGAATTAAATTGTCAGAATTACCGCTTTTAGAAGGGGTTTTAAACTATGTTAAAGAAAATAATATATCCTTTTGTATGCCAGGACATAAAAGTGGCAAAGGATTTTATAGAACTTCAATTGGGAAGGAGTTTTTAGATAATATAAATAAATTTGATATTACTGAAGTAGATGGAGTAGATAATCTTCATGATCAAAATGGAATAATTTTAGAAGCAAGTAATAGACTTTCAGATTTTTATGGAAGTAAAAAGTCTTATTTTTTAGTAAATGGCAGTACTTCAGGCAATATGGTAATGATATTTGCAAGTTTAAACGAAGGTGATAAAGTAATTGTAGAGAGAAATTGTCATAGTTCTATACTAAATTCTATAATTATGAGAAAACTTATACCTGTATATGTAGAAGATGTATTAAGTAGTGAATTAAATGCTCCTAGTGTTATAAATATGGAGCATTTTTTACATATAGTTAAAAATAATAGAGATGCAAAGGCGGTAATAGTTACTTACCCAAATTATTATGGATTGTGTAGTGATTTAAAGTCTATAATAAATATTTCAAGGAAATATGGAATGAAGGTATTGGTGGACTCTGCCCATGGATCACATTTTGGAGTTTCAAATAACATTCCTGAAAGTGCAGTAAAGTTAGGAGCTGATATGGTAGTTATGAGTGTGCATAAAACATTGCCTAGTTTTACTCAAACGGCGTATCTTCATGTAAATAATGAACATGATATTTCACGAGCGGACTTATATTTTCATATGTTTTTGAGTACAAGCCCTTCTTATTTGGCATTGTGTTCTATGGATTATGGCAGATTTTATCTTGAAAAGTATGGGAAAAATGATTACGATAAACTTATTTCTATAATTAATGTATTTACTCATAAGATAAATTCTATAAATGGAATGAAAATAGTAGATAGGACATATGCAAAGAATTTTAAATTTTTATGGGATATGGATCCAACAAGATATGTTATAAATTTAGATAGAGGATATAGTGCAGGTAGTCTATCTAAGTATTTAAGAAAAAATAAAATACAAATTGAGATGAATGATGGAAGTAATTTAGTTTTAATTTTATCTCCTTTTAACAGTAGAGATGATTTTGAAAGATTATACGAAGTACTTAAAAATTCTCCACTTGAGGAAATGAAAAGTAAATATGTTCAGAACATATATCATAAAATACCTGAGGTCAAAATTACACCAAGTGATACTATTAATAGAAAGAAGGAAATTGTAGGTATCAAGGATTCAGTAGGACGAATTTGTGGTAAAAGTGTGATACCATATCCACCAGGAGTGCCTATAGTATGTCCCGGGGAATTAATAGATTTGAATGTAGTAAAAACAATAGAGTATTATAGAGATAATAAAGTAAATTTAATAGGAATAGATAAAAATGGAATAGAGGTAATAAGTTAAAGCTTAGGAGGAAATACATATGAATGGTAAGTTAATTGTAATAGAAAGTGGATCTGATGGAAGTGGGAAGGCCACACAGTCTAAAATGTTATATGATAGATTAGTTAATGAGAACTATAAGGTTAAAAAGGTGGAGTTTCCTAATTATAAAAGTCAATCATCTTCTATTATAAAAATGTATCTTAATGGAGATTTTGGTAGTAAGCCTGAAGATGTAAATGCCTATGTAGCATCTACATTTTATGCTGTAGATAGATTTGCATCTTATAAAATGGAATGGGAGAAATTCTATAAAGATGGTGGTATTATAATAGCTGATAGATATACTACATCAAATATGGTGCATCAGGCATCTAAAATAGATGATAATAAAGAAAGAGATCATTTTTTGGATTGGCTTAGAAATCTTGAATATAAATTATATGGACTTCCAGAACCGGATTGTGTTGTGTTTTTAGATGTACCACCTAATTACAGTATAAAGCTTATGGATAAAAGATCAAATAAGTTTACAGGTAATAATAAAAAAGATATACACGAGTCAAACTCTGAATATTTAATGAAGTGTTATAAAAATTCACTGTATGTTGCAAATAAATATGGATGGAATAAGATAAATTGTATAGAAAACAATAAGATTATGGAAATAGAAGCCATACATAATTGTGTGTATAATTTAGTTTTAACATATTTAAAGTAGTATCCTAAAATATTGAATTGTGTTAGAATTACATTAATGTAATTTTCATAAATAATTATATTTGTATTGGATACAGTTTGTATATATTTGTTAAAATCTAATAGGAGGAATTTATAATTGGATTTTGCTGAAATAATAGGACATGATAAGATAAAGTCACAGATACTTAGAGAAATAAAACTTAATAGATTTTCTCATGCTCATATTATTGTAGGAGAAGATGGAATAGGCAAGAGTATTATTGCCCTGGAAACAGCTAAAATAATAGTAAATAACAAAAAAACAGGATTTAGTACTGATATTATAGAATATAAATTGAGAGAAAATAGGAAATCAATTGGAATAGATGATATAAAGAATATAATAGATGAAACTTCTAAAAAACCTTATGAAGGGAATAAAAAAGTAATTATAGTTTATAATGCAGATCTCATTACAGAAACAGCACAGAATGCTTTTTTAAAGACTATAGAAGAGCCATTTGAAGGTGTATATATAATTTTATTATGTGAAAAAATGGATAATATTTTAGATACAATACAGTCACGATGTGCAGTTTATAAATTAAGCAGACTTAAAGATGATGAGATGATTGAGTTCCTAAATAAGAGATTTCCGAGTTTATCACATGAAGAAAAAAAATCTATTATAGCATTTAGTGATGGAATACCAGGAAGAGCAGAGAAATTTATACAGGATACATCTTTTCATGAAATAAGAAACACTTCTTTAGACCTTTTGAAAGATCTTAATAATGGTGATTTAGATGTAATATCTAAGTATTCTAGTTTCTTGTTTAAATATAGAACTGAATGGAAAGAATTATTTACATGTATTCTATCATATATAAGAGATGTATTTGTTTATAAGGAAACAGCTAATCAAGAAATGCTTATAAATAGAGATAAGTTTTATGATATAAAATTAATAGGTGAAATGTTTTCATTCAGTAAATTAAGTTATATTATAGATATCATAAAGAGAGCGGAAAAGAAATTAGAAGCCAATGTTAATCCCAATTTGGTTTTTAACTCCATAATCCTTAAAATGCAGGAGGTATAAATGAAAATGATAACAGTTATAGGAATAAGATTTAAAAAAGCAGGTAAGATATACTATTTTTCACCTAGTGGTTTGAATATAAAAAAGTACGATAATGTTATAGTTGAAACATCTAGAGGTGTGGAATTTGGAACTTGTGTAATAGAATCAAAAGAAATATCTGAAGAAGATATAGTAGCTCCTCTAAAAAATGTACTTAGAGTTGCAACAGAAGAAGATGAAAAAAAACATAGCGAAAATAAGGCAAAGGAAAAGGAGGCATTTTCTATATGCGAGAAAAAAATAGGAGAGCATAATCTGGAGATGAAACTTATAGATGTTGAATATACATTTGACAATAATAAAGTTATATTTTATTTTACAGCTGATGGAAGGATAGATTTTAGAGAGCTTGTGAAAGATCTTGCATCTATATTTAGAACTAGAATAGAATTAAGACAAATAGGAGTTAGAGATGAAGCTAAAATGGTAGGTGGACTTGGACCTTGTGGAAGGGTTATGTGTTGTTCTAGTTTCTTAGGTGATTTTGCACCTGTTTCAATAAAGATGGCTAAAGAGCAAAATTTATCACTTAATCCAACAAAGATTTCAGGTATATGTGGTAGACTTATGTGTTGTTTGAATTATGAACAAGATGCATATGAAGATATAAGAAGGCGTTTGCCTAAAGTTAAATCTATTGTAGAAACTCCTTATGGGGAAGGTGAAGTTACAGGAAATTCTGTGGTAGAAGAAAGTATAAAGGTTAAAATAAAAAATAAAGATGGAGAGGATACAATAAAAGAAGTTTCAATAAATGATGTAAAGCTGATTTCTGGAAGTTATGAAGGAACTATAAATGAAAATGAAGTTAAAGCTGATTTAGAAGATGAAAATTTAAAAGATGTTGATATAATAAAAGAATTATTTAAAGATGAGTAGGGGGAACATTTTAGATGAAATCAATATTTAGAGTTACTAATATGAATACTGCAAAGGACATAAATAAAATAAGAAAAGTTATAGCTAATAATGAAGGAGTTATAGCTTGCCAAATAAATTCGGAAAAAGGAGAAGTAAGTGTAGTATATGATAATTACTTTGTAACTAGTGATTCAATAATTCAATCAGTTGAAAATTTGGGGTATACAGTAATCTAAAATTAACTTTTAAAAATTATATAAGTATGATAAAATATAAACGAACATAGTTTATGATTTTATTTTACGAGGAGGGTTTTAATATGGCATATAAAATTACTGATGCATGTGTAAGTTGTGGAACTTGCGCTTCAGAGTGTCCTGTTGAGGCAATTAGCCAAGGAGATACTCAGTTTGTTATAGATGCAGATACTTGCATTGATTGTGGAAATTGTGCTAATGTATGTCCAGTAGGAGCAGTAGTTCAAGACGATTAGCTTAATTTAAAAAGGCTACCAAGAGGGTAGTCTTTTTAATTGCAAAAAATTAGAGAACCCTATAAATTGTTAAAAATTAGTTATATTATAAGCGTGAAATATTTTAATATAAAATAAATATTATGGTAAAGACTAGTTAATTTTATACGATTATTTAATATATAGACATTTAATTAAGCATGTAAGTACAGTTAAATTAACTAGATGGAGGAGAAAGATGGATATATCTGTTATCATATTTATGATTTTTGGAGTAATGTCAATATTTGTTGGATATATGATTGAAGGTGGATCAGCTGGTGCTCTTTTTGGACTAACTGCAGCAATTATAGTCTTTGGAGGAACAATTGGAGCTGTTGGATTATCATTTCCAATGGATATATTGAAGAGAATTCCAAAAATTTTTAAAGTGCTTTTTAATCCTAGAAAAGTTGATTTGCCAGCTTTAATTTCTTATTTTAAAGATGTATCCTATAAAACTAGAAAAAATGGATTGTTGAGTTTAGAAGGAGAAATATCAAATGACCCTAATATGGATCCGTTTATAAAAAAGGGTCTTCAACTTGTAGTTGATGGAGTTGATCCTCAAGCTGTAAGAAGTATACTAGAATTAGAATTAGAATCTACATCTGAAAGACATGCAGAGTGTTCAGATATATTTGAAAGTGCTGGGGGATATGCTCCTACAATGGGAATTGTCGGCACAGTTATGGGACTTGTCCATGTTTTGGGAAACTTAGAGGATACATCAACATTAGGACCTAAGATAGCAACAGCTTTTCTGGCTACTTTATATGGTATAGCATCGGCAAATCTTTTATGGCTTCCAATAGGGAATAGATTGAAGCAAGCTGATGAAAAAGAATTAAAAGAAAAAACACTTATAATTGAAGCAATACTTTATATTCAGGAAGGAATAAATCCTAATACTATAGCTGAAAAACTAAAGAGTTTCTTAAACAAAGAAGAACTTGTTAAATTTCAGGAAATGGATGGGAAGGCTGAAATATGAAGAGAAAAAGGCGAGAAAAGAAGCCAGATGGTTTAAGATGGATGCTTACTTATTCTGATTTGATAACTTTACTTATGATATTTTTTATAGTTATGTATTCTATGGGACAAGTAGATCAAAATAAATATAGACAAATTGCAGAGTCTTTTAGCATAGCTATGGGTGGAGGAAAAAGTATAATTGGTTCAGATAGTAAGCCGAGTGTTAAAGATAGTGTGAAACAAATAGATACACTAAATGTTAGTCAAGTTGAAAAAAATAAGCTTGATAAATTGCAGCAGCAAGTAAATAAGTATTTAAAGCAAAATAAGTTGAGTGGTAGTGTGAGTACAAATATAGATGAAAGAGGTCTTGTAGTCAGCATAAATGATACTTTATTTTTTGATACTGGAAAAGCGGAGATAAAGCCTGAGATTAAAACAAAATTAAAGGAAATAGGAAAGATAATAAATGAACTTGGAAATTCAATAAGAGTTGAAGGACATACGGATAATGTTCCTATTAGCAACAATAAATATTCTTCTAACTGGCAGCTTTCAGCTATTAGGGCAGCTAATGTTGTACAATTTTTACAAGATGAAGTTGGAGTTAAACCAGAAAAACTTTCAGTAGGAGGATATGGAGAATATAAGCCAGTAGCTGCAAACTCTACAGATGTGGGTAGAGCGAAGAATAGAAGAGTTGATATAATAATACTTAGCACTAAGTTTGATGAAATGGAGCATAACGAAAATACAAAAGATACTAATGTGTCACAAAATAATTCAAAAACATCTAAATAAAATAAGTTTATTTAGGATTTTTGATATATATGCTTATTATATCCCTGACTTGTCAGGAATTATTTATTTGACAATTTGTTTTACATACACTAAAATATTAATGTCATTATAATATTAGAAAGAGGAAACAATGTATGAATTTGGAACTAGTTCATGAAGATGAAACACTTGATGATCTCCAACTAAATGGAATACACATAATTCAAAAGAAGTGTTCATTTAGATTTGGTGTAGATGCAGTACTCCTTGCAAATTTTGTTAAAGTAAAATCAAATATGAGTGTGATTGATTTATGTAGTGGTACTGGTATAGTTCCATTTATAATTATAGGTAAGAAAAATGCAAAATATGTAACTGGTATAGAAATTCAAGATAATATGGTTGACATGGCAAAACGTTCTGTACTTTTAAATAATATGACTAAAAGATTAAAATTTTTTCATGGAGATATATCAGATTTAAATCTATTAAAGACATTTCCTAAATATGATATTGTAACTGTAAATCCTCCATATAAGCTTAAAAATTCTGGTATTATAAATAGAGATGATAAAAATGCAATAGCAAGACATGAAATACTATGTACATTAGAGGATGTAGTGAAAGCTTCCAAGATTTTGCTAAAGGAAAATGGAAGATTATATATGATACATAGACCAGATAGACTGGTTGATATAATGTATCTTATGAGAGAATATAAAATAGAACCTAAATTTATTAGAATGGTTCATCCTAGTTTTGGCAAACCACCTAATATGGTTCTTATAGAAGGAAGAAATAATGGTGGAAAATTTTTAAAATGGGGATCTCCACTTTATATTCATAGTAAAGATGGAGGTTATACTGAGGAAATAGAAAAAATATATGGTAGAGATAAAGAGGATTGTTATGAAAGCAGGTAAACTTTTTTTGGTGCCAACTCCTATAGGCAATTTGAAGGACATAACTATAAGAGCACTTGATATATTAAAAGAAGTAGATTTAATAGCGGCAGAGGATACAAGACAAAGCCTAAAGCTTTTAAATCATTTTAATATAAAAAAGCCTCTTGTAAGTTATCATAAATTTAATGAAAATTCTAAAAGCTTAAATATAATAGAAGAACTTAAAAGTGGAAAGAATGTAGCACTTGTAAGTGATGCAGGAACTCCGGGAATTTCAGATCCGGGTAATATTATAATACAAAAATGTATAGAACAGGGAATGGAATTTGAAGTTCTTACAGGGGCAAGTGCTTTAATTACAGGTCTAGTTTATTCAGGATTAAATAAAGGAATGTTTACATTTGTAGGATTTCTTCCAAGAGATAATAAAAATAGAAAAAAGGTTATTGCAGCTATAAAAGATAGACAAGATACATTGATATTTTATGAATCGCCACATAGACTTAAAAGTACATTGGAATTTTTGAGAAAAAATATTGGAAATAGAAAAGTTGCTATATGTAGAGAACTTACAAAAGTACATGAAGAAGTACTGAGATTTACTATTGATCAGGCAATAAATTATTATGAAGATAAAAATATAAAAGGTGAAATTGTTATTGTAGTTAGTGGTAAATCAGAGGAAGAGATTTTAAAAGATAAAGAAAAATATTGGGAAAATATGACTATTCAAGAGCATTTAAAAAAATATATGGATCAGGGATTTGATAAAAAAGAATCAATTAAAAGAGTATGTATGGATAGAAACCTTCATAAATCAGATGTTTATAAGTATTCCATAGGATTATAGATAGAAAAATAAATAAAAATCTAAAGTTAATTTTATGTAATAATTACTATGAATTGACTTATTTAAAAAATAATTCTTGAAAATATTTGAGTTTATTAATAAACATATAACTTTAATTAAAAATTATAATATTTTGAGAAAAATGTATCATAAAAGTTGTTAAATTATTAGTCTTAATGGTATAATAAAAAAGGTAATTTTAAAATTATAAGCGAAACTAATAATTTTAATATATATTTTATATCTAAATAGTAAAAGTATAGCTTTACATTTGAAAAAAATTATATGATTGTTTGTATATTTATATTTTATAAAATAGTAAATTTTAATTTCAAGACTTTTTATTTTACACACACATATATAGGACGTTTCTAGAAATAGTGTGAATTTATAGATGTATTTTAAGGTCTTGAATTTAATAATATTTAATCTTACAACAGTTAAAATTTATGGTGAACATAGGGAGGTATATGAATTGAATAAAAAAACAATGTCCGTTATGATTGCGTTGACATTGACTTTCTCTACTTGTGGAACTGTTTTTGCATCACCAAGTAGTACAAGTTCTATAAGTCAACTCAATCAGCAGAAACAGGAGTTACAAGTTAAAGTTGAGAAGTTAGATGATCAAATATCACAGGTAATGTTGGAAATTGATAACAACAAAAAAAATATTGAAAAAATAGAAGCGGAAATAGAAAAAAATAAACAAAATTTGGACAAGATACAAGAGGATATAGCTGCACAGCAAGAATTGTTCAACAAAAGAGCAAGGGCAATGTACATAAATGGAGTAGACAGTTACTTAGGTGTAATATTGAACTCAAATAGTATAAATGATTTTATATCAAGAATAGATACAGTTAGAAGAATAATGACTTCTGATAAAGAGATTATAGGTAATCTACAAGATAAAAAAGAAGAATTGGCTGAGGAAAAGGAAAATTTAGAGAATGAAAATAATAAGTTCTTGGCTCTTAAAGCTGATAATGAAAAGAAGCTAGCCAAGCTTAATAGTGATAGATCATCGGAAAAAGCTTTAATAGAGGATTTGGAGGAGAAAGAAACAGCTCTTCAAGCATCTTCTATAAATAATGAAAGTAATGCGGCAGTAATTGCAGCAGCAAATAATGTTCAAAAAATTAGAGAGGCTGCACCTAGAATATCAAGAGGAGGATCAGCTGCGGCTGTGTCTTCAAATTCAGTAGTTGCATATGCGTCTAATTTCTTAGGTGTTCCTTATGTATGGGGTGGAACGTCACCATCAGGTTTTGACTGTTCAGGATTAGTTCAATATGTATATGCTCATTTTGGTATTTCACTTCCTAGAGTGGCCTCGGCACAGCAAGGAGTAGGAACTCCTGTATCTAAGGAAAATCTTAAACCAGGCGATTTGGTATTTTTCGGATCACCTGCATATCATGTAGGAATATATGTTGGAAATGGTTCATATATTAATGCACCTAGAACAGGTGATGTAGTAAAAATATCATCAATAGATAGAGCTGGTTTTAGTGGTGGAAGAAGAATACTTAACTAATATTTATTAGATATGTAAATATAAAATTAAAGCCCAACATAATGTTGGGCTTTTTATTTGTAATAATTATTTTCCTTCTTTTAATTCATTTAAGCAATTTTTACAAATATTTTTTCCTTTGTAATTGACAACATCTCTTGCATCTCCACAGAAAATACATGCTGGCTGATATTTCTTTAATATAATTTGCTCACCATCTACATATATTTCTAGAGCATCTTTTTCAGCAATATCTAAAGTTCTTCTTAGCTCTATAGGAATTACAATTCTTCCTAGCTCGTCCACTCTTCTTACAACACCTGTTGATTTCATTTGATTTCCTCCCTTAATTCCATAATTCGACATAACCACAATTAAATAATAGCAAAACTTACATTAAAAGTCAATAGAAATTTTAAAAAATTACCTATAATATTTTTAAAAAAGTTTGATATATCAAAGTAAAGTGCCATTATAAGCGTATAAGTAATTAAAATTATGCTATAAATTAAATTCGACAAAATATGATTTATTGCGTATAATATTGCAATTAATGTATTATAGTTTAATATACATCTAAATAGTGAATATATTATTTATAAATTACTGATAAATATTAAATACATATATGGTAAAATAATTATGAAGTAGGTGATAGATTTGAATTATTTGAAAAAGTTTATTATGTGTTTAAATAATAAGATAAATACAAATGAAGAAAGTGTATATTTAGTTGGTGGATATGTAAGGGATAAATTAATTAAATCAAGTATGGATCCAAAAGATGCAGATTTTATATATGATGGTGATATTAAAGGCTTAATAGAATATCTAAATTCATCTGGATATCAGTTTATGCCAATTAAAGAATCAAGAGAAACATATAGATGTATGTTAAATGGCAATTGTATAGATATAACTAAAATGCAAGGGAAAACTATAGTTGAGGATTTAAGTAAACGGGATTTTACTGCAAATGCTATATGCCTTGAAGTAGGAAAAAATAAGATAATAGATCCTTTTGAAGGAAGAAAAGCAATTAAAAATAGGATAATAAAAGCTGTAAGTTCAGATAGTATTAAAAAAGATCCTATTAGAATATTGAGAGGTATTAGACTATATATAAGTTATGGAATGCATTTTAATCTTGATACTGAAAATATGATAAAAAAGTATGCTTTTAAATTGAAAGAAGTAGCTGGAGAAAAAATATTTTCTGAATTGATGTTAATATTAGAGAATGATAAAGATGGAAGAGCTTTTGATATACTAAACACATTTTCTGTATTAAATTTTCTAATTCCATATGTGGAAGAACTTAAAACTATGGGAAAGTGTAAATATCATCAGGAAGATGTATTTACACATGCAAATTTAACATATATGGCTTTTAAAGATATTTTAAGTCATAGAATAAATATAAAAAACTTAGATAATAATATTTTTAATTACAAAATTGGAGATTTTACTCTTAGAGAATATACTTCAATAGCATGTTTTTTGCACGATATTGGAAAATATGAGGCCTATAAAAAAGAAGGTAATAAGGTTAGTTTTGCTGGACATGAAAAAAATGGCAGAATAATATGTGAAAAATTATGTAACAGACTTAGATTTCCTAAAAAGGCATCTAAATTTATAGAAGATATTGTAAGTGCTCATATGTATCCTCTTATATTTTTTAAAAACGGATTTGAAAACAGTAAACATATGATTTATGATTTTTTTTATAAATATGGAGAACTTTCTAGGTATATAATTGTTGTAGCTTTTTGTGATAATTATGCTACGAGGATGTTGTCATATGAAAATAGTGAGAAAAGAAGATTTAAAGTATTTATCGAAAAGATGCTTGAGGAATATGATATCTATTCTAATTTAAAAAATAATCAACTTGTAGATGGAAATTATATTGTTAATGTCCTGGGATTTAGAGGAGTTATTATAGGTAATATAATGTATAATATTGATAAACTTAGATATTTAAAAAAGTTAAAAACAAGGCAAGATGTAATTGATTATATTAATAAATTAAAGAAATTAAGATAATATTAACATAGATACTTATCAACAATGTGGATAAGTATCTATGTATGTTGTATTAGGGCAATTATATCAACAATTATAAGTTATCAACAGAAATTGTTGATAACTTTGTGGATTCTGTGTATAACTATGGACAAGTCCTACTACTTATCCACAATTTGGAATATAGATACTATAAAATCAAATTCATTTGGATCTGTTATTTCGCCATAAGAGTCTTCTGATATTCCTGGATAATAGTATAATATAAACTTTTCACTACTTTCTAGATCTTGTATTATTATATATTTTCTATCTAATTCTATGTCTTGTAGAGTTGCAATTACATTATAAGTGCCATCTTTACCGGTTTTGTTATTTCTAAGATATAGTACAAAGTTATCATGTAATGAAACATTAATTTTCTTTTTGTCACAATAGGCAATATTAGAGTCATTTTTGCAAGCTAAGCATCCATCAAATTTACAATTGACTATGCAATTTAAGCATTTACATTTACTGCATTTATCTAATTGATTTAATGACTCTAAGTTATCATTTTTGTAATCTTTTAATAAAGATATATATTTATCGCTTTTAAATATATTGAGAAATTTTGATTTTTGAGTTTCACTTTTGCAGGATTCAAGTAAATCTATATATCTTTTTAAAGTGCCTATTTTTACAATGTATTTTCTCCTATTTAATAATTGTTTATCTAAAAAAGGAGATACATTTTCTATGGCATAACTTATATCTACAAATATTTTTCCATAATAATTTTTTTCAGAATCTATAAATTTATCTATTTTATTCATAATAAATCATATCCTAATTCTGTTTATATTTTTCTAGTTCTTTATCTAGATCAATTTTATCTAATTCTTCAAATTCCTTATCAAGTGAATTTAATTCTTTTAGATCTTCAAGTCCTCGGGATATAGCTTCCTTTTTTTGTATCGTTTTTTCTATATCATCAATGCTTATTTTATTATTTTCTGAATCTATATTAGTGAGAATTTCGTTTATTTTTTTACTAGCTTCTGCATTGTTGTATCTAGCAGCAGCTTCATCTCTATATATCCTAGTTTTTTTGATTTCATTTTCTAGATCTATAAGTTTTTTCTTTATAGTTTCAGCTTTAATTGAGGCGGTTTTATAGCTTTTTTCTAAATTTTTATAAGTATTCTCTGCTTCTAATTTTTTCTCTAAGGCCTTTTTAGCCAATTCTTCATTGTTTTTATTTAGGGCTAATTTTACTTTTTCATCAAATTCCAATGAAGTTTTTTTTGCAGATTCCATATTCTTTTTGATTTCATAAACACTGCCCAGTACTTGCGCAGAGGATAGCTTGGCTTTATTTAAGCTATTCTCCATATCTTTTAGTTTCTGATCTAAGAGTTCTATTGGATTTTCAATTTCATCCAATCTGCTGTTAACTTTTGCTCTAAACATATTTGACATTCTTTTAATTAATCCCATTTTAATTTCCTCCTTAAAATCTTCTGAATTTTGTTATTTTATTAATGATGAATATTATAAATATTACACACACTATAAACTTGATAAACCACCATAAAAATGTAAAACTAAGACTACTGCCAATATAATTATTGCCTATACTATAGTGATGTCCCCATGGTATGGGAATTGGTATAGGAAAAAATGAATGGCTAGTAGTAGTACTTGTGCCATAGTTATGATTTGGTTCGGATTTTGAAGTAGAAGTTTTTGAATTTGAGAAACTTCCAGATTTAAAGCTTCCACTAGAGCTTGTACTATTACTATAATTGCTTTTGTATTGAGATTTAGAGCTAGAAAAGCTTCCGGATTTAAAACTGCCACCTGCAGATTTTGTGCTATGGAAAGAAGATGCTCTGCTAGTATGTGATGAAAATCCACCAGATCTAAATGATATTAAGGTTGAAGAGCTAGCATATGTAATATTTTCTCCTGATGTAGCAACACCTGTTGAAGTATTTATTAACAAAAATATAAAAGTAAAAAATAAAATTAAAAAGTTTCGTTTCTTATTTATTTCATTCATCCCCCTACTTATATAAATATAACAAATTTATATTTGGTAAATATAAAATATAATATTATAATACAGTATTAAATACTATATTACAAGTATATAATTATCTTATTTTAGAATATTTTAAAGCGTATGTCTAAAAATTAACATAATATCTTTATCTAGATTATTAAAGGTAATGTTTTCTACTGTTTTTATTATTATTTAAACTGGCATATATTTTAAATTATATAGATATATAATATATATTTACCTTGTAAAGCAGTTATAAATAACTTATAATATTCTTATAGAAAGTCAATAATTTCATTTTGGAGGAAATAATTTTGGAAGAAAATAAATTTAATATGGAATATATAGATAAGATGGCAGAAAAAATATCAAAAAGTACTATAGTACCATATGATGATTTGCCAAGATATGATTTATTTTTATCTCAGGTAATAGACTATTTAAATGATAAATTTTCTCAAGAAAAATATACAAATAACATAATTCAAAACTATGTAAAAAATGAAGTTATATCTAAACCTGAAAATAGTAAAAAAAGAGGATATACTAAAGTACATTTGGCTCAATTGGTTCTTTTAAGTTATATGAGGCCTATACTTTCTACAGAAGAAATAAAAAAAGTATTTAGATTGGCTTTTAATGAAATAAATAATCCTGAAGATGACATAATTTCATGGGAGAAAGCTTATAAAATATTTTCAGATATACAAGAAAATAGTTTTCAAAATCTAATTACTGAAAATCTTTTTGATGAGAAAAAATTGAAAAGAATAATTAAAGATATGAAATTAAAATCCACTGAAGAAGAAGAAAGAATAATGGTATTCTTTGTAGTCATATCTTTAATTTGTCATGCTAGTTCTGTTAAAAAGTTAGTTCAATGTATAGTGAATAATTATAATAAAGATGTCTAAATATCAATTTTATTTAATAAACATACGCTTTGAGCAGCTATGCCTTGCTTTGCACCTGTAAAACCGAGGCCTTCTTCAGTAGTTGCTTTAATGCTTATTGAATTTATATTAATATTTAATGTGTTTGATATTGTTTCTCTCATTTGATTTATATATGGGGAAAGCTTTGGTTCTTGGGCAATTATTATGGAGTCTATATTTCCGATTGTGTAGGAATGTTCTAATATCAAGTTGTTTACATGTTGTAAAAGCTTTATACTTGAAATATTTTTATATTTTTCACAACTGTCGGGAAATAACTTTCCTATATCACCTAATGAGAGTGCACCAAGCATGCTGTCCATTATTGCATGTATAAGAACATCAGCGTCAGAATGTCCAAGAAGTCCTTTTTCATAATTTATTTTAACTCCTCCTAGTATAAGAGGTCTATTTTCTACTAATTTATGTACATCATAACCTATTCCTATTCTCATTTTTATCCTCCAGTTATTAACATTATATAATAATATAAAAATATAAAAAAGGTGCATTTTAGGGCACCTTAAGATATATACTTTGAGTAATGTATTATTTTTTTATTATCTTTAATGGTGGTTTTATTTGTAGAGCTAAGCATATTTGTTAAAAAATCCTTTATCAAACTAATAATATTAAGCTTTTTAAATCGTCTTTTTTTATACCTTTTAAAATTAACCCTGATAACGTTATCCTTCATTATTAGCCCCACCTTTCATACACTATTATTTACTTAAATAATATCATATTTGATTAAATTTGTTAATAAAATACTATGAAATATTATCTTTAAAAGATGTATATATCATAAATTTAGAATGGTATTTTTGTAAGTTTAATATTTGATATTAATTAACAAATATATATATATATTATATGTTAAATTTAGACTTTTATAATGGATACAGCACAATATTTAAATATTGCGCTGTAAGGATAAAAAGGTAAATTTGTTATAGGAAAATGATAATTGTGCTCAATAAGCTGTGCAAGTTACATTCAGGTAATAATATTATATGAGGTATTTGTGAGAAGTGTTACTTTATTCTATAAAAAATATAAAAATTATCAACAAGTTATACACATGTCTGTTGATAATGTGTATAACTTGTGTTTATTTCATCATTATTGTTAATAAAAAATATATAATATACTATATACTATGAAACTTTCTTGATTATAGTCAATTATACAAAAAATATAATTGTTGTAATATATAATTATATATTATAATTATATATTATAGTATATATACAATGAAAAGAGTGAAATAGCATGAATAAAAAGTTCGTAAAAACTTTAATTTGGGGTATAGTTGTTTTAATTATATTAATTATAGGATACTCTGCTTATCAAAATGTATTTATAGAAAAGTCAAGTAATAAAGATGAAATAAGTTATGATTCAAATAAAAAGGATGAAAGCAAGAAGTCTATGAAAAGTACTCAAGTAAAAGCGATTAAGAATAGAAATTTTACTGGAAATGTAATAGACAATAAAAATTCAGTACCTGTACTAATGTATCATTCTATAGATTATGAAAAAGGAAATGAACTTAGAATTCCAAAAGATAAATTTAGAGAACAAATGCAGTATTTAAAAGATAATGGATACACAACAATTACGGTAAGTGAATTATATGATTTTTTGAAAAATAATAAGCCTGTACCAAAAAAGTCTGTAGTTATAACTTTTGATGATGGATATGAAGATAATTACATAAATGCATATCCAGTTTTAAAAGAGTTTGGATTTAAGGCTACTATATTTGTTGTTACTTCAACTGTTGATAAAGATAGTAATTATTTGACTTCTTCAGAGTTAAAAGAAATGAGTAAAAATGGTATAGATATTGAGAGCCATACAGTAAATCATGATAAACTTAGTCAATTAAGTTATGAAATGCAGCTAAATACTCTAAAGGAATCTAAAATATTTCTCGAAAATGTATTAGGTAAAAAAATATATTATATAGCGTATCCTTATGGAGATTGGAATGATAACACTGTAAAAGCAGTGGAATCTTGTGGATACAAGTTGGCATTTACAACTGAAAGTGGATGGGCAAATAAAGATCAAGGTATCTACAAATTACATAGAGTTTATATAAGTAACAATCATGATATGAAAGAATTTCAAAGAAGATTAACTGATTCTAGTTATTATGAAGATAATTAAATTAATTAAAAATATAATAACTAGAAGAATTTTTTAATTAAGGGGGGAAGGATTTTGAATAATAGAATAAAGTCATTAATTTTGGCTTTGGTGTTTTGTTTTACAATTGTACAATTTAAAGTAAATGCAGCGATAATTTTAAATGCTACTAAAGTTAATATAAATTCAAATAAGGAATGGACTGTTAAGTTTAATAGGAATTTAGATGAGGATACAGTAAATACTGAAAATATTGTTGTCTTAGACAAATACAAAAATACTGTACCTGTTAGTGTAACACTTGGTAGCGATAGTAAAACTATATTAATAAGTCCTAAGGTTGCAGGCTATGATCCCGGAGAAGAATATGAACTTATTATAAGTAAGAATGTGAAGTCATCTTTTGGTGATACTTTGGGAAGTGATGTTACATTAAAATTTACTATTGATAATTCATACTCTGATGGTACAAGCTATTCAGAGTTACCTAAAATAATTTCAAATGAATTTCAGTATGTGCCTCTTATGCCTTCTGAAAAGCAAGGATTTATATTGAACTCAACAGGATCAGAAGATGTGGAATATAGAATATTTGCAGCTGAGTATAATACATATAATCAAGGGGAATTTCAGGAAATAACTGATGGATATGTAAAACCTGTAGATGGAAAAGTAATTGCAAATAAAAATCTAAGCGCAGGAACTAATGGACAAAAATATAAAGTTATTATATATGTAAAAAGATCAGATTCTGTAGGTGCACATAGAGATGTTAATACTGATTATGACAATTACTTTGTAGATTATTTTAGATGTATAGATTCCGTGGATGTTACAGATAGTAAGTATTATAAAGATGTAGATGTGAGCTTGCAAGATGCAGTTAATATGGAATTAAAAGAGTTTCCTGTTTTTGTGGAAACAAGTTCATTTAATAATCTTGCTTCAGCAAATCAGATAAAATATTATATGAATCCTAAAAATTTTTTAGATAGCTATGGTAAATATCAGTTTTTAAAGTTAAGTTATTCAGATGGAGTAACTGCAGATAGTTTAAATGAATTTCTTGAGGATAAAGGTATATTCAAAGGATATGGACAAGCATTTATAAATGCTGCTAAGGAAAATAATATAAGTGTAAGCTATTTGGTTTCTCACGCTATGCTTGAAACTGGAAATGGCACATCTGTTCTTGCAAATGGTGGAGAAAAGAATAGTGATGATGAATATGTATATGGTAAACCAGTATATAATTTTTTTGGAATTGGAGCAGTGGACGAGGATCCAATAGGTGAAGGAACAAAAAAGGCTTACGATGAAGGATGGTTTACTCCTGAACTGGCTATAGAAGGAGGAGCCAAATGGATAGCAAGCGGATATATAAATAATCCTAATTATAAGCAGGATACTTTATACAAAATGAGATGGAATATTGAAAATCCATCACATCAATATGCTACTGATATAGCTTGGGCTTATAAACAAATTCCTAATATAATGAAAGTAATAGATATGATGTCTTTTTCTAATGAGGCTTTGAATTTTGAAATACCTAAATATAATTAACGTTGTTATGTATAAATTATAAGATAATTGTTTATTTTAAATTTAATGGAGTGATTAAATTTTGCTTAAGTGGAGAGAACTTTATAAAGAGTGTTTTAATTGCCATAAGTGCATTCTAGGTGATACTAGAACAAATATGGTTTTTGGAGATGGAAATCCTAGGGCTGATATTATATTTGTAGGAGAGGCTCCAGGAGCAGATGAAGATAGGACTGGGATACCTTTTGTTGGAAGAGCAGGACGTCTTTTGACAAAATACTTAGAAGACCTCGACTTACATAGAAATAAAGATTATTATATATGTAATATATGTAAGTGTAGGCCTGAAAACAACAGAACACCTTATGAAGATGAAGCAAAGGCTTGTCTACCATATGTTAGAAATCAGGTTGCTCTTGTAAAGCCTAAAATTATAGTATGTTTAGGTGCTACTGCTATGAAGTATATACTTGGTAGAGATTGGAGAATTACAAGAGATAGGGGAAAGTGGGTAAAAAGAAAAGGCTTCTATATGACAGCTACATTTCATCCATCTGCAATATTGAGGGATGCAAATAAAAGTGATTTATTTTTGGAAGATTTGAAGGCTATAAATAAAAAATATAGGGAAATTTCTGTGTGAAATATTGACATAATAAAATATATAACTTATTATATTGTTAAAATACAGTGAAGGAAAGAGTAATAAATTGATAAGTCTAAAGAGAGTTAGTACTTAGGTGAAAGCTAATGGCGATATTAATTTATGAACATGGCTCCGGAGTAAGTTATCTGAAAATATATTAAGATAATTCGTGTTTACAGACGTTATACTGTAAGGTAATGTTAGTTACTTAGTGAGGTTTTTACTGTGAAGTAAAAATGAAATAGAGTGGTAAAGTGTTTATATGCCTCTATATAAAATTGATTTTATATAGAGGCTTTTTAATTTATAAATACTGATTGGTTTATTTATACTAAATTATACAAATCTTAAAAAATAATTATATGAAAGGAAGAGAAATATGGATAAGAAAACTTACTATATTACTACACCTATTTACTATCCATCTGCAAAGTTACATATAGGTAATACTTATACTACTGTTGCAGCAGATGCACTGGCAAGATTTAAAAGGTTAACAGGATACGATGTTATGATGCTTACAGGTAGTGATGAACATGGGCAAAAAATTCAAAGATTAGCAGAAGCAAAAGGAGTTACTCCAAAGGAATATGTTGATGAAATAGTAAGTGGCATAAAAGACCTTTGGAAAATAATGAATATAAGTTACGATAAGTTTATAAGAACTACAGATGATTATCATGTAGATGCGGTACAGAAAATATTTAAGAAATTATATGATCAAGGTGATATATATAAGGGTAAATATGAAGGATGGTACTGTACACCATGTGAATCATTTTGGACAGAAACTCAGTTAGTTAATGGAAATTGTCCTGATTGCGGAAGACCAGTTGAAAAAGCAAGTGAAGAGGCATACTTTTTTAAAATGTCAAAATATGCTCCTAAACTTATAAAATACATTGAAAATCATCCTGATTTTATACAGCCTGAATCTCGAAAAAATGAAATGTTAAACAACTTCTTGAAACCAGGACTTCAAGATTTATGTGTATCTAGAACTTCTTTTGACTGGGGAATACCTGTAACATTCGATAAAAAGCATGTAGTATATGTATGGATAGATGCGCTTGCAAATTATATAACTGCACTTGGATATGGAGGAGAAAATACTGAAAAATTTGAAAAGTATTGGCCAGCAGATGTACATCTAGTTGGAAAAGATATATTGAGATTCCATACTATATATTGGCCTATAATGCTTATGGCACTTGGTCTTCCACTTCCTAAAAAAGTATTTGGTCATGGTTGGCTCCTAGTTGATGGAGGAAAGATGTCAAAATCAAAAGGTAATGTGGTAGATCCTGTAGTTTTAGTAGATAAATTTGGAACTGATCCAGTAAGATACTATCTTCTAAGGGAAATTCCTTTTGGATCAGATGGAATGTTCAATAACGAGATATTTATAAAGAAGATAAACTCTGACCTTGCAAATGATCTTGGAAACCTTGTTTCTAGAACATGTGCAATGATAGATAAATATTTCGATGGAGTAATGCAGGAGCCTTCAGAAAGCGAAGATATAGATAAAGAACTTATAAATATGGGGTTGGAACTTCCAAAAGAAGTGGAGAAAAATATGGATCTTCTTAGAATTCCAGAAGCACTTGATGCTATATGGAAATTTATCGGGAGATCAAATAAATACATTGATGAAACTATGCCTTGGATACTTTCAAAAGATGAGGGAAAGAAAAAAAGACTTGGAACAGTACTGTATAACCTTGCAGAAAGTTTAAGGATAATCTCTGTGTGTATTTCAGCATTCTTACCTGAAACTAGCCAAAAGATAAATGAACAATTGAATATTCAAGTTATATCATGGGATAGTTTAAAAGAATTTAATGGAACAAAAGTGGGAACGAAGATAAATAGAGGTAATCCTATATTCCCTAGAATAGATGTAGATAAAAAATTGGAAGAGCTAGATAAATTAAAGGCTGAGCAACAATCTAAGAAAAACGCTTCTTCAAAAAATAATATTGAACCTATAAAAGATGAAATAACTATTGAAGATTTTGATAAAATAGATTTAAGAGTAGCTAAAGTTATTAATTGTGAGAAAATGAAAGGATCTAAAAAGCTTTTAAAGTTTAAACTGGATTTAGGTGGAGAAGAAAGACAAATAGTATCAGGAATTGCAAAGTATTATAAGCCAGAGGATTTAATAGGAAAGTCTGTTATAGTTGTAGCAAACTTAAAACCTATTAAGCTAAGAGGTGAGATTTCACAGGGAATGATACTTTCTGCAGAATCAAAAGATGGAAATAAATTATTTACTGCAACGGTATCCGGTGATATTGAAAGCGGAAGTGTAATAAAATAAAATATAAATCAGGCATAGATTTGTTTTTATACAAATCTATGCCTATTTTAATCTATAAATAATTATTATATACTGGTTCCCAGATTTCTTTTTCTACTGCTTTTTTAGCATCAGTTATGTATGCACGATTTACACCTTCTTTAATTGCCTGTTCTACAACAGCAGTTGCTACAAGTTTTGATGCTTGTTTAAGATTTTCAACTGGTGGCAAAATAGGAGCACCTGGTTTAGAAAGGTCTTGAAGGGAAGCAATTCCATGGGCAGCGGCAGATAACATTCCATCTGTAACTACTCTTGACTTTGCAACTATTATTCCAAGTCCAAGTCCAGGATAAAGTAAGGCATTATTTGCCTGGCCTATTGTATATGTTACTCCTTTGTATTCTACAGGATCTGATGGGCTTCCCGTTACTACAAGAGCTCTTCCATCACTCCATTCTATTATATCTTTTGCAGTTGCCTCACATAGCTTAGTAGGATTTGAAATAGGCATAATTGCAGGTCTTTCATTTATTTTAGCCATATTTTCAATAACATCTTTTGTAAAGGCACCGTGACAACCTGAAGTTCCTATAAGTATAGTAGGTTTTACCTCATTAACTATTTCTGCTAGATTAGTTAATCTCTTTTTAAATTCACTTTTTGACCTAGCATATTTTTTTTGACCTTCTGTTAAATCACACATATCTTCTGTTAATAGACCTTGACGATCTACAAGATAAAATTGTGATAGCGCTTCTTTTTCAGACAATCCATTTCTAATTTTTTCTAATAAGATTTGATCGGATACACCTACACCTGCAGTTCCGGCACCAAATACTAATATTTTGTGATCTTTTACTGGTATATTTGTAACTTTGGATATAGCATTTACAGCAGATACCATCATAACTCCTGTACCTTGAATATCATCATTGAATGTGCATATATTAGGTCTATATTTTTCAAGAATTTTTCTAGCATTACCACGACCAAAGTCTTCCCAGTGAATAAGTACTTCAGGAAAAAGATTAAGACATACTTTTACAAACTTATCTATAAAGTCATCGTATTGTTTTCCTGTTACTCTTCTATGTTTATTTCCAACATACAAAGGATCATTCAAAAGTTTTTCGTTATTTGTTCCAGCATCTATTACTACAGGAAGTACATTTTTAGGATTTACTCCAGCAGCTACAGTATATACTGCAAGTTTACCTATTGATATATCTACACCATGTACCCCCCAATCACCTATTCCAAGAACTCCTTCACCATCTGTTACTACTATTAACTTGATTTCATCTAAGTCGTGAACACCACATTTTATACTATTTTCTATTTCATCTGGTCTATCTATTGATAGAAAGACCGCACCTTTAGAAGTATCGTAATTTTTGGAGTAATTGATCACTGCATCACCTATTGTTGGAGTATATATAATTGGCAGAAACTCTGTTATATGTTTTGATACAACATAGTAGAAAAGAGTACGATTTACATCATATATATTCATAAGATATAAATGCTTTTCTAAAGGATCTTTAATAGATTTAGATTTGGCATAGACTATGTTTTCTTGTTCGTCAATTGACATTACTGAATTAGGTAAGAGTCCTAAAAGATCATATTTTATTCTTTCTTCTAGTGAAAAAGCAGTACCTTTGTTTAAAAATGGATTTCTTAATAATGCTTGTCCTTTTAGATTTATCATTAAAAACACTTCCTTAATTAATTTTAATGTTTAGACTTTGCAATAAATTTTAAAGTTTTTATTATTATCACCTTTAAAGCTATTAGCTGTCAACTGTTTTATAGTTAGTATGATTTATAAGGTTAATTAATTGAATTCCAGTTGAATCTAATTACAATGAATTCTATAATTACATGTATAAATAAATTGATTTAGTAAGTTATATAAATATTTATTATAAGGAGAGAATTTAATATGAAATTTGATATATTTGATGTACATGCTCATTACGATGATGAAAAGTTCGATGAAGATAGAGATCAGGTTATAGAAGAGCTTAAGCAAAATGGAGTTATAGGAGTACTTAACTGTGGATCATCTATGGAAGGCACAAGGGATTCAGTAAAACTGGCCAATAAATATGACATGTTTTATGCAGCAGTAGGGGTTCACCCAGAGTTTGCAGATAAGTTTTCAGAATCTGTTTTAGATGAGTTAATACAATTAGCTAAAAATCCTAAAGTAAAGGCAATTGGGGAAATTGGACTTGATTATTACTACCCAGAAAATCCACCTAGAGATATGCAAAAAAAAGTGTTTATAAGACAGATGGAACTTGCAGAAAAACTAAATCTTCCCGTAATTATTCATGATAGAGAAGCGCATGGTGATACTTTGGATATAATAAAAAAATTTAAAAATGTAAAAGGGGAAATTCATTGCTTTTCTGGTAGTGTTGAGTTTGCAAGAGAATGCATTAAGCTTGGATATTACATAGGTTTTACAGGTGTTGTTACTTTTAAAAATGCAAAGAAAGTAGTTGAGGTAGCAAAACAAGTTCCGATAGATAGAATTGTTGTGGAAACAGATTGTCCATATATGACACCAACGCCATTTAGGGGAAAGAGAAATAGATCTGAGTATATAGAATTTATTATAGATAAAATAGCTGAAATAAGGAATATAGATGCTAATGAATTAAATGCTAAAATAAATTCAAATATCAGAAGTTTGCTTAATTTAGGAAAATAGTATAAAATAACCATAGAAATTAATATTATTTTTATGGTTTTATCAGTAATTAAATATAATTTTTTGGCATAGTCTTATATATATATCAAATAGATTATACTATAATTTTGGTAATTGATTTAATTTTTATATTCCATCTATTAAATACCTCAATGTAGTTACTCCTAAAAGTAACATCGCACTCATAAATAAGTAATTATTTTATTGGTTATGCATAGTGTGCATTTGTAATTTAAGTTGGAGTGGTGATTTGACATAAATAAACTCTATGTTTATAATGTTGTTTGTCGCTCTTGCCCGGAGGAGGTATTTTTTATGATGGGAAAGTTAAAGACATTTGTAAACAAATATTTTTCCAATGGTCCTAAGGCTGTACCAGTTGTTGCAACAGTATTAATGATAGTTTTAGTTGCATTGTTTTTTAGCATGAGAAAAACAATAACTGTGTCGGTAGATGGTAGTAATAGAAATATAACTACGTTTAGAAGTACTTATGCACAAGCATTGAAAGATAATAAAATTAAAGTAGGGCCAGAGGATAAGGTAAAACCTAGTCTGAATAGTAGGATTAATAATGGTAGCATTATATCCATTAAAAGAGCAGTAAAAGTTCAAGTCCAAATTGATGGAAAAAAGTTAGTTTTAAATTCAGCAGAAGATAATATAATTGATATGTTAAAATCAGAAAATATTAAATTAAATAAATCGGATATAATATCTCCAAAAGGAGATTCTAAATTAAAAGATGGTATGAAAGTTGTTGTGACTAGGGTACAAAGTAAATATGTGAAACAGACTACACCTATAAAGTATGAAACAGTTATTAGAAATGATAAAGATATGCAGAAAGGTAATAGTAAAGTTCTGCAGGAGGGACAAAATGGAGAGAAAGAAACTGTAACCCAAATTATATACCAGAATGGAAAAGAAATCTCTAGAAAGATAGTAAAAGAAATAGTAAAAAAACAACCAGTACAAAAAGTTGTTGCTATAGGAGCAATGTCAGATAGTCTTTCAAGAGGAGGTAATGTTTCTTATACCAAAGTTATTAAAATGAAAGCTACTGCGTATACTGCAGATTATATTAGTACAGGAAAGTCACCTGGAGATAAGGGCTTTGGTATAACGGCTACGGGAACTGTAGCTAGAAGAAACAATTACTCTAGTTCTGTAGCAGTTGACCCTAGAGTAATACCACTAGGTACAAAACTTTATGTAGAAGGCTATGGATATGCCATAGCAGAAGATACTGGCGGTGCAATTAAGGGAAATAGAATAGATCTCTTTTTTAATTCTAGCTCTCAGGCAAATGAGTGGGGAGTAAAATGGGTTAATGTGTATGTCGCCGAGTAGGGGCTAAAGGCCTCTATTTTTTTCATTTAATTTTATTTTGGGGAGGATTTCATTTTATATGATTAAGGAAATTATAGTAGTTGAAGGAAGAGATGATATAACTGCAGTAAAAAAGGCTGTTGATGCAGAATTAATAGCAGTAGGCGGTTTTGGAATAAATAAAGAGGTAATTGATAAAATAAAAGAAGCACAGAAAAGACAAGGAGTAATAGTATTGACAGATCCTGATTTTGCAGGAGAAAAAATAAGAAGAATTATCTCAAAGAGAGTAAAAAATATAAAACATGCTTATATATCTCAAAAGGATGGTTTAAAAAATGGAGATATTGGTGTAGAAAATGCTTCTCCTGAAGTCATAAGACAGGCGCTTAAAAATGCTAAATGTGAGGAAAAGGATAATAGATCTGAATTTACTATTGACGATATGATTTTTTTTGGACTTACAGGAGATAAAAAATCTAAAGAGAGAAGAGATAAACTCGGTAAAGAACTTGGAATAGGCTATGCAAATGCTGGTCAGTTCCTGAAACGACTTAACAATTATGGAATTACTAAAGAAGAATTTAGAAATGCTATAGATAGAATAAATATAGATTGATAAGGAGAAGATTATGGAAAAAATTTCTACTAAAGATATTGTGAATAGATATGGATTTAGATTTTCAAAGAGTTTAGGTCAAAACTTTTTAATAGACGATTCAGTGCTAAATGACATATTAGATACATCACAAGTTTCAAAAGATGATTTAGTTATAGAAATAGGTCCTGGAGTTGGGACACTTACAAGAGAATTGCTAAAGAGGGCAAATGAGGTGTGTGCTATAGAGTTAGACTCTAAATTGATTACTATTTTAAACCAGGAACTTAGAGAATTTTCAAATTTTAAGCTTATACATAAAGATGTATTAAAAGTTAATTTTCATGAATTAACTGAAGGCTATAACAATATAAAAATTGTAGCTAATTTGCCATATTACATTACAACACCTATAATATCAAAGCTTTTAAATGAAAATATAAAATTTGATTCACTTACATTAATGATTCAAAAAGAAGTAGGAGAAAGAATGGCATCTCAGCCTAACTGCAAACAATATGGTGCTATATCTGTTTTGGCACAATATTATTGTGATGTTAATGTTGTAAGAAGGGTAAGTCCATCTTCTTTTATTCCAAATCCAAGAGTCGATTCTGTTGTAATAAAATTAGATAAACTTAAAGAGCCAAGAGTAACAGTAAAAGATAGAGATTTGTTTTTTAAAATAGTGAGATTTTCTTTTAATATGAGGAGAAAAACACTTTGGAATGCATTAAAACCATTAAATGTACCAAAATCGGGAATTAAACTTGCTTTTGAAAAAGCAAACATTGATCCTAAGAGAAGAGGAGAAACTCTATCACTTGAGGAATTTGGGATATTATCTGATTGCATATATGAATTGTTACAATAAATTCTACTAAATAAAAAAGTATTTGTTCACTTTTTGGAAGTTACCTCATATATTATAATGAATAAAATATATGGAGGTATAGGAAATTGGCACAAAAAAAGAGTTATAGTAGATACTTTATAATATTACAGGAAGACGAAAAGGGATACTCTTTAGCTTCTGATAAAATAGCCTCAGGGTATGCAAAATTAGAAACAAAAAATGGTAAATGTAAAATATCTTATTATGTACAAAATTTGAAGAAAGATAAAACCCCTTACTATATGGTTCTTATATGTAATAAAAAGGACACTAAAAAAATAATTAATATTGGTGAAATGAACATAGATGATTATGGCAGAGCAGATATAGGCTATGAGTATCCAATAGACAATATATGTAACAGTGGAATACCAATAGATAGGGTATCAGGAGCGGCTATTGTCAGAATTTTAGATAATAATATAATATCGGTTATGAGTGGTTTTTCAAGTATGGAAATACCAAAGTGGAAGTCATTTGGTATTGTTAAAGATAAACATAGTGAAGATAATGAAGAAAAAGTTAAATCTAAAGAACCTGTTAAAGAGAATAAGAAAAAAGAAAGAAGTACTAAAGTTGAAGATAAAGTTGAAAGCAAGACTGAAAGTAAAAGCATATTTGACAAATATGAAGAGAAGATAGAATTAGAGAAAAGCAACAATGTAGATAGTGTAAAAGTTGATAAAGATACAAAACCTGAATTAGATGTAGAGCAATTTACAAATAAAATCTCTGACCTTGTAAAAGAAGAACATAAAGAAAAATTGAATAAAATCAAAGATGAAAAAAGCAATGATGTTAAAAAGTGCAATGTTGAAAATGAAAACATAATATCAGATGAAAAAGTTAAAGATTCGGGAAATGAGGAAATTTATATAGACGACTCATCTACTAGAGATCTAAAAGAAGATATAAGTGATTATGTTAATGAGTCGAAGAATAGCTTTTTTAAATCTCTTGTTGATGAATTCGAAGAAGTACCAGCTGTAAGTAATGAATTAAAGAGGTGCAAGTGGTATAAGGTTCCTGTGACATATGTAGAAAGTATGAATAGAATTAAAGATTATAATAAATACACATTTATATGCTATCCTATGTTATCTTACTATGATTATATAAAGAATCATTCTCATTTTTTAATGGGTTATAAGTATGATAAAAGTGGAAATGTAAAATATATGATATATGGAATACCAGGTACAAAAAGTAAATCAGAGCAACCTTATGAAGGAAGAACTGGATTTGTGACATGGGTATCAAATGGAAGAAAAGACAAACTAGGATATTGGCTTATGTTCTATGATTTTAGAACGGGTACTGTAGATATACCAGTAGAAAATAATAATGTGAATGTATGAGTGTAGTTATAATAAATAAGAGGAAGCTAGGTATTGTATTAACTTTAGCAGGGATTATTATTTTGCTCTTTGGAATTGGAATAAATTTAAAAAGTAGATTTAATTTTACAATGTTTACACACAATAGTTTAAATGATTTCTGTGAGTATACAGAACTAAATGGAAGTGTAAGATATAAGATACCATGTACATGGAAGGTTACGAAACAGAATATATCTGGAGATGAAGTATTGTCCCATACTGATTTTAGAAGTAAGGATCAAAAAATAAATGGATTTTTTCAAGTTTGGAAATTTAATGGTGATATAGAAAATTTTTTAAAAGAAAGTAAGGCTATATCAAGTAAACAAAATCTATACAAAAAATACTCTTTACAAATTTTAAATTTAGGTGGGAAAAAGGTATATTTTATTGAATATAATATTACAAAAGAAGTTGGAGATAGTTATATAGGTCAAGAATATTTTATACAAAATGGAAATAAGTTTTATAGGTTCTCATTTTTTATGAAGGAAGATGATTTTAAAGAAAATTTTTCTTCTATGTTTAGAAATATAGTTGAAACATTAAAATATAATTAATATTAAATTCCCTTCAAATCTATTATTTAAAGGGAATTTTTTTATTTTTTAATATGTTATAATAATTTATATAAACCTTGATATGATATAAAGAGAAAAAATATTTATGAAAGGAAGCATGGGAAAATGAGTAATTGTGATAGCTGCCCAAGTAATTCAAATTGTGGTGTACAAAATAAAGATAAGTGCGGAAAATCAATTCCTAAATATGGTAAAATAAAACATATAGTAGGAGTTATGAGTGGAAAAGGAGGAGTAGGTAAGTCAACAGTAACTGGTGCATTAGCAATAAAGTTAATACATAAAGGTTATAAGGTTGGAGTATTAGACGGAGATATAACAGGTCCATCTATGCCAAGGTTTTTTGGAATAAATGAACAAAGAGCCACTATGACACCTGTAAATGGAACTGAAGAGGTTAAGTTTTCACCTGTAAGTACTTCTACAGGAATTAAAGTTATGTCTTTAAATCTTTTAACTGAAAAAGAAGATCAGCCAGTTATATGGAGAGGTCCGATAATTACAGGAGTATTGAAACAGATGTATTCAGATACTCAGTGGGGAGAACTTGACTATCTTCTTATAGATATGCCTCCAGGAACAGGAGATGTGGCTCTTACAATAATGCAGGATATACCGCTTCAGGGAGTTGTTATAGTATCTACACCTCAAGATATGGTATCTATGATTGTTAAGAAAGTTGTTTTAATGGCTGAAAAAATGGATGTAGATATAATTGGGGTTGTGGAAAATATGTCCTATGTAAGATGTAAAAATTGTGATGAAAAAATAAAATTATTTAGCAAAAAATCAGCAAAGGAACAAGCTGCATATTTAGGACTTCCACTTCTTGATGAAATTCCAATGGATTTAGATCTTGTGGATAATATGGAAGAAGGGAAAGTTGAGCAGTATATAGCTAATTCATCTGATTATGATGTTTTAGTTGATAATTTTATGGATAAATTAAAATTTTAAACTCTGCTTTAAATGTGAATATTAACAGTATTATTTGTAAATAATTATATTGTTGATTTTATTAAGAAAGCGGTGAATACTTATGAAAGCAGAAGTAGATAAGGATACTTGTATAGGATGTGGTTTATGTCCTACTGTATGTCCAGAAGTTTTTGAAATGCAGGATGATGGAAAAGCAGGAACTGTAGTAAGTGAAGTACCAGGTACTGCGGAAGATTCAGCTGAAGAAGCAAGAGATCAATGTCCTGTAAGTGCAATATCGGTAGAATAATCGTAGCTTTAATGTGGTTTTATTAAATTAAAAGTAAATATGTAATTTTAAATGGTTGTACTAAAAGCTGTGTTCATAGTGGCACAGCTTTTAGTACACATTTTTTATTTTCCAGTGTTATGAATTACATTCCTTTTCAAAATGGATTCAAGTTGACTTATAGGAAGTACTGCTATTATAACTGCACATATTGCACCTTCCACTATTAAGAAACTTCCATTTAATGATAGGGAGTAAATTATAGGCGACATGCCATTAGGTGCAAAACTTCCAAAGAACAATACGCCAGATATGAAATGGCATATAAACCGTCCAAATACCGCGACTCCAGTGCCAAGTAATTTGTGATTTCTAAAGTAACCAGCAAGTCCAAGAGCCATGAAAGGCAGAGGATAATCAAATAGAACTTGTATAGGCTGAAGTATGTAAGGATCTAATATCAAGCTTATTATTCCATATAAAAAGCCAGTTAAAAAACCCACTTCAGGTCCATATAGAAATGACATAAGTAGTAAGGGAACCATACTTCCAAGAGTTACACTTCCACCTTGAGGAAAGTGATATATTCTAAAAATCTTAAGTATAGTTGCTAGAGCTAAGGCAATACCTATTTGAGTTATGAGTTGTGTTGTAAAGTGTATCTTTTTTACTTTAGCGATAAACAGTATAATTAGTACTAGAGCTATAAGCGCAAATACAGCATTTGGATGAGAACTTATCTCTTTAAGATTTTTTAATAGAAACATAAAAAAAGACCTCCTTTATTTTGCCTTGAGGTACTAAAAAAAGGAAATCCAACTTTTATTAAGCATAAAAGAAGATCATATGAAATGATATTAGCTTCCCTCCGCTGGCATTATCCAGATCAGGTAAAGGGTTAATAAAGTTATTTCTCAGCTTTAAAAAGCACCCCTAGCATTTATTAACATTATAATATATAAATCATATTAATTCAACAAATTGGAGGAATAGATATGTTCACAAAATTTTTTGCTGTCATTTTCATTTGAGGTGGATCTATATTTAGTTTATCACCTATCTTAGCATTACAAGGTAAATTTGATACAGCTATATTTATTGTTTTTCCATCTCTTAAGGCCACAATAGCTTCTGTATTATTTATATCTATTATCTTACCTATCATTACTTAACCTCCTTGTAATTTTTCATTAGCTATACAATTGTGTATAATGATTTAGTATCTTTTAAAAATGCTATTATAAATATTTTGCATAATATCTATGTAATTATTCATGAATTTTGATTTTGTAATTAGAATAAGATATTTAAAGATAAATATAGTTAATGCTAAAATATTTTATGCTGTAGATATACTAATGCAATTGATATTTTTAAAGTTAAATAGTACAATTACAAGGCGACACAATATATAGTAGTCTGGAGGAATAATATATGCTACATGTTGTAAAAAGAGATGGAAGAAAAGTAGAATTTAATTCTATTAAAATAACAAATGCAATAAAAAGTGCATCTGAGGAAATAGGATATGATTTAAAGGAAAGTGAGTTTATTGACTTAACTCAAAAGATTATAACTCATATAGAAAATTTGAATTTAAATGAAATGGATGTAGAGGATATACAAAATATAGTTGAAGAAGTTCTTATAGAAAAAGACTATAAAAAACTTTGGATTGCTTATTCTAATTATAGAAAAGAAAGAAATAATATAAGAGAGATAAAATCAGATCTTATGAAAGCTATTGACAAGATAGGAGTAGAAACTGATAGAGATAATGCTAATGTTGGGAATAATTATAGCTCAAAACTTTTGAGAATAGCAAGTGAATCAAATAAGTGGCATAACTTAGCAAATATGCCTAAGCATTTAGCAAAGGCACATGAAAATGGTGATATATACTATCATGATTTGGACTCATATAATCTAACTGTTAATTGTCTTCATATACCTACTAAAGAAGTACTTATAAATGGATTTAACACAGGATATGGATATATTAGGTCTCCAAAGAGGATAGAGTCGGCAGCGGAACTTTCATGCATATTACTTCAGTCTTCACAGAATGATATGTTTGGAGGACAATCTCACCCAGATTTTGATAATGATATGTCCGTTTTTGTTGATTATACAAGACAGGAGATAGTAGAAGAACTGAGAGAGCTTGGTATAGAAGAAGATAGAATAAAAGAACTTGCAGAAAAGAAATTGAGAAGAATTATAGAGCAATCTATGCAGGGGATAATCTATAATTTAAATACTATGCATTCCAGGGCAGGATCACAGGTACCATTTAGTTCTATTAACTTAGGTATACCTAAGTCTAAAGATGCAGCACTAATATGTGAAATATTTTTGACTGAGTATGAAAAAGGACTTGGACATGGAGAACAACCTATATTTCCAAATATAATATTTAGAGTAAAAGATGGTGTTAATAAAAAGATAGAAGATCCTTACTATTATTTATTTAGAATTGCATGTAGAGTTGCCTCAAAAAGAATGAACCCTACTTTTATGAATATTGATGCTGACTTTAACAAGCTCTATTATGATATGGGTGTAATTCCTTCTACTATGGGATGTAGGACGTATGTTTGTTCTAATGTAAATGGAGATCCAGGTCCAAAAGGCAGAGGCAACATAGCTCCAACTACAATTAATTTGCCAAGAATAGGTATTATGTCTAAAGGGAATATGGACAAGTTTTTTAAACTTTTAGATGAAAGATTGAATTTATCTTATGAATCATTGATGCACAGATATAATACATTAAAGAAGTTAAGAGTTAAGGATTTGCCATTTGTTGTAGGACAAAAGCTTATGAAGGGTTCTGAAAATCTTAAAGAAGAGGATTCAATAGAACCAATATTAAAACAAGGAAGTTGGGCAATAGGATTTATTGGACTTGCAGAAGCTCTAGTTGCTCTTACTGGAAAACATCATGGTGAAAGTGAAGATTCAAGAAATCTTGGATTGAAAATTATAACTCATATCAGAAATTATACGGATAAACTTACGGAAAAGACACATTTGAATTGGAGCTGTTACGCTACACCTGCTGAAGGATTAAGCGGTAAGTTTATAGTTCAGGATAAAAAAATATTTGGAGAAATAAAAGGAATTACTGATAAGGAGTATTATACTAATTCTTATCATGTTCCAGTAAACTTTCCAATATCTATAAAGGACAAAATAGATATTGAAGCTCCTTATCACAAGTTGTGTAATGGAGGTCACATAAGTTATATAGAGCTAGATGACTATCCATCAGAAGATACTATATATGATATAATAAATTATGCTTATAGTAACACTAACATAAGCTATATAGGAATAAATTTTCATATAAGGTATTGCAAAAATTGCGGTACATATTTACATGGCGAAAATAGCTGTCCTAATTGTGGAAGTAATGATATACAAGGAATATCAAGGGTAACAGGATATCTTTCACTGGACGAGAGATTTGGACAAGGAAAACTTGCAGAAAGAGAAGATAGAATATCCCAGGCTACAGGACAAAAAGTGTATTGTAACTAGAATTAATAGGAGATAATTGAATATGAAAAATAATATTATAAGACTAGCAGGAATTGCATATGAAAGTTTGGTAAACGGGCCTGGTCTTAGAAGAGTGTTTTTTGCACAGGGGTGCGCACATAATTGTGATGGATGTTTTAATCCATCCACTCACGATTTTAATGGAGGAGAATTAAGGAATATAGATGATTTGATTGAAGATGTTAAAATAAATCCTTTAATAAAGGGAATTACTTTTTCAGGAGGAGATCCATTTTATCAAGCTGAGGCTTTTGCATATATGGCAGAAGAAATTAAAAAATTGAAATTAAATATATGGTGCTATACAGGATATAAAATTGAGGATATACTTAACAATTCTTTAGGAGATTCAGCTATGCATCTTTTGAAAAATTTAGATGTACTTGTAGACGGAAAGTTTGACAAGAATAAAATGGATGATAAAATTAAATTCAGAGGCTCAAGTAATCAAAGAATTATAGATGTTCAGCAAACTTTAAAAAATAAGAGTATAGTAACATTTGACATTTAGAATATATCGATTTATATGCTTCAATACTTCATATAAGGAAGTGATATTATGTGTACTGATTCAGAAATAGAAGTTTGTTCTTGTAATAAAGAAAATGATTATGTAGATAGTGTGAGAAACAGTATGCTATCTGAAGAAGTTTTTTTTAAACTGTCTTCTCTGTTTAAAGTTTTGGGAGATCAGACTAGAATAAAAATAATATATGCTCTATTTAAAAGAGAGCTTTGTGTGTGTGATATTTCACGAGTACTTAATATGAGTCAATCAGCTATATCTCATCAGCTTAGAACATTAAAATCAGCTCATCTTGTGAAATTTAGAAAAGAGGGGAAACAAGTTTATTATTCTCTAGATGATAATCACATAAACTTGTTATTTAATGCTGGATTAGAACATGTAGAACATAGCTAATTAGATTGTATATTAAAATAGATTTTGTGGCTGTGGCAATAAAAAAGTTAGTGTCACAGCCACATTTTATTTACTATAGTCTAAAATTTTAACTTTATTAAAATCATTAAGCTTATCTTCTAGTGTTAAATAGTTTTTACCTACATTTTCGCCATTTTTTATATATTTAAGAAATGTTTCAAGACCATCTAATTGAAATTCTAAAGCTTCAGTTTTGTAATGCATTGGTATTATAATATGTGGATTTATAGATTTTGCAACTTTTGCAGCCTCTTTTCCATCTATGGTAAAATTACCACCTACAGGGATAAATAGCACATCTATCTTACCTATCTTAGAAATTTCATCATCTGATAGTATATAACCTAAATCACCAAGATGACATAATCTATATCCATCCATTTCTATTATAAAAATTGTATTGCTTCCCCTTTTTGCACCTTTCACTTTGTCATGATAAGATGGAATTCCACTTATAGAAATATCCTGAAAGGTGAAGTCTTTAGCCTTATCTATTATATTAGAACATGTTAATTCTTTTATGTAATCATGATCAAAATGATGATGACTTATTGTTACAATGTCTACATTTCCTTTAAATACTTTATAACCTGTTGTAGTATCAAAGGGATCAGTTAAAATTTTTATACCTTTTGAATTTTCAAGTATGAAACTAGAATGACCAAGATATATTATTTTCATAAAAATCACCTCATGATTTATATATTTAAGAATATTATAACATATTTGAAATTTGTGCCTTTACTTATTTGTTGTTCAATTTTATTATATAAAAAAACACATTAATTTGTGTAGAAATATTATAATTAAAGTATGAATTTATCACAGTTTATACTATAATAGGAATTGATATGTATTTAATATAAATTATTATTAAATAGAGAGAGGTGGTTACTTGAAAAAAGGTGTTTTATATAATGTGTTAGTTGTATTATTTTTCATAATTACTTTTACTGTGTTTATTAAAGGAAATGTTGCACATGCTGAAGATAACTTTGATGGAAAAATTATAGGAACTGATGTTGCAATTGATAAATCTTGGAATATAACTTTTAACAGGATGTTAGATAAAGATACTGTAAATAATTCAAATATAATTGTTAAAGATTCTAGTGGAAATATAGTTGATACTAAATTAGGACTTGATAGCACAGGATTTATAGTAACTATTGCTCCTTCAAGTAGTTATAAATATGGACAAAATTATAATATAGTTATTAAAAGTACAATTAAAACTGTTGGAGGAGATATGCTTGGTAAGGATATACAGTTAAAATTTTCAACAAAACAGGAAGATAATCAAAATGACAATAGTGATAATAAGAGTGATGGTAATAGTAATGGTAAGTATACAGTTACAATCGATGCCTCTCATGGAGGAGAAGATACAGGAAATGTATCTAGTTCAGGAGTAGAAGGAAAAGATATAAATCTTTCAGTAGCTTTAAAAACAGGAAAAATACTTGAGAAAAATGGAGTAAATGTAGTTTACACAAGAACTGATGATAAAAATATCGATGTACAATCACGTATTGATATGTCAAATGAGGCTAAATCAGATGAGTTAGTTAGCATACATACAAATACATATCCTGAAAATACAGATGTACACGGTATTGAAACCTATTATTCTACATCTAATAAATCTGAGGAGTCTAAAATTTTAGCTTCAGATATTCAAAAGGAAATTATAAATGTTACTGGTTCTGTAGATAGAGGAGTAAAGGAAGCACAGCCACAACATGAGATATTAAATGGAGTAGATGCTCCTTCTGTAATGGTATATTTGGGGTTTATGAGTAATGAATCTGAAAGTGAGTTAATGAATACTTCTGATTTTCAAGATAAAAGTGCTGAAGCTATTGCAAAAGGGATACTATCTTCATTGAGTTTTATTGATCAAAATTCTGGAGATAATCAGAATGAAGGTAATGGTGTGGGAATGTCTTCAAATGAAAGCAATCCTAAAGTCGTTTTAGATCCAGGGCATGGAATGGGACAAGATGTTGGTTCAAATGGTAATGGTTATCAAGAAGATGATGTTACATTAAGTATAGCACTTAAAACAGGAGAAATATTAAATAAAAATGGAGTAAATGTAATTTATACTAGAACTAAAGATGAAAGAAATACAACTTCCTGTACTGTAACAGAGAGTCTTCAAAAAAGATGTGATATTGCAAATGCATCAGGAGCCGAGTTTATGTTATCTATTCATACAAATGCTTTTGATAGTAGTGAAGCAGAGGGTACTGAAACTCTTTATTATACTGGAAATAGTTATAGCGAAAAACTTGCATCTCTTATTCAAGAAAAACTTGTAAGCTCACTTGGAACTTATAACAGAGGATTGAAAGATGGAAATTGGTTATATATTACTAGAAACACTAAAATACCAACAGTTTTAACTGAACCAGGTTTTTTAACAAATGATAAAGATGCATCTATTTTAGGAAGTGATGTTGGACAAGAAAAAGCGGCACAAGCCATTGCAAGTGCCATATTAGAATATCTAGGCATTGTATAAAAAACTTACTAAATAATTTGACAATAGAAAATCTGTATAATATAATTATAAAGAAATTATATAGTTTTTTAATTTATAAAATGCTGTGATCAGGATAAGTACTTAAATTTTGTCACTAAAAGAGAGCAAATGGTAATGGTGGAAATTTGCAGGAGAATTTAAGGAAGATCACCTGTAAGCAGAAAATCTGAATGATTTAGTAAGATTTTTCGTATTTCTGCGTTAAAGATTGATATATGTTTATGATTTAGCATAGGTGGTATAGCGAGGTTAACTTCGTCCTATTTTTAGGATGAAGTTTTTTATATTTAAGACATACAAATGTAGAAAGGAGTTAAATTATGTACAAAAAGATTGATAATTCTAAGAATTTTACGGACAGAGAAAAAGATATAGTAGATTTTTGGAGAAAAAATGATATTATTAAAAAAAATTTTGAATTAAATAAAGATGGGGAATATTTTACATTTTATGATGGTCCTCCAACTGCAAATGGTAATCCACATATAGGCCATGTTTTGACCAGAGTTATGAAGGATTTTGTAATAAGATATAAAATCATGAAAGGATACAATGTACTGAGAAAAGCAGGATGGGATACTCATGGGCTTCCAGTAGAACTTGAAGTAGAGAAGAGTCTTGGAATATCGGGAAAACCACAGATAGAAGAATATGGAGTAGAAAAGTTTGTAAATAAATGTAAAGACAGTGTATTTACATATATAAGTGAATGGAAGGAAATGTCTGATAGAATAGGTTTCTGGGTTGATATGGATAATCCTTATGTGACTTATTATAATGACTACATAGAGTCAGAATGGTGGGCACTTAAAAAAATTTGGGATAAAGGACTTTTATATAAAGGATATAAGGTTGTACCATATTGTCCTAGATGTGGAACTGCACTATCATCCCATGAAGTGTCCCAGGGATACAAAGATGTAAAAGAAACTTCTGTATATGTTAAGTTTAAGTTGAAAAATGCAGATAAATACATGTTAGCATGGACTACTACACCTTGGACATTGCCAAATAATATGGCACTTGCAGTAAATAAAAGTTACGATTATGTAGAAGTAATAAACAAAGGACAGCACCTGATACTTGCAGAAGCTCTTTTAGGAAGATTGGAAGAGGAGTATGAGGTAGTAGATAAATTTAAAGGTGAAAAACTTTTAGGATTGGAATATGAGCCAATGTTTAGCTTTGCCAAATTTGAAGGAAAAGCTCATTATGTTGTACATGGAGATTATGTAACACTTACAGATGGAACCGGAATAGTTCATACAGCTCCAGCTTTTGGTGAAGATGATAGCAATGTATGTAAAAAATATAATATACCTGTTGTAAATTCCGTGGATTCACAAGGAAAATATAAAGATGAAGTTACTCCTTGGAAGGGTCTATTTGTTAAAGATGCAGATCCTAAAATAATAGAGTACTTAAAGGAAAATAATATACTTTATAAAGCAGAGAAATTTACACATTCATATCCATTCTGTTGGAGATGTGATACTCCACTTTTATACTATCCAAGGAAAACTTGGTTTATAAAAATGTCTTCTATGAGAGATAAATTAGTTAAGAATACTAATAGTACTAATTGGTTCCCTGATAATATAAGAACAGGAAGATTTGGAAAGTTTGTTGAAGGTGTAATAGATTGGAATTTAAGTAGAGAAAGATATTGGGGTACACCTCTTCCTATATGGGAATGTGAGTGTGGCCATAAAGAATGTATTGGAAGTATTAAGGAACTTAAAGAAAAAGGAATAAATGTTCCTGAAAATATAGAGCTTCATAAGCCTTATATAGATGCAGTGAAATTAAAATGTCCTCACTGTGGCAAGGAAATGAAAAGAGTACCTGAGGTAATAGATTGTTGGTTTGATTCAGGGTCTATGCCATTTGCACAGCATCATTATCCTTTTGAAAATAAGGAATTGTTTGAAAAGAATTTCCCAGCACAATATATAACTGAAGCAGTTGACCAAACAAGAGGTTGGTTTTATACTCTTATGGCAATATCTACTGTGCTATTTGATAGAAGTCCTTTTGAAAATTGTATGGTATTAGGTCATGTATTAGATAAGCATGGACTTAAAATGTCAAAGCATAAGGGAAATGTACTTAGTCCAACTGTTGTACTTAATAATCAAGGTGCAGATGCTACAAGATGGTATTTCTATACTTCAAGTGCTCCATGGTTACCTTCAAGATTTTATGAGGAAGCAGTTCAAGATAGCCAGAGAAAGTTCTTAGGAACTCTTTGGAATGTATATTCATTTTATGTTCTTTATGCTGAAATTGATAAATTTAATCCTCTTGAATATAAAGACTTTGTATCTGAAAATGTAATGGATAAGTGGATATTGTCAAAGTTGAATTCACTTGTTAAAGATACAGAATATCATTTAGATCGTTATGAAGTTACTCAAGCTGCAATAAATATTGGAGAATTTGTAGATAGTCTTTCAAATTGGTATATAAGAGTAAATAGATCAAGATTTTGGAGCTCAGAGTTAACAGATGATAAAATAGGAGCTTATGTTACTTTATATAAAGTACTTACTAAATTAATTAAAATTGCTGCTCCATTTGTTCCATTTATGACAGAAGAAATTTATCAGAATTTAGTTGTAGAATTGGATAAAAATGCTCCTGAAAGCATTCATTTATGTAGATGGCCAGAGTATGATGAAAGTGTAATAGATAAGAAGTTGGAAAATGATATGGATGAAGCTTATAAAATAGTTAAGCTTGGAAGAAGTGCTAGAAATGCAGTAAATATAAAGAATAGACAGCCACTTTCAGAAATGCTCGTAAGTGTTAAAACACTTCCTGATTATTATGGAAATATAATAAAAGAAGAGCTTAATATTAAAAATATAAAATTTGGTGCTGATTTATCAAAATATGTAGATTTTAATGTTAAACCTAATCTTCCTGTACTTGGGAAAAAATATGGTAAGCTTATACCAGGTATAAGAAAGAAAATATCATCTATGAATCAAATGGAGTTAGCACAGGACATAAATGCAGGAAAAACAATTTCTATTGAAGTTGAAGGCAATGAAATAGAGTTAAATTCTGAAAATGTATTAGTTACTATGAAAGGACTAGAAGGATTTGCATTTGCAGGAGAAGAAACTATAGGAATAGTTCTTGAAACTGAAATTACAGAAGAACTTAAAGAAGAAGGAAATCTAAGAGAGATATTGAGTAAAGTTCAAAATTTGAGGAAAGATAGTGGATTTGAAGTTGCAGATAATATAAAGCTCTATGTTTCAGGAAATGACTATCTTGAAAATATAGTAAAAAAATTTGAAAATCAAATAAAAAAAGAAACATTATCTGTTGAAATATTGTATAATGAAGATGTACAATATAATGATTATAAAATAAACGGTGAAAAGTTTAAAATGGCAGTAGAATTAGTAAAAGATAATTAATATATGTAAATTAGGTTGATATATGTAAAAATAAACAAGTTATAATCATAAAGTATAATGATTATAACTTGTTTTATCTATTAAATAATATATATATTTTACTAATTTATTAAAAATAGCTTAAACTAACTTGTAATAGTTTGATTTTATAAGTATAATTAATAAAAGAAAATTGAATCGGTAGGTGAATAAAATGGCAGCATCAATTAAGGATGTAGCTAAGGAAGCAGGAGTATCTATAGCTACAGTTTCTAGAGTATTAAATGATGTAGACGTTGTAAATGAAGAAACAAAAAAGAAAGTTGTAGAGGCTATAGCAAAATTAGGATACAGACCTAACATAATAGCAAGAAGCCTCAAAACCCAAAGAACGAAGACTATTGGTATAATAATACCTGATATATCAAATCAATTTTATCCAGAAATTGTAAGAGGAGCAGAAGATGTAGCTAATATATATGATTACAATATAATGCTCTGCAATACAGATATGGATTCTGAAAAGGAAATGGAATATCTAAGGGTTATGAAAGAAAAAATGGTAGATGGAATCTTATATATGAGTGCTTCTTTGAAAACTACTATTTTAGATCTTATAAAACAGCTTCAACTTCCAATGGTTCTTGTAGAAACTGCAAATGATGCAGATGATATTTCAAGTGTAACCATTGATAATAAAAAAGCTGCATATGATGGTGTTAAGTATTTGATTGACAAGGGAAATAAAAAAATAGCATATATAGGTATAAATCAAGATAATGCTAATGGCAGTGCATTAAGATACAGTGGATATAAACAGGCACTTGAGGAAAATAATTTAACTCTTAATAAAGATATGACTTATTTTGGTGGGTTGAAAGCAAAAGATGGATATAAAGGTATGAATACTATACTTGATAAGGAAAACATAGATGCTGTATTCTGTGGCAGTGATGAACTTGCTATGGGAGCTATAAATGCACTTAGAGACAGAAACATAAGAGTACCTGAAGATGTAGATGTAGTAGGATTTGGAAATATATATTCATCATCTATATTTTATCCAAAGATAACAACAGTTGCTCAACCTATGTATGATATGGGATCTGTTGGAATGAGGATGTTAATAAAGAATATAAATAAAGAAAGTACAGGTACAAAAAAATATGTATTACAACATAATTTAATAGAAAGAGATTCATGTAAAAAATAAATTCTATTTTAAATAATTTGCTAATTGGGGACTATTAGGAAAGGAAAGTTTATGATAGAGGCATTGATAAATTTAGTTGTTGCGATTCTAGCTAAGACTGGATATATAGGGATTTTTATTGGCATGGCATTGGAAAGTGCATGCATACCTATACCTAGTGAGGCAATACTACCATTTGGAGGATACCTTAGTTTTTCTAAAGTTCTAAATTTAACTGCTGTTATATTAATTGGAACATTAGGAGGAACCTTTGGGTCTTGTGTTGCATATTATATAGGAAAAGTTGGAGGAAGGCCCCTTGTTGAAAAATATGCAATTAAACTTAAACTTTCTCAAGCACATATAAAAAAAAGTGATGATTACTTTAATAAATATGGAGAGAGTATAGTTTTCTTTTCAAGACTATTGCCTATAATAAGGACATTCATCTCACTTCCTGCTGGGATAAGTAAGATGGACTTTAAAAAATTTGTAGTATATACTTTTATAGGTTCATCATTTTGGAGTATCATTTTAGCATTTGCAGGATATAAGATGGGAGAAAACTGGGAAGTAATAAGAGAGTGGTTTCACTTTGCAGATATAGGCGTAGTTGTTGTGATAATAGGATTTGTAGGATATAAATTGTTTCTTAAATTTAGAAAAGTAGAAGCATAAATACTAACAATATGAGAGTTAATGCAGTAAAAAGTATATTTCTGTATTAACTCTTTTTATTTATCTCCATAACTTGACCTGTAATTTTATGTTAATAAAAAATATTGTCAATTAACTCTGAAATTTGTTTAACGATTTTTTTGTATATTACATATTTTAATGGTATAATTTAACATAAAAGTAAGTATATTAATTGAATTGATTAAATATACAACTGTTTTTTACAAAGGGGGATAATATGGATTACAGGGATAAGGTAGAAAAAATATTCTTATATTTGTTAAGCTTAAAAAATATAAATGAAAAAATAATAAGAAGCGTGTACGATTATGATAAATTGTATTGGGAAGAAGATTTTTTAAATTTGCAAGGATGTGCTATAAATAAAAATTCTAACAGTGATTTTTGGATAGAGGTAAATAAAAAGTCTGGAAAATTATATGATGATTTCTTTAAATTATATCAGCAGAATGAAAAGTGTGGAGAAAGTTTTGAGATAATATATGGATATGGACTTATGTGTTGGAAAATAGACAATCAGGAAATTATTCACCCTGTACTTGAAACAAGAATGAAGATAGAATTTAATGCCTTAAAAAGGTCATTTGATTTAGTCCCTTCAGGAAAAACTAAATTTCAGTCAAGTATATTTGAAAATATAAACAAGATTGATATAAAAGATATATTTGATTTAGAAGGTAAAATTGCCAATATGGATTTGGATCCTAGAATTAAGGAAGAAGTTAAAGAAGTTTTTGAAAATATAATTAAAAGTTTTAATGTCAAAGGACAGGTTAAGTATGGACATTTTTCTAAAAATAAAATTAAACTCAATGGATTTCCTGTATTGTATAATACATTTGTTATATTTGTAAGGAAAAATAATATGAAATTATGGCAAAGTGAAATAAATAATATTTTAACACAAATTAGGAATGGCTGTTCAATACCTGAACCTATTAAGCTATTAGTAGGAGAAAGTACAGTAGAAGATAAAAATATGGACAAAGATAATTGGGACAAGGTATCTGAGAGAGTAATGTTTCCCCTTCCAGCAAATTCTGAACAGAAAGAGATAATAAAAAGGATATCTGAAAATTATGGTGTAGTAATGCAAGGACCACCAGGTACAGGTAAAAGTCATACTATAGTGAATCTTATATGCCATCTTCTCACTTATGGAAAGAGAATATTGGTTACTAGTCAAACAGATAGAGCACTTAGAGTACTTACTGAAAAGATACCTGAAGAAATAAAACCACTTTGTATAAGTTTACTTGGAAATGACTCAGAATCATTTAAAAAATTGAATGATTCAGTGAGAAAAATAACAAGTAATTTGTCCTCGGATCCAAAAAGTATATCAAAGGATATAGAACTTTTAAAGCATCAACTTAACTCATGTATAGATAAACAGAAATTACTTTATAGAAAGTTAAAAGAATTACAGGATCTAGAGGATCAAACTATAAATTATTCTAATAAAAAGTATACTTTGATAGATGTAGCTAAATGGGTTAAAGAAAATTCTGATGAATATGCATGGATAAAAGATCCGATAAGCATAAAAAATAGTATGCCAATATCAAATTATGATTTTGAATTATTAAAGGATTTATTAGTTGAAGTAAGTAGAGAAGAAAAATGTAAATTTGATAGTATAAAAAACATAATAGACAAGCTACCAGAAGATGAAAAAATATATTCTACTATAATAAAGTACAAGAAGTTAAAGCCAAAGTATAAGGAATATACAGATAGTATAAAGGATTGGTATGTACCTCATAATGATAGATGCAATTATGATGAGCTTTTGAAGGCTATTTTAGATTGTAAAAATAATTTAGCTAAATTTAGAAATACTATGTGGGAGGAAGTATTTAAAAGTTATAATGAAAATACAATTGTACGTCAGGAGTTTAAAGATCTATATTATAGGTCAATAGATTTAATGATGGTTATTACTAAAACATCAGAGAAAGTTAGAAGTCATAAGATTGAGATTATGGAACAGGATATGGACAAGTTTATTAAAAATTTTGATATTGTCTATAAAACCTTAGAACAGAAAAGAAAGTTTAGAAAGTGGTTTAAAATAATACATCCTGAATGTGGATATGTTATTTCAAAGTGCAGTATAGATGGAAGACAACTTTCAAATATGGATCAAGCTATTATAATGAAGTTATTTCTTAAAAAAACATCTGCTTTAAAAGAATTAAAAGTTATATGGGAAAATACTATTAAGGATTATAGAAAAGATACTGAAGATATAGAACAGATGGATATATTTAGTTTACAAGAAAATATTGAGAAGTTGAAGACTATTGTAAAGTGGAATGACATTTATAAATCCAAGGTATTAGATAGACTGGGGAAAATAGTACTTCCTGAAACTATAAATTGGTATAGAATAGATACTTACGATTATTTAGAAAATTGCGTTAAAAATCTAAAAAATATAGAAGAATATAATAATCTCAAGGCATATCTGGATAATCTTCAAAAACTTATGGAATTAATAAGAGATGATGTAGGTGAATATTCTAAATTAGAAGATATGTCTGAGGATAACATAAATAAGTTTGCAAGTAGGCTGAAACAGATTAGAAAAAGACAAAGTAAAGTAATGAAAATTAGTGAAATAATAGATAAGATGGGAAGGGTATGTCCTAATACAGTAAAAGATATAATTCATAATTGGGATAAGTCAAAGGATATGTACAAAAATATTGATAAAGCATGGAGATGGGTTCAATGGAATAGCATTTTGCAAAAAATTAAAAAGTTGAATCCGGAAAAGATTGAAGAGGATCTTGAAACAGAGAAGATGAGAGAAAAACTCATAATGAAAGACTTAGTTGCAAAGAGTACATGGTATAATCAAATATTAGGTACAACAGAAAGTCAAAAAAGAAGCTTATTTTCATGGATGCAGGCAGTTAAAAGAATCGGAAAGGGGAGAGGAAAGATGGTGGCTAAATACAGAAAAATTGCTCAAAATGAAATGGAAAAATGTAAAGATGCAATTCCTGTATGGATTATGCCACTAAATAGAGTTATTGAAAACATAAAATTATCTGAAAATAAATTTGATGTGATTATATTTGATGAAAGTAGCCAAAGTGATGTATTTTCTCTATGTGCACTTATGAGAGCTAAAAGAGCTGTTATAGTTGGTGATGATAAACAAATAAGCCCTGAAGTTGTTGGAATAGATCAGAAAACTGTTTCAAATTTAATAGATAAGTATTTAAAGGATATACCGGACAATCAATGGTTTGATCTTCAGACAAGTTTATATGATACAGCTCTTAGGGTATTCCCTAATAGATTAATGCTTAGAGAACATTTTAGATGTGTACCAGAAATAATAGGGTTTAGCAATAAATTAGTTTATTCAGATGAGATAAGGCCACTTAGATATCCTACTTTAAAGGAAACATTCTATCCTCCTGTAAAAGCTGTAAAAGTAAATGGAAAGAGAAGTCCTTCTAAGGCTGTAAATAAAATTGAGGCAGAAGCAGTTGTAGACAAGATTGTAGAATGTTGTAAGGATCCTAAATATCAAGGAATGTCAATGGGAGTTATATCACTTCTAGGAGATGCACAGGGGAACTTAATAGAAAACTTACTTAGAAAGAAATTAGGTGTTGAAGAAATTATAAAGCGAAGAATTGTATGTGGAGATGCTTATTCATTTCAAGGAGATGAAAGAGATATAATGTTTTTATCAATGGTAATTTCCAAAGATGTAAAATTTGCACCTCTTTCAAGAGATACGGATGTAAGGAGATTTAATGTTGCTTCAAGTAGAGCGAGAAATCAAATGTGGCTTTTCCATTCCGTAGATTTAGAAGATTTAAGCAAGGAATGTGTTAGATATTCACTTCTTAATTATTGCATGAATTATGATAAGTTTATTATGCATAAGGATAAAGTAAAGCCAATTTTTCAATCTGATTTTCAAAAGGATGTTTACTCACTTATAAAAGGTAATGGATATAATATAGAACCTCAAATAAAAATTGGAAGATATAATATAGATTTTGTGATAGAAGGTGATAGAACTAGGGTAGCAATTATATGTGAAGGTGATAATTCAAGAGAAAAGTATAACTTTAAAGAGTATGTAGAAAGACAACTTGATCTTGAAAGAGTAGGATGGGTGTTTTTGAAGATACGAGGAAGCGAGTTTTATTTGAATCCTGAGGATGTGATAAATAGAATATTTAAACAATTAAATGATTTAGGTATAAAGCCTGAAGGTAGCGTTAATAGTAATTCTGTAGATATTGATTTGAAAAAGCTTAAAGTTGTATGATAACAATTGCCAATCTAACCTCACAATTTATATTAATGAAACATATAATACTAGTGTATTCTGATAAATAGGTTAAATATAATAATTTTAACTTAAGCAATAATTAGGAGGAAAATACTTGTTATATGCATTGATTTTGGCAGGTGGAAAAGGCACTAGACTTTATCCTCTATCAAGAGCTAAAAATCCAAAACAGTTTTTAAAGATTATAAATAATAAAAGTTTTTTAAGAAGTACTGTAGATAGAATTACTCCTTTAGTAAGTAAAGATAATATATATGTTATTACTAATGAAGAATATATAGAAAAAGTGCAGGAAGAACTTCCTGACATAAAAAGAGAAAACATATTTTCAGAACCTAAAAACAGAGAAACTGCTACATGTATTGGATTTTCAGCGATTAAATTGTTAAAAAAGGATTCTTATGCTTCAATGATAATTTTGCCATCAGATCATTATATAGATGATGAAAAATTATTTGTAGATACTATTAAACAAGCCGTACAAATTGCAGAGAAAAAGAGAGGACTTATAACAATTGGGGTAAAACCAACAAGACCTGAAACAGGATATGGTTATATACAGATGGGTGAGAGAATAAATGCACCTATTGCGAGTTTTAAGGTGGAGAGATTTTTAGAAAAACCCAATTTAGAAGTAGCTAAAGATCTTATTATGAAAGGAACTTATCTTTGGAATAGCGGTATATTTGTATGGAGAGCAGATGTGTTTTTAAGAGAAATGCAAAAATACCTTCCTAAGATGTATAAAAGCATGCTTACTATCTATGAAAGTCTAAATACAAAGTATGAAAAGAAAGTAATTTCTGAGCAATATGATATAATAGACGGCATTTCAGTTGATTTTGGTATAATGCAAAAAACTAGGAAGGCCTATGTGATAAAATGTGAGTTTGTATGGGATGATATGGGCACATTTACTGCTATAGGCAGATTCCTAAAAAACTATAAAGGAAATAAGGTTAGAGGGAATACATTTTTAGAATCTGCTGAAAACTGTACTATATTTGGAGAAGGAAGATTTGTAATAGCTTTTGGAGTTAAGGATCTTATAATTATAGATTCTGATGATGTACTTTTAGTTATGGATAAAAATAAGGATCAGGAGGTTAAGTATCTAGTAGATGTTATAAAAAATAAAAAGGGTTTAAAAGGATATTTGTAAATTTGATTATCATAGTAAAATCATGAGAATTATGCCTCATATAGCATAGTTATCATGATTTTACGATTTTATTTCATGTTCTCTTTTTAAGGCATCACTTTTAAAATCATACATCTCAGAACATTCTAATATATAAACATAGTTCATAAATTTATTATTCCTCCTATGAAGTTGGTTTTTTAGATACATATATATTGTCTTTTATATAAAATCTCCAAGGATAATCTGCTGCTTCTTCAGCATAATCTATTCCTATTCTTTTTGCCGATTCAATTGTAAAATCATATTTTTCAGGATCTAATATATATAATTCATTTTTACATAAATCACAATTGTTAAGACGCCTATCTATTTCAAGAGCTTTACAAAGTTTTCCAGGCCCATTTGTCAAATTTATTTTCTGTTTTTTTGAAAGTTCGTTATAAGATTTATTAAATCTATTGAATGACATAATGTCAAGATTGTCTATAGGTTCTAATGCTCTTACAAGAATTGCATTTGGAATATTTTTATCTTCGGTTGTAATATTAAAACAATTATACATTCCATATATCATAAATACATAAGAAATTCCACAAATTCCATACATAACTTCTGTTCTTTTAGTTCGTCTACCTCCATAGGAATGGGCAGCTTTATCTGTAATTCCTTTATAAGCTTCAACTTCAACTATTTTACCAGAAAGGATTTTACCATTTATATTATGGACTAGTATTTTGCCAAGTAGTTCTTTTGCAACTTTAAGAGTATCTCTATTGTAAAAATCTCTTGTGAGCTTTTTCATATTTTCACCTCATTTATGTATTTATAATTTTAATATTAGTATATCGTAAGTATATCGTAACGTCATATAAAATTACATATAGTTTTTTAAATCTTTTTATTGGATATTAATAATTATGTTACAATTATTGTGTAGTATATGTTTTATTACAAATTAATGTTATGGAGGTAATTTAATTATGAAAATACTGTACTATGATTGCTTTTCAGGAATAAGTGGAGATATGAATTTAGGTGCAATGATTGATATTGGTGTTGATAAAGATTATTTAATATCAGAGCTTGCAAAGTTAAATGTAAATGAATATAGCATAAATGTAAAAAAAGATACAAAAAATGGTATTTCAGGTACAAATGTAGAAGTTATTTTATCAGAAGAAACTCATCATGATCATCATGACCACCATCACGATCACCATGGTGCCGATCATCACCATCATAGAAATTTACCATATATCGAAAAAATTATAAACTCAAGTGAATTAAATTCTAAAGTAAAGAAAATAAGCATTGAAATTTTTAAAAAAGTTGCACAAGCAGAGGCAAAAGTTCACAATAAGCCTATAGAAGAAGTTCATTTTCACGAAGTTGGTGCAGTAGATTCTATAGTAGATATTGTTGGTGCAGCTATATGTTTCGATTATTTAAATATAGATAAAGTTATAGCATCAAAAGTTGAAGTTGGAAGAGGATTTGTAAAATGTGCACATGGGACACTTCCAGTACCGGCACCTGCAACTTCAGAGATATTAGAAAATATTCCAATAACATCTAAAGTGCCTTTTGAGGCCACTACTCCAACAGGAGCAGCAATTTTATCATATTTTTCATCTGATTTTACAGATTTAAAAAATTTTAAAATAGAGAGAACGGGATATGGAATAGGGAAGAAAGACAATGAGGATATACCAAATGTTCTTAGAGTATTTATAGGTGAAAGTAATGAGTCTGCCATTTCAAGTGAAAGCTCACATAGAGGATATATGAAAGATGAAATAAGACTTATGGAATGTAATATAGATGATATGAACCCAGAAAATTATGATTATGTTATGGATAAATTAATGAAAGCTGGAGCTGAAGATGTATATTTAACGCCTATAATAATGAAAAAGGGAAGACCAGCAGTAAAGTTAAGTGTACTGTATAAAAAACAATATGAGGATCTTATAAGAAATAATATCTTCTTAAATACTACAACTTTAGGTGTAAGAAAGATTGATTTAGATAGAGATATTCTAGAAAGAAAGATTGAGAAAGTAAATACTAAGTTTGGTGAAGTATCTATAAAAGTTTCATATTATGAAGATAGAAAAATAAATTTTAAACCGGAATATGAAGATTGTAAAAAACTTGCCATAAAAAATAATGTAAGTATAGATGAAATTAAAAGAGAAGTAATAAAATCATACAAAGAGTAATATAATTATTAAATAAGGTGATTGCGTTGGAATTAAAATATATAAAAGATATACTTGAAAAAGTTAAAGATGGATCTTTAGATATAGAAGATGCCTCTAAAAAGCTATCTGATATGACATTTAAAGATTTAGGATATGCCAAAATCGATAATAACAGAGAATTTAGAGTTGGTTATCCTGAAGTTATATACTGCGAAGGAAAGACTCCTGATCAAGTAAAAGGTATAGTAAAGTTTATGATGACAAAAGGTGATAACATACTTGGAACTAGAGCAAATGAAGAGCACTATAAAGCTGTAAAAGAAGTATGTTCTAAAGCAAAGTATAATAAAGAGGGAAGAGTAATAACTGTAACAAATAAAAAGATTAAACCTTCAGATACCTATATAGCTATTGTAACAGCAGGAACTTCTGACATTCCAGTTTCTGAGGAAGCAGCTTTAACTGCAGAGATGTTTGGGGAAAGAGTTGAAAGAATATATGATGTTGGAGTTGCAGGAATACATAGATTATTCAATAAATTGGATTTAATAAGAGGTGCAAAAGTGATAATTGTTATAGCAGGAATGGAAGGAGCACTAGCAAGTGTTGTTGGTGGACTAGTAGATAAACCTGTTATAGCTGTTCCAACTAGTGTTGGTTATGGGGCCAATTTTGGAGGTATTTCTGCGTTGCTTTCTATGTTAAATAGCTGTGCAAGCGGTGTCAGTGTGGTAAATATAGATAATGGATTTGGGGCAGGATATTTGGCAAGTATGATAAATCGAATTCACTAGAAAAGTAGTTTAATTTATTATTGGATATACTATATATTTGTCAACATGAAGATATTTGAAATGCATGCATTTTAATTCAATTATAATAGTATTTTCATATAAATCTTTTTAGCACTTTAAATGGTTATAAATATCAAGAAATATCTATAAAAGTGTTAAATTGCACATTAAAATGGTGAATGTTATAATTAAGATGTAATTATAAAAACCATATATGTATAGGGATTACTTATTTTATTGCAATATTAAAGCAATCATTTCTTATAAATTTGGTGTTTGTTAGGAGGAATAGCAAATGAAATTGACAGGAGTGTTGGAAAAAACAGCTAAAGATGCGTTAGTTAAGGCTTGTTTGCAATTGCTAAATAGTGATAATCCTGAAAATAGTATTGATAAATTGTTTGCACTTGTAAAAAAGACTGTAGGTAATAATGATGAAAGTATGTCAAAGGTTTTAAGAGTAGAGGAGCTATACAATACTAATCCAGCTATTCATGAGTTAGTTACAAGGATTGTGAGAGATACAAATAGAAATTGCATGAATAAATTTTTCACTAACTTTTTTGCAAATGCAGCCTGGTATGGTATACCAAAAAGAGCTAAATTTTTTGAAAAGACAGGCATAAAAACACCATTTACAATACTTATTAGTCCTTCTATGAGGTGTAACTTACGATGCACTGGTTGTTATGCTTCAAGCTATAGTAAAAAAGATGATATACCATTTGAAGAATTGGATAGAATTATTAAAGAGGCAAGAGATCTTGGAATTTATTATTTTGTAATTCTTGGTGGGGAACCATTTATAAATGACTATATGCTTGATTTGTATAAAAAATACAATGATTGTATGTTTACACCTTTTACTAATGGTACACTTATTACAGATGATATAGCTGATAAATTGCAAGAACTTGGAAATGTAATACCTATGTTTTCTCTTGAAGGATTTGAGGAAGAAACAGATAAAAGAAGAGGAAAAGGCGTATTTAAGAAAGTTATGCATGCTATGGATCTTTTAAGAGAAAGGGGAATTCTATTTGGAGTTTCTTCTGCCACAGGTAGATACAATGTAGATGTAGTAACTTCTGATAAATTTGTAGATATGCTTATAGAAAAAGGATCTAAGATGAGTTGGTATTTCCTGTTTATGCCAGTTGGGAAGAAACCAGATACAAAGGGAATGCTTACCCCAGAGCAAAGGGTTTATCTTGGTAAAAGAGCTAGAAAAATACGTACTACTAAGCCATACTTTACTATAGATTTCTTTAACGATGCACCTTATGTTGGAGGCTGTATAGCAGGAAAATTCTATTGTCATATAAATTCTAAAGAGCAAGTTGAGCCTTGTATATTCGCACATTTTTCAGTAGATAATTTAAAAAATGGCAGAAAACTTGTTGATGTATTTAAGTCAGATTTCTTTACAGAATTAAGACATAGACAACCATATAACAAGAATTTGCTTTTACCTTGTATGATGATTGATAATCCAAATGAAATTAGAGAAATTGCTAAAAAAACTGGAGCTAAACCTACTGATGAAGGTGCAGAGATGATGCTTCAGGATAAAAAGTTCAAAGAAGAACTAGATAAAGTATCAAGTGATTTTAAACCTTATGCAGAGAAGGCTTGGAAGGAAGAATTTAATTCAACAGGAAATTATAAAATGTCAAAAGGCTAAATAAAAACTGGAGAATATTTATTCTTCAGTTTTTTATATTAATATATTTTAAATAGTCACAATAGATTTTCCTATTTTGTGATATAATTGTCTTGTATAATTTTAAATGAATTTTAGGAGAATATCCATGAAACGTTATATAAAATTATGTGTTATTTTCATAATGATTTTAAATTTAAGTTTAGGTGTATCATGCCAAAAAAAAGATGAAATTGAGAAAAGTAAAGTATATATTGGAACTATAAATGTTATAACAGATGAAAGACATAAGAATCAGTTTGAAACTGCTGCTGAGGAATTTAAGAAAATTCATAATCAGGCTAATATAAATGTAAAAGTTTCTAATGATATAAGAGAAAATATTGACAGCTTATTAAAAAATAAGAAAAGTGAGTCAGATATATTGACAGTTAATGATGAAGATTTAGATTATGTTTTAGACAATTATAAAAGTGATATTTTAAATTTGAAATCTAGAGTTTCAAGTTATAAGGGATCTATACTGTCAAATAAGATTTATAATGCTACTGTAAATGGAAATATATATGCAATGCCATGGGACGTTTTACCTGAACTTATAGTGTATAGAAGAGATATATTTAAAACTAATGATGTTAATCCAGATGATATAAAGACATGGCAAGACTATATAGAAATAGGAAATAAGTTAAAAGAGAAAACTGGTATGAATTTTATGGTAAATTGTAAAAGCGATAGTAATCTAAATATGATTCTTGCAAATCAACTTGGAACTAGTTATTTTAATAGTGATAAAGAATTGGATTTTAAGTCTGGAAAATGGACCAAAATATTTGACCTAGAAAAAGAACTCTATAATAATAATTTAATTGTAAATGTTGACTCTGATGATAAGCTTTTATCTATGGCTAAAGATGGAGATATTCTAACATTTATTGCTACACCATATTTGGCGTATGATCTAATGAATACAATGAAAAGTGATGATATTTGGGGTGTTATGAAGTTGCCTGCATTTGAACCAGGTGGAAATGAATCAGTATCTGTAGGAGGAACTAACCTAGTTATAAATAAAAATTCAGATAATGTTGATCTGTCAAGTGAATTTATAAAATTTATACTAACAGATGATAAATTACAAATAGACCTATTAAATAATTATGGAAGAATTCCAGTATATAAAAATGCATATTATTTTAAAGATATAAATAGATTTGTAAATTATTACAATAATAATATATGGAAACTATTTATAGATAGTCAGATGCAATCTTTCAATATAAAATATACAAAGTATTTTCCAGAAGTTAAAGACAAGATTAACGCTATTTTAAGTCCAGATAATTTAAAAAGTAAAGATAAGAAAGATTTAGTTTCAGATATAACAAAAGCTATTGAAAAAGTAGTAGTGCAATAAAATTTTAGATTAATTTGGTAAATTTACTAATAAAAATTTGTATAAACGTTTACAAGAAAAAGATTTTATTGTATAATATATTAAGGGGATTTAATCATAGGGTTTTTTTAAATATATGAAATCTTTTAACTAGGGGCGGAAAGCTAGTTAAAAGATTTTATTTTTATATTTTCATATTTACTACCTTGTTATATACGTCGATTGTTTGTTCAGCAGTTTTTCTCCAAGAAAACAGCTTTGAGCGATTTAAACCCTTTATACTTAGTTCATTCCATATCCCTTTTTCATTTAAAATTGCTTCAATAGAGTACATAAGACTTTCTGTATCTTTTGGATCGATTAGTATTGCACCATCACCTGTTACTTCTGGTATAGAAGATATATCAGAAGTAATTACTGGAGTACCACAGCTCATGGCTTCAAGTGGTGGGAGTCCAAATCCTTCATAAAGAGATGGATAGACAAATAAATCAGATGCATTATAAAAAATTGGCATTAATGAATTTGATACAAATCCAGTAAATTTTATGTTTTTTTCTATATCTAGAGTTGAACAATATTCTTTTAATTTTTGAGAATCATCTTTATTTGATCCAACTATAACTAAATCATAATCTCTATCTAAATTTTTGTGAACTTTGGAAAATGCATCTATTAAAAAAGAAACATTTTTTCTAGGGCTAAAGCCTCCTATATACAGTATAAATGGCTTATCTATATTGTACTTGGATTTTATTTCATTTTTACACAGAGTTTTGTCTAAGGGTTTATATTTTTTATCCGCTGCTAGTGGAGTGACGAATATTTTGTTCTCATCTATGGGAAAAAATTTAAGTATATCTTTTTTTGAACATTCGGATACGGTTATTATTGCATCAGCTATATTCATAATTTTAGGCATTTCTTTAAGAAATTTTGTAAGATATCCTCTGCCAACAGTTTCAGGTAATATATATGGTATTAAATCATGGACAGTTATCACTTTTTTGCAATTTATATTTTCTGAAATACCTATCCCGTTTTGAGGTATATGATATATATCTACAGATTCTTTTTCTATATTCCTTGGAAAATAGTACTGTTCAAAAAATCTATGTTGTCTTTTAGACGCCATTATTATTTTAGTATTTTCTTTATTAAAATTTTCATATTTGTTTCCAGACCAATATATATGATAAAAGTTTTCACTATGATTTTTTAGCATATATGTCAATATTCTATTTGTATAAGTACCTATTCCAGTACCTTTATACCAGTTAATTCCCCTTGCATCAATGGCAATTTTCATTAATTTTACCTCCATAATAAAGCAGACTGAAAAGTAATTGAGCCTTTGGGTTAAGACACTATAATATATACTATTGTTTTATATATAAAAAGGTGAATTTTAAGATTTATCACATACATAAATATTTATTCATATACTACTATATAGTGATTTTGGAGGGAAAACTTTGGATATTTTAATGGTACAGAAAAGCGTTGAGAGAAATTATAATATCCACATTGAATATATTGAAAAAATAAAAAATGTATATAAAATTAATACACAGTATGGAAATTTTTGTTTAAAAGTAATAAATTATGACATTGGACATTTTTTGTTTATTATTTCTGCCATGGAGCATTTACAAATGACTGGATTTAAAAGTGTACCTAAAATAATAAAAACAAAATATGGAACAAAATATATAGAGCTTGAGAATAAGTTTGCTTATTTGACATTATGGATTGATTCAAGAATAGCTGATTATAATGATAAATCTGATATTTATATTGCAGCTTTAAAATTAGGACAGCTTCACAATAAAAGTTTAGGGTTTCAATTAACAGAAAAAATGAATCCTAGAGTGGGATGGTTTAAATGGATAGAAACATTTAATACAAGAAAAAATGAAATACTTGACTTTAAAAATAGAATTTTAAAGAAAGACAAGAGAACAGAATTTGATAATCGATATATTAAAAAAATAGATGATGAAATTGAAAAATGTAAGTATTCCATTAGAAATATTGTAAGTAGTAACTATCTTGAAAAAATGAAAGTGGAAGTTTTGAAAAATGGATTTTGTCATCATGATTATGCAAATCATAATATACTCATAAGTTCTGATAGACAAGTAAATATAATAGATTTTGATTATTGTATTTTAGATACACATCTACATGATTTGGCCAGCTTACTTATAAGAACAATGAAACATGGTAAGTGGAGTATTCGTATGGCAGAATTTATATTAGACACTTATTCTTCTGAAAATACAGTATATCAGGATGATTTACCTGTTATGGCTGGATTTATGGAATTTCCACAGGACTATTGGCAAATTGGAATACAGTACTATTGGGAAGAGAAGCCATGGGGGCAGGATGTATTTTTAAAGAAGTTACAGAAGATATTTGAAGATGAAGAGCAAAAACAGCAGTTTATAGAAGAGTTTAGAAGAAAAAAATATAATTAAAATTTAAAGGAGGAAACTTCTATGTCTCATAAAAAGAAGTCTAAAAGTAAAGAGGAAATAGAAAATCAAGATTTAGGATATTATGAAAATAAAGTAAATAGTTTAAAGAAAACAGTAAAACAGCTTGAAAAGATAAAAAAAAGAAGAAAGGAAGTTCAGGAGTTAGAAAGAAAGAAGAGAAGGATAATGAAAAAAATGAAAAAACGTCATTGAGAATTTTGTTATAACTATAAAATGAGGTGATTTCTTAGTGTATTATGATAACCTTGATTCATGTTTTAGTAAATATCTTGAAGATAAAAATATAATTAAGGTAAATAATTTTCAGAAACAAAAAAAAGATATAGATGTATCAAAAATAGAAGAACAAATAGAAATAATAAATGAATTTCATAATAGAATGATTGGTTATACAGGTCATATGAATAAAAGGCTTACAAATAGTCTTGGTAGAACGGTAGAACAATATAAAATTTATATCAAATGGCTCAGTAGAGATATAGATAGGATAAAACATAATGGATCAAATACTGAATTTGAAGAGATACTTGAAAACAAAGGAGAAGATTATTTAGATCGTGCTAATAAATGTATAGAAGATATATATAATAATAATTATATACATCTTCTGAAAAGAAGTATGGTTAGGAATGAAGTGTGTCTTAAAAATGTATATTTTAATAACTTAAGGAAAGTAGAAGATGTAATACAAGTAATTAATATAAATGGTTGCTCTTATAACATGATAGAAATGGATGAAGTTAATTTTTTAAAGAAACTAAAGAAAAAAATATTGAATATGGATCCTAGTAGATTTGTATTAAAATTTTGTGATATATCAAATTTAGATAAAGATAGTTTCAAATTTATAATTTCTATGTATAACTATCCATATGAATTTATGAAATGTTGCAATAAATATAGATATAAAAGGGAACTTATTGGAGAAGAAGAATGTGTTAATGAATTAAAGAAAATTGTACAAACTTAGATTTATTTTATCAATTTAATTTGGAGGTATTATTTGTGTCATACAGATACAGTGATAGAAAATGTCTTACTGAGTATGAACTTTGTGTTGAACTTTTTAATAGCTTTAATTTGAAGGCATATGATGTAGTACCTGTGAGAAATGTCTATATGGTATCAACTGATAAAGGTGAAAAGATATTAAAAAAGGTTGAATATACTATAGAGGAGCTTAATTATATATATGATGTTATAACATATATAAAAAAGAAGTTTAACAGAGTAGTAAATTTTTTGAAGAATAAAGATGGGAATATATATACTATATGGAATGGGGATATGTATTGCATAATGGATGTAGTTGATGGAAAAGAGTGTAATTTTAACAATCCTATAGACCTGACATATGCATCTAAATCATTAGGAGAGATGCATAGAGCTTCACAGGGATTCAAAACTGATTTAACAGGAAAGTATAATAATGGGAAAATAATCGATACATTTAATAGAAGAATTCAAGAAATGGAGTTTTTCAAAAACATTGTAGGAATACATGAAAATAAAAATGAATTTGATGAAATATTTATAAAAGATGTGGATTACTATATTGATCAAATAAAAAATAGTATAGATATGCTAAATGATGCAGGGTATTATAAGCTATGTAGCGAAGATGATAAGATAGTTGTGTGCCATAATGATTTAGCTTACCATAATATATTGATAAACGGCGGTGAAGCATATTTTATTGATTTTGACTATGCCATAATAGATATCAAGGTACATGATCTTTGCAATTTTATAAATAAAGTTATAAAAAACTTTGCTTTTGATATTAGTAAAGCTGAAATTATTATAGAAAACTACTGCAAAACTAATACTTTAGATAAAAGAGAGATGAAAATTTTAGATGCAATGTTGAATTTCCCTTATGATTTTTATACTATATCCCGTGATTATTATACTAGACGTAAAGAATGGGATGAGAGTGTATTTTTAGATAGGCTCAAAAAGAAGGCTGCTTATAAAGATGATAGAGAGGAATTTTTAAAGAATTTTCATAAAATTTCATTTTAGATTATGGTTTAATAAAAAAAGTTTGTGCCAATATATGCACAAACTTTTTTGTTAAGTTTTATTTATTATCTTTCCATATATATTCAAGGTTTGTTCAGCAGTTTTTTTCCAACTGAATTGTTTAGATCTTTCTATCCCAGATTTAGATAGCTTATCATAAAGTTTTTCATCAGATATTATATTTATCATAGCCTCGCATAATTCTTCATAATTTTCAGGGTCTATTAAAGCAGCATTTTCTCCTACAACTTCAGGTATAGAGGTTCTATTTGAAGTTATAACAGGTATACCGCAGGCCATAGCTTCAATAGTAGGCAGACCAAAACCTTCATAAAAAGAAGGATAGACAAAAAGCTTAGCGGCATTATATATATAAGGTAGATGTTTTATTGATATAAAGCCTGGAAATATAACTTTATCTTGTATATTTAATTCCTCTGCACACTTTTTATATAAGGCATAAGATTTCCCTTTATTGCCTGCAATAACAAGCTTTATAGGCTTCTTATATAGTGAAATAAATTTACTAAAGCTTTTAATAATTCCTATTATATTTTTCCTTGGACTGAAACCACCAACATATAGTATAAAATCTCCTTCTATAAAGTAATATTTTTTAGCTATATACTTGCTTATATATTTGTTGAGGGGTTTATATATATCTTCACTTGCAAGAGAAGTTACATATATTTTATCCTCTGGAAAATCAAAAGCTTTCATTATGTCCGCTTTAGAGAAGTTAGATACTGTAATTATTCCATCGCATTTAGGTATTATTTTAGGAATATATTCTGAAAATAATTTTAGATATCTATCACTTACGGTTTCGGGCATTCGATATGGAATAATATCGTGAAGAGTTATAACGAATTTGCAATTACACTTAGAAGATAGGCCAACTCCATTTTGAGGAATATGATAAAGTTGTACCTGTTCATTTTTTAAAATATTTGGGGTAGCTACCTCATCCCAAAAAGTATCTTTACTATTACTGTATTTAATATCATTAAGTTTAAAGTTTCTTTTTAATCCCATTTCAGATCTTGAGTCTTCTGGCATAAATACAGTGTAATTATTTATCCTATCTATTTTATTTAGACAATTGATTAGTTGGTAAGTATAAGTACCTATGCCAGTACCCCTATACCATTTGGCAGCACGTCCATCAATTCCTATTCTCATGATAAAATTCCCCATAAAATTAGTATATTCTATTATATTAAACTGCTATGAAAAGTGTTAATATTATTCTAAATTAATATGCCTACTCATATAAATATATAGAGGTGATTGAACATGATGCGAGAATTTGAAATAGAAAGGCAGTTTAATATTAAAATTGAGTCAATGAAGCCTAATAGGGGAGTATATTTGTTAAAAACTGATAAAGGCCCTAAATGTTTAAAAAAAATAAACTATGGTACCCAAAAGCTTTTGTTTGTATATGGTGCAAAAGAGCATCTTATTAAAAATGGGTTTCCAAGAGTGGATAAGTATTCCCTTAATATAAATGGGAATCCCTATGCTCTTGTTAATGAGGATATATACACATTATCTGAATGGATTCCAGGAAGGGATTGTGATTTTAAAGATGATGTAGATATCAAAAATGCAGCAAAATGTCTTGCAAATCTCCATGAATCTTCTAAAGGGTATATTCCACCTGAAAATAGCAAGTTAAAAACTGATCTTGGAAGATGGCATCATCTAATGGAGAAGAGAGTTAGATCTCTTGATAAGATGAGAAATATGAGTAGGAAAAAAAGTAATAAGGGAAAGTTTGATATGAATTATATAAAGGAGGTAGAGTTTTATAAAGATTTTGGTAAAAGAGCTATAAAAGTACTTAATAATTCAAAATACGATGAATTATGTGAGATTACAGAAGAAGAAATGAGTTTTTGTCATCATGATTTTACTTATCACAACATAATCATAGATAATAATAATAATGTAAATGTAATAGATTTTGACTATTGCAAAAGGGAAATAAGAGTATATGATATCTCAACTTTTATGATAAAAGTTTTAAAGAGAGTAAATTGGGATATTGAATATGCTAAATTAATAATAGATTCTTACAATGAAGTAAGTGAACTTAAAGAAGAAGAGTATACTGTTTTATTTGCTTTTTTGTTATTTCCACAAAGATTGTGGAGGCTTGCTAATAGATATTACTATAATGAAGTCAATTGGCCTGTAAATACTTTTAACAATAAGATTGAACAATTGATCTCAGAAAAGGAAAAATATATAGAATTTATTGATAAATTTAAGGATGTTTATAATTTAAAAGAAGTATGATAAATATAATTTTTACTATGAAAGGTTTCTTTAGTTATTGAATTTATAAGCTAAAGGAACCTTTTACTTTTTTTGATTTTATCATGCACTTAAATCAATGGATTTCATATTATAGGTATTATAACTAGTTGTGCGGAGATGGAGATATGAAAATAGGGGACATGGTTGTAAGAAAATCCTATGGTAAAGATATAACTTTTAAAATAATAGGAATTGATAAGATAAATGGGAATTTTTTATATACGTTAAAGGGAAGAAATCTTAGAATAATAGCTGATGCTTCTGAGGATGATTTAGAATTAGTTTCAGATGATTCACTTACTGACAATGAAAAGATATTTACTAAAAAGATTAATAAATCAATCACAAATATATTAATAAGTAGAGGTGGCTTTAGAGGGGAAAGGGGTGGAGAAGGTAAACTTTTAAGATTAAATCAAAGTAGTTTTAAAAATGAACTTGCTTTTGGTAGACCAGGTAAGATACTTCATGTAGATGGAGATGCAGAATATCTTGAGATATGTCTTAAAGTATATAAACAGCTTATGTTAGATGTAGTTGGTGAAAATATACCTGAAAAGGATCAGCCAGATAAAGTATTGGAACTTGTAAAGAGAATAAAACCAGATATTGTGGTTATTACAGGTCATGATTCAATTGCAAAGGAGAGTAGAAATTACACAGACTTAAATAATTATAAAAATTCTAAATACTTTGTAGAAACAGTGTCAGCACTTAGAAATTACGAACCTAATTATGATGATTTAGTTATATTTGCAGGGGCATGTCAATCTTGCTATGAAAGAATTTTAGATTCTGGTGCAAACTTTGCAAGCTCACCAAGTAGGGTTTTGATTCATTGTTTAGATCCAGTTTTTCTCTGTGAAAAAATAGCCTATACAAATATAGAAAAGGTAGTTTCTATACAAGAAGCATTAGAGAATACAGTAACGAGAACTAATGGAATAGGTGGATTGCAGACTAGGGGGAAGTATAGAGAGGGTTTTCCAAAATCACCTTATGTATAAAATTATTAATATTGTAGATAATAATGTATATATAAGACAATATAAGAAAAATTAATGAAAAACAGCTTAAATTATAGAACTTTACCTGTGTTTACAAAAAATTAATATTGACAAACTGAATTGTTAATTGTATAATAAAATATTCACTTGACAGTATACCCATAAGGGTATATAATATAGTAGTGGAGAGAGGGTGTTTAATATGGCAAAGCCAAATGTTTTGGCTTCTATAAGAAGAAATATTGAAGGCCATGTAGGCGATGAAGTTACGTTGAAAGCAAATGGTGGTAGAAGAAAGGTTTTCGTAAATGAAGGCGTGATAGAAAAAGCTTATCCTAGCATATTCGTGATAAGATTAAAAAATGACACTCAAAGAAAAGTCACATATAGCTATTCAGATGTTTTGACTAAGACAGTTCAGCTAGTATTTTCAGCATAATATAATTATATAAGATTTTATATTCCAATCAATAATATTCAGTTTATACATTGTAAAATATGAATTAAATAATAGTTATTTTTTTGTGTACTCCATCCATTTGGATGGAGTAATTTTGTATACAATATATTAAAATTACAATTTAATTATACTTTAAACTTGATGTAAATTCAAATTTATTTAAGATGATTTTATTTTTATTTTTAGCATAATTTTCATAGTTTATCTATATAAATAAATAGTAGATCTTATGAGGAGGATAAACTGTATGAGTATAGATTTGATTAAGGAAAATATAGAATGTGAACAACTTCTTGCTGAGAATTTTTGTGATACCATAATAAAATCTGAATATGTAATACCTGATACTCACCCAGATGTTTCTAATATTTTAGTACTTGATGCATCGCCAACAATAACAAGTACAGAAGTTATGCAAGATAAGATACTTATAGAAGGAAAAATTGATTATAATATACTGTATTTAGCACAGGAAAATGATGAGCAAGGAGTATATAGCGTAAACTATACAGGTGATTTTTCAAATTATGTAGAAATACCTGGTGCAGAGCATACTATGAGTTGTGATTCAAACTGCTATATTGAACATATGGATTGTATGATAGTTAATGAAAGAAAAGTTCAAGTTGAAGGAATTGTAAAACTAAAAGCAGAAGTTTATAAAAATTATAATTTTGAAGTAATAAAAGATATAGATAGTCAAGATGATATACAAATGCTAAAAAATCCAGCTACTTTAGATAAAATAATGGGAACAGTTTCTGGAAATTTAATAGCAAAGACAGAAATTCAAATGTCTTCGGATAAACCCCAGATAGGAGATATATTAAAAGTTAATACAATCATTCATAAAAAAGATGTGAGCATACTTGAAGATAAAATTCAGCTATCGGCATATGTGCTTATTAAGTTTATGTATAGGGGGAAGGATAGCAATGAAATTGTATCAATAGAAGATGATATACCAATAAATAAGGAACTTGAATTAAGTGGAGCAATGCCAGCTATGGATAGTTTTACAGATTTCAATATGGATGGAATAGAATATACAGTAAGGGAAGATGATCTTGGAGAAGATAGAATAATAGAAGTAGAGGCACTTGTTAAATCCAACACGAAAATTATGTATAAAGAAGATATGGATATAATAGAAGATGTTTATTCACCAGAATCTCTTATGGATATTGAAAAAAAGGATTATGAATTGAATGTTATTCATGGACAAAATACCGTTCAAAATATAGTTAAATCAAATATAGAATTAGATGATAATGAGAGGCTTCAGAGTATATATATGTGTGATGGTGATGTATGTGTAACAGATAAAAAAATAGTTGAAGATAAAGTGATTGTAGAAGGAGTTCTTAATGTAAAAGTTCTGTATAGCAACTCAAATGGGAGCATAAAAAAAGCTAATGAAGAGATACCATTTACATGTTCAGTTGATGTACCGGGGAGTAAAATTGATATGAAGTGTATTGCAAAAGCATCTATTGAAAGTATAGACGCAGATATAGAAGTAAATACTATAGCTGTTAAAGCTATAGTAGAAGTTTATGCAAGAGTTAACTACATTACTCATAAAGAATTTTTAGTTAATGTAGATAATATTGATGAAGAAATTCCAGAGAAGAAATCAAGCCTTACTATATATGTAGTTCAAAATGGAGATACTTTATGGAAAATAGCAAAAAGATATTTTAGTACTATAGAAAATTTAGTAAAGTTAAATAATATAGAAGATCCAGACAACATAAAAATAGGAGATAAACTTCTTATACCTGGAAGAGCTATAATTTAAATTTATATTGTAAGTATTTTATTTGTGAATTTATATAAACTTCAGTGGTTTTTAGCTGGAGTTTTTTTGTATGCATAATTATCATAAATTTGGTAAAAATATTACATATACATAGGAAGGGATGCGTCATTTTGGAAGAAAAATTAGAAGGAAATTTAATAGTAATAGGAGGAGCTGAAGATAAAAAAGGTGATAAAAGTATACTGAAAGAGGTATGCAATAAATTAGATAAAGATAATGATGTATTAGTTATTGCAACAATAGCTTCTCAAGTGCCAGATCAGCTTGGTAGCGAGTATAATAGTATATTTAAGAATTTAGGAATAAAGAATATAAAAATATTGAATATAGAAAAAAGAGAAGATGCTTATAAAGAGGAATGTATAGAAAAAATTAAGAATGCTTCATTGGTGTTTTTCACTGGAGGAGATCAATTGAGGATAACTAGCTTAATTGGAGGCACACCATTATGCCTAAAAATAAATGAATTGTATGAAAAAGGATGTATATTTGTTGGAACCTCAGCTGGTGCGTCTGTTATGAGTGAAACAATGATAGTTACTGGACCAGATGATGAATCTCCTAAAAAGTGTACATTAAAAATGGCACCAGGCCTTGGACTTATAAAGGGAGTCATAATAGACCAACATTTTGCCCAAAGAGGTAGAATAGGAAGACTTTTAGTTGGTATTGCTGAAAATCCTGAAAGTTTAGGAATAGGGATAGATGAAGATACTGCTATTGTAATAAAAGACAGTGGTGAATTTAAAGTTATAGGATCTGGAGCCGTTTATGTAATAGATGGATCAAATATAAGTTACAGCAATGTTTCAGAACAACATCCAGAAGAAGTATTGTCAATTTTTGATGTAAAATTGCATGTACTTAAAGACGGAAATAAGTTCAATATAATAAACAGATTGCCACAGAGTAATTAGGAGGATTTAATAAAAATGAAAATAGACGATATTAAAGTTTTTGATGGAAGAAATATATATTCACATAAAAGATGTATTAAGATGTGTGTGGATTTAGAAGGATATAGGGATATCCCTACTAAAGATATAGAAAACTTTAATGACAGATTACTTAAAACTATACCTGAATTAAATGAACATAGGTGTGGAATTGATAAAGAACATGGATTTAGAATAAGGTTATACCAGGGAACGTATCTAGCTCATGTTTGTGAACACATTATAATTGCACTTCAAAATATGATTGGCATAGATGTAGCTTACGGAAAGTCTAGGGAAATAGAAGGCGACAAGTATTATATAGTATTTCAATATGTTTATAAAAATGTAGGAATACAAGCAGGAAAAATAGCAGTGGAGATAATAAATTCATTTATAAACAAAGAAAAATATGATTTTAATAAATCGATAAATTCACTAAGAGATACACTAAGGTATGAAGAAATAGGTCCTAGTACTGCATCTATAATAGCAGAGGCTAAAAGAAGAGGGATTCCTATTACTAGAATAGGAGATAATAGCGTATTTCAACTTGGATATGGTAAATATAGTAAAATTATAGAGGCTACTATATCTTCCAATACAAAAGCTGTAGCTGTTGATATATCTTGTGATAAATTGCTTACAAAAGAGATATTAAAAAATCAATGTCTTCCAGTGGCATTAGGAGATTTGGTAAAAGATGAAGAAGATCTTATTGTAAAAGCTGAAGAAATAGGATATCCTGTTGTTTTAAAGCCTAGGAGGGGAAATCAGGGAAAAGGTGTATTTATAAATCTAAAAAATAAAAGTGAGGTTATAAGAGCGTATAAGGATTTATCTAAATATTTTACAGATATAATTATAGAAAAAAATATATTTGGAAATGATTATAGAGTTTGTGTTGTAAATGGGAAAGTTGTAGCGGTTTCTCATCGTATTCCCCCATATATTATTGGAGATGGAATAAGCACTGTAAAGAAACTAATAGAAGATGTTAATAATGATATCATGAGAGGATATGGCCATGAGAAACCTCTAACAAAGATAAAAATCGATGAGCACCTTATAGAATATATTGGTAAGAAGAATTGTAAATTAGATAGTGTGCTAAAAAAAGGACAGAAACTTATTTTAAGGGAAAATGCAAATTTATCTACAGGGGGTAAGGCTATTGATTGCACAGATAGAATATGTAAAGAGAATATAGATATATGTGAAAGAGCAGCTAAAGCCATAGGATTGGATATCTGTGGTATAGATTTATGCTGCATGGATATAGGTAAATCTGCTTTAAAAAATGGTGCAATACTTGAAGTAAATGCAGCTCCTGGAATAAGAATGCATCATTATCCAAGTATGGGTAAGCCTAGGGATATATCAAAAGCAATAGTAGATAGTATGTTTGAGAAAGGTAATACTAATATACCTATTGTATCAATTACAGGTACTAATGGTAAAACTACAACAACAAGACTTGTTGCACATATTCTTGGAAAAGCTGGATATAAGGTGGGAATGACAACAACAGGAGGAATATATATAAATAATAAATGCATATATACTGGAGATACTACAGGATACTATAGTGCAAAGGCTGTATTGAATAATCAAGAGGTTGAAGCCGCAGTCCTTGAAACAGCTAGAGGTGGAATAATAAAAAAAGGTCTTGCATATGATACTGCTGATGTTGGAGTCATAACAAATATTACAGAAGACCATTTAGGAATAGATGGTATAGAAACTATGGAGGATTTAGCATTTGTTAAGGCACTTGTTGGAGAAGCGGTAAAAAAAGATGGATATGTAGTAATGAATGCAGATGATTTAGTGAGTATGAGTATAATAAATAGAATGAAAAGTAACATAATAATGTTTTCGAAGGATAAATACAATACTATGCTTAGAAATAATATAAACAAGGGAGGATACGGTGTTTATATTCATAATGATGTTATGTATGTTGAAAAACAAAATAATGTAGTACCTATAATAAAAGTTAAAGATATAAAAGTATCTCTTGGTGGGAAGTTAATGTATAATGTAGAGAATGCAATGGCTGCCTGTGCAGCGGCTATAGCTTTAGATATAAGTTATGATAATATAAGTAATGGGCTTAAAACATTTTATGGAAATGCATTTTTTAATCCTGGAAGATTTAATATATATGACTTAAATGGAGCAAAAGTTATATTAGATTATGGTCATAATATTGAAGGCTATAAGTCTGTTATTCAGGGAATTAAGAATATTCCTCATAAGAGGTTAGTTGGAATAATAGGTGTACCAGGTGATAGAACGGATAAAAGTGTTGAAGAAATAGGTAGAATAGCAGGGGAAAGCTTTGATTATATATATATTAAAGAAGATAAAGATAGAAGAGGTAGAAAGCTTGGTGATATAGCATCTATTTTAAGGAGAGGAGTGCTTAAGACAGGATTTAACATAAAGAAGCTTAGAACTATTTTAGATGAAGAGAAAGCATTAGAAGAAGCTTTGAATAATTTAAAAAAAGGAGATATAGTAATAATATTTTTTGAAATTTTAAAACCTCTCCAAAAGCTAGTTGCTCAAAAAATAAATGAAGAGAAAACAAATAAAATCCAGAGTTCAAAGATTATGGTTTAATATATTTTTGCATTATAATCTAAATTTTAATAGCAAATCTAGAGTTTTAATGAGAATTGTAGTAGAATATAACAAGTACAATATAATTAAAAAGTATAGTGAATTATAGTATGTGTCATTATATAGAATACATATTGTAATTACATAGATTAAACTCGGATTTGGAGGATAGTATGTTGGTAAAAGCCTATGCCAAAATAAATTTGTCATTGGATGTAGTAGGAAAAAGAGATGACGGATATCATTTACTAAAGACTATAATGCAGACTATAGATTTATATGATGTTATAAAAATAAATAAAATAAGTAGTGGAATAGTTATAAATTGCAATAAGGAGTATGTACCATCAGATAATAGAAATTTAGCTTATAAAGCAGCGGAATTATTTATTAACACTTTCAATATAAAAAGTGGTGTTAGTATAAATATACAGAAAAATATACCAGTATCTGCTGGCCTTGCAGGTGGAAGTACAGATGCAGCTGCTGTTTTGAGAGCTATGCGAGATATGTATAAACCGAATTTAAGTGATAGAGAGTTAGAAAAAATGGCATTAAAGATAGGAACAGATGTAGTCTATTGTATTACAGGTGGAACTGCATTGTGTGAAGGAATTGGAGAAAAGGTCACAAGAATTTCACCATTTAAAAATCATATTTTAGTACTTGTTAAACCTGCTTTTGGTATATCATCCAAGGAAACATATGCAAATCTTGATGTAAACAGGATAAATAAACATTTAGATATAAAAATGTTAATAAAGATAATAAAAAACAATGACATAGTGAAATTGGGAAAGAATATGAGAAATGTATTAGAAAATGTTACATTGAAAAAACACTTTATATTGAGACAAATAAAAAAAGAAGCTATGGCTTTAGGCTCAATAGGTTCGCTTATGAGCGGAAGTGGACCTACTATATTTTCATTTTTTAATGATATATTAAAGGCACAAGCTTATTATGACAAGATGAAATGTAAATATAAGGAAGTATTTATAACTAGAACAATTTAAGTATATAGCTTAATATATAATATTAAATGGGTATTATAAGAGTTTGTTATTCTTATAATACCCATTTAATATTGCAATATTATAAAGACAAACTTAATGAATAACTAAAACTTAAAAAGCAAAGGATATTTATTAGTGTTATCAAAACTTAATTCTTAAGGAAGTGATGGTTTTTGAAAGAGATAATCGAAAATTATGTATCTCCTAAAATTAATGAAAATATGGAGTATGTTAAAAAGTTACTTGATAAAAATTCAGATATGATATTTAGAAACTTCTATATAGATAACATAAAAGTTTCAATTGTTTATATAGATGGAATGGTAGATAGAACATTACTCAATGACCTCATGAGAGGTATCATGATAAAAAGTCATCATATAGAGAACAAAAGTGAAATAAAGGATAGAATTTTAACAATTTCTGATGTAAAAGAATTTGATGACTTGGAAAAGGGTGTAAATCTTGTACTTGCAGGAGAAACAATGATGTTTGTAGATGGACTTAAGAGTTTCTATATAATAGCTACTCGAAGCTGGCCAGCTAGAAGTATATCAGAGCCATCTTCTGAAACTGTTATTAGAGGTTCTAGGGATGGTTTTACAGAAACAATTAGATTTAATACTGCTCTTATTAGAAGAAGAATTAGAGATAGCAGGTTAAAAATTGTGTCAAATACAATAGGAGTGAGATCTAAAAGTGATGTTGCAATTGTATATATAGATGACATAGTAAATGAAACTGCTTTAGATGAACTGAAATCTAGACTTGATAACATAAAAATAGATGCTATTTTAGACAGTGGCTATGTAGAACAGTTAATAGAAGATAATAAATGGTCTTTATTTCCACAGGTGCAAAGTACTGAAAGACCGGATGTAGTAGCTGCAGCATTATATGAAGGAAGAATTGCAATACTTGTAGATAACTCTCCTTTTGCCATAATAGTTCCAACTACTATGCCTAATTTGTTTCAATCTCCAGACGATTACTATCAAAGATGGATATACACCTCTACTGTAAGAATTATAAGATTTTTATCTATGATTATATCTGTTATAATGCCTTCTTTGTATGTGGCTGTTACATCTTTCCATACAGGAATAATACCAACAAAGTTTGCATATTTTATTGCTGCGTCAAGAGAAGGTGTGCCATTTCCTGCTTTTATAGAGGCTATAGTTATGGAAATTAGTTTTTGGCTTCTACTTGAGGCTACAGCAAGACTTCCTAAAGCTATTGGGACTACAACGGGTATAGTTGGAGGACTTATAATAGGGCAAGCGGCAGTTCAAGCTGGTATTGTAAGTCCGATTATGATAATCATAGTTTCTATTACAGCAATAACTAGTTTTACTGCTCCTAGTTATGAAATTACTTCCGCATTTAGACTTATAAGATTTTTACTTATAATTGCATCTGCTATAGCTGGATTTTATGGCATTATGATAGGTTTAATAATAACATTGATACACCTTGTAAAGTTGAGGAGTTTTGGAATTCCATATTTATCTCCTATGGTAAATGAAAATAAAAATGACTTTAAAGATATGTATATAAGATTCCCTATTCATATGTTGAAAAGAAGACCAAGGTACATGAATACTCAAGATAAAATAAGACAGAAATAAGGAATAGAGGTGATGTAAAATATGCAGGATAAAAACTTTATTAGTAGTTTTGGACTATTTAGCACTATCATAGTAACTGTTATTGGAATTGGAATATTCTCTTATCCACAACAGGTAATATCAATCATAGGTACAGATTCCTGGATTATAACCATTCTAGGCGGAATTTTAGTATATATTTTATTATATATTATATGGTTTATAATAAAAATGAATGGATACAATAAGTTTTATTTTATATTGAAGAATAGTTTTGGGAAAATTTTAGGAAGTATATTTGCTATTATTTTTATAATATATAATATTATATCTATATCATTTGGCATGAGGGTATTTACAGAAGTAATAAAGATGTATTTATTGGAGAAAACACCTACAGAATTTATATTTATCGTTACAATTTTAACTTCAATATATCTTATAACAAGTGGACTAAAGAATGTAGTGAAATTTAATGAGGTATCATTTTGGATAATGTTTGTACCAATAATTATTGTATTAACACTCACCTTAAATCAAGTTGATTTTAGTAATATACTTCCCGTGTTTATTGCTGATAATCCACATAGATATCTTGAATCATTGAAGACTAGCATATATAGTTTTTCAGGTATAGAGATTATATATGTAATGGCACCTTTTATAAAAAAGAATTTTTCTCCAGCTAAAACTTCCGCAAAAAGTATGATATTTATAACCTTATTTTATACAGTTGCAGTTATTATAGTGTTATCTATTTTTTCATCAGGAGAAACTAAAATGCTTTTATGGCCTACAATGACTATGATAACATCTATAAGTGTTAACTCTATATTCATACAAAAGTGGGAAGGAATAGTTATGGCTCTATGGATTATGTTTTATTTTACTACATTTTCAAATGTGTATTATTTTTCTTGTGATATATTGAAAGATGTATTTAATTTAAAAAGTATTAAGATACCTTGTATTGCTTTAGGAGTTTTAATTTATGAAGCTGCATTATATCCTAAGAATATAGCATCTGTATACGATATTGGTAATAGGTACTTTTTAGCACTTTTTGTATTTAATATAATTATACTCCCTATAATAATATTTTTATTCACAAAGTTCAGAAAAAAATCATTAAAAAGAATAGTGCCATTAATATTAATTTGTGTATTATTTACAGGATGTTGGGATAGAACTGAAATAGAGAATAAAGAGATGATTTCTATAATTGGGGTGGATTCAGGAGAGGATATAGATAAAAGTGGAGAACAATATTTAAAAAAAATTCATCTCACTTTTGGAATGCCGGATTTAAGCGAACTTGGACCAGATAAAGGAAAACAGTCAGAGGATAAATATATAGATTCTGAGGGATATTCATTCCAGGATGCAGTTAGCAAAGCTAGACTTAAAAGTAGTAGATCTATAAAGTTTAGTCATACAGGATTACTTGTGTTTAGTGAGGACATTATCAATCATCCTGATGTATTTAAACAAGTTTTAGATTATCTCCATAGAGAGCCTTCTTTAAATAGAAATATGTATATAGTTCTTGCAAAAGGAAGTGCAGAGGAGTGTATAAAATCTAAAACTGATCTTGAAAAGAATGCGGAAACTTATATAGGTGGATTGATACAAAATGATTATAAAAATAGTCAGGTAATTCCAGTAACTTTAAACGATTTTTTAATTCAAATGAATGAAAATGGTAATAGCCTTTTGCCGGCAATTGTCATTAATAAAACAAGTAAAACCTTAGAAATTCAAGGATCAGCAGCAATTAAGAATTTTAAAGTTAAGGGATTTTTAAATCCAGAGGAAACGGCAAACTTAGAATTGCTTAGAGGTAAGTTAGAAGGAAGTAACAAGACAATATACTTAGATAAATATCCAGTGGATATTGATATTAATAATACTAGCAGAAAAATTGCTGTAAGTGAGAAAGATGGTAAATTAATATTTAATGTTAAATTGAATATAGAATCTCAATTAAAAGATTATTATTTAGATAAAAAAGTATTTTCTATTAATAAGTTAAATTACATTCAAAAAAAGTTTAATAGTTCTATAAAAAAGGAATGTGAATATGCACTTGATGTATCCAAAGATCTTGAAATAGATCCTGTAGGATTTGATAATTATTTAAAAAAGTATCATTATAACATATGGAAAAAAGTAAAAGATAGTTGGGATAAAAATTATAAAAATTCGATAATTGATGTGGAGGTAGATACGCAAATAAGAAGAATTGGTATTGTAAAATAATATATTTATAAAAAGATGAATATAACCAAAATATCTGTCAATACTCATTATTAGAAACAAAATTAACTTTGATTATAAAATAAGGGGGATTAATCAATATGAAAAAGTTTTTCCAAATATCTATATTAAGTGTTTTGGTTGTATTCATTATAAATTTTACTGTCAGTTCAAATAATTATAATCCAAATAATCAGCAGGATTTGCAACAAAGTATAGCATCTAAGATCATAAGATTCCATGTTATAGCTAATAGTGATACAAAATATGACCAAGCTCTTAAACTAAAAGTAAGGGATGCAATACTTGATTACATAGCTCCAAAAATGAAGAATTGTAAAGATATAAATGAATCTAGAAAAGTGTTATTGGAAAATAATAAATATATCTTATCTATAGCACAACAAGTGATAAACAATGAAGGATATAATTATGGAGTTAAAAGTACATTCTCTAAATTTAATTTTCCTATAAAAACTTATGGAAACATTACTCTTCCTCAGGGTAAATATGAAGCTTATAGAGTAGTAATAGGACAAGGCAAGGGGCAGAATTGGTGGTGTGTTATGTTTCCTCCACTCTGTTTTGTAGACATTTCAAAAGGTGAGGCATCTTATGAAAAAACAGAAAGGGAAATGAAAAGTGTATTGAATCAAAAAGAATATAATTCAATAGACAATCAAAAGGAATATCTAAAAAATAACGATAATAATTCCTATAAAAAAGTAAAGATAAGATTTAAAATAGTAGATATTCTTAAAAGTATTAAGTTTTAAATAAAACCTAGGGTTTTATCCCTAAGCTATATTAAATTAATTACCATCAAATAATTTGTTGGCAGTTTTTAAAAAATATTCTCCAGCTGATTTAACTAGTGTTTTTATATCTTCTTTTTCATAAGATTTACTATGGCCTATAATGTGATTATTTATACTGGAGTTAATTTTATTATTGTCAATAAGCAAATGAATTAGTTTTATAATGTTATATCCAGCATTTGATTTTGCAAACTTAGCACAGTTTTTTGACATATTATTTAAACTGTCTTTAGATTTTAGAAGTTTAGAAATATTTTCACCACACTTTGAAATATCAGTTAAATTTATAGCAAGATTATGTTTAAAAAGAAATTGAGCATTCTTTTCTTCTTGTCCTGGAATTGGAGAAAATATTCCAAGTGGTAGATTACATATTAATGCTTCAGTGATTGTAAGACCACCTGGTTTAGTTAAAAGTAGATTACTTGATTGCATATATTTATTTACATTATCTGTATAGCCGATTATACAAGTATCTTTTAAAGAAGACTTATTAAGCTTTGAAAGATGAGAATATAATTTCTTGTTTTTACCTGTTATTATTATCATCTGTATATTGTAATCTATTTTGTCTAATTGTTCATATATATCTATTATTTTTCCCATTCCAAGACTTCCACCCATAATGAGTATTGTAAATTTTGAAGGAGATAGATTTAATTCTTTTAAAGTTTTTTCTCTAGGATATTCTTTTTTAAATTCAGGTTTAACAGGTATACCAAAGTCGTATATGTTTTTTCTTTCTATTCCTTCTGATACCATTTTTTCAATCATATCTTTATTTGATACTATGTAGGCGTCTATATATGGATGAAGCCATGTACTATGAGAATAGAAGTCAGTAATAATAGACATGCATGGTATATTTAAGTTATATTTAAATTTTAATACTGACAGCATTTCTGTAGTAAAAGGATGAGTAGATATTAATATATCTGCTTTAAAATCATCTATTAAAGGAATGAGTTTGCATGTTAATGCTTCTATTAATTTTGAAGCTAAAGTAACAGCAATTGGATCATTTCCTTCAGAGTAGAAAAATAATTTTCTATAAAGAAAAGGTGTAACTTTCAAAGCTTTTAAATAACTACCTATTACAACCTTGTCTATTACTGGGTTTATATATTTTAAAGTATCTATTATTTCTACTTTTGAATTTGAATTTTCAAGTTTGATGTAATCTTTTATGGCTTCTGCTGCATTAAGGTGACCTCCGCCGGCAGAAACTGAAAAAATTAACGCTTTCATTTAATCACCTTCTGATTAATTATGTATGAATTAAAAATAAAAAAGTTTTTATGATTACTGGATTTACTTAACATTATATAAAAAGTAAATGTAATAATAAACTGATTTAATTAACATTTAAGAAAAATTTAATATTAAACCTAATTTTAAATAATTGAGAATATGAACTTATATAAGTTATTATACCAGATAAATTGTTTATGTATGTGGTATACATAAGTAAAATATTTTTAAACTGCATTTATGAATATTATATGGAAATAATACTAATACTAAATTTATATTAAAATATAAACAATTAAACAGAAGGAGGGAGAGTCTTCCAGCTTTAAATTTGGAAGGTATAAATAATGAGAACATCTAAAAAGAGGATTATATATACAACTATAGTGACTTTAATTGTTGTATTTTCAAGTACATTTGCTATTCTTATGACTTTAGAGAGAAATGATTATAGAAATTATCTACAAGGTGAATATGGGAAAAATATGTTTGAACTTATAAATTCAGTTCAAAATATAAGAGTAAATTTAGCAAAGGCAGAAGTAGTAGGTTCTAGAGAACAAGGAATAGCTGTATTTGGAGAAATATTTAGGTATTCCAGTATAGCCACAGATAAGCTGCACTCTCTTCCAGTATCTCAAGAAGCAATATCAAATACAAGTAAGTTTTTAACTCAAGTTGGTGACTTTTGTTATACTTTAGGTCAGGCAGCTAGTAAGGGAGAAAACCTTACAGATAAAGATTATGATAATATAGATAGGTTAAAAGAAGAATCCTCTAAATTGGAAACTCAATTGGCAAGTGTATCAAATAATATAAATGAGGGACGTATTAAGTGGGGAGAAATAAGGAAAAAGGTTACAGGAGTATTTGCAAAGAATGATTCAGATATGGTAGGAAGCGAATTTGAAAATATTCAAAAGCAGGTAGCTCAGTATCCGTCTTTAATTTATGATGGACCATTTTCCGACAATGTGCTTTCAATAAAGCCCAAGATAATTTCGAAGAAAGAAGTTACTCAAAAACAAGCAGAAACACTTGCAAAAAAGGTTATGGGAAGCAATAAAATTAACAATTTAAGTGTAAAGAATATAACTGAAGATGGAGGTATAAAGGTTTATAGATTTACTGCTAATTTAAAATCAGATGAAAAAAAGAGTGTGATTTGTGAGATAAGTAAAAATGGTGGGCAGATACTATACCTCATGAATGAAAGAACTATAAATAACTCTAATATGGATACAAAAAAGGCAATTCAACTGGGAGAAAAGTATTTAAATAGCTTGGGATATAAAAATATGGTGGCAACATATAGTTTAAGATATTCAAATGAAGCCATAATAAATTATGTGTATAAACAAGGCAATATAATTATGTATCCCGATCAGATAAAATTAAAAATAGCTTTAGATGATGGAGAAATTATAGGGATAGAGGCAAAGAAGTATTTAGTCGCTCATGAAGATACAAGAAATATAAAAGATCCAAAAATAAGTTTAGATTCAGCTAGAAAAAGAATTGCAAAAAGATTAAATATAACAGGAGAAAAATTAACTATGATTCCTACAGAAAGCAATAAGGAAGTATTGTGTTATGAATTTTCAGGAAATTATAAAAAGGATAACTTTAAAATTTATATAAATGCATATACAGGATATGAAGAAAGAATAATTCAAATAATAGATACTCCAAATGGTGAACTTACAATGTAGTTAGCTTGCATCATATTATTGTTCTGATATAATAAATCTATGATTATTAATAATTTATTATTTTGGGAGATTTCGGGAGGAATATTTATGAGTAAAAAGGCTGTTATATCGGTGGTAAGTACTAGAGAAAATGAAGATGATACTATAGAAGTAGTAACTCCAGGCAGCTTTTATAAAAAAGATAATTCATATTATGCAAAATATAAAGAAACAGAAATATCAGGCATGGAAGGAACTGACACAACTTTTAAAATAGATAAGGATACTTTTTCACTTATGAGAGTAGGAACTACCAATACGAGTATGGACTTTAATAAAAAAAGAAATACAATTTCTGTTTATGATACTCCTTATGGAATTATTGAACTTAAAATAAAGACAAATAAATTGGATATAAATGTAGATGAAACGGGAGGAAATATATTTATAGATTATAATTTGAGTATATCTGGACAAAAATATCAAAATACAAAATTGAAAATTAATATAAAAACGGAAATGTAATTTATTTTTATGGTAGTTAGTTTTTCTAATAATTATATTTATCAACTTAAATATGTGTTTAGATTTTAATATATTGGATATTAATAATAACAGGATATAATAGTTTAAAGTATAAATTAATTATTAGGGAAGTTGAATAATGAATAAGTATTTTAATAATAAGAAAAAATTATATATGACTATTGTTGAGATATTGTGTGAATATAAAGGACTAACTAAAGATGATTTATTTAAAATATTAAAAGATAAGAATTGTAAATACCTATTTTTTCTTTTAATTAAAAAATATGAATGTTTTGACTTAGATATATTAAAAGAGGATTTGCCAAATATTAATAAAAGCAAGATTACAAATAATATGAAAAGGGCTGAGAAAAAATTACTATTTAATAGAAAAATAAGAGATATGTATTTCGAAGCTGAAAATTTAATAGATAAAATAAAATAACAAAAAAAAGTCTAGCATATATTAATATAATGTGTTATTATATTAGGTATGTTAAAAAAATTAAAAATTAATATTAAATTATAATAATAAATACATTATTTGAGTAATTTTTATTATAATACTTAATAATTTTTTTGTCAATAATAAGTTTATATAAATTTGAAAAACACAACCAGGGGGTGAATGCTGCTGCAAAGCAGAAATTTTATGAGTACAAAATATATATTTGTAACTGGAGGAGTAGTATCTTCACTTGGAAAGGGGATAACTGCAGCTTCTTTAGGAAGACTATTGAAAAATAGAGGACTTAAGGTTTCAATTCAAAAATTTGACCCATACATAAATGTAGATCCAGGTACTATGAGTCCTTATCAACATGGAGAAGTTTTCGTAACTGATGATGGAGCAGAAACTGATTTAGATTTAGGACATTATGAAAGATTTATAGATGAGAGTCTTGGAAAAAATAATAATGTAACTACAGGTAAGATATATTGGTCCGTAATATCAAAGGAAAGAAAAGGCGAATACCTTGGAAGTACTGTACAAGTAATTCCACATATAACAAATGAAATAAAATCAAGAGTTTATAAGGTAGCAAAAGAAAAATGTGAAGATGTTGTTATAACTGAAATTGGTGGAACTATAGGAGATATAGAATCACTTCCTTTTTTAGAGGCTATAAGACAGATAAAATATGATGTTGGAATAGAAAATGTATGTTTTATACATGTTACTTTAGTTCCATATTTGTCTAAGTCAGGAGAATTAAAAACTAAACCTACTCAACATTCTGTTAAAGAACTTAGAAGTATAGGAATACAGCCTGATATAATAGTTTGCAGATCTGAAAAAGAACTTTCAGAAGACTTAAAACAAAAAATAGCTCTTTTCTGTGATGTGGACAAGGATTGTGTTATACAGAATCTAGATGCTGAAAATTTGTATGAAGTTCCTCTTATGCTTCATAAAGAGGGTTTGGATAATTTAGTATGTAGAAAGTTGAATTTAACTTGTAATGATATAAATAATGATGAATGGATAGATATGGTACATAGAATAAAAAATTTATCCAAAGAAGTAACTATAGGACTTGTAGGTAAGTATGTAGAATTGCATGATGCATATATATCGGTAGTCGAAGCGCTGAATCATGGAGGATATGCCAACAATTCTTCTGTCAATATAAAATGGATTAATTCTGAAGATGTAACAAGAGATAATGCAGAAGAATATTTGAAAGATGTAGATGGAATTTTGGTACCTGGTGGCTTTGGTGATAGAGGAATAGAAGGAAAAATAGAAGCTGCAAGGTGGGCTAGAGAAAATAAAGTTCCATTTTTAGGCATATGTTTAGGCATGCAATGTGCTGTAATAGAGTTTGCTAGAAATGTAATGGGATATAAAGGAGCACATAGCTCTGAAATTGATCCTAACACCAAATACCCAGTAATAGATTTAATGGCTGATCAGAAAAAAATGGAAAAAAAAGGTGGAACTATGAGGCTTGGAGCTTATAAATGTAAGTTAATGGATGGAAGTAATTCATTTAAGGCATATGGTAAAAAAGTTATTTATGAAAGACATAGACACAGGTATGAATTTAATAATGAATATAAAGATAAGTTTTCTAATGCAGGGCTTGTATTTTCAGGAATCAATCCAGATTCAGGGCTAGTGGAAATTGTTGAAATCAAAGACCATCCTTGGTTTGTAGCTGTACAATTTCATCCAGAATTAAAATCAAGACCAAATAAACCTCATCCTTTGTTTAGAGATTTTATTGAAGCATCTTTAAAGACTTCTCTTAAATAAAATATTAGGTTAGGATAGAATATATTTATATCCTAACCTATTAGTTTAAATATCTATTTAATGTAAATGAATGTATAATCAATGTATTATGTATAATTTCTATATTGAAAATTGTATATTTTTTAATCTAATAGTTGATTATTTAGTATGATAATAATATTATATAATAAGTGGAATTTATATAACATCAGTTTTCCCTATAATTATGGATTAAAAATTTCTATAAGGTTATAATATAATATATAGTATATTGCCCTTCAATATGAAAATTTCTTAGCATAGAATTTAATTTATTTTCGATTCCCTTTTGAGTTTTCCCAAATAATTACATAAAGTTAATAATGAGAGGTGTTATTTTTTGATTAGTAAAGATAAAGAACTAGGCACTATGAAGCTAATAGAGCTTAAAGAACTTGCAAAGGATTTAGGAATGAAAGATTACTATAAATATAGGAAGGCAGAGTTGATTGAAAAGATAAAGATGTTATCTCCTGCTTGTATAAAAAAAGATGGAATTGTACTTAGAGAGAAAATAAGTCCTAAAGGTGAAAATACAAATAAAAATGAAATAATAGAAGAAGACAATGATAAATCTTTAGGAGTAAAAAAAGTAGAATCATTAAATCAGAGAAGTCAAGAAGATCAGAAAAATCATGAGGAATCAAAACAAAAAGATATTTATAAAAATCAAAATTATAAGAAAGATGACCATAATAAGGAAAAACTAAAGGAAATGATAAATGAGTCTGATAGTGCAAAGGGAGTTCTTGAAATTATAGAAAATAATAATTATGGATTTTTAAGAGGTAAAAATTACTTAACTGGGCCGAATGATATATATGTATCACCATCTCAAATAAGAAAGTTCAACTTAAAAACAGGTGATGAAGTTATTGGTAAAGTTAGGATTCCAAAAGAGGGAGAAAAATTTAAAGCACTTCTTTATGTTCAAAAAATAAACGGAGAAAGTCCTGAAAGAGCTATAGGTAGAAGTCGATTTGAAACACTTACACCTATATATCCAAATGAAAGAATAAAACTTGAAACAGGAAGAGCTGATTTATCTACAAGACTTATGGATATAATGTCACCTATAGGAAAGGGACAGAGAGGAATTATAGTTGCTCCGCCTAAAGCCGGGAAAACCACACTTCTAAAAAAAATAGCTCAAAGTATATCTATAAATCATCCTAAAATAAAATTAATAGTAGTGCTTATAGATGAAAGACCAGAAGAAGTCACTGATATGCAAAGGTCAATTCGAGGAGAAGTAATATATTCTACTTTTGATGAGGAACCTGAACATCATACTAAAGTGGCGTATATGGTTCTTGAAAGAGCAAAGAGAATGGTTGAGCAAGGACAAGATGTAGTAATACTTTTAGACAGTATAACAAGACTTTCAAGAGCATATAATTTAACTATAACTCCTACAGGTAGAACACTTTCTGGAGGACTTGATCCAGGTGCTTTAATAATGCCAAAAAAATTCTTTGGTGCAGCAAGAAATATAGAGGAAGGTGGAAGTCTTACTATTCTTGCAACGGCTTTAATTGAAACTGGTAGTAGAATGGATGATATGATATTTGAGGAATTTAAAGGGACTGGTAACATGGAAGTTCATTTAGATAGAAAACTTCAAGAGAGGAGAATATTTCCTGCTATTGATATATATAAATCTGGAACAAGAAGAGATGACCTTTTATTTAAAACACAAGAAGAAAAAGATGCTGCATTTAATATAAGAAGAATTTTATACGATGAAAATAATAATCAAAATATAACAGAACAACTTATAAATCTTTTAATGAAGACTAAAGATAATAAAGAATTTATAGGACTTGCAAGTAAGATTGATATGAATATAAAGCGACTTGATAAGGATAAAAAGATAAATAACCTATAAAGATAAAAAACCTGACCTAATAAAGGACAGGTTTTAATAATCTAAGCATAAAATATCTTATTGTTCATTTTTTAAGTTGAATTTCTTTAAGAATTTATCAACTCTTCCACCTGCATCAATCATCTTCTGTTTACCAGTGAAGAACGGATGGCATTTAGAGCATATTTCCACTTTCAGTTCTTTCTTAGTTGATCCAGTTGTGAAAGTGTTTCCACATGCACACTTAACTACAGCATCATGGTAGTATTCTGGATGTATGCCTTTTTTCATATTTTCCACACCTCTTTCGAATTTAAACACAGTTTATATTAACTATTTGATTATATCATGTGATTTACATCAAGTCAATAAAGGCAGAATATGAAGTAATCTTATATTAAAATAAATACTTTAATAAATCATTAAGTTTTGTTAAAATAATATTTGATTGAAAAATATTTTAATTTTTTAAAAAATTTTAAAATGATTAGTGGATAATAAAAAATTAGAAGAAGGAAGATCTATGAGTAAACTATATTTTAGATATGGAGCTATGAATTGTGGCAAGTCTACAAATTTGCTACAGGTAGCACATAACTATGAAGAAAAAGGTATGAAAGCTGTTATAATAAAACCTTTAACTGATACTAAAGGAGGAGACAAGGTAATATCAAGATTAGGTATTTCTAAAAAAGTAGATATATTAATCGATAAAAATGACGATATAAGATGTATTATAAATAAATGGAAGAGAGATAATGGAAGAGTAGATTGTGTACTTGCAGATGAGTCACAATTTTTTAAAAAAGAGCATATAGATCAACTATTTAAAATAGCTGTGCTGGACGATATACCTGTAATATGCTATGGAATTAGAACTGACTTTAAAATGAATGGTTTTGAAGGAAGTGAAAGATTACTGCTTTTAGCACATAGTCTTGAAGAGTTAAAAACCATATGTAAGTGTGGAAAAAAAGCTATATTTAATGGGAGAAAGATAAATGGTAAGTTTGTGTTTGAAGGTGAGCAAGTTGTTATAGACAATAAAGATAATGTAGAATACGAAGCCTTATGTGGAAATTGCTACTTAAAGTATAAAATTGACTATGAAAATTCTAAAAATAAGGCCAAAAATGAGGTGATGTAATGTCAAGAGTTACGTCGGTTGGAGGACAGGCTGTTATAGAAGGAGTTATGATGAGGGGACTCAATGGAATTGCTACTGCGGTTAGGAAACCAAATGGAGAAATTACTGTTGATAGAAAATATGTCACACCATATAATAAGAGAAACAGTTTCTTTTCCCTTCCTATTATAAGGGGATTTTTAGGACTTATAGAATCACTTGTTATAGGAATAAAGACACTTGACTATTCTGCATCTTTTTTTGAGGAAGATACAGAGGTACCAAGTAAATTTGATATATTATTTAAAAGAGTATTTAAGGATAAAAGTGAAAATGTGTTACTTTTTATAACACTTTGTATGTCTATTTTAATAGCTGTAATTTTATTTTTTATATTTCCTACTTTTTTAGCAAATATATTTAAAAAGTTTGGAATAAGTAGTACTATTGAATTAAATATTATAGAAGGAATAATAAGGGTAATCATATTTTTGGCATATATATATATAATTGGTACGATACCTGATATAAATAGACTTTTTCAATATCATGGTGCTGAACATAAAACTATATTTTGCTATGAAAATGAAGTTGAACTAACTCCACAAAATGCTAAAAAATTTGGAAGACTTCATCCAAGGTGTGGTACTAATTTCTTGTTTTTAGTTATGATAATAAGTATAATATTGTTTTCACTTACAGGATGGGACAACATTTGGAAAAGAATATTGTATAGAATTGTTTTATTGCCACTAGTTTCAGGTATAACTTACGAGGTTATAAAATGGATGGGATGTAGTAAAAGTATGTTTTCAAAAATATTGGCATATCCAGGTCTTATGTTGCAGAAGCTTACTACAAGAGAGCCAGATTATGATCAATTAGAAGTTGCAATAGTGGCTTTAAAATTTGCAGAAGGAATAGAAGATGCTGAAAATAAAAAAACTCTATAAAAAACAAATTTAATTTATTTGAAACGGAGAATTAAAATGGAAAAGGTAAGAACTACAGAAAAGGTAAGAACTACAGTAGGTGAACTTTTAACTTATGGATATGAAAGGTTAAAATTAAAAGATATAGGCAGTTATAAACTTGATACTGAATTAATTCTTGGAAAAGTTTTAAACAAAGACAGATTATTCTTGTTTATAAATAGAGATTATGAAATGGACAGCGAAGAGATAAAAAAGTATTATAAACTCCTAAATTTAAGGGAAAAAAGAGTACCTGTTAAGTATCTATTAGAGGAATGTGAATTTATGGGACTTAATTTTTATATAAGGGAAGGAGTTCTTATTCCAAGGCCTGATACAGAAATTTTAGTTGAAAAAGCAATTGAAAAGATAAGAGAAAATAAGTTCATTAAAGTATGTGATGTATGTTGTGGAAGTGGTGTTATTGGTGTATCTATAGCTAAATTTATTGAGAATGTTAAAGTGACATGTTGTGATAAATTTGTTGATGCTTGTGAGGTTACAAGGGAAAATATAAAAAGATTTTCTCTTGAAAATAAAGTTGCTTTAGTAAGAAGTGATTTATTGCAGAGTTTTATATTAGAAGGTGAAAAATTTGATATTATAGTTTCCAATCCACCTTATATAAGAGAAGATGTAATTCCAACTTTAATGAAGGATGTAAAAGATTATGAACCATATGATGCTCTCTGTGGTGGAAAAGATGGACTTAAATTTTATAGAAAAATAGTAGCACAAAGTATAGGTCTTCTTAATAAAGGTGGAATGATTATGTTTGAAATAGGCTATGATCAAAGAGAAGCCGTAGAAAATATTTTAATGGAAAATGGGTTTTATGATATTGGAAGTGTTAAAGATTTAGCTGGAAGAGATAGAGTTGTATTTGGAAGATTTTAAATGGACTTAAAATTGCTGAGAATAAAAATAGTATGATATAATAATAAGTTGTGAAAATATTTATACGGAGTGATAAAAATATGTTGGAAAGACTTGATTTTATAGAGAATAAATACGAAGAGTTATCTATTAAAATAAGTGATCCTGAAGTTATGAAGGATCAAAAAGAATGGCAAAAGTTATGCAAAGAACATGCAGAGTTAGAGGAAATAGTTGGAAAATATAGAGAATACAAAAGTGTAAAGAAAGAACTAGAAGACAATAAGGAAATGCTCAAGAATGAAACAGATAAAGAAATGAAAGAAATGGAACAAGAAGAGATAAAAGGACTTACCGAAAAGATAGAAAAAATACAAGAGGAATTAAAGATATTGATTTTGCCTAAGGATCCTAATGACTCTAAAAATGTATTTGTGGAAGTAAGAGGTGGAGCAGGAGGAGAAGAGGCAGCTTTATTTGCTGCAGATCTTACAAGAATGTATACGAGATATGCAGAAAGAAAAGGTTGGAGTGTAGAAACAATAAGTTTAAATGCTACGGATATCGGTGGATTTAAGGAAATAGTATTTATGGTTAAGGGAAAAGGTGCTTATAGTAGATTAAAATATGAAAGCGGTACACATAGAGTTCAAAGGGTACCTGATACAGAGTCAAGTGGAAGAATTCATACATCCACTTCAACAGTAGCAGTGCTTCCAGAAGTTGATGATGTAGATATAGTAATAGATCCAAATGATATAAGAATAGATGTTTTTAGGGCTTCTGGACATGGTGGACAGTGTGTAAATACTACTGATTCTGCAGTTAGAATTACACATATTCCTACTGGAATTGTAGTGTCTTGTCAAGATGAAAAATCTCAACTTAAAAATAAAGAGAAAGCTATGAAAGTTTTAAAATCCAGACTCTATGAAGCAGCTGAAGCTGAAAGAAATAAAAATATAGCTGAAGATAGAAAAAGCCAAGTTGGAACTGGTGATAGAAGTGAAAGAATAAGGACATATAACTTTCCACAAGGAAGAGTTACAGATCATAGAATAGGGTTGACACTTTACAAACTTGATTCATTTTTAGATGGAGATATTGATGAGGTTATTGATGCTCTTATAACAGCTGATCAAGCAAAAAAAATGGAAGCTATGGGTAATTAAAAGAGAGGAGTTGAAAACCGTTATAAAAATTAACGGGAAGTAATGAATATAGATAAAGCCATAAGAAAGCGAAAAAAATCTTATAAAAGATTTATGCTATCTATGAGCTTTATTTTTTTTATTCTTCCAATTGCATTTATACTATCAGGAAAGTTCTATTTGTTTTATATAATTTATTTAATAATTATAGAAATACTTATATTTTTGGTATCTATAATTAAAATGAGTAACGAATCTTTAAAATTTTATTGTGATGGATATAAATTAAAAATAATATTTGGAATAAAAAGAGATAGTATTAAAATAATTTGCGAGAAAGTAATATTGGTTCATGTTGAAAAGTATGAAAATCAAAATAAGAATAAAATTAAAGATATTGATGATTTTAAAATCATAATTTTGGCAACTTCTAAGTTTAGAAATAATAGAATGATTGCAGTTGATTTAAACTTTTTAAAGAGGTATCCTTATGTTGCAGATCACTATATTAACTTAAAATCTATATATCCAGAAAAGAATTTTTATTACACAGTAATTAAAAGAGCTGGTATAAAAAAATATCCACTTTTAGATTGTATATATAAAAATTGTGTTTATGCACATTTTACAGATGATTTTATAAATAGGTTAAAATTTTACAGAGAAAATTCTGAAAAATATAATTTAACTAAGAATAATTATAAATGAACGTAAATTAGCATAAGTATAAAACATAATTAATTAAATATATAGGTGGTATTTTGAATATAAGTATTACGGATATAGTAGTAATAGGAAGTGTCGTATCTCTTCTGGGAACTATGATTGGAGCTTCTCTTGGTATAATTGTGAGAAAACCTTCAAATAGATTTATTGGAACTATAGTGGGATTTGCAGCTGGATTGATGCTTTCAGTTGTGGTATTTGATTTAATACCTGAAGCAATCATTACATGGAATTTTGCGAGTACTATAATATGTGCAGTTATAGGGTCACTGATTATTGCAGTAATTGACAGTAAAATTAGCATAGGAAATATAAACAAGCATGTTAAAGTTGCATTTATGACTGCACTTGGCCTCATGATTCATAATTTACCTGAAGGAATAATAATGGGATGTGGATTTAGGGCAGGGGGAAGCCTTGGAATAAAGATGTGTCTTATAATTGCAATTCATGATATACCAGAAGGACTTGCTGTTTCTGCTCCTCTTATGTCATCTAATATAAAGAAAGTAAAAATACTTTTATATGCCTTTATTACAGCATTTCCAACAGCTATAGGAACTTTTTTTGGAGCTTTTATAGCTGGCATATCAAAAAATGTTCTTGGAATTTGTCTTTCTTTTGCAGCAGGTATAATGCTCTATGTAGTATGCGGTGAAATGATACCTGAGTCTTCTAAATTATGGGAGGGCGTGACTAGTACATTAGGTGTTTTAGCAGGGATAATTTTGGGACTTGTAATTGTACATGTATTGTAAAAGATTAATTTTAAAACAAAGGGTGATAATTTTATGGACACAAAAATTTATATGCTAAATGAGAAAAATATTGATAAAAATATTATAAAAATAGGCGCAGAAATTATAAGAAAGGGTGGTCTTGTAGTATTTCCTACGGAAACTGTATATGGCCTTGGAGCTAATGCACTAGACGAAAATGCAGTAAAAAAAATATTTGAAGCTAAAGGAAGACCCCAAGATAATCCTCTTATAATACATATATCAAATCTAAATCAAATCAATTCTTTAGTAGAAAATATATGTGAATCTGCAAAGAAGTTCATGGATAAATTTTGGCCAGGTCCTATGACTCTAATACTTCCAAAGACAGATTTAGTTCCAGGTGTTACAAGTGCAGGACTTCCAAGCGTTGGAATAAGAATGCCATCTAATAATATAGCTAGAGAACTTATAGAAGAAGCAGGTGTTCCTATTGCAGCACCTTCTGCTAATATATCAGGACGACCTAGTCCTACTGATGTGGAAAGATGTATTGAGGATTTAAATGGAAGGGTTGATTGCATTTTAGGTGGAGATATGTGTGAATTTGGAGTGGAGTCTACAGTTATTGATTGTACAGTAACTCCAAGCTGTATATTAAGACCTGGTAGAATAACTCTTGAAATGTTAAGAGAAATTGAAAGTGATGTTTATATTGATCCTGCAGTTATGAAAAAACCTGATAAAAATATTAAACCAAAGGCACCGGGAATGAAATATAGACATTATGCACCTAAGGCAAAGGTAAAAATAGTTAAGGGAAATTTGAAAAAAACTATTGCAAAAATTAATAAAATGGTGCATCATTATATAGATGAAAATAAAAAGGTAGGTATAATTGCTACAGATGAAACTAAGGATTATTATAAAGATGGGTTTGTAATATCCTTAGGAAGCAGAAAAGATATGGTACAAATTTCGAGAAACCTGTTTGAAACTCTTAGAAGTTTTGACGATAACAATGTTGATATCATAATTTCAGAGGCATTTTCTGAAGAAGGAGTAGGAGTTGCAGTTATGAATAGACTTCAAAAGTCTGCAGGTTTTGACATTACAGAAGTTTAATTTTATATTATTGTTAGGGAGTTGGTGATTGTTTTGATGAAAGTTTTATTTGTATGCACAGGTAATACTTGCAGAAGCTGTATGGCAGAAGCAATATTTAATACATTTTCTAATACAGATAATATGATTGCATATTCAGCAGGAATATCAGTAATACCTGGTAGCATGACATCTTTCAATTCCGCACAAGTTGTTAAAAAACATCTTGATTTAGATATAAGCAAAAGGAAAGCAATTCAACTCACTGAAGATATAATGAAAAGTGTAGACTTAATTTTTACTATGACAAAATATATAAAGAATACACTTACTCATACATTCCCTGAATTTGAATATAAAATATTTACTTTAAAAGGATTTGTTTCACACAAAGATGAAGATGTAGTAGACCCTTTTGGCGGCAATATAACTGACTACGAGTTTACATATAAAGATCTTAAAAATAGTATTTTTACATTGCTAAATAAATTAAAAGAAGATATAGGCATTGTTTGATGTTTTTATCTTCTTTTTTTGCGAATTGGGTTTATGAAAAATTAATTTTTATTTGGTATTATAATAAGAAGTGGAGGTATTTTTATGAAAATTGCTTTAGGAAGTGACCATGCTGGATTTCCTTTAAAAAAGGAAATAATGAAACATTTAGAGGAGAGAAACATAGAATTTAAGGACTTTGGAACATTTTCTGAAGAATCATGTGACTATCCAGATTATGGACAGAAGGTTGCAGAAGAAGTAGCGTCTAAAAACTTTGAATTTGGAATAATAGTTTGTGGAACAGGTATAGGTATAAGCATATCTGCAAATAAAGTTCCAGGAATAAGGGCTGCCCTATGTGGAGATACTTTTAGTGCAAGAGCAACTAGACAACATAATGATGCAAATATATTAGCACTTGGCCAAAGGGTTGTAGGACCAGGACTTGCACTTGATATAGTTGATGCATTTTTAGATGCAAAATTCCTAGGTGGAAGACATAAAAGAAGAGTAGATAAAATCTCTAAAATAGAGGAAAAATATTATAAATAAAAAATACACCATTAATTATATAGTGTATTTAATTAGGAGGAATATAATGGGTAAATTAACACAAATAACACATCCACTTATACAGCATAAATTGGCACTTATAAGGGATAAAAATACAGGATCAAAGGATTTCAGAGAACTTGTAGAAGAAGTAGCTATGCTTATGGCCTATGAAGTAACACGAGATTTGCAATTAGAGGATGTCAAAATAGAAACTCCTATATGCACAACAACATGTAAAATGCTTTCAGGTAAAAAAGTGGCTATAGTTCCAATACTTAGAGCAGGTCTTGGAATGGTAGGAGGAATGTTGAAACTTATTCCAGCTGCTAAAGTAGGACATATAGGACTTTATAGAGATGAAAAGACTTTAAATCCGGTAGAATACTTTTGTAAATTACCTCAAGATATTGGTGATAGAGATGTAATTGTTACTGATCCTATGCTTGCTACAGGTGGATCTGCTACAGATGCAATAACTCTTTTAAAGAAGAGAGGAGCAAAAAAGATAAGGCTTATGTGCTTAATTGCAGCTCCTGATGGTGTAGAAAAGGTTAAAAAAGTTCATCCTGATGTAGATATATATGTAGCAGCTTTGGATGAAAAATTGAATGAGAATGGATACATAATACCTGGACTTGGAGATGCAGGAGATAGGCTTTACGGAACAAAATAGGTTTGATTTAAATTTAAGACTCTTGATATGATTCAAGGGTCTTAAATTTTTTAAAAATTGACCGTTTCTTTAAAAAAGTGACTTTATAGTTTATAATATATATGTTTGAGCTTAAGGATATGTTTGAACTAAGGAGATAATTTTATGAGAAAAGATTGGGATAATTATTTTATGGATATTGCATTTAAAGTTGCTGAGAGGAGTACATGTCCAAGATTGCATGTCGGAGCTGTTTTAGTTAAAAATAGAAGAATTAAGGGAACTGGATATAATGGCAGTCCTAAAGGATTACCACATTGTGATGATGTAGGGTGTTATATGAAAAATAACCATTGTAGAAGAACTATTCACGCAGAAGTTAATTGCCTGCTTGAAGTTGCACCTCCAGATAGAGAAGATGCTTCATTATATGTTACACATATGCCATGTCCTGAATGTCAAAAACTTATAATAACTTGTGGTATAAAAAGAGTGGTATTTTGTGAAGAATATTCTCCAGAAATTGATTGGTTTAAATATGCACCACAAATTCAATTAGAACGTATAGAGAGAAAGTAACTTAAAGATGATAACGAGGAAGGTTAATTCATGGATAATATGTACATATTGGCTATAGTTTCAACTGCCATTTCTGCCATACTTACACCATTTGTTAGAAAATTTGCAGTAAGGTTTAATGTGATTGATGTGCCAAAAGATCATAGACGAGTGCATAATAAACCTACACCTCTTTTAGGAGGATTGGCTATATATTTTTCTTTTGTAATAACACTTATATTGTGTAAAGGAGCTTTAACTAATTCTGAAATTGGATTGATTATAGGCGCTACTATAATAGTTATAGGTGGAGTTATAGATGACAAATATAATATAAGGCCGTGGGAAAAATTGCTATTTCAAATATCAGCAGCACTAGTATTAATATTTTTTGGAGTGAGTATAAATGTTATAACTAATCCTATAAGCAATATTTATGAGTTTATAAATATAGGATATCTGTGTATTCCACTTACAATAATATGGATAGTTGGAATAACAAATGCTGTTAATTTAATCGATGGATTAGATGGCCTTGCAGCTGGAATATCACTTATAGCATCTATTACACTTTTTATAATATCAATTCTTAATAGCAGAAATGAAGCTGCCACACTTATAATAATATTTTCCGGAGCAATACTTGGTTTTTTGCCTTATAATTTTAATCCAGCAACAATATTTATGGGAGATACTGGATCACAATTATTAGGGTTTATGTTAGCAGGTATATCTATAAGAGGCGCAATAAAATCAGCTGTGGCATTTTCTATTGCAGTTCCAATACTTGCACTTGGTATACCCATATATGATACTCTGTTTGCTATGATAAGAAGGAAAATAAATGGTAAACCGATTATGGCACCAGATAGAGGGCATTTACATCATAGACTTCTTGATATGGGGCTTACTCAGAAGCAAGTAGTTGCAATAATGTACATAATAAGTGCAATTCTAGGAACATTCTCTATAATTGCTATGGAAATTAATCCACAAAAATCCTATTTTGTCTTATTGGCAGTGATGATAGTATTGATTTTAATAGCATGGAGAGCTGGATTTTTTAAACATAAGGAATGAATATTGTCACAAAATTCAATCCATAAAATGGAGGAATATATATGAAAACATTAAAAACTATTACTATATTTGGAACAAGACCTGAAGCTATAAAGATGGCTCCATTAGTTAAAGAGTTGGAGAGAAGAAATTCTATAGAAAATAAAGTTTGTGTTACAGCACAGCACAGACAAATGTTAGATCAAGTTCTTGACTTGTTTGATATAAAGCCGGATTTTGATTTGAACATAATGAAAAATAAACAGACATTAACTGGAATAACAACTAAAGTATTAGAAGGGCTTGAAGAAATATTTGAAGCAGAGAATCCGGATTTAGTTCTTGTTCATGGAGATACTACAACTACCTTTGCAGCATCACTTGCTGCATTTTATAAGAAAATAAAGGTAGGTCATGTTGAAGCTGGACTAAGGACATACAATAAGTATTTTCCATTCCCTGAAGAAATGAATAGAAAACTTACAGGAGCCATAGCAGATTTACACTTTGCACCTACTGAAAGATCGAGAAATAATCTTCTTAGAGAAGGAGTCTGTAAAGATAATATATTTGTTACAGGTAACACTGTTATAGATGCAATGAAATTTACAGTAAATAGCAGTTATGAATTTAACAATAATGAGTTAAACAATATAGATTATAGGAATAAAAAGGTTATAATGGTAACTGCTCATAGAAGAGAAAATTGGGGAAAAGGAATAAAAAATATTTGTGAAGCTTTAAAGACAATAGTTAGGGAAAATAAAGATGTTGAACTTGTATACTTAGTTCATCTCAATCCAATTGTTAAAAATATGGTATATGATATACTTGGAAAAGAGGAGAGAGTACATCTTCTAAAGCCTCTTGATACAGATGAAACCCATAATTTAATGAATAAATGTTACATGGTTATGACAGATTCAGGAGGACTTCAAGAGGAAGCTCCTCATCTTGGCAAACCAGTTCTTGTTTTGAGAAATGTTACTGAAAGACCTGAGGCTGTTGATGCTGGAACGGTTAAATTAGTAGGAACCTCTAAAGAAATAATAGTCCAAAGTGCAAATGAACTTCTTAGATATAAGGATAAATACGAAAAAATGAGCAGGGCAATAAATCCATATGGAGATGGAAAGGCTTCTATAAGGATTGTTGATTCTATATTGGAGTATTTTGATATTGAAAAGGGAATATATAAGGAGTTTAATTACTCAAGTAAGAATTATTAAAATTAATTTTATATAATTTTTTAATTGAAGGTTGAAAATTATATACAAAAATAGTATACTTATAATATAAAAAAGTACATATGAGTTTTCATCTTGAAATCGTTATTAAATATATAGACTTTGTGTATTTTTTAACAAAAAATATTGATAAAATTTTAATTATCTAGTATAATGAAATTGTTAACAAGAAAGTTTGCAATTTATTAATTTTAGATAAATATAGGAGGATTAATCATGAAAGAAGTAGTTATTGCAAGTGCAGTAAGAACAGCTATAGGCAAATTTGGAGGAACATTAAAAGATGTTCCAGCTACTGAATTAGGTGCTATAGTTATTAAAGAAGCAATAAAAAGAGCAAATATAAAACCTGAAGATGTTGATGAAGTCGTAATGGGTAATGTATTACAAGCAGGTCTTGGACAAAACCCAGCAAGACAAGCATCCATAAAATCAGGAATTCCAAACACTGTTCCATCTTTTACTTTAAATAAAGTATGTGGATCAGGGCTTAGAGCAGTAAGCTTAGCTACACAACTTATAAAAGCTGGAGATGATGATATAGTTGTAGCAGGTGGAATGGAAAATATGTCTGCAGCTCCATATGTGCTTCCTACTACTAGATGGGGACAAAGAATGTTTGATGGAAAAGTAATTGATGCAATGGTAAAAGACGGACTTTGGGATGCTTTTTATGACTATCATATGGGAATGACAGCTGAAAATATAGCTGAAAGATGGGGCATAACAAGAGAAATGCAAGATGAATTCGCAGAAGCATCTCAGAAAAAGGCAGAAAAAGCAATAAAGAGTGGAAGATTTAAAGATGAAATAGTTCCAGTAGTTATAAAAGATAGAAAAAAAGGAGAAATAGTTTTTGATACTGATGAATTCCCTAGATTTGGAACAACAGTTGAAAAACTTGCAAAATTAAAACCGGCATTCAAAAAAGACGGTGGAACTGTTACAGCAGGTAACGCTTCAGGAATAAATGATGCAGCAGCAGCTTTTGTTATTATGAGTGCAGATAAAGCTAAAGAGCTTGGAATAAAACCACTTGCAAAGATAGTTTCTTATGGTTCAAAAGGACTTGATCCACAGATAATGGGATATGGACCTTTCTATGCAACTAAAGCAGCACTTGAGAAGACTAATTTAACTGTAGATGATATGGATTTAATAGAAGCAAATGAAGCATTTGCAGCACAGAGTTTAGCAGTTGCTAAGGATTTGAAATTTGACATGAGTAAGGTAAATGTAAATGGAGGAGCAATTGCTTTAGGACATCCAATTGGAGCATCAGGTGCAAGAATACTTGTTACATTGCTTTATGAAATGGAAAAGAGAGATTCAAAATATGGATTAGCTACTTTATGCATAGGCGGTGGAATGGGAACTGCTGTTGTAGTTGAAAGACAGTAATATTTAAATAGAACATAACAATATGATATAAGGATTTGGAAAAACCCGAAACTTTTAAAAGTTTCGGGTAAATTCTTTATTAATTTTATAATTATATTGAATGTTAAATATAGATTTATTGAGTAATTAAGATTAAATATGATAAAAATCGACTAAAACAAAATAAATACAGATAATTAAGCTAAAAATAAAACTTTTAGATTGTATTTTAAAGGTATATAATTTTATTAATTACTTTTAAGAGAGGCAATTTTATGAATAAAGATATTGTGAACATGGTAAAGAAGGTAAGTGCTATTAATTTATTAATTGGCATTTCATTTGCATTGGCTGTTCAAACATTATTTGATATGTATGGATTATTTGTTATAATTGGTATGGTAGTAGGTATATTTAATTTTTTTATTAATAGTGTAGTAGGTGGACTTATATTTGATAAACTAAAAGATTCTTCTGCAGCATTGTATATGATAAGTTTTATTTTGCGGATTGTAATTGCAGCTGTAATAGGATATATTATTTTTACACATAATAAATATGGGACAGTTGCTTATTTATTTGGCTATACTTCTCATTTATTGGGAATATATATATATTCAGCTATTAGTAATAATCAATAACATCAATTAAGAAAGGATGTGATGAAGTGGAGAATTTTCTTCCATTGTTTACTATACATTTGGGATCACTAAGTATTGGGATAACATCTAGTATACTTATTCAATGGATTATTATTGTACTCTTAGCTATTCTAGCAAAAGTTTTTACTGCTAATATGAAAAAGATTCCTGATAAGAAACAGACTGTGGTTGAAATGATTTTTGAATCAATACGAAATCTAGTTATTGATAATATGGGAAAAGAGTATATTAACTACATACCATATGTAGGTACTCTTGCTATTTATATTTTAGCTATAAATATTCTTCCACTAATTGTAGGGGTCAGGGCTCCAAGTGAAGACTTAAGTGTTGCTTTTGGACTTGCAGTTATAACTTTTGTATTAGTTCAATTCAATGCAATTAAAAAAATTGGTTTAAAAAGCTATTTTAAAGCGTATGCTGAACCAGTAGTACCGTTATTGCCACTTAACATCATAGAAAGGCTGGTACTTCCAGTTTCTTTGAGTTTGCGACTATTTGGTAATATGACTGCCGCTGCTGTAATTGTTGGTATGGTATATGGTGGCTTGGGTAATATAGCTTGGTTTGCGCAATTGTTAGTTCCAATTCCTTTTCATGCGTTTTTTGATTTGTTTGATGGATCAATACAAATGATAGTTTTTGTTATGCTAACAATGATGAATATTAAAGTTATAGCTGAACATTAATTTTAGTTATTCAATAATTTTATTTTAAGGAGGATTTTATTATGAATTTAGATGCACAATCATTTATATCAGGAATGGCAGCTATTGGAGCAGGTTTAGCTGCTATAGGATGCTTAGGAGGAGGTATTGGTGTTGGTACTGCAGCTGGAAAAGCAGTTGAAGGAGTATCAAGACAGCCAGAGGCAAGTGGTAAAATATTAAGCACATTCTTTGTAAGTGCAGCTTTATCAGAAGTAACAGCTATATATTCACTATTAATAGCTCTTATTTTGGTATTTAAGGTCTGATATAGTATACCTCACCAGTATATATGTATTTAGAGGGGAGGAAACGGATTAAAAATGCAAATAGTTTTAGTTAGAGTCATTATAACTATAATAAATTTTATTATATTGTATTTTGTTTTGAAGTATTTCTTCTTCGACACTGTAAACAATAGAATTACAAGTAGAGAAGAAGAAATTGCATTTAAAATTAAAAGTGCAGATGAAAATCAACAAAAGTCAAAAGAAATTTTAGCTAAACATAATAAGTTACTTACTAGTTCGAAACAAGAAGGTAAAAATATTGTTGAGGAATATAAAAATAAAGCTAGCAAAGTTTCTGATGACATAATAAAAGATGCACAAAAAGAGGCTCAGCTTATATTAAGTAGAGCTAAGACTGAAGCAGATAGGGAAAGAGAAAAAGCAAAAGACGATATAAAAAGCCAAGTTGTTAATTTGGCTATGTTAGTATCATCAAAGGCTTTAGAAGGTTCTATCGATGAAGAACAACATAGGAGACTTATTCAAGACTTTATAAGTAAGGTAGGTATCTGATATGTACGAATATTTGGACAGAAGATACGCTCTTGCACTTTATGAAATTGCAGAGGAAAAAGGTAAAGTAAAAGAATATCTGGATGAATTAGAAAGTGTTGTAAAAACTATAAAAAATAATTCTAAATTTCTTGAGATTATTGAACATCCTAAAGTAAGTACATCTCAGAAAAAACAGATCTTTACTGAAATTTTTAAAGACCGAATAGATGATGATGTCTTTTCATTTTTGATGGTTCTAATAGAGAAAAATAGAATATATGATATAGATGGAAAGCTTAGAGAGATGAAAAATATATATCTTGAAAAGCATAATACTGTTATAGCTAAAGTTAAAACTGTAGTTCCCTTAAAAGATGATGAAAAATCAGCTTTAATAGAGAAATTAGAAAATAAGTTTAAGAAGAAGGTTTTGATTGAAGAAGAGATAGATCCGACTATAATAGGTGGAGTTTATGTTGAAATAAACAATGAAGTTATAGATGGAACTATAAGGTCAAAACTCTCTGAAATGAAAAAAATAATGCTTAGGAAAGATTAGAGGTGAGCCTATGAATATAAAACCTGAAGAAATAACTTCAATTATAAAAGATGAAATAGAAAAATATGAAAAGAAAATAGAAACAGTTGATTCAGGTACAATAATTCAAATTGGCGATGGTATTGCCAGAGTTTATGGCCTTGATAAATGTATGGCTAATGAACTTTTAGAATTTCCAAATGGTGTTTATGGTATGGCATTAAACCTTGAACAGGATAATGTAGGTTGTGTGCTTTTAGGTTCTGAGAATGGTATAAAAGAAGGAGATACTGTTAAAAGTACAGGTAAAGTTGTAGAAGTACCAGTAGGAGAGGATGTTATAGGTAGAGTTGTAAATGCACTTGGACAGCCAATTGATGGCAAAGGTCCTGTTAAATCCTCAGAAAGTAGACCTGTAGATGTTGTAGCTCCGGGAGTTATAACTAGACAGTCTGTTAAAGAACCACTTCAAACAGGAATAAAAGCTATAGATTCAATGATACCAATTGGAAAAGGACAAAGGGAATTGATTATAGGAGATAGACAGACAGGAAAGACTGCTATTGCTATAGATACTATAATCAATCAAAAAGGAAAAGATGTAATATGTATATATGTAGCTATAGGGCAGAAGCAATCAACTGTAGCTCATATAGTTAATGATTTGACTGAAATGGGTGCTATGGATTATACAATAGTTGTATCAGCTACAGCTTCAGAACCAGCACCACTTCAATATATTGCTCCTTATGCTGGATGTACTATGGGTGAATACTTTATGAATAAAGGAAAAGATGTTCTCATAGTATATGATGATTTATCAAAGCATGCAGTTGCATATAGGGAAATGTCATTACTACTCCGTAGACCACCAGGAAGAGAAGCTTATCCAGGTGATGTATTTTATCTGCACTCAAGATTACTTGAGAGAGCTGCAAAACTGTCAGATAAATTAGGTGGAGGATCTCTTACTGCACTTCCTATAATAGAAACTATGGCAGGAGATGTTACGGCATATATACCAACTAATGTTATATCTATAACAGATGGTCAAATATTCTTGGAAACTGAGCTTTTCTATGCTGGACAAAGACCAGCTATAAATGCAGGAATATCAGTATCCAGAGTTGGTGGTAGTGCCCAAATTAAAGCCATGAAACAGGTTGCAGGTACACTTAGATTGGATCTTGCACAGTATAGAGAACTTGCATCATTTGCACAATTTGGATCTGATCTAGATAAAGAGTCAATGAGAAGACTTGAAAAAGGTAAGAGATTAACTGAGATATTAAAGCAAGATCAATATAAACCAATGCCTGTAGAAAATCAGATAATTATTTTATTTGCAGCTAGTAGAAACTATATAATGGATGTTCCAGTTGAGAAAATTACTGAATTTGAAAAAGAATTGCTTGAATATATGGATACTCATCATAAGGAGATAGGACAGGAAATATTAGAGAAAAAAGTTATATCCGATGAATTAAGTGAAAAACTTGGTAATGCTATAGATGAATTTAAAAAAATATTTTTAGCAGAGGTATAGTTGTTCCTTTGCGGGAGGTGAAATATGGCAGGAGCAGGACTTGTTGCAATAAAAAGAAGAATTAAGTCAGTAACTAGTACTCAAAAAATAACAAATGCCATGGCACTCATTGCTACTGCTAATCTTAGAAAAGTTAGAAAAAAGCTAGATACAAACAATGCATATTCTGAACTATTTGGGTCTATTGTAAATGAACTTATTCCAGAAGTTAATGGAAGAAATATTTATATAGATGGTAATGGAAGTAAAAAAAAGCTTTATATATGTTTAAATTCAGATACAGGATTGTGTGGAGGATTTAACAACAATGTTGTAAATGAATTGAGTGCTCATGTATCTAAAGATAAGGAAAATGCTATTTTAATAGCAGTAGGACAAAAGGGAAGAATGTATTTTAAAAGACTTCATTACACTGCTGAAGCAGAATATGTAGATATTCCTGACATTCCTACTATAAAGGAAGCAAATACACTAACATATAAAGCATTGGATTTTTATAAAAGTGGTAAGGTTGGAGAAATAAATATAGTATATACTAAATTTATTTCTACTATTAAGCAAGATGTATTTGTTGAAAAATTACTCCCTCTAGAAGAGAGTAAAACAAATCAAAAAAGAGTTATTGTAAAATTTGAGCCAGAAGTAGATTATATGATAGATGATATAGTTGTTTCACATTTGAAACAAAAGATTCTAAATTGCATGATGAATTCAAAAGCTAGTGAACAGGCATCTAGAATGACAGCAATGGATGGATCAACTAAAAATGCGAATGACTTATTAGAAACTTTGAATCTTAAATACAATAGAGAGAGACAATCTGCTATAACTCAAGAAATAACTGAAATAGTTGGAGGAGCAGAATCTCTTAAGTAAGGAGGGATACTAATGCCAAATATAGGCAAAGTTGTTGAGGTTATAGGACCTGTTGTAGATATTAAATTTAAGCCAGAAAACCTTCCTAATATTTATAATGCCATAAATATAAAATGTAAAGATAGAACATTGGTTACAGAAGTTTCCCAGCATTTGGGTGACGATATAGTTAGAACTATATCTATGGAAAGTACAGATGGATTAATAAGAGGTATGGATGCTATTGATACAGGAGCACCTATATCTGTACCTGTTGGAGATGTGGTTTTAGGAAGACTTTTCAATATGCTAGGTAAACCTATTGATGAAAAGGGAGATGTAAATGCAAATACATACTATCCTATTCATAGATCGGCACCAAGCTTTGAAGATCAATCTGTTAAGCCTGAGATGTTTGAAACTGGTATTAAAGTTATAGACCTTCTTGCACCATATCAAAGAGGTGGAAAGATAGGATTATTTGGTGGAGCAGGTGTTGGTAAAACAGTTCTTATACAGGAACTTATAAATAACATAGCAAAACAGCATGGTGGATTATCTGTATTTACAGGTGTTGGAGAAAGAACAAGAGAGGGTAATGACCTTTATTATGAAATGCAAGAGTCAGGCGTTATTAATAAAACAGCTCTAGTATTTGGTCAGATGAATGAACCACCAGGAGCAAGAATGAGAGTTGCTCTTACTGGACTTACAATGGCAGAATATTTTAGAGATAAAGGCCAAGATGTGCTTTTATTTATAGATAATATATTTAGATTTACTCAGGCAGGTTCTGAGGTTTCAGCGCTTCTTGGAAGAATACCTAGTGCAGTTGGTTATCAGCCAACACTTGCAACTGAAATGGGTGCTCTTCAAGAGAGAATAACATCTACAAAAAATGGATCTATTACATCTGTTCAAGCTGTATATGTACCAGCAGATGACTTAACTGACCCAGCACCAGCAACAACATTTACACATCTTGATGCAACTACAGTTCTTTCAAGATCTATATCAGAAATTGGAATATATCCTGCAGTTGATCCTCTTGATTCAAGTTCAAGAATATTGGATCCTAGAATTGTTGGTGAAGAACATTATAAAGTTGCATCTGATGTAAAACATATACTTGAAAGATATAGTGAACTTCAAGATATTATAGCAATCCTTGGTGTAGATGAACTTTCAGAAGAAGATAGGTTAGTAGTTCTAAGAGCAAGAAGAATTCAAAGATTTTTATCTCAGCCATTTTCTGTTGCAGAACAATTTACAGGATATAAAGGCAAATATGTTCCTATAAAGGAAACAATAAGAGGATTTAAAGAAATCTTGGAAGGTAAATATGATGATTTGCCAGAAACAGCATTCTTATTTAAGGGAACTATAGATGAGGTTGTTGAGGCTGCTAAGAAAATGAATAAAAATTAATATATTATGTTAATTTGTAAAAGGAGATTAGTATGTTGGAAGTTTTAAAATTGACTATCCTTACCCCTGAAAGAAACTTTTATAGTGGAGAAGTGGTAGAGGTACTAACAGAAAGTGTAGAAGGTAGTATTGCAATTCTTCCAAATCATATGCCTTTAGTTACCACACTCAGACCTACTGATACTGTGATTACACAAAAAGATGGCAAGAAGTTAATGGCCTTTACATCTACTGGTATACTTCAAGTTAAAAATAATGAGTTAAAAATTCTCTGTGATGATTGTGAATGGCCTGAAGAAGTAGATAAGAAAAGAGCTGAGGAAGCCAAAAAAAGGGCTGAGGAAAGGTTGAAAAACCCAGATGGAGGAATAGATGTAAAAAGAGCTCAGTTAGCTTTAGCAAGGGCTCTAGCTAGAATTAATTTAAAATAAAATACTATGTTTAAAATAAGTGTAGAGCAAATGCTCTACACTTATTTTTTATGGATTATATTCACAATTTAATTAAGTTAATTATATATTATTATTGAGTATATTAATTATTGTATGTGAAATAATTTCTATTTATGATAAAAATTATTATATAAAGTGAATATTATATTTATATATGTCCATACTCTTAAACAGGACAGGGGGATGGATTATGAAGAAAAAAATCTTATTTAATATTATGGTTTATATCGAATTTATAATATTTTTATCATCTAATATTTCTGCATACAAAGTTAATAATCAAACAAAAACTCATTTCAATAAAACACTTTTTCAAAGTCAAGAATTACCTTCAGATGATAAAGTTGATGTATTTAATAGCATAATTAAAAATACTCACTCTAAAACTGTGCAATATGGTGTTACAGCTCAGTTTAATACTTCTGATCCTAAAGAAAAAATAGTAAATGAATTATTTTATAAGTTAAATAAAGATAAAAAGCTGACTAAGGATTTCTCAAGTAATAAAGAAAATTATTCTTTAAACTTTAAGGGAAAATCTGTAAGCGGGTATATAGAAAGTACAAGATATGATAATTACAATATTGTAAAAATAGATATTGTAAAACAAAGCAATATATACGCTATAAATGAACTTAATCAACAAATGCATTCTATATTGGAAGAGTTTTCACATCATATTAAATATTTCCAATATGTAAAAGTAAAGGTGCTAAATGGCAGTGTAGAAGAAACCTATGATAAAGTGATAAAAACATTAAATAGCATAGGAAATAATGGTATAAGAACAGATTCTCTACAAAATGGATATACTTCCACTACTTGTACAGGACAATATAAAAGAATTTATAGTAATGGAGAACCTGTTGACTTTAATTTTGCCGTTGTAAAGTATTCTACAGGTGTTTATATCATAATGGGAACACCAGAAATTATGGAAACATACTGAAGATTTATTTTTAAATATGTAAGAAACATAACAGAAATTATAGAATGGAGGACAATTTATGAGCAAAATAGTAGTTAGAGGCGGTAATAAGCTTCATGGAGAAGTAAATATTAGCTCAGCTAAGAATTCTGTGTTGCCTATAATAGCTGGATGTATATTAAGTGGAGATAAATGTATAATTGATGATGTTCCTATGCTTGAAGATGTATTTGTTATAAGCAATATACTCAAAAGTATTGGAGGAGAAATAAATATAGATAAACAGTTAAATAAAATAATAATAGATAGTTCAAATATTAAAGATTCTATGCCGGATAGTAGTTTAGTAAAAAAGATGAGAGCTTCTTTTCTCATAATGGGGCCTATGCTGTCTAGATTTGGACATTTTAAGCTTTCACTTCCTGGAGGATGCAATATAGGAACAAGACCAATTGATCTTCATTTAAAAGGATTAAGTGCACTTGGTGCTGAGGTGAATGTAGGTCATGGTTATGTTGAAGCTAGGGCTAGTAAACTTATAGGGAATAACATATATTTGGATTTTCCTTCAGTGGGAGCTACTGAAAATATAATGATGGCAGCTGTAATGGCCGAAGGAGAAACTATAATAGAAAATGCTGCTGAGGAACCTGAAATAGGAGATTTAGGTAGATTCTTAAATAGCATGGGAGCAAATATAATAGGTGCAGGGACAGATACAATTAAAATAGTAGGAGTAAAAACTTTAAAGGGAACAACCCATAAACCTATAAAGGATAGAATAGAATGTGGTACTTTTATGGTTGCAGCTGCAATAACAAGGAGTAAATTAAAAATAAATGGAGTTAATTTAGAATATTTAAAGCCTTTAATTGCTAAGTTAACTGAAGCTGGTATATATATAAAACCAGAAAGTAATGGAATAATTGTTGATGGTAATAGAGAGTTAAGTCCTATAGATGTAAAAACTATGCCATATCCTGGTTTTCCTACAGATATGCAATCCCAGATAACAGGTCTTTTGTGCACAGTCCAGGGAACTAGTATTATAACAGAAACTATTTTTGAAAATAGATTTATGCATGTTGCAGAGATGAAGAGGATGGGTGCTAATATAAAGATAAATGGAAGAAGCGCAGTTATAGAAGGAGTCACTAGCCTTACAGGAGCGGAGGTTAGAGCTACTGACCTTAGAGCAGGAGCAGCTCTTATACTATGTGGACTTTGTGCAGAAGGTGAAACTGAAATATCAGATATATACCATATAGATAGAGGATATGTAAATATAGAAAAGAAACTTAAAGCACTTGGAGCTGATATTAAAAGAGTGGATTAATAGTTATTATATTTTGTAATATTATCTTAAATACTCTCATAAAAATATATATGTAATTAACATATACCTGCAGGATAGTTTACTGCAGGTATAATTATGAGAGGAGTCAAATGAATAAAAATATTCTATTTATATTAAAAAACATATTTATATTAATGATTATATGTTCGAGTTTTATAATAGTATTATCATTAATTATTGGTGGAAGTAAGAACGGTTTAATAAATTCAAGTGAGATAATTTCCAAAAATAAGAATAACCCAAAAATAAAAGTTTATATTACTGAGGAAAAGAAAATAGAGGAGATGAATTTAGAAGATTATGTTATGGGAGTAGTGGCAGGGGAAATGCCGGCAGCATTTTCAGAAGAAGCCTTGAAAGCTCAAGCTGTTGCAGCTAGAACTTTTGCAGTTGCCCATATGGAACAATATGGGGGAACACAGTATAGCAGTAATACAGGGGCAGATGTATGTGATACTTCTAAATGTCAAGTATATATGTCTAAAGAAGAGAGAATGAGCAAATGGTCAAGTAAAGATAGAAATATGTATTGGAGTAAAATAGAAAATGCTGTAAAGTCAACTAGTGGTGAAATTTTAACATATAAAGGTAAGTTAGTTATGGAACCATATTACTTTGCTGTAAGCTCGGGAGAAACGGAAAGTGCACTTTCTGTTTTTAATAAGAATATAGAATATCTTAAAAGTGTAAAGAGTTTTGGAGATGAAAGGTCTAAAAAATATGAAACCTATAAAAGTGTACCTGAAATGGAATTTATAAATAGTATAAATTCAAATTATAAAGATGCAAATCTTTCTGTATCAAATTTAAAAAGTTCAATTATAGTAAAGAGTAGAAATGAAGGCGGTTCTGTAAAAGAAATTAAACTTGGAGGAATAACTATATCTGGCACAAAATTTAGAGCATTAATGGGACTAAATTCATCAAATTTTAGCATAACATTTAAGAAAAATAATGTAGTAATTAAATGTCTTGGATATGGACATGATGTTGGAATGAGCCAGTGGGGAGCAGATGCTATGGCAAAATCAGGTAAAAGTTATAGTGATATATTATATCATTATTATACAGGTGTTAAAATAGATAAACTTGATGATTTATTTTAAAGTTAAACATCAGCAAATGCTGATGTCTTTTTTTTATAAAAAATTTATAAAAATATGTATTTTTTTCTATCATCTGGACAAACTACAAAAAGGAGGTGTTGATATGGATAAAAATTTTATTAAAAAGCCAATTGATTTTGTTAAGAAGGAGGGTTTTTACATAGTTTTATTTATCTGTTTGTGTGTTGTAGCTACAGCAGCAATTTTGACATTTAGAAGTGATGAGAATCAAAAAGTTAATCAAAATAAAACAACTATATCACAGCAAAAGAAAAATAGTGAAACTGCTATAACAGAGGATAAACATGATAATGCCCTTCAGGTAAAGCAAAACAGTAGCAAAGAAAATAGCAAAGAAAATACTAATGTACAGAAGCAGGAAGCTTCAAAATCGGTGTCAAGTTCGACTAGCATGGATTTTCAAAAACCTGTTGAAGGTAATATAGCTAGGGGATATTCCCAGGATCCTGTATATTGGGATTCTACTGAAAGTTACAGACCAAATTTAGGATATGAAATACAAGCTAAGATTGGAACACCGGTTTTTGCGGCTATGAGTGGAAAAGTTGAAAAAATAGATAAAAATACTCAAGACGGCGTGGAAGTTATTATAAATCATCAAAATGGATTAAAGACAATATACTCAAATTTAAACTCTAATTTGAAGGTTTCTGAGGGTCAAGATATATCAAAAGGTCAGGTAATAGGTGTTGTTGGAAATACTACTTTGAGATCTGCCTATGAGAAATATGGGGATCATCTTCATTTTGCAGTTTTAAAAGGAGATGAATTTGTTGATCCAGCAAGATATATAAAATATTAAGTTTTGGCCATTTCTCCAATTGATTATGAAGAAATGGCTAAAACAAGAATAATTACACTTATTAATATGATAAAGATTTGAATTTATATTAAAGTTCTACATTTAACATGATTTATTTAAGAGCATAGATTATAACTGTAAGCTAAATAAAGGAGTGATAACAGTTGAAAGATTATATAGAAGAAAGAGTTTTAGAAGTAGCTAAATATATAATAGGATCCAAAGCTACTATAAGAAAAACTGCAAAGGTATTTGGGGTAAGTAAAAGCACAATACATAAAGATATGACAGAAAGATTACCAAAAATAAATCCTCAAATTGCAAAACAAGCTAAAATGATATTGGATTATAATAAAGCTGAAAGACACATTAGAGGTGGTAATGCCACTAAAATGAAGTATAAAGCTATTGAAGGTTAAAAACATTCCTATTATAATTATAATATAAGTCCATTAATATAAATAGTAGAAGCTACATTATTAACCAAAAGCGGGAAGAGTAGGAGTGAAAAGGAATGTTTTTTAGTATAGGAACTGACATGGGAATTGATTTAGGTACAGCTACAGTGCTTGTTTATGTTAAAGGGAAAGGTGTAGTATTAAAAGAACCATCAGTAGTAGCAATAGATAAGAGTCAAAATAAAGTACTTGCTGTAGGTGAAGAAGCATGGCAGATGATTGGTAGAACTCCCGGAAATATTGTGGCAATACGTCCATTAAAAGATGGGGTTATTTCTGATTATGATGTAACAGAAAAGATGTTGAAATATTTTATAGAAAAAGCCTGTGGACGTAGGAAAACCACACCTAGAGTTGTAATTTGTGTGCCTTGCCAGGCTACTGAAGTGGAAAAGAGGGCTGTAATCGATGCAGCAAAAAATGCAGGAGCAAAGAAAGTATTTCTTATAGAAGAACCTTTAGCTGCAGCTATAGGAGCAGGCATTGACATAACTAGACCTGAAGGAAATATGGTAATTGATATAGGAGGAGGAACTACAGATGTAGCTGTAATCTCTTTAGGAGGGATTGTAGTAAGATCCTCAATTAAAGTAGCGGGAGATAAATTTGATGAGTCTATAATAAAATTTATAAGAAAAGAACGTAAGTTAATGATAGGAGAAAGAACTGCTGAAGAGTTAAAGATAAATATAGGATCTGCATTCAAATTAGATGAGGAGATTGAAATGGATATAAGAGGAAGAGATTTAATTACAGGTCTTCCAAAAAATATGACAATATCTTCAGCGGAAATGAGAGAAGCGCTTAAAGATACTATAAATGCTATAGCGGATACATCTCATGCAGTACTTGAAAAAACTCCCCCGGAATTAGCAGCAGATATTGCAAGTAAAGGAATTGTTATGACAGGAGGAGGAGCTCTTTTAAATGGTTTAAGTGACTTAATACATCATGTTACTAATGTACCTGTGTTTGTAGCAGAAGATGCTGTATCTTGCGTAGCACTTGGAACAGGTAAGGTATTAGAGTATTTGGACAAAATGGAAGTTACATTTAGTGGTGATGATATAACTCTAATTGATTAAGCTAAAGATCTAATTTATTAGTATGATTTTCTAATAAGTTAGATTTTTTAATCAATCTAATATATTATTATAGTGCAAGTAATATGCATGAATTAATGAATGAAGTATTACTTTTGACATAGATAGAACTAAATTAAGACGGATATTATTTGAACTACTAAACATATTTTTTTGTGAATTTGAATCAACTATGCCTATTATTGATGTTTCACCTACATTTGGCAGTGATTTTCCTACCCCTTTACCTGGATGTACAGGGACATCTCTTACTTGTATTTCACCTATGTTATTTGGGTCACCTAGACATGCATCTATTCCTATTATGTTACAGTTTTTATGTTTTGATTTTATTTTATCTAATTTGTTTTCTATATTTAGTGCATGTATTGGTTCATTTATTGTTCCATAAACAGGAAGCGGGAAATGTTTGTGTATAAGTAGTGTTCCAACCAAAGGACCTAGACAATCCCCTATATACCTGTCTGTACCTATGCAGACTATAACTGTATTTTTATTTATATAGTCTTTTAAAAAGTATGATAGCTTATAGTATGCCAATGAAGTTGTGTAATTAGCTTTTATTTTGTTCAAAGTATCACCTCTTGAATTATGTTTTCACTTTTTAAATTAATAAATATGTATTTAAAAAAGTCATATATAATCTATATGAGGATTGTTTTAAAAATAGAATAAAATAAAAGTGTATACTTCTAATTAAAAATTATATATGTGTTAATATAAAGTATTGATTTTGAGAGAAAAATAAAGAAATATAGAGTAAATGCACTGTAATTGCCATGATATGAAGAAAATGCTGTTTGAAAAAAAACATAATACACGGTATACTTACATACGTTAATGTGTTTGGTAATTGTTTTACAGGATATAAAAATATTGAATAAGCTGGCATAGCTCAGCTGGTAGAGCAACTGACTTGTAATCAGTAGGTCGTGGGTTCGATGCCTACTGCCAGCACCAAATGTGGAGGAATTCCCGAGTGGCTAAAGGGGGCAGACTGTAAATCTGTTGTCATTGACTTCGATGGTTCGAATCCATCTTCCTCCACCAATTATGGGCGCATAGCTCAGCTGGGAGAGCATCTGCCTTACAAGCAGAGGGTCATAGGTTCGAGCCCTGTTGTGCCCACCATTAACGATATAGTATAAAAATATTAAATAAGCTGGCATAGCTCAGCTGGTAGAGCAACTGACTTGTAATCAGTAGGTCGTGGGTTCGATGCCTACTGCCAGCACCAAATATGGAGGAATTCCCGAGTGGCTAAAGGGGGCAGACTGTAAATCTGTTGTCATTGACTTCGATGGTTCGAATCCATCTTCCTCCACCATGAAAACACTGAACAGTGTTTTTTATTTTACAATTTAAAACTCTTATCAAGAGAGGTGGAGGGAAAGGGCCCTATGAAACCCGGCAACCGGTAGAATTACTAAGGTGCCAATTCCTGCAGTTTCCTGCGAGATAAGAGAGTTGATAAGTTTATTAACCTCTTCTTATGAAGAGGTTTTTTATTTTATACAAATGGAGGTAAAATATATGAGAAAGTTATTCACTTCCGAGTCAGTTACAGAAGGACATCCAGATAAAATGTGTGATCAGATTTCCGATGCTATACTCGATTCCATATTGGAAAAAGATCCTGATGGAAGAGTAGCTTGTGAAACTGTAACTACTACAGGAATGGTTTTGGTTATGGGTGAAATATCAACTAAATGTTATGTAGATATTCCAAAGATAGTTAGAAAAACTGTTAGAGAAATAGGTTATACTAGAGCCAAATATGGATTTGATTGTGATACATGCTCAGTTATATCATCAATAGATGAGCAATCATCGGATATAGCAATGGGGGTAAATGAAGCATTTGAAGCTAAAATAGGAGAAATGGATAAAATAGATGCAATAGGAGCAGGAGATCAGGGAATGATGTTTGGATTTGCTACAAATGAAACACCTGAATATATGCCTCTTCCAATAACTATGGCACATAAACTTGCAAAGAGATTAGCTGATGTGAGAAAAAATGAAACCATTCCATATTTAAGGCCAGATGGAAAGACTCAAGTTACTGTAGAGTATGAAGATGATAAACCAGTAAGGATAGATACAGTTGTAGTATCTTCACAGCATGACTCACATGTAACACAGGAGCAAATAAGAAAAGATATAATAGAAAATGTTATAAAGCCTGTTATACCACCAGAACTTTTGGATGATAAGACAAAATATTTTATAAATCCTACAGGTAGATTTGTAGTTGGTGGACCTCAAGGAGATTCTGGTCTTACAGGTAGAAAAATAATAGTTGACACTTATGGTGGATATGGAAGACATGGTGGTGGTGCATTTTCTGGAAAAGATCCTACTAAGGTGGATAGATCTGCTACATACGCTGCAAGATGGGTTGCGAAGAATTTGGTAGCAGCCGGAGTCGCAGATAAACTTGAAATACAAATTGCCTATGCTATTGGTGTGGCAAAGCCTGTTTCTATAACAGTTGATACGTTTGGTACTGGGAAGTTTTCAGATGATAAAATAGTGGATATAGTAAAGAAAGTATTTGATTTAAGGCCAGGAGCTATAATAAGGGATTTAAAATTAAAAAGACCTATATATAGACAAGTTGCAGCATATGGTCACTTTGGAAGAACGGATATAGACGTACCTTGGGAAAAATTGAATAAGGTTGATGAAATAAAAAAGTATTTATAAATTGAAACACGTATCTATTAGATACGTGTTTTTATGATTTAAAATTATTTTAATGTGTTATAATTATTAATATATTAATAGTTTTAAATACTTTAAAAGGTAAGGGGATCTTATGCAGGAAATACAAGGCATTTTGGATGATGTGGTATTTCATAATGAAGACAATGGGTATACAGTTGCTAAGTTAAAAAGTAAAAATGATATGATAACTGTAGTAGGAAATATACCACTTGCTATGGAAGGACAAAGCTTAAAGCTAGTAGGAGAGTGGACTACACATCCGAAATTTGGGAAACAATTTAAAATTAAATATTCTGAAGAAGTGGAACCTAATACTACAGTTGGAATTGAAAGGTATTTGTCATCTGGAGCCATATCTGGTATAGGGCCTGTTACTGCACGAAAAATAGTTGATAAATTTGGAAAAGATACTTTGGAAATAATGGATAACAACATTGAGAGATTGAGGGAAATAGATGGCATAGGACAGAAGAAAATAGACTTGATATGCAAGTCCTATTCAAAGCAAAGTGAGATAAGAAATATAATGATATTTTTACAAACTTATGGGATAAGTGCAAATAAATGTGTGAAAATACATAAAAAATTTGGAGAAAATTCCATAAATATTGTAAAAGAAAATCCATATATACTTACTGATGAAATATCTGGAATAGGATTTAAAATTGCTGATAGAATAGCAATGAGTTTAGGAATAGAGGTAAATTCACCATTTAGGATACAAAGTGGAATAAGGTATATTGTAAATAAGTTTTGTAATTTTGGCAATACATATATGCCACTTGAAAAGCTTATAAAAGAAGCCGAAAATTTACTTGGAGCAAGTAAGGAAGAAATAGAGAAAAACATATATGATAGTTCAGTAGTTGGAAAGCTTAAATTAGAAAAATGCAAAGACAATATATGTGTTTTTTTACCTACATATTATTACTGTGAACTCAGTGTAACTAAGAAGATTTTATATTTGGAGTTTAGTAAATATAAAAAGTTAAATATAGATGTTGAAAAAGAAATTTCAGATTTCGAAAATAAAAATAACATAGAATTTGCGCCTTCGCAAAAAGAAGCTATAAAGGGTGCCTTTGAAAATTCAGTGGAAATAATAACAGGGGGACCTGGTACCGGAAAAACTACTATAATAAATTGTATAACGGAGATATTTGAAAAATTTAAGTTAAAAGTTTTAATGGCGGCACCAACGGGAAGAGCTGCAAAGAGAATGTCAGAATCTACAGGAAGAGAAGCAAAGACTATACATAGACTTTTAGAAATGGGAGTACCTAGGGACGAAGAATCTATATTCTTTTCAAGAGGAGAAGAAGCTCCTTTAGAGTGTGATGTTGTTATAATAGATGAAGCTTCAATGATAGATATAGTACTTATGAACAGTCTTTTAAAAGCAATTTCAATTGGCACACGAGTTATAATAGTAGGAGATGCTCATCAGCTTCCTTCAGTTGGTCCAGGCAATGTTCTTAGGGATTTTATAGATAGCAATTGTATAAAAGTAATAAGACTTAAGGATATATTTAGACAGTCTAAGGAAAGTATGATTATAGTTAATGCACATAAGATAAATTCTGGCGAAATGCCATTTCTCAATAAAAAGGATAAGGACTTCTATTTTATAAAATGCATAGATCAAAGTAAGATACTAGATATATTAATTCAGCTAATTGATATAAGACTTCCTAAGTTTAATAAGTCATGGAATAAGTTATCTGACATACAAATAGTTTCACCTATGAGAAAAGGAATTTTAGGTGTATTTAATCTTAATAAAAAACTACAAAATATATTGAATCCCAAAACAAAAAATAAAAATGAAAAGGAATTTAGAGATACTTTATTTCGAGTAGGAGATAAAGTTATGCAGACTAAAAATAACTACTCTTTAAAATGGACATCAATTTCAGGAAAAGAAGAAGGACTTGGGGTATTTAATGGAGATATTGGATATATAGAGGAGATAAATGATGAAAATAACACTATAACAGTGATATTTGATGATGAAAAGAGAGTTGTGTATGAAAGTCTGTATTTAGATGAAATTGAACTTGCATATGCTATGACAATTCATAAAAGTCAAGGAAGTGAATTTCCAGTTATTATAATGCCAATATTTATGGGATCCACTTTTTTAATGAATAGAAATTTATTGTATACTGCTATAACTAGGGCAAAGGAAATGGTAGTACTTGTAGGAGATTTTAAAGCACTTAAATTTATGATAGATAATAATAAAAGTTTTGAAAGGTATTCGTTATTAAAAAATAGAATAATGGATATAATGGAGAGTGAAGACAATGTTTCTTTGGGAAAAAGTGAGTCTATTTGAAGAAAAGAAAAAAATAAGTAAGATTATAATTAACTGGAGTAAAAGTAGTGATAAATTTTTAAATGTTATATCTATTCCATACAATTCTACAGAAATATTTGTTGGAGTTGTTGAAAAGTATATTTTGCAAAATAAAAAGATACTTTATATAACTGACGAAAATAGAGATAGAATAAATATAGTATCTAATATAAATAAATATACTAACTTTAAAAATTATATGTACATACACAATATGAATAAAAATAAAAACTCTAATTTAAAAATATGCAACTCTAATACTGCATATTTATTAAATGAAGACTTTGATCTTGTAATATATGACGATATAAGCAACTTTTCATTTCATAGTAAATTTGAAATATTAAATATTTTAAATAGACTATCAAATTTATCCAATAAGATTATTGTCTAGCCTTGAGCATAACTCTAAGACCTTCATTCTTCTAGCCCCATGAGGGCTATTTTTTTCTATCACTAAAATTTA